>NZ_CP018760.1:1423719-2847438 GCF_001913155.1 Maribacter hydrothermalis
TAAGAACCAAACATACGAGCCAAACCGTTAGCATTATTTAAAAAAATGGACAAACCAATTACACTTTACGTGCCAGAATATTATGATAAAAAAGTTATCACTGAAAATCGTTTAATTCTAATTAAAACGAAAGCACTACTTGCAGAGGACAATAATAAATCTCAATTTATTGCAAGCATTGAAAAGACTAAAGACTACAATTGTGCTATTCCGGAAATTAGTGACGAACATAGAAAACGAGCTACAAAATCATTTCATAAAGACCGTGCAGAAAATTGGGAGTTACGCACAAAAATTAGTGGTTATAAGGTCTATACCAATAATTGGGATGACAAGGAGTATCATTATAGAATTTATTGGATTGTAATTTCTGAGGAATATTTGGTACAACTACTAGGTTTTTTTGAACCTAAATTTTCAGATTTTTATAAACAACATTTTATGATAAATGCCTTAGATACTAAAATTGATGCTAAATTCGATTTTACATCAGTAAACAATATAAATGAATTGTTTGAGTGTATTTACGTAAAAATAAATGCTGATGAGTTACAAGAACGAATTAACATAGCAAAACAAAAAGAAATCAAAGCTAGATATTTAGAAGAAAATCTCACAGTATCAAACACAAACTTCTATTCCATTCTTGCAGTAGAGCTTGATGAAAAAGAAGAAGCACTTATCAATAATTTTATCTGTTCAGATTGGAATATGTATTACGATTTGTACAATCCCGAGAATTTCTCTAATCCGGACAGCACCTTAGAGTGGGAAAACAATTCAGATGTTTATGAGTATTATGAGCAGCCACATACAGATAACTCAAAAGTAAATATTGTTCGTAATGAAAAAATATGTGGTTTAGATTCATTGAAAAATCTTGTAAATAATACAGAAGTCGCAGAACAAAAATTACTTTCTTTTTTTGAATATTATACGTTTGGCAATGGAGGGGCTTATGCCGATGCTGTTCATTTTAAATACGCAAAACTAGAAATTGAGCGACTACATAATACCTCTTATACCAATAAAGAATTCTTAAAGCGCAATCTATGTTTACAGGATATTATTATTACTGCCAATATAGATGAATTAAAACTATATTTTAAATGTAGTTGGGATACCGAACATGGCATTGAGATTATTATTAACTCAAAATATGAATGTAAAGCAGAAGAATAACCGCTGTAAACAAGGTTTAAGAATATAGCGAGTTCGCTTGTAAGTAGAAGTTATATACTACTATCAAAAACCGTTGGCAGCAAGTAACCGATTACACCCTAAAAATGGCCGATAGAATAATAAAAGACATAAGAATCTATGAAAGTGAAAATGTTGCAGGAAAAAGCTTGCCTTCTGATCTAGGAAAAGTTTTTGAATCTACTGAAAACACCATTTTTATTGGAATAAGAATTGCAAGGAAATTAAACGAATTAAAATATTGCTTTGGAGAATTTGATCATATTTATATAAATCTCACAACCTACCTAAAGGAAAATGAAATACAGATTTCTAAGCGAGATTTAGATAAAAGAATAAAATATATTGATTTAGGAACTTCTTCTACATATTTTAATTCTCTAAAAACTGAAGAAAAAGATGAATTCATAGAAAGGAAGATAATAGAAATTTTCCGCAGGATTAGTACCGGCCAAAATTTGGAATTTGTAAATAAAACTGCTATTGAACTCTCTAAATTTAAAAGAGAAATTAAAATCCATTACAAAACAAAAGAAACCACAACTTATAGAATAGTTATTTATTACCAAATTGCTCCAATTAATAAATCTTCCAATGCAATTATCGAATATCATGACAAGGAAAATAATATAACTTACACTATAAATTTTGAATTACGTCTTTATGCAGATATCTATTCATTAATTGATAACATTGGGGTTAAAAACAATAAAATTACGCTGGTACCAAAAAAATCGTTTAGTGCTGAATTGGTATGTAAATATTACAAAACACCTTTAGAATTTGACTTGAAATAAAACCTGTAACCAACAATCTATAAAATTAATTGCTTGGTTCTAGATGAATTACGAAAATCCTATCGTATTTTCTGCATGTGATTTATTTCCAAACTTTAGTGCTTAAACACACCACAAACCATACACAAACATGTTGGGTTACATTACGACCCTTCTAAAAACATTTAAAATGAAAGTATCTGCGGAACATAATGCACGTATAGCAAAAATGACCTTCTCATCAGTCTATCCACATTATGTAACAAAAATTGAAAAAAAAGGCAGAACAAAACAAGAATTACACCTAGTTATTAAATGGCTTACAGGTTTTAATGAAATAGAAATACAACAACATATTAAAGATAAACTCAGCTTTGAAACATTCTTTAATAAGGCAAGTATTAACCCTAATGCCCATTTAATTAAAGGTGTAATATGTGGGTATAGAATTGAAGAAATTGACAATATACTAACACAACAAGTACGCTATTTAGATAAGTTAGTAGATGAATTAGCAAAAGGTCGAAAAATGGAAAAAATATTAAGAGAAGAAAATTAAAGTGCTAACTAATAGTAGTACAATTTGACTAATCGCGATCCAGAAAAAAATTGATATTTTACTTTGCCGTAATAGTTGACTTATTATTGTTTTTAAGAGGCACCGACATTTAAGCTCAAGGACATATTAGAAATGAATCTCGACAAGTAAACAATCTCGGGACAAACCTACAAGGCATTGAATTAAAGATTTAATTTAGATTTTGACGAAAGCCTCGTATGATTTATGTCTCGATTAGCGAGTAAAAAAAGAGGACAGCACTTATAACTCCCTAAACAAAATAGTTATTTATTGGTTCGGCTTTATTATACTACCAGTTAAACATCAACAAACCAATGGCTATCCTCTATTTTTATAATAAAATGACTACTTTTTTATTTGAAAAAATGTATACTGGATTCCTTCAAATTCAAATTTGCCGGTTGCGGAAACTCCGCATGTACGATTAATACATTCTCATGATGTTGTTCTAAATTACTAAGCTCATTTCTGTTCAATAATAATATTGTAGAATGACCATGATGGTCTAATTTATCTAAAATAGTTTTCCCGTTAAACTCACATATCCAATGCGTTTCTGACATATTCTCTTCATAGAATATTTCAATAGTGGGTACTTGATAATAATTATAATCACGAATTGCTTCTAGGTCAAACACTAAACGAAGCAAACCGCTTTCTATAGTAACGTCTTCCTTTTTTATACCCAACTTTTCAAAAGACAATTTACCAGCACTTGGCTCACTTAACTTTACTTTTATTTCTCCTTGGTTTATTTCTACCTTGTTCATGTAATCCTATTTTAGCTACAATCAAAGCTAGTGTACAAGGCAAATTTATAATATGATATTTATCAGGATAACGAAATCAATTAATGTTATTTAAATCTATATAGCGTTGTTACAATTATTCCGTGTTCATCTGGTATTGAAAGTAACACCTTTTCTTCCTTTACTTTTAAGTTGAACGGTGGCGCCAAAAGATGAATGCCACTTTGCTTTTTTAGTCGCGTTCCCTGTCCTGAAATAATATCAGCATTAGGTTGAAAATTACCTTTTGGAAGGTGTTCGGTAACAATTACATAGGTATAGTCGTATAATTTTTCTGTTACCAGCTTTACTTCATTATTAGACAAGTGCTGCAGTACTTGACGAATAATAGCGCATTCTGCAGTGGGCAATTTATCTTTAGCAATATCCAAAGATTGAAATTCTAAATTCGATACCTTAAATTTTTCCCTATTCCGTTCAATAAGTTCTGGGACAATATCTACAGCTATATAATTTTTGGTATACTGCACCAGTTCTTTCCCCACATTGAAATCTCCACAACCTAAATCGCACACTGAAATTGGTTTTTCAAAAGTGTCTAAAAATGTAATTATAGCTTGTACATAAGGTGCTACAATCTCTACTTTATGAGAACCTTCTCCCGAATAAAAGTCAGACTCACCACTACCCCACAGATTCTTTTCATAGACCTGTTGCATAGCATCTTTAGTGGGCCATGGCTTTTTACTCCGCTTTGATGTATTGTCCTTATTTTTCACCACAATTAAATTAAAAAAACACGCCATAAACTTTCGTTTATGGCGTGTCAATATACTTTAATTTAATTGAGTTTTATTTATTTCTGTGTGTCAATCCAAGCTTTTACTCTACGTTCTAATAGCTCTAACGGCAAAGCTCCACCACCAAGAACGGTGTCATGGAAACCTTTAATGTCGAACTTATCGCCTAATTCCGTTTCAGCCATTTTACGTAATTCTTGCATTTTAAGCATTCCTATTTTATACGAGGTTGCTTGGCCTGGCATAACCATGTAACGTTGTACCTCTGCCTTTATAGCTCCTGGAGCAATAGATGAATTTTCTGTGAAATACTTAATAGCATCTGCCTCAGTCCATCCTTTAGCATGTAAACCTGTATCTACCACCAAGCGTATAGCTCTCCAAATTTCATTTACCAAACGACCAAAATCGTAATACGGATTTTGGTATCCGCCCATTTCTTTTGCTAGGGTTTCTGTGTACAAAGCCCAACCTTCGCTATATACACTAAACCCTGCTTGTGTTCTAAACTTAGGTACCGCTTCTAGTTCTTGTGCAATGGAAATTTGCATGTGATGCCCAGGGTTACCTTCATGATAAGCAACACCTTCCATTGTAGTTTTCGGCATAGCGTTCATATCTGATAAATGCACGTAATACGTTCCAGCCCTAGAACCATCTGGTGTACCCGCTGAATAATGCTGTGGAGCTCCATCTTGCTCACGAAAAGCCTCTACTCTTTTTACTTCTAATTTTGCCTTTGGCAAAATACCAAAGTAATCTGGCAGTTTTTTAGTTAAATCATCCAAGTACTTTTTAGATTCATCTAAATACGCTTGTCTACCTTCATCGGTATTGGGAAAGAAAAACTGAGGATCCGTATTAACAAATTTAAAGAACTCGTTTAAATCTCCCTTAAAGCCAACTTTTTCTTTAATGGCCATCATTTCACTTTTAATTCTAGTCACTTCTTTTAGTCCTATTTCATGGATTTCATCGGCAGTCATCGCTGTTGTAGTAAAAACCTTTAAGCGATAATTATAGAAATCCTTTCCATTTTCATGACGACTAACGCCTGTTGGTGTTTCTTCTGCATTATCTATTTCACTTTCTAACCAAGCTAGTAGTTTTTCATAAGATGGTTTAAAATAATCATTAAGGGTTTTTTGTGATTGCTCTTTAAGTGAAGTTGCCTCTTCTGCCGTTATTTTTTCTGATGCTAAAAGAGCATCTATTTTGCCATTCATATCATTAAGTAACGGCGTACCATCCGCTAATGCCTTTGTTTGGGTGATAACCGTCGTAAATGCAAATTTAGGAGGAAGATTACCTGCAGTAGCCTGCTCTTTTGCCCTTTCCACTAATTGATCTATACCTCTTGATGCTTCTTTAATTCTTGAGATATACGCATTCATATCGGCTAAACTATCCACTTTATGAAAGTTGATTAGATAACTTGGCAAACCAGTATGCAGCCCGCGCATTTGATCAAACACATAGTCTAGATTCTCAAAATTAGCACCCTCTTTTAATGTTTCGTATTGATACATCCATAAATTATACGAAGTCTGGTCTGCTTCATTTAAGCTGGCATAATCGAACTTTTCACTAAGTTCCGCAGCATTTTTAGTATACCAGGCTAATTCTTTCTTTTCTGCCTCTTTGCTTAAATCATCTATTTTGTCATATTGGTCCTTTCGTCCTTGAGCCGTGAGTGCTAGCGGACTCATTTGCAATTGTTCCTCATATTTTTCGTCGAACCACTTATTTAATTCAGCCGTTTGGTCTATAACTGCTTTTGGTTCTTCTTTACAAGAAGTTAATAACAGAAAAGCTATAGAAAAGCTTGTTGCCATACTGGTAGTAATGATGTTTTTCATAGTTTATAAATGTAGTGTGAGTTTGTTTTAGTACTGTTGTTTATTAGTAATGCCAAGTATTTATGGAGGGAAATTTAAAGGTAATCAATTTAGATTTATCAATTTTATTTATAATATATCCATAACAATATAAAAAAGATGAAATCATTTAGCAGCATTAATTTAAAAGTCAATAATCCTTAGTTATTACTTAGTTTTATACTTGAACTTTTGATATTTATTAAAACCACCATATGAAAATGGGAAATTGGATTGATAACATCGCATTAGAAGGAGATAAAGTTAAACTTGTTCCTTTAGAGAAATCTCATAAAAGAGACTTATTAAAAGCCGCTGCCGACGGTAATTTATGGGAATTATGGTACACTTCTGTACCTTCAGAAAAAAACATTGAAGCTTACATTGATCATGCTTTAAAGCAAAAAGAAGAAGGTATTGAATATACATTTACAGTAATAGACAAGGCAACTAATACGATTATTGGCTCTACAAGATTCTATAGCATACAACCAGAGCATAGAAGACTAGAAATTGGCTATACCTGGTATGCAAAAAAACACCAAAGAACTGGTGTCAATACCGAATGTAAACTGCTCTTATTAAAATTTGCCTTTGAGAATCTAAATTGCATTGCTGTACAATTTATGACCAACTGGCACAACATAAAGTCTAGAACGGCAATTGCACGGCTTGGCGCAAAAGAGGACGGTATTTTAAGAAATCATAGAATAAATGCTGATGGCACTTACAGAGATTCGGTCGTGTTTTCAATAACTGAACAAGAATGGTTAAGTGTTAAAAAAACGCTTGAGTACATATTAACAAAACATAATTCATAAATTCAAAATATTGCCACTTTAAATGGAACAAATTAATATTATATTCTTTCTATTAGCATCATTCTTTGGTATAGAGGACAGTAAAATTGCAGCTGATAAAACCACCGTAACTATTAACCCTAAAACAAAAGAAATAGTTATAGTTCAAGAACACATTTTCACCTTTATCCAAACTGAAAAAGATACCGCAATTGCTTTAGCGCAATGGGAAAAAATAGCGAACTGGAAAGTGAATAACATACCATGGGCAAAAGAATTAGAAAGTTTCCCTTCTAAAGGCGCTATTATAAATTCTGTAAATGGTGAATTACAAACACACATTACGCTAACATATACAAATGAGAATGATTTACGTGCAATGGGTATTTGGTATAATAAAGAGAAAAATCAATTTTCTATAAATGAAATTCCACGAGATCACACCACCAGTGAAACTGGTAAAATAGAAGGTAATTATTGGGTTTTTAATGGAAATAGTGCATTCAGTTTTACTACTGAACCTTTTGTAGATTTACCTACGGATTATAAAAAGTTTAAACATCCAATCACCGAAATTCTAAAATAGCAAGGATGAATCTAGAAAAAAACAAAGAGAATGCCGTTGAATTTTACAGAACCGCTTATATGGGCCAGCCAAAACTTGCCATTGAAAAATATGTAGGGAATAAGTACATTCAGCATAACCCCGCAGTTGTGAATGGCACTCAAGGTTTTATCGATTATTTTGACCGAATGCAACTAGAGTACCCAGAAAAGTCCATTGAATTTGTACGTTCTATTGCCGAAGGTGATTTAGTTGCTTTACATACCCACCAAACATGGCCAGGAAATGACCAATATGTCACCATGGATTTTTTTAGATTTGATGATAATGGAAAAATTTGCGAACATTGGGATGCTATTCAGCAAATTCCAGAAAAATCTAGAAACCAAAACACCATGTATTAATTACTTTAAGTTTCTTAGATTTTACCGACTACAATCAACAAACCACCAAAATGAAACATATTACTATTCAAGGCATTAATTGGGATGCAAAATCCTCTTTTCAAAAAGGACCCGCAAAAGCACCCGACCTAATTAGAAAAGCACTTTATAGCGATTCTATGAATCTATGTACTGAATATGGTGTTTCAATTGAAAATGAAACCATAACCGACAAGGGTGATTTTGCAATAAAAGACTACTTTGATATTGAATTGATCACCAAAAAACATTTAGATTCAGATTCCAAAATACTAACCCTCGGTGGAGACCACTCTATTACTTTTCCAATTATTAAAGCGTTTCATAATAAACATCCTAAACTAGATATTTTACATATTGATGCACATGCCGATTTGTACCACGATTATGAAGGTGATCCGTATTCTCATGCCTGCCCCTTTGCTAGGATTATGGAAAACGGTTTTGCCGTAAAACTGGTTCAGGTAGGTATAAGAACTTTAAATCCACACCAAACTGCCCAAGCGGCAAAATATAAAGTTGATGTTCATGAAATGAGGAGTTTAAATTTAGAGGCTATTCCTAAATTTGACAATCCGCTTTACATATCCTTAGATATGGACGGGTTTGATCCTGCATTTGCTCCAGGAGTATCTCACCACGAGCCAGGCGGACTCTCATCTCGCCAAGTTTTAGATTTAGTTCATAACATTAACACTGAAGTAGTAGGTGCTGATATTGTTGAATACAACCCAGATCGCGACTTTCATAATATGACAGCATATTTAGCCGCCAAAATGATGAAAGAACTTTTAGGTAAAATGATGGAACGATAAAATTACATTTCAACAAAAACCACTAAATTGTCTTGTCTCTAAACTAATTCCCAAATGCCAAATACCTTTAAAACATTTTTGAAACTTCATAAGGTTTCCTTGCTGTTGGTGGTATTGAGTATTATGTTTTATTACACTTTTGCCTATCATTTAGTGCGGACAGATTTTGTTAAACTACTAACTCTTTTTATAGCACTTTTTCTACTTTGCTTTAAGCTTATACAATTCGAAAAATGGAACGTTAAATACTTATTGGCCGTAGGTATAATTTTTAGGCTTATATTTTTATTTACAGAACCCACTTTGTCTCAAGATTTCTATCGCTTTATTTGGGATGGTCATTTGGTTGCCAAAAGCATAAACCCCTATTTACATACGCCAAATGAAATAATTGCAAATATGGCTACCATGATACCCAATGCCAATGAACTTTATAATGGCATGGGAACTTTAAGCGCAAAACACTATAGTAATTACCCACCGCTAAATCAATTAATCTTCGGCTTGGCCGCCTTAATAGGTGGTAAAAGTATGTTTGCTTCTTTAGTTGTAATGCGTAGTACTATTATTTTAGCCGATATAGGTATTTTTTATTTTGGAAGAAAATTATTGAAAAACCTTAACAAATCTCCTCAGCTCATATTTTGGTACTTTCTTAATCCGTTAGTTATTATTGAACTTACGGGAAACTTGCATTTCGAGGGCGTAATGCTGTTCTTCTTTATACTTTCTATATTTCTGTTATCGCTAAAAAAATGGACATGGGCCGCAATTATTTTAGCATGTTCTATTTCTATAAAATTGGTACCCATATTATTTTTACCGTTGTTTTTACCTTATTTGAGATGGAAAAAAAGTAGTGTGTTTTATATATTGATAGCCGCAACTTCTTTTCTACTTTTTTTACCATTTTACACCCCAGAATTCATAGCTAATTATACAAAAACCTTAAGCCTGTGGTTTTCTAATTTTGAATTTAATGCTAGCATCTACAATATTGTAAAACAAGTAGCAATTCAATTTGAAGCTAAACCTTGGGAGTTTATAAAAACATATGGCAAAATTACGCCTGCACTTACAATTATTACGGTGCTCTTATTTACCTTTCTCCCAAAAAGGAAGGATTTAAACCAGTTAATAGCTTCTATGATGTGGGTTTTAACTATCTACTACTTTATATCTACTACCATACACCCTTGGTATAGTATTTTCCTTGTGTTACTTGCCATTTTTACCTCGTACAAGTATGCTATAATATGGTCTGCGGCCATCGTACTAAGTTATTTTGCCTATTCACAAACAGATTTTAAAGAAAATCTATGGCTACTTAGCATTGAGTATATTTCAGTATACGGCTTCATTATTTATGAAATTGTTGCACATAATAACAAAAAGTGAAGTTTTTGTAAAAATTATAGTATCGAGGATTTCAAATAAATATAATTTGTACATTTACTTTATAATGAACGAAGAAATCTACTTTTTATATTGTACCGTGAGCCCAGTTGCTCTTGCGCGTCCGTTCACATCTCCCCGTCGTCGCCCGTAAGGGTATGATATATTTATGGAATTAGGTGAGTCCATTTCCGCACAGCAAATCAAAATTTTTTTTATACACTTTTTAAATTTAACTGGCAATGAACTTAATTGTTGCTAACGAATCACATTTTAAATACGCTCAGGATATTTGCGATACCATAGCTGAATCTGCCAAAGTTCGAGGAACAGGTATTGCAAAACGTACGCCTGAATATATTCAGAGAAAACTATCTAACGGCAACGCTATTTTGGCTTTGGATGGAGATAAATTTGCAGGCTTCTGCTATATAGAAGTTTGGGGGCACGAGAAATTTGTGGCCAACTCAGGTCTTATTGTTCACCCAGATTATAGAGGCCAGGGTCTTGCCAAAAAAATTAAAGCCAAAATATTTGAATTAAGTAGACAGAAGTTTCCAGATGCTAAAATATTTGGAATAACTACAGGCTTAGCGGTTATGAAGATAAACTACGAACTTGGTTACAAACCAGTTACCTTTTCTGAACTAACAGATGACCCAGAATTCTGGAAAGGTTGTCAAACCTGCAAAAACTTTGATATTCTTACTAGAACAGAACAAAAAATGTGCCTTTGCACTGGAATGCTCTACGATGGAAATAATAAGAAAAAACCTGAAGAAATTAAGGAAGTAAACAGCAAAGCCTTTACAAGATTAAAAAGCATAAAAGAGAGTTTATTCCTTAAAAAGAAAGTAGAAAATAAAAATTAGATTATAGAAAAAAATGAACTAGATAATGAAAATATCAATCTATTTTCTAACCTCTTTTTTCTCTATAATAAATGTCTAATTTCTATCAAACAAAAACAATAATTACCCGGTATTACCGGATTTGAACATATTACAATGAAAAAATTAGTACTAGCATATAGCGGCGGATTAGATACATCTTACTGCGCTAAACATTTATCAAAAGACAAAGGGTTTGAAGTACATGCAGTTAGCGTAAATACTGGCGGATTTTCATCAGATGAAATAAAGGAAATCGAGAAAAAAGCGATAGAACTAGGTGCAACATCATACACCTCAATTGATGCCGTACAGACTTTTTATGATAAAGTGGTTAAGTACCTTATTTTTGGTAACGTACTCAAAAACAATACCTACCCGCTTTCTGTAAGTGCAGAACGTATTGTACAGGCTATTGAAATTGTAAACTACGCTAAAAAAGTTGGCGCTGGTTATATTGCTCATGGTAGTACAGGTGCAGGTAACGACCAAGTTCGTTTCGATATGATTTTCCAAATCATTGCTCCAGAGATTGAAATAATTACGCCGATCAGAGATAATAAATTAGCAAGGGAGGAAGAGATTGCATACCTAAAATCAAACGGAGTAGATTACCCTTGGGAGAAGGCTAAATACTCTATTAATAGAGGCTTATGGGGAACATCGGTTGGTGGTGAAGAAACATTAACATCCGAAAAAGCATTACCCGATAGCGCTTACCCAAGCCAGTTACAAGAGAAAAACCCAATAGATGTAAAACTTACTTTCGAAAAAGGAGAGTTGGTAGCTATTGATGGTAAAAAAGATAACCCAGTTGCTAATATTGAAAAGTTAGAGGCGCTAGCTTCTAAATTTGCTATTGGTAGAGACATTCATGTTGGTGATACTATTATTGGTACTAAAGGTCGAGTTGGTTTTGAAGCTCCTGCTTCCTTAATAATTATAAAAGCACACCACTTATTAGAGAAGCATACGCTTACAAAATGGCAACAATATCAAAAAGAACAACAAGGTAATTTCTACGGTATGTTATTGCATGAAGGCAACTACCTAGATGCTGTAATGAGAAATATAGAAACCTTCTTGACCGATACCCAAAAAACAGTTTCTGGTGATGTATTTGTTGGCTTATATCCTTTCCAGTTTCGATTACACGGAATTTCATCTAAACATGATTTAATGACCGATGCTTTTGGAAAATATGGCGAAGTAAATAAAGGTTGGTCTGCAGATGATGCTAAAGGCTTTATTAAAATTCTATCGAATTCAGGAAAAATTTATAACCATGTAAATGGGGATAAATAAATAGTTAGGAGTTAGGAGTTTAGGAAAAAATAGTATTAAGTAATGAGTATAAAGTATTAAGTGAAAAATTAAAAGTGTTGTTCAAGTACTTTGTACTTAATACTTATTACTTGATACTCTTTACACAAATTAAAATTATGATTAAAGCAGGAATTATTGGTGGTTCTGGTTATACGGGTGGGGAGCTTATTCGAATTCTATTAAATCATCCGGCAACGGAAATAGATTTTGTATTCAGTACCACCAGGGCTGGAAAAAAAGTTACTACTGCGCATCCAGATTTATTAGGGGTAACTGATTTAGAATTTTCAGGAAATGTAAACATAGAGGTTAATGTTGTTTTTCTTTGTTTAGGTCATGGTAACTCTACGGCTTTTTTAAAAGAACATAATTTTTCAGTCAATACTAAAATCATAGATTTAAGCAATGATTTTAGACTGCATGCCGATGATGATTTTGATGGAAAAAAGTTCGTTTACGGTTTACCAGAACTATTTAAAAACGAAATTGAAAACGCTCAATATATTGCAAACCCTGGTTGTTTTGCCACCGCTATTCAACTTGCATTGCTACCATTAGCAAATGCAAATCTTCTAAAAAATGAAGTACATATTAATGCTGTTACTGGTAGTACTGGAGCAGGTGTTAGTCCGTCTGCCACTTCACATTTTTCATGGAGAAATAATAATGTAAGCTGGTACAAGCCTTTTACCCATCAACATTTGGGTGAAATTAATGAAAGTTTACATTCACTTCAAAAAAACAGTGGCAACTTATTTTTTATGCCTAATAGAGGCAATTTTACCCGTGGTATTTTAGCTACTTCATATACCAAATTTGAAGAAAGTTTAGAAGACGCGGGGAAACTATATCAGGAATTCTATAAAAATGCTGTATTTACTCAAATTTCAGATGAGCCTATCAATTTAAAACAAGTAGTAAACACCAATCAGTGTCATATCCACCTGCATAAACATGATGACATTTTACTGGTTACCTCAGCAATTGACAACCTATTAAAAGGAGCATCAGGACAAGCAGTACAGAATATGAATTTAATATTTGGACTAGAAGAAGATTTAGGCCTGAATTTGAAAGCAGGCGTTTTTTAACTTCGGCTACGCTCAGTTACCTAGCAGAGGAGCTGGTGAGAAACATAGTTGAGGTTGACAATTGACGGAAATAAAAAAATATTTTAAAAGATTGATACAAAAATTAATAAGGTCTAATTATAAGAAACGAACATAAATTTAGAATTTACTCTTTACTTCATACTTCTTACTTAGTACGCTTTATACAAAACTAAAAAAAATGAAAATAGCCATAATAGGTGCAGGTAACTTAGGACTTTCCATTGCAAACGGAATTCTAAAAAGTAATGGTTCTACTACCATGTACCTTACTAAAAGAAACACCAAATCTATTCTTGATTTTGAAAAACATAATAAGGTTACCGTAACAAATGATAACCGCTTGGCTATACAGAATTCTGATATCTTAATTTTTGCTGTTCAGCCCGTTCATTTTGCAGCAATTTTAGAAAGTGTAAAAGATTTACTGAACGAAAATCATGTAATAATTTCAACCATTACCGGCTTTGGAATAGACAAAATAGAAAGTGTTATTGGCAAGGATAATTACATTATTAGAAGTATGCCTAATACCGCTATTTCTGTAGGTAAGTCTATGACATGTATTTGCAGTAATGAAAAGGGTAAAAAACGTATTGAATTGGCAAAAGCCATTTTTAATAGAATGGGTCATTCTATGGAAATCCCAGAAGGTCAAATGCAAGCTGCAACTGTTATATGTGCAAGTGGTGTTGCTTTTTGGATGCGCTTAATTCGTGCAACAACACAAGGTGCCATACAACTAGGTTTTGATGCACAAGAGGCGCAAGAGTTAGCAATGCACACCTGTAGTGGTGCTGCTAGTTTGTTAATAGAATCTGGCAACCACCCTGAAGAAGAAATAGATAGGGTTACCACTCCCATGGGTTGTACCATTACCGGACTAAATGAAATGGAGCACCAAGGATTAAGCTCATCGCTAATTCGTGGTATTGTGGCATCTTATGATAAAATTACCGAATTTAAAACAAAGTAAACTATCTCGAAACAAGTCCACTAGGCATTCGAAAGAGAATGAATTTGAAATTTCGAGGTAAGCCTCGGAGCATTAATATCTCGTTTATCGAGTAAAAAAACACTTTTTAATTAGTTCTTTTGAACTTGAATTTTTTGGATTATGAAATTATTCGATGTTTATCCTTTATATAATGTTACTCCAGTTTCTGCAAAAGGTATCGTAGTTACGGATGAAAAAGGTCAAGATTATTTAGATTTCTATGGTGGCCATGCTGTTATTTCCATTGGTCATTCTCACCCGCATTATGTAAAGCGTTTAAAAGACCAATTGGACAAAATTGGTTTTTATAGCAATGCAGTACAAAACCCTTTACAAGAAGAGTTAGCCGAAAAACTTGGACAACTTTCTGGTTGCGGAGATTACAATCTTTTCTTGTGTAACTCTGGAGCTGAAGCTAATGAAAACGCCTTAAAAATGGCGTCTTTTGTAACAGGAAAATCTAAAGTTATTGCCTTTAAAAATGGTTTTCACGGGCGTACGTCTGCTGCTGTAGCTACTACTGACAACCCCTCTATAAATGCACCTATTAATCAACAGCAAAAAGTAAACTTTTTAGAACTCAATGACATTATTAGCTTTAAAAATGAGATTGTCAAAAAGAATGTTTGCGCTGTTATAATAGAGTCCATACAAGGTGTTGGGGGATTAGATGAACCAACTACACAATTTTACCAAGAGGTAGCGGCTCTTTGTAGAGAAAATAATGTTTTCTTAATTGCTGATGAGGTGCAATGTGGCTTTGGTAGAAGTGGTAAATTTTTCGCTTTTCAGCACCATAACATACAACCAGATATTATAAGTGTTGCAAAAGGCATGGGTAATGGATTTCCTGTAGGTGGCATTTTAATTCATGAAAAATATGCAGCAAAATTTGGTATGCTAGGCACTACGTTTGGCGGTAACCATTTGGCTTGTGTAGCAACATTAGCTGTTCTTGAAGTTTTAGAGAAAGAGAATTTGATTAAAAATGCAGAAGAGCTAGGAAATTACTTTACTGAAAAGGCAAAAGAAATTCCAGAAGTAAAACGTGTAAAAGGTAAAGGGTTAATGCTTGGGTTGGAGTTCGATTTTCAGGTTGCCGATTTACGCAAAAAACTTATTTATGACCATCACCTATTTACTGGTGGCGCAAAAGACAAAACTGTGCTTAGAATTTTACCTGCATTAAACATTACAAAACAAGATTTAGACGTGTTTTTTAACGCACTTAAGACTGCTTTATCATGATAATAACACTCTCCTTAACAAAAAGAAATGCCGTATTAAAACGTATGGCAGAATTGGTTCAACAAGAAGAATCTATACTTATTTCTGCTAATGAGAAAGATATAAACTCTTTTGAATCGGGTGATATTGCTATGATAGATAGATTAAAGGTGGACAAAAATAAGGTTAGAGAAATGGCCTCCTCTTTAAAAAAATTAGCCGCTCTTCCCGACCCTTTACATGTAGAACGTTTTCAATTTACACATGACAACGGATTAGAAATAAGTAACAAAACGGCTTCTTTTGGCACTATCATGATTATTTATGAATCTAGACCAGATGTTACTATAGAAGCTGCCGGAATTGCTTTTAAATCTGGAAACAAAATTTTATTAAAAGGAGGCAAAGAATCCTTAAACTCTAATTTGGTTTTAGTTAATCTCTGGCATAAAGCTCTAGAATCTTGCGAATGTTCCGAAGATTGGATTACTTATTTGAATTATTCAAGAGAGGAAACGCAGCAATTTCTAGAAAATCCGACTCAAAAATTAGATTTAATAGTACCTCGTGGTGGTGAAAAACTAATTGCTTTTGTAAAACAACACGCCCAATGTCCTGTAATTGTGAGTGGTCGTGGTAACAACTTTGTTTATGTTTCTCATGAGTCCGATTTGCAAATGGCCTTAGATGTTATTATTAATGCAAAGACTACAAAAATATCGGCTTGTAATGCGGTTGACAAAGTTATTATTTCAAGAGATTTACCTCGGAAAATGGAATTTCTAAACCTATTAGTTCAATCCTTAAAAAAGTATAATGTTGAAGTTTTAACTGATGCAAAGCTTGCTGGTTTAGAGGGCACTTCGCAAATAGATAATGAACTTGTTTGGTATGAAGAATTCTTAGATTATAAAATAGTTCTTGGTCAAGTACCAGATGTAGAAGAAGCTATTCAGCATATTAACACTTATGGCGGCGGACATTCGGCTTCTATTATTACAAAAAATGAAGAAGAAGCAGACCTATTCATGCAAAATGTAGATACTGCTGCCGTATACCATAATGCATCTACCCGTTTTACCGATGGTGGGCAATTTGGCCTTGGTGGTGAGCTAGCTATTAGCACCGATAAATTACACCAACGCGGCCCTATTGGCTTACAACACTTAGTTACCAACAAATGGTACGTAAAAGGGAATGGCCAGGTTAGATAGTTGATGCTTGTTAGTAAAACGAATAATAATAGTGTCCGGTTGAGCGCAGTCGAAACCTAAAAAAGTTAGGAGTTAGGAGTTAGGAGTTAGGAGTTAGGAGTTAGGAGTTAGGAAAGAATAAAATTTAGCCTGACAAAATCAGAATTAAAATGTTGAAAAAGAGAATTTTATTGAAATTAGGTTCCAATACCTTAACAAAGGATACCGACCATATTTCTCGTGGTAAAATTGAAGATATTGGCAGGCAAATAGCCGCTTTAAAAGACGAGTATGAATTCATAATTGTGAGTTCTGGTGCTATTGCTGCAGCTAGGCAGTTTGTAAAATTGGAGCATAATGGTGAAGAAATAACTGTAAAGCAAGCACTAGCATCTATTGGACAACCTCACTTAATGCGTATTTTTCAAGAGAATTTTCGAGAGCTTGGACTTTTTACTTCTCAATGCTTATTATCTTATTCAGATTTTGAAAAGGAACAAACTAGAGTCAATATTAAAAACACTATAAATGTGCTTGTTGCCAACAATTTCATTCCTATTATTAATGAAAACGACACTGTTGCAACAGATGAAATTAAGTTTGGTGATAATGATAAACTGGCAGGCTTAACAGCTTCATTATTATCCGCAGATATATTAATTATTGCTACTAATACAGATGGTATTTATACAAAAGCATCACTACTATCAACAACACCAAAAACTATTGAAGAAGTCTCCAATTTAAGCGAATTACAGCACGAAATTGGCGCATCTAAATCTACCCACGGCACTGGTGGCATGCAATCTAAAATTGATGCCGCAACCATTGCCCAAAAAGCCGGTATAGAAACATGGATTACCAATGGCTTAAATGATAATTTTATTACCGATGCCATGAATAACAAAAGCACTTTTACAAAAATTAAAGCATCATGAATTACCTTTCAATAAACGATATTGACTCTTTATCCACCTGGGTAAAAGAAGCTATTACTCTAAAAAAACAACCTAAAAAATTTAAATCTTTAGGGAGTGATAAAACTATTGGACTCCTATTTTTCAACAACTCGCTACGTACGCGTTTAAGCACCCAGAAAGCGGCTATAAATTTAGGCATGGAAGTCATTGTTATGAATTTTGGAAGCGAAGGTTGGGCATTAGAATATGCTGATGGTACTATTATGGACCAAGGTACATCTGAACATGTAAAAGAAGCGGCACAGGTAATTTCTCAATATTGTGATATTATTGCCATTCGTGCTTTTGCCGGTTTGGTTGACAAAGAATTAGATGAAGCAGAAGAAGTTCTAAACGGATTTAAAAAATATGCCTCTGTTCCCATTGTAAACATGGAAAGCTCCGTTGGTCACCCATTACAAGCATTAACCGATGCCATTACCATGGAAGAACATAATTTTAAAAATAACCCAAAAGTTGTTTTATCATGGGCACCACACCCAAGGGCTTTACCGCATGCAGTTGCCAATTCTTTTGTACAGATGATGCAGAAGCAGAATGCAGATTTTGTAATTACGCATCCTAAAGGGTATGAACTGGACCCTAACATTACCAAAGATTCTAAAATTGAGCACGATCAAGAAAAAGCACTGGAAAATGCCGATTTTGTATATGTAAAAAACTGGAGTAGCTATATAGATTACGGTCAAATAAAATCTCAAGATACAAATTGGCAAATGACCTTAAAGAAACTAGGTAAGGCAAGATTCATGCACTGTCTTCCTGTTCGTAGAAATGTTGTTGTTGCCGATGAAGTTTTAGATAGCGAACAATCTTTGGTTATTGAACAAGCAAATAATAGAACCTACGCTGCACAATTGGTTTTGAAGAAAATATTAGAGAATCTTAAATAAAATGATAAAGAAACTCGAAAATAAAGTCGCTATAATTACAGGGGCAACCAGTGGCATGGGAAAAGCCATTGCAATTGCCTTTGCAGCAAATGGTGCTAAAATAATTCTTTCGGGAAGAGATGAAAAAAGAGGGAATGCGTTAGCCCAGGAACTAGGTGAAAATGCAGTTTTTATAGCCGGTGATGTTAGGCACCCTGCATACAACGAGCAATTGGTTTGGACTGCAATTAAAAAATTCGGCAGACTTGATATCCTTTCATTGAATGCCGGAATATTAGGTATTGGTAGTGTTACCGAACTTTCTGATGAACTATGGAAAAATACCATGGAGACGAACTTATCTTCTATATTCTATCTTTCTAAATTCGCGATTCCAGAAATCCAAAAAAACGAAGGTTCTTCTATTTTAATTAATGCATCGATTGCAGCTTATAAAAGTTTTCCAAATCATCCTGCATATTGCGCTTCTAAGGCAGGTGCCTTAGCTTTAATGAGACAAATGGCGGTAGAATACGCTCCTCAAATAAGGGTAAATGCCATGTGTCCTGGACCAGTAGATACTCCGTTACTTTGGGATTCTGCAACCGCATTTGACAATCCGAATAAAGCCGTTGAAAACGCAGCTAATAAAACGCTATTAAAACGATTAGGAAAACCGAATGATATTGCAAATCTTGCCTTATTTCTAGTTTCCGAAGATGCCTCTTGGATTACTGGGGCTTCAATGACCATAGACGGCGGAATAATAAATGTATAATATGAAAGAAAAATTGTCCATAGTAAAAATTGGCGGTAATGTCATTGAAGATGAAAAGGCATTAGCTATTTTTCTTACTGCATTTTCAAAACTAGAAGGACTTAAAATATTAGTTCACGGTGGTGGAAAATTGGCTACTCAACTAGCTACTAAATTAGGTGTTGAATCTAAAATGATAGATGGCAGGCGTATTACCGATGCCGAAACTGTAGATATCATTACCATGGTTTATGGCGGATTGGCAAACAAGAAAATAGTTGCTCAACTACAAGCTAAAAAAATAAACGCTATTGGTTTAAGTGGTGCAGATGGTAATAGTATACAAGCCCATAAACGCCCCGTAAAAGAAATAGATTACGGATTTGTTGGTGATATTGACGGTGTAAATTCTGAATTACTGAGCAATCTTTTATCCATAAATCTAACTCCTATTTTCTGCGCTATTTCTCATGATGGTGACGGACAATTATTGAACACCAACGCAGATACCATTGCTTCTGAAATTGCAATTGGCATGGCATCTTTATATAAAACGACATTGTATTATTGTTTTGAAAAAAAAGGTGTTCTATTAGATATTACTGATGACAACAGCGTAGTGAAAAATATAAATACAACAAAATACAACGAACTATTATCAGAAGGTGTAATTGCTGATGGTATGTTACCAAAGCTTCATAATTCCTTTCATGCATTGAATAATACTGTTGAAAAAGTTTGTTTGGGCGATGTAACCATGTTAGATAAAAACACTGAATTTTTTACCACGTTAACCCTATAGAATGAATCAAACAGAACTTACGGAAAGTGCCATTAATTTATTGAAAGAATTAATTTCGATAGAATCATTTTCAAAAGAAGAAGACAAGACTGCAGATGCTATACAAGCGTGGTTGGCAAAATATGACATACCTATAGAACGCGACCTCAACAACATTATAGCAAAAAATAAATTTTGGGACAACAGTAAACCAACCTTATTATTGAATTCTCATCACGATACCGTAAAACCGAATACCGCTTATACAAAAGACCCTTTTCTGCCCCATATTGAAGATGGTAAATTATTTGGATTAGGAAGTAATGATGCTGGTGGACCTTTAGTGTCTCTTTTGGCTACTTTCGTGAACTATTACGATTCTGAAGACCTCAACCACAACCTTTTAATGGTGGCCTCTGCAGAAGAAGAGAATGCAGGTGAAAATAGTCTTCGTGGATTGCTACCTAAATTACCTAATATTGATGTTGCAATAGTTGGCGAACCCACTTTGATGCAACTTGCAATCGCAGAAAAAGGATTGGTTGTTTTTGATGCAGTTGTGAAAGGAACTCCCTCTCACGCAGCGCACCCGAACAATGACAATTCCATTTACAATTCTATTAAAGTTTTAGAGTGGTTTAAGAACTATAAATTTAAAAAATCGTCTGAAGCTTTGGGAGATGTAAAAATGACCGTTACCCAAATTAGCGCCGGATCACAACATAATGTCGTCCCGGCACAAGTTGATTTGGTGGTAGATGTTCGGGTAAATGATGCGTATACGAATAAAGAAATTGCAGATTTACTAAAGAAGGATGCTCCATGCGAATTAAAGGAACGATCTTTACGACTGAATTCATCGAAAATAGATAAAGACCATCCGTTAGTAAAATCGGGTATTGCACTAGGCAGAACAACATACGGCTCGCCTACCCTATCTGACCAAGCAGCGTTAAGTTGCCAGTCATTAAAACTAGGTCCTGGCGACAGCACACGCTCACATTCAGCCAATGAATTTATCTATGTAAATGAGATTGAAGAAGGCATAGATTTGTATATTAAAATATTAAAAGGATTCCTGCACTAAGCGTGCGGCTAATTATAAAACTAATTTTCATTATTAAGTTTTGAACTTGATACTTGAACTTGACACTTAAATTATGAAACTCTGGGAGAAAGGATTTAGCACTGATAAAAAGATTGACCATTTTACCGTTGGTAACGATAGAGAGCTCGATTTACATTTAGCTAAGTATGATGTTATTGCATCTAAAGCTCACGCAAAAATGTTAGGTGAAATTGGTTTGATTACTCCAAAAGAAACTAAAGAGCTTGTTAATGAACTTAACATTATTGCTGCTCGAATAGAAAAAGGAACTTTTACTATTGAAAAGTCTTTTGAAGACATGCATTCTAAAATAGAATATATGCTTACCCTTAGCTTGGGTGATACCGGAAAAAAAATACATACCGCCAGATCTAGAAATGACCAGGTTTTGGTAGCCATGCATCTCTATTTAAAAGATGAATTGGATGAAATTAAATCGATGACCAAATCGTTATTTAATCTTCTATTAGTAAAGGCCCAAGAACATAAAGATGTATTGTTACCAGGGTATACACATTTACAAATTGCGATGCCTTCCTCGTTTGGACTATGGTTTTCTGCTTATGCTGAAAGTTTAATAGATGACCTTTATTTTATTGAAGCAGCATACAAAGTTGTAGACCAAAACCCTTTAGGTAGCGCTGCAGGTTATGGTAGTTCATTTGCCATAGACCGTAGTTTCACTACTAAAGAAATGGGTTTTAGCACCTTAAAATATAATGTTGTTGCAGCGCAAATGAGTAGAGGAAAGGCCGAAAAAGCAACGGCTTTTGGCATTGCAAATATTGCCGCAACGCTTTCTAAAATGGCAATGGATATTTGCTTATATATGAACCAAAATTTCAACTTTATCTCTTTCCCAGATGAGCTGACAACAGGTTCTAGCATTATGCCCCACAAAAAAAATCCCGATGTTTTTGAATTGGTTCGTGGTAAGTGTAATAAACTACAATCTATTCCAAATCAATTGACTTTAATTATCAATAATTTACCTAGTGGATATCATAGAGATTTACAATTGGTTAAGGAAATTATTGTTCCGGCTATACAAGACATGAAAGCTTGTATTGAGATTTTAACTTTTAGCCTAAAAGAAATTAGGGTAAATGAAAACATTCTAGACGACCCAAAATATGACTATTTATTTAGTGTTGACACTTTAAACGAATTGGTACAAAATGGTATGCCTTTTAGAGATGCGTATAAGAAAATGGGCATGGAAATTAATGAAGGTACATTTATACCGAAGAGAGATATTCACCATACCCACGAAGGTAGTTTAGGGAATCTTTGTTTAAAGGAAATTAATGATAAAATGAAACGTGTTTAGCATTTAATTTTATGAATGAAAAAAACATTTTTAGCAAGAGCTATTAGTGAACTCATCATGACTTTTTGTTTGGAACCGAGAATTGTGGCTTTTGTGCCGTAATGAAGTTATTTTTTATTTACATAGCCATAGCTACGGAACTCAAAAATGACAAAATTAGGGTGCAAAATGTATAATTCGTAGGTAAAAAAAAGTCAAGATGAGTTCAGTATAAGAATTCTATTTGTTATTCATATTTCAATCTAAATACTTTGTCTTAAAACAATCACTAAAACAGCCCTTTTTTTCTGATTTCGGTTATTAGTTAAAATTTTGATTTTTATATACTTCATCAATATAAGTCAAATTCACACTTATAAAGTAAGTATTCACAACAAATAATTTTAACATTCGAAAGTCATTGCCATATTTGACTCACATACGTGAGTTTAAAATTACAATATGCCTATATTTAAAAAAAGTACTACCCTATTACTTTTGTTCTTAAGTGTTAATCTTTTTTCCCAATCATTTACCACTATTTGGAATACAAATAATATTGAGACCGGTTCGTCGGCAGCTAATCAAATTACCATACCTACAAACCCAGCATACACAACGTACAACTATAACGTAGATTGGGGAGATGGCACCACTGACACAGGGGTTACAGGGAATATAACACATACCTATGCAACTCCTGGATTACATACTATTAGTATAACGGGTATATTCCCATCTATTTTTTTTAATGATGAGAACGCCAATGACAAACTTAAACTCATAGAAATATTAGATTGGGGCACAATACAATGGCAAACCATGGAAAATGCTTTTTTTGGTTGTGAAAACATGAATTTTGATGCCATAACTGCTCCAGACCTTTCACAAGTTACCAGTCTTAAAAACATGTTTCGTGGTGGCACATCTTTTAATGGTATTTTAAATACTTGGAATATCAGCACTATTACAGATATCTCGGGAATTTTTGCTAATTGCACCATTTTTAATAGACCCTTAGATAATTGGACAACAAATTCTATTACTGATATGTCCGAAACCTTTAAAAACACTTCTTTCAATCAGCCCCTAGATAATTGGAATACTTCATCGGTCACAAATATGAAAGAGATGTTTTATGCCTGTGTTAACTTCAATCAAAACATTAATAATTGGAATGTTAGTTTGGTTACTGATATGTCTGGTATGTTCGTTGCCTGTAGAAGATACAATCAACCTTTAAACAATTGGAATGTTAGTCAAGTGACCGACATGAATACAATGTTTTTTAGAACAAATGACTTTAATCAAAACCTTAGTAATTGGCAAGTGGGGAATGTTACTAATATGAGTCGTATGTTTCATGAATCTGCTATTAGTTACCCGATGAACAATTGGGATGTTTCTAAAGTAACTGACATGTCACAAATGTTTGCAGACACCCCTAACTTTAATCAACCATTAAATAATTGGGATGTTTCAGCTGTTACCGATATGTCGCAAATGTTTGAAACGGCAAGAGTCTTTAACCAGCCACTAAATGATTGGGATGTTTCAGCTGTTACTGATATGTCTCAAATGTTTGCATCATGGACCGCATCATACCCAGTGGCTTTTAATCAACCACTAAATCTATGGGACGTTTCAGCTGTTACTAATATGTCCCAAATGTTTTCAAACAATCAAATTTTTAATCAAAACTTAAATGATTGGGTTGTTTCTTCAGTTACTCAAATGCAACAAATGTTCAAAAATGCAGATGCATTTAACCAACCTTTAAACAACTGGGATGTTAGCAATGTTACGAATATGCAACAAATGTTTCAACAAAACGATGGTTTTAATCAACCATTAAATAGTTGGATAACTACTAGCCTAACAAATATTTCCTCAATTTTTGCAAATAATACAATTTTTAACCAACCTCTAAATAATTGGAACGTTTCTAATGTAACTAATTTCCTTGGCGTATTTAATAGTGCTACGGCATATGATCAAAATTTAGGAGATTGGAATATAACTTCAGCAACCAATATGTCCAATATGCTATCGAACAGTGGCATATCACAAGAGAATTATGATACTATTTTAACTGATTGGTCTGCACAAAGCGTAAATTCCGGTATTACCTTGGGTGCAACCAATCTACAGTATTGTGATGCTCTTAACCAACGCCAAAGCTTAATTGATACTTATGGATGGACTATTTCTGGTGACAGTGTCAATTGTTCGTATGTATTATGTACCGAAATTACCATGCCAGCAAATGGCGATACCCAAGTTCCTGCCAATAGCGATATTAGATGGGCTCCAGCGCCAAACGCTACAGGTTATAAAGTTACAGTAACTAGAGATGATGGTTCTGGACCAGTGGAAGTTTACAACCAAACACTTGGGGCAACTAATGTTGGCGTCGATTTCACCAATGAATTTAACCCAGGTGATGAAGTATCTGTTTTAGTAATTCCTTTTAATGATGAAGGTGATGCTGTAGGCTGTTCACCTATTACTTTTACAGTTGTCGAAAGCTGGGTAAATAGTCCAGACGCATTTAAACTAACCTATGACACAACAATTTTAGAAAATGGTACCACAGCAGCTAATCAATTAAAAATAGAAGCCAACACTGGTTATCCTGATTATCTTAGCTATGATTATTCTATTGATTGGGGAGATGGACAATACAATAACCATGTTACCAATACTATTACACATACCTATTTAACTCCAGGTGTTTACACAGTATCCATTATAGGTACATTCCCCGCTCCCCTACATTATTATTCCAATACGGATTCTATTAAATTACTTTCTATAGATCAATGGGGTACCCAGGTATGGCAATCTATGAATATGGCTTTTTATGGTTGTGAGAATATGGAATACAATGCAACCGATATTCCCAACCTTTCACAAGTGGAAAGTATGTACAATATGTTTAATAGTTGCAATTTATTTAATGGAAATATCGATAATTGGAATGTTAGCAATGTGACCGATATGTATGGTGTTTTTCTTGGTGCAAGGGCATTTAACCAGCCATTGAATAGCTGGAATATTGGCAATGTTACCACAATATCTGCTATGTTTCTTGGCACAGACTCCTTTGACCAGCCTTTAAATAACTGGAATACAGGTAATGTAACGAATATGTCCAGAACCTTTCAGAATACTGATGTTTTCAATCAAGATATTAACAACTGGGATGTAACCAATGTAACAAACATGTCAGGCATGTTCTCAAGAGCTGAACTTTTTAACCAACCCTTAAACTTATGGAATGTTGCCAAAGTCGAAGATATGAAAGAGATGTTCTACTATGCCGAAGCTTTCAACCAAGATATTGATGGGTGGGATGTTAGTAAGGTAATAGACATGAGTGGTATGTTCAATACTGCGAGATCATTTAATCTTCCGCTAAATAGTTGGGATGTATCTAAAGTAAACAATATGGCGAATATGTTTAGTTCTGCAAACGCATTTAACCAACCATTAAATAATTGGGATGTTACTGCAGTAACTAATACTAGTGGAATGTTCAGTAGCGCTTCAGTATTCAATCAAAACATTAACAGTTGGAATTTGACCAACGTTCTTACCATGCGATCTATGTTTAATTATGCTTTAGCATTTAACCAACCTTTAAATAGTTGGGATGTAAATAGTGTGGTAAATATGAATAGTGTTTTTCGTGGCGCATCTTCCTTTAACCAACCTCTAAACAATTGGGACGTAAGTGCAGCTGCGGATATGAGTAGTATGTTTGAAGATGCTTTACTATTTAATCAACCAATAAACACTTGGGATGTAAGCTCGGTTACTTTAATGGAATCTATGTTTGAAGATGCAGCGGTATTTAACCAATCTTTAAATAATTGGGATACGGCTGTAGTAACCACCTTTGAAGCTATGTTTAAAAATGCCATAGTTTTCAATGAAGCTATTTCTAATTGGAATACTGGCGAAGCTTTAACTATGGCAGAGATGTTTAGTGGAGCAACTACTTTTAATCAAAATATTGACCTTTGGGATGTTTCTTTCGTTAACACTATGAGAGCTATGTTTAATGATGCCAGTGCTTATAACCAAACTATGAACTCTTGGAATGTTGCATCAGTTACTACAATGGAAGATATGTTTAAAGGTGCATCCGCATTTAATGAAAACATAAGCGATTGGAATGTAAGAGGGGTAAATACCATGGAAGAAATGTTCAGTAATGCTACTACCTTCAACCAAAATATAAATAACTGGCGCATATCTGGTGTAAGCAATATGGACTATATGTTTAGAGAAGCATCTGCTTACAATCAAATAATGGATTTATGGAATTTGGGTAATGTTTCCATGCGTTCAACTTTCTTTAATGCTACTTCTTTAGATCAATACCTAGGAGATTGGGATGTAAGCGGTGTCACGAACATGAACGATATGTTAGACAATACTGCACTTACTAGGGAAAATTATGATACTACACTAATTGCATGGTCGGAACAAACGGTTACTAGCGGTATTACCTTAGGTGCCCAAGGATTACCTTATTGTGATGCTATTGAGGAAAGACAATCTATGATAGATAATTATGGGTG
This sequence comes from Maribacter hydrothermalis, assembly GCF_001913155.1. Taxonomy (GTDB): domain Bacteria; phylum Bacteroidota; class Bacteroidia; order Flavobacteriales; family Flavobacteriaceae; genus Maribacter; species Maribacter hydrothermalis. Next base: position 1,450,837 of record NZ_CP018760.1, read on the forward strand.
GACGTTTGACCTAGATGTTCGTGATTGCCCAATTCCCGAATGTACGCAATTAACTTCGCCTTTAAATGGAGACACAAATGTACCTGTTAATACTAACCTTACTTGGAATGCCGCACAATTTGCCCAAGGTTATTATTTAACTGTCGGAACTACACCTGGAGGTAATGATGTGGTAAACAATGAAACTATCACCAACGAAACTACTTATGAATTTGCTTCAGATTTTAATACTGGCGATACCGTTTATGTAACCATTACACCTTTTAATGATGAAGGTAATCCTGGTGTCTGTACTGAAGAGAGTTTTAGTCTTTCAAACACCTTACCAACCATACCTGAATGCACATCTTTAATTTCACCTGCTAATGGCGTCAGCGATGTTTCAGTTTCTACGGACTTAAGCTGGAACGCTATTTCAAACGCAGATGGGTATAGATTAACCGTCGGCACAACCACCGGAAGCAATGATATTCTTGATGATGAAGATGTAGAAAATGTTACTGCGTATGATTTAATGGCCGACCTCCCTGAGAACAGTGATATTTTTATTACTATAACACCTTACAATGACCAAGGCGATGCATTTAGCTGTATAGAAGAAAGTTTCCATACCGAAATTATACCTGTACCACCAACTTGTACTAATTTAACTAGTCCGGCACACCAAGAAACCGGAGTGTCTATTGATACGCATTTAAGTTGGACAGCAATACCTGAAGCTTTAGGATATATTGTAATAGTAGGCACAACTGAAGGTGGAAATGAAATTGTAAATAACGTAATAGTTGAAACTATAACTTCCTATGACATTCCAAACGACTTGCTTGAGGGCAGAACATATTATGTCACTATAATTCCCTATAACAACGAGGGCGATGCAACAGGTTGTACAGAAGAAAACTTTACTACGGGAGATTCAACTAGTCCGCCTTCATGTGCAGTTTTAACCTCACCGGTAGACGGTTCTACTCAAATAGCAATTGATACCAATTTAAGCTGGAATGGCTCTGGGTCTGCAGACGGGTATCGTCTTACAGCAGGGACAACGTCCGGAGGAACGGATATTTTCAGCGATGACCTTGGTGATGTAACCACATTTGACTTCGTAAACGACTTACCAGAAAATGATACTATTTATATTTCTATTATTGCTTATAATACGAATGGTGATGCTACAGGTTGTACAGAATATACTTTTGAAACCACAGGGCCACCAGAATGCTCAACATTAATTAGTCCTGCAAATAACGCAACTGATATTGCTGTAGATACGTCTATTGAATGGAGTGCCGTTACTGATGCCGATGGTTATAAAGTAACTGTCTTAGGAAGTAACAGTACAGCTAATAATATGACCAATTTTGAGGTAACCACAGGCACCTCCTTTGATTTTACAAATGATTTTACGCAAGGTGAAACTGTTACGGTAACTATAATTCCCTACAATGCCAATGGTGATGCTACTGGTTGTACGACAGAAAGTTTTACAATAGTACCGCCACCTGTACCCTTATGTACTACACTTATTTCACCCGCTAACAACACAATTGATAATGCCATTAATAGTGCTATTGAATGGAATGCAATTGCTGGTGCAGATGGATATAAATTAACGGTGGTTGGAAGTGTGACTACCGCAAATAATTTGAATGAATTAGAAATAACCTCAGGTACATCTTACGATTTTTTAACTGATTTTGAACAGGGCGAAACGGTTTCTGTTTTAATTGTTCCTTTTAATACCCAAGGTGATGCCATTGGGTGTACGGCAGAAAGTTTTACGATAAAGCCAGTACCTGCTTGCACTAATTTAAACGCGCCAAATAATGGTGACACAGAAGTAAGTACGAATACCTCTATTTCATGGAATGCTATAACCAATGCCGTTGGTTATTTTATAACAGTAACGGCGAGCACTAGTACTATAAATAACCTAATCAATTATCAAACAACAGATATTTCATATGATTTTAGTTCAGATTTTACCCAAGGTGAGACCGTTTCTGTGTCCGTAACTCCCTATAATGAATCTGGAAATGCAATTAGTTGTGTTACAGAAAGTTTCACTATTGAGGCTGTTCCTGCATGTACAAATTTAATTGCACCACTAAATGGATCTATAGGTGTAGCTGCAAATATAGGAATAGAATGGACAGAAATAAGTGATGCTCAAGGCTACAGACTTACCATTACTGGTAGTAGCAGTACAGCAAATAACGTAACCAATTTGAATATTGCCTCTGGAAATTCCTATAGTTTTTTAAATGATTTTGAACAAGGAGAAACAGTTACGGTTAACATAACCCCATACAATAATGCTGGCGATGCAATTGGTTGTACTACGGAAAGTTTCACAATTAAATCCATCCCAAATTGCACAACATTGATTGCACCTGTGGACGGAGCTGTATTAGCAGAAGTAAACGACATAACATGGAACACAATTACCGATGCAGATGGATACAAATTAACCATTACCGCAGATAATAGTACGGCAAATAATGTAACAGACCTAGAGGTTATAGGTAATAGCTATACTTTTCCTTATCAATTTAACGAGGGCGAAATTGTAACAATTACTATTACTCCTTTTAACGAGGTTGGTGATGCTGTTGGTTGTGCTTCTGAAAGTTTTACAATAAGGCCTTTACCGTCTTGTACAAGTCTAATTTCTTCTTTACAAAATGGGAATGCAATTTCTATTGCTACGGATATTGAATGGAACGCCGCTGTCGATGCAGATGGATATCGCATTGCTATAGGAACAACTTTAGACGGAAACGACATTGTAGACAATGAAGATGTTGCTTCTTTAACCAGTTATATTCTAAATGAAAACCTACCTTCAGAAACATTGATATTTGTAAAGATCACTCCTTATAACACTTCTGGAGATGCTATAGGGTGTAGTTCTCAAAGCTTCACTACCGAAGTTATTGCACCTGCTTGTACCGTATTAACGAGTCCGGCAAATGGAGAAACCGATGTTTCCTTAACAAGTACAATATCGTGGGAAGTAGTTGAAAAAACAATTGGATATCGTATTTCAATAGGTACTGCTATAGATTCCAATGATATTGTTGACAATCTTGATATGGGGCCCTCTACAGAGTATTCCCATAACGAAGAGTTTCCTTTTGATACTGAAATTTTTGTAACCATAACCCCTTACAATAGTGCTGGTGATGCTAGCTCTTGCGTAGAACAATCATTTACAACTATTATTCCTGAAGATGAAACCAAATATGGATTCTCACCAGACGGAGATGGTATAAACGAGTATTGGCATATTGAAAATATTGACTATTACCCGGAAAATGTGGTGAGCATTTATAACCGTTGGGGCGACCTTGTTTTTCAAATCGATGGTTATGATAATGCATTGAACGTATTTTCGGGTACTGCTAATAGGCGTACCAAAGTTGGTGCAGACCAATTGCCTTCTGGAACTTACTTTTTCAAAATTCAAATAGAAGGTGAAACCATTTTAAGAAAAACACAAGGTTTCCTTGTTCTAAAGCGATAAAACAGCATGCAATATTTATATAAAAACATCGCATTCATAGCATTCATTATTGTCGTATTGTCTAATAACGCAATGGCACAGCAGACCCCAACATTTTCGGAGTACAACTACAATCCTTACTTAGTGAATTCAGCCTTTGCAGGTCTTGCCCCTAGTGCGGAAATTGGGATTAGTAATACGGGGACATTTAACCAGTTTGAAGGTAGTCCAAAAAGTTTTGCACTAAGCTTTCACTCCCCATTAAACAGAGGTAAAATTGGTTTAGGCGCGGGTCTTATTCGTGATGAAATAGGTGTCACTACTTCTACTAGTGTCTTTGCTACTTATTCATATAAAATCTTTTTCGACACCAAAAGCAACAGACCTTATTGGCAAATTTACACTCCAAATTCATTGTCCTTTTCTATATCTCCTGGAGTTCAGCAGTATCAGGACAATCTATTGGAACTTGGCATAATGGACGACCCTAATTTTGCCATGAATATAAATGCTACAATACCCACTATTGGACTTGGCTTTCTGTTAAACTTGGCAAATGTTTATGTAGGTGTTTCTACACCTAATGTTATTGGGGACATGCTTGTGTCCGATGACAACGTGGATATTAATGTTCCTTATTACGGATATTTAGGCTATCGGTTTTTCTCTAATAAATTCGAAGAACTAATGATCAAACCTAACCTGTTACTTAAATATGAAAACGGTGCTCCTTTTCAGGTGGATATGAACGTTGCGGTAAGTTTTAAAAACAGATTTGAACTTGGTACAGGTTATAGAACTAATTCTTCTATAAATCTTTTAGCCGGTATTTACCTATTTAAGAATATTAGAGCTATTTATAGTTATAATGTCGCGATGAACGATTCTCCTTTAGGAAACACCCATGGTATTATTGCAACGTACCGTTTTGGAGATGGGTTTAGCCAATAGTATAACAATTAAATTACATCACCGCAAGACCATCTGAATTTATGAGTCTGTCGTTATAATTAAACAATACTATTTAATCATTTTAAGATTAATAACCTCTTGGCTAGTTAAATATCTCCAGTGTCCTCTTGGCAAATCTTTCTTGGTAAGTCCTCCGTAAACTACTCTATCCAATTTTTGAACTTTATATCCTAGTGTATCAAAAAGGCGTTCTACAATTTTATTTCTAGAACTATAAATTTCAATACCTACTTCACGTTTGGGCGCATCGTTTATATAACTAATGTCTTGAACCCTTACTACCTTTTCATCTACGACAACTCCTTCTTGAATTTTCTTTAAATCGGAACTTCGTAATTCTTGTTCCAATACAAGATGATAAATTTTACGCAAACCGTTTATTGGACTTTTTAAAGTCTTTGTCATGTTACCATCATTAGTAAACAAAAGCAACCCCGTGTGATCCTTTTCCAATTTGTCTACTGGCAATAATTTTGACTTTGAAGCACTAGATATTAAACCAGATACATGTCTTTTTCCTCTTTCGTCGCGTATGGTAGTAACAAAGTCTTTAGGTTTATTAAGTAATACGTATTCTCTCTTTACCGGATTCAATAGTTGACCATCGAATTTAACCTCATCTGTCAATTTCACCTTATAACCCATTTCTGTAATAGGTTTTCCGTTTACGGTTACATTACCAGCCGCAATATATATATCAGCATCTCTACGTGAACATACACCAGAGTTTGCCACATATTTATTTAGTCGAATAGAATTTGGGTCTGACGGCTTATTAGGAGTTACCGTTTTTTTAATTGGAGCATTGCCACGCGCATAGCTCTTCTTTTTAAAATTACCACCTTGTCTGCCTGAAGCATTTTTTCCCCTACTAGAATCGTCCCTACTCATAACTGTACCAATTTTGCACAAAGGTAGCAAATTGCATTGCCGTTCAAATAGTTATATTGAACATATTCTCAATAACTACAGTATTCTATTTAATACTAAGTCCACATCTATTAACAAAATACTAAAAACACCCACTACTATAATTAGCTTTAGAATATTATGTAACCACACATAGTCTTTTTTAGTTTTAGATTTTAAAAGAAGAAAGATAAATACGACCAACAATAAAATACAAATACCAAAGTAAAAATCCATATAACCGACATCAAACCTAAACAATAAAAGCAATAATGGTAATAAGGTTAAAAGTATTAGTAGGGATATGATGACTTTTGATGTTTTTGCCCCATAAATAATTGGTATTGTTCTATAGTTTTGGGCAATATCCCCAGAAATATTTTCCAAATCTTTAATCATTTCACGTGCTAAAATCAAAAGGAACAAAAAAACAGCATGAACAAATATGACCGATTGAAAATTTTTATAGTAAACAAAAACTACGAAAAAAGGGGTGATTGCTAACGATGCGGAGATAATATTACCTAAAAATGGAATTCTTTTTAATTTATGCGAATAGATCCAAATACCAAATATATACGAAGAGAAAAAAAAGACGGCTCTAAAAGACACATAACTTGCTGCAATAACCGCCAAAAAATTAAGCACAAAATAAGTTGTTAGCTTAAATCGTTGGCTAACTAAACGATCTAGCATACTTTTTCGTGGTTTATTTATAAGGTCTTTTTCTGCATCGTAGAAATTATTGATAATATAACCTGCGGCAATAACCATTGTAGAAGCAACTACAATAACAAAAAGGTTAACATCAAATACCACTTTACGCAATGGTAGATCTGGTGCTAAAATATATATAGATGCCAAGTATTGTGCAAGTGCTATAACAAGAATATTATAGCCTCTAACCACTGAAAAAAGACTCAATACCTTTAATAGTAAGAGTTTATTTTTTCTATTAAGCATTCTGGAAATTTCCTAAAAATTATAAACTACTTCAAGTTTGTAGTCTTTTAGTGCAGTTTTTGCCTTTTCAAAATCTTCTGTAAAACCTAAAATGTACCCACCACCGCCAGAGCCACACAGCTTTAAGTAATAATCATTGGTGTCTATTCCGTTTTTCCATAAGTCATGAAATTTTGCTGGTATCATTGGCTTAAAGTTATCAAGAACAACATGGGAAAGTTGCTTTAAATTACCAAATAATGATTGTATGTTTCCATTTACAAAATCCTCTACACAAGCATCGGTATGTTTTATGAATTGGTTTTTAAGCATTTTTCTGAAACCATCGTTCTTCATCTGTTCCATAAAAATCTGAACCATAGGTGCTGTCTCCCCAATTATACCACTATCTAATAAAAATACAGCGCCTTTACCTTCTGCATTTTGCGATGGAATACTTGTAGATTCTATATTATCTTTAGAATTTATCAATATAGGTAAACTTAAATAACTATTTAATGGATCTAGGCCAGATGATTTGCCATGAAAAAAAGACTCCATTTTACCAAAAATTGTCTTTAATTTTAATAGTTTTTCTCTTGTTAAATTCTCTAGAACCGTAATTTTATCGTTTGCATACTTATCATAAATTGCAGCTACCAATGCTCCACTACTACCAACACCATACCCTTGCGGTATAGAACTATCAAAGTACATACCAGCAGCTACATCAGTTTTTAAAAGTTCTAAATCGAAAGAAACCAATTTTGGCTCCTTTTCAGTAAGATGCTCTAAATAATGAGTAAAAGCTTCTAAACTTTTATTTGATTTTAATGCTTCTTTCGAAGGATTGGCATCAGATTTCAAAGCTCCTTTATAAAAGTTATAGGGTATAGACAATCCTTTAGAATCTTTAATGATACCGTATTCTCCAAAGAGAAGAATTTTAGAATAAAATAGTGGTCCTTTCATATTTTAAAGGTGGGCAATTATGAAATGTTACTTATAAATATAATCAAAGTTAAGCGTTATGCCATTACTTGTTAAAAAAAATAGGCAATTCGCTTAACTACAAACGGAATAATGGGTACAATCGTACGTCTATCCCCTACAACTTCTTAGCACCCAGACCAATTCGGTCGCAAATATACTGTCCATTTTGACAATAAGGCACTAATTTCTCTATAATAAATGGAAAAATGATATCCTTTTCACCTTCCGGATATAATACATGTACATTTGCACCAGCATCTAACGTAAAACACACATGCGTTCTAGATTCCTTTCTAAACTTCCAAATTTCATTAATAATAGAAAGGGTATTTGGCTTCATTAATATAAAATACGGATGACTGGTCATCATCATAGCGTGTAGAGTAAGCGCCTCGCTTTCAACAATTTCAATAAACCGTACTAAATTTCCTTCTTTTATTATAGTTTTCAGCTTTGATAAATTTGAATGGGCTTGGTCAAATCTTTGTTGTGCAAATGGATGCCCGTGCATTAACTCGTGCCCTACTGTACTACTCACTTGCTTTTCGCCTTTATCTACCAATAAAATAGTATCATGAAAATTGTGAAAAACACCATGGACTTCGTAGGGATATTTAATCCCATAAAGATTTGAACTCCCTTCAATTGACGGTGTTTCTCCCCATTGAACTATGGTGCCTTCTATACTGCGACATGCACTACCGGAACCTAAACGAGATAAAAACGAAACTTTTCTATTAAAGTGTTCTGGCGACATTGTGCCTGAAAATGATTTTTCCATTTCCATAAAACATAACGCCAAAGCAGACATTCCACTTGCCGATGAAGCTATACCACTACTATGAGGAAATGAATTTGTAGTATTGATAACAAAGTGATAATCTTTCAAAAAAGGCAAATATACTTCTACCCTTTTCAAAAACGTATTTATTTTTGGTTTAAACTCTTCTTTAGATTCTCCTTCAAACAACAAATCAAATGAGAATTCTTCATTTCTATTTTCTCTTTTTTTATACTTTACTTTTGTGGTAGTAGCACATGCAGTTAAAGTAAAACTAATAGAAGGGTTTGCAGGAACTTGATTTTCCTTTTTCCCCCAATACTTTACTAAAGCAATATTACTTGGCGAAGTATATGAAACTTCCCCTTCGTCATTAAGCGTTGTATAGGAATTTGGAATAAAATCTTTTTCTGTCATTAAAACTACAATTTGTGCAAAGATAGTTTTTAGGGTTGTCAATTAAAATAATTCCTTATTTTAGAGCAAAACACTTTTTAATTGAAAAGAAAGATATTCTATGTTGTTTTAAGTATCCTTATCTGTTGCACCATTGGGTTTCTGAGCAGTATTGTTACTCAAAGTTCCGTAAATGATTGGTACCTTACTTTGAATAAACCAAATTTTAACCCTCCTAACTGGATTTTTGCTCCCGTTTGGACCACAATGTATATTCTAATGGGAATTTCTGCAGGTTGGGTATGGGCTAAAGGTTTTCATCATAAATGGGTTAAAACAGGACTCTACCATTTTGGATTTCAATTGTTATTAAATGGATTGTGGAGTATTATTTTCTTTGGATTAAAGCAACCTTTTTTAGCACTTTTGGTAATTTTAGCGCTAATAGTAGTTTTAATACTAACAATTAAATGGTTTGGAATTGTAAGTAAAGTAGCTGCTATACTTTTAATTCCATACCTACTTTGGTTATGTTTTGCTGCAGTTCTGAATTACAAAATTTGGGAGATGAATTAAATTGTCTTGTTATTTAATTTTTACTGTAAAGAAAATCCGTAGACCCCAATGCAAAGCGTTACCTACAACTATGCAGTTGCCATTTTAAGTAATGCTTGCATTGATCTGTAATTTCTAGTAGTTGCTATTAGTTTTAATTTATGCTCAATTAAATTATTATTCAATTTAGCTTTGCCATATCCCTCTCTACATTTTAGATAAATACAGTTTTCATTATAAAAAAATTCTTCATTCTTGAATTCTTCATTTTTAAAACTTTCTAAAACTTCAATCTGTGGCCCACTATTTAATAGAACAAAGTAAATTTTATTCTCTAAAATATCTGTTTCCAATTTAAAAGGATTAAGGGAAATAATTTTCCCTAATTGATCTATTGTCTTAATAAGTACAGGCACTTCAAATCCAAAATTGTTTAAAATAGCTTTTTCAAGAAGCTTTTCTAGTTCGGTGCTATTGGTCCTATCACTTTTGAAAATAATATTACCACTTTGAATATAGGTTTTAACATCTTTTAGTTTTACACTTTCGCATAATTCCCTTAATTCAGCCATGGGTATTTTCTTTTTCCCACTAACATTAATACCTCTTAAAAATGCGATATACGTTTTCATTTAAGTGTTTCCCTGCTATTTAATTCCTTTACCACCCCTTTAGCTGCCAAATACCCACTTGTCCAAGCATTTTGAAAATTAAATCCTCCCGTAATTGCATCAATATTTACTATTTCACCTGCAAAAAATAAACCGGGTAAAATTTTACTTTGATAATTTTTAAAGTTTATCTCCTTTAAATCTACCCCACCTGCGGTTACAAATTCTTCTTTAAAAGTACTTTTACCGTTTACTTGATAGACACCTGCGGTTAATTGTTCTGCTAATGATTGAAGTTGTTGTTTAGAAACTTCTGGCCATGTTGTAGAATCATCTATATGAGCAGCACTTACCAAATTTGCCCATAAACGTTTTGGTATATCTAATACTTTAGTTCTTAAAATCGTTTTCTTTTCTACCTGTTTTACTTTTAAGAATAGCTCTAATAGTCCGGTTTGATGATACTCTGGAACCCAATTTACTTGAATTTTAAATTGATAATTAAAATGCTCTAAAACTCTTGCTCCCCACGCTGACAACTTTAATATAGCCGGCCCACTCATACCCCAATGTGTTATTAACAAAGGACCGCCCGAAGTTAAGCTGGATACATCTTGTTTAGATTTGGCTGTCTTTTTACCAAAATTCTTTTTTGGCAACACATTTACCTCGGCGTAAGTAGAAACACCGGGTATTCCTGATATGCGATCATCCTTTATATTAAAAGTAAAGAGTGATGCAACCGGCGGAACAATTGCATGCCCTAAAGCTGCAATGTAATTCCACATTTTTGGATTGCTTCCGGTAGCTAAAATCAATTTTCTAGTTTCAAGGAAGCTCTCACCTACTTTTAGATTCCAAATGTTTTCACCATTAACTTGTTTGCTTTCAATACCACTTACAGAACAAAGCGTTTTTACTTGAACACCTAATCGTTCCGCTTCAGAAGTAAAACAATCAATAATAGTTTGTGAAGAGTCACTAACCGGAAACATTCTCCCGTCCTCTTCTATTTTTAATGCAATTCCACGTTCTTCAAAAAAGCCGACCGTATCTCCGCTAGCATAGGTATGAAAAGGGCCTAAGAGCTCTTTTTCCCCTCTTGGGTAGTTCTTGCTTAAATTACTGGGATTGAATTCAGCGTGAGTAACATTGCAGCGTCCACCACCAGAGACTTTTACTTTGGTAAGTACTTCTTTACCACGTTCCAAAATAGCAATCTTGGTATTTGGTCTGGACTCAGCAATATGAATTGCCGCGTAAAAACCAGCAGCACCACCACCAACTACAAGAACATCATACATTAATTTACACGTTCAGGAAAATTAGTAATAATACCGTCAACAGCTATTCTTTTCATGGCATTAATATCTTCTGGCTCGTTAACTGTCCACGTATAAATTTTAAAACCTGCATCATGTATTTGATTCGCTATTTCTAAATCTAGCTTTTTAAAATACGGATTAATAGCAACTGCATTTAGCTCTTTTGCTATAGGTATGGCATCTATAGGATTTTCCTCCGTTAATACTGCAATTGCTACTTTTGGGTTAAACTCACGCATTGCCTTTAATTCATCCCAATTAAAACTAGAGATTATAAAATTTTCTGGCGACCAATTCTTTTTTTCTATATAATAATTCATTATAAAATTGACCTTATCTGCAGTACCAGCACCTTTTAGTTCAATATTTAATGCCACCTTATTATCGATAAGTTTCAACACATCTTGAAGCATTGGAATTTCGTGCCCGCCATTAACAATCAATTTTTTTAATTCGAAAATATTATATCCTTCAATACTTCCCGGGCCGTTGGTTAACCTTTCTACTGTTTTATCATGGAAAACCACTATTTCACCACTTTTTATTTTAAAAACATCTATTTCTATCATATCAACACCTAAATCCATTGCTTTTTGAATTGAAGGCAGCGTATTTTCGGTCTCATGGCCCATGGCACCTCTATGACCAATAACTAAAGGTTTATTCATATTACAAGATACTAATGCTAAACCGATAAGTAATACAGTAACTCTACTAAACATATGTTCTAAAATTTTAATTCAAAAATAAAAGATTCTAAAGGATTTAACTCTATTGCTATATGACCTTCCCCATTTTCAATACTTAAAGAATTTTTATGACCATATAGTGCATCTATCAATACATATTTACCACTAGTTAACTGCCATTGCTTCATTAAATCTACAGGTAACTTTAAATCAAAAGAGAACTGTATGTTGGTATCAAAATTTGATACAACAATTAATTTCTGATTTTCGGACCAACGCACGTAAGATAAAACTCTATGGTTATAATCTTCAGTAATTTCTTTATTATAAAAATGAATTTCACGATAAGCACCCATTAAAGCTTCACTTGTACTAGTGAAATTTAACAAGCGTTTATAAAAATCTCGTAATGATGATTCTTCGGGTTTTAACTGACCGCCATCAAATTTCTTATCGTTAACCCATCTTTGGTGATGTGGCACCCCAATATAATCGAATATAGAAGTTCTAGAAGGGCTTCCGAAACCAGGGTTTTCAGCGGCAGGTTCACCTACTTCTTGCCCAAAATATATCATAGTTGGTGACGTACTAATTGTTGCAGAAACTACCATTGCCGGTTTTCCAATTGCTGCATTACCCACAAATTCCGGACTCGCTATTCGCTGTTCATCATGGTTTTCTAGAAAGTGGAGCATATTGTGCTCAATATCTTGCAATCCGTTTTGTACAACTGGCAAGTGGTCTGACCAACCATAACCTTTCATTATATGTTTTATACCATCATAAAAATCGACCTTATCATATAAATAGTCCATTTTCCCTTTATGGATATATGTTCTATATAAATCCGGATTATAAACCTCTGCCATAATAAAAGCATCAGGGTTTTTCATTTTTATAGATGAATTCAAATAGCTCCAGAACTCTACCGGAACCATTTCTGCCATATCGTATCTAAATCCATCAACACCCATTTGTAACCAATAATGGGCTATTTCTCGAAATTTTCGCCAAGAACTAGGAACTACTTTCTTTTTCCAATACTTAAAATGTTCATTGTAATCTTTCTCGCCATAATCATTGGGCAGCATATCAAAATCTAACCCACCATTTGGTCTTACCCCGTAATTGATACGGACAGTTTCGTACCAATCGTTCATATCTGGTTGCGGACTTCGCGAACCATTTCCCGTCCATTTAGCCGGTATTTCTATTAATTTAGAATTGGGTAAATTAGGAGTATCACCACCTAAAGGAACATAACCATCTCGCCATTCTGGATGCTTAAATTGTGTTCCTGGAATGTAATAAAAATTATTGTCCTTTGCATATTCTACCGAGGTATCATCGCCATAACCAAAATCAGAATTGCCTTTAGGATTTGTTTTCCCCTCATACCTTCTTGCTACATGATTAGGAACTATATCAATGATTACCTTCATACCTGCGGCATGGGTACGCATTACTAGCGATTTGAATTCATTTAACCTATTAGCAGGGTCAACTGCTAAGTCTGGGTTAATATTATAGTAATCTTTAACCGCATAAGGTGAACCTGCTCTTCCCTTTACTACATCTGGATCGTCATTAGAAATTCCAAATTCAGAATAATCATTAATTACTGCATGATGCGGAATACCAGTATACCAAATATGGGTTATACCCAAATTTTTAATTTCAGCAAGTGCTTTTTTAGAAAAATCCGCTAGTTTGCCAACCCCATTTTCCTCTATTGTACCCCAAGGCTTATTGTTGGTATTGGTATTTCCAAAAAGTCTGGTAAATACATGGTAAATAACAATTTTGCTTTTCATGAGATACTATTCAATTTCTAAAACATTATTTTTAAAATGGCGTATACATTATACCGTTATCAACTTATCAGGGAAAAGTTCTACTTTTTTTCCATTTACCCTAATAGACACTTCTTTAGAACCAATTAATTGAAAGGATACATTCTCTGAGGTAACATGAACTTTTATGATTCTATCTCTAAAGTTTACTTTAAAAGAATAGGCCTTCCATTGATTTGGAATTTGTGGTTTAAATGACAATTTATCATCAACTACACGCATACCCCCAAACCCTTCAACAATACTCATCCAAGTACCAGCCATAGAGGTTATATGCAAACCTTCTTCAACTTCTTTATTATAATCATCTAAATCTAACCTAGATGTTCTTAAATAGAAATTATAAGCCTGTTCCATTCTTCCTAATTTGGCCGCCTGTATACTATGCACACATGGTGACAAAGAAGACTCATGAACGGTAAATGGCTCATAAAAATCAAAATGTTTTTCTAGGTCTTCTAATGAAAAATCTTCCTCAAAAAAGTAAAATCCTTGTAAAACATCAGCTTGCTTAATGTAGGGAGACCTCAAAATTCTGTCCCAACTCCATTTTTGATTAATAGGTCTTTCAGTTTTTGGCAATTCATCTACTCTTACCAAATCCTTATCTAAAAAACCATCTTGTTGTAAGAACACACCATATTTTTTTGAATATGGAAAATACATTTCATCGGCAACATTTTTCCATTTTTCACATTCTCTATCGGTCAGTTTGGTTTTCCCTATTATTCTGTGGTAATCATCTGCGTACCCGCTTTTTACCTTATCTAACTGAGTTAATGTATAATTGATACACCATTTTGCCAAATAGTTAGTATACCAATTATTATGAACATTGTTTTCATACTCATTAGGACCTGTTACTCCCAGCATTACATATTTACCCTTCTCCTCAGAGAAATTTACCCGCTGATGCCAGAATCTAGCTATACCAATTAACACCTCTAACCCCATTTCTGGTATATAGCTATAATCGCCAGTATATCTATAATAATTATGTATTGCAAAAGCAATAGCTCCATTTCTATGAATTTCTTCAAACGTTATTTCCCACTCATTATGGCACTCTTCACCATTCATGGTTACCATAGGATACAATGCCGCACCATTAAAAAAACCTAACTTTTTCGCATTAGCAATTGCTTTTTCTAAATGGTTATAACGGTACTTTAATAATTTACGGGCTACTTTATCATCTTTAGTAGCCATATAAAAAGGAATGCAATATGCTTCCGTATCCCAATAGGTGCTACCTCCATATTTTTCTCCGGTAAAACCTTTAGGACCTATGTTTAATCTGGAATCTGTACCTAAATAAGTTTGGTTCAATTGAAAAATATTAAATCGAATACCTTGTTGCGCTTTTATATCGCCTTCTATAACAATATCGCTCATTTCCCAAATAGAAGCCCAAGATGCTTTTTGTTTTTCTAACAAGCTTTCGAAACCTAGGTCACTAACCTTATCCAAGGTTAAGTTAGCTACCGATGTCAACTCTTTGTTAGGGTGATTCCTTTCTACGGTATACCCTCCAAATTTAGTTAGTACAACCGACTCATTTGCCTTTACATTTTGCTCAAATTTTATGGAAACAAATGATTCTGATCTGTCAGCAGGTTTTGGCGAAACTTCCTTTCCATTATAATGTAAGGATGCCTGCATAAACGTACAGGTTTGAAAATTCGTTTTCATGGTATGTGCCTCAATAAAAGCACGATTATTGGCCGATGTTATATTTGTAATGTTCCAGAATTTATCGTCCCAATTACTATCCTCATTAGTAATTCCACCATCCAAATATGGCTCAAATACAATTTTAGCATCCGTTTTAAGGACCTTAACGTTATATGAAATAGCCCCAACTTCATCTATATCTAAGCTTAAGAAACGCTTTACGATAACATCAATTTCAACATTATTAGATGTTACCGCCTGAAAGCATCTGGTATAAATACCTCCTTTCATGTTCAGTTCACGTCTAAATCCAGACACTTTTTTACAGGTTGCCAAATCTAACGCTACATCATTTATATAGATATTTATACCAATCCAGTTAGGCGCGTTCAATACTTTAGCAAAATACTCTGGATACCCGTTCTTCCACCAACCAACACGCGTTTTATCTGGATAATAAACGCCGGCAATATAACTTCCCTGAAATGTTTCCCCAGTATAGGTTTCTTCAAAATTTGCACGTTGCCCCATGGCCCCGTTACCAATGCTAAAAATACTTTCAGATGATTTTACATTTTCTTGATCGAAACCTTCTTCGATAATGCTCCACTTATCTGCTTTTATATAATCTTGATTCATTATTAATGGTTGAAATGGAATTAAAATAAATGAATTGTAAGGAAATAACCTTATTTATTTTGATTTAAGAGTGATTCTAAAAAACTATCACTCATTTCTGTAAAATCTTTAAAATTAAAAGCAGCTTCACTTAGTATATTTGGATCGCCAATTCCAATACTAAGCATACCAGCCCTATTAGCAGCTTGTATACCTGCTACTGCATCTTCGAAAACCACACATAAACTAGGATCAACTTCCAAATTTTTTGCTGCTATTAAAAATACTTCCGGATCCGGTTTTGCCTTGGTAACATTATTACCATCTACAATACTATCAAAATAAGGCAATAAATTAACTTTCTCTAAAATAGGTTTGGCATTTTTACTTGCAGAACCTAGGGCTATAGGAATATCTCTATCTTTTAAAAACTTAAGTACTCTAATTACATCTGGTAGTATTTCACTAGCATTCATTTGGTCTATATAAGCCAAATAATCTACATTCTTCTCAACCATCCAAGTATTGAACTGTTCTTGAGTAGCTTTAATTTTACCGATATCTAAAAGAATTTCTAAACATCTTTTTCTGCTTACGCCTTTAAAAAGTTCATTTTGCTCTTTTGTAAATTCAAAACCTAATTCATTTGCTAGTTTTCTCCAAGCTAAATAGTGATATTTTGCTGTATCAACAATAACACCGTCCAAATCAAAAATAAATCCCGCTTTTTTCATAATCACAAAAGTATTAATTGATCGTAGAACCACGCTTAATTAAAGTGGCATTTATTACTTCTGTTTTAAAAGGTTCTTCTTCACCTAAAGATTCCATTCTATTAATAAGCATTTGAGCTGCTTGTTCCCCCATTTTTTCTCCATGTTGTGCAACCGTACTTAATTTAGGTACAGAAAACCTTGACAATATTCCATCGGTAAAACCAATTACTGATATATCGTTAGGGACCTTATAACCTAAATCTTGGATAATACTTAAACACTGAATGCCAAATATTTCATTAACACATAAAACAGCATCTACCTTATTATTTTGAAAAAAATTCCTAATTAATGTAGCATTATCATTATCATGTGGTAAGGTTAAAATCAATTTCTCATCTACCTTAATATCATTTTTTCTTAAAGCTTGTAAATATCCCTTTGCCCTACTTTCACTGACGTTAAAAAATTTCTCTGTTGTAACAAGCGCAATTTTTCTTGCACCTGTATTTATAAAATGACTTACGGCTTCATGGGCAATCTCCTGATCATTTAAAATAACCTTGTCGCAATCTATTTCTGAGGTTACCCGGTCAAAAAGAACTATGGGAATTCCTTGATCCAGCAATTCTTTTAAGTGCGAAAATTCATTTTTTAACTGAGTTTCAGCGCTTAAAGAAAGTATAAACCCATCTATACTACCATTGGCCAACATTTCCATATTCACGACCTCTTTTTCAAAAGACTCATCAGAAACACAAACAATTACATTATACCCCTGCTCATTAGCATACTTTTCTATTCCTCTAAATACCGTGGTAAAAAAATGATGAACAATATCTGGAATAATTACCCCTATATTTTTAGTTCGCTTGTTTTTTAGGCTAAGCGCAATATTATTGGGCCGGTAATTATAGAATTTAGCAAAAGCCTTTATTTTGTCTTTTGTATCCTTACTGATTTCTTTACTGTTCTTAAGAGCTTTAGAAACAGTTGATATAGAAACATCTAACTCTTTCGCAATATCCTTAAGTGTGATTTTTGATTTCAAAAAAATATTTTAAAATTTTTAAGATAATGACTTAATTTATTCTAAAAGCTAAAAGCGGCATTAAGTTCTAAAAAAAACTTATAGTTTACCAAATTATATTTTTTAATATCTTTACCCAAATTGTATATTCTCAATAACTTTGTTCAAATTTAAGAATATTATATATTTGGGTGTCCACAATAACTATTCTCGTAATAATAAAAAGTTATTAACACGAAACCGTTTTCGTGAATTTTTAGCTTTCAGTATATTCATATCAATACGTCATTTTACATATTTTTAACAATTGAAATTAAATTAACTCAACTTAAATTAACAATTTATGAAGATTACATTCCTTAAAAGTCTGTTGGTTCTTAGTACATTTTTGTGCTTTGGACTATCACAGGCACAAGAAGTATCTGGAACTGTTTCAGATGCAAGTGGACCTTTACCAGGAGCAAGTGTTCTTGAAAAGGGTACAACAAATGGTACGCAAACTGATTTTGATGGTAATTACACCTTGTCAGTTCAAGACGGTGCGGTACTTATCGTAAGTTATATTGGCTACAAAACGCAAGAAGTAGCTGTAAACGGAAGAACTTCTATAAACTTTTCTTTAGAGGAAGATGCAGAAGCTCTTGAGGAAGTAGTAATCATTGGTTACGGTACAACAACTGTTAAAGATGCAACCGGTTCTGTAACCGCTGTTACTGCTGAAGACTTTAATGGAGGTAACATTGCTTCGCCGGAACAATTAATACAAGGTAAGACTGCAGGGGTCAACATTCAGGAAACTAGTGGTGAGCCTGGTGCGGGAATACAAATCAACATTAGAGGTTCTAACTCGGTACGTGCAAACAACAATCCTTTATTCGTAGTTGATGGTGTTCCATTAGGTAGCGGTAATACATCACCACAAGGCGAAACAGGTTTTGGGCAAAGTGCTGTTAAAAACCCATTGAACTTTATAAACCCAAATGATATTGAAAGCATCAGTATCTTAAAAGATGCATCTGCAACAGCCATTTATGGTTCTCGTGGAGCAAACGGTGTTGTTATCATTACTACGAAAAGTGGTAAAGGAAGTAGCCAAGGAGTATGGGACTTTTCTAGTTCTTTAAGTATTTCTAAAGCTGCTAATACTTTTGACCTTTTAGATGCTTCTGAATTTTTAACTGGAGTTACTGCTGTTGGTGGTAATGCAAGTGCTGTTGATTTCGGAGCTAATACAGATTGGCAACAAGTTGTACTTAGGTCTACTGCTTCTCAAAACCAAAACCTTTCTTATTCTAAAAACTATGGCAGCGGTAACGTAAGAGCAACATTCGGTTACGGAAAACAATTTGGTATCGTTGAAAATTCTGATTTGGAAAGAATTACAGGTAGAATTAATCTTAACCAACGTTTCTTAGATGACAAATTAGTTCTTGGTCTACAAATGTCCGTTGCTAGAATTAACGATTCTCAAGCACCGATTAGTGCACAAGCAGGTGCATCAGGTGATGTTTTAGGTGGTGCCTATGCTGCAAACCCTACTTGGCCTTCTAATTCTAGTTTCAATGCTGGTGGATTAAATGTGAATCCCCAAAATGCACTTGACAACACACAAAACATTACCAATACTGATAGATATTTATTAAACGGTTCTATACAGTATAACTTTACTTCTGAACTTTCGGCAAAATTAAATGCAGGTTTAGATGTCGCTGAAGCAACTAATACTTCTGTTATCTCAAGAGATATTATAAACCTTAACGGTGTTACGGATATCGGTCGTGGTAACTACGGAGTGTTAAAAAGAGACAACAAAACTTTTGAAGCAACTGTTAACTATAATACAGAATTTGAAAACTCTAGTTTAGAAGCTTTAGTTGGTTTTGGTTACCAAGATTTCCAGACTTACGGATTTAATGCTGGTGGTAGAGGTTATACAACTAGTGATTTAAATGCAATGGGTAGAGATTTAAGAAGTGCTGTAAGTGATTTACAGAATTCTGTTTCAGGCTCATACCAACAAGCTTATTATGCACCTAACACCAACGGAGTTTTAATAAATAGATTGTTACCGACCGTTGTTGCACAACAGGAGCTAGGAAGAACTCTTGACAGTCCTGTAACTTCTGTGTTTACCAATTCATTTGACAATACGGATGAGTTACAATCTTTCTTTACTAGATTGAATTATACTTTGAACGACAAATACTTGTTTACCGCAACTATGAGAGCTGATGGTTCTTCTAGATTCGGACCTGAAAACCAATACGGTTACTTCCCTTCTGGTGCGTTTGCATGGAAGATGAACGAAGAGGATTTTGTTGGAGAAAACGTATCTACGCTAAAATTACGTTTAAGCGCAGGTATCACTGGTAACCAAGATGGTCTAGGTTATGGTAACTTTGTTGCAAGACAACGCTTTTCTGATTTAACTGTTCAGCAAAACCTTGACATTAACGCAAATGGTACTGCAATTGTCGCAACTGACAGACCTGACTTAAAATGGGAGTCATCTTTCAACTTAAATGCAGGTTTCGATTTTGGATTCAACAATGATCGTTTAAGTGGTAGTATTGATGTTTATAGAACTGAAACAACCGACGTTCTTTTACAAACTCCACCTGCCGCACCTGCTGTAGACCCTTTCCAATTCCAAAATGTAGACGCAAGTATCATCAACCAAGGTGTTGAATTTGCATTGGGCTACGATTTTGTAAGAACGGATGACGCTACCTTCTCTGCAGATTTCAATATTGCCTATAACAATAACGAAGTTCAAAATTTTGATGGTTTAATTGATACTGGTGCTGTAAACGGTCCAGGTTTAACAGGTGCATTTTCGCAACGTTTTGCTTCTGGACAATCATTATATTCTTACTACTTACCAATTTTTACCGGTTTTGATAGTGCTGGTTCGCCAACATATCAAGATGTTGACGGAAATGGTGTAGGAGATCCTTTTGCTGACAAAACGTTTGTTGGTGAAGATGCTTTGCCCGATATTACAACTGGTTTAAGTTTAAACTTGAAAGTTAAGGATTTTGATGCATCTGTATTCTTTCAAGGTCAATTTGGTTTCTCGGTATATAACAATACTGAAAATGCCTATTTCACTGCAGGAGCCCTTTCTAACTCTAGAAACGTAACACAGAACGTACTTACTAGTGGAGAAGATCCTGGTGCTTCGGCAGATGCTTCTACTCGTTTCTTAGAAAAAGGAGATTTCGTACGTTTTCAAAATGCAAGCATTGGTTATAATGTTCCATTATCAGGTGAAGGAGCATTTAGCTCTCTACGACTATCATTAACAGGTCAAAACCTATTCTTGATTACAGATTACAGTGGTTTAGACCCAGAAGTTACTGCTAATACAGGTGATTTAGGTTCAGGTGTACCATCTAGAGGTATAGATTATGGCTCTTATCCAAGACCAAGAACTTTTACTTTTGGTATTAACGCATCATTTTAATTAAAAAAATTGTATATCATGAAAAATAATTTTAAAATCTTAACGCTTTCTATTCTATCGTTGGTAGGGGTTACTTCCTGTACCGACTTAGAAATAGAAGAAACAGATTCAATCATTTCTGAAGGGTTTCAAGGATTAGCTGACCCTTCATCAACCGTAACAAATCTGTATGGTACTCTAGCAGGACAATATGCCGTACAAGAAGATTATTTCGCTCTTCAAGAGGTAACCTCAGATGAACATTTAATACCTACCCGTGGTGGTGACTGGGGCGATAATGGACTTTGGAGAGTAATGCACACTCATGACTGGGATGGCCAACATACGTTCATCGTAAATCTTTTCCAAAAATGGAATTCTTACCAATTACAAGCATCTCAGGTTCTAGACTCAAGAAGTAACCCCTCAGCAACTAATATTGGTGATGCAAGCTTCCTGAGAGCTTATAGTATGTGGGTAATATTAGACAACTTTGGACAAGTCCCTTTTAGAGATACTTCTTTACCATCATCAAGTATTCCAGAAGTACTAACTGGTCAAGTAGCTTTAGATTTTATACTTGCTGACTTGGAAACTGCCATTACCAATGCACCGGCAACAGTAGCTTTAAGTGGAGATGCAAACGGTAGAGCCAGCAAAGCTGCAGCCAGATATTTAAAGGCTAAAGTTCTTTTGAACAAGCATATCTATGTTGGAGGTACTCCTGATTCAGGCGATATGGCTGAAGTAATTTCTTTAGTTGATGCAATTACTGCTGACGGTTATGCTTTACAAGATGGTTATTTTGACCTTTTCTTACCAGACGCGGATACTGAGACTATCTGGTCTTTAGAAGCGAATACGATAAATAAAGTAGTAATGGGACTTCACTACAACAACACCAGCATACAAGGTGGTGGTTGGAACGGTTTTAGTACGCTTGCTGAGTTTTATGACCTATTCGAAGGTGATTCTGAATTTAACGAATTAGATGCTTCTCAAAATCCTGCAAATGGTCAAGAAGAACGTAGAGGTGGTGTACCAACTATTGGCGTTCCTTTTGCAAATCAACCTTATGCTGCTGAAAAAGATGGTTATGTTAATGGTTCTAATGTTGGTTATGGTTTTCTTATCAACCAACAGTACGCCTTGGATGGAACACCATTAGAAGATAGACAAGGTGCTCCTCTTACTTTTAAAAGAGAATTTAAAGATGGTTCTGGAGCTGTTAATTTCATCAATAATGATGAAACTACTGGTATTCGTATTCAAAAATATGCTGCTAGAAATGGTGATGCCTCAATTAGTCACCAAATCGTTTTCAGATATGCAGATGCACATTTAATGAAAGCTGAAGCTATTTTTAGAAGCGGTGGTGACCCAACAGCTATGATTAACGACCTAAGAACAATTCGTAACACACAAGAGTTGTTAGGAACAGTTTCTGAGCAAGATATTTTAGATGAAAGAGGTAGAGAATTATACCAAGAAGCTTGGAGACGTAACGATTTAATTCGTTTCGGTCAATTTGGTAGAGATTGGTTATTTAAAGCGGAAGGAACTATAAACAACGACGATTACAATGTGTTCCCTATTCCACCAGCACAATTACTTGCAAATCCTAATTTGGTGCAAAACCCAGGATACTAAGTACAAATAATTTTAAGTTTAAGTTAAAAAGGCCTCCAATAAAATTGGAGGCCTTTTCGCTTATATACCCCGCACCTAAACTATTCACGCTCAATAATATAAACAATATAACAAGATTGTTACTGCCTTTATCTATATACCCATCCAAATCCAATAATTAGAAGGATTTTTTATACAATCCTAAATTTTAGTAACAATACATCTAAAACATGCTTTTCTTAAAACAAAACCATGCCCCATTTTCTACATAAAACATATCTAATAATATCTAAATCTTTCGTATTATCACTCTGTACTGTGGTATTACAAATATTTGACATTAAGCAATAAAAATTACCATCCTAACTAATAATCAAGTATGCACAAAACAAATCTCCCTCAAATTACTTACTGTAATCCGAGGGAGTTACTTATATTTTAAAACTACACTACAAAGCTAATTTCATCAGCTTTTCTACCTAGCAAAATATACATAGATACCGATTACAATACAACATATTGCAATACCTACTTGGTTTACATACTTGTATGGAGTAATTGACACCTGGTCAGTATACTCAAGAACAAAAGGTTCTTTACGAGGTTTTAGTGCTCCAATAACAAGCATAATAATAATATTCGTAACAAATAATATGGCCATAATATGTAAAAAATGAGGATACGCTTCAGCCTCAATTAATTTAAGTTGTGCTGGATCCGTAATTCCCGATGTACTTGCATTTTCTAACGCCTCATCAATAAACTTTCCCTTTAGCCAAAACTGGCTAATAATATATAAAGCCGAACCAGATATAATTCCAATTTTGGCAGCAATTGCAGGTACTCTTTTCGTTAAATAGCCTACTACTATAATGGTAAAGATTGGAATACTGTAAATACCATTAATTTCCTGTAAGTAGTTAAACAAACTACCTGCATTAGCAATTAATGGGGCTATGAACATCGCCGCCAAGGCAAGACAAATTCCAAAAATTTTACCATATTTAACCACTGTAGTTTCTGGCGCATCTGGATTAATATGTTGTTTATAAATATCAATACCAAACAAGGTTACAGAACTGTTCAAGACACTATTAAAAGAACTTAAAATTGCTCCGAACAATACTGCCGCAAAAAAACCTACTAATGGCTTTGGTAATACCGCTCTTACTAATTCCGGATACGCTAAATCGCTAGACGCTAAACCTCCATCGAAATAATTGTAAGCGATCATACCTGGCAACACCAAGATTAATGGACCTAGTATTTTTAAGAAAGAAGCTAACAACAATCCTTTTTGACCCTCTGCTAAATTCTTTGCCCCTAAAGCTCTTTGAATTATTTGTTGATTGGTTCCCCAGTAAAATAACTGCACTAACATCATTCCGGTAAAAATAGTTGAAAATGGAACCTCTTGCCCTGTATTTCCAGTAGAATCAAAACGTTCTGGATTTGTACTTACCAAAATATCCAAGCCTTCAAAAACACTTCCGTCACCAATTGCCATCAATCCGAATATCGGAATAAGCAATCCTCCTATCAACAATCCAACGGCATTTATAGAATCTGAAACCGCAACCGCCTTCAAACCTCCGAAAACGGCATATACAGATCCAATAAGACCTATACCCCAAATACAAATTACCAATGCCGTACTATCAGAAACGCCTAATAATGTAGGCACATCAAACATTCCACTAATTGCAACGGATCCAGAATACAGAATTACCGGCAGTAATACTACTACATAACCTGTAAGGAATAAGCCCGAAGTAATAGTTTTTGTAGTTACATCAAATCTTTTTGCCAAAAACTGAGGTATTGTGGTCAGGCCTCCTTTTAAATATTTTGGAAGTAAAAATATTGCAGTAACAACAATAGCTATTGCTGCCAAAGTTTCCCAAGCCATGACAGACAAACCGTCTGTATATGCACTACCGTTTAAACCCACAATTTGCTCTGTAGACAAATTAGTTAACAACAATGACCCGGCAATAACTCCCGCTGTTAAACTCCTTCCCCCTAAAAAATACCCATCTGAAGTTTGCTCATTGGTACTTCTTGTTGCGAAATATGAAATTATTGCTACTAAGGCTGTAAAGCCTAAAAAAGATAAAATCCCTATCATTTGGTCTGTTGTTTGTTATTTAGTCAAGGTTAAATATATTGGATTATTTTCATTACTTCTAAATTCAACACATGAAAAACTAATAATTCATTTTTTATAACATCGTCTACAACGATTTCGGTAAATATTAACACTGACTTTTAATTATATACGCTAACAAATAGTAGGTATTTGGCTATCTTGCAGGTAAATTTTTAGATGCTCATTTATGAATGATTCATTCTTTTTAGCATTATTAAAATAAATAAAGCAGAGTACTAATTTATTGTAATCTACAAATATCTTTTATACTAAAAATTACCAGAAAATTTCCTTTTATCTATGTACAATATCTTAATTCATAATGTTTTGGAAATACTATCATAAAATTTTAAGAATGAAATCAATTTTGCCTAAGCTATTCTTACTTAGCTTTCTTTTCACACTTTTTTACTCCTGTAGCTCTGAAAATGATTCTAATAAATCAATTAAAGAATTAAAACCCACACTTTTTTCTTTATTACCTTCGGAGAAAACTGGCATTTCATTTATAAACAAGGTGCAAAACTCCAAAGAGTTTAACATATTTAAATACCGAAATTTTTATAATGGTGGCGGCGTAGCAATTGGAGACATAAATAATGATGGTCTTTCTGACATATTTCTTACAGGAAATATGGAGCCTAATAAACTCTACCTAAACAAAGGTGATTTCAAATTTGAAGACATTTCTGAAACTGCAGGAATTTCCGGAAACAAACCTTGGTCTACAGGGGTAGTCATGGCCGACATAAATAATGACGGTTTACTAGATATTTATGTTAGTAATGCTGGTAATATGGAAGGCAACAACCATGATAATGACCTTTACATAAATAAAGGTGATGGTACGTTTACGGAAAAAGCGCATGAATATAATTTAGCAGAAACTGGGTTTTCAACACACGCCTCTTTCTTTGACTATGATAAAGATGGCGATTTAGACGCCTATATTTTAAACAATAGCAATATTCCTGTAAGTAGTCTTGGCTATGCAGAACAACGAGAAGTAAGAGCTCAAGATTGGGAAGGTGTGCCAAAAATTTTTAGAGGAGTTGGCGACATGCTACTTAGAAATGATAATGGAAAGTTTGTAGACGTAAGTGAAAAAGCAGGAATTTATGGCAGCCTTATTGGTTTTGGACTAGGAGTAATGGTTATTGACATAAACAACGACCTTTATCCGGATATTTATGTTTCTAACGATTTTTACGAACGCGATTATTTATACATCAACAACCAAGATGGTACGTTTACCGAAGAGGTGCAAAAATGGACCAATCATCTTAGCCTTTCTGCTATGGGTGTTGATATGGCTGATATTAACAATGACGGACTAACAGATATTTTTATTACCGACATGCTACCAGAGCCAGACCAGCGTGTAAAATCAGTTATGGAATTTGAAGGCTACAATGTTTTCAAACTAAAACAAAGCAAAGACTTTCATCAACAGTATATCCAAAACACTTTACAATTAAATAATGGGAATGGTTCATTTTCAGAAGTGGCGTATTACAGCGGTATTGAAGCAACAGATTGGAGTTGGTCTGGGTTGTTATTTGACATGGATAACGATGGCCTAAAAGATATTTACGTTACAAACGGTATTAATCACGATTTAACCGATTTAGATTTTGTAGATTTTTTTGCAAATGAAATCATCCAAAAAATGGCATTGACAGGTAGGAAAGAGTCCATTGATTCTATTATAAATAAAATGCCTGTTACACCTTTGCCAAATTATGCATACAGAAACAATGGTGACATTACCTTTAGTAATTACAACAAACAATGGGGATTCGAAATCCCTAGCCGTTCTAATGGCTCCGCATATGGTGATTTAGATAATGATGGTGATTTAGACCTTGTAGTTAACAATGTTAACATGGAAACTTTTATTTACAGAAACAATTCAGAATCCCAATCGACAAATAATTTCATAAAACTGAATTTCAAAGGATCCGATGGTAATAAATTTGGCGTTGGAACTATTGCTCGTTTATACTACCCAAACAATGTTATTGACCAAACTTTAATGCCGTCGAGAGGTTTTCAATCTTCTGTAGATTACCCTATGACCATTGGTCTTGGCGCCACAAAAGAATTGGATTCTATTAGAATTATATGGCCAAATGATGCAACTGTAAAGCTTACAAATGTAAAGGCGAATCAATCAATAACATTTGTTCAAGATGATGCGAAAGAAATTTTTAAACCTATAAAACAAAATAACCCAACTCTATTAAAACAAATAGAAAATAATACTTTGTTGATACATGAAGAAAACAACTACATGGATTTTGACAATGAAGGATTAATTTCTAGATCCTTAGCAGAAGAGGGTCCTGGATTAACCGTAGGTGATGTTAATGGTGACGGTAATGATGATATTTTCATTGGTGGCGGGAAAGACCAATCAGGTGCCCTGTATTTACATACAGGAAATGGCTCACTGTCGAAACCTATTGTTAAATATTTTGAAACCGAATCATCTTTAGAAGATACTGCCGCAGCATTTTTTGACTCTGATAATGATGGAGACTTAGATTTAATGGTTGGTACTGGAGGTAATGAACTAGGTATGCAAGGCACCTATGGAATTCGTTTATATCTAAATGATGGGAATGGTAATTTTACAATAAGCAGTAATAAACTGCCGACGACGAATAAAAATGTAGCTGTTATTGCCCCTTCAGATTTTGACGATGATGGAGATATAGATGTTTTTATAGGTTCCAGAAGTGTTGTTAGCACGTATGGCATTAATCCAGATCATTTATTTCTATTAAATAATGGAAACGGTACTTTTACAGATGTTTCCGAACGCGCTGCCTACGATTTAAAAGATGCAGGCATGGTTACTGATGCTAAATGGTTAGATATGGATGGTGACGGTAAAAAAGATTTGGTAACGGTTTCCGATTGGGGAAGCCCCAAAATCTACAAGAACTCTGGCAGAAGATTAAGTTACAATAAAACTTCACTTGACAGCCTAAATGGATGGTGGGGAGCTGTTGCAGGTTACGACTTGGATAATGATGGCGACCAAGATTTGATCTTAGGCAATATGGGCAGCAATCTTCATTACAAACCTAAACCGGGCAAACCTATGAAAATGTGGGTAAATGATTTTGACAATGATGGTACCATAGAGCAAATTACGACCCAAAATTATGATGGTGGAGATTATCCTCTACACCAAAAGAAAGAGCTTACATCACAGATATTAGCCCTGAAAAAGAAAAACATCAAAGCATCAGATTATGCCAAGAGAACTATTCATGAACTTTTTCCAAAAAATGTATTAGATAATACCATTCTAAAACTATCCAGTATTTCTGAATCTGTTATTGCAATAAATGACGGTAATGGGAATTTTACTATAAAGATATTACCACCTCAAGTACAATTTTCCTGTATTTGTGGTATTCAATGTTTAGATATCAATAAAGATGGAAATTTAGACCTAGTAATGGCAGGTAATAATTTCGAATTTAAACCACAATACTCTAGGCTGGATGCTAATTATGGAAATGTTTTATTAGGTGACGGCAAACTTGGTTTTGAATGGCAAAATTATGCGGATAGTGGATTCTTTATACGAAATGAAGTAAAACATATTCAAGTTCTGAAAGATAAAAATGGAAAACAATTTATAATTACTGCAATCAATAATGAAAGTCCAAAACTTTATAAATTAAATGAAAAATAGCATTTTATTTTTAAGCTTATTGATTTTTTGCATTGGTTGTGAGCAAAATTCTGGCGAGCTATTTATTCAACGTTCTTCGAGTGAAACAGGAATAACTTTTGAAAACACCCTTACCCCGACTAAAGACCTTAGTATTTTAGATTACCTCTATTTTTATAATGGTGGTGGTGTTGCTATTGGTGATATAAATAACGACAGCCTGCCAGATATTTATTTAACGGGCAATCAAGTAAAAAACAAATTGTACCTCAATAAAGGAAATCTGAAATTTGAAGATATAACTGCAACTGCAGGTGTTGAAGGTAATAGCTCATGGAATACCGGGACAATTATGGGTGATGTAAATGGTGACGGACTTCTGGATATCTACGTTTGCGCAGTAGTTGGTCTAAACGGGTTTAACGGTCATAATGAGCTTTTTATAAATCAAGGAGATACTACATTTAAAGAAAGTGCATCTGACTATGGCCTTGATTTTGAATCGTATAGTTCATCGGCCGCCTTCTTGGATTATGATTTGGATGGTGACCTTGATATTTATTTATTAAATCATGCAGTGCATACTCAAGATTCTTACGGTAATGCAAACGTGCGTTTTAAGAGAAATTACGAAACAGGCGACAAATTATTACGGAATGATAATGGTCGTTTTGTAGATGTTAGTGAAGAAGCAGGTATCTATGGAGGTACTAACGGCTATGGCTTAGGTATTGCTGTTTCTGATTTTAACCAAGATGGTTATCCCGATTTATATATTGGCAATGATTTTCACGAAGATGATTACTACTATTTAAATAATGGCGACGGCACTTTTAAAGAAAGTTTAAAACAATATTTTGGTCATACCTCTAGATTTTCAATGGGTAGTGATGTAGCAGATATAAACCATGATGGCTTGCCCGATTTAATTTCTTTAGATATGTTGGCACAAGATGAAATCGTCTTAAAAACATCTGAAGGGGATGATGATATTCAAATTCAAAAACTCAAAACCCAAACTTTTGGTTATCATAATCAATATACTAGAAATATGCTTTTTATAAATCAACCAGATGGTACTTTCCTAGAAACTGCACTCATTAGTGGTGTAGCGGCTACCGACTGGAGTTGGAGCGCCCTTTTTGGAGATTACGACCAAGATGGTGAACAAGATATATACATTAGTAATGGTATCCCAAAAAGACCAAACGACCTCGATTACATTAATTACATTTCAAACGAGAATATTAGACAAAAAATAAACAATACTAACCTTGTAGACCAAAAGGCACTGGAATTGATGCCATCTGGTTTCATAGGAAATATGATATTTAAAGGTTCATCAAATCTTAAATTTATAGATGAATCTAAAACATGGATTGCTCAAGATACAATTATCTCTGGCGCAACAGCTTATGGAGATTTAGATAATGACGGCGATTTAGATTTGGTAACCAACAACCTGTATAGTGCGGCGTTAATTCAAGAAAACACAACTAATAATAAAAACAGTTGGTTAAAAATTAAATTAAACTATACTGACCAAAACAGACAAGGAATAGGTACCAAAATATTTTCATATTCTAATGGCACAAAACAATTTAAAGAAATGTATACCGTACGTGGATTTCAAGCCTCTTCTGAACCTATAATTCATTTTGGTTATAATGATCTTAATACAGTCGATTCTTTACTCATTATTTGGCCAAATAAAAGTGCTCAAACAATTAAACATATTACAACCAACCAAACACTAAATATTAAGCCAGAAAACACCAGGCCATTTGTTTACCAATCCTTACATCCAAAAACAAAGTCAATTTTTGAGAAAACAATTAATAATCTAGGTATAAACTATATACATATTGAAGATACCTACAGCGACTATTTACGTCAAAAGTTAATTCCGTACCAAATGTCCGATAGAGGTCCTGCAGTAAGTGTTGGGGATTTAAATGAAGACGGTAAAGAAGACGTATTTTTTGGTGGTTCTAAGTACTTTCCTTCCCAAATTTATATACAGGGCGATTCTACTTTTCACCTAAGAATATTTCCTGAAGTTAAAAACGATAGTATAAAAGAAGATATAACATCGCTTATTGGCGACTTTACTAATGATGGAAAAAACGATTTGATTATAGGCACTGGTGGGGCTGATTTTTTCAATAAAATGAACCCACTTACGGATAGTTATTACACAGCAAATGATAGCACTTTTGGCAAAAAAGAATTTCCAGAGTTTTATGAAAACGCATCATTGCTACTAAAACTAGACTATGACAAGGATAACGACTTAGATGTTTTAGTTTGCAATCAATCTATAAGTGCAGATTACGGCAAAAAACCAAATAGCTATTTATTAGAAAATACCAATGGCAACTTTACTGTAGCTGCTAGTCCCTTTAAAGAATTAGGAATGGTTACAGATGCTGTCGTGACAGATTTTAACAATGATGGTTGGGAAGATATTTTGTTTGTAGGTGAGTGGATGTCACCCCGTTTCTTTCAAAACAAAAAAGGTAAATTTTCTGAAACATTCCCCTTAACAAATAAAAAAATCAATGGATTATGGCAAACTGTTTCCAGTTTTGATATTGATGGTGATGGCGACCAAGATTATTTGTTAGGCAATTGGGGTATGAACACAAAATTTACTGCATCACCAGATCATCCAATGTTGATGTATTATGGTGACCTGGATAAAAATGGGGATACCGAAACAATCGTTAGTACATATAAAAATGGTAAAAATTATCCAATAGATGGCTTAAAAGAACTATCAAGTCAATTAGTTTTCCTTCGTAAAAAGTTCAACAATTACACCTCATTTGCTGGAAAATCTATTGAGGAAATATTGAATCCAGAAATTTTGTCCAATGCTGAAATTCAAAAAGTACATACATTAAGTTCTGGGTACTTACGCAATGACAATGGCAAATTTACTTTTGTAGCTTTTGATTTAGATTTACAGCTAGCTCCCATTATGTCTTTTTTAGAATACGATTTTGATGGTGATGACAAGACAGAAATATTAGCAGCTGGTAATTATTTTGGTGTTAAGCCATATCATGGTCGTTTCGATTCTTTTCCTGGGGCTTTGATAAATGATGCTAACAATATTATCTTAGCCAACAAAATTGGATTGAAATTAATGGGGAAATCAATTAGAAAGATGAATATAATCCATTCAAACAATGAAAATTACTTATTGCTTACTTTTAATAACGAAGCAGCAGAAGTTTATAAAATACGTGAAAGATAAAACTATGAAAAGGTATATTACACTTTTAATGATCAGTCTTTTTCTTGTTAGTTGCACCAAGAAAGAAGAGCCTATTCAAATATCGCCCGATGAATTACATAACTCAATAGATCATGTTATAGAGATAATGATTCATGATATTTTTTCCCCACCGGTAGCTAGTAGAATATTTGCTTATCCAAATATTGCCGCCTATGAGATCATAGCACAAACAAACCCCGATTACCAATCGCTTGCTGGTCAATTGACCGATTTGAAACCGATTCCCGAAATAGATACTATTTCTGGTATTAACCCCCAATTATCGGCTTTAATCGCGCATATGAATATTAGTCGTCAACTTATCTTCTCTGAAGATAAATTTGATGTTTTACAAGACAGCCTATTCAATAAATGGAGAAAGATCAACGAAACGGAATTTGAAGTTTCTAAAACCTACGGATTAAAAGTTGCCGAACATATTAAAGAATGGATGAGCAAGGACAATTACAGCCAAACACGGACGATGCCTAAGTTTACTGTAGATACAGATGATGCTTCTAGATGGCAACCTACACCTCCTGCATATATGGATGGCATTGAACCTCATTGGAGTAAAATACGCCCTTTTGTTTTAGATTCAGCAGCGCAATTTAAACCAGTACCACCACCTGTATTTTCCATGGAAAAAGACTCCGACTTTTACAAAGAGTTACTTGAGGTTTATGAAGTTAGTAATAAAATTACTGCAGAGGGAGATGAATCCGATGAAGTAGCAATGGCTAAATTTTGGGACTGTAACCCATACGTTTCGGTTACTAGGGGTCACTTAATGTTTGCAACTAAAAAAATAACTCCGGGTGCACATTGGATTGGAATCACAAAAATAGCATGTAAAAAAACAGATAGTGATTTCGATGATACTGTTTTTGCATATACCAAAACTTCATTAGCAATTGCAGATGGTTTTATTAGTTGTTGGGACGAAAAATATAGAAGTAATTTAATAAGACCTGAAACACTTATTAACCAACATATAGACGAGAACTGGAAACCAATTTTACAAACCCCTCCATTTCCTGAATACACAAGCGGCCACAGCGTAGTTTCAGGAGCTGCAGCAACAGCTTTAACAAATATTTTTGGTGAAAATTTCAACTTTGCAGATGACACTGAAATACCATATGGATTACCTATAAGAAATTTTAACTCTTTTAATGAGGCTGCGGACGAAGCTGCCATGAGCAGAATGTATGGTGGTATACATTATAGAGCAGCAATAGAGGTTGGCGTTAGTCAAGGTAGAAATATTGGAGCACTTTTAAACTCTAAAATTAAAATGAAAATTAATTAGATTATTACACCCAACTTAATAGAATGAAAAGAGGTTTTATTATTGTAATAACTGTTGTTTCTATTGGACTAATTTGGTATTTTTTAATAAAACCACAGGACTACCAAGTAAGAGTGATAGCAAAGACCAATATTGGAGTTATCAACCAAACTTTAAAAGCATGGAATCAATCACTAACAAATGCTACTATTCAACAAATAGATAATCTAGAGAATTTAAAACAAACTATACACTTAACAGATTCAACGCATATTTATAATTGGAGAATTTCATCGATTACAGATTCAACATCACAATTAATCGTAGATGTAAAAGATCCAGACCATAGTTTTCAAAACAAATTTTTTATTCCATTTACAGATACAAATTTTGAAAAGAAAGCCAGAAAAACGGTCATAGATTTTATTGAAAACTTAAATGACCATCTTAAAGATTTTAAAGTAAATTTTATTGGTGAAGAAAAATTACCTGCCACTTATTGTGCTTGTGTAACTCATAAGACAGTACAAAGTAAAAAAGCGTTTGCAATGATGGAGAGCTATCCATTTTTAAATTCTGTAATAACTAACAATAGCATACAATTAAATGGAGTCCCCTTTATCGAAACATCTCACTGGAATATGCAAAATGATAGTATTGCCTTTAACTTTTGCTACCCAATTATTAAAACAGATTCCCTTCCGATCATAAAAAACCTTATCTATAAGGACTTTACTGGTCGTAGATCTTTAAAGGCAATTTACAATGGCAATTATATGACTTCGGACAGAGCTTGGTATACACTTTTAAATTATGCTAAAAAAAATAATATAGAAGTAGACAAAAAACCTATTGAGTTCTTTTTTAACAACCCTAATATGGGTGGTGATGCCTTGCGCTGGAATGCGGAAATATTCATGCCAATAATAGAATAATATGAACCAAAAAATAATTTCAATATTAGTTTTAACGATCACCTTAACTTCGTGTACCAATTATGGCCAATTAAAAATAATCACCGACTTACCAGGTAGTTTAAAAGAGATTTCTGGCTTAACAACCTTTAATGATTCCACAGTATGGATAGTTGAAGATAATGGGAACAAAGATGAAATTTATCAAGTTGATTTTAAGGGAGAGATCATAAAAAGTTTAGAAGTTAAAAATGGTAGTAATCACGATTGGGAAGATCTTGCCAAAGATCAATATGACAATCTATATATAGCCGATTTAGGAAACAATTCTAATCACCGTAAAAACCTGGTCATATACAAATTACCCAACCCAACCAATGAGCCAGGAAGCAAGATTGATGCTGAAAAAATTGAATTGTATTACCCAGACCAAAAAGATTTTCCTCCAAAAAAAGATAAGCTTTTATATGATGCAGAAGCTTTATTCCATTATGGCAACAAACTTTATATAATAACCAAGAATAGGTCTAACCCGTTTACGGGAGAAGCTCATATTTATTCCGTACCCGATACTAAAGGAAAATACGAAGCTACATTTATAGGCTCTTTTACCCCTTGTGCGGATTGGAAAATTTGTCAAATTACATCAATGGATATTTCACCAAAAGGAGATAAAATTGTAGCTCTTAGTTATGGTAAACTTTTTGTATTTACCGATTTCACTTGGGATGATTTCTCCAAAGGAAATATGCAAGAGATAGATTTAGGAGCTCGTTCTCAATTAGAATCGGTTTGTTTTCTTAATGAGAATACACTTCTTATTTCGGATGAGCAATCTCATGGAACAGGAGGAAACTTATATTCCTATTCCTTAAATTAATCTCTGAAGTTAAAAACCAAATCCTAATCCAAAAGTAAATCGAGGTCCATCCTTACTCGTAAAAAGTGCTGTATTAATGGTAATAATATCTGAGGCGTTCAAGAAAAAACCTCCCCCGTACGAAGTATGCCATCTTCCAGAATTCATCTCAGGAACCCAAACTCTACCATAATCAAAACCACCAAAAACACCTATTGCCATTGGTAATAATCGTGTTCGCTTTTTATTTAAGCTAAATCTAATATCTGTATTTTGATAGTATGATGTTTTACCGGTAAATCTTTGATTTCTTAATCCTCGTAATCCGTCTAAACCACCTATACTTGCCGCTTGGTAAAATTCGTAACCATTGCCAACATTAAAATGTGCTTTCCATTTCGTCGCAAATACCAAACGACCATTAGGTATTAATCTATAGTCAATACCCAACGAAGGTATTATATAACCAAAATTTCCGCCATCTTCTGTAATATTATCTTTAAACCCTACTTGCAAAGAGGTAGACATGCCTAACGTAGGAAAAGCAGCATTATCTTTATTTTCATAAGAGTAAGAAGCGTGAGCACCAATAAAATCGCTATTAGTTTCCTCCCCGTTTTGCTGATAAAAAGTATTTATAAACCTATTGTCAGTTTCCTCCACACTTATATTTTGATACGACAACCCAAGCTTTACTTTAGCCCCTAATTGTCCGCGCCAAACTAAGGATGGTGTAAACTCTATTTGTCTAAATTTAACACGGTTATAATCTAGACCTAAATCATCATCAAAATTTTCAGCATTATTCCCATAACCAAAAAAGTTAATTGCAAAATTAGGACTCGTAAACCTTGTTGACAACTCTGCATTCCAATTCTCAAAAATATGTGCAAATTCACCTTGATATTTAAAATCAAAACCGCTTGTTGCAAAATAATAGGAAGCTGCAAAGGTATGTTGCTGCGTAAATGGGTTTTGTCTAAAACCGTTATACGTAAACGTATTTACGAAGCCTATGCGCACGCCATCATCAGGATTATACCCAATGGTCGGGATAATTTGATTAAAACTATTTCTTAATTGAAGTGGTTGGTATGTGTTTAGTTCATAATCATTTGATAATTTAACCTTTGCCCCACCTGTTTCTTCAAAAGTGTTTTTCTTGCTTTTAAAATCATAAAGTGCAATATTTTTACCGTTCGCAACTCTATAAATATCATTATTTTGACCCCCAATTACCCTGACTTTAATTCCTGAATAATTCGACGGGTTTTTAACTTCAAAAATATCATCATCATCCAAACCAAATACCCAAAGTTCTTTAGTATCTTCTTTTGTAAATACCTTATAATAAAACAGACGCTTTTTCTCATCGCCTATATTGCGGTATACTTTTACTTCTGTTTCGTTTTCATTGAGTCTGTTTATTTCGAACCAATCATCTTTATCGGTTCCAGATACCACCGCATACTTATTTATTATTTTATAGTATTCCTCTGCAGTTTCTTGAATATGACTTAAACGAGCCAAGAGTGTATTCTTTATTTCAAGAACAGTTTTGTCTCTTACCTCTACTGGGAATGCCATAAAAGCTTTATCTATTTCAGCTGCAGTTAAATGGTCTTGCAAATACTTAGCCTGGGCTAACCATTCACTTTTTTTTGTTTCGCCTAATAACGAAATATCTAAAACATAGGTCATAGGGGAAGAATTAAAACCCTTAACACTTCTTATTTCATCGTTAAAGCCTTCCATAAGTCTTAATCCGGGTATAATACGTGTTGCAACATTCATTAAAGCCCCATCTCCCATTTTAGAAAATACTTGATCACGATCTCGAGGTACCGGTCTATAAACTATTTTATCCTTTTCCTTGTCTTCAAATTCCGCCCATCGCCATTGGTCTACATGCCTATCCCAATCTCCTAATACCATATCAAAAAGTCTTGCCCTTAGATATAAATCCTTATCGACCTCATATTTTTCATCGTCCCGTAAATCTTCAAGCATACCATCGGTGCTTTTTAAATTATTAGAATATCCAAAACTTGCTAAATTACTATGACCATCTCCTGCGTGCTCCTCTATCATATATAACTCATTGCCAAATGAATCGTTAAACTCTTTTAATGCAGGTTGTTTAGGGACATAGTACAACTTTGGATTTGTATGATATATACCTACAGCATCTGAAAGAATCCCTATTGTAAACGGCCCATATGGATGTGACCCTGTATAAAAATCTTGTAATAACTCTTGAGTATACGTTTCTTTTAAATCTTCGAGCACATATTGGTCTTGGAAAGCCATTGATTGTAGGTAAAGTTCTGCGCTTTTCTTTAAAGCTCTCATAACATATTCTCTACCATCTTTGCGCTGAAGACGTAATGATTTAGACTGATGACCTCCCCCTTTTTTTACAGGTATCAATCCACCCATTAATGTATCAAGATTTACGGTAGGCACTTTTACTTCGATACCATAGTACTTTCTATAGCGTTCACCCCAAATACCTTTAAAAAACCTACTTTTATCAATTTCTTCTTTGGTGTACACAGATGCATTTACAGAATCTACAAAAGAAGTACTATACACTCCCTTATGTTCTATTTGGATAGGTGGAAATACTTGATCGGTAAACAAAAAATCTTCTTTTTCATCTTTATCTACTCCATAAAATCGTACTCTAGATGAGCCATCTATATAAACTTCCAAAGTAGCATAACCCATTTTTCCCGTATTAAACCGAGAACCGTTTAACAAACGTGTAAAACCTTCTTTTGCCCCAGATCCACTTACAATTTGTGGTGTGTTTTTTTCAACTAAATATTGTAAGGTATGCTCATGTCCTGATGCAAAAATTACTCGGTCTGAATACTGGGCCAAAGTTGTGACCCTGTTCATTAATTCTCTATAACGCTTATTATTAACGTCTTCTACAGATGCTCCTGAAGTGCTTCTTAGCACATTAACTAAGGTTCCTAAAACTGGCAAAGGCACAGCCATTTTTTTAGGATAAAATTGTTTTCTTAACGAATATTGGCCGCCATGTTCACCATAACTATTTGTTGGGTGGTGCATGGCTATCAACGTTGTACGATCACGGTAATCTTTTATAGCATCTTCAAGTTCCAAAAAAAACTTGCTCCTACTTTTTATATCACATTTATCATTTATATCTGGGCGTTTATCCCAATTGGTTAAATACCATTCTGTGTCAATTACAATAATGGCTATATCATCACCGACTTCTACAACATCAATAGGGCAGCCATTTTCAGGTAAAAAAGGATCTTTTTCTTTTAATGCATTTTTAATGTAATTTTCTTCTCTCTCAAGACCTATTAACCCTTCCGTATACCAATCGTGATTACCTGGTATAAAAAGTGGACGTCCTTTAAAATTTGCCAGTGTATTTATTTGGGCATCCAAATGATTTTTTGCAATTCTAAAAGCTACTGTAGAATCTTTAGGGTCCGGCAAGCCGGCAGGATAAATATTATCTCCTAAAAAAATTGCCGTACTGTTTTTATCTGCTTTGTCTAATTTATCTTTAAAAATCTTAAGCGCAGGATTCATTCCTCCCATAGGCGACAAACCCGCATCTCCTATTAAATAAAAAGTATGTGAAATTTCTTTGGCCTCATTTACGTTATTGGCATAATTTTCATCTACATATTTAGTATTAAACGTAGCACAGCTTGTAATAAGCATAAAAACCAATAGATAACTATAATATTTTCTCATAGTGCAAAAACCCTCTTTAAATTTTTGTAATTTGGGTACTTTTAACCAATTTCTTACATGTCGAACTTAATAGACAATACTCAAAAGTTTGTAGTTGAATTACTTACTAATAATTTGGATAAGAAGTTCTTATACCATAACCTTAGACACACCCAACGAGTTGTCAAAAGTACTAAACAAATATTGGAATCATGTTCTCTATCCGATCAAGAAAAGGAGATTATAGAACTTGTGGCTTGGCTTCATGATACCGGTTACACAAAAGGCATCCACAACCATGAGGAAAGCAGTTGTGAAATAGCCGAGGAATTTTTGACAAAAGAAGGGTATAGCATAGATAATATAGCAAAAGTAAAAGAATGTATAATGGCCACAAAGTGGAATACTAAACCCACGAACTTAATGGAGGAAATTATTCGCGATGCAGATTCTTCCCATTTTGCTCAAAGTAGCTATTTAGAAACTTCTGATTTATTACGAGAGGAACTCGATTTATTAGGTGTTAAAAGTTATTCTCAAAAAGACTGGATACAAACTAATATTCAAGTATTTAGGACTGAGCACCAATATTATACGGATTACGCAAAAGAAAATTGGCTTGAAAAGAAAGACAAAAACTTAAGAGCGTTAATTAAGGATAAGAAATCTAATAAAAAACTAGCTAAAAAAGAAAGATTAAAAGCACAGTTTAAAAGCGAAAGTCCGGATCGTGGAATTCAAACGCTATATCGTGTTACATTAAAAAACCACATTACTTTAAGTGATATTGCCGACACAAAGGCAAACATTCTATTATCGGTTAATGCCATAATTATATCCCTAGCCTTATCTAATCTTATTCCGAAATTAGATAATCCATCGAACGACTATCTAATTTACCCTACTGTTATATTTGTTTTTTTTAGTATAGTATCTATGATATTAGCTGTTTTAGCTACTAGACCCAATGTTACAAGTGGTGAATTCACCAAAGAAGATGTCGCAAATAAAAATGTAAACTTATTGTTCTTCGGTAATTTTCACAAAATGAAATTAAATGAATATGAATGGGCCATTAATGAAATGCTTAAAGACAAAGACTACATTTACACCTCTTTAACTAAAGATTTATATTTTCTAGGAATTGTTTTAAATAGAAAATATTCACTTTTACGTTGGACCTACACTATTTTCATGATAGGCATGATTGCTTCAGTTATTGCATTTGCCGTATCTTTCAAATTTTTTGGTCCAGAACGAAAAATACAACTTTTGAGTGAAGTCCTATTCTTTTAAAGCATCCATTAAATCTTGATAGGTATACGTTTTCTCTGGCTCTTGCTCTCTTTTATATAATATTTCAGCTCTAATAGCTTTTAAACCAGAAACCCCTTGAAGACCTTCTAGCTCTACAATTTCAATTTTATTTGTAAAACAACCTTTTGATTTAAGAAATTTAATATATCTCAAATATTCTAATTCATCTTTTTTCTGTGAATACACAATGGAAAGCATTCCCTTTTGGGTTAAACGTTCGTCCGTTCCCTTTATATAGGACTTGTCAATTCTCTTTTTAATAACTTCGTACCTGGCATTATAGGTGCCATCAACATCAAATTGTTTTTCATCCATTCTAAATCGAATAGATAATGAAGTGTTATATACCAGTATTAATGAAGTAGCATCCAATGGTACTGGTAATGTTGGTTTTAATGCATAATGCACATTTTCCATTTCGCACATTACCTGTAACTGCCACAACCTAAGATTATTTAAATACAAACTATTGTATGATGCAGTCTCCGATATGGACGCCCCTATATACATATTATGTTCAACACCATCAGTTTTATAACGCTCATAATAATGTGGAAACATTGCCTGCGCGCTTTCTTGTCTTTTATCTATGACAGTAGATAGTTTTTTGTTAATTATTGTTACACTCTCATCATAATTTTTTCTATGATCATAATAAGAACCTGTTCCCATATCAATTTTAGATTCGTAACCTAAAATATGATTTTCTATTTCCGTATCAGCTTTTTTAAGATGCTCAAAAACAGGCGTTATTTCATCCTTTACAAAATCAAAAATAGATTGCTCACTATTGGTATAAAGCATTTCCCTTATACTATCTAAATGATTGTTGACTCTAAATATTAACTCTTCGTAGATTGGCAATTTCCACTTCTTCATAGCAATATTAAGAACATAATCTATTTCCGATAGCTGAATCATTAAATCTCTCTGTATTGCTAAATTTCTAGCTTGGGAAGAATCTTTTATATCTATTTGACCAAACAACGGGTAGACATCACTAAAAACAATTTCCTTAAACGAAGGAGACCTACCCTCTGCTTCATCTAAAATAAATTGTTTGGCTTCTTCTTTAAACCTCCAATATACAGACGAATGCACAGAAGTACACTCGTTCTGAATGATAGCGTCTATTCTATTATTTTCTTCATTATTACTTCGTACAACGGCAGAAACTATATAGGGCAAAACATCATCTAACTTTTGAGCGTTTACACCATTGAGAACACCCTTTTTTTCAGAAACTATTTCCAATACGCCCAAAAGTTTATCATCAAAAGCAATTGGAGCAAAAATGGCACTTTGTATTCCTTGTTCCTTAAGTACTTTATAAGGGTTCATATTCCCGGATCGCTCTACCATACGATCCATATTAGTAATAGTGAAATAAGAATTTTGGTCAATTAACTGTTTATAAGAATCCGCGCACAAAGCCGTCTTACAATTCATATGATGCTCACCTCCTAAAAGAAAACTTTCAAACCCCTTACCGGCAACTTTCTCGAATTCATCTTTTTTAGGGTCAAAAGCAGCAAAACCTACTTTTATATTTTGCAATCTAAAAAACGACTTAAAAGTTTCTTGCAATTCATGCATGAAATTGGTAGGCTGTATGGTATTCTTAGAAATCAATTTAGATTTTATATTCGAAATTGCCTGTTCCATGGTGACATCAAACAAATTGGCAATAACAAACCCTTTAGATATAAAACTTTCTGGTGGAATTTTATCCATCCAAAGTTTAACATCGGTAGGATTTTCCAATAATTCGTCTAAATCTTCCTGTGTAACTTCTTTTGCCTTCTCAGTAGGAATAATATCAATAAAATCGGCATTATATAAAATGCGATAATGACGCATTACCCCGTCGGCATCTGGAATATCATAAAAATAAGGGCGACTAAAATCTAACTGGTAACCGTAATGAAAATTTAAAACCACAACACAGCTCATGATATAATCCATATCATCACCCACGTTTCTTAATTCCGGTACATATTCCTCGCCAGCTTCTTTAATTATTTTCTCAAAGCGCTTAGACGATTTTATAATCATATCTTGATACGGAAGCGTGGCTATCTTAATCTCATTTCCACTCAAAGCATCAGTAAACGTATCTTGTAAAATACGTTCTATCAAATCCTTATTTTTCTCTAATAAACTAAAATCCGAAAAACCATTTCGCAATTCAGGAAATCCTTTTTCAACAGCTAAAATACGCTCTGCAGTGGCTGCTAAAAAAGTATCGCTCCCTTTTAAATGTTCATCATACTTTTCTAAAAGTTTTTCAAAACTAATAAGGTGCTTAACCGGCATTTTCATTGTCTCGTGCTTTCCCATGACTTGGTTAGTCTACTTTATAGCCACAAAGTTACAAAAGTAACAGCGTTTTTTTAGACACCAAATTACTATGGTTAACGGGATTTTCGGATATTTAACGAAAATTAGAGCATGTCATCTGATAATAGACTTACAAGAGCTTATAAAAATGCTAAAGTTATTCCTTTTGATGATGCTTCAAAATTTATTCTTTTTAGTGATTGTCACAGAGGGGATAACAGCTTTTCCGATGAATTTGCCAACAATAGAAATATATACTTCCATGCCTTGAAATTCTATTATTCTGAAGGATTTGACTACTGTGAACTAGGTGATGGAGATGAACTTTGGGAAAACATAAATTTCGATTCAATTTTTGAAGCCCATAAAAATGTTTTCAAGCTTTTAAAACAGTTTCATTTAGAACATAGATTGCATATGATTTGGGGAAATCATGACATGGTATATAAAGATGAGGACTATGTAAAAAAAAACCTGTCCAGTTATTATGAACCCATAGATGACAAAGACAAATCTCTTTTTGAGGGCATTAAATATCATGAGGCACTTATTTTAAAACATAAAGAAACCCAACAAGAAGTTTTTCTTACCCACGGCCACCAGGCAGATTGGTGGAATTATACTTTTTGGCGTTGGGGAAGATTTTTAGTGAGAGTACTTTGGAAGCCTTTACAAGTTTGGGGAATCGCCGATCCAACTTCTCCCGCTAAAAATTATACAGAACTTATAAAAGTAGAACGTCGTATTAAAAAATGGATTCTAAAGAATAGTCTTAAAATTACAGTGGTTGGGCATACCCATAGACCACGTTTTCCCGAACCTGGAGACATTCCGCTTTTTAATGATGGCAGCTGCGTTCACCCAAGAAGTATTACCGGTATTGAAATTGAAAATGGTAGTATCTCATTAATTAAATGGCAAATTAATACTACTGATGACGGCACATTACGTGTGGTACGTATTTTGCTAGAAGGCCCGCAAAAACTAGATGACTATATGCAGAAAAAATAAATTGGGTATAACAAATTCTCAATTTACATTCATCTATTAAAAATTGCCATATTTTGAAAATTATTTCTTCATACTATTAACAAATATCTCAACCTAATATTTAGGAACGGTAAAAAATTCTAACAGAAAAGTCGCTTCGTGTTTATATAAAATATGATGCGCTTTTTTTTTATGGTATATTTAGATATTCAACCAATCAACTTTACTTAAATATGCCATTATTCATTGTTATTTTAGGAATATTCCTCCTATTTATTCTCATTGCTAAATTTAAACTAAACGCCTTTATTACTTTTATCATCGTATCATTATTAGTTGGTATTGCCGAAGGTATGGAACCCGTTAGCGTGGTCGATTCCATCCAAAAAGGAATAGGAAATATTCTAGGTTTTCTTGTTATCATTTTGGGCTTTGGCGCTATGTTGGGCAAATTAGTCGCCGATAGTGGTGCGGCCCAACGCATAACCACTAAATTGGTCGATAAATTTGGTAAGAAGAATATTCAATGGGCGGTTGTATTAACCGGATTCATAGTAGGTATACCCATGTTTTATTCTGTAGGATTTGTAATTCTAGTACCGCTAGTATTTACCATTGCCGCAGCAACAGGTTTACCTCTTTTATATGTAGGCTTACCCATGTTAGCTTCCTTATCGGTAACACATGGTTATTTACCTCCTCACCCTGCGCCAACAGCTCTTGCAACCATGTTCAATGCAGATATCGGTAAAACTTTGCTCTACGGAATCATAGTAGCAATACCTGCAATTATTGTTGCCGGACCATTACTGTCCAGAACTTTGAAAGGAATTAACGCTACGCCCTTGAAAGAATTTTTAAATCCCGTAATTCTAAAAGAAAATGAAATGCCAAGTATGGCAAATAGCATTTTTAGTGCTCTTTCACCTGTTATTCTTATTGCCGTTGCAGCATTAGCACAACTCTTGTTACCACCAGATTTGTTTCTTACCAAAATTTTAGTTTTTATTGGTAACCCAGCTATTGCCATGCTCATTGCGGTCTTAATAGCTATATATACTTTAGGCTTAGGACGCGGAAAAAGCATGAAAGAAGTTATGGATTCTATTAGTAGTGCTATTACAGGCATCACTATGGTTCTATTAATTATTGCCGGTTCTGGTGCCCTAAAACAAGTTTTAATTGATAGTGGTGTTAGCGAATATATTGGAGGAATTTTAGAGCAATCTTCTATTTCCCCTTTAATCTTAGCTTGGCTAATAGCTACCGTAATACGTGTTTGTGTTGGCTCAGCAACTGTTGCCGGCCTAACGGCCGCAGGTATCGTTTTACCTCTTGTTCAAGGCACCGGGGTTAGTCCAGAATTAATGGTGTTAGCCATTGGCTCGGGTAGTTTAATGTTATCTCACGTTAATGATAGTGGTTTTTGGTTATTTAAAGAGTACTTTAATCTCTCGGTAAACGATACTTTAAAAAGTTGGACCGTAATGGAAACTACTGTTGGTATTATGGGCTTAATTGGTGTTTTAACTGTTAATGCCTTCATCTAAAATTTAAAAATATGCAAAAGAAACCTTCTGAAAGAATTAAGGAATTGGGATTGATTTTACCTCCCGCTCCACCTCCTGCAGGGTTATACAAACCTATTTTAGTCGTTGATCACTTTTTATATATTTCCGGTCAAGGA
The DNA here is from genome assembly GCF_001913155.1 of Maribacter hydrothermalis. Classification (GTDB taxonomy): domain Bacteria; phylum Bacteroidota; class Bacteroidia; order Flavobacteriales; family Flavobacteriaceae; genus Maribacter; species Maribacter hydrothermalis. The sequence goes on from NZ_CP018760.1 coordinate 1,495,727, forward strand.
CCTATGCAAAATGATGGTTCGTTAATTGTAGGCAGAGCCGGCCATGATATGACTATGAAAGAAGCTAAAGTAGCTGCAAGACAGGTTGCATTAACAATGCTATCGACCATACAAACTCATTTTGGCGATATTGATGAAATTAAACGTATTGTAAAAACTTTGGGAATGGTAAATTCCACGCCAGATTTTGGTCAACAACCTTTAGTTATTAATGGTTTTAGCGAGTTAATGGCCGATATTTTTGGCCCTGATAATGGTGTGGGTGTTCGTAGTGCCGTTGGTATGATTTTGCCCGGTGGAATTCCTGTTGAAATTGAAGCTCATTTTGAACTACATCACTAAAAACTATGGCAAACGAAAACTGGTATTCCATTCTGTATCCCGAGGAAGTAATTTCTCCATCGCTATTAGTGTATCCTGATAGGATTCAACATAACATTGACTTAATGATTTCTATGATCGGCGATGTAAATCATCTGCGTCCGCATATTAAAACGTATAAAAACGCCAACATTATAAATATGCAGATGGCTAAGGGAATACATAAATTCAAATGTGCCACTATCGCAGAAGCTGAATTACTTGGCGATTGTAATGCAGCAGATGTTTTGTTGGCCATGCAGCCTGTTGGCGCCAATGCACAACGTTTTATTGAATTGATTAAAAAATACCCGAACACCAAGTTTTCTACCCTTGTAGACAATTCCAAAACTCTTGCAGTTTTAAGTGAATTAGCAGCATATAACAACATTAAAATTCCACTTTGGGTAGATATAAATAACGGGATGAACCGTACCGGTATCGCTCCCGACCATAGTGCCTTGGAATTGTACACCCAATTGCATAAAAATCCGAATTTAATAGCCGAAGGACTTCATGTTTATGATGGTCATTTGCGCAATACTGATGCCGCTATAAGAGAGGCAGATTGTAATTCTGCTTTTGAACCTGTACTATCTCTAAAGAATAGTATTGTTAACCTTAAAATTACCAGTCCAAAAATAGTAGCTGGTGGCTCACCAACTTTTCCTTTTCATTGTAAACGTGAAAATGTTGATGCCAGCCCTGGCACTACCCTTCTTTGGGATTCAGGATACGGAAGTCTTTTCCCGGAAATGAAGTTTCTATCTGCAGCAGTGCTATTTACAAGAATAGTAAGCAAACCAACGACAGGAATTTTGTGTTTTGATCTCGGTCATAAATCAATTGCTCCTGAAATGCCGTTTCCTAGAATTGAATTTTTAGACTTGAAACACAGCAAACAAATAAGTCAGTCCGAAGAGCATTTGGTCGTAGAATATGATGACCTTACTATCCCAGAAGTGGGTAACGTTCATTATGCTATCCCTAAGCACATTTGCCCAACTGTAGCGAAATACGACACCCTAAACGTTATAAAAAATAATACCATTATAGATTACTGGCAAGTAACCGCTAGAACCCAAAAATCTACTATTTAAACATGTTTATATTTGATGCCCATTTAGACCTTTCCATGAATGCAATGGATTGGAATCGTGACCTTACTTGGTCTATAGAAGAAATTAGAAAAAGCGAACAGGGTTTAACCGACAAACCTGGTCGTGGTAACAATACCGTTTCTTTAGAAGCGATGAGAAAAGGGAATGTAGGACTCTGTATGGCTACGCAAATTGCCCGTTATGTGCATAAAGACAATACCCTGCCGGGATGGAAATCTCCTCAACAGGCATGGGCACACACCCAAGGACAACTGGCTTGGTATAAAAGTATGGAAGAGGCCGGTGAAATGGTTCAGATTACCAATAAAACACAGCTTGATTCCCATTTAGCACTTTGGAAAACGGATGAAGAAAAAAAGCCTATTGGGTATTTACTAAGTCTTGAAGGTGCAGATTCTATAGTTGATATCTCATACCTACAGAAAGCGTATGATTCAGGTTTAAGAGCAATTGGCCCTGCTCATTATGGTCCGGGAACTTATGCCCACGGAACAAATTCAGTAGGCGGAATCGGAACTAAAGGAAGAGAACTTCTTAAAGAAATTCAACGGTTGGGAATTATTCTTGATGTTACCCACTTGTGCGACCTTAGTTTTTGGGAAACTATGGTAAATTATGACGGCCCTCTTTGGGCAAGCCATAATAATTGCAGAACATTAGTAGACCACCACAGGCAATTTACGGATGAACAGTTGAAAGAAATTATAGGTAGAAAAGGGGTAATCGGTGTTGTCCTTGATGCCTGGATGATGACCCCAACCTGGGAAAGAGGTGTTTCTACACCACAATCTGCAAACGTAAGTTTACAGCAAATACTAGATAATATAGACCACATCTGTCAATTAGCGGGTAACACTGATCATGTTGGTATTGGGTCTGATCTAGATGGTGGTTTTGGAACAGAACAAGGCCCTGCAGATGTAGATACTATTGCAGATTTACAGAAAATAACCGGATTATTAGAGGGTAGAGGTTATGCGCAACTGGATATTGAAAAAATTATGAATGGTAATTTTATTAACTTTCTTAGACGAAATTTAAAATGAAGTATTGAAAAAATTCTTTGCATATCTAGTATCTCTATGCCTTTTAATCGGACTTACAGTAGAGCACCGTAGTTTTGATTCTAGGGATGCTAGGTCTATTGATTTTGAATTTTTTTTATACGCTTCTTCTCGCCATGTCGAGCATTCTAAAAACAATATTGCAACTTATGAAATTGACAGTCGGCCATTTTCCCTGTCCATAGCCTATGTTTTTAGTGCTTTTAGCATTTTATCCAAGGAATACAGCAATTATACAAATCAAATCATAAGCGTTCAAAATGCTAATTTATTAGCTTATCAGTCTTCCATATACAACCTAGTTTTTCTTTTAAAAACAATCACCTCTAAACACCAAAGAACCTCATAATAGAAAATAGCTTCTTAAGCTATTTTAATGTGTACCACATGCACATATGATAACTAGTATTCACAATTTATCATCACTATTATGCATTTCAAAAAAATAAATAAAGCTTTTTTTTGGTTAAAAAGAAAGGTTATACTTTTAATTGCGGCTTTTATGATAGGCATGTCAAATGTCATAAATGAAGAAGAAAAAATGATTAACGACAATTTTATCAAAACGGAACAAAAACAAGAAGAAGACGCTGATTAGGTTCGTTAGAACGATCCTTTCAACGAATTATAGCGCAATCGTTTCACATTTTAACGAAGCCTTAAGTACCCATGGCAGGGTATTTGTTATCTTTATTTCATCATATTTAAGATTCGATGAGAAAACTTTTTTTTCTTTTTATTGTTTTGTTCTCCCTAACTGTGGCCGGGGTTTCTGCACAAACCGATTTACCTACCTCTAAACCGCTAAAAATTGAGAACGCAAACCCTATTGAACCTAGTGGTACACCTAGTTCCGGACCGGTTTTGAATATGCCTTCTTTAATTAAAGAACAGCCTAGTGTAAATATGAAAGACCCTAATCCTGTAAAAATGTTACGAGATGAGGAATTGGTACAAGCAGGTACCGGAATGAAAATTGACCCAAGAATTGGTCCTGGTGAGCGTTTAGGTGGTTCCGGTCAGTTTTTTGCAGATCAGTATTTAGGTGATGTAAAAAGTAGTGGAAAGTTTATAGGTATTGTTTGTAGAGATCATGAATATGTAGATGGTGATCGTGTAAAAATATATATGAACGATATGGTCGTAGAACAAAACTTACTACTAACAGGAGCTTTTAAAGGAATTAATGTAGACTTGCAAGACGGATTTAACCGTTTGGATTTTGAAGCACTAAATCATGGTTCTTCGGCACCGAATACTGCACAAGTTGATGTTTACAACGACAAAGGAGAGTTAATTTATTCTAATAAATGGCTGCTATCGGCAGGTTCAAAAGCAACGTTGATTGTAACAAAAGAGTCTATGTAGAAGTATTACATTACTTTACTCGCCAGATAGCGTTGTACTTCATAAACATCTATACTTTTATTGAATTTCTTACTTACACTGGGTAAGTTTTCACTGGATATCCAAATTTTTAGTTCGGCATCCAAATCGAAAGTGCCAGATGTCTCCAGTGAAAATCTTGAGATACTCTTATACGGCAAAGATTTGTATTCTACTTTACTACCCGTAATTCCTTGAATATCTATTAGTATTAAACGCTTGTTGGTAAACATAAAAACATCGCGTAGCAAAGAAAATCCGAGCTCTATTTGTTCTCCATCAATTAATAATCTGCCATACTTTTTTAAAAGTTGCTCTACTGAAACTTCACTGGCATTACCTAAAATTTTATTCAATAAGCCCATAACCTAAAAACTATATAAAATTATCTTTTACCCGGTCTATACGTCTTCTCAGCCCTTTTCAAAACATCTTCTCTATAAAAAGGAACTTCTTTCCAGTCCACATTCTTATATCTTTCAATTTGGTCGTTAAAATGTGGTGACCTTGAATCACCGCTTTGTCCGCCTGCCAATATGCTTTTTGCCTTTACTTTCTCACCAAATTCCACAACTGCAACAAAACTATTTCCCCTAGTACCGTAAATTTTCTTAGCGCCTTCTGTGGTGTAACGAGCGCCATAAGCTGCTAATGCTCCCCACCTACCTGAAGCAAACCCAATAGGGATACTTGGTTTAGCATCATCAAAATGCTGAACAATATCTCCAGTAGTGCGTTGATATCTATTTACTTCTCCCCAAGGAGTATTCCAAGTGCCAAAGTCCGTAGTTAACTTATCAATTACTTCTTCAAAAACTTTTAAAGCTTCATCCGTATGTGCGCCAAAATAGGTCATACGTTCCATATCAGTCATATTCTCTGGGTGCTTTGCTCGGTTACCCATTGCACTACCATAAAAGTGTGCCAAGGTCATAGCTACTTGATTTTCACCTGTTGTGTAATCCCAATCTTCTAGAATCTTAATTGGCTCTATTAATTTCGGATTCTTATCATTATTGGCATTATAGGCTTTCACCAAACCAGGAATCAATGCTTTAAATGCGGGTAAATAGGGGTCGTGAGCTAATTGAATTAAACTATCTATGGTATATCCTTTTCTATTGGTCAATAATTCTATAGCATGAACTCCTCTAAAATTCTCTTCATTTTTTGACATGTAATATGGATAATTTTCTTTCTTAGGACTGAATTCTAGAGCCGAAGTATACGGTGTGGAATTACAGTTTTGAATCCACCCATTTTCTGGGTTAAGGACTAGAATATTTTCATCAACTGAGTGTAAGCCTTGCCAATCTGTTTTAGGATTACTACCATCTACAGGTTCTTCATAATTAAATTGCACATCTCTTTTAGGAACAAAGTTTCCATGGAAATAGGCGATATTTCCTTCCGCATCGGCATACACGGTATTATTGCTGGAATTGGTACGGATATCCATCATATCACGAAAACCTTTGTATCCACTTTGCTTGGAGCGAATAAATGACTGCTCTAAGGCCTTCACTGGTTCCCACATCATTGCAGATGCTGTCCATTGCCCATCGGCTACGTGGGTTATTGGACCGTGATGAGTTCTGTACGCAGGATATTTTTTTTCTTTAAGCTCATTACCATCAATATATTTTAGCACTATCTCAGATGATTTTATGGGTCGTAATTCTTCCCCATATTGATAGAATAAATTATCATCATTCTTAACAATGGTTTCTTTAAATTCATCCATAACATCGGTATAGGTCGACGTATGCATCCATCCAGTTTTTTCATTGAAACCTTGGTAGACGAAAAACTGACCCCAAGTTACCGCACCATACGCATTTAATCCTTCCTCAGAAACCACATGAACTTCTCCCCTAAAATAAAATGAGGTGTGCGGATTTATCAATAATAACGAATTACCAGATTGCGTTAATTTACCTGAAATAGCGATTCCGTTTGAACCCTGTGGCTCCTCTGCCTCCTGTTCCTTCTTAATCTGTAGCATTTCCATTTCTGGTAACGCCATATCACTTTCATAAAAAGCTGCTATTTTTTTTGTTGAAATACGTTCAATATCTCCGCCAATAGACCCTTCACTAAAATACATAGGCATCCATGGTTCAAAATGCGTTAATAATCTTGGTTTTATTTCTGGGTGTGTGTAGAGGTAATAATTGATTCCGTCTGCAAAAGCATCGCATAATTCTTTTAACCAAGCAGGACTCTTTTCATAATTAGCTTTTGCTTCTTCCTCAGTCATGAACAGTTTTGCACGTAAATCGCTATACAATGCTTCTTCACCATCTACTTCGGCCAACCTCCCTGTTGCCCAAATATAATTTTGTTCCACTCGGTTAAAATCATCTTCGCATTGGGCATATAATAATCCAAAAACAGCATCGGCATCAGTTTTACCATATATATGAGGTACTCCAAAATCATCTCTTATAATTTCAATATTTGCTGCTTGTGCTTCCCATTTATCCACTTCAGGATTATTCGGCTTTTCAGTCTTACAGGACAAAACCAATACAAATACTAACAAATAAATTATTCTGTACATAAATTCTATTTTAATGATTTGTTGAAGAACTATAAATGTAACTGATTTTTACCAACTACCGCTTGATCCTCCACCGCCTGAACTTCCACCTCCACCAGAAAACGAACTTGAACTGCCACCAGAAGAGCTACTTCCAGAACTAAACGAATGAGTTCCTGAAGAAGAGAACGTTTTTCTATAATACGATTTATCATTTTTAAACCAAGAAATATTCAGCTCTTCCCTACCCAAAACTTTCAATTTAATAAAAGCGATGATCAAAGCAATACCAAAAAAAGGAATAAGTAACCAAAGTAATAAAGATGGTGTTTCAAAAAACTGTTCTATCATAAATTTATCTTCGGTATATACACTATACGCTACAATAATTGGAACTAGCATAAAAATAAGCCCGAATACGGTAGATAAAGACCCGCCAAGAAGCATAAAAATACCGGGTAATACGCCAAGTTTTCCTAAAAATATCCCCCTAAAAACTTCTATAATATTTTTATAGCTCTTGAAAAAAGTAAAACCTCCTACTACGGCGAAAATCAATACAAAGAGACCTAAAAAAACAAAACCGAACATAGCATCACTCTTTTCCTCCTCTTCAATCTCTTTTTTAAATTCCTCCAATGCCTCTAGGTTATTAAGAAAATCTATGAGCTGATTTACAGCCTCATTAATCCCTATATAATACTTCTCTTCCTTAAAATTAGGAATCATTGTATTTCTAATAATTCTTGAAGCAACAGCATCTGTAATGTAGGGTTCCAAGCCATAGCCAACCTCAATTCTTACTTCTCTATCTATTTCTGAAAATAAAATAAGTAATCCGTTATCCTTTCCTTTTTGACCAATACCGTTTTGGTTGAATAACCCATTTGCATAGGTTTCAATAGTATCAAAACCTAATTCTTCTATAGTTACTACAACAAGTTGGTTCGTAGTATTCTCTTCTAACACTACCAATCGCTGATTTAATTCTACTACCTGACCTGAGGTGAAAATACCTGCACTATCCGTTACAAAGTCACGTAGTTCATAATATTTCTCTTGCGCATTTATGTACAAAGAGGATAGTAAAAGAAGAAAAATGGTTTTTCTAAGCATCGGTTGGTAATCGAGATACTCAAATATAAAAACCTTTATCGATACTCTACTACTATTTGAAAACCTTGTTAAGAAGTCAATCATATCCTTAGAATTGAAGTAACTTGCACGATGTTGTCTGGTCGAGCGCAGTCGAGACCTCTTTTTGTACTGTTCATGAAATTTTATTATGTATATATTTTAAAATGTTCTGATGGGTTAACCAATACAGGTATTACAAATGATATTTCAAGACGATTAGAAGAACATCAAAAAGGTTTGAATAAAAGTAGTTTCACATATAAGCGTAGACCCGTTGAACTAATTTTTCACCAAGAATTTAATGATGTTAAACAGGCAATATATTTCGAAAAGAAAGTTAAAAAATGGAGTGCAAAAAAGAAATATGCTTTAGCTAATGGTAATTTTGATTTGATTCAAATTTTAGCTGAATGCAGGAATGCATCACATTCAAATTTTAAACCTGAGTACTAAAAGGTCTCGACTGCGCTTGACCAGACAATACACTTTAAAATAATCATCAGAAACAAACAAAAAATACCAATGTCTGAAAAAAAAGTCACTATACTTTCCGCATTTAAAACTATCATTTGGCCAAGAAGAAGGCTCGTGTTTATTGGGATGTTATTAATCGTCATCAGCAAAGCAGCAAGTTTTGTAGCTCCTTTGTCTCTTAAATATTTAATGGATGATATTATACCGAACAAAAACGTTGACTTTCTTAAAATTCTAGTACTTGCTGTTGGTTTGGCAATTTTAGTGCAAGCAGTGACTTCCTTTCTATTGACAAAAATCTTAAGTGTTCAGGCGCAATATTTAATATCAGAACTTAGAGCTCAAGTACAAAAGAAAGTTCTTTCACTACCTATTCGGTTTTTTGATAATACGAAATCTGGTGCATTGGTTTCGCGGATTATGAGTGATGTTGAAGGTGTTCGTAATTTAATTGGCACAGGCTTGGTACAGCTGGTTGGTGGTACTATTACTGCTGTCGTCTCTTTAATTTTATTGTTACGCATAAGTTGGACCATGACAATTTTCACTTTAATTCCTTTAGCAATTTTTGCCTTAATTGCTTTAAAAGCCTTTAAAGTCATCAGACCAATTTTTAGAAACAGAGGTAAAATAAATGCCGAAGTTACAGGTAGGTTAACGGAAACCCTAGGTGGTGTTCGTGTTATAAAAGGTTTTAATGCCGAGGAACAAGAAAATAAAATTTTTGAAGAAGGTGTTGACCGTTTATTTCAAAATGTAAAGAAGAGCCTTACTGCAACTGCTTTTATGACTAGTTCTTCTACTTTTTTATTAGGATTGGCATCTACAGGTATTATGGGAATAGGTGGTTATAAAATAATGATGGACGAATTAACCATTGGTGATTTCTTGACCTTTACATTCTTATTAGGGTTAATGGTTGCCCCCATCGTTCAAATGAGTAATATAGGGAGCCAACTAACCGAAGCATTGGCCGGACTAGACCGTACCGAAGAATTAATGAATATGGTTCCGGAATCTGACGAAGAAAACCGTACAGAAGTACTTAAAAACTTTGAAGGAAATATCATTTTTAACGATGTATCATTTGCCTATGAAGAAGACAAAGAAGTATTACACAACATTAGTTTTGAGGCAAAATCGGGTGAGGTTATTGCCTTAGTTGGCAGTTCTGGTTCAGGAAAAAGTACTATTGCCGGTTTGGCGGCTACATTTTTGAACCCTCAGTCGGGTACTATTACCGTTGATGGGGAAGATATTGCTAAAGTTAACTTAAATAGCTTCAGAAAACATCTTGGTGTTGTACTACAAGACGAATTTCTTTTTGAAGGTACCATAAGGCAGAATATTCTTTTCTCAAGACCAAATGCTACCGAGGAAGAATTAACCGCTGCTGTAAATGCTGCCTATGTAAATGAATTTACTGATCGTTTCGAGGACGGTTTAGAAACTTTAATTGGGGAACGAGGGGTAAAATTATCTGGCGGACAACGACAACGTATTGCCATCGCTAGAGCAGTTTTAGCAAACCCAAGAATTTTAATTTTGGATGAAGCAACATCTAACCTTGATACTGAAAGTGAAGCATTAATTCAAAAGAGTTTGGCTGAACTTACGAAAGGAAGAACCACATTTGTAATTGCTCACCGTTTAAGCACTATTAGAAAAGCGAATCAGATATTAGTTATCGAAAACGGACGCATTGCCGAGCAAGGTACTCACGATGAATTAATTGCTACTGAAGGTAGATACCATAACTTGTTTACGTACCAGGCTAGGATATAAGTTAGGAGTTAGGCTAAATAAAATTCAAATTCAAAAAACAAGTTCAAGTTCAAGTTCAAAAATGCTTTTGGTTGTTGGTTGTTGGTTGTTGGTTGTTGGTTGTTAACAACAAATAAATTTTCTTAATCCATTAACGGAACTGTCAATAATAACCACATCACAAATAATCCCCATATTATACCTAACCCATTAATCAGAAGCAGTGATAAACTTTTGCTAAACCTATGCTTAAAAACAAAGAATGCACTAATTAATAAAAAATTTATTGATAGAGTAATTGGAATAATGGAAAGTCCATATCCCATAGAACCCCCAGAGTTTCTAATAGTGATAATGGTAAATGGCACAAAATATAAATTGATAAGAAAAATTAAAATCGACAAAATTTAATTTGCAACTTTCATCTCTATAACATTCAACAATTCAATTATACTTAAAAATCATATTTGAATTATTTTCAATATGTCTGTCGACTTTATTTGAACAAAGTCTTTCCTATCTTAAAAGGCTTCTTGAAATAATTGTTAAACTTCTTCGGGAGCAAGCTCAACTTCTAGTCCGTCCATATCTTCGGTGATATGCAGTTGACAACCTAGGCGCGAGTTATCTTTTACGTTAAATGCTTCTGACAACATTGCTTCTTCATCATCGCCCATTTCAGGAAGCTCATGGTCCGATACCACATAACATTGACATGAAGCACACATGGCCATACCTCCACAAATACCTATGGTACCTTCCGGAGCAAGTTCATAAGAACGAACTACTTCCATTAGGTTCATATTCATGTCGGTCGGAGCGTCGATTTCGTGTAATACTCCGTCGCGGTCGGTAATTTTTATTTTTATATCAGTCATTAAGTAGCATTTTTTTAGCGATTAGCATAACAGTCGTTCGACAGCGCTAAGCATAACATTATAATTTATTTATTCTATCGCCTTAACGACCGCTTTAGGCGCCTCTTTTGTACTTCCGTCAAAACCACTAACACCACCCACGGTGGTATATTTCATCACATATTTTTTATCTGGAAAAATAATTTGAAAAGCGCTTTGACACATTAAAGTAGCTTCATGAAAACCACATAGAATTAATTTTAGTTTACCAGGATAAGTATTCACATCTCCTATGGCAAATATTCCTGGAATATTGGTTTGATAATCGAATGTATTTACTTTGATGGCATTTTTTTCAATCTCTAATCCCCAGTCGCCTATAGGACCAAGTTTTGGAGAAAGCCCAAATAAAGGGATAAAATCATCTACCTCTAAAAGAATTTCTTCATTTGCATTAGAAATTTTTCTTACTAAAACAGATTCTAATGTGTCGTCGCCATTAAGCGATATAATTTCTGCTGGAGTAATTAAATTAATTTTACCTTGATTCTTTAACTCTTGAACCTTTTCAACAGAATCCAAGGCTCCCCTAAACTCATTTCTTCTATGAACCAAGGTTACTTGTGATGCTATATTAGCCAAGAAAATACTCCAGTCCAATGCAGAATCTCCACCACCCGCAATGACTACTTTTTTATTTCGATATACTTCAGGATCCTTAATCATGTAAGCGACCCCGTTATCTTCAAATTTTGATATATTCTCCAATAATGGTTTTCTCGGTTCAAAACTGCCCAGTCCGCCAGCAATAGCTACAATGGGTGCGTTATGCTCGGTTCCTTTATTTGTAGTAACCAAAAATGAACCATCATCTAATTTTTTGATTGTTTCAGCACGCTCACCCAAAGTAAAACCTGGTTGAAATGGCTTGATCTGCTCCATAAGATTATCTACTAATTCACCTGCTAATACCTCTGGAAAACCAGGAATATCATAAATGGGCTTTTTAGGGTAAATTTCTGAACATTGCCCACCTGCTTGAGGAAGCGCATCGATTAAATGGCATTTTAATTTTAAGAGTCCTGCTTCAAAAACGGCAAAAAGACCTGTAGGTCCCGCGCCAATTATTAATATATCGGTTTTAATCATTACTGAAATTGTTTGCAATTTCCTTCAAAAATATCAATCTATCGTTTTAAATATCATGACAATTATCAGGATTTAACCTGCTATATTAATTACATTTTGAATTTGTGGAGCGTATTTTTTTATCGTCATTTCAACGCCACTTTTTAAAGTCATTTGATTGACACTACAACCTACACAGGCACCTTCTAAACGAACCGTTACCGACTCGTCTTCAATAGAAATTAAGCTGATATCACCCCCATCACTCTGTAAAAAAGGTCTAATTTCCTCTAATGCTTTTTCAACATTCAATGTTAGTTCTTCCGTAGTCATATCTATTTATTCTTAACGGCAGAACATCCTGCCATTGTTGTAATTTTTATTGCTTCAGTAGGTGGAAGTGCTTTATTTCTTCCCACAACTTCGCTTACCACTTGTTTGGTAATTTCTTGAAATGCTTCTACTACTGGTGTGCCACTTTGTAATGCAGCCGGCCTACCAACATCTCCCGCTTCACGAATACTTTGCACTAAAGGAATTCCTCCTAAGAAGGGCACATTCAAATCTTCTGCTAAATGTTTGGCACCCTCTTTCCCAAATATATAGTATTTATTCTCTGGCAATTCTTCTGGAGTAAAATAAGCCATATTCTCTATAATTCCCAATACGGGCACATTAATAGATTCTTGCTGAAACATTGCAACTCCTTTTCTAGCATCTGCAAGGGCCACCTCTTGCGGTGTGCTTACCACAACTGCCCCTGTAATTGGTAAAGCTTGCATAATACTTAAGTGAATGTCTCCTGTACCTGGAGGCAAATCGATCAGCATAAAATCTAAATCGCCCCAATGTGCATCAAAAATCATTTGATTTAATGCTTTGGAAGCCATTGGTCCTCTCCAAATAACTGCTTGATCACGCTGGGTAAAAAAACCAATAGATAACAATTGTACACCATAATTTTCAACAGGTTTCATCTTAGATTTACCTTCTACATTTACAGCTAAAGGTTTCTCATTGGCAACATCGAACATTATAGGCATTGATGGTCCATAAATATCTGCATCTAAAAGTCCTACCTTAAAACCCATATTAGCTAAGGTAACTGCTAAGTTAGCCGTTACGGTAGATTTACCCACTCCTCCTTTTCCAGAAGCTACTGCTATAATATTAGAAATACCAGGAATTGCTTTTCCTTTTATTTCGTTCACTTTTGGCTTAGCTGCAGGAGCATCTACTTTAATATTTATTTTAATTTTTGCTTTTTCGTAAACTTCCCTATGGATGATTTTTAAAATCTCTACTTCGGTCTTTTTACGAGCCTGTAAACTTGGGTTTTTAATGGTAATATCTACCTCTACCTCATCACCAAATATCTGAATATTGGTAACCGAACCACTATCAACCATATTTTGACCTTCACCAGGAACAGTAATTTGCTCCAAGGCTTTTAAAACGTCCTTTTTATCTATCTTCATTATATAAATTCATTCTAAACAACAAAGATAATCCTTAGTTATTAGATTAGAAAGCCAGTGTGTTGAAAATGAATATGTCATTATAAACAGAATCTAGTTTTATTAAAAATTGAATTCACAATTATTTATCAATTACAGATAAAAAGAAATAATCTAAAAGCTGTAAATTAGAATCTTCTTAAAAACCAATAAGCATGTACCAACCTACAAAAAGACTACCCCTACTTTTATTTTTCAGTCTCTTTACTACTTTAATAATTACATCTTGCTCCAGTTCTAAAAATGAATTTTCCAAAAAGGACGTAAAGCGATCTCAAAAATTAATAGGATTAAATTTTGATAAAAAATATATCGACACCTTATACCCTTATCTAAAACGTAATAAAGAAGGTTTCGATTCTTTGCGAAAGTATACCTTAGATAATGATGTGATACCCGCGGTTAGGTTTGACCCGTTGCCCTTAAACTTCTCTCCAAAATCCCAGGCAGGGTTCCCATTATGGGAAATTCCGACTGATGTAGCATTACCTAGCAAGAAAGCTGAGCTTGCCTTTTACTCCATACCTAAACTGGCATCTCTCATAAAAAATAAGAAAATTAGCTCGTTAGAATTAACCGAGTTCTTTATTGAACGATTAAAAAAATACAATCCCATTTTACAATGTACCATTACCATTACCGAAGAAATGGCTATAGAGCAAGCTAAAAAAATGGATGCTGAACTTGCTGCGGGCAACTACCGCGGAATTTTACATGGCATTCCATACGGAGTAAAAGATTTAATGGCAGTTGAAGGCTATAAAACTACATGGGGCGCCGAACCTTACAGAAATCAACAAATTGAAATAACCGCTACTGTCGTTCAAAAATTGCAGGATGCTGGTGGAGTTCTAGTTGCTAAATTGGTTTCTGGTTCTTTGGCTCGTGGTGATGTTTGGTTCGATGGAAAAACAAAAAATCCTTGGGATACGGAACAAGGTGCTACAGGTTCTTCAGCTGGTTCCGGTTCTGCAACCTCGGCAGGATTAGTACCTTTTGCCCTAGGGACAGAAACACTAGGCTCTATAACATCACCAAGTAACAGAAACGGCATTACAGGATTACGCCCAACGTACGGTAGAGTGAGCAGACACGGAGTAATGAGCCTAAGTTGGTCTATGGATAAAGTAGGACCTATGGCTAGAAGTGCCGAAGATTGTGCAATTGTCTATAGCATAATTACCGGTAAAGACCCAAAAGACGGCATGACTACCGACTACCCTGACGGATTTGAACCTTCTAAAGATTATAAATCGCTACGTATTGGATACCTGAAAAAGGATATTGACAAAGACACTTCGCTCAGTAAGGACAATCTTGAAAAAGCTTTAAAAACATTTAAAGAAATGGGTCTTACTTTGAACGAAGTTGAATTACCTGAAGATGTTCCCTACAGTAGTTTTGATGTAATTTTAAGAGCAGAAGCGGGTGCTTTCTTTGACGATATGGTCCGTGCAGAAGAAGTGGATAAAATGGTGGAGCAAGACCAACGTTCACGGGCAAATTCTTTACGCCAAGCACGTTTTATACCTGCAGTAGAATATCTCCAGGCCAACAGACACCGACAAGTACTTATTGAAAAAATGCAGACTATCATGAAAGATTACGATGTTCTCATCTCACCCACTTTCGGTAACAGGCAATTAATAATAACAAACCTTACTGGTCACCCAGTTATTGCCATACCAACAGGGTTAGATAAAGAAAAACACCCTACAAGTATTACCCTAGTTGGAAATATTTATGACGAAGCAAGTATTCTTTTATTGGCTAAAGCTTTTCAGGATCAAACCGAGTTTGATGAAATGCATCCTGAGGGGTATACGGATTAGTTGATGGTTGATGGTTGATGGCTGATGGTTGATGGTTGATGGTTGATGGTTGATGGTTGATGGTTGATGGTTGATGGAATATTGCATTTTTTTAGTCGGGAACTATTTGTTTTAAAAAGGTTCTCAATACACCCATATTCTATTAAAAAATTAAATAATGGGCACTCGAACTGACATTCTAATATTCCATTCGAACTCACATTCTAACTTATGAGTTCTCGACTGCGCTCGAAATGACATTCTGTAGAAATTTAAAGCGCATTAAGACTAAATCTTTCTTCCGTCTAAAAGGTTGATGATTCGTGAACCATATTCCGCATTCTTTTCGGAGTGTGTAACTTGAATAATAGTGACACCTTCTTCTTTATTTAATTTTTGAAAAAGCTGCATAATATCTTCACTTTGCTGTGAGTTTAGATTTCCAGTAGGTTCATCTGCTAGAATTAATTTTGGCTTTCCGATTAATGCCCTGGCAACACCTACCAACTGTTGCTGACCGCCGCTTAATTGTGTCGGGAACAAATCTTTTTTCCCTACAATATTAAATCTATCCAACATATCTGCAACTAAAGCTTTTCGTTCAGAACCTTTTACTTTCTTATACAACAAAGGCATTTCTAAGTTTTCCTCTACCGTTAAATCATCTAACAAATGATACGATTGAAAAACAAAACCTATATATTCCTTATATAAATTGGAACGATATTTCTCTTTTAAGGTATGAACCGATTCACTTAAGAAATCATACTCGCCTTCATCAAACGTATCTAACATTCCAATAACATTCAACAATGTAGATTTACCAGAACCAGACGGACCCATAATAGATATAAATTCGCCTTCTTGCACTTCCAGATTAATATCCTTCAACAAGAAAACACGTTGACCGCCTTGCTGTACCCATTTAAAAATATTTCTTAATTGTAATAACATCTTATTTAGTGAATTAGTTTGTTAGTGAAATAGTGTGTTAGTTGGCTGAAATCTAGATTACTATTCTGTTCTTAGGCTTTTTATAGGGTTACTATTTGCTGAATTTATTGTTTTTATCGTCATAATTAGGAGGGAAATAATTACCATAGAAACCCCGCTTAAAATAAAAATCCACCAATTAATTTCAGTTTTGTTTGCAAATTCTTGCAACCATGTTTCGAGTCCGTACCATGCTATTGGAGCGGCTATAACAAAAGCAATAAGTACTAATTTTAAAAAATCTTTTGACAAAAGAAAGTTAAGTTGAAATACGTTTGCACCTAATATTTTACGAATACCTATTTCTTTTGTTCTGCGTTCAGTTGTATGTATTACTAAACCTAGTAACCCCAAACAACTTATTAAAATGGCCAAGCCAGTTGCCCATTGCAAAAGGATAGCTGTTTTTTGCTCGCTTTCATAAAACTTTTTTACAGTATCATCCATAAAACTATACTCAAAATCGGATTCTGGATACAACTCTTTCCATATTTTTTCTACGCTTGAAATCGTGTTTGGCCAACTACTTGTATCCGTACTATTCATTTTAAAATGAATGGTTCTAAATTGTGTCCATTTTCCTGTATACGAACCACCTGTAAATGCCATAGGCGACACTCCGTATTTTAAAGAATGTTGGTTAAAATCTTCCATTACCCCAACAATTGGTAGTTTTTCATTATTTGATTTTATATGCTTCCCCACTACATCTGCCGGGTTATTGATTCCCAACACCTTTAAATACGACTTATTTACCACGTATTCCTGGATAGAGTCATTAAGAGGCATACGGCCAGCTACCAACTTTAAATTGTACAAATCAAAATAGTGGGCATTCCCATACATTAATTGCAAATCTGAATTCACTTCTTTGTCCCCGTCTACAAACAATGCGTTCATAAACATAGTTGAAAATGATGCAGGCGGATTTCCAGCTAAAACAACATCGGAAACACCCGGTAATTCTTGCATTTTACTCACAAATCTTGCTCGCTTTACAGCCGACGTATCTCGCCAAGGAGTTCGTAAATACGTAATGGCTTCTGTCTTAAAGCCCATGTCTTTTTTCATAATATAATTCAACTGCTTCCCTACCATTAGCGTAGCAATAATAAATACCTGGGCAATTACGAATTGGAATACCGTTAAATATTTTCTTAATGTACCTTTATCTGAACTAGGGGAAACTTGTTGCTTTAATACTGCTACAGGTCTATATTTAGACATTACCAAAGCGGGATAAAATCCTGATAAAATGGTTACTACTAAAAGAAGCATTAATATACCCAACAAAACCCAAGGATTCCAAAAAAGCTCAAAAGTGAGTCCTGATGGAATAAAATCAGCAAAAAAAAGGAGTAACCATTTAGAGAGAAAAAAAGAAAGCGTTGCCGCGGCCAAGGTCAATAAAAATGTTTCCCCTAAATATTGAATAATTAATTGTGACCTTGAACTCCCCAAAGTCTTTCTAATTCCAATTTCCTTAGCTCGTTTAATAGCCTGTGCAGTATTTAAATTTATGAAATTGATACAGCCCAATATCAATAAAATAGAAGCCAATAATAGCAAACTTTTTAAGGCGGATAAGGTTGTGCGGCTATCATCAAAATCGAATGTGCCGTAATCTGGATTTAAATGAATATCAGATAACGGTTGCATGCTATATGTGTTGCTTCTCCCAATGGCAATCATTTCTTCATCATCATGCTCTTTTGCAATTTGCGTGAGTGTCTCCTGAACTTTTGTTGAATTTGTTTTTTGCTCTAGTTTAATGAATAATTGAGACGCGGAGTTGGTATTGTTCCAACTTGCTTCATTCACAGCATTTGTCATATCTTGATTAGCAGCTGTTTTTAGTGAAATAAACTCTTCGAAAACAATATCCGTACGTTCATCAAAACCAGCAACGATACCTGAAATAGTTGTTGGTATGGTATCGTTATATACCACCGATTTACCTATAATTTGGTCTAACTCGTGGTTAGGAAAGTACTTTCTTGCTCTATTTTCTGATAATACTACATTGTTCGGTTCTTCTAAAGCACTATTTAAATCGCCCGCTAGCCAATCATATTTAAATGTTTTGAAATACGATGATTCTGTATAGATTACGAATTCTGGATTTTTAAACCGAACACCTGTTTCTTGATTTTCTACATGCAAAGGGTACGTTGTAAAAAAAGGAGCTACTGTTTCCAATTCTTGCATGTTTAAATCTTTGAGGGCTTGTGCCAAAGGAACTGTTACCCCAGCATTATAAAAATCCCCTTCAGGACTTTTAAAAGAAGTAGTAACCCTGTAAATTCTATCGCCATCGGGATGAAACTTATCAAAAGTAAGGTCATAAAAAACCATTGCACCTATCACAAAAGCTGCGCTAAGCCCTATAGACAATCCTAAAATGTTTATTAATGAAAACATTTTATTCTTTACTATATTTCTAAAAGCAATTTTTAAATAATTACGCAACATAACAAGATAGTTTTACTCCGTTCTTAAACTCTTAACTGGGTTTGCTCTTGCAGCTTTAATAGTTCTCGTGCCAATGGTAAGTATTGCAATTAATACTGCAATAGTACCTGCGGCAACAAAAAACCATACACTTAAATCTATTCTGTACGCATAGTTCTGCAACCATTCTCTCATTAGCCACCACGCAATGGGCGAAGCTATAAGAAAGGCTACCAAAACCAGTTTCAAGAAATCTTTAGTTAATATATAGGTAATAGATCCAACACTAGCACCCACTACTTTTCTAATGCCTATTTCTTTGGTTCGTTGAGACACAATTAATAAGGACATGGCAAAAAGTCCCATACAACTTAAAATTATAGCTAATACAGAACCACTTGAAATCATTTTGGCCGTTGTTTTTTCCCTATTAAATGTTCTGTCAATATTCTCATCTAAAAAGGAACCTAAAAATTCTGCATTGGGCTCTAATTTTTTCCAAGTTTTTTCTAGAGTTTCGAAAGAATTGGCCATATTATTTGGTGAAACCTTAGCATATGCATACGTAATTCCCCATTCTCTACTTATCAAAAATGTAATTGGCTCAATTGCTCTATCCAAATCATTGAAATTATAGTCTTTTACAACGCCAAGAACAGGAAAATATACTCCATCTTCTATCTCCAATTGTGCAGACAATACATCCTCTACACCCAATTCCTTTGCCATAGATTCATTTATTACTACCACTAAACTATCTGAAGCACTTTCAAAATTTCGTCCCAGAACCAAATCAATGCCCAACGTATGAACAAATTCATGGTCTACTACCAGAAAATTAGTAGTCACTGCGCGACCTTCAAATTCGAAACCTATTTTGCTTGATGACCTACTACCATCTATTCCCAGACCTAAATTATTATCTGCTCCACTAATTGAAATAATATCTGGATTACCTTTCAATTCAGCTCTAAGTAATTCTACCGCATCATTACTATTTCTTTTACCATTCAATGGAAAAGAAACCACCTGTTCCTTATCATATCCTAAATCTTTATTTCGCATATAATCTATTTGACCCCATAGCACCAAAGTGCCCGTAATTAAAAGAATAGCGATACCAAATTGAAAGACCATAAGAACATCTCTTACGTTATTACTCCCGGTGGATTCTAGTTTACCTTTTAAGGATTGTATGGTACCCAAACGGCTCATTAATAATGCTGGGTAACCACCAACAAAAATTGTTATAAGTATTACAATACCCAATAAACCAATTAAAAAAGATGGCTTCAAAAGTAAATCGGAATTAAGGTTTGTATTGAAAGTTGTTTTAAACTCATTTACAAACGCAAAACTCAATAAGACCCCAATACATATTGATACTAGAAAAACGAAAAGACTTTCGCTCCAAAATTGAAAAAAAAGTTGCTTTTTATGTGCGCCTAATGTTTTTCGCATGCCTATTTCTTTTAATCTTTTGGCAGATTTGGCAATGCTCATATTTATATAATTAACACAAGCAATGAATAAAATTAAAAAGGCAATACCTAATATAAGATAGGGTAAGCTTCGACTCACCTCTACAAATCCATTTTTAAAACTCGCAAAATGAACATCTACTAATGGTACCAATTCTATATTCATATATCGGCCATTGATATCTGCAGATGCTCCGTCTCTTTTTAACATACCAATAGCTTTCTCATAGTGTAAATCCATAAACGACTCACTACTTTTTTCAAAACTTACCGATGAAACGCCCTCTTGCAATTCTACATATACATCATGGTATTGGGAATCCCACTGTTCTTTATGCTTTAAATAGTCTTGATGACTCTCGAAACGGATGGCCATTTCAAATTCTAAATTGGTTTCTGGGACATTATTTTTAGCTATTGCACTAACTGTAAAGGGTTTTTCATTTCCATTTATTAAAAGATTAAATGTTCTTCCTATTACATCTACTGAGCCGAATAAATTTTTTGCCGCTTTTTCAGTTAATACAACAGAAGACAAATCGCCAATTGGTGCATTCTGGTCCCCACTGATTATTGGAAAACTAAATATGGAAAAGAAATCTTTGTCTACCCATACAATATTCATATCAATTTCCCTATCACCTTGTATTGCAATGGCTCCATTTTGTAAATACCTTGTTATACGCTTTACTCCGGGTACCTCTGTTGCCAAAGATGGCGCAAATGGAGCAGGATGAACCGTACCTGCTAGTGGCCCTTTTGGTGTTTGCTGCGTTTTTACAATCTTATAAATAGCATCTCCGTTTTCATGAAAACCATCAAACGAAAGTTGGTACATTGCTGCCATACCTAACAATATGGCAACTGCAAATGCAACAGATAACCCTATTACATTTAAACCCGTATTCAGCTTGTCTTTAACTAAGTTTCGCCAAGCTATTTTTATATAATTCTTTATCATGATTGATGTTTTTTATTTTTTGTCTTTTTGAGCATAGTCGATAACTACTAACCTCTCAATTGCGCTCAAAGGGACAGCACTATAGATTTTACTCTGTCCTTAAACTCTTCACCGGGTTTGCTTTTGCTGCTTTTATAGCTTGGAAGCTTACAGTTACAAGCGCAATTATTAGTGTTAGTACCCCAGCAATTACGAACACCCACCAAGAAATAGAAACTCTAAATGCAAAATCTTCTAACCAGTTAGACATATAGTACCAAGAAATAGGTATTGCTATTAAGATGGAAAGGCCAACAAGTTTTAGAAAGTCTTTTGATAGCAATGTTACAATTGTGCCTACTGAAGCACCTAAAACCTTACGAATACCGACTTCTTTAATTCTATTTTCTGCCATGTAACTAGCTAAACCAAATAAGCCTAAACAAGAAATCAATATGGTTAATAAAGTAAAAAGTCCTGCTAGCTTGCCTGTTATTTGTTGGTCACTAAATTTCTTAGCATACTCATCATCAACAAACTCAAAATTGAAAGGATACTCGGGATTATAGGTTTTAAAAACATTCTCGACAAGGGCCAAATTATCTGAAGTGGTATTTGCATTATTCAATTTCATGTGCATAACATTAAACCAGCCTTTTGCACCTTCTATTACTAATGGTTCTATCTTTTGAAAAGGAGAATTAAACACAAAATCTTTTACTACACCAATTACATGCCAATCTATCCCATTATCCTTTATAATTTGCCCAATTGGGTCTTTAAATCCCATTAATGCCACAGCAGATTCATTTAAAATTGCCGCCGTAGAATCTGTTGGGAATTTTTGTAGATTTAGATCGCGCCCAGCCACAAGTTCCAATCCAATAGTTTTAACAATGGCTTCATCTGAAATCATTCTTAATACAATAGTTTTATCGTTTTCATTTTTTCCTTCCCATTTAAACCCCCAAGTATTGCTCCAACTTTCTGTTATAGGAGAACTTGTTTTAGTTATAGAGGTCGCAGCTCCAGATTTTAAAAGTTCTGCTCTTATTAAACCATAGTTTTTTTCAATGTCACCCTCAAAAGAGGTGTAAATCAATTTATCCTTTGCATAACCCAATTGCCTATTCTGAACTTTGTCTAATTGTTGTTTAATTATCATAGTAGCCGTAATTAGGATTATAGCTACAGAAAACTGAATTACTACAAGTATTTTTCTTGGAGTTATTAGTGTATTACCTTTTTGAAAAGTTCCTTTTAAAACTGTCGATGCCTTAAATGCAGATAAGTATAAAGCCGGATAGCTACCTGCTAACAATCCTGTAAAGAAAACAATACCTAATGAAGAAAGCCAAAACCATTTACTAGTAAAATCTAATGAAAGATCTTTATCAACTAAATTATTAAAGAATGGCAATATTATTAGTACTGCAAAAAAAGCAAGTACCGCTGCAATTGTAGAAATTAGCATCGATTCACCTAAGAATTGATAAATCAAATATTTTTTAGGAGCTCCCAATACTTTCCTAACCCCTACTTCTTTTGCCCTTTTTTCACTTCGAGCAGTACTTAAATTCATGAAATTTATACAGGCAATTAGTAAGATAATGGCTGCTATAATTCCAAATATTCTTATTGAATCTATTCTACCACCTATTTCTTTTCCATTTTCAAATTCTGCATATAAATAGGTTCTTGAATATGGATATAATAACGTTTCCATATCTGGCGAATCTTTATCATAATTCTCACGAAGAGTCTTAATCTTTGCCGAAAACTGAGCAAAATCAACACCCTCTTTAAGTTTCACATACGTTGCTACAGAATTGTTTCCCCAATTATCGTCATCCCAGTCTTTTTGAATTAAATAATCCCACGGTACCAAAAACTCAAAAGTAAAATCTGTATTATTAGGCAAATCTTTTAAAACACCAGTAACCTTAAAGCTATCTGAATTGTCAATTTTAACAAGTTCTCCAATAGGGTCTTTTTCTCCAAAAATCTTTTCTGCCAAGGTCTCTGTTATTACTACTGAATTCACATCGCCTAAAACACTTTCAATGTTACCTTTTGCCAAAGGAAAACTGAAAATATTCAAGAAATCTGGGTCAACTATTGTACCTGTAGCTTTAATTCTTTTTTCATCTACAGAAAATAAAAAAGGAGTATCATAAAAGTATCTTGATATCCTTTCTACTTCTGGATAATCTTTTTTAATGGCTGGTGCCATTGCTTTTGGAGTAGAATTCCAAGTCCAAATTTCGCCTTCAACATCGTATTGATTGTTTACTTCATAAATACGCTCTTGATTCTCATGAAACCTATCGAATCCTAATTCAAAATTTATCCATAGAACTATTAAAGTAAAAACCGTTAAGCCCATAGAAAGACCTACAATATTTAATACCGAAAAACTTTTATTTCGAATTAAATTACGCCAAGCTACTTTTATATAATTTTTAAACATGATTTTTGTTTTTTATGTCTTCTCATACACAGTGAACACCTTGCCCGTTCTACCGCGCATAAAGGAACAATGGACATAGTTTATTCAGTCCTCAAACTCTTAACAGGATTTGCTTTTGCTGCTTTTATAGCTTGGAAGCTTACCGTCAAAATTGTTACCAACATTGCACCCACCATAGCTATCGCGAAAATCCACCATTTTAGAATTACTCTATACGGATATTCTTGTAACCATCCGTTCATAACAAAATAGGCTATGGGCACTGCTATAAAACAAGAGATAATTACCAATTTCAAAAAGTCTTTAGACAGCATGTTCCATACATTAAAAATAGAAGCTCCCAATACTTTTCTAACTCCTATCTCTTTCTTGCGCTGCTCTGCCACAAAAGAGGTTAGGCCAAATAATCCCAAACAACTAATTAGAATTGCAAGTGCCGTAAATACTCCTGAAAGGGTTCCTATACGTTCTTCCGATGCAAATTTTTCTCCATACTCTCCATCTATAAAATCATACTCAAAAGGTATATCTGGAAAATGCTCTTTAAATACGTTTTCTATAGTTGTAATGTTTTGCGTAGCACTTTGGTTGGGGTTCAATCGTAAATTGTAATAGCTGGCATTATCTTGCCTGTCATATACATAGACCCCTTGCTTTACTGGCTCGTATGGAGATTGTGTAATCATATCTTGAACCACACCAATAATCTTCAAAGGAGGATTGGGATCTTCCTCATCATCATCCCGTAATAATTGTCCAACAGGATTTTCCATTCCCAAATATTTTTTTGCCGTTTCGTTGATGAGCACTCCGAGAGAATCTGAAGCAAAATCCCTTGAAAAATCGCGGCCTTCTACAATTTTAAGATTCAACGATTTTGCATACTCCAGTGATACTTCTGTCCAAGCTAAATCTTCTTGAAATCCATCTGGTTTTCCTTCCCAAGTGAAACCACCTCTATTGGACCATATTTGGGTTGTTGGACTACTAGATGTTGACATTTCTACCACTGCACCAGACCCCAAAAATTCCGTTCGCATTAAATCATATTTACCCACAAAATCTTGACTAAATGTTGGTACCTGAATTAAACCTTCTTTATCATAACCCACCGGTCGATTCTTAGCAAAATTTATTTGCTGCATTACGATCACGGTACCAATTATAAATGCTACGGAAACCGTAAACTGAACTACAACCAATATTTTTCTTGGTAAACCTGCAAATTTCCCGGTCTTGAATGTGCCTTTTAAAACATCTACCGGCTTAAAAGATGAAAGATATAATGCTGGGTAACTGCCTGCTAGCAAAGCAGTAAATAAAATAAATACTAACGAAACCCCCCAGAAAACCCCATGATTCCAAGGAAATGTAATCTCTTTCCTAGAAAGTTCATTGAAGCCATTTAATGAAAGTAGCACTAGTAGAATAGCAACTACGAAAGCAAATAAGACAACTATAAAAGATTCGCTTAAAAACTGATAAATTAACTGTCCTCTCTGCGAACCTATTGATTTTCTTATACCTACTTCTTTACCCCGCTTCTCTGACCTAGCTGTACTTAAATTCATAAAATTTATACACGCCAACAGTAGTACAAAAGCTCCTATTACACCAAATAGCCATACATACTTAATACGGCCACCTACTTGCTCTCCATTTTCAAAACTGCCGCGTAAATACCATTCTTCCATAGGGAAAAGAAATACTTGCGGGTTAAATTGAGCTGTATTTTCATTAAGTTCTTTCTTTACATTTTTTATGGCATTATTTACTTTATCAAAAGTTACATTGTCTGCTAATTGCACGAACATTTGAAAGGAGTTGTTTCCCCATTGGTCTTCTGCATTACGTATCCACTCGTTATTTGCTAGATATTGCTCCCAAGGAATTATAAAATCAGTATCGTTAAAAGAATTATTTACAGGTATATCGCTATACACAGCACTTACGTTTAACTTATGCTCGTTACTTACCGTTACCGTTTTGCCAATTGGGTCTTCAGCACCAAACAAAGCATCTGCGGTAGATTTAGAAAGCATAATGGAATTAATTTCCCTTAACCCATCTTTTTCTCCATTTATAATGTTTAAACCAAACATCTCTGGACCCACTTGCTGCATATAATTGCCTGGTCTAGATATACTTTTTTCACCATATTTTAGATAATGGTCATTGGTCCAAGAACACATAATTAAATGCTTGAAATTGTCGCCATAACCATCGCGTAACCCTTTTTCCAATGGTCTTGGTATAGCAGGCCCTGTACCTGTTTCTCCATTAAAAGTTTGTGATTGAAAAACCTGTGCTAAGCTATCTTTATTCTTAAAATAGCTATTATAGGAAAGCTCATCTTGTATCCATAATCCTATGATTAAGGTTACTGCCATTCCTAAGGCAAGTCCGCCAACATTAATAAAGGTATATCCCTTATTCTTTAAGAGATTCCGCCAAGCTATTTTTAAATAATTTTTAAACATGATTATTCGTTTTTTGATTGATGATTAGCTTTCGCCAAAAACTAATTGATGATTGATGACCTAAAATTTAAGACCAAATCCATGCCACACTATCAAACAACTGTTTATCAGTTATTTACAATAAAACCTAATTTATGAAGTGTAAAATATTTTGACAAAAGATGTACAATATATTTACAAAGACTGTTTAAAAATCAGATTGTTACACTAACATAGTATCAACTTAAAATGAATATGTATGATTTAAGAACAGCGATATACTTATTCTGACCGTAAACTCTTCACCGGATTTACAACTGCCGATTTTAATGATTGTAGGCCTACCGTTAAAATGGTAATCATTAAGGCAAAAGCACCACTTATTAAGAAAACCCACCATTTTATCTCTATGCGATATGTGAAACCTTCTAACCACCTAGAAATAAAATAATAAGCAATTGGGGATGCTACTACAAATGCTATCAGCACTAGCTTTATAAAGTTCTTTGTCAATAATTTAACCACAGATTGCACACTGGCCCCCAATACTTTACGAACGCCTATTTCTTTTTTCTTTTGCTCGGCCACAAACGAGATAAGCCCAAATAAACCTAAACAGCTTATGAATATCGCTAAAATGGTAAATCCTACAGAGATTAATCCTAATCGTTTTTCTTCCTCATATAGTTTATCTATTTCTTTATCTACGAATCTATAATCAAATGGAATATTGTTTATTGTAGACTTCCATTGCTGCTCTATACTTTGAAGTAATTGCCCATAGTTTTCAGTATTAACTTTTATAAACAACCAATTAGGCTCAGTCTCCTTATGTAAAAACAATGGTTGAATCTCTTCTTTTAATGAAGCAAAATGATAATCTTTAACAACCCCAATAATTTTTAATTCGTCTATTTCATCTCCATAACTTTGTACCAACGTAACACTTAGAGCTTTTTCAATATCTATATTAAAAACCTTTAGCGTAGCTTCATTCACAATAATCTGGTCTACGGTATCGGCAACATTAAAATCTCTTCCTTTCAACAACTCAATACCCATTGTATTAAAATAGCCATCACTAACACCATTACGTTTAACCACCGTTTTGCTTTCCTTATTTCCGCCAGGTAAATAAAACCCGTTATCTGCCAACACTATTTCCGATGGTGCATAATTTCCGCTTGAAACACTTAAAACTCCCGGGACATTTAAAAAAGATGTTTTTAAAGATTCAAACTTGCTAGATGCATCTTCGGTTCCAATGCGCAATGCAAGAAGATTGTCTTTTTGGTAGCCCAAATCTTTTGTTTGGGCATACTTAAATTGCTGACCAATAATGATAACTGTACTAACCAAACTAATAGATACTACAAACTGGAATACCACCAATACTTTTCTAAACGTACCACTACCCGATTGCAAAATTGCGGAACTTTTTAAAGCTTTTACAGGTTTTATGGAAGAAAGAACAATAGCAGGATAAATACCAGATGCCAAGCCTGTAACCACACCTATGGAAATAAGAATAACTACAATTTGCCACTGATAAAGGTTTACATAACTTAAACTTTCTTGTGTTAAATCATTGACCAACGGCAATAATAAAAAAACAATAGGAATACTAATGAGCATGGCGAAAATGGAAAGTAGTAGTGATTCACCTAAAAACTGCCTCATTAAAGCATTCTTACCTGCACCAACTACTTTTCTAACACCAATTTCACGTGCTCTTTTACTAGCTCTTGCCGTACTTAGATTAATAAAATTTATACATGCCACCAACTGTATAAAAAAGGCCAAACTAAGTAAAAAATAGAGATATGAACTGCTTGACACACGGTCTAGCTGATTTTTTCTACTAGCGGAATATAGATGAATGTCCGTCACCTTTTTTAATTCAAGCCTCTTATTGCTCATACCGGCATCTTTTAAATCTTGTGCACCCCTATCCTCCATAAATTGGGGCATTTTATTTTGTAATCCTAAACCACTACTATTAGCTGTTAGCTTCACATAACTATACACAAAATTATTGGTAGCAAAACTTGGGAAATTTTGTACGAACGTACCCATGCCCGGGGTACCCATACTTACAATGTAATTTGGATTCAAATGCGATTTATATGCCGTTTCATCATACACACCCTTTACGGTAAGGGTTAACGCATCATCTCCACTACCCCAAATAATTGCTTCACCTAAGGGACTTTTACTCCCAAATAATTTATCGGATAAATAAGAGGACAATACAACCGCATTGGGTTCATCTAACGCAGTTTTTACATCACCCTCTAAAAACTTAAACTCAAAAACTTTAAAAAAGGTTGAGTCTGCCATATATACCCTTGGTTCGTAGTATGCATTTGTACTATTTGCAGCTCTAATTAAAGTACTGTAAAATACATCAGTCAAAACAACTCTTGTAGCCTCTTCTACCTCAGCAAAATCTTCTTTAAGTGCAAATGCAATTGGTGGTGACGAAGTTGCAGAATCAAATCCATCTTGACCATTACGCTCAATAATAGTCTCTACACGATAAATAGATTCCGCCTCATTGTGGTGCTTATCATAGCCTAACTGTGCAAACACATAAAGTAAAATAATTAAACAACTTACAGTACCAAGTGTAAGTCCTAACAGATTAATTATTGTTTGCTGCTTATTCTTCAATAAGTTCCGCCAAGCTATTTTGATATAGTTCTTTAACATATTGCTTTTTTGATTGATGAAGTTTGATGATGTTTATTCTGACCGTAAACTCTTCACCGGATTTACAACTGCCGCTTTTATACTTTGATAACTTACCGTTACAATTGCTACAACAATTGCCAAAACTGCTGCAAGTGCAAAAATGCCTATCCCAATTTCTATTCGGTATGAAAAATCTTCTAACCATTTGTCCATAGCATACCAGCCTAATGGTAATGACACCAAAATTGCCACCCCAACCAATTTTAGGAAATCTACCGTAAGTCTGTATGAAATTTGACTTACAGTAGCTCCCAACACTTTTCTAACACCGATTTCTTTTGTTCGTTTTTCGGCATTAAAGGCAGCTAATCCAAATAATCCCAAACAAGCAATAAAAATGGACAGCATAGTAAAAATGAAAAATATCTGACTCAGTTTTTGTTCGGCTTCGTAGGTGGTATTGAAGGCTTCGTCCATAAAACGATAATCTAACGGTTGCCCTGGAGCCATGGCGTTCCATCTGCTTTCAATAGCAGCAATAGTATTTGCATAATCTCCACCACTAATGCGAACCGCCATATTCTCGGCATCCGAATTCAAAGACATGCCCAACGCTCTAATATTATTACGTAACGATGAATAATGAAAGTCTTTGATTACCCCAATTATAGTATAGTATCTAGGATTTTCTAGATCTATTTCTTCAGAAATTCGAACACCTAACGCTTCTTCAGCGGACATATTCAAAATAGGCAATGTCGCTTCATTGATAAGTATAGCCGTAGAATCTGATGCATATTGCGGATTAAAATTACGCCCTGCAACCAATTCCATTTCCATGGTTTTTAGGTAATCGGTATCTACTGCCCATTCTTGCATTTGTATAGCACTTTCTTGGTCCCTGGCACCTTCTTGAAAATAAGAGGTATCTGAACGCCAAGATGGTGTTGGGTAATAATTGCTCAACGTAGCGCTTTCAACATTAGCCATATCGGTAATTTGTTCTTTAAACGCTTTGGTTTTAGAACCTAAAGCACCCATTTCATTTATTAATACTACCTGGTCTTTTGTAAAGCCTAAATCTTTGCTTTGTATATAGTTCAGTTGCTGAAATACCACCAATGTGCTTACAATTAGAAATACCGAAATTGAAAATTGAAATATAACCAATGCATTACGCACCCTGCCGTTACCTACACTTTCTGCGCTACTACCTTTTAAAGTTTTAACCGGGGTAAATCTGGACATGAAAAATGCAGGATAGCTACCTGAAAATAATCCAAGCACTAATGTGGCTGCCAATAATATTAGCCAGAAAATGGGCTGAGCAAACGGAATTGCAATAGATTTACCCGTGAAACTATTGAAAAACGGCAATGCTATCAGTGTAATAATTAGAGCTGCTATTAGAGAAACAAATGCTATTAAACCCGATTCGGTTAAAAATTGAAAAACCAGATTCATTTTGTTAGAACCCAAGGTTTTTCTAACTCCCACTTCTTTAGCTCTTTTTAAGGAATGTGCCGTTGACAAGTTCATAAAGTTTACACTTGCCAGAATTATTAAGAACAACCCAATAAATGAAAGAATGTATATGTTTTGAATACTACTTGTCGCATTCATTTCATTGACTCTATCCGAATATAAATGTATATCTGTCAGCGGTAATGTATGATATCGGATATAATTACCAGATGCTGCAAAGGACTCTGCCGTCATACCTGGAAAATACTTTTGTGCCCATGGTAACATATACCTTTCCAATATACCTTGTAAAGGTTCTTGAAAGTCTTCTGCCGTTGCTCCCGGTATTAATTTTATAAACGTAAAGTAATTATTGCTACCCCATAATTCTTCTCTTGATGCCTCATTACCCGCCATTGCCAAGAAAACACTGTATTCATTAAAATAGCTATTTTTGGGCATGTCGTCTACAACACCTGTTACGGTGTAGGTATCCGTATTATCTAAAAGTAAATTTTGTCCAATTACGTCTGTTGTTCCAAAATGTTTTTCGGCTGCAGATTTTGTAAGTACTAAAGAGTTCGTTCCCGTTAATGCTGTTTTTGGGTTCCCTGCCAATAACTCTATTCCAAAGAATTCAAAAAAGGTAGAATCGGCATAAGTAATACGGTCTTCTTTGGCGCTTTTATCTCCTCCAACTTTTTTTACATACGAACTCCCTATAGTTCTAAAACGAACCGAGGCTTCTACCTGTGCATAATCTCTTTTTAGGGTTTCTGCCATTGGTGGAGCAGATTCTCCAGATTTTGTTTCTGCACCGCCAAACTTAATATCTGTATCTATTCTATAAATACGGTCTGCATCGGCAAACATTTTATCATAACTAAGCTCGTCGTAGATATAAAGCGAAATTATTAATGCCCCTGCCATACCTATGGCTAATCCGAATGTATTTAGGAATGTAAAAAAGGCTTGCTTCTTTAAGCTTCTCCAGGCGATTTTTAGATAGTTTTTGAACATGATTCTCGTTTTTTGATGCTTTATTATTAATAAAGAATGATTGATGACACTTAGTTACTACATATCAAATTCCATTTCCATGCCACTAATACAAATTACTGATTATTAGTTAATTACAAATTTAATCAAAACATTAAGTGTCCAATATTTGGACGATTTGTGTCTAATATATTTACAACTGATATTACTCCGTTCGTAAACTTTTAATAGGATTAGCCCTTGCAGATTTCACAGCGTGATAACTTACCGTAAGTATAGCCACAGACACTGCAATTAGACCCGCCAAAGCAAACACCCACCAGCTAATATCAATTTTATAGGCATACACATTCAGCCATTTATTCATAGCGTACCACGCAAAAGGTGTTGCAATTAATATGGATATCAATACTAATCTTATAAAATCTTTTGATAACAGTGTTACGATACTGGAAACCTCGGCACCCAAAACTTTTCTTATTCCAATTTCTTTGGTGCGTAACATAGCGCTATAGGTGGCTAAACCAAACAATCCCAAACATGCTATTAAAATTGCTAAAAAGGAGAAAATGGTAAAAAGCTTTTTAAACCTAAAATCGGCTTGATACTGTTCATTGAAACTATCATCTAAAAAACTATATAAAAATGGTCTATGCGGTGCTAACTCTGCCCATTTTTGTCCAATACTGGTAATAGCTTGTTGCATATTATCTGTCTTTACTTTTAAAGAAATATACCTACCGTACTGTGAGTATCGCATGGATAATGGTGCTACTTCTTGATGTAGCGATAAATAATTAAAATCTTTTACAACACCAACAATAGTTCCTTCTCTACCCCATTGCTGAAATTTCTTGCCAATTATATCGGCTGGGTCAGCATAGCCAAATGTCTTAACGGCTGCTTCATTTACAATCATTGCCTGTACTGAATCTGTTACAAATTCTCTTGAGTATGCTCGTCCTGCCACTACTTCTATTTCATAATGAGGAATAAAATCAAAATCAATTTCGTACAAAAAGGGTTCAAAATGTTCCATACTCCCTTCAAAAGTTTCGATCTCTGTACCCGCTGCCGGAAAATGACTGCCCGGTACTGTTCGGGATCCCGCTACCGATATTACTTCGGGCAGATTTTTAAATTCGCTTTTTACAGTTTCTATATTGTCTAAAACTTGACCATCCCAATTAAAATCTATGACCAGTTGCTGCTCATTATCAAAGCCTAAATTTTTGTTTAGCATAAACCCTAATTGAAAATAAACGATTACCGTACTCGCTATTAAAGCTATAGAGAGGCTAAACTGAAAAATTACCAAGCCTTTTCTTAGATTAACTCCTTGTGGCGATGAACTTACCAATCCTTTTAAAACACTAACAGGCTTAAAGCTAGATAATACAAACGCAGGATAACTACCTGCAAATAAACCGGTAATAATCGCTGTACCAAAATACAATGGTAACATGAAGGAGTTAAAAACTTCATTCATATTAAACTGTTTTCCTGTAATGTTAGATAACCATGGTATACAGACAAAAACCACTACAAGCCCAATTATTGCAGCTATTAGAACCATGATTAAAGACTCACCTAAAAATTGATATACAAGTCCTTTTTTATCGGCTCCTATCACCTTTCTAACCCCTACTTCTTTTGCCCGCTCCATAGATCTTGCAGTCGCTAAATTCATAAAGTTGATACTTGCTATTACAAGAATAAAAAGTCCAATAATTGCAAAAATGTAAATGTTTGGCAGGCTGCCTACAATACCTGGTTGACGAACAGCACTGGATTTTAAGTACGCATCTTTTAGTGGCTCAAAATTAAGATTGTAGAAATATTGTTTTTCTTCTTCTGTTTGGCGCTTATCTAAAAATTCAGGCATTTTTAATTGAAAGGCATCGACATTGAAATTATCGCCTACCAAAAAATAGGTGTAAAAATCTACGTAGCCCCAAGCATCAAAAATTTCAGGTCTAGATTGATAAAATGAACTCATAGAAAGCAATACATCAAAACTAAAATGTGAATTCTGAGGTACATCTTTCATTATACCTGTAACTGTGTACTGCCCATCATTGGCTCTACCACCAACACCTTCAATTACTTTACCCATTGGGTCCTCATTACCAAAATATTTTTTTGCAGTGCTCTCAGTTAACACAATAGAATATGGTGCTTCTAAGGCAGTTCTTGGATTGCCCGAAACCAAGGGCCATGTAAATACATCAAAAACCGAAGCATCTACATAAAAGCAATCACTTTCTTGAAAAGAATTGGAATTATATTCTAACAAAACATCTGACCTACCCGAAAATTGTACTTTCTCAACAACCTCTGAGAAATCTTCTTTAAGTGCCGAACCAACTGGAGCATTGCCCCAAATCCATTTGTCCTTTACTTCTCCAGAACCCATATGGTGTACAACTCTATAGATATTATCTCCCTTTTCATGATAGCTATCATATGAAAGTTCGTTGTTTATGAACATTATAATCATTAGAAAACAAGCCATGCCAATTGCTAGTCCGCCAATATTAATAATTGAATACCCTTTGTTCTTGGTAAGATTTCTCCAAGCTATTTTTAGATAATTTTTAAACATAATTCTCTTTTTTTTCCTCCCCCTAGCCCCCTCCAAAGGAGGGGGAATGGCTTGGTGTTTATTATTTACTCCCTTCCCTTCGGGAAGGGTTGGGGATGGGATTTTACTCCGTGCGTAAACTCTTTATAGGATTTACAATTGCCGCTTTTATTGCTTGAAACCCCATTGTTATCATTGCAATGACTAAAGCCATACCACCAGATAATAGAAACACCCACCAAGGAATGTCAATTTTATATGCAAAATCTTGCAACCATTTATCCATAAAATACCATGCAACAGGTGACGCAATCAACATGGCAATTACAATTACCTTCACAAAATCGCTGGCAAGCAATTGTACTATTTCGGCAATGCTTGCACCCAAAACTTTTCTTATTCCAATTTCCTTTGTTTTTTGCTGGGCGTTGAATGCTATTAAACCTAATAAGCCCATACAAGCAATAAATATGGTCAAGAATGAAAACACACCAAACAAATTTGCTTGTCTCTTGTCGGATATATACCCGGTGTTTAAATCATCGTCTAGAAAAGAATATTCAAAAGGAACATTAGGTTGATAGGCATTCCATTTATTCTCAATGGCGGACATCAATTTCCCAATATTATCAGATTTTACTTTTAAGGTGATATATGAAACACCCGTATCATAACTTTCTGAAGTATTCGAGAATAGAGCAAATGGTGTAATGTGACTATGCAGCGACTCTAAATTAAAATCTTTTAAAACACCAACAACTTTATACGATTCCATTCTACCACCAGGATACTGAATCATGCTTCCAATGGGGTTTTCCCATCCTATTTGTTTTGCCGCGGCTTCATTAATTACTACGGATAAGGAATCATTAAAATTGGTATCAAAACCTCTACCTTCTATCAGCTTTAAGTCTAAGGTTGACATAAAATGCTCATCAACCAAAAAGGACTGTAATGAAATGTCTTTTGCAATATTATCTTCGGTATTACTTGCTTCTGGAGTGTAAAAGTCCCCAAAATTGCCCCTTGTAATCATTCCCGATGAAATGGCCGCACTTTTTACTTCAGATAAAGCTTCTAGTTCTGACCTAAATGTTTCTTCACTACTACCTAATTTTTCTGTGTTTTGTAGCACCAATAAGTTCTCTTTATCATATCCTAAATCACGATTTTGTGTATAGTTTAGTTGCAGATATACAATACTGGTGGCGATAATCATAATTATAGCCACCGTAAACTGAAAGACCACCAATCCGTTTCTAACGAATCCACTTTTACTGTTAGATACTTTTGATACTCCTTTTAACACATTTACCGCTTTGAACGAAGTCAGATAAAATGCCGGGTAGATGCCCGCCAAAAGTGCAGTCAGCAAACTAAGACCAATAATAAATAACCAAATACCATTTTCAAAAATGGAATTGAAAGAGATTGTTTTACCTGCCAATTGATTGAAAAATGGTAATAATATCCAAACCAATAACACAGCCAAAAGTGTAGATACCGCGGTATAAAAAATGGCTTCCGCTAGAAACTGTTTTATAAGCTGAACTCTAGGTGAACCCAGTACTTTTCGAATGCCAATTTCTTTACTTCTTTTTGCCGCTTGCGCCGTCGCTAAATTGACAAAATTAACCGAGGCAAGTATTATAATAAAAAACGCAATTATCGCAAAAATATACAAGTTTTTAATATTGTTTTGCTCTGAGATTACAGATTCTATTTCACCAGAATGTAAATGAATATCGGTTAAAGGCTGTAAGTGTAAATCCCATTTATTACCATTTTCTAAAAACTCTTCGTAAGGCTGACCTATTCTGTCAAAAGCGTTTGCCGCATGTACTCTTATCAATTCTGGAAACTGGGATTCTAAATGAGCAATTGCATTGGGGTTCGCAGCTGCTTTATCGGTCAACTTTACATATGTCGCCATTTGTAGCCATACCCAGCTCCAATTAAAACGTTTTACATTTTCAAAATTAGAGACAGGTACTAACATATCAAATTTTACAGATGCATGTAGATTGCTCATGTCCTCTAATACTCCGGTAACTTTCAATGGTTTTCTTTCCTTACCATAGAAAAGAATTTTACCTAATGGATTAACATCTCCAAAATATTTCTTCGCAATACTGTTGGTTACAACTACACTATTTTCATCTTGAAGACTACTTTTTGGGTCACCTTTTAACATTGGATAACTTAACACTTCTAAAAAGTTGGCATCTACTGCAAAAACATTTTCTTCATTAAAAATTTGTTTTTCTGTACCGTTAGAATACTCAAGAACATCTACGCCTGGTCTATAAATACGGGTATAACTTTCAATCTCCGGGAAATTGGCAACCAGTGTTTCGCCCGCTGGAGGGGGAGTGTAACCAGCATAGAACTCACCATCGCCCATTTTACCATTTAAATTAACCCGATACACTTGGTCGGCATCATTAAAAAATTGGTCGTAACTTAATTCGTCGGTTACAAAAAGGGCTATCAAAATAACACAGGTCAACCCAATTGCCAATCCAGATATATTGATGATGCTATTGCTCTTATATCTAAATGCATTTCTAAAAGCTATTTTAAAATTGTTTTTAAACATGATTCTCGTTTTTTTCCTCCCCTAACCCCCTCCAATACTTCGGCTACGCTCAGCACAAGTGGAGGGGGAATGGCTTGGTGATTATTATTGACTCCCTTCCCTTCGGGAAGGGCTGGGGATGGGATTTTACTCCGACCGTAAACTCTTTACAGGATTTACCCTTGCTGCATTGATAGCTTGAAAACTGATAGTAAATAAAGCTATTAGTATTGCCACTGCCCCAGCTATAACAAATGCCCAAGCATTAATGGTTACACGATATGCATACCCTTCTAACCAGTTTTGCATCAGTAGCCATGCAATGGGTATAGCGATGATTATTGCCATGAACACCAAGCGCATAAAATCTTTAGACAACAAGCCTACTATTCCTGTAATGCTAGAGCCTAATACTTTACGCACTCCTATTTCTTTTCTACGTTGGTCTGCTGTAAAGGCTGATAAGCCGAACAACCCTAAACAAGAAATTAGAATGGCAAGCAGTGCGAATACCTGAGAGAGATTACCTATCAACTTTTCACTTTTAAACTTGGCATCATAGGTGTCATCAACAAATTCATACTCGAAAGGAAAAGCGGAATTAAACTTTTTCAATGATGCCTCCATTGTAGCCAATGCCGCTGTTGTTGCTACGCCCGGCTTCGCTTTTACATACATAAAACGCCCTTGGCTTGGGTCATTAAAAAATATGACCGGGTCACTAGAACCGTACATGTCGTCATAGACATAATCTTTTACTACGCCAATTACCGGGTAATCTTCTTCTATAGTTTTACCAATAACGCTGCCGCTCCCCATTAATTTTGCGAACGATTCACTAACAATTATATTGACACTATCTTGAGCGGGATTGTTACTAAATCCTCGTCCTTCAATGATTTCCAAGCCAGCAGTGTTAAAAAAATCTGCCGTAATATCACGTACAGACACCAATACATCTTCTGTATCTACACCGCCTTGCCAACTTAATCCCGATGTATTATTTCCGCCGGATAAAATATCGGAATTAATGAGTCCGATGCTTTCTATCATCCCTGTAGTTTTCATGTCTGCTTCTATCGGGTTGAAGTTTTTAATCATATCTCCGGTAACAGGAATCTTCACTAGGTTTTCTTTATTGTAACCCAGATCGCGCCCCTTTACATGTTGTACTTGTTGGTAGACGATAATAGTACATATGATAAATACGATGGATACTACAAATTGTGTCGCTACCAATCCTTTTCTAATAAACGATGCGCTGCCTTTTGTTCTGCGTGCTCCTTTCAACACATCTACAGGTCTAAAAGAAGACAAATAGAACGCCGGATACCAACCTGCTACCAATCCGCATATCAGGGTAATTCCCAATAGTACTGCTATATGAATAGGATTGAACAGACTAAAGTCTAGCTGTTTATCTATCATCATATTAAACTGGGGCACCAATAATTTTAACAACACCACACTTAGTACAGCAGATAATGTTGCCGTGATGATAGCTTCTGCCATGAACTGAGAAATCAAGCCTTTTCTTCCTGAGCCTAATACCTTTCGTACACCCACTTCATTTGCTCGTTTTTCACTTCTAGCCGTAGCTAAGTTCATAAAGTTGATACAGGCAATTAATAGAATAATTATGGCGATTAGGCTAAACAGTCTTACATAAGTTATTTGCCCTCCTATATTTTTACCTCCCTCAAATACCGACTTTAAATGCCAGTCTTTCATAGAAAATAAAAAGGCGATTGTTTCGTCATCTTCCGTTTTCATAGGAAGTATTGCTTTTACTTTCCTATTGACAACATCAAAATTTGCTTCGGGAGAAAGTTCCACAAAAGTGTCTGAAAAATTGGCTCCGTACTCCTTTACCCATTCATTATCTTGTGCAAACCGCTCAAATGGAACAACCCAGTCAAAACTATAGGTTACATTGTGCGGCAAATCTTCATAAACTCCTGAAACGGTGTAACTCTCTAAGTTGTTTATTTTAATTACCTTGTTAATGGCTGAAGTATTTTCCCCAAATAATTGGGTAGCCGTTTCTTGTGAGATGACCATGGCATCTACATCATTAAAAGCGGTTTCTAAATTACCTTCTACGAATGAGAGACTGAACATGCTCAAAAAGTCCGGATCTGCATATCGCCCAAATTTATTGATGGACGTTTCTCCTACTTGAAATAAAAAATCTTCTCCTTTTGTTCGTGCAGACCCAACAATGCCTGGCACTTCAACTTTTAAAACTTCTGCTAACGGACCGGGAGTCGCCTGAAAAAATGTACGCCATTCCCCTTCGTACTCTTGATTGGTCGGTACATAATACACTACATCTTGCTTCTCAAAATTAGCATCATAACCAACCTCATCTTCTACCCAAAGCAAAATCGTTGCAGCACAGGTAATGCCTATTGCCAAACCAAATATATTCAGCATGCTATAGCCTTTGTTCTTCCAAAGGTTTCGCCAAGCGATTTTTATATAGTTCTTTATCATAATGTTCTTTTTACTCCCTTTAGAGAAGGAATGAGGATTAGACAATTATTCTTTGCGTAAACTTTTTAATGGCTGTATTAATGCTGCACCAACGGACTGATAACTTATCGTCAGTATGGCAATAGTCAGCGCTATACACGCAGCAACAAAAAATATGCTCCAACCAATGGTGATATGATAGGCGAAATCTTCTAACCATCGGCTCATCATAAACCAACCCACAGGAATGGCAATTACGATGGACACCAAAATAAGCTTCATAAAATCTAGCGTGAGCAATTTGTAAATGCTTTTGAAAGGCGCACCTAATACCAAGCGGATACTGATTTCCTTTTTGCGTTGATCTACCATAAAGGCGGACAATGCAAACAAACCTAAACAAGCGACCAATATGGCGAATAGTGCAAAGCTGTTGAATATTTTTCCCATGCGTTCAACATCATCATGCATGCGACTGAATTCTTGGTCTAAAAAGCTGTAGTTAATAGATTGACTAGGAACATTCTTATCCCAAACCGATGCTATAGATGCCAATGCCTCATTCACATTTCCTTTCTCCAATTTTAGTGATATAGCCCCTAAATCTTTGCCGATTACTAATGACAATGACGAGATATCTTCTTTTAAAGATTTAAAATGAAAATCATCTACCACACCAATTACGGTGAATAATTGCCCGTTATTATTTATTTCCTTACCAACTGCATTATCCAAGCCAAGCTCTCGCTGCATTTTGGTATTAATTATAATAGAATTCAAAGAATCTGAAGCAAATTGTCTAGAAAAATCCCTGCCTGATTTTACGGTAATTCCTAAGGTCTTAATATAATCGTAATCTACTCTCCAAATTTGGGCAGGTATGCCTCTACCTTCCTGACCTTCGTCTTTTCGTCTAAATGTATTACCGTTTCTGCTGCCGCCATCTACCGGTAAATAATTAGATATGGTCGCCGATTTTACTTGTGGCAATTGCAGTAATTGTTCTTTAAAATTTTCGGCATTATTTCCTAAAACTCCGGTTCCTTCAAGAACAACCACTTGTTCTTTATCATACCCCAATTCCTTTTCAAGAATGAAATCCATCTGCTGATAAATAATCAATGTGGCAATTATTAAAATCACCGATGTGGTAAATTGAAAAATAACGAGTCCGCTTCTTAATTTTCCGCTTTTACTACCAATACTCAAACTTCCTTTTAAAACGTTCACCGGTTTAAAGGCCGATAAATAAAATGCCGGATATAAGCCCGCCAGTGAACCTACTACAAGCGCGGCAACTAAAATGATAGGTATAAACCACCCTGCCGACCATGGCATTTCTATAGTTTTTGATGCGATGGCATTAAAAGAAGGTAACAATGCCCATGCTAGTAATACACCAAGTATAAATGACACAAAACTGAACAAGATAGATTCTGTCATGAACTGAGTTACCAAATTGCTTTTGTATGCTCCAATAGTCTTTCTAAGCCCTACTTCTTTTGCTCTGTTTGCTGATTTTGCAGTAGAAAGATTTATAAAATTGATAACCGCTAGTAGCAATACAAAGCCGGCAACGGCTGCAAAAAGCCAAATAAAACGTATATCGCCATGTTTTAGACCATCTGCCATTTTAATGTCCGAATACAGATGAATATCTGTTATCGGCTGCAATTTATATTCCATGGTTCTTAGCACTTCGATAAAATCCGGTGCGCGACCTCGTTCTTTTTGTGCTGGAATGATATAATCTTCAACTATAGAAACCATTTTTTGCTCCAGTTGTTGAATATCAGTATTGGGGTCTACTAAAACATAAGTGAAGTAATTCTGGTTCGTCCAACTTGCATTGGTATCTTCTATAGGAAGTAAAAAATCGTACGTTACATGTGAATTTTTTGGTGCGTCATTCATTACGCCGGTTACGGTATAAGGCGTACTCGCATCATTATCCAAAATAATGGTTTCCCCTATAATTTTCCCATCTTTAAAATATTTTGCTGCTTTAGATTCTGAGATGACTATACTCTTCGGATTTACCAATGCTGTGTTGGCATTACCTTGTTCGAGCTGAACTTCTAAAATCTCAAATGCTTCTTGGTCTGCAAGTAGAAATCCGTCTTCTAGATTGTTTTGTGTCTCTCCTGCTAATCGGATACCACGTTTACCTGCTCCAAATATTCCTGTTGAATTTACTTTTCCTGCTTTTATGATTTCAGGAAAATCGCTTTGTAAGGCATCTGCAAAAGGCAGTTGAAAATGTGTACTTTTCATTACTTCACCCTTATACATACCCTCTAACACTACCCTGTACATTTGATTCTTATTGGCGTAGTGTTGATCATAACCCACCTCGTTGCGAATGAACAATGCTATCAAAAGACAGGCTGCTATACCAACAGCGAAACCGCCAATTTTAATGGCGGCAAAAAGCTTGTCTTTCTTTAAACTTCTCCAAGCAATTTTAAGATGGTTTCTAAACATGATTTTTTGATTTTTCCTCCCCCTAGCCCCCTCCAAAGGAGGGGGAATGGTTAGGTGATTGATTGATTGACTATACTTTATTATCCGTGATTAAGGGATAAGTTTGGTTTTCGGTTGATTTGTCTTCGACTCCGCTCTGTGAACAAAATTGATAATTGATTGATAAATAAACTCTTTTTTTAAAACCCCTTTCGGGGGCATGGGGGATCTACATCATAGCACCGATTGCTCGGTTCTGACTTTCTGTTACTATTTGACCATCGAATAGATTTACTACCCTGTGCGCATAATGCGAATCTCTGTCAGAGTGCGTTACCATAACTATTGTGGTTCCCTCTTGGTTTAATTCGGTTAATAGGTTCATTACCTCTATTCCGTTTTTAGAATCTAAGTTACCTGTTGGCTCATCGGCTAATATTAATTTCGGATTAGTTACTACTGCTCTAGATATGGCTACACGTTGTTGTTGACCACCTGATAATTGCTGCGGAAAATGCTTTTCCCTATGTGCTATTTTCATACGCTCTAGCACTTTCATTACTTTTTCCTTACGCTCTGCTTTACCCATTTTTAAATAGATTAATGGTAGCTCTACATTTTCAAATACCGTAAGTTCATCGATAAGATTAAAGCTTTGAAAAACAAACCCTAAATTCCCTTTTCGTAATTGTGTACGCTGACTCTCTTTTAGTCCGCCTACTTCATTACCGGCAAAATTGTAGCTGCCATCAGTAGGATTGTCCAACATTCCAATAATGTTCAATAGGGTAGATTTACCACAACCAGAAGGACCCATGATGGCGACAAACTCGCCATCCTCCACTTTTAGGTTGACATTGTTTAATGCCAAGGTTTCTACTTCTTCTGTTCTAAAACTTTTTTTAAGATTTGTAATGGTTATCATATTACTGTTATTTTGATTGTTATAATGACACCGAGTTTCCCCAGATGTGACAGTTTTTTATTTTAATAGTATTCTCTCGTCCTTTTACCCCTTCGGCTACGCTCAGGGTTCGAAACTGAACTCTATTGGTAGCTGAGCGAAGCCGAAGCTATTTTAATACTATTCTTTCGGCCTCTCCGAAATTATCATAGTTACTTGTAATTACTTTTTCGCCAGGTTCTAAACCTTCTAACACTTCATAGAATCTAGAATTCTGCTTTCCTATTCTAATGTTTCTCTTAATTGCTTCTCCTCCATCAGGATTCACAACAAAAATCCATTGTCCACCAGTGCTTTGAAAGAAACTTCCTTTTGGTAATAAAAGTGCATCGTTAGATTCTCCCAATTGCAATTTAATATTGTAACTCTGTCCCGAACGGATGGTCTCTGGCTTGTTATCGGTAAATACCAAATCCACCTTAAATCTTCCATTTCTTACCTCTGGATATACTTTTCGTAATCGCAATGGAAATTCGGTACCGTTACGTTCTAAAACCGCTACTAAATCTCTTTTTACTCTGTCAATGTAGTGCTCATCAATATCAGCCTCAATCTTAAAATCCGTCAGTACGTTTATTTGACCAATTCGTTGTCCTTGAGCAATACTTTGACCAATTTCAGCATCTAAAAATCCTAATTGACCATCTGCAGGAGCGCGCACATTTAAATGATCTAGTCTTTGGTACACCATTCCTAAGGTTTTATGCATACGTGCTAAATCGGTATCTAAACCCTTTAATGATGTTTTTCGTAATTCATCATCTTGTTCGGTTTGTAGCTTTACAATTTCATATTGTTTTTGAGATAATTCATAGTTTTCTTTTGATAACTGAAACGCTTCTCTAGAAATTAATTCATCATCGAACAATGCTTTGTTCTGCTCATAATTTCTCTTTAAACGTTGTAAATCTGTACTTGCTGTCGCCAATGATTTTCTACCTTCCACTTGTCTAGAATCGAAATTTAATTTCGTGGAACGCAAATCGTTTTGCTTCAAAGCCAAGTTACTTTCACTAGCCAAAATCTGCTCGTACAAGTTCATGTTTTCTAACTTTAAGATGATGTCTCCTTTTTTCACCATGGCACCTTCTTCTATCAATTTCTCGCTTACACGGCCACCTTCATAGGCATCCATATAAATAGTGGCTATTGGCGCTACATTACCGTTAATTGTTATGTAGTCATCAAATTTATCGGCTGTAACTTCAGCGATTGAAAGCTTATCTTTTTCTGTTCTAAAAGTTGATACGGAACTTGCAAACAATAGTTGATACCCAACAAATAATAGCAATACACCTAATGCAATGTAGCCGAAGTGTTTTGGCTTAAGTCCTTTTTTCTTTTCTAATTTTATATCCATCTTATTTCGTTGTTCGTTGTTCGTTGTTGGTTGATCGTGTTCGTTGTTCGTGCTTTTTAATTCCTACTTAATACTATGTACTTAATACTAATCTATATTGAATACCGGTAATCCTCTGTAGAAATCTAATGTGCTTTTATTGATTTCTGAACGAAGTTTTACTTGCAAATTTTCATTCTGTGCACTGGCGTATAAATTTTTGGCGGTAAACAACTCTAAGGCATTTATCAATCCTTTTTCATATCGTTTTTGTGCAATGGTGAATGCTAAATTCTGAGCATCCATTTTCTGATTGCTCTGTACCAATTCTACCAGTAAAGAATTATAATCTTGCACTAATTTTTGTATGGCTTGAAATAATTCTTGCTCTTGCGTTTTTAAATTATTCTCAGCTCGAAGCTTTTCTATTTTAGATTGCTTTACTCTCGACCTTGCAGACCAGCCATTACTAATCGGTACATTTAAATTCACACCAATATATTGTGATGTATTATCTCTAAACTGTTCCCTAAAAGGTAATGTATTCCCTAAAGTATCTCTAAAAGTTTCGAAATACCCAGTACCGATACCTGCAAAGAACGAGAGGGAAGGATATAGACTCCCTCTTGATACCGCAACTTGCTTTTTAGCCGCTTTCGCTCTAAATTCTTGTGCTTTTATCATTGGTATAAAATCCCTTGCTTCATTATAAACAGAATCAGATTTCATTTCTTGACTCTCAAATACAGAAACAATTTCTTTTAAATCTTTTTGAATTGCTATTTCCGATGTATTCTCCAAATTCATTTCTTGAATCAAAGTTAATTTTGCTGCCGCCAATTGGTTTTTACTTTGGGTAACATTCAACTTATCGGTCAATAATAAAGATTCTGCCTCGTACAAATCCGCACCAGCTTTTAATCCTAATTCTACCTGCTTTTCTACTAAATTGTAATTCGATTGTGATACGGCTAACTGCTCTTTTGATATTTCTACCAACCCCTCGAAAAACTGAATATCATAAAAAGCTTGCATTACTCTAAATGCCAACAAATATTTTTGCTGTAATACTTCTTCTTGCGTTGCTTTGTACAACAACTTAGATGCCTTTATAGAATTAATTTTCTGAAATCCTTGAAACAAATCAATAGATGATTCTAAGGAATAGTTATTGGAGTAAAAATCTTGATTTACATATGTACCTGTATTTGGGTCTTCTGCCCTACCATAATTAATACTATAATTACCGCTTGCATTAACAGATGGCAATAGGTTGCGAACCGACTGTCGGTACGTTTCTCTGTTAGATTGGTTGGTGTATTTAAAGTCGTTTAACTGTAAATTATGCTCTAATGCAAAAGCAACACATTTATCTAATGTCCAAATTTCTTGCGCAATTATAGACCCCCAA
This sequence comes from Maribacter hydrothermalis, assembly GCF_001913155.1. Classification (GTDB taxonomy): domain Bacteria; phylum Bacteroidota; class Bacteroidia; order Flavobacteriales; family Flavobacteriaceae; genus Maribacter; species Maribacter hydrothermalis. Next base: position 1,540,653 of record NZ_CP018760.1, read on the forward strand.
ATAGAGAGTAGTAAAAGTGTCGTTATTTTAAATTTTTGATTCATTTCTTAATTGGTATGCCATTCTCTATACTATATACGTGCCATAATTTTAAAATATTGATTAACAGTTAGTTATATTAAAATAAAACTTAGCTTTAAATTTTTAGTGTAAAAATGTTGTACATATAATGTCAAATATTTTTACAGTACTATGAAAATACAAACTTCTATGTGTAGATTTAAATGAGTTAATAGATTGTTACCATGATAGATGCTAAAATATTAGTAGTAGATGATACCAAAAGTGTATTGAGCGCTTTAGAGATTTTATTACAATTTGAATACAAAAGCGTACAAACCATATCTAACCCCAACCTGCTCACCTCGTTTCCAAACTTGCAGGAAATTGACATCATATTATTAGATATGAATTTTTCAGCGGGAGTGAATACAGGTAACGAGGGATTATATTGGTTACGAGAGATAAAAAAGAAAGCTTCTCATATTTCAGTTATTATGATGACAGCTTATGGTGCCGTGGAACTTGCGGTTGAAGCTATCAAAGAAGGTGCTACCGATTTTGTACTGAAACCATGGAACAACGAGCGACTATTAACTACGGTAAAATCTGCCTACGAGCTAAGAAAATCTCAAAAAGAGGTACAACATTTAAAACAGAAAGAAAGTAATCTTAAACAGGTTATCAATCAGAATTCAAATTACATTATTGGGAATTCTAAAGCACTAAACAGTGTTTTAAATCTAGTGCAAAAAGTTGCCAAAACAGATGTAAATATTTTAGTTACAGGCGAAAATGGAACAGGAAAAGAACTAATTGCCAGAGAACTCCATAAATCATCGGTTAGAAATAATGAGGTTTTTATTTCTGTGGATATGGGGTCTATCTCTGAAAATTTGTTCGAAAGTGAACTTTTTGGGCACGTGAAAGGTTCATTTACCGATGCCAAAGAGGATCGCGCAGGTAAGTTTGAAGCTGCCAATGGCGGAACACTTTTCTTAGATGAAATTGGAAACCTTTCGTTGCAAATGCAAGCGAAACTGCTATCTGTAATTCAAAACAGAGTAGTTGTACGTGTGGGTTCAAATAAGTCTATCCCTGTTGATATTCGATTAATTTGTGCCACCAATTGTAATTTGGATCAAATGGTTGCTGAAGGACTATTTCGTGAAGATCTTTTATACAGAATAAACACGATTCAAGTACAGGTACCGGCATTGCGAGACAGAGATGGCGATGTGCTTGTTCTTTCCGATTTCTTTCTGAAAAAATTCGCCAATAAATATGGTAAGCCTAGTTTAAAAATAAATCAATCTGCGCAAGAGAAATTAATGAGCTATCCTTGGCCAGGTAATGTTAGGGAACTTTTACACACCATGGAACGTGCCGTTATATTATCCGAAGGAAATATATTAAAGCCGACTGATTTTCTATTGGACACCAAAACAACGGTTTCTTTAGAAGGCGGACCAAAAACCCTTGAGGAAATGGAATTGGTTATGATTACCAAAGCACTTCATGACCACGACGGAAATTATAGTGCTGCGGCCGACCAACTTGGTATTTCTAGACAAACGTTATACAATAAACTTAAAAAATCTAGTAAATAATGGTCAGCAAAAGTATATACTACCAACTTGTATTCAGGATTATCCTTATTGCTATTTGCGCCTTATTAACGGCATTTCTATTCTTTAAAGAACACTATTTACTCAGTGTTATTTTAAGTATCGTATTTATTGGTCAGACTTACGGACTCATACATTATGTAAACCAAACCAATAGAAAAATTGCCTATTTCTTTGATGCTATAAAAAATGAGGATTTTACCCTGCGTTTTCCTGAAAAATTGAGTGTAAAATCTATTGAAGAACTAAACCATAGCTTAAATATGTTGAATAACATGATTCAAGATATTCATGTTAAAAAACAAGCACAGGAGCAGTATTATCAAGAGATTTTACGTCAAGCGGATATTGGTATTTTCACTGTGAATGAAAAGGGTCATATATTATATGCCAACCCTACTGTACAAGATCTTCTTAATTATAGGCCATTAAATCATGTGAAGCAATTAAATCAGATAGACCCAAACCTCTATAATATGTTTGAATCACTTGAACCTTTTGAAAGTACTTTATATGCCCTAGAGAACGAGCGTGGCAAAAAGGAGCTCACCTTAAAGTGTACGCCAATTACCATTGAAGAAAAGAAATTACTATTGGTCATTGTCCATGATATTCAAAAAGAACTGGACGATAAAGAAACCGATTCTTGGGTAAAACTGATTAGAGTATTAACTCACGAAATCATGAATACCATTACACCCATTACCTCTATATCCGAATCTATTTTAAAATACTTTAAGAAAGGAAATGTGCTTTCTACGCCCGAGGAATTTGGAGAATTGCAGATAAAAAATTCTGCAAAGGGTCTTGAAGTCATAAAAGAACAGGGAAATGATTTAATGAGTTTTGTACAATCGTACCGTACATTTTTAAGTGTACCCGAACCTGATAGAGAGTTGATACCAGCCGCCAAGATTTTAGAAAGAGTACGTCTGTTATTACAAGAGTACACCAGTGGTCATAACATTACTTTAGAGGTATCCTCCGAGCCTGAGAATCTAGAACTTTATATCGACGAAAAACAACTTACACAAATACTACTAAACCTAGGTAAAAATGCTCAACAAGCGCTTGAAGATCAAGATGAGGGAAGCATTGTCATAAGAGCTGGAATAGAGGCACAAGGAAAAAAATATATAACTGTTACTGATGACGGACCCGGGATTTCTCCTGAAATGCTAGATGAAATATTTGTTCCTTTTTTCACTACTAAAAATACAGGAACGGGTATCGGGTTAAGTTTAAGCAAGCAAATTATGAGAATGCATGGTGGATCCATTCGTGTATCATCAAACGAAACAACAACTTTTACACTTACTTTTCAATAGCATTATAATTCTGCTTTAAGTTCCGTAAAAGGGTCCCAGAAGTATTTTTCTAGCTGAACTATTTTCAATTCCTTGATTTCCACACCCTCATTTTCCAGCAGTTGTTGCATGAGATTTGTACCATCGAAATGATGCTTTCCGGTTAGGAGTCCTACCTTGTTCACTACTCTGTGTGCGGGGATATCATCTATATTATGCGATGCGTTCATTGCCCAACCTACCATTCTTGCACTACGGGCCGCACCTAAATATTTGGCAATTGCTCCGTAGGATGTCACCCGTCCTTCAGGAATTAACCGTGCCACCTGATATACTCTTTCAAAGAAATTCTCATTTTCAGGTTTCATTGTTTCCTATCTTTTAATTAAATAATCGAATAGCGGTGATTACAAACAACAACACCATTAATCCGCTTAATATATAATTACTGTTCTTGGAAAAAGACTTGGTTTTATGCTCCCATTTATTAAAATAAATAATATATAAATACATGGCGAAGAAAGTACCACTACCAGCTGCCAAAATAAACAAAATCTCATCTATTATTCTATAGCTCATAATGCCATGAGCATGAAATACCGTATTTAAACCACTATAATAAGGGATTGCCAAAAGATTAATTAAAGCCAAAAACACACCTTTAGAAAAGCTATTTCTCTTCTTTGTTTCTGCGAGTACCAAAGGCCTATTTTCTTGCTTTCTACCTTTTATAAAGAACACAATAGCCAAAATAAAAAATATGACCAATGCCAATTGTAAAAGGACTTCAATTACATGCTGGTTTCTAGAAATATATTTTGCAATACGAACCGCAATATATGTTTGCAACATAACCGCTACAGCAATCCCAAGAGCAAAAATGATTCCGTTGGCTTTTCCTTTCTCAACACTGGTTTTCGCCGCATTTAAGTTCAGCAAACCCGGCGGTAAAGAAGCTAAAAATGCAGCACCGAAAGTGAAGAAAAATAAGATTGGCAACTGTTGCATTGACTTAGTTTACCTTGAACCTAATAAAGGTAATAGGTTTTCCCTTTTCAAGATACTGATTTTCATAGAAAGTCTGTATTTCTAAGACTTCTTTAGGGCTACCTTCGTTTTTATAAACATCGTGGTTGGCATAAAGCACCTCTAAACCAAGTCCATGCAGTAAGCCCAGAGTATAGCCGTGCATGAACTCGCTATCTGTTTTTAAATTTACCGTTCCTTCAGGTTTAAGAACTTGTTTGTAGCGCTTTAAAAATGCCGCATTCGTCATACGGTGTTTGGTACGTTTATATTTTATTTGCGGGTCTGGGAAGGTAATCCAAATTTCATAGACCTCTTCTTTTCCAAAAAGATGATCCACCAATTCTATTTGGGTTCGTATAAAACAAACATTAGAAAAATCGCGTTCAACCGCTTCTTTCGCACCTTTCCAAAAACGGGCGCCTTTTATATCAATCCCAATAAAATTCTTATTTGGAAATTTCTTTGCCAACCCAACGGTATATTCCCCTTTACCACAACCCAGTTCTAATACAATAGGGTTATCGTTTTTGAAATGGGTATTCCATTTTCCTTTCAATGGAAAACCACCAACCACTTCATCTCTTGTTGGTTGAATTACGTTTGAAAATGTCTCGTTTTCCTGAAATCTTTTTAATTTATTCTTACTTCCCACAATTTTTGAATATAAACTGGGGCAAAGCTAAGAAAAAAGAGAGGGTTAGCCTTTATCGCTTGACTTCTAATTGAGAGTTACTTTTTTCTAGTGTAAATGAAAATTCAGAGCCTACTTCTACAGCACTTTCTACATATATTTTTTCACCATGTGCTTCTATAACATGTTTTACAATAGCAAGACCTAAGCCAGAACCGCCTTCGCGCCTACTACCACTTTGGTCTACTCTGTAAAATCGCTCAAAAAGTCTTGGAATATGTACAGCAGGTATACCTTCACCATTATCAGTTACCCTAACAATTACTTTATTTTTTACTAAGTTTTCTACACTTACCTCTGTAGTCCCATTCTCGTTACCATATTTGATGGAGTTGACCAATAAATTGGTAAGCACCTGTTGTATTTTTTCTTTATCGGCATATACCAGAATTGGCTTTTTATATGCAATATCGAATGTAAGGGTGATGTTCTTTTTAGCGGCCTTCATTTCTAATAGGTCGAAGACACTTTGTATTAATTCAATAATATTAAATGACTTCTTATCTAAATTAAGGTCACCAACTTCTAATTTTGTTATTAAATCTAAATCTTTTACAATATAAATTAAACGATCAACTGCCTTATTTGCCCGAATTAGGTATTTCTTTCTAACATTCTTATCGTCAATAGCACCATCTAATAAGGTTTCAATATAACCTTGCACAGTAAACAGTGGTGTTTTTAACTCGTGAGAAACATTTCCTAAAAAATCTTTTCTATACTCCTCCCTAATTTTTAGGGTATCTATTTCTATTTTTTTGTCTTTAGCAAACTTTTCTATTTCAGCTGTTAATGTTCTCATGTCCGTAGTTATAGGGTAGGTAGAAAGAGAAGTTGATTCTAACAACGCAACATCGTCATATATTTTCTTAATCTTTTTATAAATGAATTTATCTATTCTAATTTGTAGTACAACAAACGAAATTGTGAAGAAAAGTATTCCAGATAAAAGTAATAGAAGCCAATTAAATATACTAAATGACCAAAACAAAAGCGCCAAAAATACTGTCCCTGTTATAGCAATATATAAAGATGAGCGAAAGGCAAATCGGTACGATTTTTTAGAACGTAAGTGTACGGACATCTATAATACAAACTTATATCCTACTCCTTTTACTGTCTTAAAATGATCTTCACCAATTTTTTCACGAAGCTTACGAATATGAACGTCAATAGTTCTACCACCAACTACAACTTCGTTACCCCAAACTTTATCCAGTATAACTTCTCTTTTAAAAACCTTACTAGGTTTAGAAGTTAAGAGTGCCAATAGTTCAAATTCTTTTCTAGGTAGAATAATCTCTTTTCCTTTTTGAATAATCTTATATTCTTCTCTATTAATAACGATATCACCAACTTTAGTAATATCTTCTTGAGTATTTACATCATTTTTAATACGTCTTAAAAGAGCATTTACTTTACTTACAAGCACTTTTGGCTTAATGGGCTTTGTAATATAATCATCTGCACCAGCATCAAAACCTGCTACTTGAGAATAATCTTCGCCACGAGCAGTTAAAAAGGTAATAATGGTATTCTCCATACCAGGCGTTCTTCTTAAAATTTCACAAGCTTCAATACCATCCATCTCCGGCATCATTACATCTAAAATAATAAGATGTGGCATTTTCTTTTTTGCTTTTGCCACACCGTCAGCACCATTTTTTGCCGTATAAACATCATAACCTTCCGCAGATAAATTATAGGCCACTATCTCTAGGATGTCTGGTTCATCATCTACTAAAAGTATCCTAATGTCTTTCTTTTTCATGGTATTTAAATTGGATTGATTTGCTCAAAAGTAAAGATAATACTATTACAGAAACGCTAGTTAACATTGATTTAATGTAGTAACGTTTAGATAACATTATAAAAATAAAGGTTTAACATGTACCTAACTCGACCGTTACAACAGGTTGTTTTCTTTGTTACGCAATAAAATTGCATGTGTTTAGAACACAATTACCAACCTAATTACATTAATAAATTTAAAAAGAAAAGATGAAAAAAATTATTTGGTCACTTGCTACAATTACCGCTATTATCACAGCAGCATCTTGTGAAAAAGAAACAGTAGTTGAAATCGAAAAAGAAGTAATTGTTAAAGACACAGTAACTGTAGATCCAGTTGAAACTTCTATTACAGTTTCTGAGGATATAATAACTGATGTTACTTGGACTGCTGACAAGGTAGTAACCTTAGATGGTAGAGTTTTCGTTACCGAAGGTGCTTCACTTACAATTGAGCCAGGAACTATTATTAAAGCAAATGCAGGGTCTGGTGTAAATGCTTCGGTATTAATAGTAACAAGAGGAAGTAATATTGTAGCTGTAGGTACTGCTGCCGCTCCAATCATTTTTACATCGGCTGCCGATAACATTGAATTAGGACAAACCGCTGGGACCAACCTTGACCAAAATGATCGTGGTCTTTGGGGTGGTTTAATTATATTAGGAAACGCTCCTGCATCTTTTGATGGGGATGCCGTGTCTGCCCAAATAGAAGGAGTTCCTACTGATACTGATGGTGATAAAGGATTGTATGGCGGTACTGATGCTGCTGATGATTCAGGTACATTACGGTACATTTCAATTCGTCATGGTGGTGCTTTAATAGGTGAAGGAAACGAAATTAACGGCCTTACTTTAGGTGCTGTTGGCTCTGGAACAACAGTTGATAACATTGAAGTTGTAGGCAATGTTGATGATGGTATTGAATTCTTTGGTGGTACTGTAAACACAACAAACCTTTTTGTATGGGCACAAGGTGATGATGGTCTTGATATTGACCAAGCTTATTCTGGCACTATTGACAATGCAATGGTTATACAAGGTGGAATTTCTGACCATGCCTTAGAAATAGACGGACCAGAAGGTTCTCTACAAGGTGCGTATACTTTAACAAATGCGACTTTAATTGGTCTTGATAATAATGCTACTGCTGGTGAAATTGCTGATTTCCGTTCAAATGCACAAGGTACTAACAGCAATATATTAGTATCAGGTTTTACAGGAGTTGGTACTGATCTAGTACTTTCTGATGTTGAAATTGACAACGCAGGAGTTGCTGCTAATTATACAGCGGGAACTTTAGTATTCACGAATTGGGAAATCGTATTACCAACTGGTGTAACTAATTCTTCAGAGGTTTTTAATGACACCACGGATAGTACAACTTTTGAAGCTGATACGGCAACTTTTTCTTCTGCAGTAACAGAAGGTACGGTTGGTGCTGATACATCTGTATTTGCTTGGACTTATGCGAACGGTAAAGCAAGTTTAGGTTTTTAATTTATACACTAATTAATTATTACACATAATAATTGCTCGTCTTAAGATATTCTCTAGGCGAGCAATTTATTTCTTTTTAACATTTTCAACTAATTAATTATGAAACTCAAGTTATTATTAATTTTACTGATCACCTTTTCCGCTCAAATTATATCTGCACAAGAGGGCATTATATCAGGAACTGTGATGGACGGTGAATTTAATGACGTATTACCTTTTGCAAATATTCTTATTAAAGGAACCACTAAAGGAACCACATCCGATTTTGATGGAAAATATGTTCTAGACGTAGAACCTGGCACGTATACAGTTACTTTTTCGTACTTAGGTTATGAAACCAAAGAAGTATCTGAAGTTATTGTTAACCCTGGTGCTGAACAAATAATAGATATTACTTTAAATCCGCTTGCCAATGCATTAGACGAAGTGGTAGTTACTACAACTGTTAGTAAAAATACAGAGGCTTCTGTATTAAATCTACAAAAGAATTCGGTAGCGCTATTAGATGGTTTATCTATTCAAAGTATTAAAAAATCGGGAGCTGGAGACATTGCTAGTGCCATTAAAGCAGTACCCGGAGTATCAGTACAAGGTGGAAAATTTGTTTATGTCCGTGGTTTAGGTGATCGCTACACCAAATCTATTTTAAATGGTGTAGACGTACCTGGTCTTGACCCAGACAGAAACACTTTGCAATTAGATATTTTCCCAACAAATATTCTTGACAATATTATTGTTGTTAAATCTGCAACTGCGGATCAGCCTGCCGATTTTACAGGTGGTGTTGTTGATATTGTTACTAAAGACTTCCCTTCAAGAGCTGAGTACAGTTTCTCTGCCGGCATGGGTTATAATTCTAGCATGCATTTTAAAAGCAACTATTTAAAATATGATGGCAGCCCAACAGATGCACTAGGTTTTGATAATGGTCAAAGAGATTTGGCAATACCACAACATATTGAAACCCCTTTACCTGTTACCGATGGCAAAAGATCTGCCGCGTTGACCAAATTATTAGAACCAAATTTAAAAGCACTTGAAGAGCAAAGTGGTTTGGATTTCAATTTTGGGTTTACAGCAGGTAATCAATATAATCTTAATGAAGACGGAAGTAAAAAATTAGGTTATTTAGCTTCCCTTACGTATAAAAACAGTACAGAATTTTACGAAAATATTGTTAGCGGACAAGTTTATAGAAAACAAGATCAAGATAAATCTGTTCTAGAATTAACCGATGATAGAACACAGACTGGAAATTTAGGTGTAAATAATGTACTTATTAGCGGACTTGCTGGAATTTCATTAAAAAGTTTACAATCTAAATACAAGTTAAATGTATTACATATTCAAAATGGTGAATCTAGTGCATCTTACCTTAGACAAGACAACTTTAATGTCAATTCTAATACAATTTTCAAGGACGTATTAACCTATACACAACGTTCTATCACCAATATTTTATTAAATGGTGAACATACGAATGAAGATGGATCTTGGAAAGTATCTTGGAAAGTATCACCTACCTTCTCTAAAATTTACGATAAAGACCTTAGAACAACACCTTTCAGGTTTGACCCTGAAACTGGTAATTACACAATTTCGCCCAGTGAATCTGGAGACCCTAGTAGAATTTGGAGAGACCTAGAGGAATACAATGTAGCCAGTAAATTAGACTTAACTAGAAAACACCAATTATTTGGTAGAGAAGCAAAATTAAAATTTGGTGGTGCTTATACTATTAAAGTAAGAGATTTTGTTGTGAATCAATTCTCTACTCCAATACAATCGCAAACGGGTAACTATAGTCTAAATTTTGGTGGTGATGCTGATTTAGTTTTAGCTACTAACAATATTTATAATCCACAAACAAGAGAAGGCAGCTATGTAAGACGAGATTCTAACATATCTGATTCCTTTAATTCGCAAATTACTGTAGGAGCTGGTTATGTGGGCGACGAATTCAAATTTTCTGATCGCTTTAACTCTATTGTCGGGGTAAGATTTGAAAAATTTGACCTTCGTTATACAGGTGAAAATCAAGATGGTGAAGTTTTTGACAATGCTGCTATTTTAGATAAAACTGATTTCTTCCCTTCGGCAAACTTTATATACGAGTTAAACGAAACTGGGAATAAGAAAATAAGAGCATCTTTCTCTAGTACTACAGCAAGACCTTCATTTAAAGAAGCATCTAATGCTCAAATTTTTGACCCGGTTTCAAGTACGTTCTTTATAGGAAATATTAATATTCAACCTACATACATAAATAACTATGATGTAAGATTTGAAGCTTATGGCGAAGGAACAAACTTCTTTGCTTTTAGTGGTTTCGCCAAGACTTTTAACGACCCTATTGAACTTACATTCATTAGAGAAGCCAGAGGGCAATTTATTCCTTTAAACTTAGGTGATGCCAAAGTATTTGGAGCTGAATTAGAGTATAGAAAAAATATGGATTTTATACCAGGATGGGAAGACTTTTCTTTTAACGCGAACATATCTGTTATTGAATCTCAACAGTCTTACAGCGCTGATGAAGAAGCTGCTAGACGCGATAACTTAAGAATAGGTGAAACACTTGATGATTACAGACAATTACAAGGGCAATCTCCTTTATTATTGAATGTTGGTATTAGCTATGATAATGATGACAACGGCTGGCAAGGGGGTCTTGTTTATAATGTACAGGGTAAAACCTTAGAAATTGTTGGTAACGGTGATATTCCAGATGTTTACACAATGCCTTTCAACAATTTAAAATTTAACCTTAGCAAAGAATTTGGAAAAGATAATAGCAGTAAAATCTCTCTAAAATTTGAAAATATATTGAATGACAAGTATGAAAGTGTTTATCAATCTTTTGGTGCTGAAGACCAACTATTTTCATCAAGACACCCCGGACAAGCAATTTCATTAGGATATAGCTACCAGTTTTAAAACATATTAATTTCAATATAAAATAGCCCGTAATTACGGGCTATTCTCATTTAGAATAATTCTTACAACCGAAGACTACACTATTAATTAAAACGAAAAAAGCGTAGTTAATGTCATAAATAGTGCATTTCATCGATTATTTTGCATTTCATCGATCTTTTCACAATAACTCGTCTTACAAAAACAGAAAAGGCCGTTTAATACCTATATTTGTGGCATAGCATTTGTAACCAGCTATATATGAAGAAACTTTACGCAATCATCTTCTTTTTGTTTATTTCCTTTAGCTATGGGCAAAGCTCCCAAAGCAATGGAGATATTGATGGTTTTAGTATGTACCCAAATCCGGTTATTACAGGTAAAGTATATATCTCTACAAACTTAAATGCTCCTAAAGAAATTTTTATCTACGATGTTTTTGGCACTCTTTTGCTAAAGACTACCATTTTAGGTAAAGAATTGAATTTATCTGATTTAGATGCCGGTGTTTATGTGCTGCGCGTTTTAGAAAAAGATAAAATGGCTACCCGTAAATTGATTGTTAAATAGTATTTTTTACAAAAACAATCCTTATTATCGTCATCGATTAAATACACGTTTTTTCGATGAATTACCTCACCTAGTTTGTTGACCTACATAATCTTAGCTTTCACAACATTTTTGGACTGCTAGCTACGCTAATAAGTACCTTTACTTCGTTGATCCCAAATCAATTTTAAAATGAAGAAAATCTACTTTATCCTATTAATGGTATTTTCAATTGGCCTTTATGCTCAAGATACCATAGATGTAAATAATCTACAAAACGACGAAATTACCGGTTTTAAATTGTACCCCAACCCTGCCATGGCCGATGTGGTCTATGTTACTACTGAACAAAACTCGCAAAAAGAAGTTAGAATTTATGATGTTTTTGGTGAATTGGTTCTAACAGATAGGTTGACTACAAAAGCCTTAAATATTTCTCGATTATCTCCTGGTGTTTACGTTGTTCAAGTAACTGAAAATGATAAATCAATTACTAGAAAATTAATAGTAAAATAATACGTACTACTAATTTCGACTACCAAACCATTAAAATAATTACGTTCAGTACCTTTGCTTCAACCTGAAAATATTCATGGAGCAAAACACAATTTTTGACATAAAAACAGAGAGGGAGTTTCTATCCCATGCATTGCGCATTTTTAATTTTCAGTATAACAACAATAGTGTATATCAATCCTTCTGCAACCATTTAAATGTAGAGCCAAAAAAGGTCAAAACATTAGAGCAAATTCCATTTCTACCTATAGAATTTTTTAAATCTAAAAATGTAGTCAGTACTAACCAAAAAGCTGAAATTATCTTTACTAGTAGCGGAACTACTGGTAGTGAAACTAGTAAACATTACGTTACTGATTTAAGCCTTTATGAAGAAAGTTATTTAAACGCTTTTATACATTTTTATGGCCCTGTAGCGGACTATTGTATTATTGCCTTATTACCATCGTATTTAGAACGTACCGGTTCCTCGCTCATTTATATGGCGCAAGATTTAATTACGAAGTCTAAACACCCTAATAGTGGCTTCTTTTTAAATGAATACGATAAATTATACCAACTATTAATTGAATTACAGAAATCTAAAACAAAAATATTAATCATCGGTGTTTCTTTTGCCTTATTAGAGTTTACCGAACAATATCAACTTTCTCTAAAGAATACCGTAGTAATGGAAACTGGCGGAATGAAAGGTCGTAGAAAAGAAATTGTACGGCAAGAATTACACCAACTACTTACCAATGGTTTTGGTGTTTCAGAAATACATTCTGAATATGGAATGACTGAGCTTTTATCACAAGCTTATTCTAAAGGAAACGGTGTTTTTAATTGCCCTGCATGGATGAAAATTTTGGTACGAGATACAGAAGACCCTCTTACCTATTTAAATACTGGAAAATCTGGCGGAATTAATGTAATTGATTTAGCCAATATTAATTCATGCTCGTTTATTGCCACCCAAGATTTAGGTAAGATTTACGAAGATGGCTCGTTTGAAATAATTGGCAGGTTTGATAATTCAGATATTAGGGGCTGCAACCTAATGGTATTATAGGGTTCCCTTTTATAAAAAAACAATTATACGTTTTACAATTCCAAAACGTTGTTTATTTAAGTTAATTCTTACTTCAATTTATATTGACCGTAAACAACAACAAATGCGTACAAGATTACTATTTATACTTATCCTTTTCCTTGGTATTTCAATTTATGCACAACAAGCAAGAAAAACTTCCACTCCAAATTGGGTAACTCCTGTAGAAGTTAAATTAGATACTACTTCTGAAGATGAAGGCGCCTTTAAATACCTATTGTTAGATTATCAGGACAATTTAATTGACAAGGAACAATTTGCACATTACGCTTTTAAAATACTAAATACTGACGGTATCCAGGAAATGTCTGATATTAGTACCTCTTACGATCCTGCCTTCCAAAAACTGGAATTTCACAAAGCGCAAGTCATACGAAATGGTACTATAATAGATAAATTAGAAAACGCTTTTATCAATACCTATCAAAGAGAAACTAACTTAGAACGTTCTTTGTATGACGGCTCTTTAACTTCTGTTATTAACTTATCAGACATTAGAGTAGGTGATATCATTGAATATTCCTATACCATAAAAGGGTTTAATCCTATAAATAAAGGAAATTATTCTAACCTTATCTATCAAGAATATACCTTACCGGTTAATAGAATTTATAGCAGAATACTTACGGATTCTAAAAATTCTATTTCTTTTAAATTATTAAATGGTGCCGCCGAACCAAAAATACAAACATCATCATTTGGCAAAGAATATATATGGAATAGCGAAAACAATGCCCATGTAATTTATGAAAGTAACGTTCCCTATTGGTTTAATACCCAAAAACGTATTTCTGTTTCCACCTTTAAGAATTGGGAAAGTGTTGTTGATCTATTGACGCCGTACTACAAAATATCAAAAGAAAAACTAACAACGCCTATTTCAATAGATGCAAAGCTGGACTCCAAACAAGATGTTATCATTAAACTCATTCGTTTTGTACAAGATGAAATTAGATATCTAGGGTTTGAATCTGGCGTTGGCGCATTTAAACCAAATGACCCAAAAATTGTTCTTAACCGACGGTATGGCGACTGTAAAGACAAGTCTCTATTACTTTCAACACTGCTACAAGATCAAGGCGTTACTTCTTACCCAATTTTAGTTAACTCCGAATCCAATAAAAATTTAGATGTATTATTACCTAGCCACGAAATTTTTAATCATTGTATTGTTTATTTTGAACATGACGGAAAAGAATATTTTGTAGATCCTACCATTTCTAACCAAGGTGGTAACCTTTATAATTTAAACACCCCTAATTATACTACTGGATTAATTCTTAAAGATGACTCTAATAAACTAAAAGAAATACCCGAATCTACAAAGGCAAAAGTTAGAATTGTAGAGGATATTGTTATAGATTCTATAGGAGGTAATGCCGAATTTGAAGTTAAAACCGAATACTATAGAAGTAAAGCAGATTATATGAGGTCTTATTTTAAAAGTAATACCGAAGAAAGTATTAATAAAGATTACTTGACTTTTTATAGTAATCTTTACCCAACTATAACTTCTGCCAATAAAATTTCACATTTAGATGACTCTAGACCTTGGGAAAATATATTTACTACTACAGAATATTATGACATTGAAAATATTTGGCACTCTACGGAAAGTGACGAAACAATGTATCTTGACACAAATGCATTAGTACTAGACGGCCTAATAAACTACACCAATTCTTTAAAAAGAGAAATGCCGTATAGCGCTGGAGCTCCTTTTAGTTTTTCGCAAACAACCCGTATTCTATTACCGGAGCCATGGAACATTTTCTTAAAGGATATTAATATTGACAATGAATACTATAGCTTTTCTAAAAATATTGAACTTACCGGTAATTTGGTTACTTTAAATTACGCATACGAGCTAAAGAAAGAAGTTATACCAGCATCGGATACTCCTACTTTTTTAAAGGAACATGAAGATATAAGAGATAGTTTAGGCGTTCAACTTACATATGCTGACAATGGTATGTCTGAAACAGGCATTAGTTGGCTGTCAATCCTAATTATGTTAGTGTCACTTGCCATAAGTAGTTTCTTTGCTTTAAAAATTTACAAAAACTATAATCCTGAAAAGGAAGAAGGGGCCGAATTACCTGGGCAAGCTATTGGAGGCTGGCTCATATTACCCATAATAGGTTTATCAATAACTCCTTTTGTAATTCTTTATCAAATATATTTAAATCAATATTTTGATGCTACAATTTGGGATGGATTTGAATTAGGTGGTTATGAAAATATAGGATTATTAAATTTATATCTTGGATTTGAACTATTCTACAACTTTGCTTTTTTAACCTTCACCATATTGACTTTGTTTATGTTATTTAATAAGCGTACAGCAACACCAAAAATGATGATAATCTTCTATTCCTGTAATTTAACCGTCATTATTCTTGAAAGTATCTTCATGAACCAAGTGGGTATTCCTGACCCAACTGCTGCTAACGATATCATTAAGGTTGTAATAGCATCTGCAATATGGATACCTTATTTTCTAAATTCTACCAGAGTAAAATCTACTTTCGTAAATACTTATGATGCAAATAAGTTAAATTATTTGGCTAATTCTTAACCAATTCATAATCTAACCCAGGGCCATCACATGCCATCCACATACTAGAAAGCATTTTAGAAGATCTATACATTAACAATTCTTTATTATCACCAGTACAGCTGCCTGCTATGGAATTATTAGTGGTATAAGTGAGTTCTAAATAATGCTCTGTATCATTATCAAACTCTATAACCTCAAAAGTTCCCGTAGCTTCCGTAACACTATCTTCAATAGTTCTTGATTTTAAAAAAGTGCCATCAGGTGTAAAAATGTAATATTCTTGCCACTCCATATCAGCATCGGTAGCCTCATAGTTTGTCCAACTACTACTAATTTTAGTTAACACCCATTTTTGCTCGGAAAACTCAAATTGGGTTGACTCTAAACCAAAATCATCATCGTTAGCGCAAGAAGAAGCGAAAAAAATAAATAGTAAAAGGACTGCGTACGTTCTCATGGTTTCAAAATATAAAATCTACCATAGGATGAAGAATAGACCATAAAGTTGCGCCAGGTGTGGAATTATATTTAGAGAACTAAAATTTTAGCATCTACACAAATAAATGAAAAACGTCTCATAATATAAATTGAAGAATTATCCTAATGCAAATCTTATTGTCTAAAATTATTTTTAAAACAAATAGAACAAACCTCTTATCTCTTAAATACAAATGTTACCTCATCATCTGCTATTTCAGGATTATCCTGTAAGGTCAATGTCAACAACGAACCTTCAACTTCAAAACGATAAACTGTATCATCACTAAAACCAATACGGTCTCCTTGCCCACCATAAAAATGCTCACCAGCTTCTCTAAAAAAAGAATATTGGCCGTCATGAATTACAGTAACCCTACTCCTATCCGTATCAAAATTTATTTTAGTTAAAGAGAAATCGGTATCTGGTTCAAAACTACAATAACAAACAACATTTAACAATTGCCACTCGCCTTCTAACGCAGCATCTGCAATAACCGGTTCATCATCAGTATTACAAGCAAAAAACAACATAGATAGTACTATCAAAAATCTTAATTTCATTTTCAATATTTTCAATAAGATGATTTACTATGCCAAAGGTTGCTTACATTAACTTAATACCAATACAAAATAATTTTTCTTTCCTCTTTGCAAAAGCACAAACTTATTATTGATTAAATCGTTTTCAGTAATTAAAAAATCTTCTTTTACCTTCTCTTTATTTACCGAAATGGAGTTTTGTTTCAACTCTCTTCTTGCTTCACCATTAGAACCTAAAAAATTAGTTTTTGCAGCTAATGCTCCAATCATATCCAACCCATTGGTTAATTCGGATCTAGAAAGCTCGGCTTGTGGCACGCCTTCAAAAATTTCTAAGAATGTTTTTTCATTTAAACCCTTTAAATCTGATGCTGTAGACTTACCAAATAAAATATCGCTTGCACGTTCCGCATTATCCAAATCTTCTTGAGAGTGGACCATTACCGTAATTTCATCTGCCAATTTTTTCTGCAATAGTCTTAAATGCGGTGCTTCTTTATGTTGTTTTATTAAATCTTCAATTTCTTGCTGACCTAAGAATGTAAATATTTTAATATACTTTTCTGCATCTTCATCCGAAGTATTCAACCAATATTGGTAAAATTTATAAGGCGATGTTCTTTCCGCATCTAACCAAACGTTACCGCCTTCAGTTTTACCAAATTTAGTCCCATCGGCCTTTGTAATTAACGGACAGGTTAATGCGTAACCCTTACCACCGGCTATTCTTCTAATTAATTCGGTTCCTGTAGTTATATTGCCCCATTGGTCACTTCCGCCCATTTGAAGGCTACAATTATTTTCACGGAATAAATGAAGAAAATCGTACCCTTGTACCAATTGATACGTGAACTCCGTAAAAGACATACCCTCTTTTGCTTCGGAAGAAAGACGTTTTTTTACCGAGTCTTTAGACATCATATAGTTAACCGTAATATGCTTGCCTACATCTCTTATAAATTCTAGAAAGGAGAAATTCTTCATCCAGTCATAATTATTGACTAAAACTGCGGCATTGTCCTCATTTCCCGAAAAATCTAAAAAACGGGATAACTGCTCTTTCAATGCATTTTGATTGTGTCTTAGTGTTTTTTCATCAAGCAGATTACGTTCCGTAGATTTGCCAGAAGGATCCCCGATCATACCCGTTGCCCCACCAATTAAGGCATATGGCTTATGCCCTGCCAATTGAAAATGACGAAGCATCATTACCCCAACTAAATGACCTATGTGTAATGAATCTGCTGTTGGGTCAATACCTACATAAGCAGATTGCATACCTTCTAATAAATGTTCTTCTGTTCCTGGCATTGCATCATGCAACATTCCGCGCCATTGTAACTCCTTGACAAAATTTGTCATCTCTTCCTTAATTTTAATTGAATTGCAAATATAAATGGAATTCTTGCCAGTACACAGCAGATTAAACCATGAATTTATCCACCTGTATTCCCTAAATTTGAACTATGGTATTAGTTACAGGAGGCACAGGTTTGGTGGGATCGCATTTATTATTGCAATTAACCCAGAATAACATCAGTGTTCGTGCACTTTATAGAAGTGCCGAAAAATTAGAAATTGTTAAAAAAATCTTTGGATACTATACTAATGATGTAACTTCTTTATTCAATAAAATTGATTGGATTTTAGGGGATATCTTAGATATACCTTCTTTAGAAACTGCTTTTGAAAATATATCCCAAGTATACCATTGTGCTGCATTTATATCATTTGATCCTTCAGATTTTAAAACTTTAGAGCGTATAAATAGAGAAGGCACCGCGAACATTGTAAATTTATGTATAGCTACAGCCGTTAAAAAACTATGCCATGTAAGTACTATTGGTACTATAGGAAGAACAACAACCAGCGAAGTTTCTACAGAAGAAACGGAATGGAGCAGGCAACATACCAACCCGTACGCCATTACAAAGTACTTAGCTGAAATGGAAGTTTGGCGTGGTGCACAAGAACAGTTACAGATTGTTATTGTTAACCCAGGAGTTATTTTAGGTCCTGGTTTTTGGGAAAGTGGTAGTGGTACATTTTTTAAAACTGCTTCCAAAGGATATTCGTATTATCCCCCAGGGGGCTCAGGGTTTATAGCCGTGGGTGATGTCATTAAAATAATGATTGAATTAATGAATACGGATATTAAATCTGAACGTTTTATCCTTGTTGCAGATAACCTTACCTATAAAGAGATACTAAGTGAAATTTCCATTGCTCTGGGTAAAAAATCGCCATACTTACCATTAAAAATATGGCAACTTCATATTGGCAAATTAGCCGACCATATTAGAAAAATGATAACCGGAAAAACAAGAACAATTACAAATAGCACCATCCACGGCTTAAAACACCCAACTACATTCGATAACGCTAAAGTGAAAAACGCTTTGAAGTTTAAGTTTAAATCAATTGAAGATGAGGTAAATTTTTCTGCCAAAATATTTATTGAGGAACACTCTTAGTCTTATCGGCCGTTTTCTCAATTTGTTTTAAATCTTTCTTTGCGTCTTTTTTTACGAGATTTAGACTATCATTTATCTTTTTATCAGCTTCTAGCTTTAAACGTTGCTTTTCTAAACGAGCTTCAACATCTTTATACATTGTTTCATATAACAATGGTTTTGAAGCATAATAGCGATCACTATCTACATATTGAGCACTATCTATCTTAAATTTTTCGAATAAAAACTCAGTCGGTTCAATACCATTATCTTTTAACTGTCCTATATTAGTCCCTTTAGCCGCATTTATTATCGCCATTTCTTTAATAATCAACACCATTTTATCCTGTGGTATTAAATTATCCGGCTTTTCTATCAATTCTTCAGCACATGAAAAAAATAATAAAGTTGATAACGATAAAACTACTATATGTTTCATGGCCTATTAAAGGTTAATCTTTTAGCATTTCTGGATTCTGAAAACTCACCATTTGTATACCCCAAGTGCCCATTAATAATAGTGTGTACCACTTTTGAAGAAAAGGTAAAATCTTCGAACGGTGACCATTTGCATTTGTAGGCAATATTCTCTTTAGTCACGTTCCATGAACTATTTAAATCTACAACCACTAAATCAGCATAATACCCTTCTCGAATATAGCCTCGTTTTTCTATTTGAAATAAGATTGCTGGATTATGACACATTTTCTGTACCACTTTCTCGAGTTTTATGGTACCATCTTTTACCTTTTCTAACATTGCCGGTAGTGCATGTTGTACTAATGGCCCGCCAGATGGTGCTTTTGTATATACATTATCTTTTTCTTCTAACAAATGTGGGGCATGATCAGTTGCAATAACATCAATTCTGTCATCTAATAGAGCATCCCATAATTGCTCACGGTCTTTTGCTGTTTTTACTGCAGGATTCCATTTAATTAATGTTCCTTTTTCTGCATAATCAGCATCAGAAAACCAAAGATGATGAATACAAACCTCTGCCGTTATTTTCTTTTGCTCTAACGGAATATCATTTCTAAATAAATTAGTCTCTTTCCCTGTAGATACGTGAAACACATGAAGTCTAGCGCCCGTTTTTTTCGCTAAAGCAATGGCTCTAGATGATGATAAGTAACATGCTTCTTCACTTCTAATAATAGGATGGTATTTAAGTGGAATATCATCTCCAAACTCCGCTTTATATTTAGCCAAATTCTCCCGGATAGTTGTCTCGTCCTCACAATGTGCGGATATTACCATTTCAGTATTCCTAAAAATACTTTCAATCACCTTTTCATCATCAACCAGCATGTTTCCTGTTGAAGATCCCAAGAATAATTTTATTCCAGAACAGGCATTCTTATCTAACTTTTTTAATTCTTCTAGGTTATCATTTGTACCACCGAACAAGAAAGAATAATTAGCATAAGCTGAATTTGCCGCCATTGCAAACTTTTCTTCAAGCTTCTCTATTGTGGTTGTCTGCGGAGTAGTATTTGGTTGTTCCATAAAAGTGGTAATACCACCTGCAAGTGCTGCCCTGCTTTCTGTTGCAATAGTACCTTTATGTGTTAAACCAGGCTCTCTAAAGTGCACTTGATCATCAATAACCCCTGGTAAAACATGCATGCCCTTAACATCAATTACTTTTGCATCTACATCAGTAATATCTTTCGCTATTTTAACTATCAGCTCATCAATAATAAGAATATCACTTTCCTGTATTACCCCTTCATTAACGATAATACCGTTCTTCAATAAAATTTTACCCATACTTAAAATTTATTTCTTAAAAATAGACTTCTCATTTTCATTACAAAAACTCCCCAAATTGCTTCACTAATAATCGAAGAGCTCATTTTTGACTTACCCAAAACTCGGTCTCTAAAAATAATAGAAACTTCTTCTATTTTAAAGTCTTTTAAATAGGCTCTAAATTTCATTTCTATTTGAAATGCATAACCTACAAAACGCACTGAATCTAAATCGATAGCTTCCAAGACTTCTCTTTTATAACATACAAAACCTGCTGTTGGGTCATGTACACGCATGCCCGTTATGAGTTTAACATAAAATGATGCGCCATAAGACAACAAAACCCTGTAGAGCGGCCAATTGACTACATTAACTCCATTCTTATATCTTGAACCTACCGCTAAATCGGCACCATTAATACAAGCTTTTTGCAAACGAAGCAAATCTGATGGTGTATGCGAAAAATCAGCATCCATTTCAAAAATATAATCATAGGACCTATTTATTGCCCATTTAAATCCATGAATATAAGCTGTACCTAACCCAGACTTCTCTGTTCTGGTTTCCAAAAAAAGTTTTTCTTTAAATTCCTCTTGAAGTCTTTGTACACAATCACCAGTTTTATCGGGAGAATTGTCATCTACAATAAGAACATGAAATTCTTTTTGCAAATCGAATACCGCCCTTATTATGGCTTCAACATTCTCTATTTCGTTATAGGTAGGTATAATTACAATACTACTCGCCATATATTTTCAAAGGTGTTTCAACAAAAATAAGGTTTTAATAGTCGTCTTGTAACAGGCCACAATACCTTTATGAAATTTTTAAAATAGGTAGCTATCCTTAAATTTGTAATTTTGCCGCCAAGCACCTTATATAAATGTTATCTAAAATACCTAAGCAGTTCTATTTTTTTCTAACTGCTATTTTTATTCTTAACGTAATTCAATCGAGTTTTACTCAACTCATTTTTGATGAGGCCTATTATTGGTATTACAGCCAAAATATGGCTTGGGGTTATTTTGACCACCCACCAATGGTTGCATTTCTAGTAAAAATTAGCAGCTTTTTTTTTAATGGCGAACTTGGTGTTCGGTTTATGAGTTGTGTACTCTCTACCATCAATATTGTATTGCTATGGTTAATGATCGATAACCCTAAAAAGAACGATTATATTAAACATTTCTTTGTGCTCATTTTTTCAATGACACTCTTAAACGCCTATGGCTTTTTTACCTTACCGGATACTCCTTTACTATTTTTTACTAGTTGCTTTTTATTAACCTATAAGTACTTTATTAAAAACCAAACCTTAGCATTATCTGTGCTTTTAGGCATATTTATGGCCGCCTTAATGTATAGTAAATACCATGCGGTACTAGTCATTTTCTTTGTTCTACTATCTAACTTAAAATTAATACGTAATAAATATGCATGGCTTTCGGTTGTCGTAGCTTTAATTTGTTATGCTCCCCATTTTTATTGGCTTTTTGAAAACGACCTAGTCTCCATTAAATACCATTTGTACGAAAGGCCTAATGGCGCTTATAGCTTTGAAAAATATACACTTGGTTTTTTTGTGAATTTAGTTGCTGTTTTTGGCTTAACATTTCCTTTTATTTACAAGGCACTTTTTAAAACAAAAAGTAATAACTTATTTAACAAAGCACTTATATACTTAACATACGGTGTAATACTATTCTTTTTCGTTTCTAGTTTTAATAGAAGAGTACAAACACAATGGATTATTATTATTTGTATTCCTTTAGTAGTTATTGCTTTTAACTACATGCTGCATAATAAACAAGCATTAACTTGGATTTTTAGATTAGGAATCATCAATACTGTTATTATCCTCTATTTAAGAGTAGGTCTTGCTTACCAACCACTGTTATTTACTTTTTATTACGAAACCCATGGTAATAAAGAATGGGCCACGGCCATTAAAGATGAGGTGGGTAACAGACCAGTTGTATTTGAAAATTCGTATAGAAATGCGCCAATGTATTCTTTCTATACCAATGGCACACCTACATTTTCTCTTAACAACTTCATGTACCGTAAAAATCAGTATTCGATAGATAATTCTGAAGAAAAAATACGTAACAAGGACGTTGCATATGTATCAAAATACAGTAAAGACAATACCTTTACCTATACTCGAGAAGATGGTGGAATTTATAAAGGGAAATATATACCTAATTTTCAATCGTATCGCAAACTAGAATGTATTTTAAAAGATAATGCGCTTCTTTTAAATTCTGATGAAAATATTGAGTTAAAAATTTATAACCCCTATAAAGAAACAATTGATTTAACCAAATTGAAATTTGCAGTTACGTACATGGATGACTACAAAATTCCAAAAGAAACTTTAGCTTTTGTACCTGAACCTACAGATCCCAAAACTACAGCATTAACACAAAAAGATACTACCCATTTTAATTTTAAACTTCCTAAAACAAATAAGGAAAACATTGGGTATTTTAGAGTCGTCATTTCAGAGAACAATCTCTTATATGGTTTAAACGGAAAACCTATTCCAATAAAATAATGGAACCTATTGCAAGAACTTTTGCTCAAAACGATTGGATTACTATTTCTTTAATGGTTAGTCTACTATTTCCATTAACAGCTAAAAGCTTTTATTATTCTCGCTTTTTTAGCTTTATTATTCTTCCCTTTAACAATAAGTATATTACCATATACACAAAGAAAGAAAAGTTGTTTAATTGGTTTCATATCTTATTAAGCGCCTTCCAAATTATAAATACTACATTATTTATTTATTTTATTTGGCATGTTTACATGCCTCAAACCCTTGTTAAAAATCCGTTTATTTTTCCATTACTTCTCGCGGGAGTTTTCTTATTCTTGACCATTAAAACTATAGCGCAGCTGTTCAACGGTTTTATTTTTAATTCTTACAAAACATTCAACGAGCTGATTTTTAAGAAATTAACTTACCTTAATTATTCTGGTATTGTTTTATTTATTGCCAATGTTATTTTAACCTACGTTGCAATAGACTCAAAAATCGTTATGGCTATAGCAATAATTGGCTTCTTAATCATAAATATAATTGGCTGGGTCACAGTACTCAGGAATTACCAAAATTTTATTAGCTCCTATTTTTTCTATTTTATTTTGTACCTTTGCACACTCGAAATTGCACCCTTAATTATTTTGGGAAGCTTTCTAAAATAGCGCAACGTATGAAAGTAAAAACGATTTTGGTTTCACAACCGGAGCCGAAAATGGAAAATTCTCCCTATGCCAAACTTATTGACAAAGAAAAAGTTAAGGTAGATTTTAGGCCATTTATACATGTAGAAGGTGTTGACGCCAAAAGTGTACGTCAGCAAAAAATAGATTTAAATGATTTTACGGCCATTGTTTTAACTAGTAGAAACGCAGTAGATCACTTCTTTAGAATTGCAGAAGAAATGCGATTTAAAGTACCCGATTCTATGAAGTATTTCTGCCAATCAGAAGCTGTTGCATACTATCTCCAGAAATATGTGGTCTACAGAAAGCGTAAGATCTATGTAGGAAAACGACTGTTTACTGATTTGGTACCGTTAATTAAAAAATATAAGGACGAAAAATTCTTGTTGCCATCCTCTGATGTACTTAAATTAGATGTTCCAGAAACGTTAGACTCCCTAAGCATTAATTGGAAAAGGGCCGTTTTTTACAAGACCGTTATAAGTGATCTTTCTGATTTAAGAAATGTATATTACGACATTTTAGTGTTTTTTAGTCCATCGGGCATTGAATCTTTATTACAAAATTTTCCTGATTTTGAGCAAAAAGAAACTAGAATTGCTGTATTCGGCAACTCTACCGTAGATGCAGCAACTGGTGCGGGTTTAAGAATAGATATTAAAGCTCCTACTCCAGAAACACCATCAATGACCATGGCGTTACAAAAGTATATTACCAGTGTTAATAAATAACACTCAAAAACATAAATAAAAAAAGCCTTGCAATACAAGGCTTTTTAATGCTTTAGAATGCGTATCGCTGCGGGCCGCCTCTTCTTATTTCTTCACTGGCATACCCTTCAAATTTTTTAAAGTTTTCCCTAAAAGCATTTGTCAGTTTAAATGCTGTTGTATAATATTTTTCATCATTATTCCATGTAGAACGAGGACTTAATACAGACGTAGGTACACCTGGACACTCTCTAGGCTGCGCAACTCCAAAAACAGAATGGATATGGTACTTATCATATGAATATAAACCTAAATCACCATTTAGCGCTGCAGTTATCATTGCTCTAGTATATTTCAATTTCATTCGTGTTCCAATTCCATAAGGACCCCCTGTCCAACCTGTATTTACCAGCCAAACAGCTACCCCAGATTCCTTCATTTTTTTACTAAGCATTTCTGCATACTTTGTGGGGTGTAGCGGCATAAATGGAGCACCAAAACAAGCCGAAAATGACGGTACTGGCTCAACAACACCCGCTTCCGTACCTGCGACTTTAGCCGTATAACCAGATATGAAATGGTATGCAGCCTGACTAGGCGTAAGCTTTGAAATTGGAGGCAACACGCCAAAAGCATCGGCAGTTAAAAAGAAAATATTCTTCACATTCTTACCAATAGAGGGTTGTTGTATATTATCAATATGGTATATAGGGTAACTAACTCTTGTATTTTGTGTTATTGAAGTATCCGCAAAATCTACATTACCTTGACTGTCTAAAACTACATTCTCGAGAATAGCACCCGGTTTTATAGCCCCATAAATTTCTGGCTCTTGTTCTTCTGATAAATTAATAACTTTTGCATAACAGCCGCCTTCAAAATTAAATACAGTGTTTCTACTGGTCCACCCATGCTCATCATCGCCTATTAATTTTCTATTTGGGTCGGTTGACAGAGTTGTTTTTCCTGTTCCTGATAATCCAAAAAAGATTGCTGTATCTCCTTCTTCCCCAACATTGGCAGAACAGTGCATTGGCAATGTTTCCTTATATACCGGTAATATGAAGTTTAAAGCGGAGAAAATACCCTTTTTAATTTCACCAGTATACCCAGTACCTCCAATAAGCGCAATTTTATCAGTAAAGTTTAATATTGCAAAATTATGCTGTCTTGTGCCATCTAATTCCGCGTTGGCCATAAAGCCAGGAGCGTTGATTACCGTCCACTCGGGAGTAAAATCTTCTAACTCTTCTTCCGTTGGACGCAAAAACATATTATACGCAAACATGTTAGACCAAGGGTATTCATTTATTACCCTTATATTTAATTTGTAGTCTTTGTCAGCACATGCATAACTATCTCTTACAAAAAGCTCTTTTTCATTTAAATAGGCAATAACCTTATTATATAATGAATCAAATTTTTCTTTTTCAAAGGGAATATTTACGTTTCCCCACCAAACCTTATCTTTTGTGATATCGTCTTTTACAATAAAACGATCTAATGGCGACCTACCTGTAAACTCACCAGTATTGACAGCTAGAGTACCATTGCTAGTTTCAACTCCCATATCCATTTCTAATGAAACTTTTTGTAGTTGTTCTGGATCTAATTGATAATGAAAATTAGCGTGTGTAATTCCATTTGGTTTTAGAGAAATTGTTTTCGCGTTTGTCATTGAGCCTTATATACTTTAGAAAATTTGTTCATACAAAACTAAAAAAATTAAAGCTGAACCATTGATATTCAGAGCTTAATTAACTCCATTTCTCGTCGAAATACGAATTCGATTAAAGAAACACTATAAACAGATAATATTCTTAGGCAGTTTATTCCTTTTAATACATATTATATATCATAACCCTAATAAAATTACATTATTGTAATTTTAGCTTTGATATTTTAAGAAATAAATAAAAATAGAGTAGTTTTTTTAACGCCTTATTTTTTAAAAATACTAAAAAAATGGGCTGTTTTCAAGGTTAATAAGTCTGCTGCATATTTCATATTATAGTCTAAATCTTTACTATTATCTTGTATTTCATATGCATCGAAAACTCCTAACTTCTTTAGCTCCTCTTTTTGAATATCCATCTTACCACATATTGTAATTACAGGAATATTTTCGCGTAATCCCAAATCAAGCACACCTTTAATTAATTTACCTTGCAGCGTTTGCTTATCAATCTTACCTTCTCCTGTGATAATAAAATCAAATGTTTCTTTTTTCAACAAACTATTAACGCCTGAAAGGTTCAATACAAAATCTACGCCTCTATAAAACTCAGCGCCCAGAAATGTTTTAAGTCCGTATGCAACACCTCCCGCTGCGCCTGACCCAGAAATTGCAGCATTATTGCCTTTAAAATAATCTACTACTACCGCATCTAAATTCTTAAGACCAAAATCTAACTCTTCAATCATTTCTCTAGTTGCTCCTTTTTGCGCAGCATAAACAAAAGCAGCACCGTCAAAACCAAATAGTGGATTAGTAACATCATTTATGGCATAAAAATTTACACTTTTTATCTTATCAGAAACACCTTTATCACTTATAAACTTGATTTGACTTAAACTTGCACCTATTGCCGGTAAAACTTCTTTCTTTTCATCTAAGAGTTGAAAGCCCAATGCCGATGCAATACCAATTCCGCCATCATTTGTTGCACTGCCACCTAAGCCCATATAAATATTCTTTACGCCTTTTTCAATAGCATCTTTAATTTGCAACCCTGTACCATATGTACTGGTCAACATAGGGTTTAGTTCATTAACCGACAATAACGCCATACCAGAAGCATTGGCCAATTCTATAAAGGCCGAATTACTTTCTTGATTATATAAATAGTAAGATTGAATAGTTTTGCCCAAAGGATTTTGGCTTATAACCTGAACTGAAATACAAGGCCTATATTTTGCTACCGCATTCATAAAACCATCGCCACCATCAGAGGCTTTAAAGTAATGAGATGTGAATTTTACCCCTGCCTTTTCTATTCCGGCAACAAAAGCCTTAGCCACTTCTTCGCTAGTTAAAGAGCCTTTAAATTTATCTGGTATAAGTAATAGTTTCATTTAGTCAAATTTTTGGGGAAACTATTTATAGTAATATCCCATAATTCTGGGAGTACAAAATATACGAAAAAGGTTAACACAATAATAGATACAATATTCATAAAGAATCCTTTACCTACCATATCTGGTATTCTTAGATATCCTGAACCAAAAACTACTGCGTTCGGCGGGGTTGCTACCGGCAACATAAAAGCACAAGATGCCGCAACTGCGGCACCAACCATTAACACAAACGGATGGACATCTATAGTAAATGCCATAGGCGCCAAAACTGGTAATAACATTGCCGTTGTTGCAAGATTTGATGTTATTTCGGTTAAAAAATTGACAGCGGCAATAAGCACCAATACCAGAACAAAAACCGGTAATCCTGACAAAGAAGTCATTTGACCACCAATCCATGTAGCCAGTCCACTATCTTCAAAGCCCTTTGCCAAAGCCATTCCACCACCAAACAGCAAAATAATTCCCCAAGGCATTTTTACAGCCTCTTCCCAATTAATAAGTTGTTCATTCTTTTTCTTTGCCGGAATTAAAAACAAAACAATAGCAAAGAATATCGCAATTATAGTATCATCCAAATCAGGTAAAAACTGTTGCAATAAAAACGAACGTGTTATCCAACAAAATGCAGTAAGCGCAAATACAAAGGCTACTACTTTTTCTTCATAACTGATTCCACCCAGCTTAGATAGCAATCGCTTAATTTCTTCTTTACCACCAGGAAATGATTTTTGTTTGAATGTAAAGGCATATTTGGTTAAATACTTCCAACATATAATAATTAAAATTATTGAAATAGGTAAACCAAATGCAAACCATTGCATAAAAGTAATTTCATAACCATAGGTATCTAAAACTACACCGGCCAACACTAAATTTGGGGGTGTACCTATTAATGTTGCCAACCCTCCAATAGACGCGCTATAGGCTATGGCAAGCATTAACGCCTTACCAAAGGTCTTATTTTCATCTTCTTCCGTGTTAGGATTATCTTGCAACTGTTTAATTATTGCCAAACCGATTGGCAGCATCATAACCGATGTTGCCGTGTTTGATATCCACATAGATAAAAAGGCAGTTGCCACCATAAAACCAAGAATAATTTTACGAACATCCGACCCAATTAAATTAATAATATTTAATGCAATTCGTTTATGCAAATTCCATTTTTCAATAGCAATTGCGATAACAAAACCTCCCATGTATAAGAATACATATTTATGCCCAAATGAACCCGATGTAGAAGACAAATCCAATCCACCTGATAATGGAAATAATACTAACGGAAGTAGTGCCGTTACAGCAATAGGGATTGCTTCGGTTATCCACCAAATGGCAATCCATAATGTAGAGGCCAATACCGCATTGGCCTGCTCCGAGAGACCTTCAGGATGAAAGAAAAAAAGTATAAACAAAAACGAAATAGGACCTAGAACGAGCCCCAATAATTTAGTTTTATCCATAGACAAAGCCTTTAAAAGCATGAAAATACATTTTTATTAGGTTTAACATGGATTTACTTTAACCTCAATTTTGAGTTTTAGATTTTAGTATTCCAAAAAGCATCAATACCCAGGCTGCAATTAAAAAAACTCCTCCAATAGGAGTTACTATTCCAATAGTTTTAAAATCAAAATTTACCAACTCGTTTAGTGCTAAAAGATAAATAGATAAGGAAAACAGTACTACGCCTACTACCACGCAAAGATATATTGGTCTTTTTGAACTTAGTATATTATCGGGAATTAAGGCGAGTACTAATAGAAAAAAAGAATGATACATTTGATATCGCACACCTGTTTCAAAAGACTTAATTGCAGCTTCATCTACTAAATTTTTCAATCCATGAGCACCAAAAGCTCCAAGTATTACTGCAAGCATTCCTAATACACAACCTGTAATTAAAATTGTTTTTTTCATAACTTTTTCTATAATTATCTTTATAAATGTAACAATTTGATACCTTAGTATTTCGTTATAATCAAAAATAGTGAAATCGTATGATGCGTAAAATTCTTGTTATAGGTGCTGGTAAGTCAACCTCCTATTTATTGGATTATCTTTTAAGTAAAGCAGAAGAAGAAAAATTAGAAATAACCATTGGTGACATTAATCCATCCGCAATTGCTACCTCAATTTCGAACCATAAACATTGTACCGTTATTTCACTTGATATTTTTAACAAGGCCGAAAGAAACGATGCCATTTCAACAGCAGATATTGTAATATCAATGCTACCCGCGCATTTTCATATAAAAGTAGCTGAAGATTGCATAACCCATAAAAAGCATCTGGTAACTGCATCCTATATAAGTACAGAACTACTGGCCCTAAATGAAAAGGTAAAAGAAAATAATTTAGTTTTCATGAATGAAATAGGTCTAGATCCTGGTATTGACCATATGAGTGCCATGCAGGTTATTGATAAAATACGTGATGAAGGAGGAAATATACTATTGTTCGAGTCTTTTTGTGGTGGATTAGTTGCGCCGGAATACGACAATAATCTATGGAACTATAAATTTACTTGGAACCCTAGAAATGTTGTTCTTGCCGGTCAAGGTGGTACAGCTAAATTTATTCAAGAAGGGACTTACAAATACATACCTTATCCACGCCTTTTTAGACGTACAGAGTTTTTTGAAATTGAAGGATATGGCCGTTTTGAAGGATACGCGAATCGAGATTCCTTAAATTACAGAGAAGCCTACAAATTACAAAATGCTTTAACTATTTACAGAGGAACTATGCGCCGTGTTGGTTTTTCAAAAGCATGGAATATGTTCATTGAATTAGGAGTCACAGATGACACCTACACCATTGAAAATTCCGAAAAAATGAGTTACCGTGAATTCATCAATCTGTTTTTACCATATTCACCAACAGATTCTGTAGAATTAAAACTTAGGCATTACTTAAAACTAGATCAAGATGATATTCGTTGGGACAAATTATTAGAGCTAAATATATTTGACGACACCAAACTTATTGGAATTCCTGATGCCACGCCTGCTAGAGCATTGCAAAAAATACTAGAGGATAGCTGGACACTTAAATCTAACGAAAAGGACATGATTGTCATGTACCATAAGTTTGGTTATGAACTAAACGGGGAAAAGAAACAAATAGACTCTAAACTAGTGGTTACCGGAGAAAACCAAACCTTTACTGCAATGGCAAAAACAGTAGGGTTACCGGTTGCAATGGCGGCCTTAAAAATTCTTAATGGTGAAATTAAAACCCCAGGAGTGCAAATTCCAATTACCAAAGAAGTATATGAACCTATTCTAGAAGAGCTAAAATCTTACGGAGTTAATTTTAAGGAATATGATGTACCCTATTTAGGATACAACCCTAATTCTGTAGTCAGTTAAGTCTTTTTATCTATCAAATTAAAACCAAATAAGTACTTTTATGTTTTAATTGACAAACATGAAAGCATCCACTTCTTTGGCTAAAATAGATGGTATCGATAAAAAAATATTGCGTTTTTTAATGGAAGATGCGCGTAAACCTGTGCTTGAAATTGCCAGAAGCATTGGTATTTCTGGCGCGGCAATACATCAGCGATTACGAAAACTAGAAGCATCGGGACTTTTATCTGGGTCAAAATTTATTGTAAATCCTAAATCATTGGGCTATACCACCATGGCCTATATTGGAATTTATTTAGACAAAGCAATGAGTAACCCAGTAGCTGTTAAACAATTAGAGAAAATTCCTGAAGTATTGGAATGCCACTATACTACAGGAAATTGGTCTATTTTAATAAAGGTGCTATGTAGAGATAATGAGCATTTAATGCAGGTGTTAAATAAAGAAATACAAGCAATAGAAGGTGTCTCTAGAACGGAAACATTTATTTCTTTAGCACAACAGATTGATAGACAAATATCTATTTAAGTAGAAAGCATTAGCAGTTCTTCTGATGTTTCGGTGAGCTTTACAGTGTCTACCTTTTTAAAACCTAATTTAAATAAAAGTTGAAGAGACCTTTTATTGGCTTCCATGCAAATGGCAAGCACTCGCGATAAATTTAATTCTGTTTTCCCAAATTGTATCATGGCACTTGTGGCTTCAAAGGCATATCCAAATCCCTCGTATGATGGTAATAAGGCAAAACCTAAATCTAAACCTTCTAGATAGTCTCTTTTCAAAAATCCACAGAGCCCTATTTGAGTACCATCCATTAGAGAAACTACCAAAAGTCCAAATCCATTTTTATTATACCCTTTAATTAATGAATTTTCAATATACGCCTCTGCCTTATTGAGATTAACAATGTTTTTATCTCCAAAATATCGTAGCCAACTATCACTATTCAATAATTTATAAATAAAAGGGCCATCTTCTAGGTTTGCAGGTCTCAAAAACAATCTTTCCGAATCTAATCTTTTCATTCTTCCCTTTTATTTCAAACAAAGAAACCTATCTTAAAAAGACAGGTTTCTATATTATTTAAAATGTATTTCAAAGTTAATCTCTACCTCCAAAAACTTGAAGTCCCCAGTATACTAAAGTTGCCAATGAGCCGATTGCAGCAACTAAATACGTACGCGCAGCCCATTTCAACGCATCTTCAGAGCCTTCGTATTCTTGAGGCGTAACGATGTTCTTATTCTTTAACCATGCTAATGCCCTATTACTTGCATCATACTCTACAGGTAGGGTAACAAAGCTAAATAATGTGGCCATACCCATCATAACCAAACCAGCAACAGCAACCCAATACCCTAAGCCCATACCAGCAGCAGCACCTAATGCCAAACCACCAAATACAACCCACATAGACAAGCTTGATGTTACGCTAACTACAGGCACCAATTTTGAACGTAATCCTAACCACTCATAAGCCTGCGCATGTTGTACAGCGTGACCACATTCGTGAGCTGCAACTGCAGCAGCCGATGCATTTCTTTGATTATAAACCCCCTCACTTAAATTAACTGTTTTATTTGCCGGATTGTAATGATCTGTTAACATCCCAGGCGTAGACACCACTTTTACATCTCGTATTCCATGATCGGCCAACATTTTTTCTGCTATTTCAGCACCACTCATTCCATTTTGCAAATGCACTTTAGAATAATGCTTGAACTTACTCTTTAATTTACTACTTACTAACCAACTGACTAAAGCAATAGCCCCAATCAATATATAATATCCCATCATAACGTTTCAATTTTTAAATCGATTAAATATACTAAAGATTCGTATTTATTTATGAATCTGATTATTTAAAAGCAAAAACCCCGCCAAATTCCTTTCGGATATGGCGAGGCATATTTTACTGACAAAATGTACAGATTAAGCAACTATCTCTTCCCAACCAAAGGCTTCAATAATTTCTTGATATACCACATTTCCTTCTACTATATTTAATCCTTTCTTTAAAGATGCATCTTTTTCACACGCAGCTTCCCAACCTAAATTTGCCAATTTCAATGCATACGGCAATGTTACATTGGTCAATGCCATGGTAGATGTATAAGGTACTGCACCTGGCATATTTGCTACCGAATAATGAACAACGTCATCAATAATATAAATAGGGTCTTCATGCGTGGTAGGCTTGGTAGTTTCTACACAGCCACCTTGATCTACGGCAACATCAACAATTACAGTACCAGGTCTCATTTCTTTCAACATATCCCTTGTAATCAAATTTGGTGCTTTAGCTCCTTTCAATAAAACACCACCAATAATTAAATCATGTGTTTTAATAAGTCTTCTGATATTAAACTCGTTAGAGAATTCAGTAACTACATGTGGCGGCATTACATCATTTGCATAACGTAAGCGTTTCATGTTCACATCTAAGATAGTTACATGAGCTCCTAAACCTGCTGCCATTTTAGCAGCTTGTATACCAACCACACCAGCACCTAAGACTAAAACCTTACCCGGAGCAACACCTGGTACTCCGCCTAACAATACACCACGACCTTTAACAGGTTTCTCCAAATACTTAGCACCTTGTTGTATTGCCATTCTACCGGCAACTTCTGACATTGGCGTTAAAAGTGGCAACGTACCTTCTTCATCTTCTACCGTTTCATATGCTATACAAACCGCTTTTTGCTTGATCATAGCCTTTGTTAGTTCTTCACTAGATGCAAAATGGAAATAGGTAAAAAGTATTTGACCTTGTTGAATTAACTCATATTCTTCAGCAATTGGCTCTTTAACTTTTACAATCATTTCGCTCATGGCGTAAACCTGACCAATTGTATCTAGTATAACAGCACCTGCCTGTTGATAATCTTGATTGAAAAAACCACTTCCTTCGCCAGCACTTGACTGGACATATACTTTGTGGTTGTTCTTTACCAATTCGAAAACTCCGGCCGGCGTCATACCTACCCTACTTTCATTGTTTTTAATTTCTTTTGGAATACCAACAATCATGATTTATCATTTTATGTTACAATGCAAAATTGAAGCTAATTATGCATATATCAAACATTAATTCGATAAAATACAGGGGTTACTTGTTAAAAAATCATTTTTTTAAGTTAGTACCCCTATTTTTTATAGGGGTAAAATATTATTAATATTTAATTTTTAAGATAATCATGATTAAAAGAAGGACTGCCGTTGCAAGATTAGCAATTATGATAGGTAAACTTTGTATTGAAAAGCCATAAACCGCCCACATTAAAGCACCTAAAAGCAAAATAGTGTACATTGTTAACGATATATCTTTGGTAGATTTTTCTTTCCAGGTTTTATATACCTGCGGAACAAATGCCCCTGTAGTAAAAGTTGCAGCCACTAAACCTAAAATTTCGACACCGTCCATAATATTTTTTATAAATAATCAAACAAATCTATGAAACAAAAAGAGGCGATTTTCATCGCCTCTTACCTTTATATAACTTCATTTTTAACCTACAATATTGACAATTTTGCCTGGCACTACTATTACCTTTTTAGGCTCACGACCTTGTAATTGTTGTTGGGTTTTTTCATTTGCCATTACCGCTACTTCTATTTCATCCTTAGATAAATCTAAAGAAAGCTCTAAAGTAAATTTCATTTTACCATTGAAAGAAATAGGATACTCTTTACTACTCTCTACCAAATACTTTTCTTCAAACTTTGGAAAAGATGCTGTAGAAATTGAATCTGTATGACCCAATTTGCTCCACAACTCTTCTGCAATATGAGGTGCATAAGGCGATACCAATATCGCCAATGGCTCCAGCACTTTTCTGCTTACACATTTTTGAGATGAAAGTTCATTTACACATATCATAAATGTTGATACCGATGTATTGAAACTGAAGTTCTCTATATCGTCTTCTACTTTCTTAATTGTTTTATGCAATGTCTTCCAAGATTCTTTTGAAGGCTCTTCTTCGCTTCGGCTACGCTCAGCGACCGCATTTTCATCTATAAATGGAGTGTACAAACGCCATAGTTTCTTTAAGAAAGAATGTGTACCGGTAATACCTGCCGTGTTCCAAGGTTTTGACTGCTCTAACGGACCTAAGAACATTTCATACAAACGAAGACTATCTGCACCGTATTCCTCACATATAGCGTCAGGATTTACCACGTTGTATTTAGATTTGGACATTTTCTCGACTTCGCGTGTAACTTTAAAAGTTCCATCTGCTTTTGTAATAAATTCAGCGTCTTTAAATTTTGGTTGCCAGTTTTTGAAAGCTTCAATATCTAATTCGTCAGATGCATTTACGAAATTGACGTCTACGTGTGTTTGCAGCGTAGAAAATGTACATTCTAAAAGTAAAGGATTTTTAAGTTCTAAGCTCCTACGCGAAATCACATCCAAAACTTTATCATCTAAATTATTGATATCTTTAGATAGAAAAATATTCCCATTAATTAACGGAATTATTTTTTCAAGGAAATATACCTCATCTTTCTTAGCATATTTCCCAGAGTCTAAAATTTGACCCATCACTTTATCCCAATTAAATATTACTTTAGAAACAAAAGCACTAGTCCCCGTAATCATACCTTGATTAATAAGTTTTTTAGCAAACTCATCTTTAGGCACCAAACCTTTGTCGAACATGAATTTTTGCCAGAAACGAGCATACAATAAGTGACCTGTTGCGTGCTCGCTGCCACCTATATATAAATCTACATCTTGCCAGTAATTAATAGCCTTCTGTGAGAATATTTCTTCGCTATTATGCGGATCCATGTATCTATTAAAATACTGAGAACTACCCGCCCAACCTGGCATCGTATTCAATTCTAAAGGCCATACGGTGGCATTATTTATCTCACTGTTATCTACAACTTTATTTGCAACGGTATCCCACGCCCAAACCTCAGCATTGCCCAATGGCGGCTCTCCTGTTTCGGTTGGTAAATATTTTTCTACTTCGGGTAACTTAATCGGTAAATATTCTGAAGAAATCATTTGTGGCATTCCGTCTACATAATAAACCGGGAACGGTTCTCCCCAATATCTTTGGCGACTAAATACAGCATCGCGCAAACGGTAGTTAATCTTACCTACACCTTGCCTTAATTTTTCCAATTCATAAATTGCCAATTTCATCGCTTTCTTATACGGTAACCCGTTTAAGAAATCAGAATTTGCAATCACGGTTTTATCCTTATCAGCAAACGCTTCTTCAGAAATATCTACACCTTCAAATATGTTAGGAATATCGATATTGAAATGCTTCGCAAAATCATAATCACGCTGATCTCCGCATGGTACCGACATTACAGCTCCTGTACCATAACCCGCCAATACGTAATCACCAATCCAAATCGGAATAGGTTCTTTTGTAAACGGATGCTCGGCATAGGCACCTGTAAATGCACCAGAAATGGTTTTTACATCTGCCATACGTTCACGCTCGCTACGTTTTGCTGTTGCTTCAATATAAGCTTCAACCTCAGCTTTTTGCTCTGCTGTTGTAATTTTACTTACTAATTCATGCTCCGGCGCCAAGGTCATAAATGACACTCCGAAAATAGTATCGGGGCGAGTTGTGAAAACGTCTATAAAAAGTGATGAGTTAGGAGTGATGAGTGATGAGTTACCTGTTTCAACTTTTAACTCTGAACTTACAACTCTAAACTTCACTGATGCTCCTTGACTTCTCCCTATCCAATTCGTTTGTGAGTCTTTTAATGGCTGTGGCCAATCTATCTTATTTAATCCATCTAGCAAACGTTGTGCATAAGCAGAAATACGCATACTCCACTGGGTCATTTTTTTACGAACAACCGGGTGACCACCACGTTCTGATACACCGTTTACGATTTCATCATTTGCCAATACCGTACCTAGTGCAGGGCACCAGTTTACCTCAGTATCCGCCAAATACGTTAATCTATATTTTAGTAGAATTTCTTGTTTTTCAACATCAGAAAAAGCTTTCCAATCATCCGCAGAAAACACTGCGATATCATCATCACAAACGGCATTAACATTGGCATTTCCTTCTGCCTCAAACACAGAAATTAATGTATCTATATCTTCAGCCTTATCAGCATCTTTATTATACCAAGAATTGAAAATTTGAATAAAAATCCACTGTGTCCATTTGTAATACTCCGGACTAGAAGTTCTTACCTCTCTACTCCAATCAAAAGAAAAACCTAATTGATCTAATTGTCTTCTGTAGGTCTTAATATTTGCTGCAGTAGTTATTGCCGGATGCTGACCTGTTTGTATAGCGTACTGCTCTGCTGGCAAACCAAAAGAATCGTAGCCTTGCGGATGCAATACATTAAACCCTTTATGCCTTTTGTAACGCGCATAAATATCACTTGCAATATAGCCTAACGGATGTCCAACATGGAGCCCCGCGCCAGAAGGATAAGGAAACATATCCAACACATAGAACTTTTCTTTTTCAGAATCGTTCTCTGCTTTAAATGTTTGATTTTCTGCCCAGTATTTTTGCCATTTGGCTTCAATTTCGTTGAAATTGTATTGCATGATCTTTACTTCTTTTCTGTAAGTCGCAAAAATAGGTTGAATCGATGAGAGTTGAAAAGATATTGGTAATTAACAGTTTTCATTTAATATGATTACCACCAATTCATCTAATAATCTAAATTTGGTATCTTAGAATCGTGAAAATAACATGTCCCAAACAAATAATCTTTTTCGTAAGCTTATTATGCAGTATTTCTACCCACCTCCAAGCTCAACTTGGTTTTTGTGGTGGTAATTCTGGCGACCCCATTTTTACCGAAGATTTTGGATCTGGAACTACTGATGGTCCCGCCTTGCCAGCTGGTACAACCACCTATAATTTTACAACCGGTACGCCAAATGATGGTGATTATACCATTTCTAGCACAACCAATTATTTTGACTGGCTTTCTATACAAGACCACACTCCTGGCGACACTAATGGCAAATCATTTATTGTCAATGCCAGTTTTACCGCCGGGGAGTTTTATCAACGTCAAGTAACAGGCTTATGCGAGAACACCTCCTATGAGTTTTCGTCTTGGCTAATTAACTTACAACCTGCCGGTAGCTGTGAAGGCAATAGTATACCTGTTAATGTTCGTTTTCAAATTTGGGACGAGACAGATACCAACCTACTTGCTCAAGGAGATACGGGAAGCATTCTAGGAACAGGAACTACCGAATGGGACCAATATGCCTTGGTATTTAAAACAGTACCTGGCCAAACATCGGTAATTCTGAAAATGAGAAACAATAGTAATGGAGGATGCGGAAATGACCTTGCCATCGATGATATTGTATTTAAATCTTGCGGAGATGATGTTACCGTTTCAACAAGTACTAATGAACAAAGTTTAATTGTTTGCGAAAATCAAGGGAGCGTTTCAAGAATGTTAACGGCTACACCAGATTTTTCTATTTTTACAACACATGCCTACCAATGGCAACAAAGTACCGATCAACAGACCTGGACGGATATTCCAGGTGAAAATAGTGCTATTTTAGACACGCCAGCTGTTACCACTACCTCCTATTTTAGAGTAAAAATAGCAGAGGACATTGTTAATGTAAACAATGATTTATGCAACGTCGTATCCGATGTTTTTGATATTATTGTTCTACCAATTCCGCCTGCCCCAACAAGTAATGGCAATGTTGAAATTTGTGAAGGTGAATTAGGTGTTTTATCTGTGAATACACAAACCACATATTCCATAAAGTGGTATGATGCCGCTACTGGAGGAAACTTGATTTTATCTGATAACCAAAATTTTGAAATCGGTGTTGCCGGCACGTATTATGCAGAAGCTAATTCCATAGAAATTGAATGCGCATCTGCAACCAGAACACCTGTCACTTTAACCGTTAATCTGTTGCCGGTTGTTCCTGAAGATACCAGCGCTTTTTTATGTGAAGATTCTATTACTTCTTTAGATGCGGAAATTGAAAATGTAACCTACCAATGGAGTACTGGTGCAACAACACAGCTAATTGATGTATCGGAAGCGGGTGAATATACCGTTACTGTAACCAACACTAATGGATGCTCTGCCACACGTACTTTTTTAGTTGACCAGATAGATTTACCAAGAATCGATAACATTAAATCTGATGGACCTTCAATTGTCGTTTCAACATCTAATACTGGAAATTTTGAATATTCTTTAGATGGAATTTCATTTCAATCTAGTTCTGTTTTTGAAGCTGTCGATGGAGGATTTTACACAATTTATGTTCAAGATAATACAGATTGTGGCGTGGCAACAGCAGATTTTTATCATTTAGTTATCCAAAAATTCTTTACACCGAACGGAGATACTGTCAATGACCTTTTTGAACCTGACGGATTAGAGGTGTTCAGTTCCTTTACTATTTCAATTTTTGACCGCTACGGAAAACTATTAAAATTCGGAAATCTAAACTCCGCTTCTTGGGATGGTTCATTTCTTGGAAACCAAATGCCAGAAGATGATTATTGGTATCTTATCGAAGCTGATTCTACACAATTTAGAGGTCATTTTAGTTTAAAACGTTAACTGCCTTATTTTTTAAGTTCCATTTAACATTACTTTGCTATTTTTACTGCACTTTATAAGTATTATGGCTAACTCTTTCGAAAATTATCAAAGACGCAAACTCATCTCCTCCTATTTTTCTGTGGTGTTAAGTATTGCATTGGTCTTGTTCCTACTAGGAATTTTAGGATTATTGGTTTTAAACACCAAAAAAATGGCAGATCGCTCTAAAGAGCAGATAACTATATCGGTCTTTTTAAAAGAAAACACCAAGGAAATTGAGGTTGAACAGCTTCAAAAGACATTGGCCATGTCTGACTATACGAAGTCATCTACCTACGTTACCAAAGAAGAGGCTGCCAAATTACATAGTGAAGAAATAGGTGAAGACTTTGTAGATTATTTAGGATACAATCCGCTAAAAAACTCTATTGACATAAAACTAAATGCAGATTTTGTTACTGCAGAAAAAGTAGAAGAAATAGCTACAACCCTTTCTGAAAAAGGATTTGTTGACGAAGTTAGCTATGATAAGGTTTTAGTAAGTATGGTCGCCAAAAGTGTTGAGCAAATTGGCTTTTGGATTTTAGTAGCTAGCGCCATTTTTACTTTTATAGCCGTATTGCTTATTAATAGTTCTATTCGCCTTTCTATTTACTCTAAAAGATTTATTATTAAAACCATGCAAATGGTAGGGGCAACTAAAACTTTTATTAGAAGACCTTTTATTTGGCAAAATATTAAATTAGGTATGATAGGGGCTGCAATTGCATTGATCGCTATTGGTGGAGTTGTATATTATGTAAATACAAATTTTCAAGATTTAGGCTTATTAGAAGACCCCTATATTCTTGTTATTTTGTTTGTTAGCGTTTTTCTATTGGGTATTCTTATTTCGTTCTTTAGCACCTATATTGCGACCCAACGCTTCTTAAATCTTAGAACGGACGAATTATATTATTAAATTTGCAACATGAGTAAAAAGAACAAAGTTGAACAGCAATCTAAACAAGAGTTTATTTTTCAAAAGAAAAATTACATGTTTATGTTTATTGGCCTTGCTTGTATTGCCCTCGGGTTTATTTTAATGAGTGGTGGCGGTAGTGACGACCCCAACGTATTTAATCCTGAAATCTATAATTTCAGAAGAATAAGATTAGCACCTACTTTGGTGCTTATTGGTTTAGGTATAGAAATTTATGCCATTTTGTTAAACCCTCATAAAAAGAAAGAATAATTGGATACTTTAGACGCTATTATTCTTGGTATTATTCAAGGATTAACCGAGTTTTTGCCTGTTTCATCAAGTGGTCATTTAGAGTTAGGAAAAGCTATTTTAGGAGACCATTCTGTCCAAGAAGAGAGTTTACTTTTTACCGTTGTACTCCATTTTGCAACAGCATTAAGTACCATAGTTGTCTTCAGAAAAGACATTTGGGAAATTATCAGTGGTTTGTTTCAGTTTAAATGGAACGATGAAAGTCAGTTTTCCGCCAAAATTATTATCTCTATGCTTCCGGCGGTATTTGTAGGGTTATTTTTTGAAGAACAACTAGAGTCTTTCTTTGGTGGTAATATTCGGTTTGTTGGTTTTATGCTAATTATAACAGCAGTACTTTTATATTTTGCCGATAAAGCAAAAGACACCAATAAAAAAGTAAGCTTCCGAAATGCCTTTATTGTTGGAATTTCACAAGCTATTGCCATGCTGCCTGGAATATCTCGCAGTGGCGCTACCATCTCTACATCTGTACTTTTAGGTGTAGATAAATCAAAAGCTGCCCGATTTTCTTTCTTAATGGTAGTACCATTAATCTTTGGTAAAATTGCCAAAGACCTAATGAGCGGA
This sequence comes from Maribacter hydrothermalis, assembly GCF_001913155.1. Taxonomy (GTDB): domain Bacteria; phylum Bacteroidota; class Bacteroidia; order Flavobacteriales; family Flavobacteriaceae; genus Maribacter; species Maribacter hydrothermalis. The sequence goes on from NZ_CP018760.1 coordinate 1,582,263, forward strand.
GATTTAACTTTTGATGGAGAAAATAATGTAGCAATGGGGGCAGGCTTTATTGCTGCTTTCTTAGCTGGTTTAGCTGCTTGTACTTGGATGATACAATTAGTACGTAAAAGCAAACTATCTTATTTCGCTATCTACTGCTTAATCGTAGGTCTAATTGCAGTTTTTTATGGATTTACAAATCCGTAGTACTATTTAAACACGCAGATTCATGAAAGATTTGACCAAAGAAGATTATTTAAATGGTCAGCTAATTTTGATTGACAAACCATTAGGTTGGTCATCGTTTCAAGCAGTCAATAAATTGAAATGGGCCATCCGTAAAAAATTCAGTTTAAAGAAATTTAAAATTGGACACGCTGGCACCTTAGACCCGTTAGCAACTGGTTTACTTGTAATCTGCACGGGAAAATTCACGAAAAAAATTACTGAATATCAAGGTCAAGAAAAAGAATATACCGGCATTATTACATTAGGCGGTACAACGCCCTCTTATGATCTAGAAACAGAAATCACCGAATCTTTTACAACTGACCATATCACGCCCGATTTAATACAAGCAACTACCCGCCAATTTATTGGTGAAATTGATCAGGCACCCCCTGTTTTTTCCGCATTAAAAAAAGATGGTAAACGTTTGTACGAACTGGCACGTGAAGGCAAGACAGTTGATATTCCAAAAAGAAAGGTTACCGTTAGTGCTTTTGAAATCATCAAAATAGACCAGCTAGATGTTCATTTTAGAATTGCTTGTAGTAAAGGCACCTATATACGTTCAATCGCCAATGATTTTGGTGAAGCACTTAACTCTGGCGCACATTTATCATTACTGAGAAGAACCAAAATAGGTGATTTCAACGTAAATAATGGTGTAGACCCTTTGGTCTTTGCAGATACTTTATTAGGTCCGCAAGAAAACGAATAACAAAACAATTGAGTTCGTTATATCGATACCCTAAAATAATTTAGTATTATTAAGGTTATATACATATGAATCTAAACCGACAACAATTATCATTTCTCATTACATTCTTTAGCATGGCTATTGTAGTGTTGGTAATGTATACAATTCAATTAGGCGGCGAAGAAGAATCTGAAGATGATTATGTTGTAGAAATGTTGTTAGACCCAGAAATTCTGGAAGAAATAGTAGAGGAAGAACTAGCTAAAGAAGAACAAGCCAAAGCTGACCCAATAAAAAGTCATTTAGCATTTAACGAAACTGCCAAACCTAGCTATGGTAATCCTGAGCCTTTACAAACATTAGAGGAGTTAATGGAGGAGCGCAGCGAAATGAGTGATGGCGACCCTACAGAAGATAATATATCAGATAGTGGATACTACGAAAGGGTTAAGGCATTGTCCAAAAAAAGAGAAGAAAAAAGACAACTATTAGGTGAAAAAGAAGCTCAGAAAAAAGAGTTTACCAATAACCTGGCAGCTAGAAGAACCTCTGTTTCCTATTCATTAGTAGACCGTAATAGCTATAAATTACCTCCCCCAATTTATACTTGTATTGAAGGAGGAAAAGTTGTTATCAATATTGAAGTAAATGCCCTGGGAGATGTTACCGAAGCAGATTTCAATGAAAAAAGCTCTGGCACATCTAACGGTTGTCTTGTAGAAAATGCTATTAACTATGCTTTAAAAGCTAGATTTAGTGCGTCTGAAAAAGAATCTCAAAAAGGCACTATTACCTACCTATTTCAAGGGAAGTAATTTCAGTATATCATCAAGCACACTTTGACCCTTATCCTTATTATAAAAAACTTGTAAATCTTGTTTAAGCTCGGGCGTTAACAGGCCATACTTTGCTCTATATTCTTCTACCAATTGTGTAGCTTTCATAGACCTAGGACCCCATGTTGCTACGATAGTATCTTCATCTGTATCCATTGCTATTAACTTAGGTATAGACATTGACCCATTGGTTAAAAACCTATTCATTACTTCTAAATTTTCATCACGCAAAATTATTGACAGGGATATATTAGTATTTAATTCTGCTATTTTACTTATTACCGGTAATGCAGGTGAAGCATCGCCACACCAGCTTTCAGTTAATACCACCCATTTAATCTTATGATCTACAGATTTTATTTTTGCAATTGCCTCATCACTAAACTTTAGGGTTTTGTCCCATCGTTTCATTCGGCTATTATTTAATTGAGTGTATTGTGCTAATGCCTCGTTTTGCTCAGGACCTGTAGATGCTCCTTTCTTAGCCAAATTAGCTACTAAATTTCTATATTCAGCATAACTATAACTGTTCTCTAAACTCTTTTCTATTATGTTTTCAATTACTGATTCCATCAAACTGATTTTTACTAATTCTATTCTCTAATCGAAAGATTTAGTAGTAGTAAAATTGCAAAACTTACAAAGATCGTTTCTTTATCATTCCGCCACGTGTATCATTAATCTTACCCATTACAACAAACGCTTTGGGATCTATTTTAGTGATTTCAATATTTAATCGGCGAATTTCTAAGCGTGTAATAACCGTATAAATAACATCGTACTCACTATGGACACCATTTTTTCCAAATCCGCCTTTAGCCTTATAAATTGTAAGACCACGACCTAATTTATCAATAATCATGAGTCTTATATCTTCACTTGACTCGGATATAATGGTGACTCCGGTATATTCTTCAATACCCTCAACTACAAAATCCAATGTTTTGGATGCTGACAGATAGGTTAGCATAGAATATAAAGCGGTCTCCAATGACAGCATGTACGCCGCTGCAGAAAAAACTAAAATGTTAATCAAAATTATAATATCACCTATTGTGGTGCCTAATTTTCTGCTTAGAAAAATTGCTAAAACCTCAGTACCGTCAAGTACACTACCCCCTCTTACCGACAAGCCTATACCAGCTCCTAGGAAGAAACCTCCAAATACAGCAACCAAGAGCTTATCTTGTGTTACCTCCGGAAAATTTATAGCCGCTAGTACTAAAGCAAGACCTAAAATTGCAAAACCTGTTTTTATGGCAAATATTTTTCCAATTACTTTATATCCTAAAAATATAAATGGAATATTTACTGCAATTATCAATAGATATAAGGGAATATCCGCTGTTTCGGCTATTAAAAGGGAAATACCGGTAGCCCCGCCATCAATAAAACTATTAGGAAGTAGAAAACTTTCTAAACCAAATGCTGCTGCAATAATTCCTGTTATTATAAAAAAGGTGTCCTTTGCCAGTAATTTATAATCCTCTTTTTTATTTACTTTAATTTGCTTCATTTTTAGCTATTTCCATAATTTACAAATTCTCAGGATTAACGGCTAAACTATTAAACAATTTAGCCTTAGCTGTAAAATACTTATTCTCCACCTGATTTTGTTTTAATACAGCATCAATCAATTTACTTTCTCTTGAGTTTATTAAAAAAAGTGAACTTTCACCAAAGCTAAACTTACGTTCTTCGGCAGCTAAAAGTGCCTTATAACTATATACGATATCATCTATTAAAACATTCTGGCTTTCAAAAGACTCCAACTCATTATATATTGCTAAAACTTTATTCTGTATTTCTACTTCAGCGTTATCCATCTCAAATTCTGCATCCCTTAATTTTAATTTGGCCAATTTTAAATCTCCGCGCTCTTTTCTTAAAAAGAGTGGGAGTTCAAAATTTAATCCTCCTTTATAATTTTGAGTCTCAAAAGAATCAAAACTATCGGGAGTATCTGTAATGAAATTATATTGTACATCTATTCTTGGTAATAGTTTATTGGTTTTTAGGCGCTTATCCACTTCTAAACCATCAATTTTATACCTTAATGATTTAAGCTTTGGATGATTCGCAATAGAAAAACTATCTAACGGTTTTCCTAAAATTTCCAGTGCTTGGTCTATCTCCACATCCAAGGTAATATCTGGAACAACATTAGGCTGTAGTTCCACTGGAATATTTTCTCCCATCCATAAATAATTAGAAAGCGCTAACCTTGCATTTTGTAATATAACTTTAGCTTGTTCCATTTCTAATGCTCTGTTTTGCACAGCAATTTTAGCTTCTACTGTATCAATTGCAGCTATTTCACCAGCCATTGCACTACGCCCAACACCCTTTAACCTAACCTTTGCATTACTAAGAAAATCAGTAAATACTTGACTGTTCCGATACGCTTGTAACCAATTGAAATAAGCTAATGAAGCATCGAAAATGATTTGATTTACCAATATATCTCTATCCGCATTGGACTGTTCTCTAAAAAATTTAGCTTTTTTAACGGTAGCCATACGCTCGTTAATCCAAGACCCACGACCTAAAGAAAGTGAAACCCCAGCGCTATACAAGCCATTTTCTGGGACATTACGTTCTGCGTTTACATATTCTCCTGAATACTGTTCAAAACTTCCTTTAAACTCAATGCCGTACCATGTAGGTATTTTGAAAGTAGTATTCAGTAGATCGTAATACTCCGTCCCTTTAAACTCTTTTGTAGCATAGTCTACAGCTACCTTAGGATCAAAACCACCTCTTGCTTTCATTAAATTTGCTTGCCCAACGCTCAATACCATCTCAGCTTGTTTAGCAATGGGATGGTACCTTTTTACATACCCCAAATACTCTTTAAAATTCAACTGAACTGAATCGGTACTTTGGGCGTTGACAAAAAACCCAAGAAGAAAATAAATTACTACGGTAATATTTCGCATTATTATTTCTTTATAGATTTACTTTGAGCTCCTTGGGGCTGATAATAGTTGGGAGGGAAACCATTTAATTGCCTCCATAGCTCGTACCAAATTGGCACATCTTCTAATAAAGCAATTGTATTTGCACCAGAACCTACACGCAGTGCGCTAGGCCATGGTTGATCCTCTTTATCGGGTGATAATAAAACCCTATATTTTCCATTAGCATTTATAAAAGTCTCAATTGCAACAACCTCACCTGCATATGTCCCATAAGAGACATTTGGCCAACCGCTAAATACGATAGCAGGCCAACCATCGAACTGAATTCTTACTTTTTCACCTAAATGAATTAAGGGTAAGTCTATAGGACTAACAAAAGTTTCTACAGCCATATCATAATCTGCGGGCATAATACCAACTAAAGGAGTCCCTTCTTTAAATGTTTCCCCTATACCGGCAGTAATTACCGTATTGATATAGCCATTTTGAGGTGCACGAATATAACGAAGCTCATTTCGCATTTGATAATTCGTAAAATCATTTTCTAATTTGCTAACCTGCGCCTCAGAATCAAATTGATTAGACATTGCGGTAAACTTATCGCTTTGTGCTTTAGATATTTTATCGGTATAGGAAGCCTGTACGCTATTTATTTCAACTTCGGCATTAATAATTTCATTTTTAGCTGCCAACAGCTTATTCTCTTGCGAAAGTAATTTAGCTTGTGTTTCTTGAAGTTTTAATCGTTTTTCTTCTACATCTGTAACGGCCTTTAGTCCTTCGCTTTCTAATTGGGCGGTTCTTTCATATTGGCGCTCAGCAATTTTAATGTTGGTCTTTGCCGCTTCAAAATCAATACTGTCACTTTGTGCCTTTAATTTAGATTGTAACAATTTGTTTTTTGCCTGTTCCAGCTTTAACCTTCTTTCATTAAAAAGTGCAGCTACTTGATTATCCAAGGACTTTACTTTATCTCCATAAGACTCAACCGAGGAGCTTTTAGATTTTAATTGTTGACCGGTACGTTCAACCAAATTAGGGTCAAAATATTCAGATTTAATTTCCGATATAAAAAGAATGGTATCTCCCTTTTCAACATAATCACCTTCTTTTACAAACCATTCTTCTATTCTACCAGGTATTTGGGATTGAATGGTTTGAGGTCTTTGCCCTGGAGTTAAAGTGGTTAAAAAACCTCTTGAATTTATAGTTTGTGTCCACGGAAGAAACAAAACGATAAAACCAAAAATTGCAAAAGCTAGTAAAAAACGATTAAAATGCTTGTAATGTCTTTGATGACTGACCTTTTGAACAGATTTAAAACGCTCAATAGACACCTTTTCATTTAGTTTATTGTTAGATATATTAAGCATCTTTTCCCGATATTTCGTTAATAATCTTTCCTTTTTCCATAGTAATAATGCGTGAACATTTCTTAATCCATTTATTATTTTCACTTACCACAAGCAAGGCCCAACCATTTTCAGGGTCGCTTAAAAAGTTTAAAATTCGGTCAGCTTCTTCTATATTGAACTGGTCTAGGGGGTCTTTTAATATGAGTAGTTTAGGTTTGCGCACTATACTTCTAGCAAGAACAATTTTCTTTGAAACTGTATAAGGTATTTGCTTTCCCTCTGGATAAAGAACGGTATTTAATCCATCTGGTTGTCTTTTTACAAAATCCGCTAAACCTACCTTATCTAACGCCCAATAAACCTGTTCAAATGTTATTTCTTTATCTCCAAAAGTGATATTATTTAATATGGTACCTTCAAAAGGAGATTCTTCTGGTAATGACTGCCCTAAATGTGATCGATAATAATTTAGGTTCACTCCCTTTAATGAAACTCCATTTAAATACACTCCACCACTATCTGGCTCTATAATTCCTGCAATTATTCTTAACAACGTATTTTTACCTGAACCACTATCACCACGAAGCAAAATTGTACATGAGGGAGAAATAGTTAAACTAAGATGTGAAATTATTTCTCTTTTTTGCTGTGGTACACTATAAACAATATCGCTTAATTCTACCGTAAAAGCCTGGTTCTCTATAAATGGCTTTTCGCCATCTTGTAGCTCTAATTTTTTATCTACAACTTGTCCCATTTTTTCTAATGAGGTCAGTAAATCATAAAATGTTTCCAGTCCAGTTATTAACTTCTCTACAGAGCTGATCACCAATAGAATTATAATTTCTGCAGCTACAAACTGCCCAATATTCATTTCTTGGTTTAACACTAATAATCCGCCAATTAGCAAAAGTCCTGCCGTAACCAGAACCTTAAAACCGATCATTTGTATAAATTGTAAAACAATTACCCTAAAATGACTTTCTCTGGCGTTTAGGTACTCTACCACCAAGGTGTCGTTCTTATCTAAGGCATGTGATGTTTTGCCAGATAACTTAAAACTTACTATAGAACGGGCAACTTCTTGCAACCAATGGGCCACCTTATACTTGCTTTTAGATTCATCTAAGCTTGTATCTAAACCGCGTTGTGCCGTAAACTTAAATACTACATATATTAGTAATAGCAGTAATAAACCATATACAATAAAAAACGGGTGATAGAATGAGAGTAGCAACAGCCCAAATATAATCTGCAACAAGGCCGCTGGAAAATCAATCAATACTTTTGATAATGATTTTTGTATTGTCAAGGTATCAAAAAACCTATTCGCCAGCTCTGGAGGATAGTAGTTATAAAGTTCACTCATTTTAATTTTAGGAAATCTATATGCAAATTCAAATGAAGATCTTGTGAATATTTTTTGTTGCACATTCTCAATGATTCTTATTTGCATTAATTGTAAAATACCTACAAAGGCTACGCCTAAAGTCACCAAAACAACAAGTACGATCCACGAAGAACTTATTTGAGCTCCTTGCATTAAATTAATAATTGCCTGTATGCCCAAAGGAAGCGATAAGTTTACAATACCAGCAAATATAGCGTAGTAGAACACCTGAAAAATATCTTTTTTATCGAGTTTTAATAACCCAATAAATCGTTGCCATGCTGTTAAAATATTTTTACTCATGAAGGTCTTGATTTAAAGTATTAAAAACCAAATGTGTTAAATATTGTGTTGGAGAAACCTGCTCATTACAATCTGTAAGTGAAGGAAAATGCTCCTTTAAAAAATATTGATGAAGTCCGTTCTCCAATATGGTACTTGCCAAACTAGATGGGTACTGGTAGGTTGTATTCACTTCTTTGATCATATCTCTTAGCCTTCCTATAAGTCTTTTATAGATGACAAAATACCCCTCTCTATTTTCAGCATCCACCTCTTTAGTTAAATACGATTTAGAATACTCATTAATAACAATTGTATTTAATGCGACTTCATTAATATGAGAAAAGGCAGAGTCTTCTTTTATTTCCCTGGTCATTATTAAAATGGCCTTTAATAATTTTTCTTTAGAATTTTTAATGCTATTTGTAGCAAATACTAATTGATATTCCATCCAACCCCAATACCATGAAGTTAAATATATCAACAACTTATGTTTATTTTCAAAGTAACGATAGATGGAACTTTCATTAGACCCTATTTGCAATCCTAACTTTTTGAATGTAAAGTTTTCAAAACCCATTTCATTAATCATCTGAATACTTGTTTCTATAATTTTCTTTCCCAAATCTGAAGATTCTGGATCTTTCAAATACAACTTCTCGTTGATTTTTATTTGTACCCCTTGTAATAGTCTGTCCATAACCCCTATTTAAAAATAATTGCAAATATAATAGTATTACTATTAAGTAATAATAGTTTAACATTTATTATAGAAAGTATTACATATTTTTATTAGAAAATCATCTCATAATTGATATTACCCTTTTGAATTACAATCATTAAAACCTCATATCATTTCAATACTTTTGTATGTAAATACAAAAGATTATGGAACCAAATAGATGCGGTTGGTGCAAAGGAGATACACTTTATGAAGCTTACCACGATCAAGAGTGGGGAGTACCCATAAAAGACGATGACTTACTATTTGAATTTCTTGTTTTAGAAACTTTCCAAGCTGGTTTAAGCTGGATCACCATCTTAAAAAGACGTGAACATTTTAGAGTTGCATTTGATCATTTCGAATATAAAAAAATTGCCAAATACCCTGAATCCAAAATTCTAGAGCTATTACAAGATGAAGGAATTATTAGAAATAAATTAAAAGTACGTGCCACGGTAACTAACGCCCAAGCATTCATTAAAATCCAAGAAGAATTTGGCAGTTTCAGTAGTTATATTTGGTCATTTGTAGATAATGCTCAAGTTAAAAACAACATAACAAATTACAAAGATGCACCTGCAAATACCCCTACTTCTGATGCTATTAGTAAAGATTTAAAAAAGCGAGGATTTAAATTTGTTGGCAGCACCATTATGTATGCTTTTATGCAGGCGACAGGTATGGTCAATGATCATGAAGTTAATTGTTTTAGATACTCAGAAGTCTAATCAAAACCTATTCTTTTCATGAAAAACATTCAACTGAAAATAACTTTTGCAGCTTTTATACTGTGTTCTCATTTTGGCTACTCTCAATACAAATATGAAAGGGAGCATCGCATTCTTAAATCACAATTTCCAGCTGAAGCCATTTCTACAATTACTACATATGTACCCACTTTTAAGCGCATTAAGTTTTATAAAGAAACCGATAGCTTAAAAATTAGTTATGTAGCAAAACTTAAAAAAGACAAGTTGTGGTACGGCATAGAATTTGACAAAGAAAGTACTTTGAAGAATATAGAAATACTTATAAAACCCACTGATTTTCCAAATGACACCTATTCTAATATTGTAGAATATTTGAACAATACTTTCTATAAATACAAAATAAAAAAGATGAAACAGCAATATCCTTCAAGTATTGACTCATTAGAAAAAATATTTAAAAACGCGTTTCAGAACCTTATTTTATCTACCAATAATTATGAATTGGTAGTGGCCGGACGAAAGAAAAAAGGCTATCTCGATTATGAAATTTTATTTGATGCCGATGGAAATTTTAAGCAAATTAAAACATCGCTTCCTACAAATTATGACCATGTTTTATATTAAGCGGGTCAACCATTTTAATTTGCACACTACAGTATTTTCATTTAAAAAGTAGGTCTATTAACGCGCATTTAAAAGTCTTACAAACTCTTTTCTAGATATTTCTTGTGCACCCATACTTGCCAAATGCTCTGTATGTAATTGACAATCTATTATACCATATTCTTTATCCCTTAATTCTTCTGCTAATTTAATAAAGGCAAATTTAGATGCATTGGACGTTAAACTGAACATACTTTCTCCACAAAAAACATGGCCCAAATCAATACCATACAATCCACCTACTAAATTTTCACCTTCCCAAACCTCATATGATTTAGCAATACCGCGTTCATATAACTCTAAATAGGCATTTTTCATCTCCTTGGTTATCCAAGTGCCATCCTGACCTTTTCTAGAAACTGAGGAACAATGCTCTAAAACTTCATTAAAACATGTGTTTTTTGTTAATTTAAATTTATCGTCTCTAATTACTTTTTTCATGCTCTTAGACACCCTAATCTTATCTGGATACAAGACCATTCTTGGATTAGGACTCCACCATAATATAATCGAATCATTATCGAACCAAGGAAAAATACCTTTTTTATAGGCCAATAATAAGCGTTCTGGAGACAAATCACCGCCAACCGCAAGCAGCCCGTCAGAATTTGCAGAATCAACCGGAGGAAAAACTAATTTGTCCGTTAAAAAAAACAATTTATGTTGCTCTTTTTCCACTTTTTATTTTCAAATTAAATAAATGAGTACAAAACAAAAAAACCTGTTTAACATTTAAGTCAAACAAGTTTATGTTTAAAGGCATTTCGCCATATACTATTTATTTTTCGTCATTAAAACGGAAGATCATCATGATCCTCTTCGTTTAAATCATCAGCTGGATCAAATGCCTCCATAGGTGCCACCGGTGGCATTCCTGATGCTGACGCAGCCTGTGCCGAACCCTCTATTCTCCAACCTTGAATGGAGTTAAAGTACTTTACCTCACCTTGCGGGTTTGTCCACTCGCGACCTCTAAGATTAATACTAACTTTTACATCTTGCCCAACCTTATAAGAATTCAATAAATCGCACTTATCTTGAACAAACTCTACCATTATATGTTGAGGATATTGTTCGTCCGTAGTTACTACTACTTCTCTTTTTCTAAACCCATTTGAACCAAAGGTTTGGGTTTCTCCAATTAATTTTACTTTGCCTTCTATTTCCATCTTGAATTCTTTTTACAATAAAAATCAAAAATACATAAAATGATGGGTTAATAAAACATGCGCAATGATAACTACACAACAATTATTTACATTTTGGGTTATCTTTATTGTTAGACAGCTATTGGATGAACTTTATTCCTAAAAACAAAATTTCCAACATTTTCCTATTGATAGGCTCTTTTGCAGTTGTGAGCTTAATCTTATGGAATACGAACAGCTTTTTTAAAAAATTTAAAGAAGAAGAACGCTTAAAAATGGAAATTTGGGCAACCGCACAATCAGAATTTTTGCAATCTTCCGAGACTGTAGATCTAGGGAGTCTTCATTTGAAAGTATTTCAAAATAATACGTCTACCCCAATGATTCTTATTAATAAAGATAAATCTGTTCGGGTAAATAATTTTCCACTTAACAAGTCTAAAGATTCAATTTATATTCAACAACAATTAAGAAAATTTAAAGGTGAAAACATTCCCATATCTATTGACCAAAAAGGAGAGCATTTAGCAACACTTTATTATGGTAATTCTGATGTACTGAACAAATTAAAATTTTACCCAATTGCTTTATTGTTGATCATATTTCTTTTTGCAGCAGTAATTTATTTTCTATTTAAAACAAACAAAGCCTCGGAGCAAAACAAACTATGGGCAGGTATGGCTAAGGAAACCGCACACCAAATAGGCACGCCATTATCATCTCTTTTAGGTTGGAACGAATTATTAAAAACCGAATCTATAAACCCTAGCATTACCAAAGAAATAGAAAAAGATATTGACAGATTACAAACAATTACAGAACGATTTTCAAAAATTGGATCATTACCAAAACTTATAGAAAGCGATATTGTAAGCGAAACTAAAGATGCTTATGATTATTTAAAAAGAAGAAGTTCTAAACTTATTCATTTTTCTTTTAATTCTAAAGTAGATCAACTACCTGTTTTACTGAACAGTTCTTTATATAATTGGACCATAGAAAATTTAGTAAAAAACGGAATTGATGCTATGCGCGGCAAGGGTAGTATTGCCATAGAAATAGTCCCTGACGGCAAGTATGTAAATATTTTAATTGCAGATACTGGTCACGGAATTTCTAAAAGCAACTATAATAGTATCTTTACACCTGGGTTCACTTCTAAAAAAAGAGGATGGGGCCTAGGCCTTTCATTAGTTAAGCGTATTGTAGAAGAATATCACGATGGCAAAATTAAAGTACTTTCATCTGGTAAGGAAGGCACAATTATGCAAATTTCTTTAAAAGTTGTTCATTAATTATGGCAAAGGAAAAACTAGTAGTTATCAAAGAAGCAGGGCTAAACAACAATTGTCCCGAATGTTTTAACCAAGATTTAAAGCTAACCTTTTTTCAAAAACACACGTACGGCAGCTTTTTTCATAAAATTACATCTGATTTAAGCAATAAACTTGTTTGCAATACATGCCACTGTACCATTTACCCAGTAAGTTGGACCGAGGATATTGAACGCATGTTTAATTACTACAAAAAGACAGCCATACCAGAGAAAAAATCCTCTAAGCCTACTTTACTTTTCTACGCACTTATGTTAACCCTAGTTGCCATAGTTGCAGCAGTTATTTACCTATATATTACTAGTACTATTCAATTTTAGAACTAATAGCTTTGGCTAGATTACTTAATTCCTCATCCGTTAATTTAACCTTATGTTGAAATGTAGCATCTTTCATTTCATTTAAAGGAATTAAATGCACATGAACATGAGGTACTTCTAAACCAATAACCGACATACCCACACGTTTACAATCAACAGTTTTCTCCAATGCTTTTCCTACTTTTCTTGAAAACGACATTAAATCTAAATATGCTTTTTCATCAAGATCCAATATTTTGTTTACTTCTTTTTTAGGAATACAAAGTGTATGCCCTTTGGCATTAGGATTAATATCTAAAAAAGCCAAATGTTTTTCATCTTCGGCAACCTTATAACAAGGTATTTCCCCATTAATTATTTTAGTAAAAATTGTTGGCATATGTTACGTTTTATTGTAGAAACAAAAAATCCTACCCTTTTAAGCAAGGGTAGGATTAAATATAGTTATTTTAAAAAATTAACCTCTTGTTATTTCAAGAATTTCAAATTTCAATGCACCATTTGGTACTATAATTTCTGCGGTATCTCCTACTTTCTTTCCTAGTAGACCTTTTCCTATTGGAGAATTAACAGAAATTTTCCCTGTTTTTAAATCAGCTTCACTTTCTGCAACTAATTTATAAGTCATCTCCATTCCATTACTCTGGTTTTTCAATTTCACGATTGATAGGACCAAAACTTTAGAAGTGTCTAATTGAGATTCATCAATTAACCTCGCATTTGCCACAATATTCTCCATTTTAGCAATTTTCATCTCTAGAAGACCTTGCGCTTCCTTGGCAGCATCATATTCGGCATTCTCAGATAAATCGCCCTTATCTCTTGCTTCGGCTATTGCTTGTGAAGCCTTTGGCCGCTCTACATCTCTATAATGATTAAGTTCTGCTTTTAGTTTTTTTAAACCCTCAGCAGTATAGTATGATACGTTACTCATAACATCCTCGTTTTATAAATAGACAAATCCTCTGCAATTGCCTTTTAAGACGGCTTTTTAAGAGAGGATTTAACACAAATATACATAAATTTTACGCAAATTTGCCTTAGTTTTTCAAAACAAAATTTCAACATGAACCGTATAATAAGCATCTTACTTTTATTGCTAATTACCGCTTGCAGTAATGACGGCACCAATAGAAATCCTTATTTACAAGAGATTAACTTTCGTTTTGAAGCAAACTTGAATTTGCCGTCTTACAGCCCTTTAACAAATATAGGAAGTGCAGTTTATATATCAAGTGCAACAGCCGGCACCAAAGGTGTTTTTGTTATTAATGCAGGCTTTGACCAGTTTAGGGCTTTCGAGGCAAGTTGTCCAAACCATGCTCCTAATGATTGTTCAACCATGACTTTTAGTGGGCAAGTTGCTACCTGTTCTTGCGAAGGTTATAAATACAGTCTTTTTACCGGACAGCTTTTAGATAAACCTGATGATGGCAATCGTTATTACGACATGTTAGAATACAGAGCTAGCTATGGTGGAAACATTGTTGTAATATCTAATTAAGCGTTATTCTTCTGAACGATATTTATCCATAATTTCTTTGAATAGTTCCCCTGTAGTGGGTGGTGTATATGAAATGGCGTTTGCACCTGCATCTATAGCCTTTATTATAGTTTCGTCTGTTTTACCGCCTGTTGCTATAATGGCTACTTCTGAACTTAAATCTCTAATTTTCTTGATAATATCTACTGTTTTATTAGCACCAGAAACATTAAAAATATCAACTCCGGCATCTAATCTTCCCTTTATATCATCTTTTTCCGAAACAACTGTTATGGTAACAGGAATATCAATTTTATTTTTTAACATACTTATAAGGTTGTTTGGGGTCGGCTTATTTAAAACCACTCCCAAAGCACCTTGAAACTCGGCATGTATGGCCAATTCTAAGGATCTTACTCCTGTTGTTATTCCGCCACCTACTCCGCAAAATATAGGTTTGTCCGCAGCTAAAATCAAAGCATTTGAAATTACCGGTTGAGGCGTAAATGGATAGACCGCAATAATAGCATTGGCATTCGTATTTCTGATAATTGCCACATCTGTACTAAACAGAAACGACTTTATTGACTGCCCAAATACACGAATACCAGAGTATTGCGCTATTGCCTCTGGTACGGTAACTATATTGTTCCTTAACTTACTGCCAAATACTGGAATATTACGCTTCATAACCCTAATTATTAGGATTCTAAAATAGAATATTCTTCTACACGTGGCATGTGTAGAAGAATATTTAATTCAATTTTATACTATCTTTTTAAATATTTGTATTCTTAAAAAGTTATCGTCGCTCCCAATAAAAAGTTAGTACCTGCCTGCGGATAATACCCTTGTACTTCAAACGTATTACCTGGTGTAGACCAACTATCTAAATAGGTATAGCCGTTAGATACATATTTCTCGTTAAGGATGTTATTCACCAACCCAGAGAATACGACGGACTTCACCACATTGTTTATTTCCATTTCATAGGTAATGTTGAAATCGTTCGTGAAATAAGAATCTAACTTAGATGCTTCTGTATCTGTATTACTTAAATATTGCTCTCCAACGAACTTTGAATACAACGAAAGACTCAATGCATTACATGGCATATAACTAAGAATATTACCCGCTACCAGACCCGGTGAAAATGCAATATTAGTATCTCCCAAACCTTGTAATTCATCATCTCTATCAATAAAAAAGTCTTTATTCCTATTATCACTGATAGCAAGATTAGGTCGTATATTAAATTTATCGCCCACTTTAATATTAGCATCAACTTCTAAACCAAATCTGTAACTATCACCAACATTCTCTCTCAATGGCGCACCAACATCATTTAACTCACCTGTTACCACTAACTGATCTTTATATTTCATGTAATAAAGATTTGTATTTACCTGTACATCTGCAGATACGTATCTCCATCCTAATTCAAAATCATTTAATTTCTCTGGCTTTGGATTACCACTTTCATAATCATTTCTATTTGGCTCTCTACTTGCAGCTGCATAAGAAAAGTAGAAATTGTTATTCGCATTAAAATCGAAAGTAAGTCCAGCTTTTGGGTTAAAAAAATTAAATGTATCGTCGACCAAACCAGTTTCCTCACCGTTTGCTTTATAACCAACCGTTCTATATTGCAAATCTCCATATAATGACAATTGGTCCGTTAATTGATAATTTGCTTTTGTATACACATTAAAATCAGTTTTAGAGGAGCTATCGTCATAATAACGATCTTGAAAACTACTGTTACTGGCATATCTTGCCCAAATTACCTCACCAAAATGATCGCCTTCGTACGTATTGAATCCTCCGCCAATTATTAAATCTAGTTTATCTTTCTTATAATTTGCAGAAAATACGGTTCCATAGAAATCGTTATCCAACCATCGCCTTCTTATGACATCGGTAGTATTAACTTCTTCACCATCAACGGTTATTGGCTGAAAATTATAAGTAGAAAAATCATCTGCCTCTTTATATTGCTCAAAGAAGCCCCTACCTCTTGTGTAGTGCAATGCAATGTTGGTACTCCAGAAATCCGAAATCTTCTCATTCCATAACAGTTGAGCATGATCCTGCTTATAATCATCTACTTCATTATTATAAAATTGAGTATTACCCTCTAAATCCGTATATATACCTGATGGATTAAAAGTTCTATCCTCTTTTAAGGTCTGCGCATCTATACCATTCCATGCTTGATAAGTTACTTCATGACCACCAAAAATAATAGCTTTGACCAACGAATTATCATCTTTATAGGCTCCTTGTAAAAAGTAAGAATCCAAGTCGGACCGAGCTCTATCGATATATCCGTCAGATTTAATCTTAGACAATCTACCTGATATTTCAATATGGTCATTTAACATTCCGGCACTAAACTTTAAGTTATTTCTTAAGGTATTATAGCTCCCTATAGATGTAGAAATTTGACCAAATGCATCTTGAGAAAAGCCATCGGTCAACACATTTAAACTTGCCCCAAATGCACCTGCGCCATTGGTTGACGTACCAACACCTCGTTGTAATTGCAAGCTTTCTGTAGAGGAAGCAAAATCGGGCATGTTCACCCAAAATGTTCCTTGCGATTCGGAATCGTTGTAAGGAATACCATTTATGGTCACATTGATTCTTGTGGCATCACTACCCCTTACTCTAATACCAGTGTAACCTACTCCTGCTCCGGCATCGGTGGTGGTTACTACAGAGGGTAAAAAATTCATTAATACGGGAATATCTTGCCCTAAATTCCTAGGTTTAATATCCTCTTTAGTTAGATTTGAAAATGTAACCGGAGATTCTTTGGTTACCCTAATTGCCGAGACGAATACTTCGTCGAGGATTACTTTTTGACCCTCTAAAGAATCGGTTCCCTGTTCTTGGGCATAGATACCCATACTCAGCGCAAAAAACGCCGCAATTGTGAAAATAGATAGTTTCATTCGTAAAATTATTACGAATAAAAGGGGCTATTATTCTAAGTTAAAATTGATTTTTGAGCAACTACGCTCCTTTTCCAAAATGAAGTCAGCCATTACGCCAGCTGGCCCCTCGCTAAAAATGTCCACCGGACATTTTTTTAACGCTCGGTCCCTTGGCAGCATTACCCGCCCAGGTTCTTTGGGTATAATCTCAGCTTTGTTCCAATAATGGAACTCGGCACCCCTTTGAGATGCAGCAAAAGTACTGCAGTTATTTAAACTGTCATAAAGAAATTTAAAAAATAACAACTTGTTTAATTAACTTTATATCACAAAACATCTTATCCTCTTTAGTATCACAACTTTACCATAATTGAAATAAATTTATACTAAAACACAATTGGCTTGTGGCTTTTTTTACCATTTAAATTTAGTGGTACTTATAAAATTGATTGAATTAAAAATAACAAAGGGTAACTTTGTGCTACCCTTTGCCGACCAAACCAACTTGAACAAACTAATTTACTTATTTAAAATTTACTTTTAATTATTCTAAATTTACACCCCTTTAACGTACACCGCTCCAAGTGGATAATAGAAGGACCCTTTTTTATCTAAAAAATTGAAATAGAACTATCTCTAATTCATCATTAAAAAAAAGGAGCTGCAAATGCAGCTCCCCCCTCAAACCACCTATCAAACTTTTGCTTTAAAATCTTTAACTAACACCTCAATTAATCAACAACAACTAAAATTGGCTATGCTAATCTGGGGAATATTCTAAATACAATTACTTTTTGGTGGCACCTTCATAGTTAACGGTTAGTGTTTACGCGAAAGTGATTTTATTACTACTTTATCTGCTATACATATATTAGAAATCACAGCTATTGTTATTAGGAAATATGTTGATGTAATAGCTAAAAAAAATATTGTGACCATTGTTACATAACTTGTTTCAATAAGTAAGACACAAGATTTTCTGGTTGGTCACATTTTGAATAAAAAAAAACTGCAAAAAGCAGTTTTTTTTATTTCTATTCGTGAAACAGACTATTTTCTAGTAATCCAATTACCATACTGGTCTATGTAAACTGTTCTTCTTGTTCCACTTTTTAAAACCATTATTAATTTGAATTCGCCTTTATCATTTTTAAAAACACCCCCAAGTTTAGATGTCGGGTATTGCTTTAAAATTTCTTCTATAACCGGCGGAGTTAATTCACTCGATTTTATCTTTACGTATTCGTCAGCTGTTTCAATAATAACTTTTGTTTTAACTATATCTGAACTAGTTTTTGCTGTTGCGTTAAACATCATTCCAAAAGTTAAGAATACCAATATTGCGTAATTTTTCATGCCTAAGAATTTAATCGTTAATAACTCTCTAATCTGAAATATTTACGAAGTAATCTTACATATGGACTACACAGTAGACAAATTTTAGAATTTAATTTTCATAAAATGTTAGTACATAAAATTAATTGGTTATGATTTATTCTCTATAATTACATTATAAAACACTTTAAAACAATTAATTACGCAGTATACACATATATTAAAAATGGTAAAGTTAAAAACAAAAAAAGTGCATAAAAACTACGCACTTTTTTACATTATATTTATTTTTTAAGAAGCCTGATGCGATTCTTTTAAAAGATCTACCACACTTTTTACCGGATTAAACGTAACCAATGGCACTTCTACAAAAATTGTATTCCAGAATGCCATAGCACCGTTCCATAAACCCGGGAGTTCAAGTGCCTTTAATTCTTTACCGTCTTTTGTTTTACCGGTAATAAAACCTTGTTTCTCATCCACAAATTTTAAAAGGTCATATTTTTGACCTTTATAATTACGAACGGCACAAACTAAGTCAACCGGATTAAAATGAGTTGAATTCTTAAGAATATCTGCTTGTTGTTTATTATCCATATCTATTTGGGCAGACTCTATAATCTGTAATGAAACCTCACCCTTACCATTAGTAACCCAAAACGGACCACCCCCAGGCTCACCTTCATTTTTTACCATACCGCAAATACGAATAGGTCTATTGATTTTATCTTTTAGGATGTTTAGTTTATCAGCATTTGATTTTGAATCGAAGTCATCTGAGAACCGAACATTTAAGTTGGTAAACAAAAATTTCTTGATTTCTTCTATTTGATTATCTCCAACATTTCCTTTATCCAGCATCCTTGCATATTCAAAAGCTTTTTCTTGCTCTTTTAAAAGTACTCCTGCCAAAACTTTTTTACTATCTGCAACGGCTTTTGCATCTTTCATTACTGCAACGTTATCAATATTTTTAATAAAGATTACATCTGCATCTTGCTCGTTTAAATTCTGAATTAATGCACCATGACCACCTGGCCTAAATAATACAGATCCATCTTCATTTCTAAACGGATTATTGTCCATATCTACTGCCAAGGTGTCTGTCGATGATTTTTGAAATGAATAATCTACATTATATTTAATTCCTGTATCCTTTGAGACTTTAGGAGCAACTTCTTTAAATTCGGTTTCGAACATTTCTTTATGTTGCTCAGAAACTGTAAAATGTAATGTTGCCTGTCCGTTAGACCCTGCATACAATGCCCCTTCTTTTAAATGCTCTTCAAAAGCAGTTGCTGCCGAAGATTCATACTTATGAAACGGCAACAAACCCTTTGGATAAAAACCGTAGTTTAGCGCATTTTCGCCTAATAACTCCGTGATAAATCTAAAAACTTTCTCTCCCTGTGAATTAGAAGTAATTCGTATTCTATCCATAACCTTTTGGTAAAAAGGAAAACGCTCTAAACCTTCAGAAAACTGCTTAATATCTTTATCATTGGTTCTTTTCAAATACTCATCTAGGGATTCCTCATTAGGGTCATATACATCCAGAAAATTAAATAATGCTTTGAACATTCTAGAAGCTGCACCAGAAGCAGGTACAAATTTTAAAATATCAAGTCCTTTAATTTTATTATCATAAAATGCTATTAGCTCTATTTCTTCTGTATCAGAAAATTTAAGAATACCATTACCTATAACGGCTGCATTCTTAAGATTTACAAAGGGTATACCTTCTTTAAATGTGTTGATATGACTCAACATACTTTCTTTAGAAATTCCTTTTTTCTGTAATTGCTTTTGGTCGTTGTCAGTTAGTTTTATCATTTATTTAATATCTGATCTATGTGGTTAATGGCCTTTTCTAATCGTTGTTTTTTATTCCCCTTTAAGATAATAAAATTTTTGCCGTACTTCTCTAAAGTGTCCTTAAAATAATTGAACATTTCTTCTCTTTCATTTGGCTTATCCCTTAAATCATCGGCCTCCCAAGGAATATCTATATAAGTCAACAAATAGAGGTCATAGGTATTTTCTAAAGCATACTTTTCTAATACAGGATCACAATTACCAATGTAATATGCCTCTGAATATACTTTTGTTTCTAACAAATCAGTATCACATATAAGAATATCCGTGGCTTTTTTAGTCAACTCATTCTCTAAACGCATTTGCCCTTCTGCAATAGGCAACAAATCATGTGGTTCACAAGTTTTACGTTCATTGTTCCATTTATCTTGCAAATAATTTCTTGCATACTCAGGTACCCAAACGGTATGGTAATGCCTTGCCAATTGTTCTGATAAGGTTGTCTTCCCAGTCGATTCTGGGCCAAAAAGAACCACTTTTATGACATTTGAAGGTTCTTGTCTATATTTTTCTTCCATGCATTATAGCCGTAAATGGCCAATATTGTGAAAATTAGATATTGAAAACTAGTAAACGTAAATCCTTTATAAAAGTATAACGGCACTGAAATTATATCTCCTATGATCCAATATATCCAATTTTCTACTTTTCTTTTAGCCATTAACCACATACCTACAAAAAATACGGCTGTTGTTATAGTATCAACATAAGCTGTCCAACTATTCCACTTGTCAAAAACTTGATACACCGTAAACACGAAAATAATCGTACCTATAAAAATGAAAACTGAGGTGATATTTTCTTTTTTGGTTACCCGAGAAATTGGGGTATAATGTTCTGCATCCACCTTTCTTGTCCAAATATACCACCCGTATAAACTCATTATAAAGTAATATATATTAATTAACATATCACCTATTAAGCCCCATTTAAGTAGTAGATATACAAAAATTGATGTACTAACCATCCCAGTAGGGTACACTAAAATATTATTCTGCTTAGAGAACCACACAGATAATAATCCAAAAATTACAGCTACAATTTCAAGCGTAATATCTAAAGTATTATAATCAGCATATTGGCCAAAGAGATAATCAAAAATGGGGTTCATAGTCGCTTCTATCAGATTTAACTATTTTCATGAATAGGAGTCCGCGGTCCATAAGCTCAAATGCTATTTTAATTTCTTTATTCAAAACCGCCATCACATCATCATAAGAACCATAAAGTTGTGTGCTCAACGGATTTTCAAGAACCGTTAAACCACATTCACGTAATTTTTTTATGAAATTAATTATGTGCTCTTCAAAATCGTCCTGCAATGGCGAAAAGGTTAATTCTACTGATATATTCATTTAAAGTGTGCTTGTTTTTTATTAATTCAATTCTTTATCTCTAGTAGCATAGACACAGGTGAATGCTTCAAACTCCAGAAATTTAATCTTATAGTGAGACAAATTTCCTTTGAATGTAATTTGTGCCGTGGTCTTTTGCGCATCAAACAAAAAATCTTTAACATTTATATGCTCTAAAAAGCTTAGTCCTTTATGTCCGTAAATTTTATAAAGTGATTCTTTTGCGCCCCACACAATGGTCAACTTCCTTACTACTGCAGCAGTATTTGCCAACGTTTTATATTCCTCGAAAGGAGTGAATTTATGTGCTATTCTTAGAATTTTATCGCGTTGCATTTCAATATCAATACCCACATGTTCTGTTGTACTAATGATGATTCCAGTGAAATTATGCGAATGGGTGATAGAGATAAAATTGCCGTCTTTTAAATGAGGCTTTCCGTTCTCATCATAAATTAAATCAGCATCTTCATATCCATATTCTGCCAACAAATGCCTGATGCTTAAAAATGCCTTCCTGTGAAGTTCAGATTTCATCCCATTAAACCTAGTTTGGCAGTGTGAAGTCAGCTTTACCTTTTCCCACAACTTTTCTTCGGTCTCTTCAACCTTCCATATGGCAAGGGAGGTTTCTTCATTTACTGTTATAGTTTTGTAAAGCGGCATGGGTTTCTTAGTGTTATTCGTACCTTTGCACGAATTAAAAATTGCTGTACACAGATTAACGAAAGTATAAAATAATAAAGATATGAGCACGAAAACTATTCCGTATGTGCCTTATAAGGTTAAGGATATTTCCCTTGCTGATTGGGGAAGAAAAGAAATTGAATTAGCAGAAGCTGAAATGCCAGGTTTAATGGCACTAAGAGAAGAGTACAAAAATGAGCAGCCTTTAAAAGGTGCTCGTATTGCTGGTTGCTTACACATGACCATACAAACTGCTGTTCTAATTGAAACATTAACAGCGTTAGGAGCAGAAGTTACTTGGAGTTCTTGCAATATATTTTCTACTCAAGACCAAGCAGCGGCAGCAATTGCAGCAACAGGAGTTCCTGTATATGCTTGGAAAGGAATGAACGAAGAAGAGTTTGATTGGTGTATTGAACAAACCTTATTTTTTGGTGAAGACAGAAAACCTTTAAACATGATATTGGATGATGGTGGTGATTTAACCAATATGGTGCTGGATAAATACCCAGAAATGGCAGGAGAAATTAGAGGCCTTTCTGAAGAAACTACGACAGGTGTTCACCGTTTATACGAGCGTGTAAAAAAAGGAACTTTACCTATGCCAGCTATAAACGTTAATGATTCGGTTACTAAATCTAAATTCGATAACAAATATGGATGCCGCGAAAGTGCTGTAGATGCTATACGTAGAGCTACAGATACCATGCTTGCAGGTAAGCGCGTAGTTGTTGCTGGTTACGGTGATGTTGGCAAAGGTACCGCTGCCTCTTTTAAAGGCGCTGGTTCTATTGTTACTGTTACTGAAATTGACCCTATTTGTGCTTTACAGGCGTGTATGGACGGTTTTGAAGTTAAAAAACTAGAAACGGTTATTGGTAACGCTGATATTGTAATTACGACTACCGGAAATAAAGATATTATTAGAGCTGAGCATTTTGAAGCCTTAAAAGACAAAGCTATTGTTTGTAACATTGGTCACTTCGATAATGAAATTGATATGGCATGGTTAAATAAAAACCATGGTAAAAGCAAAGTAGAAATTAAACCTCAGGTTGATAAGTATACTATTAAAGATAAAGACTTAATCATCTTAGCAGAAGGTAGATTGGTAAACTTAGGTTGTGCTACTGGCCACCCTAGTTTTGTAATGAGTAATTCATTCACGAACCAAACACTTGCGCAAATTGAACTTTGGAAGAACAGCAAAAACTACGAGAACGATGTTTATATGTTGCCAAAACATTTAGATGAAAAAGTAGCAAAATTACACCTATCTCGTTTAGGAGCTGAACTTACTGAATTAAAGCAAGACCAAGCTGAATATATAGGAGTAACTGTAGAAGGCCCTTACAAGCCAGAATACTATAGATATTAAGACATTGGTTATTGAAACTAAAAAGGTCCTGACGAGCATCAGGACCTTTTTTTATTTACTATTTTCTTCGTATTAGTTATTCTCTGCCAACATACCTTCTAAATAATAACAATCTGTCTGCTCTTTAATTTGAGCTAAACCTTCTTCTTTAGAACTTAGCGGATTAATTTTCACTTCTTTTCCGTTTGGCATATACACGATATAAAAGCCTTCTTCGAAAGATGACAACTTTATAATCTCCCCATTAGGCCTTACAGCATTCCATGACTTATCACCTGGCTTATAAACCAAATCAATTTTTTTCCCTTTTTTAGGTCCGTCAACTACTGTTACCTGCATTCTGTTCTTCGTTGCGGTCATTTCAAACGTATTACCATCTCTTTCTACCATTTGAGTCTCTGACTCACCTTCTTCCATAGCTATTGGGTTAGAACCGCTCCAAAATTCTATCACATTGAAAATAATGGCATCTCCTAAAAAGAATAACCCGTATACCGGTATTATGTTCAAGCCCCAAAATACGAGGTTGTTTACAAACTTACTATCAGACACACCTTGGTTCCAGTCTTTTAGGTTATTGAATGCGCTAAAAGAACCTAAGCAACTAGAGAATAATAATGTACTCGCCATTGCAACACAGATAATTGATTTTTTCATAATATAAATTGTTTAGAATTAGATTCGTAAAGTAAAGACTGTCTACCCATAGGGCTTCTTCTATACATTATATTGTTAACCCTATAGAAGCGTTTTTCCTTTACACTACATTAAATGATTGTTAAGCATCTAATTAATTTCAAAATTCATAGTTTTAATTTTTTTAAGAAAAGTTGGTTTTGTACGATTACTTTTCTTTAAATTAAATCAAGAAAATTATATATGATACTATTCGTAGACATGGATGAGGTAATTGCCGATACCTATGGCGCCCATATAGAAATTTATAATGCTGAGTTTAATGGGAAACTCACTACAGATTTATGTGCTGGTTCAGACGTTTGGAGCATGGTGCCAGAAACGCACCAAGACAGTGTTAGAAAGCACGCTACAAGAAGAGGTTTTTTTAGAAATTTAAAGCCTATAGCAGGCAGTCAAGAAATTTTGGCAAAATTAGCTAGCAAACATGAAGTGTATATAGCGTCGGCAGCCATGCAATTTCCCAATTCTTTAGAGGAAAAAAGCGAATGGTTAGATGAGCATTTTCCTTTTCTGCCATGGCAAAACCGTATTCTTTGTGGTCATAAACATATTTTAAAAGGTGATGTGCTCATAGACGATCGCAGCTATAATCTAGAAAGTTTCCACGGCCGTAGTTTACAATTTACATCGCCACACAATGTAAACACAGAAGGTTTTGAACGTGTTAATACTTGGTTTGAGATTGGCGAGAAACTATTGTAATCAAAACCTTTTTTTGAAATTATACAACATTACATAACACAAAAAAACCCTCTTCATTGCTGAAAAGGGTTTTTTTAATTATTTACTTTTAGTTTATGCTTCAAAAGGCTCAATGGAAACATATGATTTTCCACCTGCTTTCTTTTCAAACTTCACTAAACCATCTACACGTGCGTGTAAAGTATGATCTTTTCCTGCGTAAACATTTTCACCAGGATTGTGCTTTGTTCCACGCTGTCTAACTAAAATGTTACCAGCGATTGCAGCTTGACCACCAAAAATCTTAACTCCTAATCGTTTAGATTCTGATTCTCTACCGTTTTTCGAACTACCTACACCTTTCTTATGTGCCATTGTCTAAGGTTTTAAATATTGTTATTACTCAATGGATAAGCTTATTTAGCTACACCACCATCTAATTCATCTTGCCATTTCTGTAACTCGTCCCATTTACCATCTGCAGCTAATTGTGCTTGTTTTGGCCATGTGTCAGTTACGTGATTACCACGAACGTCAGCTATAATTTCAGCAATTTTAGCAGCATCTGTTTTTGCTAACTCCGCAAAAGTAGAAATACCCGCAGCGTTTAAAGTTTCAGCTATTTTTGGACCAATACCTTCAACTTTTTTCAAATCATCACCTTTACCTGTAGCTTTTTTAGCTTTTGGCTTAGATGCTACAGAAACCTCTACTGGTGCCGCTTTACCATCTGCTTTCTTAGCTTTTGGCTCTGCTGCTTTTTTTGTTTCAGTTTTCTTAGCTCCTTTAGAAATAATAGATTCGATCACAATCTCCGTAAGAGATTGACGGTGTCCATTCTTCTTGCTGTAACCCTTACGTCTTTTCTTATGAAAAACGATTACTTTGTCACCTTTTAGGTGTTTAACGACTTTAGCCTCTACTGCGGCTCCGTCTATAGCCGGGGCGCCGATAGTAACGTTCGATCCATCAGCCAAAAGAAGCACATTGTCAAAAGTGACTTTGTTACCTTCTTCTACCTGTAAACGGTGAACGTACACTTTCTGGTCTTTTGCAACTTTAAATTGCTGCCCTGCCATCTCTACAATTGCGTACATATTGTTAAATGTAAAAATTAAACCTGATGGATTTTTTCCATAGGCGGGTGCAAATATACTTCTTAATCGTGAATTTACAAGTGTTTTTTATAAATTTTATAAGCTCTTCATTTTAGCAGTATCTTAAAATTTAAATAACCTCATAAAAAAGAATGTTAGCACTTATGTAGACAGTAAACCCATTCCCGCCACCATTATAAATACAATAGTCTTAAAACTTTGAAATCGATTTACCTCTATAATCGAAAGCTCCTCTAAAAACCTAGGCTGCAACTCTGTTTAATATACTACTAAAAACAAAGTGAAAATAAGAGTAGCTACCCCACCAGTTATAAAGCCCGCTATTAAACCCCACTGTATATGTAAATTCCTTTTCTTTCTTTAGCTTGTAATATTTAATTGCTTCATATATTGCAAAACCTATTATAACTACATTAATGAGACTATAATACACTTTTATATGTAGCCCTAAAAGTTATAAAATTAGCCACTAAACAACCACTTACAGCAACTCCAAATCTAATAGATAATGCCTAGTTATGCATTGCAGCTATGTTTCATTTAAGAATTAACTTTTAAATTAATAAGTAATCAATTACAAGCTTCATTTGTTTTTGTTAAAGAATTCATATATTGAATATTCTTCCTACAAAATTGAATTGTAATGTAACAAAATTGGAAAGCAACAAACTAATTATACACTACTATCTAATAACACTTAACTAAATACTATATAAATGAGAAACAAATTATTTCTGGTTTCGGCCATACTTTTTAACGCTGCCGTAGCATTGGCTCAAGAAGTCAAGTTTGAAGAGTATAATCTTGACAATGGCCTCCATGTTATTTTACATCAAGATAATACGGCGCCTATTATTTCTATCTCTGTGCTTTATCATGTTGGTTCTAAAGATGAAGATCCCGAACGAACTGGGTTTGCCCATTTTTTTGAACATCTTCTTTTTGAAGGCACAGAAAACATAGAAAAAGGAAAATGGGACCAAATTGTTTCATCACACGGAGGTTCTGGTAACGCCACCACTGATGAAGACAGAACTTATTATTACGAAGTATTCCCTTCTAATAATCTACAATTAGGCCTTTGGTTAGAGTCGGAAAGAATGTTACACCCGGTAATTAACCAAAAAGGAGTAGATACCCAAAATGAAGTTGTAAAAGAAGAAAAAAGGTTGCGCGTAGATAATGCTCCATACGGTATGTTTATTGAAAACATTAAAAAAAATCTCTTCAATAAACATCCTTACAAAGAAACAGTAATTGGTAAAATGGACCATTTAGATGCTGCTACTTTAGAAGAATTCATTGCTTTTCAGAAAAAATTCTACACTCCAAATAATGCAGTGCTTGTAATTGCGGGTGATTTTGAAAATGATAATGCAAAAAAAATGATCTCTGATTATTTTAGCAGTATTCCTAAAGGTCAGGATATATCTAGAAACTTTCCTCAAGAAGACCCAATTACAGAACAAATAAACGCAAAGGCCTACGACCCAAATATTCAAATTCCGGCAACGATGATTGCTTATAGAACGCCCGGATTAAAAAATAGAGATAGTCAAGTTCTAGATATGATTTCAACTTATTTAAGCGACGGGCCGTCCTCCAAACTTTACAAGAAAATAGTTGACGAACAAAAGCAAGCATTACAGGTAGGTGCATTTCCTGCTACTCAAGAAGATTATGGCATGTATATAGTTTTTGCATTACCTGTAGGAGAAACAAGTTTAGAAACACTTAATACCGAAATAGAAGAAGAAATAGAAAAACTAAGAACGGATCTTATATCGGAAAATGATTATCAAAAATTGCAAAATAAATTTGAAAACCAATTTGTCAACAGTAATTCTAGTGTAGAAGGCATTGCTAATTCCTTAGCCGAATATTATATGCTTTATGGTGATACTTCCTTAATAAATAAAGAAATAGAGATCTATAGATCTATAACCCGAGAAGAAATAAAAGAAGTGGCCAATAAGTATTTAAACCCCAATCAAAGATTAATGTTAGAATATTTACCGGAACAAAATACTGCAAACTAAAAACTATGAGAACTACATATATATTACTCTTTACAATTATAAGCTTCTTAACTGTACAGGCCCAAGTTGACCGTACCGTTATGCCTACTCCTGGCCCAGCACCCGAAATAAATTTAGGAGAGCCTGAAATTTTCAAACTTAATAACGGTTTAACGGTATTAGTGGTTGAAAATCACAAATTACCAAGAGTTTCTATTCAATTATCGATTGACAACCCACCAATTTTAGAAGGCGACAAAGCCGGTGTTTCCCTTTTAACAGGTAGCCTTTTAGGCAAAGGTTCTAAAAACATTGCCAAAGATCAATTTAATGAAGAAATCGACTTTTTAGGAGCACGATTAAATTTTAGTTCGCAAGGTGCTTATGCACAATCTCTTTCTAAATATTTTTCTAGAATGATGGAGCTTTTAGCTGATGCCGCAATATATCCAAACTTTACGCAGGATGAGTTTGATAAAGAAAAAGACATTCTATTGACCGGACTTAAATCTGAAGAGAAAGTTGTTTCTTCCATTTCGGCCAGAGTGCAACGTGCCTTGGCTTATGGCAAAAATCACCCTTATGGTGAATTTGCTACTGAACAAACCGTAAACAATGTTACACTTACTGATGTAGAAGAATTTTATAGAGATTATTTTGTGCCTGCAAATGCCTATTTAATTGTTATTGGTGACATAACATTAGACGAAGTTAAAACGTTGACCAACACATATTTTACTTCTTGGACCAAGGCAGTTCCCCCAAGTTTCAGTTATTCAAAACCAGCAAACGTACCAAATACCCAAATTAACTTGGTTGACATGCCTAATGCTGTACAATCTGAAATTACAGTACAGAACCTCGTTGATTTAAAAATGAAAGATGATGATTTTATTGCGGCAATATTGGCAAATCAAATTTTGGGTGGTGGATCAGATAGCAGGGTAAATTTAAACCTTAGAGAAGATAAAGGGTACACGTACGGCGCCTATACTTCTTTAGGAAATGACAAGTATGCTCCGGCAAGGTTTGTTGCTACTGCCGAAGTAAGAAATTCGGTTACCGATAGTTCTGTGGTAGAATTGCTAAAAGAATTGGAGCTCATTACCTCAAAACCAGTTACTGAAAAAGAACTAAAAACTACCAAAGCTTTATATGCCGGTAGTTTTATAATGGCTCTAGAAGACCCACAGACTATTGCGAGATATGCGCTAAACATAGAAAAAGAAAATTTACCCAAGAATTTTTATAAATCATTTCTAGAAAAGCTAGAAAAGGTTAGTAAAACCGATGTAGAATTAGCTGCTAAAAAATATTTCAACGTAAATAACGCTCGTGTCGTGGTTGTCGGGAAAGGAAGTGAAATATTAGCAAATCTTGAAAAAATAAACTTCAACGGAAAAAAACTTCATGTTCTATCTTTTTCTAAAACTGCAGATAGAATTGAAACTCCCAATTATAACACCGCAATACCCGAAGGTGTTACAGCTAATACCATCATGGAAAAATACATAGACGCAATAGGAGGCAAAACCAAACTTGAAAGCGTAACTTCTTTTGCCATGAGTGCCGCAGCGGAAATGCAAGGAATGAAACTTGATCTAGAAGTCAAAAAAACTACTAATAATCAACTCATGCAAGATGTTAAAATGATGGGTAACTCTATAAGCAAACAAGTACTAAATGGCGACAATGGTTATATGGTAATGCAAGGGCAACGTATAGATCTTACCGAAGAAGAATTGATCAAATCGAGGACTGAATCTTTACCTTTTCCCGAACTTAGCTATTTAGCGAACAACAATGTTTCTTTAGAAGGCATGGAAATGGTTGGAGATAAAAAAGCATATAAAATTAAAGTAACAGATGACAAAACTACTTTCTATGATGTAGAAACAGGACTTAAAGTCCAAGAGGTTACTTTAACAGAAATGCAAGGGCAACAAATATCGAGTACATCTAATTTTGAAGATTATAAAGATGTGTCGGGTATTCTGCTACCTTTTAAGTTAACACAATCTTTTGGGCCACAGAATTTTGAATTCATAATTTCTGATATCAAAATTAATGAAGGTGTTTCGGCTGAAGATTTTGAATAAACTTTAAACTAAATAAATAGAAAAACCCGCTAGCATGCGGGTTTTTCTATTTCAACTCTATTGCTATCACGCTCCTATTTTGGTTATTTTAGCTTCGCCGATAATCAATCCCAAATCCACCTCTGGATTACCGGAATAACTTACATTAGTTTCTCCGTAACAGGTAACTTTTAAGCGATCTGCGACCTTTATTCTAAAATTACTTTCACCATAGGCCGTAATTTTTGTTTCATCGGCATTCATGCCTAACGTATTAACTTCACTTTCGCCATAGGCTCTAAAAACTTGACGCGCAATAGCACCTTCAGCAATTTCTAAATAACTACTGCCATAAATAGCAACGGTCAACTCATCAATTGAAACTGAATTAAAATAGACTTTAGCATCGCCATATAACGACATTTTAAAATCATCTGCATTAAAAAGATTTTTACATCGTACAATTTCTTCCCCCCGTATCGATAAATTTTCAAGCTTTCTATAGGTTACCGTCATTGTGGCCATTGTACCATTGTATAAAGATTTTTTTCCTTTCCATTTATCACTGGAAATACGTTCAGATTTAGTTACAACCTTGGCGCCATCTAAATACAGTCTTAATGTTCTACCTTCAACCTCAACATTTATTTTATCCAACCCTATTTTTGCATTATCAATAACTACACTTTCTTCTTCTCCCTCGACTAAATTTACCTCAATATGCGGACTAACAATTAGTTTATCGAAAGATTTTACGTTGAATGTTTTTTCTTGCGCCTTAATTGCACCTACAACAAAGAAGATTGCAAGTAGTACAAATATTATTTTTTTCATGATTTCTATTTTCTGATTAGTTCTACATAAAGACAACGCCAAGTATAATTTGTTACAGTACGGGTAACTATTTTGGTTGCGCTACAGCTTTTTTCTATTTACGAGCCATACACCAAATAAGATAACAATTCCACCTAACAGCTGCAAAATAATTATATTTTCTCCATCTAGAAAACCCCAAAGTACCGCTACAAGGGGAATTAAATAGGTAACCGATGCAGCAAATACCGGACTAGATAATTTTATTAATTTATTAAACAGAATGTTTGCCAAAGCTGTTCCTAAAAAAGCCAATGCCATTATATACCAAACAGCTTCATGCATAGCACTATTACCCAAAAACTCCTGAAATACGCCCGTATAAATTAATATAACAAATGCCGGGAGAAAAGCGACTCCGAAACTAGCAGTAGTTATAGCCAACGGAGTTAAATGCGATAAATACTTTTTTATAATATTTATATTAAAAGCATATCCTAAGGCTGAAAAAAGAATGAATAGCGTGTACCAATAATCCTGGTCCACATTATTCTCCATACCCGCCGCAATTAATACAACAGTACCAAAAAGACCTATAAAAACAC
This sequence comes from Maribacter hydrothermalis, assembly GCF_001913155.1. Classification (GTDB taxonomy): domain Bacteria; phylum Bacteroidota; class Bacteroidia; order Flavobacteriales; family Flavobacteriaceae; genus Maribacter; species Maribacter hydrothermalis. Next base: position 1,613,911 of record NZ_CP018760.1, read on the forward strand.
CTAATACTTGTCTTCCCTTTAATGAGAGTCCAAAAAGAGCAATACCTACAAGTGTAGTAAATAATGGCGCAACTGAATTTAAAATCGAAGTAATTCCACTACTAATTTCTGTTTGCGCCAATGCAAAGAAAAAAGGTGGAAAAAACGAACTACATAACCCTGCAATAGTCACCCATTTCCAATCTATTTTAGAAAGTGACTTTAACGATTTAAAACCAACAATAAACAATAATACCGATGCAAATACAATTCGTAACCCGCCAACCTGTAGCGGCGTATATCCTATTAGAGATTTTTTAATCAGTATAAATGAAGAACCCCATATTAACGCAAGAACTAAAAGATAGCCCCACTTTTGGTCTATATTTTTCAATCAAATTAATTTTAAGCAAAAGTGGGCTTTTTTCTAAGATAATGACCTTTATAAACAGATATTTTAATAGTTGTTTATGGTGTTCATTTTCCTTATTTGGTATCTTTACACAAACAGATTTTCGAACTTATTCTTAAACGAAAAAAATAGATATGAAAATTAATTTTTTAGCACTTAGCATATTTATTTTTTGCATTTCTGTTGCCACATCAACAGCACAAGATAATTCTAGTGCAATTGCTATAATTGAAAATGCAAAAACAACCGAAGTTTTAATTGGTATTGACGGTATGGCTTGCCAAGAAGGGTGTGCCGATAAAATTGCATTAAACCTTATGGAAATAAAAGGCGTTTCTTCGGCAGAAGTTAGTTTCGACCAAAAAAATGGAATTGTTGTTTTTGACCCAAAACTTACTTCTATTGAAGATTTAAAATCTACTATTACAAACACCAAAGTAAAAGAGTGCCAGTATACAATTAATTCAGTTACATTTAAAGAAAGCGAATAACATGAAAAAGTTAGTTACACTTATAGTGGCCATAGGCCTACTTAGCATTACCTCCTGTAAAGAGTCTAAAAAAGTAGAGGAAGCATCAAGAATGGAACATGTAATGGCCATACATGATGAAGTAATGCCAAAAATGGGCACTTTAGGAAAGTTAGTGGGTCAACTAAAACCTATGGCAGACTCTCTAGGGGTAGAATCAGCAGAGGCAAAAGCAATGAAGGACCTACAAGAAGCCAACAGATCTATGATGGACTGGATGCAAGGTTTTGGTGACCGTTTTGATTCTGAAGAAATAATGAAAGGCAAAGAACTTTCTGATGAAAAGAAAGAATGGTTAAAAGAAGAGGAAGAGAAAGTACAACAAGTAAAAGAGAATATCAATTCTAGTATTAAGCGCGCTGAAGAGATTTTAAGCAAACAATAAGGAATAAAATATTTTCAAAAAGGTAATTTAGATAAATCTACATTGCCTCCAGATATTATAATACCTATTTTTTTATTCTGAAAAACTGCTGGCTGCTCTTTTGATTGTTTCAAAACTGCAGCCACTGTTACCGCACTAGAGGGTTCAATAATTATTTTCATTCGCTCCCAAACCAGTTTCATTGCGTCAACGATTTCTTCTTCGGTAACTCTAACAATACCGCTAACCAACTTTTTTATAATAGGGAAATTTTTATCTCCTAGCGTAGTTTTGAGTCCGTCTGCAATAGTATTCACAGTCTCATTACTTTCTATTTTCCCACTTTGTAGTGAACGGTAAGCATCATCTGCCTCAAATGGTTCAGCTCCGTAAACTTTACAGTTAATACCAAAATAGTGAGCCGCTAGAGCAGACCCGGCAATGAGTCCGCCGCCACCTACAGGACAAAAAATAAAATCTAAATCGGGTTGTTTTTCAAGCAACTCTAATGCAGTAGTACCTTGACCTAAAATAACGTCATTATCGTTTGATGGATGAATAAATGTAGCTCCAGTTTTTAACGCAATTTCATCTGCTAAAGCCTGCCTAGCTTCTACTGTAGGCTCGCACTCATAAATTATTCCACCATATTCCTTTACACCAACTTTCTTAACCTCTGGTGCTGTATTAGGCATAACAATATGTGCGGTTACGCCAACACTTTGGGCAGCTAATGACAACGCTTGGGCAAAATTACCAGAGGAATGCGTTACTACTCCGTTTTTCTTTTGCTCTTTAGGTAATCGCAAGATAGCATTGGTTGCTCCACGCATTTTGTAGGCGCCGGCTCTTTGAAAATTCTCACACTTAAAAAATACCTGAGCATTTACTTCTTTATCAATTAACCTAGACGTTAAAACGGATGTATTATGAATAAAAGGGGCTATACGTTTATGACAATCTAATAGGTTTTGTTTTGTCATCATAGCTTATTATTTTTTCCAGCGAAGGGTTTCTATAATTCCTCTTATATCATTTTGAAGGTAGGACGCTGCAGGAAGAATAGAATCATAATTAGGTTTAGTATAAAAATAAACCGAACCAGTTAAAAAATGCTCTGTACTATCCGTTACAAAAAACTGCGATTGTGAAGCGGCATTCCCTTGCACCTCAAATAAAGCTCCAAAAACCCTGGCATCGGGATTTACATAAGGTTGCTCAACAATATTATCTGCTTTAGCAGCATGTTCATAACTTAGACGTTTAGAGTCATGTATTAGTTTATCAAGATTACCATCAACCTTCTTATAGCTAAGAAAAATTGCTCCTTTCATGTCTGGATAAGAAATGGTGTATGCTTTATCGCTATTTAATTCTGCATTAGCCAATTGATTATACTTAAAGCTAAAATTCTCGGTTTCTAAATCCGCTAATTTTCCTTGCGGGTATTCTAAGCGCATTTTGGCCTTGGGTTTAGGAATTTGCTCGTCTTGACAACTCAAAACAAAAAGTGCTAACATAAACAGCCCTAAAAATAATTTAAATTTCATTTGGCAACGTTACTTTTATTTGTTTTAGTCTCTTTTTATCCATGCTCTCTACCATAAAGGTATACGATTCAAAAATAATTTTCTCTCCCCTTTTAGGAAAACTCCCGGCTTTCTCTAAGACAAAACCTGCTAAAGTTTCTGACTCACCTTTATTTTCTTCGAACATATCGCTATCCTCCAATTTAATAACCCTGTAAAAGTCTTTTAATGGCGTTTTACCTTCAAACACATAATTAAAATCATCTAACTTAGAATAAATTAAATCTTCATCATCGAACTCATCACTTATATCACCTACAATTTCTTCAATAATATCCTCTAAAGTTACCAAACCAGAGGTTCCGCCATACTCGTCTACTACTATAGCCAAATGATTTTTTTTCTCTTGAAACTCTTCCAACAAATCATCTAACTTTTTATTCTCTGGAACAAAATAAGGCTCACGAATTAAAGTCATCCAATTAAAGGTCTTTCTATCTAAATAGGGCAGTAAATCTTTTACATATAATACACCTTTTACCGTGTCAATATTTTCACCAAAAACAGGAATACGAGAATAACCATGCTTTTTTATTTCACCAATGACTTCTATAAACTTCATTTGCTCATTAAGTGCAAAAATGTCAATTCTAGGGCGCATTACTTGTTTGGTATCTGTATTACCAAAAGTTACAATACCTTCTAAAATTTTCTTTTCTTCTTTAGTAGTATCGCCATGGGAAGTTAAATCTAAAGCTTGTGACAGGTGATTAATACTTAAACTTGATTTTTGTTTTCCGAGTTTATTGTATAAAAACAATGTACCGGAACGCATTGGCAAGCTTAATGGTGAAAAAATAAAATCTAAAACACGTAATGGAAACGCCATTAAATGCGAAAAACTCATTCTATTTCTATTCGCATAAACCTTAGGTAAAATTTCACCGAACATTAAAATTAAAAAAGTAGCCACCACTACTTCTAATAAAAACCTTACTGATACGATACCAAACAATACTTGATTTACATTCTTAAAAAGGGTATCACCTATAATACTAAAAAGTAGCACTACACCAATATTAATAGCATTGTTTGCTATTAATATGGTAGCCAATAATTTTTTAGGCCGCTCAAGAAGCATTAGCAGAATACTACTTTTTGCTGATTTTTCGTCTTGTAACTCTTTAATCTCGGTAGGTGAAAGACCAAACATTGCTACCTCTGCACCAGAAACTAGCGCAGAACAAATTAACAATATAAAAAGGACGATAATATTAATTGCAAATACACCGTTCACAGCTAATAATGTTACTAAAAACGGTAAGGGGTCTGGGTCCAATAGTTCCTGTTTAATTATCGTTAGAATGGTAAATCGTCATCATTCTCCTGAGTTATCGGAGCAGATGCTTTGTCCGTCGCTTTACTAGTATTACTTGTTTTTGGAGTAGTAGAGGCTGTACTATTATCAGTTGCGCCAGACTCTTTTTTAGTGGTTAAAAAGGTAAAATCGGTTACGTGCACTTCTGTACTATACCTGGTATTACCATCTTCTCCCTGCCATTGGCGGTTCTTTAATCTTCCTTCAACATATACCTTATCTCCTTTACTCAGATATTTTTCACAAATTTCAGCTGCTTTATTACGTACAACTATGTTATGCCAATCTGTATTTGTTACTCGCTCGCCGGTAGATTTGTTCGTATACGTTTCATTTGTAGCAATAGGAAATCTTCCTATACTGCCACCACCTTCAAAATAATGCATTTTAACTTCATCACCTAAATGCCCAATTAACATTACCTTATTTAATGTACCGCTCATAACTTAAAGATATAAAAATCAAAAGTACTAAATTTTAAACGCTTTTATAAAATCTGCTATTAAAACTGGCACAGGAAATTGCTTCAATTTTTCCATTGAAATTTTGTCTGCGAAATCAGAATTCGTTTTTACGATCCAAAATTTTGCATGCAGATGTTGATGAGACAATTTATGTATTATAGCAGATTCATTAAATTCTAAAAACTCATTAACCTCAATATCATCTAGTACTTCTTTATACCTAAATATAATTTCATCTAATTCCAATTCCTTTTTAGATTCTAATAAAGGAAATTGCCAAAGGTTCTGCCAAATACCTTTTCCTATTCTTTGCTCAATTTTTGTAAAATAATTTTCTTTAGGGTCCATATATATCGGTATAATATAATTAAAATACCTATCCCTTACTTTTGTCTTTTTTAATTTAACCGGTAATTGTTCCACAAGACCTTTTTGCAAGGCAACACAACTATTATTTAAAGGGCAATGTAAACAAAGTGGTTTTTTGGGCGAACATTGTATGGCTCCAAACTCCATAATTCCCTGATTGTAATCTCTAATTTGTTCAGTATCCATGACTTTTTGAGCCAAAGTTTTAAAATACTTTACACCTTCAGTACTATTAATTGGTATATCTACCCCGTAATACCTGGCCAAAACTCTATATACATTACCGTCTACAACTGCTTGGGCTTCATTAAAACAAATTGATGAAATTGCGCTCGCAGTATAGTCTCCAATTCCTTTTAGGTTTAAAAGCTCTTTATAATTGTCTGGAAATACACCTTTGTATTCATTAACGACAATTTTTGCCGTTGCATGTAAATTTCTCGCCCTTGAATAATACCCCAATCCTTGCCAGAGTTTTAAAACCTCTTCTTCATCTGCGTTTGCTAAATGACCAACAGTTGGAAAACTTTCTATAAACCTTAAGTAATACGGGGTTCCTTGAGCCACACGTGTTTGTTGAAGAATAATTTCTGACAACCAAATATTATAAGGATCAATGGTATTACGCCATGGTAAAGTGCGTTTGTTTTGATGATACCAATCTAAAATTTTACCCGAAAATGACATGATCTTCTATACTAAGTGATAAAAGTAGCAGTTTATATACTTAAAATTAACCCATTAGAAAGAAAGATTGAATTTAATTTATATATTTGCAACCCGAAAAAACATACAGAAAATCTAATATTGAAAGATGACGAAAGCGGAAATTGTATCGAAAATCTCAGATAAGCTGGGAATTGAAAAAGGAGATGTACAGGCAACTGTTGAATCTTTTATGGAAGAGGTAAAAACATCATTAGAAAGTGGTGATAATGTTTACCTAAGAGGTTTTGGTAGTTTTATCATTAAAACTAGAGCCGAAAAAACCGGTAGAAATATTTCCAAAAACACAACCATTAAAATACCCGCTCACAACATTCCAGCATTTAAGCCTGCAAAGGTTTTTGTAGAAGGAGTTAAGAGCAACGTACACGTAAAATAATTAATCTTAAAAAAGAACTTTATGCCAAGCGGTAAGAAAAGAAAGAGACATAAGGTAGCCACACACAAGCGCAAAAAGCGTAGAAGAGCTAACCGACACAAGAAAAAGTAGTTTTATAACTACTTTTTCTTTTTAAAATACGTTCATTGACATAGAGATCCTAAATTTGGATTTCGGCAAGTACTATTGTATTTGTCTATGGTATTGTTTAATCAGTTCGTTTCCACTATGCAGTAGAAACGACTAAAAATATATTCAGGTGAATAGAGAATTAATCGTAAGATCTAGTTCCCAAGCCGTTGACTTTGCCTTGTTAAAGGACGGAAAACTCACTGAACTGCATAAAGAAGAAAGTAGTAACGATTTTTCTGTTGGCGATATTTTTCTCGCCAAAATCAGAAAACCGGTAACCGGTCTAAATGCCGCGTTCGTTAACGTTGGCTATGAAAAAGATGCATTTTTGCATTATCATGACCTTGGTCCGCAATTATCTTCTATGCTTAAGTTCATAAAACAAGTGAGCTCAGGAAAATTAAAGGATTACTCCTTAAAAAACTTTCCCGTTGAGACCGATATTGACAAAAATGGTGTTATTACCGATGTCATTAAAGCCAACCAATCCCTACTGGTTCAAATTGTAAAAGAACCTATATCTACTAAAGGACCAAGAATCAGTTCCGAGCTATCAATAGCTGGGCGTTACTTGGTAATGGTTCCTTTCTCGGACCGTGTTTCGGTATCCCAAAAGATTGCAAGCAAAGAAGAGAAAGACAGGTTAAAACGACTTGTTAAAAGTATTAAACCAAAAGGATTTGGTGTAATTATTAGAACAGTTGCAGAAGGACAAAAAGTCGCGGAACTGGACAAAGATCTAGAAAACTTGCTGAACAAATGGTCGGCAATGTGTAAAAAATTGTATCGTGCTCAAACACCATCAAAAGTATTTGTAGAACTCAACAGAGCATCTTCTATTTTAAGAGATGTATTTAACGATAGTTTTACAGGAATACATGTTGATGATATAACTTTATATAATGAAATTAAGGACTATGTGTCCGAAATTGCTCCAGATAAAGAAAACATAGTTAAGCACTTTGATACCAACGTACCTATTTTTGAAAAATTTGGAATAGAAAGACAAATTAAAACGTCTTTTGGCCGTACAGCTACCATGAGCAAAGGAGCCTATTTAATTATAGAGCATACCGAAGCACTACATGTTGTAGACGTAAATAGTGGCAATAGATCAAATAAAGCTAAAAATCAAGAAGATACGGCCTTAGAGGTAAATCTTTTGGCTGCTTCAGAAATTGCAAGACAATTACGTCTTCGTGATATGGGCGGAATTATCGTTGTAGATTTTATAGATATGGTAAAATCACAACACAGAAAAAAGCTTTTTGAACATCTTAGAGATGAGATGAAAGACGATCGCGCCAAACATAAAATACTACCTCCGAGTAAATTTGGTTTAATTCAGATCACCCGACAAAGGGTACGACCTGAAATGAATATTAAAACAACTGAAGAGGACCCTAACAATGCAGGGAAACAGGTGGAAGCACCTATTGTTTTAATAGATAAAATTACAGCGGACCTTGAAAAACTTCTTAAAGGACCTGCAAAAGACAACAGTATAACACTTAATATACACCCGTTTATAGCAGCCTATATTACTAAGGGATTTCCATCCATGAGAACTAAATGGTTCTTGGAATATAAAAGATGGGTTAAAATTCAACCGCGTGATGCGTATACGTATCTTGAATACCGTTTTAAAAACAAAGACGGCAAAACAATATATTAATGAAAAAAGCGATTTCCTTACGGAGTCGCTTTTTTTGTTTATTAGCCCTTTCTATTTTATCTTCCAATCATATTTATTAAAAATGGATGATTTACCTATAAACCGAGAAATACAACAAGTTTCAAATAATTTAAACTGTAAAAATTGTTCAGCTTCGCTACCTAATGATACTTATTTCTGCAATATCTGTGGTGGCAAAGTAATAGTTCAACGCATTACTTTAAAAGGTTTAGCTGAAGATTTTTCTAATAATGTACTTGGCTTAGATAATAGGTTTTTCTTCACTATAAAGAAATTAATTATAAGTCCTCATTTAGTTTTTCAAGAATACCTAAACGGTACAAGAAAACGCTATATGAATCCCTTTGCCATTCTAGGTTTAACAACTGCAATAGCTATCTTTTTATTTAACTTTTTTGCTGATGAATATTTAGCGCTTAATGTTGAATCTAATCAACAATCCGTTTCCATAATGGCGAATATGATGGAAAAACAATTAGGAGAAAACTTTGACAGAGAGGCCTATGAGAAAGAAAATTTAGAATTAATTACTAATGCAAGTTCTTTTATGCTGAAGTATTTCAACCTGTTGGTAATCTTATTTATGCCTATATATACATATATGGCATTTTTGGTTTATAGAAAACCATATAACTACGCAGAACACTTAATAATAAATTCTTACATTCAAAGTATTTCGTTTATTGTTACTTCTATAGTTTTTACAGTTTCAGTCTTTACAGATCCATCCGTTTATCTTTTGACCATATTCTTTTTAATTTTTTATTATACCTACGCCTATGGTAAGCTATATAAATTAAGTATATCTGAATCTATTTTAAAACTAATGTTATTCATAGGACTTATTCTATTAACATTTATTGCTTTTGGAGTTTTATCAATAGTTTTAGGAATAGCTATCGCCTATTTTAGCCCAAAATAATTTTAAAAATATTGAACGAAAAAACTAAAGGCCACACTATTCAAGAAGCCACAAAAAAAATAGAAAGCTATTGCGCATACCAAGATCGCTGCCATAAAGAAGTGGTTTCGAAATTGAAAGACATGGGCATGATCCCGATAGCGATTGACACTATTATTGCACAACTTATTGAAGATAAGTTTTTGAACGAAGAACGCTTTGCAAAAAGTTTTGCTAGAGGCAAATTCAATATTAAAAAGTGGGGTAAAAATAGAATTGTTAAGGAACTGAAATTTAGAAATATCTCCAAATACAATATTACCACCGCCTTAAAAGAAATTGACCCTGAGGCCTATTTAACCGCCTTGGATGATTTGGCAAATAAACGACTTGGTCAAATAACTGAATCTAATATTCTAAAGCGGAGAAAAAAACTTGCAGACTATCTTCTATACCGAGGTTGGGAAAGTCATTTGGTATATGAAAAATTAAAAGAACTTATAAAATAGCCTTCGCTTACCAATTAGGTAATTATATTATGCCTATTATTTGTTTCTTTAATTGCTCTTTCATTTTTTTCATCAATCCAATCTTGACCTTTTATCTTACGCATTAACACATCATAATAACGCATTATAAGGATGTTATACGATGCTTTTGCCAAGTTTTTAGGATTACGGGCCAACGCCCTTAAACTCATTGAGAAACCGGGTGTATTGTATTTCATATAGTGCCAATACCCTTCTGGCATATATAAAACTTCTCCATGGGACAGAGTTGTTCTGAATCCGTTTGCACTTTTTAATGCGGGCCACTTATTATAATCAGGATTGGAAAAATCTATACTCTCATGTGTAATTAAAGAATGAGGCACTTTGTAAAGCTTCTCCGTTTCAGATTGTGGAAAAAGCACTACTTCTTTTTTTCCATCAAAATGAAAGTGAAAAATATTTGCCAAATCGATATCGTAATGCATAAAGGTGTACGAGTCTCGTCCGCCAAAAAACATCATTGGCACTCCTTTTAAAAGTCTTAATCCAAAATCTGGAAAAGTGTAATCTTTTTGCAAAGCAGGTACCTCCTTAATAATATTCCAAAGGAAAATTCTATATTTTGTAGGTTCTTTTTTCAATAAATCCACATACTCAGCCATCTTCATTTTGGCGTGGGGCTCATTAAAACCATCTTTATGTTGCACCGGTCTGTCATCATATAGCGGTACGGTCTTTTCCCCAGCTACAGATTTAATATAATCTAAATTCCATTTAGAAAATGCAGGCCAATCTTCAATGGCCCGCTCTAAAACTACAGGTTTCTGTGGCTTAAAATAGGTCTCTATAAAGTCTTCCTTGGTAATATTACTTACCCTTGGTATATCTGCTAAATTCAATTACAAATGGTTTTTTAGGGAAACCAAAGGTAATTAACGATTAGAAAATAATTTCTTAAAAATGTATTAATGTGGTATTAGTTGATGATTTTAGCCTTTTGCTTTGCCGTTTCATTACGCTCTATGGAATGACCAGGTCTAGACCATTTTGGTTTTTCACCCATAGCTTGTAATGCTGAGTCTTTTGCCTCAACAGTTTTAGGCTGAGATACTTTTGTAAATGGTTTTTGCTGATTTAATCCTAGCATTTTAAACATTTCCATATCCTCATTTACATCAGGATTTGGAGTCGTCAACAATTTATCGCCTGCAAATATTGAATTTGCCCCTGCAAAGAAACACATTGCCTGCCCTTCTCTACTCATTTGCGTGCGACCCGCAGAAAGCCTTACTTGTGTTTCTGGCATCACAATTCTGGTGGTAGCCACCATGCGTATCATTTCCCATATAGATATAGGCTCTATATCCTCCATAGGCGTGCCTTCAACTGCAACTAATGCATTAATTGGAACAGATTCAGGTTGAGGATTCAAGGAAGTCAAAGCGACTAACATACCCGCTCTATCTTCCAATGCTTCACCCATACCAATAATACCACCGCTACAAACAGTTACATTACTTTTACGAACGTTCTCTATCGTATCTAAACGATCCTCAAAAGCACGTGTAGATATAACATCTTTATAATAATCTTCCGATGTATCTAAATTATGATTGTATGCATATAAGCCTGCCTCTGCCAAACGTTTTGCCTGATTTTCTGTAATCATACCTAACGTACAACACACTTCCATGTCAAGCTTATTTATGGTACGAACCATTTCTAAAACTTGGTCGAACTCTGGGCCATCCTTTACATTTCTCCAAGCAGCACCCATACAAACCCTAGAACTACCAGATGCTTTTGCACGAAGCGCTTGAGCCTTAACTTGAGAAACAGCCATAAGGTCATTACCTTTAATATCGGTATGGTAACGTGCCGCTTGTGGGCAATACCCACAATCCTCGGGACAACCACCTGTTTTTATAGAAAGTAATGTAGAAACTTGAACCGTGTTCGGGTCATGATTTTTTCTATGTACAGTTGCAGCTTCGTATAGAAGCTCCATTAAAGGCTTGTTATATATTTCTAGAATTTCTTCTTTTGACCAGTTATGTCTTGCTTCGCTCATAAAATCTCATATTCTTTCTGCCCCCAAAAATAGTGGAATTCTAGTTTATATCTTAATTAAGTAATTTTAAAAATAGGGGCTATACTAATTATTCGTCGCCTTTTTTCTTATTTGGGCCTATCCCTTTAGTATTATCTTCTATAGATTCCGATATACCATCCTTACCTTTTAAATACTCAGGTAATTGCATACCTGCCATATTAAACATTTCTTGAAGTGGTGGTACCGACTTATACATTCCTGATATAAAGTTAGCGGTAGAACTTTTGCCGTCTTCGCCTTTAGCTCCAGAATCCCAAACCGTCACCTTATCAATTTTAATATTCTTAATTGCTTCGGCTTGGGTTTTTACTAATTCTGGTAATTTATCGGCAATCAATAAAAGAACAGCGTCCTTGGGGTTATTTCCAGCGGCCTTCACTATTTCATCTAAACCTTGTGCTTGCTTGGTTAAAACCTCTAAAAGACCTTGTGCTTCTGCCTGAGCCTTAAACAAGATTGCATCTGCCTCACCTTTTGCTCTTCTTCTTATTCTCTCAGCCTCAGCCTCAGCATCTATTTCAACCTTCCTTTTATCAATTTCAGCTGGTACAACAATATCGGCCATTTGCGAACTTCTAACGCGTTCGGCTCTTGCCAATTCAGCATCGCGCTCTGCAGCATATGATTCTTCTAATGCTTTTGCTGACTGAACTTTTTCCGCAGCTATCGCTGTACGTTCTGCTTCTGCTTCCCGCTGTCTTCTTAAAGAGTCTGAATTTGCAACATTAATCTTTGCAATATTTTCCCCTTCTACAGCTTGTGCATTGGCAGCTGCTACTTGTGTTCGTTCATCCTGTACCGCATTAGCCTCACCAATAGAACCATCTCTATTTTTTTCCGCAACAGACTTACGTGCTGCATTTATAGCATGAGCCGCCGCTTCTTTACCTAATGCCTCTATATAACCTGATTCATCTACAATATCCGTAATGTTTACGTTGATCAGTTTAAGTCCAACTTTCTTTAATTCCGACTCTACACTTTGCGAAATATTGGTTAAAAATTTATCTCTGTCCGAGTTAATTTCTTCAATATCCATTGAAGCTACCACCAAACGTAACTGACCAAAAATAATTTCTTTAGCCAAATCTTGAACTTCTTGCATTCCTTGGCCCAACAAACGCTCTGCTGCATTCTGCATAATACCAGGTTCTGTAGAAATACCAATTGTAAATCTTGATGGTACGTTTACCCTAATATTTTGCTTACTTAACGCATTCACCAAATTAACCTCAATAGAAATAGGTGTAAGATCTAAATATTCATAATCTTGAATTACTGGCCAAATAAACGCTGCTCCACCATGAATACACCTTGCAGAATTTCCTGATCCTACTTTACCATAGACAACAAGAATACGATCGGATGGACATCTTTTATATCTTCTGATAAAAGAAATAATAATGATAAAAAAGAAGAGGATGGCAAAGCCAATAGCAATCAAAGATGCGCCTCCAGCTAATTGTAATGGTAATAGCATAGGGTTATTTATTTAATAGTTCAACAATTAAAATTCCATTTGCGGTAACCTGTTTTACACGTACCACATTACTTTGAGTTAAATCTTGATTTTCATCGGTCAACGCTTCTAATTCTCTTAAGGTGCCTTGAACATTGATACTCACTTTGCCAATTCTAGATCTATTTGCACCAATAGTTAGATAAACCTCGCCTATTTGATTAAGCGCATTATTTAATTTAAGTGTTCCACTACTTTGTAGTTTGGCTAAATAATAAAACAGGGATGCCATGGCAACCATCATTAATAAACCGCAAATAACTGAAATAATTACGGTAAGCATTTGTGAAAGACCATTGTCTAAACATGCAATACCTGTCCACCCAAAAATGGTAAAAAAACCAGTTAAATTCTTAAAGGATAAAAATTGAAAACCAACACCATGATCCCCTTCAATATCGGTGTCTACATCACCACTCACATCATCTGCATCACCCCCAAAAAGAGTAGTAACAAGGAAAATCAATAAAAAGAAAGATGCAATTATGGCGACCACCCAGTATACTTTCTCAAAAACGGTTAATGCATTAAACCAAGTTTCCATAATAAAATCTTATTCAGTTAACATTTGAAAGATACTACTTAATGCGAATTAGATAAAAGCTTCGTGTGTTTAATTTAATCCACTAATAAATAACTTTTAATTTTTAGAAACTAAAATACTTACGGCATTACCACCAAAACCTACAGCATTTACCAAGACTCTTTGTATAGGAGTTTTAACCATTGCTTGTTCTAAAAATGGAACAGCTATAAATTTATTGTTTTGCAACATTAAAACCGCCAACTCTAAATTAAGCATACCCGATGTAGCGAAAGTGTGCCCTAGTTTCCACTTATTAGAAGTTAAAGAAGGCAATGTGTTACCAAATACTTTTTTTATGGCATTATATTCTGACAAATCTCCTTTTATAGTTCCTGGAGCGTGCATTACAATTACATCAACCTCTGAAGGATGCAATTCTCCTAATGCCATTTTCATAGATTTCTGAAAACATAAGGCATTTGTGGAAATAGAGGTGTTATGTTTTAAAATTTCTGTGGCATAGCCTACGCCGTCAATTGTTGCTAAGGCATTTTTCACTTCTCCTGTTTCTAGACATGCTACAGCAGCAGCCTCACCTAAAATCATGGTATTATATTTTTTTTCTAGGTTTAGAGCTTGGCAAGGGTAACTTCGACTTCGTTCAGTTACTGTTGAGATATCGATTACCGAAGCAGAATTCGAATCGGGTTCTTTAGCATAAATTTTTAAAGCTTTCATTTGGGCAATGGTAAATTCAGTTAATGGTGCCTCACTGGCGCCTACTAAAAACTTATTTGCCATACCACTAGTAAGCCATGCCACACCATTTAATACAGAATGCAAGCCCGTAGAGCAGGTAATGGAGTGTGATATTTCTGGTCCTGTACAACCCAAATCATGTGAAACCCATGAAGAAATATTGCCTAATGTTGTTGTTGGCGAGCTAAGGGTTGATGCCAAACCAGTTTTTAAATACGCTTTATGATACTCCTCAAACAACTTTGTCGCCCCTCTTGATGAGCCTAAATTGATTCCGAATTCAGTATCTTTCTGCCAACCTGAATCTTTTATTGCCAACCTAGATGAAACCATAGCATATAGCACACTATCGTCTAACTTCTTATACTTATTATCAGATACACGAAGTTCCTCTACAAGCTCTCTTGCAGAATTTGATAATGGGGCAACCCAAGATTTAGCACCCCTATTTTCATGTAAAGAAAAATAATGTTCTTTATTCTGATACGCCTGCCAGGTTTCTTTTAATGTACTTCCTATTGGTGATAGCGATGCTATGGCTGTTATGGATATTTTCTCTTTCAAATTCTAATTTAAAATGTATCTAGTGCTTCTGTAATGGTATTGTAAATTTTTTGGAGTTGATTGTTGGTAATTACATATGGCGGAAGCATATAAATAGTACTCCCTAAGGGCCGTAATAAAACACCTCTTTCTAAAAAAAAATTATACAACTTATCTCGTAAACTTCCGTAACGCTCCATTTCAATATTTAAATCAATGGCCAGTATTACACCCAATACTCTAACCTCTTTTACTTTTTCATGATTCTTAATTTTCTTGGCAAATGAGGTATGAGCACTTTCTATATACGTTCTTCTTTTTTGAATTTCTGGGGAGTTTAAAAGGGCAATTCCCGCTAATGCAGCGGCACAACCTATTGGGTGCGCACTAAATGTATGTGCATGAAAAAAACCTTTATGTACCTCATCACTTAAAAAACGATTAAATACTGCCTGGCTACAACTCGTAATACTCAATGGAAACATCCCTGCCGTAAGTGCTTTGCTTAAGCAAATAATATCGGGGTTATTTACTAGGTAATCAGAAGCGAAATTTTTTCCTGTTTTACCAAAACCGGTCATTATTTCATCTGCAATGGTTAAAACATCGTTTTCTTGGCAAAGTTGAATTAACGCATCCAATCCTTTTGAGGAATGAAATTTCATGCCTGCAGCTCCTTGTACCAATGGTTCAAAGACAAATGCTGCACAATTGTTTTCCTTTAATATTTGTGACAACTTACTTTTTACCTCCTCTATATTATCTTCTTGTGGAGTTGGTATACGCACAACTTTTAAAAGAAAATCTTCAAAAGGACCATTATAAGATGATAGCCCAGATGCACTCATTGCACCAAAAGTATCTCCATGAAATCCATCTTCGAAAGCAATTAAGGTGTCTCTTTTTTCCCCGTTATTATGAAAATATTGTAACGCCATTTTAATAGCTGCTTCTATTGCAGTAGAACCATTATCGTTGAAAAATATTTTAGCCTGATTTTTAGGCAATATCTCCATTAATTTTTCAGATAATTGAATGGCTGGCTCGTGGGTTAATCCACTAAACATAACAAAATCTAACTTCTGCATTTGCTTGGTCATAGCCGCAACAATGTACTCATTTGAATGTCCGTACATTACGGTATACCATGATGCAATACCGTCTATATATTCGTTACCATCCTCATCAAACAACAACGCATCTTTTGCTTTTACAATTGCCATTTGGGGTTTATTCAACTTATGTTGGGAAAGCGGATGCCATAAGTGCTTTTTATCTCTAGTAGATAGATTTTCCACGTTCATAAAATTTATAATTCGTCATTTTATCTATCTTGCAAAGATCGGGAAATAAACCGCAATAAAGAGATGCCCTTAAAAAGAAACAAAAAAGCCTTTATAGACTTTTCTGAGATTAAGAATACAACCGTATTGTTAATCTTTTTTGTTATTTCATTTTCAATACGTTTTCCCTTTTTCTTTCGAGATTATATTGACCGAGATGAAAGTACTTTTATATTATTAGGACAATCTTGGGTTGATGGCTTTTTACCTTACACTCAACTATGGGATTTAAAACCTCCCCTTACTTTCGCATTTTTTGCTGCAATTATTTCTGTATTCGGGAAAAGTTTTATCGCTATTAGACTAGCAGGTGTTATTTTGGTAGTTATTACTGCCTACTTTACTTATAAGATTACTTTGTCATTACTATCTAAAAAGGCATCAATTGTAGTAGGTGTTTTTTGTATTATTCTATTAAGTCTTTTCGGAAGTTTACAGGGCGTAATGTCCGAACATATTTGTATCGCATTTTTTATACCAGCACTCTACCTTTTACACGCCAAAAAATCATCTGGATTCATATTTCTTGCAGGCGTTTTAATGGGGACTACGGTTATGGTAAAATTGAATATGGCTTTTCCCATATTTTTTATCGGCCTATTTCTGTTATATGAATCATTGTTTACTAAAAGAAAAATTAATCTATTACAAGTAGCTTTATTTGGAACCGGAGTTTTAGCAGTCATTTTTGCTACCGTACTTCCTTATTACTTAGTTCACCAAACCCATAAATGGTGGGAATCTGTGGTTTTGGCTCCTTTAGAGTATACGGAAGCAAGACGGTATTCCATTTTTAAATTAGCACCCATTTTTGTTATTACAGGCGCTTTTCTTCTTTATGCTTACAAAAGCAAAACCATCGATTTTAAAAACAGAACTGTACAAATACTACTTATAGCTATATGTGGCGTACTATTTTCATTTGTTAAAGGGGGTAGAATTAATGGGCATTATCTTATTCAAATACACCCCATGCTACTTATTTTGGTAGGCATTGTATTATATAAATTATCTATAACCTACCAGCGTAAAATACCAAAATATGTATGGCTCATAGCTTTATTAATACCCGCGGAAAGTTATTTAGAATACGGCAACATCATAAAAACTAAATATGAGCGAAATACATTTTTCAATGGAGAAGGATTTTCTGTTCCTGCTTATATAAACGCTAATAATTTAGAAACTAAAAATATATTGTTCTTTGAGTATCATATAGGGTATTGGAATTTAGATACTTTACCACCAACGATTGCATCTACCCACCCTAGCAATATTTGCAGAGATGAACTTTTTACTTTCTTTGATAATCCTAGAAAAAACTCTCTTGAAGAATTAAAATTTATAATGGAAGTGTTACAACCTAAAACAGTTGTAATACGAAAAGGCAGAAGTATTTTAGATAAAAAAGAGGTTGAAGAGAATAATTATATTAATTCATATTTAGCAAAACACTACCAAATTTTTTCTACTGTTGATAATGCTGAAATATTACAGCGGTTAGAGTGACTTTAATATTCCTTCGAACTTTGCTGCATATTTTTTAATTACTTCTTTATCAAAATTTTCTTCTTCATCAATTCTACCTAATGATTCAATACCTGTTTTAAGTAGAATTATATTTTCTGTTTGCGGATTAGCTTCACCGCTAAATAAAACCGAAACTTCATAGCCTTTTTGCAATAACCAATTGATGGTTAATAAGGAATGGTTAATACTACCTAAGTAATTTCTTGATACTACCACTACCTTATAATCTGGCATAATAATATCGAACATGGTATCTTCTTCATTTAATGGAACCAATAACCCTCCAGAGCCTTCTATTACTAAATGATTATCTGTTTCTGGTTCATTAATATGAAATCTGTCTATACGAATACCATCTATTTCTGCAGCTGCATGCGGACTAAGTGGAGATTTCAACTCGTAACTACAAGGGTGAAATTTTGTTTTATTGTTAGAGATTAATTCCTTTACCCTTTCTGTATCAGAATTATCTAAATCACCTGCTTGTACTGGTTTCCAATAGTCTGCCTGTAGTGCTTCTGTAAATATCGCCGAAGCAATTGTTTTACCTACACCTGTTGAAATACCAGTTACAAATATCTTATGCATTCTTTAATTAATT
Source organism: Maribacter hydrothermalis (assembly GCF_001913155.1). Classification (GTDB taxonomy): domain Bacteria; phylum Bacteroidota; class Bacteroidia; order Flavobacteriales; family Flavobacteriaceae; genus Maribacter; species Maribacter hydrothermalis. The sequence goes on from NZ_CP018760.1 coordinate 1,632,195, forward strand.
AGAGTTAGTGATCATTCCACAATTTAGGCACTTATATTTTCTTTTTTCGAAAAATGGAAAAAGTTTATAAAAAACTCCCTTCCTGTTATAATATGGTTCAGATTTTTGAGCCTTACAATTAGGACAAATAATAGGGTTCCCAAAATTATCAACTGCATAAGCTCTAATCTCATTATAAATTTCCAAAGCTCTTTCTTTATCTTTAGAATAGACTTGTAATTTAACTCCGCCAATTGCATTACTTATAATGGGGTCCGAATTTAAAGTATTCTCATCTCTGAGAAAAACAGGTATTCCTTCAGATTCAAGTTTTCCTTTAACAATTTGGACATCGGCAACATATTCAAAAGATGCAAGTTGATAAAATTTATCTTCCATGTATAATTAAATAAAGCTACTTAATAATTTAACTAAAAGTCCAATTTCTTCTTTGGAATTAAAACTATGAAGGCAAATTCTAAGTCGCTCTTGACCTTCTGGTACGGTTGGCGACAAAATTGCTTTTATATTAAACCCTTTATCAATTAACTTTTTAGCCACTTGTTTTGCTTTTTTGGTACCGGGTATAATACAACCTTGTATTGCCGTATTACTTGGAATGAAAAAAGCATCTAAATTATGAGCAGTTACCTGTTTCTTAAAAAACTCAACATTCTCTTTTAATTTAGCTTTTGGCTCTTTACCCAATTCTTGCATATATGAGTGTGCCGTGATTATCGTTGCCAAGGTATGCGGGGTAAGTGCTGTAGTATAAATAAATGGCTTAGCAAAATTAACTAAGAAATCTTTTAAATCGTTAGAACCTAAAATTGCTGCACCATGGCATCCAAACCCTTTACCAAATGTAACTGTTCTAGCAAAAACATCAGTTTCGAGCCCAAGTTCTGGTATTAAACCTTCACCATTTTTACCCAAAAACCCAACAGCATGCGCTTCGTCCACTATTAAATTATACCCTTTAGTCTTGGTATATTTTACCATTGCTTTTAAATCCGGCGTATCGCCATCCATAGAAAAAACACTCTCTGTAGCTATATAAACAGTACATTCTTCACTCTCGTTTCTAACTAAATTTAAATCGATTTTCTCCTTTAAGTTAGTCAAATCATTATGCAAAAAACTATACGATTTTGCATTACTCATACGTATACCTTCACGTATGCTTGCATGTACCAATTCGTCATAAAAAATTAAATCTCCTCTTTGTGGCACAGCGCTAAAAATCCCCATGTTGGCATCATAACCAGAATTAAAAACAAGTGCGCTATTAGCCTTATAAAAAGTAGCTAGTATTGGTTCTAAAATAGTATATAATTTATGATTTCCAGATAATAACCTAGATCCCCCAGAGCCGTTTGAGGCTACACTTTCCTTTAATAATAACTGAAATGTTTTTGAAAATAAGGTTTCATTCGTTGCAAAACCCAAATAATCATTAGATAGAAAATCTATTGAACCATCATTGGCATTTAACTGCCTAAATGTATCTTCTTTTCTTCGGCTTGCTAATATTTTAAGCAATTTTTTGGGTATTTGACTCATTCAGCAAAAATAACTTTTCTATAAAACCAAAAGAAAATTATTACACATATGACAACACTTTTATACTACGTGTTATCAACAATTGTTTTTTTTAATACATATTGTAAAAATTCACTAACATAATAGCATTATTAATCTGATTAATAAATACTTACATTAACCTTTGAGGTGTTTTTAACTTTAATTTATAAGCTCTATTTAATTATCATATAATATTATAGCGTATTTTTGCTTCTTTTTTTAAGGAATTTTCTTACTTTAATATAAGGATAGAAAGAATATAATCCAGGTTTTTTGGAATTAATGGCGGAGAATAATATTGTAGATATAAAAAGACTTGAGACATTACTATCATTTGATGTAATGGATACGCTTCCTGAATCTGTTTATGATGATATAACAGCTTTAGCAGCTTCTATTTGTAATACCCCAACAAGTCTTATTTCATTGGTTGATGACGAAAGACAGTTTTTTAAATCGCACCACGGTTTAGATGTGAAACAGACACCATTAGAAGTATCTTTTTGCAAACATGTTATCATTGATAACGAAGATTTATTGATTGTTGAAAACACTCATGAAGATGAACGATTTGCAAACAATTTATTGGTTACCGAGTACCCGAATATAGGATTCTATGCGGGAGCATCATTAACAACAACTCAAGGTCATCGTCTTGGCACATTGTGCGTAATTGATTACGAAGCAAAAAAACTTAGCCCTCAACAAATAGCTAGCCTAAAAACACTTGCCAACCAAGTAGTGCAATTACTAGAATTACGTAGATCTAAAAAAATAGAAGAAGGTCAAAGAAGAGACTTAGTCAGAAAAGGTAAACTGCTAGATAACATTGTTAAAGCTACCGGTATAGGTATTTGGGAACGTAACCTAAAGGAAGATGCAATAGTATTTAGCAGTAATGCCCTTGAATTATTAGGGATAAGCCACACTAAAGAAATACTAATTAAAATACGTAAATGGCTTACCTATGTTCATCCAGATGATTTAATAAAGGTTAAAGAAAGGTATTCTAATTGTTTTAAAATCAAATCCCAAGTATGTGAACTTCAATATAGAATGAAACATACGGACGGCCATTATATTTGGGTAAATGAATATGGAAAAGTGTTAACCTGGAATAATGAGAATGAGCCACTATTAATGTATGGTACTATTCAGGATATTACAGAAAAAGTAAATCACCGTGAAGAATTAGAAAGGCTTAAAAATAATCAAGAAGCCATGATTAATAGCACCAAAGATTTAATGTGGTCTATTGATTTAGATTTTAAATTAATTACAGCAAACTCTTCATTTCATAAATTAATAAAAAGAAATTTAGGCTTCAGCTACAAAGAAGGTGATTATACTTTTACCGAAACGTATGATGCAGAAACAAATAATAAATGGAAAGCTTATTTTAATAGAGCTTTAAAAGGAGAAACTTTTTCTATAAAACATAAATTTGAAGACCCCATAAAACATTGGATAACTTATGGTTTAACTTCTTTTAATCCTTTATTAGATTCAAAAGGAAAACAAATTGGAATTACATGTTTTTCAAAAGATATTACTTCAGAAGTATTGTCTCAACAAGTTTTATTGAGTGCAAAGGAAGAGATGGACAAAATCATGGAGGCTTCTTTGGATATCATATGTACTATGGATGAAGAAGGATACTTCTTAAGTATTAATAAGGCCTGTAAAAAAATATGGGGTTACGAACCAAAAGAATTGATCGGCACCCAATATATAGATTTGGTTTTTGAAGAAGATCAAAACGCAACTCAAGATTCGGCTTACTCGCTTTTAGCTGGTGAAAAAGAAACTAACTTCGAGAACAGATATGTACATAAAAATGGTACTCTAGTACCAATGCTTTGGTCATCTAATTGGGATGAAAAAGATTGTGTTTATTATTGTATTGCCCGGGATAATACAGAAAAGAAAAAAGCCGAATTACAACTAGAAAATAGTGAAAGGCGCTTTAAAACCTTAGTACAGGAAGGAACGGAACTAATTGCTATTTTTGACCAAGAGGCCAAGTTCATTTATGTAAGTCCTACTTCGAAAAATACAATAAAGATGTCACCCGAGGAACTGTTGGGCACCATAGCTTTCGACCATATACATTTAGACGACCACCAAGAAGTTTATACTCAATTCTTAGAAGTAGCGAATAAAAAACAAGTATACTTTAAACCTTTTAGATTTAAAAATGGCGAGGGCAAATGGCGATGGTTGGAAACCATAGCTACCAACCAAATCGATGAACCGTCCATAAATGGTATCGTAGTAAATACCCGTGATGTAACTGAAAAGAAAAAAGCGGAAGAACTACTTGAAAATAGCGAAAGGCGTTTTAAAACACTCGTGCAGGAAGGAAGTGATATTATCGGTATTATTAATAAACATGAAATATTTTCCTATGTAAGCCCTACATCCATAAAAACATTGCAAATATCCCCCGAAGAATTCATTGGTACTAATGTATTCGACTACGTACACCCTGACGATTACGAACGTATTCATTGTCAATTTATTAAGATTTTTGAAATACCACAAGTTACCATCGGTCCTTTTAGGTTTAAACATGGAAATGGTAGTTGGATATGGATGGAAACCATAGTGACCAACAAACTTGATGAGCCAACGATCAATGGTATAGTAGTGAATTCTAAAGATGTAACTACGAGAGTTCGACATATAAATGCAATTAAACTACAAAATGCGAGGCTTAAAGAAATAGCCTGGACACAATCGCATATTGTTCGTGCACCGGTTGCTAGGTTAATGGGATTAATTAATTTAATAAAAAACGAAAACGAAGGTTTACATTCAAATGAAAAAGAAGAGGTTTTAAATTTTATTTTTACCTCTGCAAACGAAATAGATACGGTCATTAGAGAAACCGTAGAGAAAACCGCTAGCGCAATAGATATAGAAGAATTTCAATGAATTACCAATTACTACTTATAGAAGACGATCCTATTTTTACATTTTTATTAGAAAAAGGAATAAAATCCGTTGAATTAAAAGGTGAAATATCTAATTTTTTAAATGGTCTAACTGCTATTGATCATTTAAAAAATGAGTTCTCCAGAGAAAATAATTATGTCATTTTTCTTGATTTAAATATGCCTGTAATGAATGGTTGGGAATTTATGGACGAATTTGAAAAGCTTGGCAATACAGACAATTGTTTGCTGTTTGTTTTAACATCATCTGCATACCAACAAGATTTAGATAAGTTAAAGAGTATGCCGTTAGTTACCGATTTTATCACAAAACCTATTACCGAATATAATTTAAAGGGTATAAAGGAAGTTGTTGAGAAAAAATTTGAGAAGTAGAAAAATAATTATAAATCTAGAAAATTAAAATCTCAATTCGCTATTGAATGCTTAGCTTCATTATCTTAGCTAAAATATATTTTATGCGCTATGTACTGTTATTTGTCTTCTTAGGACTTCAATCTATTCTATTATCAGCTCAAATTAACACTTACTCCATTTCATTTGAAAATGCCGTTCATCACGAAGCAATAATAACTGCCAATTTTAATTCGCTTTCGTCGGATACCTTATCACTAAGAATGAGCAGGACCTCACCTGGTCGCTATGCCTTACATGAATTTGCAAAGAATGTCTATAATTTAAAAGCAACCGATAGTAAAGGTTCCAATCTATCAATAACAAGAACTTCCCCATATGAGTGGAAAGTAAGTGGTCATGATGGTCAAGTAAATATCACCTATACTTTATTTGCCAATAGAGGTGATGGCACTTATTCCCAGATTGACGAGACACATGCTCACCTTAATATTCCAGCGACTTTTATGTATGCGCCAATATTGAGCGAAAGACCTATAGAAGTCAATTTTAAAAATAGAGATGATTTAAATTGGAAAGTAGCTACTCAATTGCCACATGTAAAAGATAATATGTATAGCGCTCCTAACCTTTACTATTTTATGGATAGCCCTACAGAGTTAAGTAACCATAAAGTGAGAGAATTTAATGTAGATAATCAAACTATAAAATTAGCATTACACGACCCAGGTACAGAAGAGGAAGCCAATACATACTTTGATAAAGTGAAGAAAGTAGTGCTTGCCGAAAAAGATGTATTTGGAGAATTACCGACTTTTGATTTTGGCTCTTATACTTTTTTAGCCTGCTATATACCCAATGCCTCCGGTGATGGAATGGAGCATCGTAATTCTACTATTTTAACCAGTACAAGGACTTTGGCGAATGGCGGTATGGAAAGCAATATAGGTACTGTATCTCATGAATTTTTTCATAGCTGGAATGTGGAGCGTATTAGACCAAAAACATTAGAGCCCTTTAATTTTGAAGAAGCAAATATGAGTGGCGCTCTTTGGTTTGCCGAAGGTTTTACTAGTTATTATACCAATTTAATTCTTTGTAGAGTAGGGCTAATTTCTACTGAAGATTATGTTGAAGGATTAACTGGAACTTTTAATTATGTTTGGAACTCCCCTGCCAGACAATTTTTTAATCCTATAGAAATGAGTTTTCAAGCTCCTTTTGTTGATGCAGCCACATCTGTAGACCCGGTAAATAGAGAGAATACTTTTATTTCATATTACTCCTATGGCAGTGTATTGGGGCTAGCTCTAGATTTATCTTTAAGACAAAAAGGGTTAAATCTAGATGACTTTATGAAACAGGTGTGGAATTCCTACGGAAAAACAGAAATACCATATACCATAGAAAATTTGAACGAATCTTTAAATTTGTATGCCGGCCAACAATTTGGTAATGATTTCTTCACCAACTTTATTCATAAAAGCGAAATGCCTAATTACAATGAACTTTTTAAAGAAGTTGGGGTAATCATATCTCAAGACGAACATGCCGCTTATTTCGGAGCTGCTGTATCCATAACGGACGATTTTAATGGTAAAATTCAAAGTAATACTAAAATTGGTAGTCCGGCATATATTGCTGGGTTAGATAAAGATGATGTTATTACTTCGATAAATGGAGATTCTTTCCCAAACGGAATTCAATTTGATACATTTATTAAAGATGAATTTAAACCAAAGGATATTCTTTTAATTACATTTTTAAGAGATGGTATAGAAAGAAAAACGGAAGTAACTTTAACATCTGACCCTAACTATTCAATTAGTTTAGAGGAGAAAAATGGAAAAGCACTTTCAAAAAAAATAGTAAAAGCACGTAAAGATTGGTTAAAAGTTGATTAAGTGAGTATCATCTACACAACAGCCAAAACAACCAATGAGTTGTTACAAATATTGTCCTTACAGGAAAGCAATTTAAAGTCGACTGTTACTGATTCAGAAATGGCTCAAGAAGGTTTCGTAACCGTGCATCATAATATAGATATATTAACCAGAATGAATGATGCCTGCGCACATATCATAGCTAAAGATAAAGATAAAGTCGTTGGTTATGCACTTTCAATGACCGATGATTTTAAGGACGAAATTTCAGTTTTAAGACCAATGTTTACTGAATTAGAGACCAACAATATTCGAAATTTTATTACTATGGGACAAATATGCGTTGCCAAAACCCATAGAAAGCAAGGAATATTTAGAGGATTATACGAAGCCATGAAAAAAGCCTCCTATCCAAAATATGATGCTATAATAACTGAAGTAGATGCAACTAATAGTCGTTCATTAGGAGCACATTACGCTATTGGTTTTGAAAAATTATATACCTATCATTCTTTAGGTCAAGATTGGGAATTAATTTCTTTGAAGACTATATAAAGTTAGTTTTCATAATTATCCAGTTTGTTTTTAATCCACCTATAATTATTTGGTACGGTTGCATCTAACAAGTTAACATGCAATACTTTAGCAACACTTTTTCCAAGAAGAAATACTTTTTCCTTATTTTCATTTTTATAAATATTAAAATGTCTGTTGCTTTGATACCATAGATTTACTTCATAGATAAAATTACCATCAACCAAAGGTTGTTTAAATACTGAAACATATTCTATTTCAGGTAATTCTTCCCATTTACCGAAATGTATGGGGCCGACACTATACTGAAGTTTATATTGTTTTTTATCCAAATCAAAAAGAACATCTTTTACTAATGAAAATGCTAAAGCACCTGGTAATAGGAAAATTATCACCTCAAAAGTGTTAATTCCTTTCTTTATTACTTCTGAATTAAATGCAATATCAAAATCAATTATTGCAAATAAAAGCAGAGATACAATCGCTGTATAATGAATTGCGGCAATTATCAACTGCCAAATAGGCCTATTACCTTCTGAAATTATAATGTTCTTTTTAGACACCACTACTTAAAACGACAAAAGCCATACATATAGTATGGCTTTTGATAAATTATAAGACTAGTCTTTAATCTGCTAGTACAATAACTTTATTATTCTTTAGTTCAATAGTTCCGCTAGAAATTTGTAAAACCGTATTTCCATCTGCATCTTTACTAAACCTAGAGGCATACTCCTTATCTAAAGCAATATTCCCCGAAACCTTCACCTTACCTTCTTGTAATAATGATACAATAGGCGCGTGATCTTTTAACATTTGAAACTCACCATTAATACCTGGTACAGTAACCGAAGTTACTTCTCCTGCAAATAAGGTTGCTTCTGGTGATACAATTTCTAAATACATATCTCTTTTAGTTATGAGTTATGAGTTATGAGTTATGAGTTTCAATTCTGAACTCTAAACTCTGAACTCTGAACTTAATTACGCTTCAGTCAACATTTTCTCACCTGCTTCTATAGCCTCTTCAATAGTACCTTTAAGGTTAAAAGCAGATTCTGGTAAGTGATCTAATTCGCCATCCATAATCATATTAAATCCTTTTATAGTGTCCTTAATATCAACTAAAACTCCTTTAAGACCTGTGAACTGTTCTGCAACGTGGAAAGGTTGCGACAAGAAACGTTGAACACGTCTTGCTCTACCAACGGCAGATTTATCTTCTTCAGATAGTTCTTCCATCCCTAAAATGGCAATAATATCTTGAAGTTCTTTATAGCGTTGTAAAAGCTCTTTTACTCTTTGAGCACAAGCATAGTGCTCTTTCCCTAATATTTCAGCTGTTAAAATTCTTGATGTAGAATCTAATGGATCTACCGCTGGGTAAATTCCAAGCTCAGCAATTTTACGAGACAATACTGTGGTAGCATCTAAGTGAGCAAACGTTGTCGCCGGTGCTGGATCCGTTAAATCATCCGCAGGAACGTAAACCGCCTGAACAGATGTAATAGAACCTCTTTTTGTTGATGTAATACGTTCTTGCATAGCACCCATCTCAGTTGCCAATGTTGGTTGGTAACCTACCGCAGATGGCATACGACCTAATAATGCCGACACCTCTGAACCTGCTTGTGTAAAACGGAAAATATTATCTACGAAGAAAAGTACATCTTTTCCTTGACCTTCACCTGCTCCATCACGGAAATACTCTGCAATAGTTAAACCAGAAAGTGCCACTCGTGCACGTGCTCCAGGTGGCTCGTTCATTTGACCAAAAACGAAAGTCGCTTTTGAACCTTTCATTGCCGCTTTATCTACTTTGGATAAATCCCATCCGCCTTCTTCCATAGAATGCATGAAATCATCACCATACTTAATAATACCAGATTCTAACATCTCACGAAGTAAATCATTTCCTTCACGAGTACGTTCTCCTACTCCAGCAAATACAGAAAGTCCACCATGACCTTTTGCAATGTTGTTAATCAATTCTTGAATCAATACTGTTTTACCTACACCAGCACCACCAAACAGACCAATTTTACCACCTTTTGCATAAGGCTCAATCAAATCGATTACTTTAATACCTGTGAACAAAACTTCTGTAGAAGTTGAAAGATCTTCAAATTTTGGAGCTTCTCTATGTATTGGAAGACCTGCTTTACCTGCCTTAGGTAAATTACCTAAACCATCAATAGCATCACCAATTACATTGAATAAACGACCATAAACATCATCACCTACCGGCATTTGAATCGCGCTACCTGTTGCAATTACATCTACACCTCTACTTAGACCATCGGTTGAATCCATTGAGATAGTTCTAACCGTATTTTCGCCAACATGAGATTGTACTTCTAATACTAAAATAGACTTATCCTTGTTTACAATTTCCAAAGAATCATAGATTCTAGGTAGATCAGCACCTGATTGAAATTCTACATCAACCACGGGTCCAATGATTTGCGAAACTTTACCTGTAACTTTTGACATTACTTTTATGTTTATGTATTACGTTTAATATAACCTTAAAAATGCTCTCATTTTCAGGCTGCAAAGATATGGTATTCAGTTTTAAAGAAAAATTGTTTTTTCGGTTTTTTACAAAAGTTAAAAGGTGCCTATTGAGCACCTTTTAATTCTTATTAATTAATCTTGTTTTATTGAAGTGCCGGAGAATAATTTGTTGGATAATCCCCTACGTTTAATAAGTTACCTGATGCCTCAAAATTTGAACCATAGGTTACATCAATTGCTTTCATAAATTCATTAGCCAATAAGGAATACCCCCTTGCCGTAGGATGCACCCCATCTAAAGAAAATGCACTACCCATGACCAAATTTGAGGTTAATGTAAAGTCGCCGCTAGTAATACCTCCATTTGCCAGTTGGTTTAACAAAGAATTTGCATCAACCAACGCTAATCCTGCTTGACTAGCAGCAGTTGCTATAATCTGATTAAATGCCGCGGTGGCTACTGCTATTTCTTCTTGCTCACTTGGCAAAAGCACCCACTTATCGGCTAATGGTATTGCAACACCATTTACAGATAAAGGATTGCCAGGAACCGCCAATGTCCCTATAAAACTTGAAGCCGGCAATACTAACAAATCAGCAGCTGTTGCTTGTCTAATTTGAGGTAGTGCAGCAAAAGCTGGATTGATTGCTCCTAAATTTGTTAACGTTTCATCTTCAATTACTACAGCATTCCCTGCACCTGCTACAAAACTAATTGTTCTAGCATCCACCTCTTCTTGTGTTAGCAGACCTGTACCTGCCAAAGCAGCGAATGCCGCTTGCAATCCACCATTATATGCAGCATAAGCTCCATTTACGGCAGCCGCTGTTGCTGCATCTAAAGGAACAGGATTATGCGGTACTGTTGTAAAATGTGGAATATCCACTACATTAGGAATATTCGCAACTACTCCCTTTGCGCCACCTGCTGTCAATGTAGCTATTAATGCCCCATAACTACCATCAAAACCAACACCTGGAACTCCCGATACTGGTGTAATAGGATTGGTGCCATCACCTCCCGATGTAGCGTATCCCAAGACATCATTATTTCCTATCCATAGCGAGAAAAAACTTGGCGCCTGACTTGCAGCCATTTGCAATACACTAATGTCCGGTGTAGAACCTGTCATCCTAACAAAGTACGGATTTGCAAGACCTAATTGTACATTAGAAATATTCCCATAACCTGGTGCTAACAAATGAAAGCTTTTTGCTCCAGGAACACCCAAATTATTAAAAGGACCAGTTGGATTGTTTAACGCAATATCTGTTGATACGGTTACGGAGCCTATAACTGACTCTAATGGAACAGGACCAGCGCCACCAAAAACTAATCTTGGGTCTTGAATTCTAGTACCTGCTAAAGCTAGTCCACCAAAATTATCACTTGTTAATGGCTGCACAAAATTACCGCCACCTACAAGACTAAATTTTTGCGATAACAAATTAGGCAATGATAAGGTTTGGCTAGCTTGAAATAATGCGCCATCTGTAAAACCCGCCGTTAAAGAATTACCTAAAGCTACGTAATTAGAAAAATCAGCTGATCCAGCACTTAATGCCGGAAGCTCTTCAGCCATTACTACAGGATTTAGGTCAACATCTATAGGGTCATTACAAGCTGTAAAAGCCAAGATACCCAAAGAAATGTATATATATTTTAAGTTTTTCATTTCAACTTTATATTTTAAAATTAGTTGTTAATTGTCCATGATAAGTAGTACATAGAGCCAATATATCCTGTACCAAATGCAGTATAGTACTCTTTACCAGTAAGGTTTGTACCTCCTAATTTAAATGAAGATTTAATGCTTGGCACTTCATAGTTAATTTGTGCATCAACTACATGAAATTCTGGAATTACACCATTTCCGAAAGTAGCCTCCCAAAAATAATCATCACTAAATCTATAAGAAACATTAAATCCGAAATTATTGAATAACTGCTCATTTCCAAAAGATGCTTTGAACTTATGTTCTGGAGTGTTGAAATTCAACATCACGTCCGGGTTTGCATCACGGTCAAAATCAAGTTTTGTATATGTATAACTACCGTCTAAATCAAAATTACCAAGCACCTTCATACTAAGTCCTAAAGAAGCTCCATATGAATTAACATTTGCATCGGTATTTGTATACGCACTATAGGCCTGAAAATCATTATTTGCAATTGCAGCAACCGATAGTGAGCCATCACCAACTGTACCGTAATAAGGCGCAACTACTACTTCTTGAGATATAAAGTCCTCATAGCTATTGTAGTAGGTGCTAAAATCGATTACCAATTTTTCAACTTTACCTCGATACCCTATTTCAAAAGAAGTAACTTTTTCAGGATTTATTATGTCTGGATTAGCTATTTCTAATACAGCAGGATTTCCAGTTTCACCTAATTCAGTTACTGATGCTAGAGTGTACGAATTGTTATATGCAACAGCCCCTGTTTGTGTAATTGTTGCAGGTTGACCTAGTAGTTGACCCCCTCCACTTACGTCTAAAGGAGCAGTAACATATCGATCTAAATTATCCGGCGCCGAACCAACTAAAATTGCTCTACCAGCATCTAAGCCAATAAATAAATCTTGAGTTGTAGGGTTTCTAAAGCCTGTTTGTGCCGAAGCTCTAATATTATGATTCCTGTTTAATGTAAAACCAGCTGACAACCTTGGAGAAAAGAACCCATCAAAAAATTCAGACTTATCGTATCGGATAGAACCTGTTAATTTTAAACTTTTTTCACCTTCGAACGGAAGTGATTTTTGAATTTGAGAATAAACCCCAAATTCCGAATAGTTAATTGCACCGTCATAATCTGTATATATAGTTCCAGCAGAATTTAGACTATATTCTCTAAAAGAACCACCTACTTGAATTTCTGCCCAATCAATCAAATGACTAAAATTATAGTTTCCATCTGCATGATAGTATTTTGACGCATCTTGAAATTTAGAACCAGTTGCTAAATTTGGATCATTTATACTTCTATTAAATGCAGCTTGAAATTCTGGTGTTCCAGGTAAAAACCTACCAGTTTCTGCTTGTGCTCTAGCTGCTGCATGAGCTTGAGCATCAGTTGCACCAGACAACGTTGCCGTTACATATGCACCGGTATATTCACCAAACCAAGTATTATCATCTTTCCAAGCTCTATTAATATTGATTCCAGTAAAAACCATATCATAAGAATTACCAGCTTTATCACCTACAACATATCCTCTAACAAAAAAATTGTCGTTCTTAATTTCTAACTTATGTTGTTCTTGAAAGAAACCTGCAATATTGTATCTATTAGTACCTTGATATATAGTATTACCCGTACCAACTTTACCTACATAAGAAAGTTCTAAACTATTATCTTCAATTGGCCTGTAGTATAATCCCCAATCTGCCTTAATACTTTCTGCATTATAATTGGTAAGGTCTCTTTCGTTATAGCCCGTTCTACTTACTATTTGAGAAGGAACCAAAGCATTAGCTCCAGCAGGTAAAACACCTAATCCTTCAAGAGTTAAAGCCACACCTTTAATATCGGTAGAAACCTCATCGCCATAAACGTTTATACCATCATAGTTTAAGTCTGCTCTTGTTCCACCGGGAGTTGTTTTGTCAACCTCACTGGTAGCAGCCCAATCCGTACCTTTTAAATAGCCGAAATTAACTTTAGCTGCAAATTTATCACTGAATTTATGTGCTGCTCTTATACCTACATCGGTATAGGAATTATCACCAGCAGATTCTTGTGAAGTTATCCCTTGCTTTATAGAAACGCTAATACCTTCGTAGTCAAATGGACTTTTACTACGCATAAATAAAATACCATTAAAGGCATTTGCCCCATATAGTGCTGATGATGCTCCAGGTAGTAATTCTACACTTAACACATCAGTCTCTACCATACCCACTAAGTTTCCTATTGGGAAGTTAAGTGCAGGTGTAGAGTTATCCATGCCATCTACCAACTGCATAAAACGTGTATTTGCAAAAGATGCAAAACCTCTAGTGTTGACAGATTTAAAAGTTAAACTGTTGGTGTTTACATCCACTCCTTTTAAGTTCTCCAATCCGCCATAAAAATCTGCCGCTGTCGTGTTCTTAATTTCAGAAAGACCTATTCTTTCTACCGTAACTGGAGATTCAAAAATACGTTCTGGGGTTCTAGAAGCTGAAATTACAACTTCATCTAAAAAAGTTTGTGACTCATTTAAAATTATAGTCAAAGTTTGATTATTGCCCGTAACAGATTGTGTATTACTGGTATACCCAATACTGGAAATCTCAATTTTAAATGGTGGAACTTCAGATGTTTCTAAATTGAAATTACCGTCAAAATCGGATACTGTTCCAATGGTTGTGCCAACGATAACGATATTGGCCCCGGGGATAGGCTCGTTGTTTTGGTCAACAACATTACCATTGATATTGGTTTGGGAAAACCCAAAAGTACCAATAGCCATCAATGCTAAAAGTAGTATTGCTCTCATTCTTAATTAAAGTTTAAAATTAGTTGGTGCTGAAGATACATATTATTTTATACGGATTATAGTAATTTGAAAAAAATTATGCATGCATAGTATTATTCTCATAATTATAGACCATAAAAACTGAGTTTTATGCAATACAAAAAGGGGGATGTAAACTTTTTTACATCCCCCTTTATTAATTTATATTAAATAATTACTCCACGGTAACCGATTTTGCTAAATTTCTTGGTTGATCTACATTACAACCTCTCATAACCGCAATATGGTAAGAAATTAGTTGTAAAGGAATCGTAGTTAATAATGGTGTTAAACTTTCTAAAGTCTCCGGCACTTCAATTACATGATCCGCCAAATCTCTTACTTGTTCATCGCCCTCCGTAACAATTGCAATAATTTTACCTTTTCTAGATTTTATTTCCTGGATATTACTAACCACTTTTTCGTAATGTCCTTTTTTAGTAGCTATTACAAAAACTGGCATATGCTCATCTATCAAAGCAATTGGACCATGTTTCATTTCTGCAGCAGGGTACCCTTCAGCATGAATATAACTAATTTCCTTTAACTTAAGAGCACCTTCCAGTGCAACAGGGAAATTATAACCTCTACCTAAATAAAGGCAATTAGTAGAATCTTTATAGACATCAGCAATTATTTCAATTAATGGGTTTGATTGTAATGCTATTTCTACTTTACTTGGAATTGTTGCCAATTCTGTTAAGTGTTCACGATATTTTGTTTCTGAAAAAACACCTTTTGCCTTTGCTAATCTTAAGGCCATTAAAGTTAAAACTGTAATTTGAGTTGTAAATGCTTTCGTTGAAGCCACTCCAATTTCAGGACCAGCATGAGTATAAGCACCAGCATCGGTTTCCCTAGCGATAGATGATCCAACCACATTACAAACCCCAAATACAAACGCTCCTCTTTCCTTTGCTAATTTTATTGCCGCCAAAGTATCTGCTGTTTCACCAGACTGTGAAATGGCTATAAGAATGTCTTTATCCGTTATAACGGGATTTCTATATCTAAACTCCGAAGCGTATTCTACTTCTACAGGGATTCTCGCTAAATCTTCAAATATATATTCTGCTACCAGACCTGCATGCCATGACGTTCCACAAGCCACAATAATAATTCTATTGGCATTTAGGAACTTTTCCATGTTCTGCTCAATCCCAGACATTTTAACTAAACCTTGTTCTGCTAATAAACGACCTCTGTATGTGTCTTTAATTGCTCTAGGTTGCTCATAAATTTCCTTTAACATAAAGTGATCATAACCACCTTTCTCAATTTCCTCAAGATTCATCTGCAATTCCAATATCCTAGGATAAGCAACGGCATCATCTTTAATTTTTCTAAGTTTTATTTCTTTACCCAACCTAATAATAGCCATTTCTTCATCTTCAAGATAAATTGCATTATTGGTGAATTCGATAAATGGAGAAGCATCCGATGCTATGAAAAACTCATTCTCACCAATACCTATAGCTAGAGGGCTACCTAATTTGGCGACAACAATTTCATCTGGTTTTTGCTTATCAAAAACAGCTATGGCATAAGCACCTACAACTTGATTAAGAGCAATCTGTACCGCTTTACCAAGCTTTACATTTTCAGTTTTCTTTACTTCCTCAATAAGATTAACCAATACTTCTGTATCAGTGTCCGAATGAAATATATAACCTCTTTTTGTTAATTCCTTTTTAATAGATTCATAGTTTTCTATGATTCCATTATGAATTATTACCAGTTCACCAGAATTTGAATAGTGTGGATGAGAGTTTACATCGTTTGGAACACCATGAGTTGCCCAACGTGTATGACCAATTCCGATACTTCCTTTTTGAGAAATTTCCTTAGCCTTATTCTTTAAATCTTCAACCTTTCCTTTAGTTTTAGAAAGATTAATTTGATTTCCATCAAATAATGCTATACCAGCACTATCGTAACCACGATATTCTAAACGTTGAAGACCTTTTATTATAATAGGAAAAGCTTCCCTATATCCTATATATCCAACTATTCCACACATAAATAAAACTATTTAATGATTTTATGATAATTTTCGCCTACAATATTAAAACATCGCTTAGAAATATTATCTCTGTTTAGGTTATACAACGTTAATAATCTATAAAGTGATATACCTAAACTAAAAAAATGTCTAATTAGGCTTTGTGTAAAATATCTCTAGCCTAAGTTTTTTATCAAAATTAGGGTCAACAGCCTCTATATTACTTCCATACAATACTGTACTTAATGGCGTAAGAATTGAAGTTGTTGCCAATTCCTTTTCTCCTGAGCTAACTTTAGTATCGGCAATACCCCAATTTTGAATACTTGTTGCCAACGTTAAAGCTAACGTTGCATTGGCAGAATCCCTTACCACTAAATTATTTATGTGATCAGTGATTTTTACGGTATACTTTACTCCTTGATCATTAGATTTCTCTAAAATACCATCGTAATTAAGATACACTCCAAATAATTCTTGTACAGTTAAATCGTTTTGTTCGCTATTTGGGTTTATTAATGGAAAATTGTTCTCCGTATTGTATAAATAAAGCCGAGATGGTTCTAATTTACTTTGAGCCGCATCTAATTGATTACGATCTACATAGAACACCAAATTTGCTTCGTTAATTACCCAGTTTTTATTTTTTATTTGTTCAATAATACTTTCCCCTCCATCTACTTCAAATAAATTGATTTCAGCATAGGTGCCGGGGCCTCCTTTTAAATATATTCTAGATGCATTTTCAGAATTATCCAATGTTTCGGTAATTTGAGGACTATAATTCTCTGTAATTATTGTATTCACTGCATTACCATTTACCGGACCATTTTGAACCTGCGATAAAAAAGAAAAAAGAAAATCTTTTTCCTTAATTTCATTCGGCGTATCATCACTGGTATCATCTATAGTACTATTAGTGTCATAACTAGTATAGTTGTATGTCATTATAACGTTAGCATCTTTTAAATCAAACAAAAACATCACGTCATTACCTGATTGATCTTCGATTGAAAAATGAAGCCCTCTAATAAATTCTGTGAAATTAGACTGACTCAACAACTCCGTACTACCTTCCTTATCCAATATATTTTGTTGAAAAAAATCATTGTTCAAAGTAACTCTCACACCAGGCGGAAGCTTACTGAATGTAAGTGATTCATCTACATCATCAGTAGATTCATCATCCTCATTTCGAATTAAAATTTCTTTATTATTAATTTCCACAGGCCCCTCAAATAATAAGTCTGACACAAAATCAGGTGAAAATTCTTGGTTAGAATAATACTGTTGAGATTCTTGAAAATTAGCATTAGGATCTAAATCTCGTAAATAGAATGTTGATCTTTCTACTTTTAAATTAAACGACGGCAATACCGAAGTACTTACATCATCATAATTTTGGTTATTGATATAGATACTGTCTAATTCTATTTTCTTCGAGAAATTATTTGTAAAAATTTCTGAACCATCCTTATCATTTATACCGTCGCGATCTTCATCTACGCTAGCATCATCCAAAGGGTCGGTACTTGAAGCAGTTTCGACGGCGTTTGAAACACCATCGCCGTCATTATCATTATCGTTATCTGGGTCGGCATCAAATTCATCTACCACCCCATCTGCATCACTATCCACAGCAATACTTTTCGTTAAAAATGGAATATAAAGATATACCTCCTTTATTGTTTCATTCTCATCAATAGTTGTAATTGATTCCCCTGTATTCCCCGCTTTATTTTCTTTATCTTGAGATAAAGTACCAAATGAAGGATTCGTTGTTCCAAGAAACATTTGTGAAGTTACCGAAGCACGTGTTTTTCCAAAAATAGGATCATTGAATGTTCCTAATTGGTATACCGGGAGTTTATTTGTCTGTACAGCCTCAATATTTTTATTATGAACAAAAACATCATACACTTCTTTACCGGTAGTAAAAGGTTCGTTCCCAACAACACCAGCACCAATTGAAGTTAAATCTTGTTCACATGATACTAAAAAACCAAATATCAAAAACATTCCCAAAAATCTGGGAGTAGCGGAATTATTAAAAAAATTCATTCAGATTATTTTAAAACTTCGGTGTTATAAAAATTAGCATATGCCTCCTCAAATTCTTGAACAGGTACATATGGCAACACTGGTTTTTCTTGGTTGGATATATGGTTTTCTAATTCTTCTGGAATATCTTCCGAAGCTAAAATAATTGCATCTGCATAATCCACAGCTACCTTTAACAAATTATTATAAGTTGGCTCCGCTAAAGATGCAATAGCCTCATCTGGAATGCCATCAAAGGCAATCTTATTTAGCATATCCTTATCTAAAGTACCTTCAAAGGTTTTTCCATAAACAGACAATACAATTTTACTATCGGCAAAAAGAGGCTCATCAGCATAGAAATTTTTCAAATACAAAGGCAATAAGCTAGCCATCCATCCATGAACATGAATTATATCTGGCGACCAATTCAATTTTTTCACAGTCTCCATAACGCCTTTTGCAAAGAAAATTGCACGTTGATCATTATCTGGAAAAAGGTTACCTTGTTTGTCGGTAAATGTAGCCTTACGTTTAAAGTATTCTTCATTATCTATGAAGTAAACCTGTATTCTTTCTTTTGGTATGGAAGCTACCTTAATGATTAATGGCATATCCATATCATTAATGACCAAATTCATTCCTGAAAGTCTAATTACTTCGTGTAATTGATGCCTTCTCTCGTTTATGTTACCATATCTTGGCATGAATATCCTAATTTGACCACCATTGCTGTTGACCATTCTAGGCGCTTCATAAGACATTAGGGAAACTTCGTTTTCGGGTAAGTAAGGAACTAATTCAGAAGATACAAATAATATCTTTTTACCATTCATAAAGGTTATATTTTATTTTTCACTGGTACGTAAACGCAAAATTACAAAAAATATAGAGATTAGCAGTATTTATAGTAAGTTTGCTCGCTAATGAACTTTTCAATGGTGGTAGTAAAGACCAAAAAAGAGCTTTTAAGTGAATTAAATAATATAGATAGCAGTATTGCACTTGGTCTGGTACCTACAATGGGTGCACTTCATCAAGGGCATGCATCGCTTATAAAAAAAGCAGTTTCTGAAAACCAAAAGGTGGTTGTAAGTATTTTTGTAAATCCTACGCAATTTAATAATAAAGAGGATTTAGTAAAATATCCAAAAACGTTAGATGCTGATATAAATTTAATATCGGCTATATCTAAAGAAATAATCGTTTTCGTACCTGAGGTATCAGAACTTTACCCTAAACAGGTTAAAACTAAAATTTATCATTTTGATGGTCTTGATAAAGTCATGGAAGGCGAATTTAGAGATAATCACTTTAATGGTGTTGGCACTATTGTGGAAGCACTTTTAAACCTTATTAAACCCACACGTGCATATTTCGGCGAAAAGGACTATCAGCAACTACGTATTATTCAAAAACTAGTAGAAATACAGCAAATTCCAGTTGAAATTATTGGTTGTGAAATAGTACGGGAAAAACACGGGCTAGCCATGAGTTCTAGAAATGAAAGGTTAAGTAAAAAAATACGACAAAAGGCCGAGTTTATTTACGAAACGTTAAAGACTGCCAAACAAAAATTTGGCACGGAAAGTGTTCTAGATGTGAAGGAGTGGGTAGTGAAGCAATTTAACGATAACATTGATTTTCAATTAGAATATTTTGAAATCACAGATGTGAACACGTTGACACCTATCATTAAAAAAAATACAAATACAAAACAAAGGGCTTTTATTGCAGTTTATGCTGAGGAAGTAAGACTAATTGACAATATAGCTCTTAATTAATTAATTTTGCACAATGCAAGTAGAAGTAGTTAAATCAAAAATACACCGAGTAAAGGTTACAGGTGCAGACTTAAATTATGTAGGTAGCATTACTATTGATGAAGATCTAATGGATGCCGCAAACTTTATACGAGGTGAAAAAGTTCAAATTGTTAACAATAACAACGGAGAACGTCTTGAAACTTATATTATACCTGGACCAAGAAAAAGTGGAGAAATTACCTTAAATGGAGCCGCGGCAAGAAAAGTTTCTGTAGGTGATGTACTCATTTTAATTTCATATACTTGGATGGATATAGAAGATGCAAAAAAATTCAATCCGTCTTTAGTTTTCCCTAATGAAGCAAATAATTTATTGACGTAATCTTGACGAATACACTAAAAAAAAATCTTAAGATTATACTCCCAATTGCATTGGGAGTTTTTTTAGTTTGGTATTCTTATAATTCCACTACACCAGAAAATAGAAAAGAAATAATCTTTTACATTAAAGAGGCAGACCCGCTTTATGTTTTTCTTTCTGTTTTATTAGGTGTGCTAGGCCACGTTTCCAGAGCTATTCGTTGGAATTATCTTTTAGAACCCTTAGGCTACAAACCGCGCCTAAGCAATAATGTTTTGATTATCTTGACCTCCTATTTTGCCAATTTAGGAATTCCTAGAACAGGTGAAGTACTAAGAGCAACAGCACTTACCACTTATGAAGGCGTACCTTTTGAAAAAGGGTTTGGCACTATAGTTACAGAACGGGTCATTGATGTAATAATGCTTCTTGGCATAGTCATGATTGCATTTTTACTACAAACCGATGTAATTATGGCCATGCTGCAAGAACGTGGATTTAATTTAAACGGCTTACTAGTTTTAGCAGCAGTTGGATTAATCGTATTCGTAGTTTTTATTGTTTTTATTAAAAAATCTAAAAGCCTATTTGCGCAAAAAATTAAAACATTTGTAAAAGGACTGCTAGATGGGGTTTTTAGCATCTTTAAAATGAAGCATAAATGGCTTTTTATTATTCACACTTTATTTATTTGGGCATGTTATATTGGCATGCTGTGGATTATAAAATTTACCGTACCAGAAACCATATCTCTATCTTTAAGTCAATTACTCGTAGCCTTTGTAGCAGGGGCTTTCGCTATGGCCACTACAAATGGAGGAATAGGTCTTTACCCCATTGCCGTTAGTAGTGCGTTGACCATTTTCGGTATAAGTGCAGTATCCGGTGATGCCTTTGGATGGATAATTTGGATTGCCCAAACATTAATGATAGTTGTTTTTGGTGCAATATCTTTTCTTTTATTACCGTTATTGAACAGAATCAAATAGTAATATTACTATTTACAATTACCATTTATGCGTTATGTACCTATAATATTCGCACTGCTATTTGGCATTACAAGTTATTCCCAAACTACTCAAGAAATATTTGAGTCCTTTAAACTACAAGAAAGACGAGACGTACATTACTATTTTCCCGATAGAATGGACGAAAACAAAAAGTACCCTCTTATTATAGTTCTTGATGCAGAATATCTTTTTGAACAAGTTGTTGCTTCATCAAAATTTTATAGCCGTTTTCATGGCATGCCACAAAGTATTGTTGTTGGTATTGACCAAAGTAAAAACGATTTAAGATTTGAAGATTGTGCTTTTGATCCAGATAGTGGTTTACCTTCAGAAAAAGGAAAAAAATTTTATGAGTTTATTGGAATGGAACTTATTCCCTATTTAGATTTAAACTATAGTACAGCACCATTTAAAATGATTGTAGGTTACGACATTTCTGCAAGTTTTATGAATTATTGGTTATTTAAGGATAACTCCATTTTTGACGCCTATATTAGTATTTCCCCAACTTTAGCTCCAGAAATGGAGTCAAGAGTACCCATGAGACTCAACACTTTCGAAAATCAAATATTCTATCAACTTATAGTTGAAGGTGAAGACAGTAATGACAAGCAAAGAATTATGACTATGAACAATAGCATTAAAGCTTTAGAAAAAGAGTCATTACATTATTTCTTTGATGAATATACGAATGCCGATCATATTTCTGTAGCTACCTATGGTATTGGAAAAGCATTCGACAATATTTTTGGAATGTTTAAACCAATTAGTCCAAAAGAGTATAAAACACAAATACTTACTAGCGAAGAACCTGTATTTGATTATTTAGAGAAAAAATACCAAGGAATTGTTGATGTTTTTGGCTTCAGTAAACCTGTAGAGCTCAATGATATTATGGCAATTTATGCGGCTTCTAGAAAAAAAGAAGATTTTGAATCCTTAAAACCTTTAGCAGATCTTTGTAAAAAAGAATACCCTGAAACTATGTTAGGCTTTTATTTTGAAGCCGAATATTACGAGCAATTAGGTGAACCAAAAAAAGCACTTAAAACATTTGAAAAAGCTTTTCAAATGGAAGAAATAGATTTTTTAACCAAAGAAATGGCCCTTGAAAAAATGGATGCACTAAAAGCTGATTTCGGCTTTTAATTTATTATAAACAGCTAATCCCAAATTAGCCTAACCTACTTAATATGATTAAAGTTGACGCAATGTACTTCGTCTTTTCCGGAGTACTTTTTACGTATTTTGGATTGAAAGGAGATTTTATTTTAACCTATAACGGAATTGCCTTATTTATGGCATGGGCATCATTTTTTCTTGCCTTTAGCGCTATTAAAAAAGAAAAGTCCAATGATAATTAAACTATAATTTCATTCTACCTTTTACTCATTTCAAACTTCTTGCTACCTTTAGCCTTGTCAGTAAAAGCTAAAGATGGCCAAAACAAAAACTGCATTTTTTTGTCAAAATTGCGGAACACAGTATGCTAAATGGGTAGGACAATGTTCTGCCTGTAAACAATGGAATACCGTTGTAGAAGAAGTAGTACAAAAAGAAGAGAAGGCAAATTGGAAGTCATCTTCACAGAGCTCTAAAAGAGTTTCCAAACCTCTTTTAGTTAATGAAATAAGTATTGAAAAAGAAGTCCGTTTAAATACTTTTGACCTAGAATTCAATAGGGTTCTTGGCGGAGGCCTAGTACCAGGTGCATTAGTTTTACTTGGTGGAGAGCCCGGAGTTGGCAAAAGCACCTTATTACTGCAAATTGCTTTAAAACTACCTTATAAAACCTTATATGTTTCTGGGGAAGAAAGTCAAAAGCAAATTAAAATGCGGGCAGATAGGATTCACCCAAATAGCGAAACTTGCTTTATTCTTACTGAGACTAAAACACAGAATATTTTTAAGCAAATTGAAGCTACTGAACCAGATATCGTAGTTATAGACTCTATACAAACACTACACTCCGATTATATTGAATCTGCTGCAGGCAGTATTTCTCAAATACGAGAGTGTACTGCAGAGCTAATAAAGTTTGCTAAGGAAACGAATACCCCCGTTATACTTATTGGTCATATTACTAAAGATGGTTCTATTGCCGGGCCAAAAATATTGGAACATATGGTTGACACGGTACTTCAATTTGAAGGTGACCGCAATTACGTATATAGACTATTAAGATCCTTAAAGAATAGATTTGGTTCAACCGCAGAACTCGGTATTTATGAAATGCAGGGTAGCGGTTTAAGAGAGGTCAATAACCCCTCTGAAGTCTTGATTTCTAAAAATGATGAAGGTTTAAGCGGTACTGCCATAGCTTCTACTGTTGAAGGTATGCGCCCTCTTTTAATTGAAATTCAAGCATTGGTAAGCACAGCTGTATATGGTACACCTCAACGATCTACAACAGGCTATAATGCAAAACGATTAAATATGCTATTGGCTGTTTTGGAAAAGCGAGCAGGTTTTAAATTAGGCGCTAAAGATGTTTTTTTAAATATTACCGGCGGTATTTCTGTTGACGACCCAGCTATTGACTTGGCGGTTGTAGCTGCAATTCTTTCAAGCAATGAAGATATCCCTATCGATAAAGGAATTTGTTTCGCTGCAGAAGTAGGTTTAGCAGGGGAAATAAGACCAGTACAAAGAGTAGAGCAACGTATTTTGGAAGCCGAAAAATTAGGCTACACAACAATAATAGTTTCCAAAAACAACAAAATTGGGCTGAAATCTACCAAGATAAAAATTCTATTAGCATCAAAAATTGAAGAAGTTGCCGGTAATTTATTTGGTTAACGTTTATCCCTCATTATCCTTGCTACAACCATTATTATTATAATTACAATAAGAATTACCACTATTTGTCCAAAACCAACTTTTAACAAAACTAAGCTTTTCATATTATGGAGCTGGATTTGGTATTAGGTTGTGAATTTCTTTTATATCTTTTAAAATATCATCAGTTAAGTTAACATCGATACTCCCAATATTTTCTTCTAATTGACGCATAGTAGTTGCGCCAATAATTGTACTTGTGACAAAAGACCTTGAGTTTACAAATGACAAAGCCATTTGTGCCAAAGTAAGCCCATTGGCCTGTGCTAGTTCAAAATATTTCTTTGTTGCCGCTACCGCAGTTTCACTAACATATCTGTTATATTGAGGAAATAAACTTAACCGTGATCCTTCCGGTAATCTATCACCTAAATATTTACCACTTAAAACACCAAAACCTAAAGGAGAATAAGCCAATAAACCTACTTGTTCCCGAGCAGAAATTTCTGCCATACCAACCTCAAACAATCTATTTAATAAGCTATAAGGGTTCTGTACGGTTATAGTTCTTGGTAATGTACCATGAACCTTACTTTCTTCTAAAAAACGCATCATGCCCCAAGGTGTTTCATTTGAAACTCCCACATGCCTAATTTTGCCTTCGCGAATTAAATCACGTAACGTTTCTAATACTTGATGAATATTGTCTTCCCAATAATCAGTTATATCATGTTTAAAACCTCGTTGACCAAAATAATTTGTGCTTCTATCTGGCCAATGCAATTGATAAATATCAATATAGTCGGTTTGTAATCTTTCTAAACTACCCTCAACTGCAGAAATAATTGACTCTCTAGTAAAACCTGTAGTTCTAATAAATTTCGTCATTTCAGCCTTACCAGCTATTTTCGAAGCGAGTATTATATCTTCCCTGTTTCCATTTTTTTTGAACCAATTGCCAATAATCTTCTCAGTAGCTGCATACCTATCTTTGTGTGCAGGTATTGGATATAATTCTGCAGTATCAAAAAAATTAATTCCTTTATCAATTGCAAAGTTAATTTGCTCATGGCCCTCGGTCTCTGTATTTTGATTGCCCCAGGTCATTGTACCCAAACATAGTTTACTTACTTCAATCTCTGTATGTGGTAATTTGGTATAGATCATTTAATTTTTTTATTCTTAAATACAACGCAAAACTACTAAATATATTGAGGATACCATCTATAATGCTCCCATATCACTAACTATCTATCTCTACCAATATAGGACAGTGATCACTATGTTTGGCACCCGATAATATTACCGATCTTGACAATCTCTTTTTTAATGTTTTGGCAACCATGGCATAATCTAACCGCCAACCCTTATTGTTATTTCTAGCATTAGCTCTATAGCTCCACCAAGTATAATTATCCGGTTCAGAATTAAACTCCCTAAAGCTGTCTAAAAACCCGCTCGCTATAAAATTTCCTATCCATTCCCGTTCTACCGGTAAAAAACCGGATACATTTTTTAAACCAACAGGGTTGTGAATATCTATTGCTTTATGGCAAATATTATAATCCCCTAGCACAATTAAATTAGGCCTACTTAAAAGCAACTCATTAGTATATTCTTGAAAATCTGCCATGTACATAAGTTTATGATCTAAACGTTGAAGATTAGTGCCAGAAGGTAAATACATGCTCATTATAGAAATATCTCCAAAATCTGCTCTTATATTTCTCCCTTCGAAATCCATATACTCTATTCCCGTACCGAATACTACATTATCTGGTTTTGTTTTGGAAAGTATGGCGACACCACTATATCCCTTCTTTTGAGCACTGTACCAATAATTGTATTTATAACCTGCCTCTTCAAACAATAAAAGATCTAATTGCTCTTCGTTGGCCTTTATTTCTTGCAAACAAACAACATCTGGAGAAACGGTCACTAACCAATCTAAAAAACCTTTTTTTACTGCTGCCCTAATTCCATTTACATTATAGGATATAATTTTCATTCTGTATTGTTTAGGTTTAAAAATAAAAAAGAGTACTAGATTATTGACGATTACCACTCAATAAAATCATAATTTCACAGATTTGGAATATAATTTGCATGCAATTATTATCATTAAACAAAAACTCATGTACAAGTATTTATTTTCTGCCGTTTTAATCTTCTATTCCTCTTATATTGTTGCGCAAGCTTACCCAAATAACTTAAACAACCATGAAGTTAAAATTAATATCGGTCAATTTTTAGCTACTTCATCAGTAGAAACTAGTTATGAATACTATATAACCGAAGATGCAAGCTTAGGCGGCACCTTATATTTTAATGGTGACCCTACTGATTATAATGGCAATTTTGGTATTGGACCCAATTTAAGAGCATATTTTGGATATAATCCTCGAAGCGGATTTTTTGCAGAAGTCTTTGGCCTTTATTATACCGGAGAAGATTCTGAACTATCACAAAGCCTGGGTAGTAGAGACTTTGATTATACCACCACCGTTCTTGGTTTAGGTGCAGGATCTAAATGGACCACTAGAAGTCAACGTTTTATTCTTGAAATAAATTTAGGTTTAGGTAGAAATATTAATCCTGAAGATTTTCAAAATGACTTTTTGTTCAGAGCTGGTTTATCTATAGGTTTTCGATTTTAATAGGTATTTTTGAGGTTTACACTCTTATGAAAAATACAATTTTATCTTTACTTCTTTTTTTGTTATCCGTAAACATTTTTGCCCAGTCTACATCTTTAAAAGACAGTGTTACGGTACTAAATGAAGTTATTGTAATTGATACTCTTACCGCTAAAAATGCAATTGGCATTATACCTTCAAAAACCATTGGCGCCATAACATTTGCCAATTATAGCCCTATTGATTTCATTAGTTCTATAAATCAAGTATCGGGAGTTTATGCACTCTCTGGTGCTTTAAATACGAACAGAATAACCATAAGAGGTGTAGGCTCAAGAACACCATATGGTACAGATAAATTAAGGCTTTACTACAATAATATTCCTATAACCAATGGAACAGGTTCGTCCACTATTGAAGCTTTTGATTTAGAAAACCTTACCTCTGTTGAAATTATTAAAGGGCCAAAGGGTACAGGTTTTGGCACTAATTTGGGAGGGTCGATTATTTTAAATACCAAGCAGCTTAGTAACCAACCTACAAAATTTACTAACAATACCACCATTGGCTCTTTTGGGTTATTAAAAAATAGTTTTGGATTTACACATTCTCAGAACGATTTCTATATGACTTTTCAATACGGGCATATGGAAATTGACGGGTACCGTGAGAATAATAGATTTGAACGTGACGGATTTCTTTTAAACACAATTTTTAAACTTTCTGATAAAAGTGAAGTAGGTCTATTAGTAAATCATATTGATTATTCCGCACAAATTGCCAGCTCGCTAAGCCAAGAGGATTTTGACGAAGACCCTACCCAAGCAGCTTTTATCTGGAAGGCATCAAAAGGATATGAAGATAACAATTATAGCCTTGTAGGCCTTTCGCACACCTATTACGCTAGCAGTAAATTAAAAAACACTACTAGTTTATTTTACACCTATTTAGATCATTACGAGCCTGCTCCATTTAATATTTTAGATGAGTATACAAATGGTTTTGGTTTTAGAACGTTGTTTACCGGTAATTTTAAATTTTTAGAAAATTCGCTATCATACACTTTTGGCGGTGAACTTTATAAAGATGAATATACCTGGGGAACTTTCGAAAACTTGTATGGAGAGAATGATAATAAAG
Organism: Maribacter hydrothermalis; assembly: GCF_001913155.1. Classification (GTDB taxonomy): domain Bacteria; phylum Bacteroidota; class Bacteroidia; order Flavobacteriales; family Flavobacteriaceae; genus Maribacter; species Maribacter hydrothermalis. The sequence goes on from NZ_CP018760.1 coordinate 1,660,237, forward strand.
GAAGCCTACAAGGCGATATGCTTTCCAAAAACAAAGAATTTAGAAATCAATTTAATGGTTTTGCCACAATATTATACCCATTTACATCTAAACTTAAAGCGCAGTTGGGTATTAATATAAATAAAACTCAATACGATTTTAGAGACTTATTCAATTTAAACGAATTAAATACTAGCGCCAATAGAGATTTTAGAACCCTATTCTTACCTAGCTTAGATATCAATTATTCTGTAAGACCTAATAGTCAATTGTTTGCTAATGTAAGTCGCGGTTTTTCTAACCCGAGTTTAGAAGAAACCCTAACACCCAATGGAATCATAAATCCTGATATTGTTCAGGAAACAGGAACAAATTATGAGCTTGGTATTGACCATAAAAGCAAAAATGACAAGTTAAAATTAACTATTGCGGTCTATTTAATGCCTATAAAAAATTTACTTGTGGCCAAACGTGTAGGTGACAACCAATACATTGGCCGGAATGCAGGTAAAACAAGGCATCAAGGTGTTGATTTAGATTTGAGTTATCGATTTACCTTATCTAAAAAAATATCACTAACACCATTTGTTAATTACACGTATAGCAATCATAAGTTTGTTGATTTTATAGATGAAGAAGCTAACGAGGATTATTCTGAAAATGCCTTAACGGGTATTCCTAAAAACAAAATTAATTCAGGTTTGCAAACTAATTTTGGTAATGGTTTTTTCCTAAATATTACACATCAATTTGTAGATGAAATACCTTTGACTGATGCCAATACTCTTTACAGCACTTCTTTTAATCTTGTAAACTTTAAATTAGGCTACAAGAAACAGGTTTCTGACAAAATAAGAATAGGTTTAGATTTTGGTATTAATAACTTAACTGATGCCAAATATGCTCAATCAGTATTAATCAACGCTAGTGGGTTTGGTGGAAATGCCCCAAGGTATTTCTACCCTGGGAACACTATTAATTATTATGGAGGCCTAAAGTTAAACTACATTCTTTAGTAGTCTATTCCATTTTTTTCAACCATGTTTTCATATCAACAGCATTATGGATTATTCCATTTAATGCGGATATAGCAACACGCTCTTGTTCCATAGAATCCCTATGCCTTATTGTAACCGTTTGGTCTTCTAATGTTTGGTGATCTACCGTAATACAGAATGGGGTACCATTGGCATCTTGCCTTCTATAACGTCTACCAACCGCATCTTTTTCATCGTATGCTACGTTAAAATCATATTTAAGTTCATCAACAATACTTTGTGCTACCTCTTGCAAACCATCTTTCTTCAATAATGGTAAAATAGCTGCTTTAATTGGGGCTAATACCGCAGGTAATTTAAGAACTGTTCTTGTGGTATTATTTTCTAATTCTTCTTCCACTAATGAGTTTGAGAATACGGCTAAGAACATTCTATCTAAACCAATAGAAGTTTCCAGCACATAGGGCACGTAGTTTTTATTAACCTCATGATCAAAATACTGAAGCTTTTTACCTGAAAATTTTTCGTGACTACTTAAATCAAAATCGGTTCGGGAATGAATTCCTTCTAATTCTTTAAAACCGAATGGAAAACGGAATTCTATATCAGCTGCTGCATCTGCATAATGTGCTAATTTTTCATGATCATGGAAACGATAGTTCTCTTGACCTAAACCTAAAGATAAATGCCATTTCATCCTTTTTTCTTTCCAAACCTCGTACCACTCTTTTTGGGAACCAGGTTGAATAAAAAATTGCATTTCCATTTGTTCGAATTCTCTCATTCTAAAAATAAATTGTCTCGCAACAATTTCATTTCTAAAAGCTTTACCAGTCTGTGCAATTCCGAAAGGAATTTTCATACGACCAGATTTCTGTACATTTAAAAAATTTACAAAAATACCTTGTGCAGTCTCCGGTCTTAAAAATAGATCCATTGCACTTTCGGCATTTGCTCCTAATTTGGTGCCGAACATTAGGTTAAACTGCTTTACATCTGTCCAGTTTTTAGAACCGGACATTGGACAGGCTATATCCAATTCTTCAATAAGCGCTTTTACGTCAGCAAGATCCTCTTTCTGTAAAGATTTCCCTAAACGACTTAAAATAGTCTTCCCTTGTTGTAGATAATCAACTACCCGCTGATTGGTAGCTAAAAAAGTCTCTTTATTAAAAGTATCGCCAAAGCGCTTTTCGGCCTTGCTGACCTCTTTCTCTATTTTTGCATCAATTTTAGCTACATAATCTTCAACCAAAACATCTGCACGATATCTTTTCTTAGAGTCTTTATTATCAATCAAAGGGTCATTGAACGCATCTATATGCCCAGAAGCTTTCCATGTTAACGGGTGCATAAATATAGCCGCGTCTAACCCAACAATATTATCATTGAGCTGAACCATAGCTTTCCACCAATACTCACGTATATTCTTTTTAAGTTCTGCGCCGTTTTGACCGTAGTCATATACTGCGCTCAACCCATCATAAATTTCACTTGATTGGAATACATAACCGTATTCCTTTGCGTGAGAAATTACACGCTTAAAATCATCTTCTTGCTTTGCCATGTGGCAAAAATAGAATAATAGCCCAAAAAAAGAATAATTATTTTAATTGAAATTCCGAAGAAGTAATTAATCGTTCATCTTCAAATACATTTAAGGTGTAATTACCATCCATTAAAGAACCTTCTGGTATGGTAATAGAATCACATAAATACATATCTATGCCTGTAAAAACAAACGCTACCCTTTTGCTATAAACATTACCATTTACGGTAATAGTATTGGCGTTATCTTCAATAACCTGCTTGTTTGGGTCTAAGAATTGCAAATAAATTATTTTTTCATTATTTGCCTCACTCTCATCCGCCAATATGGTCACACAACCTCTCAGTTTTTCTATAATAGAAGCTTTATTGGTCTTTGTGGGCCTTGTACCTCTAATTAACCTAAAGCCACTTCCTTCTGCATTGGCCATTTTTAAATAGCTCTTTGTTTTTAATTTTTGATTAAGCTCAAGTATTTTTCTTCTTTGTAACGCTTCCGCTTCTGCTAACGAATTACTATTTGCACGCAATTCTTCAACCTGTTTACGCGACTCATCATACTTATCGGTAAGTAGCATGTTATTATAGCGCAAGAAATTATTTTTAAGTATTAAACTATCGTTCTTAGATTCCAATCTACGTAGTTCGGTTTTAAACTCTCTTAATTTCTGAACTGTAAAATTTAATCGCCCTACAGAATCTAAAAGTTCTTGCACTTTAAATTTAGAATCTTGAAGTTCAATTTCGTTCATTTCATTCTTGGCAGACAAACGATCTACATCTGCTTTCATAATAGTAAGATCTTTTATAAGAATAGCTTTCTCTTGTTCTAAAAAATCAATTTGAGAATTCGACTGTGCATAACTATAATAGAAGGCAATTAAAAGCGCAATAATAACCGCCACAAATGCGGCGAGTATTATTTTATAATTGAATTTGGTATCTTGACTATTCATTTAAAAGCGGCTGTAGGTTAATTAAATCTGTAAAATTGGATGCAAAATAGAATATCAAATATACTAAAGGATGTTACTAACATTCTATTGCCCATATCATGTTTTGGTTGTAATGCACGATTATATAGAGGAGAGGTTACTCTCTGCACATCTTGTCGACATCAATTACCACTCACCGAGTACAACTTTAACGTTGAAAATGCTGTTGACCGTATTTTTTATGGTCGAATTAACATTAAAAAGGCAAGTTCATTCTTACATTTTACCGAAACTGGGATTGTAAAAAATCTAATTCATTATTTAAAGTACAAAAACCAAGAAAGTATTGGACAGTTCTTAGGAGATTGGCAAGGTCAAATATTAAAAGAGCAAGGGCATCTAAATCATATTGATTTTGTTATTCCTGTACCTTTACATCGTAAAAAACTAAGTAAACGCGGTTATAACCAAGTATCGCTTTTTGCAACACAAATTGCATTACATCTTAATACTTGTTATGCCGATAATTTTTTAATTAAAACTGCAAATACCCGAACCCAAACTAAAAAGAACAGATTAAACAGATGGTATGATAACCGTTCTTTATATGAAATTAAAAACCCACAACTTCTGGAGAATAAATCTATTTTATTGATTGATGATGTTATTACTACTGGAGCAACTATGGAGATATGCGCAAACACTTTTAAGGATATTAAAGAGGTAACGATTTATATTTTAAGTATGGCAGTTGTATCTAACGGATAGATTTCTATAAAATATGTCGTTTCTTTGTAATCGATAATAGCACTTATGAGTAGAAAAATTCTTGGATTTGTATTCGTATTTATCATAGTATTGGTTTCTTACCAATGTGCCCAACGAGGAACACCTACTGGTGGTCCAAAAGATACCACTGCTCCAGAATTATTAAGGGCGGAGCCCCCTAACATGAGTGTCAATTTTAATGAACAAAAAATAAGGCTTTATTTTAACGAGCTTGTAAAACTAAAAGATATTCAAAAACAGCTCATTATATCTCCACCCTTAAAATACGCTCCCGTACTTACTCCATTAGGTAATGCAAATAAATATGTAGAAATTACTATTAAGGATACTTTAGACCCCAATACTACTTATACCTTAAATTTTGGCCAGGGTATTGTTGATAATAATGAAGAAAATCCACTACCCTTCTTTACCTATGTTTTTTCCACCGGCAATTATATAGATTCCCTAGAACTTTCGGGCGTTATAACTGATGCTTTCAACAAAAAGGTCGATGAATTTGTGAGCATTATGTTATATAAAATAGATAGTACGTATACAGATTCTACACTTTATAAAAAACCGCCAAATTATATAACTAACACACTTGATAGTGCCGTTATCTTTAAACTAAAAAATTTAAAGGAAGGTAAATATGCCTTATTTGCAATAAAAGATGCTGCCGGAAACAATTTATTTGACCAAAAATCTGATAAAATTGGCTTTGTTGAAGACACTATAAACTTACCCACAGATTCTATTTATTTATTAAACCTTTTTAAAGAGATACCTGATTATGGGGTTGCAGTACCTAGTATGGAAGCTAGTAATAAAATAAGTTTTGGCTATTACGGCGACGGCTCCTCGTTAGCTATTAAAACCATTACAGCTTTACCAGATTCAGTAAAATATAGGGTTACAAAAGAAAGAGAAAAAGACACCTTAAATTTTTGGTTTACCCCATATAAAATGGACTCTTTACTTTTTGCAATTACCAATGAAAGCTTAAAAATTTCTGATACTTTTAATGTTAAAAGTAGAAAAGTTGCCTTCGATTCTCTTAAATTATCTTTAAATCAAAGTGGTAATTTGGATTTTGACAAGCCTATTAATCTAATGGTCAATTCTCCTTTAATGAACGTTGATAGTACCAAAATAAAACTAATAGACAAAGACTCTATTTTAGTTGTTCATAATTTAAAACTAGATACACTTGAAAATCAGCTTAATTTTGATTTTAAAGTATTGCCTAATCAAAATTACAGAATTGAACTTTTACCAGGGGCTGTTACCGATTTCTTTGAAAATACCAACGATACTGTTTACTTTAATATGAGAACAAAAAGTATTGCTGACTATGGTAATCTTACTATTAATATCAATGGGTCTAATATAAAATATCCCATAATTGTTCAGCTTACAAATGATAAAGGGGAACTACAAAGAGAAATCTATGCCGAAGAAGGTAAGGTCTTTGTATTTAATAATTTAAATCCAGGTAAATATATGGCCAGGGTAATATTCGATGAAAATGCAAATCGAAAATGGGATACCGGTAATTTTTTAAAGAAAATACAACCCGAAAAAATTAGCTATTACCCATCCTTAATTGAGCTACGGGCCAATTGGGAAAAAGTAGAAACTTTTAACCTATTAAATTAAATTGATCGCGATCTTCTAAAAAAGGAAGCTTAGTTCGTAAACCATCAATTTCATTTTTACTTATTTCTACTATCAAAATTTCTTCCTTCTTAGAAATTTCCATTAAACCACCTTGTGGATTATAACAACTTGTATGTCCTGGGTAATTGTGGCCTATTTTATCTGTTCCAATGCGGTTTACTCCTATGCAATAGACCATGTTCTCAATGGCGCGGGCCTTTAATAAAGTATCCCACGCATTAATTCTTGGTGCAGGCCAATTTGCTGCGTAAATCAAAATGTCAAAATTTTCTGTGTTTCTACTCCAAACTGGAAAACGGAGATCATAGCAAATTAAGGGGCAAATTTTAAAACCTTTATAATCCACAATTAACCTTAGGGAACCAGCAGTGAATTTTACATGCTCCCCGGCCAAAGTAAACGTATGCTTTTTATCGTAAGCAAATGTTTCTCCATTTGGCTTTATAAAAAATAATCTATTGTAGTTGAAACTATCCTCTTTAAAAACAGTACTACCAACAATGGCCGTATTATACTTGCTGGCCATTTGTTTCATCCAAGTTAATGTCAATATACCTTCTTCCTCCTTTAAATTATCAGGGGACATTGTAAAACCCGATGTAAACATTTCGGGCAAGACAATGATATCAACAGCTTCTCTAATTTGTTCAATTTTGGAAGTAAACATGGCTCTATTGGCAATGGGGTCTTCCCAAAATAGTTCCGTCTGTATTAAAGCTATCTTTAAACCAATATTATTTTGTGTCATTTTACTCTAATAAGTCTATAAAAGCATTTAATCCTTGGGTTTTTGCATGGTCTAGTGCTGTATTACCCCTATTATCTTTAATAACTTTATCTGCACCGTTTGCTATTAACAATTTGGCTATTTCTAAACGATTAAATTGAGCCGCATAGATAAGACAAGTGGCACCCATAGCATTTCTCTCGTTTAATTGAGCACCTTTTTCAATTAAAAGTTTTGCGATATCTGTATAACCCTTAAAACAAACTCCCATTAAAGCTGTATTGCCAGATGCATCTACCGCATCTATTTTGGCACCTTTTTCCAGTAATAACGATGCAATTTCCATTTCATCATAATACGTAGCAAGAATCAATGGGGTAGACCCACGCAAATCTTTACTATTTATTAGCACAGGGTTTTTTTCTATCATTGGTTTTACCTCATTAAAATTCCCCTCCCTTATCGCTTTAAAAAAAAACTCATTCATAAATTAATAGTTTAGTGAAAATTAAAAATTTGTAAGAAATACTACAGATTATACTTTCGTTTAACTGATATATTTTCTTACTTTATAATAAAAATGTACCTTTAATGCATAAAACACTCCATATTGAAAACATTAGCCGTTGACTTTCTTTTAAAAGAGACCCCCACAGCCATCGCTATCATCGACACTAAGTTAAACTTTATTACTTACTCTAGCCAGTGGCAAAGTGATTTTACCGATGACAAAACGGATTTAGAAGGTAAATTTATTTTTGATGTAATAATTGATACTCCTATTCTTTTTAAAAACACCATAAAATCCTGTTTATCAAATAAAAAGGTATACATCAATTCCGGCCAAAAATTTACACTATTAGATGGAAAGATAAAATGGTTAAAATGGAAAATTTCGCCATGGAAAAACGATGATAATATTTTGACCGGAATAATGATTTTTTTGGAAGATATTACGCGTGACAAAAAAGAATTGGAATTACTCCACAAAGCGGAAGAAGTTGCTCGTATAGGTTGTTGGGAGCTAGATTTACAAACCAATTTAGTTAATTGGACAAAAACCACAAAAGATATTCATGAAGTTGGTGCGGATTATGACGTAAACCTTGAAAACGGTATAAATTTTTACAAAGAAGGTGTTCATAGAAACAAAATAACCAAACTAGTAAACGCTGCTATTACTAAAGGTATACCTTTTGATACGGAATTAATAATAGTTACCGCTAAAGGCAATGAAGTTTGGGTACGTGCTAAAGGCGAAGTAGAAAGTATAAATGGCAATCCTGTTAGATTGGTTGGCACTTTTCAAGATATAGACCAAAAGAAAAAATTTGAATTGGCCCATGTTGACATATTGGAACGCTTAAAAATTACTACCGAAACAGCTAAAATTGGCATATGGGAATATAACCTTATTTCAAATGAGTTAGAATGGGATAACGAAATGTATAACATATTTGGAATCTCAAAAAAAAATTTCACAGGTGTATTTGAAGCTTGGTCTTCTACCATTCACCCTTCCGATAAAAAGAAAATTTTACAGGCAACGGAAGATGCTATCAACGGTATTAAAGATTTTGATGAAGAGTTTAGAATTAAACTACAAGATGGAAGCGTAAAATATATTAAGGGCATTTCTAAAACAATAAATGACCTAAATGGCAAAGCTGTTAAAATGACTGGGGCTAATTGGGACATTACGGAATTGCGAAGCACCGAACTCAGGCTTAAGCGAAGTGCCAAATCATTTACAAAAACTTTTGAGAATGCTGCAATAGGTATGGCCTTAGTAAGCCCCGAACTTAAATGGTTAAAAGCTAATAAAAGTTTATCGAAAAGTTTAGGGTATTCAGAAAAGGAGTTGTTAAAGATGAAGACCACAGATATTACCCATCCCGATGATTTAGAAAATAGTTCATCATTTAAAAGCAAGGTATTCAACGGTAAAAAAAACAACTATCAAATACAAAAAAGGTACTTTCATAAAAATGGCAGTATGGTACATGCCATAATAGGAGTAACACCAGTAAAAGACCTAGAAGGGAAAACTACACATGCCATTACCCAATTTTTAGATATTACAGATAGAATTAAATCTGAAAAAAAATTAAAAGATTTATTGAAAGTTACAAAGAGCCAAAATGAAAGTCTAATGAATTTTGCTCATATAGTTTCGCATAATTTACGCTCACATTCTACAAATTTGACCATGTTGGCCAACTTTTTAACTAACGAAAAAGAGGAAGATGAACGACAAAATTTAAATAGAATGATTTCGAATGCCGCTGAAAGTTTAGCCGAAACTATACGTCATTTAAACGACGTAGTTCAGGTAAAAACTACGCCTCTTAAAAATCTTCGAAAAATAAACATATTAAAAACAATTCAGCAATGCGAAAAGAGTATTGAGGGTTTACTTGAAAAAGATGTTGCTATTATTAAATTAGATATTTCTAGTAATCACTTTGTTAATGCCGTTCCTGCTTATTTAGAAAGCATTTTTTTAAATATTCTTACAAATGCTTTAAAATATAGATCAAAAGACCGGTTACCGGTTATTGAGGTAAAAACATTTTTAAAAGATGATAAAATTCTAATTACTTTTTCCGATAATGGGCAAGGAATAGATTTAAAGCGCCATGGCGATAAAATATTTGGGATGTACAAAACCTTTCATAATCATAAAGATGCTAAAGGCATAGGCCTGTTCATTACCAAAAACCAAATTGAGTCAATGGGCGGAAGTATTAAAATAGAGAGTGTTGTTGACCAAGGCTCCACTATTTTTATAGAATTAAAACAAAGTTAAAAATGAAGAGCATTAGTACATGTTGTATAATAGATGACGATCCTATTTTCATTTATGGAACAAAAAGAATAATGAAAGAGATAGATTTTGCGAAAAATATTATTGTTTACAATAATGGTCAAGAAGCTTTAGATGGTCTTTATACTATGATTAAAGATGAAGAATCTTTACCAGAAGTAATGTTTTTAGATTTAAATATGCCCATTATGGATGGTTGGGAATTTTTAGATGAATTTAAGAACTACCCTAATAATACCTCAAAAAAAACTATAATCTATATTATAAGTTCATCTGTTGACCCAAGAGATTTAGAACGTGTAAAAGACTATAACCAAGTAACTAATTATATTTTAAAACCCATTACCCCTAATGATCTTACCAACATATTAAAATCAAATAAAACATAGTCGCAACCAATACAGTGGCACCTTTATCACATAATTGTATACCCAAATAGGTAGTGTGTTGTTAATAACATGCTATTTAAAAATTTAGTTAAACACTAGTATTTAGCTATCTTGTGGCGCGGGTGTTTAACTTTTATTAATTATAAATGAGTGCATTTTCTAGTTGTTGTATCATAGATGATGACGAGTTCTTTTCTATAAGCAGTAAAATCATTTTAAAACAAGTAGATTTTAGCGATAACGTTTTATATTATAGCGGTGGACAAGAAGCTTTGGATGGGTTAATTGGCCTACTTGTAGAAAACATAACATTACCTACGATTATTTTTCTAGATATAAATATGCCTAAGAGAGATGGATGGTCTTTTTTAGAAGAATTTGAAGATTTACCAGAAGATAAAATTAAGCATATTCAAATTTACATTACTAGCTCATTTATAAGCCCTACTCTCATGGACAAGGCCAAAAACTACAAACTGGTTAAAGGTTATCTTGTTAAACCTTTAACTGAAAGTGCCCTTATTAATATAATAGAGAAAAAGGATTAGTGTTCTTTATCGTAAACCTGGAGAATAATCATTAGGAGCATTCTGTGGAAAATTTATTGTTCCCATCTCACCTGTATCGTTATAGATTATCCATTCACTTGCAGTAAAGCTAGAATTTGCAAATGTGATTTCTAGTTTTCTAACCGCTTTACCATCCTCAAATTCATGGTTGGTACCAGTACCATCTTCTCCAATTTCACCAAACATATCTATTATTTTTCCGAAAGGATCAACTAACGCAATATTATCATCTCCGTTTGAATCTGCAGGAGAATTTGTACCTACCAATATATCAGGTGCAAAACCATACACACTTTCAAATTCGTCACCATTTGGTGAAATGACCAATAGTGCATTTGCCTCCATTATATATTCTGACAAGTCTATAGTCGAACTTACCTCAATATTATCATTTGTGTAACGTACCAAGCTCCATCCTTTCAAAGATAAAGGTTCATTAGATGAATTATACAGCTCTATAAATCTAGCTCCTGCGTTATTATTTGGGTCAGCAATTTCAGATATCAATATTGCATTAGAAGTAAATTCATCAATAACATTTTCACATCGTTCTTTTTCAAAATATAAATCCTCCACAGTTCTAACAACGATTTGATACTCCCCTTTGTCCTTCACTAAAATACCCGTAGCGGTTCCCATTTTACCTGGAAGTATTTGTGCTTGAAAAGCAGAATAGCCACTATTTAACAAAATCACCTCATTGTCATTACAATCAACCAGAGTCCTTTTTGTCTCTTCTTCTGCAACAGCAAAAGTTTGCCCTAGTTCGTCTTCCTTTATTTCAACGTTCTCAATAGTAATTAAGATGCCAAGCATACTATCATTTAATTCCGCAATAGTGATTGTTGTTGGCTGTATACCTTCATTAACGGAACAAGAGGATAAAACATGGTCGAAAACCACACCATAAGGCAACCTGCCCACACTACGATTGCCAAAAGAGGTAAATACTCCGCCAATTTTAAAAACATCATTGGATCGCCCTAAATACAATCCTTTTAGTTTAATGCGTATTTGCTGCCCAACATCAAAAAATAAATGTGAATCTCTAAGCTCTAATTCTATTTGCAGACCTTCTGTTGCATTACTGGCTTCATCCTGAAAATGAATAACATTAAAAAAATTTCCTTTTTTATCTGAAGAAGTCACAAAACCCTCAACAACTAAATCTTCTTGTATTTGAACTGTTTCCCCGTCATAAAAATTTTTAAGTTCAGCCATACTTATCATTGTAAATTCTGCGTCTGAGCAAACTATTTCAGGTGAGTCAAAATCCCTGTTTTTAACGCAAGAGAGAATTACCAGCATAATACTTATACTAATTATTCTCTTAAAGCCATTGTTTTTAAAAGTCATTTTTATCACTTTGAATTAAAAGCTAAATGCAAAATTTAAAAAATAGGTTCTACCAAATCCGTACCAGTATTTAGGTGCAAAGGATGGGTTACCACTTAAATTATCTTGTTTTAATTGACCGTAGTTTCCATTTCTACTTTGTTCATAACCACCTGTTCTAAAAGTTGTATCAAAAACATTATTGATACTGGCAAATACACTGATATACTTCCCTTTTTTTAACCAAGATTTGCCTCCTACCATATTTAAAAGGTAGAAATTATCTAACCTTTCTTGTTTCAGAAGTTTTTCAACATTCTCTGTTGTAGCATCAGGAAAACGTAGTTGTGTCTCTGGATCTATTAAAAAACTTTGAGTTTTGGTTATCGTTGAAATATTTGCATAATTATTACCTAGATAATTAGCAGTCATACTTACCCACCAATATTTAGGATCTCTATATTCGATACCTGTCGCAATTGCCTTTTGCGGACCTTGTGCCAATTTGTATTCTTTTATCGCGGATTGCCCTAAAAACTTTGAACCCGAGACATCTATAACGTCTTCACTTGCACCAGCGGTATCGAAATTTATAGTCACAAATGGGTTACTGGCATAAACATGTTTTGCTACCGAAGCTACCAAAGACAATTTTACGGCACTTGATAATTGATACTCCATACCCAACTCTGTCCCCAAATGCAACTTATCCAAATCGGTCAACACTTCTTGAACAAAGTCTGACCCTACACCAGAATCAACAAAGAAAAAATTTACATCAGTTGTATTTTGAAAACGGGTGAAAAACCCTGTCAGCCTCCCTGTAAGTTTTGGCATTCTTAGAAAATAACTAACATCTAAACTTGTTATCTTTTCACTTTGAATATCTGGTACCGTGGCATTACTTTCTCTCGGATTTATAAAAATATTTTGAAGTGTAGGTGCTTTGTTAATGTATGCCGAATTAACCGAAACCCAATGCCTGCCGGTAATGGTGTAAGACGCACCCGTTTTTAATGACCAATTGGAAAAATTTATTTTTTCACTATCACCAAGCGAATTACCTATAAAACGTTCATTTTCGAACAAGCCATTTCTTTGGTAACCAACCCTAGTATACCTACCGGATATAAATGATCTAACTTTATTATATTCTGCATTTAACTGCGCAAATAAATCGGTATCACTTCCTTTTAAATTATAGTTGTAATTAAAAATATCACCATTACTCTTGTTGACCTCTGAAACTATATCGTTTAATGTTTCTGAAAAAACATCAATATCCCTATGATATTCCGCCCCCAACAAATCATTTAATTGAGCGTAATTTTTAGAATTAAGCTGTCTATGTGTTAGTCCTAAGTCCAATCTTAAATGTCTATCTATAGCTATGTTCGATGTTAACCTAGCCGTAAACTGATTATCTTTTACGATATCATCATAAAACACATAAGCAGCCTCGCCATTTTGCCCAATACTCCTATTCGCTTTATAAATAGTAGCCCAATTTAACTGCGAATTTTCAATAAACCCTTCTTCCGCTTGTATTGCACTTTCAAAATTGGCGCCAATTGGGCTATTGAGATAAAAGCTTGGTAAATATCTATAATATGTAGGATCCGGGTTAGGAGCATTAAAATACCCTAAACGACTTCTTTTATATATACCCGTTTGATATGCTAACCCAGCGTTAATTTGTATATTTTTAGATTCGTGATGATAGTTTAACAAGAACAATGGTTCCTGTATATGCCGTTCTCTTGAGTTTCTGATTTTTCCATTCTGATATCCCCAATACGGATTATACCTATTCCCTTGAATTTCGAACACCTCTTCGGTAATCGCAGAAGAACGCCCTCTTCTATTAGATGCGATGATTGCAGTTGCCGATATCGTATTCTTATCATTTAATAAATATTCCATTGAACTATAAACGGAGTACGAATCGTACAAAGTGCCTTTAATAAACCCCTGCTTTGCCCATCTTCGCGAAGCAGATATTATGTAAGCAAATTTTTCATTTTTTACTCCGGAATTATAAGTAGCCATTAGCCTACCGCTATATGTTCGGTTTGATACGGATGATGATAGCCGTGTACCTGGTCGTAAACCCGATGGTCTTAAGTCTATATTTGTATTTCCCAGAATTCCGCCAAAAGTAAAATCTGAAGCAGTAAGTCCGTTTGAATATTGCTGATTTCTAATTACATCGTTCAAGCCTCCCCAGTTATTCCATTGAGGTCTGCCGTCATACATTTTGTTCATTGGGATACCGTTAAGATGTACTTCACCATATTGAGAATCATAGCCTCTTACCCTAAAAAATGCTTGTCCAAAATCAAAAGCAGCCCTATTCAGAAAAATATCTTTTGTAGATTGTAATAATGCCAATGCATTTGAATTTACTTCATCATCTAATAGCTCATCATCGGTAATAGTAACCAGGTTTATTGATTGTTCAACAGTAATATCAGGCTCCAATAAAATGGCACCTAAATTAATATTCTTCCCTTCAAGAAATAACGGAATTCGTTTAAGGCTAAAATCAATTGCAGATATTTGAAGTATGTATGCTCCGTTTTTTGAAACCTTTAATACGAACTCTCCAAATTCATTAGTTTTAATGGATGACAGTTCTCCTTCTAAAAATATTTCAGCATCTGAAATAGCCTCATCTTTAATCCTATCTTTTATGATTCCTGTAATAGACAAAGTGCTTTGCGCATGTAGAGAAAACATTTTGAATAATAATACTAAAAACAGGGTGTTCTTAATCATTCTATAGGTTAATGCCTTATTAATGAGCCATTAAGATACTATTTAAGAAATAATTAACGTGAAAATTCCGTATACTCGTAAATAATTAAGATAAAATACGCTCTATAATGCGCTTTATATATACCATCGTCCTCTTATTACCCATTTGGACATTTGCTCAAAATTCGGATACTTATCAAATTAGAACTATTGCATTTTACAATTTAGAGAACCTGTTTGACACAAAAAATGACACTTTAGTTTATGATGATGATAGAACACCTGAAGGAAAAGACAATTGGACAATAGAACGTTATCTGCAGAAAGTTGAGCATATGTCCAGAGTTATTTCTGAAATTGGTTCTGATGATAATAAAACCGCTCCAGATGTTATAGGTATTTGCGAGGTCGAAAATTTACGTGTTTTAGAAGATTTAGTACATCACAAAAATCTGTCAAAATTTAACTACGGAATTGTTCATTTCGATTCTCCCGATGAACGCGGTATTGATGTTGCTTTGCTATATAAGAAAAGTGCTTTTGTACCAGTCAATTTCAATAGCCATAGATTACTGCTCTTCAATTTAGAAGGTAAACGCGATTACACAAGGGATCAACTTATTGTAGAAGGTCTTTTAGATAATGAAAAAATATACTTTATAGTAAACCATTGGCCTTCTAGAAGTGGCGGCGAAGCCCGAAGTAGACCTTTTAGATTAGAAGCTGCCAAACTTAATAAACGCATTATAGATTCTGTTCAAAGAAAAGATATACATGCTAAAATAATAAGTATGGGAGATTTCAATGATGACCCCATTGATCCCAGTTTTAAAAAGATCCTTCAAGTAAAAAAGAATTACAAAAACCTAGACTCTATTAGTTTATATGGCCCTATGGAAAAACTTTATAGAAAAGGTAGAGGTTCTTTGGCCTACCGTGATAAATGGAATTTATTTGATCAACTATATATGACATCTACGCTTATAAATAAGCAAAAACAAAGTTATAGTTATTGGAAAGTTGGCATATTTGCACCAGAATACTTAATGGACCCAAAAGGGAAATATAAAGGTTATCCTCTACGTACCTATGCAGGTGGCAGCTATATTGGAGGATATAGCGACCACTTTCCTGTTTATCTTCATTTAATTAAAAAAAATAAGCAATAGAACTAATCCAATTCTACTATTTCTATATTCTTCCACTTTACTTTTATACCGCCACCATCATGTATCTGTAATAAAACGGAACCATCACCTTCGCCTATAATTTTATCATTTAACGAAACCATTTCTACCCCGTTTACCCAGGAAGTCACCAAATCCCCATCTACCTTAATTTTCATGTGGTTCCACTCTCCAAATTTCAAAGCCTTATCCTTTTCCTGATCTGGTTGTATTAACCATTTTCTACCATAAGATTCGTAAATACCACCCGTATACGCTCCAGGAGGGGCAACTTCTACCTGCCACCCACTAACTGTGGTTCCTTCTACATTAGATCTTATAAAAACGCCACTATTACCATTTGCTTCTTGTTTAAAATCTAAATCTAGAATAAAGTTTTTATACTTCTTATTTGTACCTAAATAACCATATTGAGCATCTGGACCACTTTCACAAATTAATAATCCGTCCTCAACGTACCATTTCTCAGTACCATAATTTGTCCAACCTTCTAAGTTTTTACCATTAAACAATTCTACTTTCTGAGCAAAGATTGTGGCACTAAAAAGCACCATCAAAACTGTTGATGTAATTTTAAACATATATAAATTTTATTGAATTAATTAAACCATTGACCCCAAGGAATTCTACTAAGTATTAACAATAAACCAATACCATAAAAAATAGCAATACTTTTAAATTTCTTATTTCCTTCCACAAATTTCTTATGTCTAGACCAACCAACAGTAATTGAAACTATGGCTAAAATATTAATGAATGGATGTTCTACTGCAAGTAATCTCGCAGCTGAAGTTAACCCTCCCATACCAAATTCTTGTATTGCACTTAACCCACTAGGTGAAACAAAGAATAATATTAGCCCTATAAGTAATTGGATATGACATAAGATTAATGCGAAAAGACTTAATCTTAAATCTTTACCCATATTAAAAATTCGATTCCCAAAAAGTCCTGTTATTGCATTTACAACCGCCAAGAATAATACTGCTAATGCTACATAAGCCAAATAGGAATGAAGCATGTGAATAGTTTCGTACATTGTTTTATTTTTTTCAGTTTTAAAAGTACTGATTTTTGCGCATAAAAAAACCCTGATTTTACAATCAGGGTCTTTTTTTAATAAAGAATTAAATCTTAGAATTCGTAACGTAACGTAACGTTCCAAGTTCTACCCCATCCAAAGTAACCTTGGTTAGATACCGCAATACCATCATAAGTTACATCACCAGCTTCTGCAAAGTTAGTGGTAGTTAATCTAGATAAATACTCAGTATCAAAAACGTTATTAATATTACCTCTTATTTTCAATTGTTTTAACTTATCAACACCTAATGGAACTTTAAAAGTAACACCTGCATCCAATAAATTAAAAGAAGGCAACTTAAGGTTTTCTTTTACCGCACCTACATCAGAATATAAGTTATCATAATATCTCCAGTCTGAATCAATTGAGAACTTCTGGCTTATTTTATAGGCAAAGCCTAAACCACCAGATAATTGTGCAGCACCACCAACTTTACCACCATCAAAATCTTCATTTTCAAAGCTAATTACATTTCTGTTTTCATCAGTAATTTGTTGTACCGCTTCTCCTTTATATTCCCAATCACCTACAGATAAAAATCCATTAAATGAAAGATCGGTTGCTGGTCTTAATTTGAAGTCTAATTCAACACCAGAGTGCAATTGCTCGGTACCAAAGTTGGTAGTAAATTGAACCACATCATCAACAATATTAGAGCTAGATACAACTCTATCTTTCCATGAAGTTCTATACAAGTTAACATTAGCAGAGAATATTGAACTCTTGAAACCATAACCAGCCTCTAAACCGAAAATCTTTTCATTTTCCGTTAATGGGTTAACTTGGTTTGTAAAATTCAAGTAAATATTATCGTGATAAGGTTGACGATTATAGTAACCAGTGTTAACATAAAAAGCATGAGCATCGGAAGCTTTGTAGCTAAAACCTGCCTTTGCGTTATATCCAAAATTATCCACTTTTTCAGAATCTGTACCAGGCGTTATTCCTGCAGGTAACGCTACACCGGTTGATTGGCTAGAAGTACCATCAATTAATGACTGATCAGCATATTGATAATCATCAAATCTTTGGTGATATTGGTTAGAAACAGAACCTTGGAAAAATGCAGATAAATTATCATTAGCATACTCTAACTGAGTAAATAGACCACCATAAGAAATACGTTCCTCATTATTATAGCCGATTTTTTGATCTAATGGATAAGAATCAAAAGCAGCTTCCCAACCAGAAGGTCTAAATGTTTCCGTTGCTGTAGCAAACTTATATGTTCCAAAACTACCGTAAGTTTGATGATCGTTGTTTTGATCTCTTAATCTAATATTATCTGTAAAAGAATTTAAGCCATGTAGGTTAGATGCAACTCTAAAGTGCTTACCATAATATGTTCTTAAATCGAAACCTACGTTCCAAGAAAGCTCATCAGTAAGTTTAGTTTCATAGTTAGTAATTAAACCATACCAACTATGTAGGTTCATAGATGATCTAGTTATATATGCCGGTTCTGAACCAAAATTAACACCTGCACCATCCGTTACTGCCGCATTTTGGGTATAAATGGCCTCATAATCTATACGTCCTTCATCTGTTCTAATACGGTTACCTAAGTTACCGGTACCACCACCATTACCCCAAGAGGCATATAATACAGTTGAAAGATTCGATTTATCACTTATAGTCCAATCCCAGTTTAAGTTAGCAACTGGCTTGTGGTAAAAGTTTCTTCTTTCAGTCATGTACTGACCGTTATACGTACCCCAGTTATTATTGTATCGTAAACCATACTGTTGATAGTCAGCTATAGATTTTGTAAAGTTTTGATCGTGAAATTGTGGAGCACCGGTAATCAAAAAGTTAAAACCATGATTGTCATTTGGTCTATAACCAGCAGAAATGAAATAAGTTTGACCTTCACCGAAGTTACCTTCGTTGTAGCCATCTCCTTGCCAGTGTGAAAGCATAACACTTAAACCCCAACCTTTTTCAGAAACACCCGTATTATAGCCTGCCGTTGTTTTAATGTAGTTATCGTTAGCAACCGTTGCGTAAGCAAAACCACCTGCATTCATTTCTGTTGCTTTGGTAACAAAGTTTACCGTACCACCAACAGATGATATTGCTAATTTAGAAGAACCTAACCCACGTTGAATTTGAACTCCACTAGAAATATCGTTTAAACCAGACCAGTTAGACCAGTACATTTTACCGTCTTCCATGCCGTTAATTGGCTGTCCGTTTAATAGGAATGCCGTGTTATCTTGCTCAAAACCACGAACCCTAATGTCAGAATCTCCATAACCACCCGCTTGTCCAGATACATACACTGACGGCGTGTTTACCATTGTCATTGTAATATCTTGAGTACCTATTTTCTCCTGAATAATTTCAACAGGAATAGATGATACCGCAATTGGTGTTTGTCTATCACTAGCAAGGTCAATTATACCTCTACCAACTACAACTACGCCTTCTAACTCTTCAGCATTTGGCTCCAATACAATTGAACCAATACTACCTGCTGAACTGAAAGCAATTTGCTTAGAATTAAATCCTATGTAAGACACTACTAGTGTTCCAGTAGCTGAACTTACATTAATTGTAAAATTTCCGTCAAAATCGGATGAAGTACCATTGGTGGTACCTTTTACCATTACTGTAGCACCAGGAAGAGGAGAGTTTGAATCGCCATCTAAAACAGTACCAGTAATGTTTCCTTGTGAAAAAGCAGTTACGGTTATAAAAAACACCGCAATTGCGAAATACATTTTTCTCATTTTTTCAAGTATTTGTTAGTTTTTAACTTGCTGCAAAAGTCTTGTAATTTTTGTCTTCTAACGTTAAGACAACGTTAAATCAGCACTGCAAAAATACCTTAAAAAATAACACAAATGATCTGTTAATGAAATAGTTATAACATTTTTAAAGTTCTTGTGAAAAAAGTAAATTATTTCTTAAAATATTGAAGAAGTCTTAAAGTAGAACTATCGTGATTTGAAATTTTTGCATTTTCAATATCTTTTAAAATTGTTCCAGCAAGTTGTTTTCCCAACTCAACACCCCATTGATCATAACTAAAAATGTTCCAGATTACTCCTTGGACAAATATTTTATGCTCATAAATAGCAATTAAAGACCCTAGCGACTTTGGTGTTAATTTATCAATAAGAATGGTATTGGTAGGCTTGTTTCCCGTAAAAACTTTAAAGGGCGCAAGCTGCTTAACTTCTTCTTTTGATACATTTTTAGATTCTAATTCCTTAACGACCTCAGCTTTGGTCTTACCATTCATTAAAGCTTCTGTCTGCGCAAAATAATTTGCCATTAATTTGTTATGGTGATCTTTATCTCCATGTAATGAATGTTTAAAGCCAATAAAATCTGTAGGGATTAACTTAGTACCTTGGTGGATTAATTGAAAAAATGCATGTTGCGAATTAGTTCCTGGCTCACCCCATATAATAGTACCTGTTTCATACCCGACAGTTTTACCTGCCCTATCGACACTTTTACCATTACTTTCCATGATACCCTGCTGTAAATATGCCGAGAATCTACTTAAATATTGCGCATATGGAATAATAGCTTCAGTCTCTGCTCCATAAAAATTATTATACCAAACACTAATCAGTGCCATAATTACTGGAATATTTTCTGAAAAATCAGCATCCTTAAAGTGAATATCCGCTTCATTTGCTCCTTGCAATAAGGCATCAAAATTTTCAAAGCCAACCGCTAAAGCAATAGTTAAACCTACAGCGCTCCATAGCGAAAATCTACCGCCTACCCAATCCCACATAGGGAAGACATTGGCCACATCAATACCGAATTCTGCTATCTTTTCGCTATTTGTGGATACCGCGGCAAAATGCTTTGCAATATCTTTTTGTGTTGCATGTTTTAAAAACCATTTTTTAATAGTAGTTGCGTTGCTTAATGTTTCTTGTGTCGTAAACGTCTTAGACACTACTACAAACAAAGTTGTTTCTGGATTTAATGTTTTTAAAACTTCATGAACATGATCACCATCTACATTACTAACAAAATGAATAGATAACTGATTTTTATAAAACTTTAAAGCTTCAGTTACCATTGCCGGACCTAAATCTGAGCCACCGATTCCAATATTTACTACATCTGTAAAAGCCTTTCCTGTATATCCTTTTAAATCACCATTAATTACAGAATTCGTAAATTCCTTAATATGCTGTTTTACTTCATAAATCTCTGGCATCACATTGACACCATCAACCAAAACTTTGTCTGTCTTTTTACCTCTTAAAGCGGTATGTAATACTGCTCTACCTTCCGTTTCATTTATTATACCCCCAGCATAATACTCTTTAATGGCACTTTTTAAATTAACCTCTTCAGCTAATTGAAGTAACAACTTCATAGTTTCAGACGATATTCTATTCTTAGAGTAATCAAAAAGAAAATCATTCCATTGTATAGTAAACTTCTGAGCCCTTTTTACATCAGAAGAGAAAAGATCTCTTAAATGAGCATCTTTTGTTTCTTTATAATGAGTACTAAGCTTTTCCCAAATTTCCGTTTCCGTTGGGTTAATTTTATTTAATATCATCTTCTTGATTGAGTGTTAATAAATCTTCGTCTTCTTCTAATAAAACTTTAGGATATATAATACAATCTAACTGTTCCTTAAAAGTAGAAATATATGCGAAATAGTTTGGTTTTAATGTGTCGTGCAAAGGTTCTGCTTGCGGAAGTTCTTCTTTTAAAGGATCTACTTGTTTCCCATTCTTCCAAAAGCGATAACAGACATGCGGACCTGCGGTACTCCCTGTCATTCCAATCCACCCAATAACATCACCTTGGCGCACAAACTCTCCTTTTTTAACTTTTTGAGCTTTCATATGAAGGTATTGCGTATCATAAGTTCCGTTATGCCTAATCTTTACATACTTTCCGTTGCCTCCTCTTCTGGTAGATTCTATTACAGTACCGTCGGCAGTTGCCATAATTGGTGTTCCTATTGGTGCAGCGTAATCTGTTCCTTTATGAGGTCTTACTTTAAACCCGTAATGTTTTATTCTTCTTTTAAGATTATACCGTGATGACAACCTACCATATTCAACCGGCATTCTTAAAAAAGTTCGTCTTAGATTATTTGCGTCTTCATCAAAATAGTCGATAACGTTATTTAACGAATCACTTTCATAGGCAAATGCATAAATTGGCTTCCCATTATGCTCAAAAAATGCAGCCTCTATAGGTTCTGCTCCTGCATAAACAGTATCATTAATGTACTTTTCATTATAGATGACCTTGAATTTATCATTTTTCTGAAGTCTTGAAAAATCAATTGTCCAAGCATATACATTCGCTAGATTGTGAGTTACATTATAATCTATACCCTGTTCCAGTATTGCTTCTGACAAGCTTGATTCAATTACTCCAGAAACTTCTCGTTGAACATATTTTACCTTTCTTTTATTCGTATAAACCTTTACACTATCTCGTAAGTCTATTACTGTATAGTTAATAGGATCATTTTCATAAATGAAAACTTGAGCTTGCGCTGTAGTATCCTTGGATTTTAAAATTAAATAAGGTTTACCAACCCTAATCTTACGAACGTCGAATGAATCTCTGTGATTTTCCGAAATTGCAGCTATTTTAGGATAATCGACCTTATTTTTCATCATTAACTCTCCAAAACTATCACCTGACTTTACCGTGTCTAACTGCACATTAAACTCGTCTAGATCAAAACCAAATTGCTTATTTACAACTTTAGCCTCTGGTATATTAACTTCTTGCGCAATGTCATTCTTCTGTACCGTATCATCTTTACACGATACCAATACAGCCATTGCCAATATTATGCCCCAATATTTCTGCATTACTATATTTTTGATTTTTCAGGATTCAACATATGATCTACCCATTGTTTTCCCCAATTTTCTAATTCTTCAAATGTATATAAGTCCGGGAAAAAAACTATTTTCTGAAAGCTAGGGGGTAAATAATCTTTCCAATTAGTACCGCCTGTAGCTTCTATATCCCCAGACTCTCTTCTTAAATATCTATGTGCGGACCCCATATGCATTAATTGCCAATTAATATTGGCATTTACATCTAAAGCCTTTAAAGCCTTAACAAGTGCTTCGTTTTTCTTTAAATCTGCCGGTAGGTTTACATATTTATGATAAATGGTTGCATTTTTTACCTGCTTTGCTATTCGTATTAACCTTGGCGTGTAACGATACTCAAATTGCTTTAAAGTAAGTGTTTTTTCTCCTGTTTCAATATCGGTAGCCCCTTTTTTCCAATATATATGTTCGTATAAATCTTCTATGGAATTTTCTGATGTTAGTGCAGATCTGTCAGAAATATGTATCAAATTCTCTAAAGGTGTAGCATAAATCTCGATCATTCTAAACTGCGCAGATTGGAATCCGCTTGCTGGCAATAAAGCCATTCTAAACTGCAAAAACTGCTCACGTTCCATTCCTTTGATCATAACACCAAAAGAAGAAATAAGAACGGTGTAATAACTATTTATTCTTCTAACTTTCTCAACGAAAAAATCAATATTGTCGCTTTTATCATCTACTAATTGTTTTTGCTCATGCAAAATCAATTTAAAATAAAGCTCTGTTATTTGATGGTACATGATGAAAATTTCTTCATCGGGGAAATGAGTTCTTGGTATTTGAAGGCTTAAAAGGGTATCTAAGTGAATATAGTCCCAATACGTTAGGTACCGTTGGTGTAATAACCCATCTAGATAAGAGCTTAAATCTTGCCCTGAATCTTTGTATTTTTCTTCAAGTTTAGAAATTTGAGATTCAATCTTCTCTTTGTCTTTCATTTAACAACTAATCCATTATAATTTTAAACTGATGCTTAAGTCCATTATACCCGTCTAAATCTGCCTTTATAGCTCCTACTGCTAAATCTGCTTTTATTCGAATGGGAATTCTATTGTCATCATTTGAAACCCATAATGATAAACTTTCCTGTTCTTTAAAAACACGGCCAGATTGTACTAGCGGCCTAAATTTTAAACATTCTACTTTACCATATTTTGTGTTGACAATATCTTTACCTAAATACTTAAGCTTAAAATTAAAAATACCGTCATCATCATAAAGCATTTTCAGGGTAATTGCCTTTCCTATT
Source organism: Maribacter hydrothermalis (assembly GCF_001913155.1). Lineage (GTDB taxonomy): Bacteria > Bacteroidota > Bacteroidia > Flavobacteriales > Flavobacteriaceae > Maribacter > Maribacter hydrothermalis. Next base: position 1,684,127 of record NZ_CP018760.1, read on the forward strand.
TCAAGATCTTCTGTCTTATAGTTATTTCTTAAAAAATAAAAGGCGGATATTAAATCCTGTATGTTGTCCTGCAATGTAAAATTAAGCTTTTTCTTGTTTTTCTTGTCATTTAGTTCTGCTTTCGATGTTTTATAATCAAAGTTTATTTCAACATCTTTAGTATAACCACCTTCATTTATTTTACGAACAAATCTAAAAGGTTTACCATCCTCTTTGTCAAAATAACTTTCATAAGTATCATCTACCTTAAAAAACCAACTGGCAACACCCGTTGTTTCTCCATGACCAACAACATGGTAAACAGGTGTTTCATTTATAGTAGTAGAATTAACTTGTAATGTTGCGTAGCTTGCATTTAAAAAGCCATAATGCATTCTAAATTTTAACCACTCACCTGTTTTAAAAGCAGAATGAGTATTTTGACTTTGAACACCAAAAGAAAACAAGAAAAGGGTAAGCAAAATCAATTTTTTCATAGTCAAGAATTTTAGGTAAAAGTAAAAACTGAAAGTTTATAATTACTATAGTTACAATATCTTAAACAATATTTGTTCCAAAGTATTGCATAAAAAAAGCCCAGTTTAAAAACTGGGCTTTTCCTAAATAACCAACCAAACTTTAAATTATGAAAAACCACTACTTAAAGTTGTAAGGGAACCACCCCTTAGCTGGTGTAAATTTAAAGTACATTTTCATTCTTTCAGCATGGTTTAACTTACTTTAATGATAAGCTTAACAGTTCTTCACACTTTATCTTACTTTTTGGGAAAGAATTAAGAAATTGTAGTGGAAATTCTATTTTAATGTGCCGAATTTAAAATGATAAAACCCTAAAACCAATAGCCTATGCTAACGAAAAATCTTGAGTTACTTGTTTCGGGTGTCCACGAATACAAAAGATTGACTGGTCCTATAAAAGACTCCCATCCATACCCTATACCATAACCAGAATAGGTTGGTGCCTTAAACCAGTCTCCAATTCTAAAAATATCATCATCAATATTGGCGAAATTAGCAGTAAAAAGTGCATGATTCTTTTTTGCAAATTCAAAATCCAATCTAGCATATGCTTTAACAAAACTGTTGCCGGGTAAACTTAGAAAATCGTATCCAACAAACGGAATCATATTATTTATAAAATCAGTTCCATAGCCGCCTAAAACAAAATCGAAAGTTGTAACATTAGATGTTCCCAGTTTAAAACCACCTTCAGTCTCCAAATTTAAAGATAGGTTTTTTGCCAATGGAAAAGCCATGCCCATTCTTGCCTTGGAAACCGAAAAGTCTTTAAAATTTTCATTGTAATCAGATGACAATAAATAGTAATGCATGTCTCCACTAAAGTATAACCCCTTTGAAGGAAAATACTTGTCATTATAGGTGTCTAGCTTTAAAGAACCGAAAACACTGGCATAATTACTTTTTTCAAAATACGTTCTACCATTATTTGTAGAAACCCCAGTGTCTATATTTTCAATATCACCTAAGGTTCTGGTACTATATTGCAAATATTTATGTTCCGCCCCCAAAGTAAAAGAAAACTCTTCTTTTATAACAGTCTGAAAATATAATTGATTCGTAAAATCAGATATATTTAAATTTATTCTATTGAGCCTGGTGTCTGTAGCAACTTCAAAATTATCGCTAATTAAATCAAAGTTTATTTCTTGTTCAAAATCATTAAACCTTGAGTTAATTCCAAAACTCCAATAGGAGCCTTTATCTATATAATACTCCATATTATATCTAATATTGTCCCCCAATATTAAATCAAAAGAAGCAACATCATCTTTAGATAATAATCTACGTTTGGTAAGATTTATCATTGCCCCACTTTTGTACAAATCATCAAAATGTGCACCTACCCTTAAAAATGAAGTGTTTAACGTTTCATCTAATGGTAAAATTAAATCCTCTCCACCATTAATATTATCTAACAATTTATACCTAATAGTCTTAAAATTACCCGTAGCAGCCATATTACCTATGCCTTGTTGTAGTTTTTTAAAACTTATAGGTTCATCTAAGTTAAATCTTAATTTTCCTTTTACATAACCTCTGGTATGGTCTGTATTACCATCAATTAACAATCGGTTAATAACTAAGGTTTCCTTAGAATCTACAACACTTATAGGTGCTTTCTCTTTCTTTATCGGTGTTCCAATTTTCTTAAGTTCTTCTATTTTTAAATTGGCGGCATCTTCACCAGTTTTAATAATTTCGTTTAATTTATTAAACTCAATTATAGAAAATTTTTCTATGTGAGGCTTTATATAGATATCCGTTTTCTTTGCTTTTATCTGCATGTCTGCAACCGTACGATAGTTATTAATCTGTAATAATATTTCCGTAGCAGATAATAATGCATCTCTTTCAGATAAATCGTGCTGCACATCTACACCAATAATAATATCCGCGCCCATTGCCCTAACCTCGTCAATAGGATAGTTATTGACCACCCCCCCATCAATTAAAACCTTATCATCAATAATTGTAGGTTCAAAGAGCGAGGGCAAAGTACCACTTGCCAAAATAGCTTCGGGCAAATATCCAGAATTTAGTACAACCTGCTTACCTGTTTCAATATCCGTAGCAATACATACAAATGGTGTGGGAAGTTTATTGAAATCATCTATATCTTTTACATGATATAAGAGCTTAACGAATTCATTATAAATGTTTTGTCCTCCTGAATAAGCTGGTGGCACCGATACCTTAAAATTTTTAAATGGCAATGTTAAAGCATACCGTTCTGAATCTTCTTTTTCATAAAATGTTTTTGCGCTTCTAGGCAGGTTGTCCTGGATAAGCGATCCAAAATTCGTAGCATTAAACATAGAGTCTAGTTCCGCAGCAGAATACCCTGCTGCATATAACGCACCCACAATAGCTCCCATGCTTGAGCCCCCAATATAATCTATTTGCACACCGGCTTCCTCTATTACTTTTAATGCCCCAATGTGCGCCATACCTTTTGCACCGCCACCACTAAGCACCAAGCCAACCTTAGGCCTTTTTTTAATGGAATCTGCTTGCCCATAAAGAACTGAACAATGCGACAATACTAATGCCACAACAATTAATGTTCTTTGCATTCTAAAATTATGCTTTTCGAAAAGACTCATATATCTTTTTTGCTTTTGACACACCTACCTCTTGACTAAGACTATCTATAGAAGCTTCTTTTATTCGCTTAACAGATTTAAACTTTTTTAAAAGTTGTTCTGCAGTTTTTTCTCCAACACCTTCAATTCCTTCCAACTCAGAATTTATTGCTCCTTTACTTCTTTTATTTCTATGCAATGTAATTCCAAACCTGTGTGCTTCATTTCTTAAAAACTGAATAATCTTTAAACTTTCAGATTTTTTATCCAAATACAACGGTATGGGGTCTTCTGGAAAATAAATTTCTTCTAACCTTTTTGCTATACCTATAATAGCAATTTTTCCTCTTAACCCTAAATTATCAAGACTTTTTAAAGCCGATGACAATTGACCTTTTCCACCATCAATGACAATTAACTGTGGTAAGGGTTGCATTTCTTCCTGTAATCTTTTATACCTACGATATACCACCTCTTCCATTGATGCAAAATCATCTGGCCCAACCACTGTTTTAATAATATAATGTCTGTAATCTTTTTTTGAAGGCTTACCATCTTTAAAAACAACACAGGCAGCAACAGGGTTAGTGCCCTGAATATTACTATTGTCAAAACATTCTATATGCCTTGGCTCCTTAGTCAACCTTAAATCCTTCTTCATCTGGGCCATAACCCTATTCGTATGGCGATCAGGATCTATAATTTTAATTTGATTAAAACGCTCTTGCCTAAAAAATTTGGCATTACGCTCAGACAATTCCAGAATACGTTTTTTATCTCCTAACTTGGGAATCGTAACCTTGAGCCCTGGGGAAACCGCAAGATTAAAAGGCACATATAACTCTTTAGAGTCTGATTTAAAGCGGTCTCTTATTTCAACAATTGCCAGCTCTAATAAATCTTCATCTTGTTCATCTAATTTTTTCTTTATTTCCATTGTATGAGACCTAATAATAGACCCATGTGCTAATTGAAGAAAATTTACATACGCAAAGGCATTATCGGATATAATACTAAAGACATCTACGTTGCTTATTTTAGGATTTACTATGGTAGACTTAACCTGATAGTTTTCTAAAACCTCAATTTTCTCCTTAACCGCTTGGGCTTCTTCAAACTTCATTTCAGCTGCCAACTTATTCATTTGTCCTTTAAAATAAGTAATGGAAGATTTAAAATTTCCTTTTACAATTTGTCGTATTTCTTCTATTTGTCGGTCATATTCTGTAATAGATTGATGCCCTTCGCAAGGTCCCTTGCAATTGCCCAAATGATATTCTAAACAAACCTTATATTTTCCTGTATTAATTTTTTCGGCAGTCAAATCATAATTACATGTACGTAACGGGTATACACTCTTTATAAGATCCAAAAGAACACGCACTGTTTTCATACTAGTATAAGGCCCAAAATACTCAGACCCATCTTTTATTACCCTCCTAGTAGGGAAAAGTCTTGGAAAACGTTCGTTCTTTAAACATAGCCAAGGATAAGATTTATCATCTTTCAATAATACGTTATACCTAGGCCTTAACTCTTTAATTAAATTGTTCTCTAATAATAAAGCATCTGATTCTGTCGGAACAACTATATGCTTTATACTTCTTATCTTTTTTACTAATACGCGAGTCTTTCCATATTCATGGTTTTTATTAAAATATGATGAAACTCTTTTCTTTAAATTCTTTGCTTTGCCAACATAAAGTATAGTATCACTACCATCATAAAATTGGTAAACCCCTGGGCTTGTTGGCAATGAACTTAACTGTATGTTTAAAGGAATTTCAGACATAATTTAACACTACTAATTTAGTCTTTATTACTTAGCTAAGTTTACTCTTTAAAACGAAACTATGTAATAAAAAAGTTAATTTTTCTGATTATTAATTTGCCAAAAATGCCCTTGTTATAATCATTATTACATAAATTTTATCATTTCTAATTATTATATCAATAAATTAAATTTTTAAGACTATATTTAAATTATTGATTACCAGGTATTTAAATATATAATATACTCTATAGTGTTAATTTTATCAAAAAAATGTGCATTTCAACGACAAAAAAGCGCTTTTCGTAGATATGGTATTAATTATTTTACCTATTTTTAGCTCAACAACAACATCTATTGGTTCATTTAATACTATAAATAATAATGGAAAGCTATATAATCACTTTAGGAACATACCTTGTTTTAATGTTATTTTTTAAAGTATTTTTTGCTGTTGCAGGTAAAGAATAAATTAAAATAAATTATTGCTCTAATCACTTCTCTATGCTGAAGAAGGATTTGCGAATAAAATATTCAAGACTTCGAAGTTCACTAAACTCTACACTTATAACCCAACAAAGTATAGCAATTGCAAATTCACTTTTGCAATTGCCTATTTGGGATAATAATTACTTTCATATTTTTTTACCCATTCAAGAAAAACTAGAAATTGATACCGAAGGTATTATTTCTATTATTTCTGGTTATGATAAAAATGCTATCGTCCCTAAAGTTGTTTCAGCTACGGAATTGGAACATTTTTTACTTACCGATAACACCAAGTTTATTGTCAATGATTTAAAAATACCTGAACCAGTTGATGGCATACGTATACCACCTCATAAAATTGATGTAGTTTTTATTCCACTTTTGGCTTTCGATGAATACGGTAATCGAATAGGTTATGGGAAAGGATATTACGACCGCTTTTTAAACCAATGCCGAGAAGATGTCATAAAAATTGGATTATCACTTTTCGAAGCAGAAAAAATAATAAGTGATATATTACCAACAGATATTCCTTTAAATTACTGTGTTACTCCCAATAAAATATACTCTTTTTAAGCTTCAATATTGGTTGAAGTTTCATTAGGTTGATTAGAGATTTCCTCATCTTTACCAAATGCTCTTTTATTGAATACTAAAAGAATACCTACTCCTGTACTAATAGCTGTATCGGCAATATTAAAAACTGGTTCAAAAAACCTGAAATTTTGACCACCAACCATGGGCATCCAACTGGGCCAAGTAGCATCTACCATTGGAAAATATAACATATCAACCACCTTACCATAAAATATTTTGCCATAAGGATCATCAGAAAATAGCGTTGCTACTTCATTATAACTATCGTTAAACATAACACCGTAAAAAACTGAATCTATAATGTTGCCTAACGCTCCTGCAAATATTAATGAAACTGCCCAAATTAATGTGTTCGATGCCTTTTTCTTAATAACATCGAAAAGCCAATATCCAATTCCGAAAATAGCGAACAATCTAAATATAGTAAGTACCAGTTTACCCATATCATCAGAAATGGGTAAAATATCACTTAGCTTGGCACCCCACGCAGCACCTTCGTTCTCAATAAATAAAATTTTAAACCAATTAAATACTTCTACTGATTCACCCAATACAAAATGGGTCTTGATATAAATTTTACTCCATTGATCAATAATAAGTATCAATAGAATAAATAAAATAGATTTCTTAATATTCATGGGCTTTAATCAATGGTGACAAAAATATGGATATTATTCGGTTTTACTTAATTCAATGTTACCTGTAACGGTTTGTATTTCATAATTAAATGACGAATTAAATGGAATTGGGTTAAAACTAACTTTCCCAAACTTACTTTTTGCATTTATTTTCGCAGACTTCGAAAGAATTTTTATAGCTCCGCTTTGTGTTTTCACTTTAACATCTCCTAAAACATTATTAAGCTCACAATTACCATCGGAAAGTGACACAGCAACTTCATTATATTCACCATATATAATTACATGAGAATTGGTACCAAATAATTCAATGTTCTTATTGGACGGAATTGTCACATGTAGTATAATGGAAACAACTTTATGTGCACTTAATTTATCATTGGGGTTTTCAAAACTTGGCACAAAACCAGCTTCAATTAAAAGCGTAGATCCAATTGTAGTTACTTCAATATTTAAATCTTGACTATATTCACCCTCTATTTCTGCTTCTATATTAACATTTTTGCTTGCTGTAGAATGGAGTTCTACTTTAAAACAATTAGCCGTATTAACTTGTATAAGGCTAATATGATCTACATGAACTGTTCGTTGCAACTTTTTTTGAGCACTTAAAGTATTGCCAATCAGAAAAAACAGACAAGCTAATAGAAAAAATCTCAAAATATAATTATTAAAAAACGCCCCTAAAGGCGTTTTAATTAAGACTGCATGTTTTTAGCCTCTATACTTAATGTAGCATGTGGCACCAACTTTAATCGTTCCTTATTTATAAGCTTACCTGTAACTCTACAAATACCGTAAGTTTTATTTTCAATGCGTAATATTGCATTCTTAAGATCACGAATAAACTTTTCTTGCCTTATGGCCAATTGCGTGTTTGCCTCTTTGCTCATAGTTTCCGACCCTTCTTCAAAAGCTTTAAAAGTCGGTGAAGTATCATCCGTACCATTATTTCCATCGTTCATATAAGAACTTTTTAAAAGTTCTAAATGACTTTTAGCCTTCACTATTTTCTCTTCAATCAATTCTTTGAATTCTGCCAAATCTTTGTCAGAATACCTTACTTTTAAATCTTCTGCCATCTTTTAATGTTTTTCGATAAACAATTTTGTATTCACCTCGTCAAATGCAATCTCTATGCCTTCTTTCAATTCTTCTTCAAAAATTAGGTCGGCCGTTAAAGTTTCTGTTTTAATATAATCTAAATTATCTTTAACAGCTAATTCAACAAAGCCATCTTTTAAAATTTTAACAGCAATTTTATCTGTTACTTCAAAACCAGAATCTTTTCTAATATTCTGAATTCTATTAACCAATTCTCTAGCAACACCTTCATTTCGTAATTCTTCATTAATCGTTACATCTAATGCTACCGTTAATTTCCCTGAAGTTGCAACCATCCACCCTTCAATATCTTGAGAAGAGATTTCTACATCTTGTAACTGTAAAGTAATACTTTTATTTTCTAATTGAATTGTTAAATCGCCATCTTGCTCAATTTTCTGGATATCTTTCTGCGTAAAACCATTAACTACCTGAGCAATTTGTTTCATTTCTTTACCAAATTTTGGACCTAAAGTCTTGAAATTAGGCTTAATACGTTTTACCAATATTCCAGAAGCATCATCTAACAACTGAATTTCCTTTACGTTAACTTCAGACTTTATTAATTCTGAAACTGCTTCAATTTCTTCCCGATCCTTTGCATCTAACACAGGAATCATAATTTTCTGCAAAGGTTGACGCACTTTTATTTTCTCTTTTTGTCTTATTGATAACACCAAAGATGAAATTATTTGTGCTTTTTGCATTTTCACCTCTAAACTTTTATCGATGAGAGATTCATCTGCTATAGGAAAATCTGCCAAATGCACACTTTCAAAACCATCCTTTACCGTAGCCTTGTTCAAATCCAGGTACAATTGATCCATAAAAAATGGTGCAATTGGAGCCGATAATTTTGCAACGATATCTAAACATGTATATAAAGTTTGGTATGCCGCAATTTTATCTTGAGCATATTCCCCTTTCCAGAAACGTCTTCTACACAAACGCACATACCAGTTACTTAAATTTTCTTGAACAAAGTCAGATATTGCTCTTGCCGCACGGGTTGGTTCGTACTCTTCATAAGCCACATCAACTGTTTTAATTAGTGAATGTAGTTCAGACAATATCCACCGGTCTATCTCTGTACGACTACTCATTGGAATATCATCTTCAGAATAGGTAAACTTATCTAGGTTAGCATATAAACCAAAAAATGAATAGGTATTATACAGGGTGCCAAAGAATTTTCGTTTAACCTCAGCAATGCCTTCTGTATCAAACTTTAGGTTGTCCCATGGGTTTGCATTACTGATCATATACCATCTTGTAGCGTCGGCACCGTGCTCGTTCATGGTTTCAAACGGATCAACAGCATTGCCTAAACGCTTAGACATTTTCTTACCATCCTTATCTAAAACGAGTCCGTTAGATACTACATTTTTATACGCCACAGAATCAAAAACCATAGTGGCGATTGCGTGCAAGGTATAGAACCAGCCACGTGTTTGATCCACGCCTTCCGCTATGAAATCTGCAGGAAATGTTTTCCCTTCATCTATCAAATCTTTATTCTCAAAAGGATAATGCCACTGTGCATAAGGCATTGAACCACTATCGAACCAAACATCAATTAAATCGTTTTCGCGCTTCATTGGTTTTCCCGATGCAGAAACTAAAATTATTTGGTCAACTATATTCTTATGTAAATCGATTTTATCGTAGTTTTCATCGGACATATCGTCGACTACGAAATCTGCATAGATATCCTTTTCTAAAACTCCCGCTTCAACTGCTTTTGCCATTTCTGACTTCAGTTCAGCTACAGAGCCAATAATAATCTCCTCCTTACCATCTTCTGTTCTCCAAATCGGTAACGGAATACCCCAATAACGTGACCTAGAAAGATTCCAGTCATTTGCATTTGCCAACCAATTACCAAACCTACCTTCACCAGTTGCTTTTGGTTTCCAGTTAATGGTTTGGTTCAATTGAAACATTTTATCCTTTATGTCGGTTACTTTTATGAACCAAGAATCTAACGGATAATATAATATAGGCTTATCTGTACGCCAGCAGTTTGGGTAACTGTGAACATACTTCTCTACCTTAAAAGCTTTATTCTCTTCTTTTAGTTTAATGGCAATTTCAACATCTACAGAACGTTCTGGAGCTTCACCATCTTCGTAATACTCGTTCTTAACATACTTACCACCCAACTCTTTTAACTCTGGTCTAAATTTACCTTGTAAATCGACAAGAGGAACCAAGTTTGCATTTTCATCTAATACCAACATTGGCGGTATTTCTGGCACAGCCTGTTTCGCAACTAAAGCATCATCTGCACCAAAAGTAGGTGCGGTATGTACAATACCGGTACCATCTTCGGTAGTTACAAAATCTCCTGAGATTATTCTAAAAGCGTTTTCTGCATTTTCATACGGAAGTACGTAATCTAATAACTGCTCGTATCTAATTCCTAATAATTCTTTCCCTTTAAATTCCTTAACTACGTAGTAAGGAATTTTTTTATCCCCAGAGTTGTATTTTAACAACTCTGATTTCTCCGATACTTCTTTGAATTTACCCGAGAACTGTTTTCCTACCAAATTTTTGGCAAGCACAACATTCATTGGTTCAAAAGTATACTGATTGTAAGATTCAACCAACACGTAATCTATTTTTGACCCCACGGTCAAGGCTGTATTCGATGGCAATGTCCAAGGGGTGGTCGTCCACGCTAAAAAGTATATGATGCCTTCGTTCTTTAAGAAATTTGGCAATGTTTCTTCTACCGCCTTAAACTGTGCGGTTACCGTAGTATCTGTTACATCTTGGTATGTACCTGGTTGGTTAAGCTCATGAGAACTCAATCCTGTACCTGCCTTAGGCGAATAAGGTTGTATAGTATACCCCTTATAAATTAAATCTTTAGAATAGATTTGTTTTAGCAACCACCATACTGTTTCCATATATTTGGATTTGTATGTGATGTATGGATCTTCCATATCTACCCAATATCCAACTTGTTTGGTCATAGAATTCCAAACATCGGTATATCTCATTACCGCTTTTTTACAGGCAGCATTGTATTCTTCAACAGAAATTTTAACCCCGATATCTTCTTTAGTAATACCTAATTCTTTTTCAACACCCAGTTCAATAGGTAAACCATGCGTATCCCAGCCAGCTTTACGCTTAACTTGAAAACCCTTCATGGTTTTATATCTAGGAAAGATATCTTTAATTGTTCTAGCCATTACATGATGAATCCCCGGCATACCATTTGCTGATGGTGGACCTTCATAGAATACATAACTATCTTTACCCTCACGGGTAGAAATACTTTTCTCGAAAATGGCATTCTTTGACCAGTAGTCAAGTATTTCCTCTGCGACCTTTGGTAAATTCAATCCTTGATATTCTGTGAACTTCATACAAAATGCTTATGGTACTGGGTTTAAAAGGCTGCAAAATTATAAAATTTAGATTTAACTAGCGTGTATTAACAACATTGAAATACCTCTAAACCACCGATTAAAGCAAATATTCGCTTACAAAACATCTAAAAGTTAAATTTACCCGTACATTATGTTAAACAAATAACCATTCAACGAAACACAATGAAAAAAGTAATTTTAGGATCATTAGCAATTTTAGCACTTAGTATGTCTATCTCTTGTAGAGAAACTGTTGATCAAGCAAAATCTGCAACTGAAGAAGCTGGTGCCGCATTAGAGGAAGCTGGAGAAAATTTAGAAGAGGCTGGAGAAAATGCAATGGATGCTGCAAAAGAAGCAGGTGAAAATGCAATGGACGCTGCTGAAGAAGCTAGTGAAAATGTAATGGACGCTGCTGATGAAGCTGCAGATTCAGTGAAAGAAGCTGGTGAAGACACCATCGATGCCGCTAAAAAAGCAGGTAACGATGCTGTAGATTCAGCTAAAGAAGCTGGTGACAATGTAAAAAAAGCAGCTAATGAAGCAGCTGACAAGGCAGCTAAAAAAGCAAAAGAAATTGAAAAGGCCGTTAAAAACTAAAATTAACGCCTTCTATAATTTTGTAAGACCTGCATATTGCAGGTCTTTTTATTTAAAAATGGTAGCCAATACCTAAAATTACATTTCTACCAGGCGCTACAATACCCGACGAATATGTTCTATAGCGTTGATCTGTAATATTCTCTAAGCTAGCTGTTGCTTTTAAACGATTGGTGACATTAATTTGTGAACGAAAATTTAAAGTATACCATGAAGGTGCATATGGATTACCATTTTCATCTAGAGCATATATATACTCTTTTGACTTTTCTGACATGGCAAGATTATTATTGTCAATTTCACCATTATAATTAATGAAAAAATCTGTTCGTAATCTTTGGTTTTTCCATATAAGATGAAAATCTCCAAAAGTTGGTGCAGCATGCCGCGCAGGCGTATCAGTGCCATCTTCCTCTTCTTCAACACCATCTGTTATAGTAACATTAGAAGTTACCGACCACTGCTCATTAAGGTATGCTTCTATCCCAAATTCAAAACCATACACATAAGCTTTCGCCGCATTTTGTATTGCCTGTACATTACTTAGTTCACCACCATACTCAATTTCATAAACACCATTATAACTAAAATCTCTACGCACTAAAGCATCAACTAAATAGGTATAGTATGCGGCACCTTTTAAAATAATTTTATCATTAATATTTCGCTGCACCCCTATTTCCGTATTATAAGCATATTCAGGTTCCAAATTAGGATTTGGCACTACCACCGATCCCGGTTCTGAATCAAAAATCTTACCTACATCATCAATATTAGGAGCTCTAAAACCTGTTGATCCATTTAGCGTTATTTGAAGATTTGCCCTAGGAAACCAACTAATACCGAGACTACCAGTTAATGCTCCCGTACTTAAATCTGCGGTTTTAAACGGAAAATCATAAAAGGCATCATCAAAGACCGCATCTACCCAAACATGACTATAACGTAACCCAGACATAATTGTGAAATTAGGTTTTGCTTTGTATTCCCCATTTACATAACCCGCCAAACTTTGCCAAGTAGATCCATCTGGATACCTTGATGCCGACCTCATTTCTTCAGATGTTACAATATTAAAATCAAACCCATTTGACCGAACTTTATTAAAGATATATTCACTACCATAATACAGCCTAAAATTACCGATCTTTTTATTTTCAAGATCAATATTCATGTTTAATGCATCTACTTTCTCGGTTGTAGTGTTTCTTATTTCATCTTGGAAATTTCTATTAATTCTACTTTCTTCAAAATGCTGGTAAGCAAACCCTAATTTTAATCCATCATAAAATTTTCCGTTTCCTTTCTTTTGAATTTGAGCATTGCCCATAAACCATTTTTGAGGCCCATAATACCATTCGGCAGAACGCAATCCTAATCCATCACTCGTTGGTCTAATTAGCCTGTCGTATCTAGAATAGTCTGAAGTTTCAGAGTAATAGGCACCTAAATTTAAGTCCCATTTAGAATTAGGTTTAATTAGAAACTTTTGCATGAAATTTATTTGACCATAACCGGTAGTGACCTGTAATTTTGGAGAACTATTTTCAATTAATTCATCTACCCCGTTAACGGTTTTAACAAAGGAGTTTCTTAAATAAGAACTAGGCCCATTAGATCCCATTCTTAAATCTTTAAAGTTATTATAGGTTAAGCTAGTTAATGACGATAGTTTTTTTCTACCTAGAGTAACATCTGCATGTATTGTGTTTTCTGAATTTGCAGAAGAAAATCTATAATTTCCGTTACCTTGTACTAATAGACTATCGTTCTGAGATAAAATTGGTTTATTGGTGTAAAAATTCATTACCCCACCAATTGCATCGCTTCCATAAATTACTGAACCAGGCCCAAAAATCACTTCTGTATTCTTTATTGTATAAGGGTCTATAGAGATTACATTTTGGATATTACCTCCTCTAAAAATTGCATTGTTCATACGTACACCGTCAACAGATAGCAATAACCTATTTGTCGCAAAACCCCTAATCATTGGACTGCCACCACCTAATTGACTTTTTTGCACAAAGACTTTACCACTATTTTCTAATAAGTCGGCGGAAGTTTGTGGAGAAGAAAAATCTATTGATCGCGAATCCAAAGAAATTATTTTATTAGGAATATCTCTTTTTTGTTGTTCCCACTTAGAAACCGACATTACCACTTCATCTAACTGTTGCGCATTTACAAGTAAAAACACTTTATTACCCTGCCGCTGCAATTGTAATTTAGTGGTTTTATATTCTTGATAACCAATATGTTTTAGGGTGATTCGTTCTTTAAAAGTGAAAATTGATGCATCAAAATTACCCTCTAAATTAGATAATGCTACTTTAGATTTTTCCTTATTAAAAATGGCTACGTTTGAAATAACCTCTCCGCTATCCGCATCTACAATCGAAATTTGTTGAGCAATACCATACGTAGTAATTAAAAAAAATGCTACAAATAGATATCTATACATATGTGTTGAATACTTCATTTAACACTGCAAGCGATTTAGGTTTCCTGAATCCTTGAAGATGCAACTCAAAATACAGTATTATTGATTTCAATAATTCTTGACGGTTGGCTTTCTTCATTTTTATGGAATTAATACTATCAAATTTTATGCCCAAGAAGGTCTTGAAATAATAAATATTTTCGCCTCTTAACATTGGGTTCAATGTTTCATTAGACGTAAATTCACCTTCCAACAAATCAAAATATGGCTTATTCACGTGTTCTACATCTGGATAAAAGCCTAAAAACTTAGTCAATGATAGTATAAAATACAAATGAAAATTGGCAATTTCCTTATTCATATCTAACCACTGCAAAGATGCTTCTAAAAACTCGAAAAGAGCTTCATTTTGCTCCTCTTCACGTATACTGTTTGCTAATAATTCTGCTAAAAATAAAGTCATGGCATTTTTTGCCATATCAGCATAAAGTGTATGATAATGGTAATAAACTTTGGCTTCTCGTATGGTTTCTAAGGTTCCTTTATTTCTATGATTGGCGACAATTTCTAATTGTGTCAAAGGTTGAAAATAGGCTGTCTTTAACTTGCCTTTTTTTGAAGATAACACCCCTCTTAACAAATATGTTTTTATTCCACTAGAGGCTGTAAAGGCCTTTACAATAAGACTTGTGTCCCCATATTTTATTGCAGAAAACACTATTGCTTTTGTTGTAACTAGCATATTAAACCTTCTATTTTTACAAAGATACTGGTTTGCTAATTGGCTACAATTATGTACATAAAAAATGCGAGGCTCTATTTAAGAACCTCGCAATCAACTATACATTAAAAACGTATTCGGTTTTTCTTTTAAATTAAATAACTCCTTGTGCTAGCATTGCATCTGCAACTTTTACAAAACCTGCAATATTAGCCCCTTTTACATAGTTACAGAAACCATCTTCCTCCTTACCAAACTCAATACATGAGTCATGAATGTCTTTCATAATAACTTTAAGACGTTCATCTACTTCTTCACGTGTCCAGCTAATTCTTAAAGAATTCTGAGACATTTCTAATCCTGAAGTGGCAACACCACCCGCGTTAGAAGCTTTACCTGGTGCAAACAATATTTTTGCATTATTGAATTCATGTACGGCATCAGCATTACAAGGCATATTAGCACCTTCAGCAACACACATACATCCATTTTTCATCAGATTTTTTGCATCTTCTTTGTTCAACTCATTTTGAGTAGCACAGGGTAATGCAATATCACATTTTACACCCCATGGTGTTTTACCCGCATGAAATTCCGCAGATGAATATTTATCCGTATACTCGGAGATTCGCCCTCTTTTATTGTTCTTAAGATTCATAATGAAAGCTAACTTATCGTCATCTAAGCCATCTTTATCATAAATATACCCGTTAGAATCTGAAAGCGTTACCACTTTTGCTCCTAAAGAAATTGCCTTCTCCGCAGCATACTGCGCTACGTTTCCTGACCCAGAAATTACAACTGTTTTACCTTTAAAACTTTCGTTTTTGGTCTTTAACATACTTTCTGCAAAGTAAACTGTACCATAACCCGTTGCTTCTGGTCTAATTTTAGAACCACCCCAAGACAATCCTTTGCCCGTAAGTACACCTGTAAATTCGTTACGTATTTTCTTATACATACCAAAAAGGAAACCTATTTCACGCGCGCCAACACCAATATCACCAGCAGGTACATCAGTATTTGGTCCAATATGTCTATTTAATTCTAACATAAAGGCATGACAAAAACGCATTACCTCATCGTCTGATTTACCTTTAGGGTCAAAATCGGAACCGCCTTTACCACCACCCATTGGCAATGTGGTAAGACTATTTTTAAATACTTGTTCAAAAGCCAAGAATTTAAGTATGCTTGCATTTACAGTGGGGTGAAAACGCAAACCACCTTTATATGGACCAATTGCAGAATTCATTTGAATTCTATAGCCACGGTTTACATGTATTTTGCCTTTATCATCTACCCAAGCAACTCTAAAAGAAAGTAATCGCTCTGGCTCAACCATTCTTAAAAGAATACTCTTACCATTATATATCTCTTGTTTTTCGGCATACGGGATTACTGTTTCGGCAACTTCTTGAACTGCCTGTATGAATTCTGGTTCGTGACCATTTCTGGCGGCAACCTCATCCATAAATTCTTTTATTTTATCTTCCATAAAGCTATTTACGCTTGTTTAAAATTATTGATTTCAAAATATAACGGCAAAATTATGATATTTATGTAATTTGTAAGCTTATTTTTTTAAAAATCAATAATATATGTTGTTTTAACAACAAAAATAATTCCTAATTTTTAAAGTTAAATGTATTACGCTTTATCCAATTGCTTGATCTAAATCTGCAATTAAATCTTCTGAATCTTCTATGCCCACACTTAGTCGTATTAAAGCATCTACCACACCACTTTGTTCTCTTTCTTCTTTTGGTACGCTTGCGTGCGTCATACTTGCTGGATGACCAGCTAAACTTTCAACACCACCTAATGATTCTGCTAAAGTAAACACTTTTAATCTTTCAATGATCTTAAGAGCATCATTATAATTACCCCCTTTTGGCACAAAAGAAATCATTCCGCCAAAATCTTTCATTTGTTGTAATGCTATCTTATAATTTGGATGATCTGTAAACCCTGGCCAATATACCTTTTCAACTTTCGGATGGTTTTTTAAATATTCCGCAATTGCCTTACCATTTTCGCAATGCCGTTGCATACGAACATGCAGTGTTTTTATACCTCTTAATACCAAAAAACTATCCATTGGCCCACAAATAGCTCCGCTGGCATTTTGTATAAAATAAAGTTTATCTGCTAAATCTTTATCTTTTACCACCAATGCACCTACCACAGTATCGCTATGTCCCCCTAAATACTTAGTTGCTGAATGCATTACTATGTCAGCTCCCAACTGTAATGGTTGTTGTAAATACGGAGTAGCAAAAGTATTATCAACTGCTAAAAGAATATCTTGACCATTAATTAATTGGGCTATGGCTTTAATATCTATGATGTTCATCATAGGGTTTGTTGGGGTTTCTACCCAAATTAGTCTTGTCTTAGAATTTATCTTTTCTTTTATTACTTGGGTATTTTCCATACCAACAAAATGAAAAACGATACCAAAATTTTCAAATATCTTTTTAAAAATTCTATAGGAACCCCCATACAAATCATTAGTAGATATTACTTCATCGCCTGGTTGCAATAATTTAATAACCGCATCTATAGCGGCTAAACCACTAGCAAAGGCTAAACCAAATTCACCATTTTCAATACTTGCCAAAGAATTTTCCAATGCCGTACGAGTAGGATTTGCACTTCTGGAGTACTGATACCCTTTATGGCCACCAGGTGTAGACTGAGCATATGTAGATGTCTGATAAATTGGAGGCATTACCGCACCATATGCTGCATCTGGTCGTTGACCTCCATGTATAGCCTTTGTATTAAACTTCAGATTTTTATCGGTCATTTTAAAAGTATTTAGTACACAAATGTATTGTTATCTTTTGGGGAATACAATGAAGCCGTATTTTTACATTAAATGATATTTTTTCGATGAAACTAAACTTTTTATCCCTTTTGTTTTTCTTATTCCTTATAGCATGTAATAATGAAGAAACCACATCTTTTGAACCTTTGTCAATTACAAATAACTCATGTGAAGATTGCACCACAGTGGTTATAGAAATCCCGAAGGCATTGGGCAAAACAAAACTTAGTGAAACTATTAATACCGCATTACAAGAAGAAATTATAGCATTACTAAATTTTGACGAAATAAGTCACGCACAAAATATTAATAATGCCGTAGTTGCATTCATTAACGATTATGAAGAATTAAACAACAGATTCCCGGAAGAATCTATGCCTTGGGAAGCCTCAATTCATGGCTCTATTGTATTTGAAAATAAAGATATACTTACAATAAAGCTAGAGTCCTATATTTTTACTGGTGGCGCACATGGCTATGGTACTAACAGATTTTTAAACTTTGAAAAGAAAAATGGTAATGAGTTAGATTTGAAAGATCTCTTTAAAAATGAAGATGATTTTAAACTATTGGCCGAATCCATTTTTAAGCAACAAGAAAATATACCTACTAATGCTGAAATTAATAGCACTGGTTTTATGTTTGAAACAGAAGTTTTTTCATTGCCAGATAATATAGGCTATACAGAGAATGGTCTACAGCTTTTCTATGAACCCTATGAAATAGCCTCTTTTGCCGATGGCCCCATTATTGTTACAATTCCTTATAACGAGGCCAATAAACATTTAAATTTTTCAATACTACCCTAATTTACATGTTTTAATAATAGAATAATTGCTCCTATATGTAGGCCTTCATGAAAGAGGTTAAAAGCTATAGCGTCATCTATATTTTTTAATGTTACTCTTGCGCTTGTGGTATATTCTTGAAAATTTTGAAAAAGGTTCGCTTCATAATCTTCTTTTAACCATTCTGCCGTTGAAATCAAAAAATTTGCTACCATCTTAATTTCCTCATCAGTTGCTGAACCATCGGGTACGGTACCTTTTTTAAATTTATCTACCAGTGTAATAGGTACATGCATTTGTAAACCACTAAACTTATATTGTAAAATTTGCTGCGTAACCACAGTGTGTGCAATATTCCAAAATATATTATTATTGAAACCTTCTGGAATTCTTAGAAGTTTTTCTTTTGGAGTTTTAGTTAGTATAGTATGTAAATTTCTTCGATTCTGTAAGGTAATTTCAAATAAGCTTTCGGTCATAATTTCTAATTTTAAGAGCAATAAAAATAGTACAATTAATAGGAAAAAGGTTTCTTTGTACCTAATTAGACTCTATTTTAAAAATCGCCATCCGCCTTTTTGGTGCTACAATTTTTATCGAATTACCAAAAAAAAATGAAAAAAATATACCACTTAAGCTCATGTTCTACCTGCCAACGAATTATTAAAGAGTTACAACCACTTAACGACTTTGTGTTTCAAGATATAAAATCTGAATTTATAACTACGGCACAAATAGAAGAAATGCACGGATTGTCTCAAAACTACGAGGCCTTGTTCAGTAAAAGAGCTATTCTATATAGAGAACGAAATTTAAAAGAGCGAAATCTTACCGAAAACGATTTTAAGGCACTTATTTTAGAACAATACACTTTCTTAAAACGACCCGTTATAATTGTCGACAATCACATATTTATTGGTAATAGCAAAAAAGTAGTAGCGGCAGCTAAAAAAGCAATTCATCAGTGAACAAACGATTATTAGCTATACTTGCCGCAATAGGCGCAACCACTATATATGGGGTTAACCATACCATAGCAAAAGGAGTAATGCCACATTATGTGCAACCTTTTGGATTTATAATCTTAAGGGTACTTGGTGCTGCAATTTTATTTTGGATTATTTCACCTCTTGGTCCAAAAGAACGTATTGATCCTAAAGATTATTTGCGAATGTTTATTTGTGCTCTATTGGGTATGGCTTTAAATATGTTAGTATTCTTTAAAGGGTTATCACTTTCTACGCCTATTAATAGTGCAGTTTTAATTACTACTACACCTATAATAGTTTTGATATTATCGGCTGTGATATTAAAAGAAAAAATTTCGGGAAGAAAAATACTAGGAATTGGAATTGGTCTTTTAGGCGCATTAGGACTTATATTGTTCGGTACAGAAATTAGACAAGATGCACCAAATATTCCTTTAGGTAATTTCTTGATTTTCATGAATTCTATGTTTTATGGTTCCTATTTGGTCGTGGTAAAAGTCCTAATAACCAAATACCACCCTTTTACTTTTATGAAATGGTTATTTTCATTGGGGGTATTAATTTGTTTACCGTTCGGTTATGATGAGTTTATGCAAATATCATGGTCCACCCTACCGATGGAGGCTTATTGGGGAATTTCTTTTGTAATTCTCGGTACTACTTTTTGCACTTATTTGTTTAATATTTTTGCCTTAACACAACTAAAAGCTTCTACTTTAAGCGCTTTTGTTTATGTACAACCTTTAGTAGGTATTGGGTACGCCATAATAACTGGCCAAGACACCTTAACCATGGTCAAAATTATAGCTGCGTGCTTTGTTTTAGTAGGAGTGTATTTAGCTAGTAAAAAACCTAAGAAAAGAAGCTTTCAGGAAAGTTAACTATGTGATTTTATAGTGTTTTTAAGATGCACCTGTATTGCTTTAATTGCCATTTCTTCATCCCTATGATGCATTGCCGATACAATATTTAAATGCTCTTGCATTATAATTTTTAACGGCCTTACTAGGCCAATTAAATCCATAAATGCCAAAATTTTCGCATTTTTAAATAATTCGTACATCCTTCTGTTTCCACAGTTTTTTGCAATAAACTCATGAAAATAACGGTCAATTTTATGAAATACATATGCGTTTTGAGGTCCATTTTCAAACGGGACCAGCAAATTTCGTAAATCATCTATTTTTGACTGAGGTGCATTACGCGTAAAAAGCTTTACGGTCATAGTTTCCAAGGCCATTCTACACTCGAACATTTCAGAAATTTCCCTATCACATAACTCACGTACGGTTAAACCGCTTTGTAAATTACCCACCAACAATGACTCTTCTTGTAACTGTAACAATACTACAGGTATAGTATCATCCTTAATATTTAAGGTATGTGATAATCTGTGTTGCGTAATTAATTGTCCTGGTTCCAATTTTTTGGTAACAATCAATTTTTTTACTTTCCCGTATGTTTCTTGAAATATTTCTTCTGGAAGGCTGACCATAAAGTAAATATAATAAAATAGCGAAATCTAAAAACAATTAATCCAGTAAAATACAATTGATTACAATTTCAAAAAAGAAATACACTTAAAGTATTAAAGATTCTTAGGTATTTTAGCAAATTTTCTTGAATCTTCTTTGGTAAGCACCTTAAAGCCTTCTGCCTTTTCCATACTACTGAAAGTATGTAAAAACTCATTGGTTAACCCTGTAAGTTTACGCGTTTTAAGATCCATCCAAGCGCCCATCATTTCACAACGGGCTATATTCTCGCCTTTGTGATTATAAAAGTTATGATGAAACTCAAAGAACATACAATCTTCACTTAAACCCATTATTTCCAAAGAAACCTTAATTGGTTTTCCTGGAAAAGCTTCCTTAAAATAATAAACGTGCTCATAAAATACTACCGGCCCAATTTGCTGAGTTGCCATAGTTCTATGGTCAAAACCTAGTTCTAGCAAATAGGCCATTCGGGTGTGACTCATATAATTTATATACGCAGAATTTGCCAAGTGGCGATTTGCATCTACATCGCTCCATCTAATTTCAAAATCCTTAAAAAACATATTTATAATTTTTGTTATGCACGCATAATACTCGATAAAAATAACATAGTTTTGAAACCTAAAGAATAAACAACCTATTTTTTATTCTTATTTTTAAAACAAGTTGTAAAATTTTCATCCGTATGTCCAATAAACCCACTTTCATTAAAGAACTATCACTACCTGTAGTTGCTGCACCTATGTTCTTAATTTCAGGACCGCAATTGGTAATAGAATGTTGTAAAAATGGCATAGTTGGGACTTTTCCTGCCCTAAACCAAAGAACTAGTGAAGGATTTGAAGAATGGTTAATTGAAATTAAATCTTCATTAAAACAATTTGAAGAACAGACAGGTAAAAAAGCCGCACCGTTTGGTGTAAACTTAATTGTACACCAAACTAATCCAAGATTAGAGGCAGATGTCAAATTATGTATTAAACATAAAGTTCCACTAATAATAACATCATTAGGTGCTGTAACAGAAGTGGTTGATGCCATACATAGTTATGGTGGGCTGGTTTTTCATGATATTATTAAAAAACGGCATGGCGAGAAGGCAGCGGAAGCAGGCGTAGACGGGTTAATTCTTGTTGCTGCCGGCGCCGGTGGCCATGCCGGGACTATAAACCCAATGCCTTTAGTTGCTGAAATAAAGAAGTTTTTCCATAAAACTATTCTATTATCTGGTTGTATCAGTACTGGTAGAGACATAGCATCTGCCCTGCAAATGGGCGCAGACCTTGCCTATATGGGCACTCGTTTCATAAATACAAATGAAAGTAAGGCCACTCCTGAATATCGCCAAATGATTATTGATGCAGGAGCAAGCGATGTGGTTTATACAGCATCTATTTCTGGTGTACATGCCAACTTTCTTGGTGCTAGTTTAAAGGCAGCTGGCATTACTGAAGATGATCTTAAAAAGGATGTAAAAATAGATTTTGGAAAAGAATTGAATACCGAGGCTAAAGCATGGAAAACCATTTGGTCTGCTGGGCAAGGTTCTGCTTTAATTGATGATTCTGTACCAGTAGCAGAGCTGGTTTCCCATTTAAAAACTGAATTTAAGGATGCTGTTGAAGAGCAAATTAAAATATTAGAAACGTATCCAAAGTAAATAAATCATCGTTGATATTTATTAGATTCTCAAAGTTTAAAATGCCCATAATCAACTCAACATACAATCCACCGTTTCTGTTTAAAAGCGGCCACATATCTACTATTTACTCAGGGTTACTTAGAAAAGTTGAAAATCTGGACCAAATACGTATTAGAATCAATTTGCCAGACACTGATTATTTGGATCTGGATTGGAGTTATTCCAAAACTTCTTCTAAAAAATTAGTTCTTATCATTCATGGTCTCGAAGGCAGTTCTAAAAGGGCTTATATTAAAGGAAGTGCAAAAGCACTTACAGAATCGGGTTTCGATGTTTGCGCCATTAATTTAAGAGGTTGCAGCGGCACAATGAATAATCTATATCGTTCTTACCATTCTGGCGCAACAGAAGATTTACATGCTGTTATAAGTTATGTATTACAACTGGACCAATACCCTTCTATATTTCTTCATGGGTTTAGTCTGGGCGGTAACCTTTTATTAAAGTATTTAGGCGAGCAACGAGAATTACCAAAAGAAATAATAGGCGCCGTTGCCATATCAGTTCCATGCCAATTAGCAGATTCCCTTCATCATTTATTACAATTTAAAAATATCTTATACGCCAAAAGGTTCAAAGGAAATCTTATAAAGAAATTGAAATTAAAACAACAGTTATTTCCCGATCATATTTCGGATACCGATATAGAAGCCATTAAAACCCTTAAAGATTTTGATGATTTTTATACTAGTAAAGCACATGGTTTTACTGATGCCATGGATTACTATAAAAAAAGTAGCAGTCTTCAATTTCTTGAAGCAATTAACATACCTACCTTAATTATTAATGCTAAAAATGACTCTTTTTTAGGAAAGGAATGCTACCCTATAGCCATTGCCGACCAACATAAATATCTGTTTCTAGAAATACCCAAGTATGGTGGTCATGTTGGTTTTTATGGCCCCAATAACTATACCTATTCTGAAAAAAGAACTATAGAATTCCTTACAGCTATTAAGTAGATAAATAATTTGTACTTGAATAAATTTAATATTAGTTACTCAAATTGTTATTTGCTTAAATTTAAAAGTTAAATCGATAATACTACCAGATTAAAACGCACTGTAACCCGTAAAAATTCATATATTAGTCCTTCAATTATTGAACAACACAAAATATAATATTATAAGTATGCGTAAATTATTCACTTTAGTAGCACTTAGCGCACTGATAATCAGCTGTGGTGAGAAAAAAGAAGAGAAAAAAGAAGGTTTTGAAATGAACAGAACCAAAAAAGAAGTTAAAGCAGAAACTTCTACCGAAGGAGTACCGGTTGACTTGGACAATAAAGGTGTTGGACCAATTACCAGTTTAACTTTCGACGATACTGTAAATGCAGATATGGCGGCTGCCGGCAAAGAGAAATTCCAGGCAATATGTACTGCTTGTCATATGGCGGAACAACGTATGATCGGCCCTGCTTTAAAAGGTGTTTACGAACGTAGAAGTCCAGAATGGGTAATGAATATGATTCTCAATCCTGATAAAATGTTGAAAGAAGACCCTATAGCTAAAGCATTATTAAAAGAATACAATAATGCAATTATGCTTAATCAGAATTTAAATGAAGAAGAGGCTCGTAATATTGCAGAATACTTACGTACGCTGTAAACTTAAACGCCAACCTAATTATACCGAAAACCCTTTCATGAACATGAAAGGGTTTTCTTTTTACCCTATCAATATTGTAATTTAAAAATGTAGGTTTCTTATACTTTTTACGACCAAACTGTTGTAATACGAAATGATTATTATATGCAAAACGACAAAATAAAAATAGACATAGTTTCTGATGTTGCTTGCCCATGGTGTTATGTAGGTAAGAAAAGATTAGAAAAAGCAATACAAGAATGGGATGGTGCTGAAATAGAAATAGAATGGCACCCTTTTCAACTTGACCCAAATATTCCGAAAGAAGGATTAGATAGAGACACTTACCTTACCAATAAGTTTGGAAGTGTAGACGGTCCACTTGAAATGACCAAGCGTTTAGAAGAGAGTGGCAAGGAAGAAGGAATCAATTTTAATTTTGGAAAAAAATGGTTAGCGGTAAATACATTACCTCTTCATCAATTATTACATACAGCTGGTGAAGAAGGCTTTAAAGATGCGCTAAAAGAACGTCTTATGAAAGCATATTTTGATGAAAATCTTCATTTAAACGATGTTTCTGTTTTAAGTACTATTATGGCCGAATATGATTGGACATCAGAAAAAACAGAAAAAATTCTAAATGATGATTCCATTGCTTATACTGTTAAACAAGAAATTGCGCATTACCAGCATCGTGGTGTTAATAGCGTACCTTTCTTTATTATCAATGATAAGTTTGGTATTAGCGGCGCACAACCACCAGCTGCATTTTTAGAAGCTTTTAAACAAGTAGCTCCATTAAAAATTATAGCTACAGGAGAAAGTTGTGACCCATCTACTGGAATTTGCTAACTTAACATTAGCTGAAAATCAATATTAATTTATAAAACAAAAGATATGAAAGCATCATTTTCTGATATCATAAAAGGAGATACACCAGTTTTAGTTGACTTTTTTGCCGATTGGTGTGGACCATGTAAAACACTAGCCCCTATTCTAAAAGATGTAAAAGGAGATTTAGGCGACGCTATTAAAGTCGTTAAAATCGACGTAGATAAAAATCAAACTTTAGCCTCTCAATATCAAGTTAGGGGTGTACCTACTATGATTCTTTTTAAAGACGGAAAACAAGTTTGGAGACAATCTGGGGTAGTGCCAAAAAATGAACTTTTGCAGATTATAAAATCCAATTAATAGAATTTTAAACATACTGGACTAGGCAAATCAACCTGGCTTACAAAACTTAGAGTACCATTCTCTGCATCTCTATTAAAAACAACAATATTGTTACTTCGTTGATTTGCTACCAGTAGATATTTCCCTGTTGGGTCAATAGTAAAATTTCTTGGCCAATCGCCTATAACAGACTCTCTACCTACCAGTTTTAATTTTCCTGTAATTTGATCTACCTCAAAAATTACTACAGTATTTTCTCCTCTGTTGGTTCCGTACAAATATTTTCCGTCTGGCGATAAATGAAGATCCGCACAATAACTTTCCCCTTTAAAATCCGAGGCTACTGTATCATAGGTTTCTTTACCATAATATTTACCCTCATCTTTCTTAAACATGGTTATTGTAGAATTTAATTCATTAATAACATAAAGAAATTCTGCATCCTTAGAGATTACAAAATGTCTAGGACCAGCACCCTCGGCAACTACTAATTCTTTTTGTTCGCTTGAAACAAACTTGCCATCAAATTCCTTATATCTTTTAATACGGTCTAAACCTAAATCCGACACTATTAATTCATCATTTAA
Source organism: Maribacter hydrothermalis (assembly GCF_001913155.1). Taxonomy (GTDB): domain Bacteria; phylum Bacteroidota; class Bacteroidia; order Flavobacteriales; family Flavobacteriaceae; genus Maribacter; species Maribacter hydrothermalis. Next base: position 1,710,144 of record NZ_CP018760.1, read on the forward strand.
GAAAGCTGCCATGTGCGCATGTGCCGTTCTACTTGTGTCTAATACCTTGTGGTCTATAACTTGTGGAGACGGCTTAAGATTCCCATTATCCAAAGCGCTAAATACCGCTACATTTCCTCCTGTATAATTTGCTACTGCAACTAATTTACCATCATCACTAACACCTACAAAACAGGGATGGGCGCCATGTGTAGATTGTACAGCTACTTCGGTAAGTGTAGTATCTTTTACTCTAAATGTGGTAATTGAACCATCTTCGTTTTTATAATTGTCCACCTCACTTACGGCATATAAAGAATTTTTATCCGGAGAAAATGCTAGGTAAGAAGGGCTTTTAATTTTCGCCGCTAATGATTTATTGGTCAACTCACCTGTGTCTAGATTTAAACTATATCTATATATGCCTTCACTCCCATTATCCGTATACGTTCCCACAAATAATACCTCTTCAATTTTTGACTCTTCCATTTTACAACTGTTTAAAATTACCAACCCAATAATTGCAATGAGTAAACCTACTTTATTCTTCATATTTCTAATGTTCTACTTTGAGCATACTCAACTTTGAAAGATGGAAAATAGCTCTAAATAATAAATGTATAAAAGAAATGTTCAAATATTAAGTACAATTCTTTAATGTAACAAAGCCTTCAATTTTACTACATATAAGAAAGAATGAAAAATGGGATATAGCGGACAACCAATGAAAGTAATAAAGGCAAATAGGGCCTTACTAAAAAAAAGTAAAAACTTTAGAGAGTTACGCAAAGATTATTTAAACTATTCGCAAGAAACCAAATTACACTTTAAAGAACTCACCGATGTTGAGCGTAAAATAGTACGTGATAAAATAAGAGCACAAGCGAAAAAGGATAGCCTACAAGAAATAGGAATATATATTCTTTCTATAACAATCGTTTTAGGAGCCTTTTATGCTATCTTTTATTTTGGATAATAATTTATATCCTAAAACATGATGTTTAATTCCCGTTACTTCACCCTATAATTTATCGACCATTACTTTGTAAGTAGGGTCCTCCATTACATTTACATCTATAATGTCTTCTGCATTTGCTAATAAGCGAATACAATCTTTACTTAAATAACGTAAATGTACCTTCTTACCTACTTTGGAGTATCGTTCTGTAATCTTATTCAAGGCTTCTATTCCGCTCATATCTGCAACACGGCTCTCTTTAAAGTCGATAATTACCTCACTTGGGTCTCCTTGAACATCGAATTTTTCACTAAAAAGCGTGGTAGAGCCAAAGAATAAAGGACCATAGATTTCATAATGCTTTACTCCATTTTCATCCACATATTTTCTTGCACGAATTCTTTTTGCATTCTCCCAAGAATATGCCAATGCAGAAATAACTACACCTAACAAAACAGCTACTGCCAAGTTATGTGTAATTGCGGTAATCAAAGTCACCAATACCATAACTACAACATCTGAATTTGGCATTTTTCTAAAAGTCTTAAAGCTAGCCCATTCAAAAGTACCTATGGCCACCATAAACATTAAGCCAACCAATGCTGCCATTGGCAAACGCTCAATTACACTGGAACCAAACATGATAAATACCAATAACATAACCGCTGCGGTAATACCAGACAATCTTGCTCTTGCACCAGACGATGTATTAATTAAACTTTGACCGATCATAGCGCAGCCTCCCATACCGGATAAGAATCCTGATAAAATGTTAGCTGAACCTTGTGCTACACATTCCCTATTACTACTACCTCTAGTTTCGGTAATTTCATCTATAATATTTAAGGTCAATAAACTCTCTATTAAACCAACACCCGCTACAATTGCTGCAAACGGGAAAATGATTTTAAAAGATTCGAATGTCAACGGTATCTGTGGAATAGATAATGGTGGAAAACCACCCTTAATAGACTCACCTTCTCTCATGGTATCCGCTACGGTTAATGTATCTATACTGAACCCGATAACTATGGCAGAAACAACTACAATTGCGACCAGGGAAGAAGGTACTGCCTTTGTTAACTTTGGTAATCCCCATATAATTAACATGGTCAATACTGTTAACCCTAACATCATAGCCATATTCATACCTGTTAGTAGTTGGTCTGTTCCTTTCTGATAAAAATTAGGAAACTGAGCCATAAATATGATAATCGCTAAACCGTTTACAAAACCAAACATTACCGGATGCGGTACTAAACGAATGAATTTTCCTAAACGTAATACTCCCGCTAATATTTGTAAAACACCCGCCACAATTACAGTAGCAAAAACATAATTTAAAATGGTCTCTGGCTCTATTCCAGGGAAGTTTCTTTTCAATTCTAATATCAACCCGATGAAAACAACCGCTACTGCACCTGTAGCACCAGAAATCATGCCTGGTCTACCTCCGAAAATTGAGGTTATCAAAGCTAGGACAAATGCCGCGTATAATCCTGTTAAAGGCGAAAAACCTGGTATTAATGCAAAAGCAATAGCCTCGGGCACTAAGGCCAATGCTACCGTTAATCCTGATAGGATTTCTGTTTTATAATCTACTTTTTGTTTAAAATTGAATAAATTGAAAATCTTCGCCATGTACCTCTAACTTTAAAGGGCGCAAAAATAGTAATATTTACCGGCCTCACCACAAACATGCTGATTATTACCAAATTATCTATCTACCAGCTCTTTAATCCCAATAATTTCTCTCCTATGGGAGATAATTTAGCAGTATCATATTTAGTTTGTTCCCAATTACGTGGATCACCAGGAAATGCATAACCTTCTGGCGCAATTTTATTTTTCCAAGAGTTTACCCTCCAATTACGCATTTCTTCATTTTCTGGCTCTGCAGGCATCATTGAAATATACTGTGCTATTCTAACTTTATCCTTCGACTTATTTGGTCTAATACCATGTGGTTCGGTGCTATTGAAAATCAGTAAATCACCTGCCATCATTTTCACTTTTACAATTTTATCTTCTAAACCCTCTAATGAAGGTTGAAAATGGTCTCGGTCTTCTGGCTGCGTTAATTTCCACGAATCGTAATTACGGTATAACCATGGTATACATTGAAATCCACCCATATTCTCATCATCTTGATCAGCCAATGCTAATACTCCTTGCACGTTTTGCGGTTTGGTTTCTGGATCATAATCCCAATGTATAAATCCTTTATTATCTACTCCTGGTGGTAATGGAAAATTAAGATTTGCGCGATCAATAGTTACCCATAATTTTTCTGTTCCCCAAACATCTACAAAGGCATCATATACTCTTTGTGTTTGTCTATTGTTCCATAAATGTTGATGGTTATACACCTCAACCATGCCTGTTCCTGTTAATTCTTTCATTTGTATTTCTGCTCGTGGTGGCGCATACCATGTTGAAGTATCTGTGGGACTCTTTTCATCAAACTCCCATAAAAAATCTGCAGTAGCTTTTGCTTGCTCTAGAGGTACAGCATTTTTTATGACAATATATCCATTCTCCTTCCAGAATTTCCAATCTTCTTCGCTGAGTACACGAAGTGATTTGCCGTTAGATCTATCGTTTAAGTTTTGCTTACTGCTTGTTGCCGTTGATGGATTACCTGGTATATCTTTGTGCGCTTTATTACCCTGTTCCACTTTGTTGTTTGTCTGTTGCATTAGTATAAAAATTTAAGGTTGAACTATAGTATAAAACTACTGAGCCTTAGCAACTTGAACTACCGTAATATTGACCACTATTTGAACTATATTGATTAAAAACAATCATTATGACAAAATTATGCGCAATTTTGTTACATTTAGCTCATGAAAATTGAGTTAGAAACTATTGAGCCAGTAAGTAAAAGTCCGTTTCGTTTACTGCACGACCCCAAACTGAGTCATCTCTTTTATTGGCATTTTCACCCTGAATATGAAATCGTTTATATAGAAGGTGCTAATGGAACAAGGCATGTAGGCGACCATATTTCCGAATATGAAGAAACCGATTTGGTTCTAATAGGTTCTAATATACCACACCTAAATTTTGACTATGGTGTAAAAACAACGTACCGTGAAGAAGTTGTACATATAAAGCCTTCTTTTAAAAGTACTTTTGTAGACCCTATTCCAGAACTGCAAAGCTTAAATAGATTACTAGATTTATCTAGATACGGAATTGCTTTTCACGGGGAAACTAAAAAAGTGGTGGGCAAATTATTAAAGGAACTACACACCTTAAAACCTTTTGAATATTTTATGGCAATCATGAATATTCTTAAAAGATTATCTCAAAGTAACGAATTTGAATTGCTGCATAAGAAACCTTATAAGAATAGATATAGCAAAAAAGAACAAAGTAGAATTCGTGATATTTATGCCTTAATTGATGAACGCTACCAAGGTAAAATTTCGGTTGATGAAGTTGCCAAATTTTGCAATTTAACCAAGCCCGCTTTTTGCCGCTATTTTAAAAAAGCAACAGGAAGTACTTTTATTGAGTTCTTAAATCAATATCGTATTAGTCAATCTAAACGTTTACTACTTTCCGGTAAGAATGTTAGTGAAACATGTTTTGAATGCGGATTTGAAAGCTTGTCATATTTCAATAGAACGTTTAAAAAAGTAACGGGAGAAAATCCATCGGCATTTAAAAAGAGGTTACAGGGTAATTAAATGAATTAGAATTCTTTGCAATTGAGGAAACATTTAAAGTGAGTCTCTATTATTTTTAGAAGAGTACAATGCAAACCTTGATCCTCAATTTCAATGGATTGGTTATAACTTCTAAAATTTAATTATGGAAATTTTCGACCCGCTTTCATTTAAAACCGTTGGACAAATATGTGTTGCTGCGTTTTTTGTCTATTTATACATGATGTTCATTACCCTCGTTACAGGCAAAAGAACATTCGCCAAAATGACAAGTTTTGATTTTGCGGTAACAATTGCCATGGGTTCTATTTTAGCCGATGCGGTCAACAAACCTGTCTCAAACTTAATGCCCGCTATGGTTTCTATAGCATTGCTTGCAGGTTTACAAGCTTTATTTGCCAAACTACTATCATCATCTACTACTGTCCAAAAAGTAATTACCAATACGCCTATTTTATTAATGGAAAATGGCACTATCCTTAAAGACAATATGAAAAAGGCATTAGTAAGCCAAGCCGATTTAATGGGGAAATTACGTGAAGCCAACGTTTTACAGCTATCTCAAGTTAAAGCTGTTATCTTCGAAACAACAGGAGACATATCTGTTTTGCATACGGATAAACAAATGGAAATCGATGCTATTATAATTGAAGATGTTAAATACAACCTATAAAAAATGCCCTTTTAAAAGGGCATTCTTAAGACAATTAACCTAAAAACTATTTTGCTTTCTTTCGTTCTACATTCATAGTAGGATTAGACGTTTTAATTCTCTTTTTGCTTTCAACACCTTTTCCAGATTTTAAATACTCTTGATATCCTCTACCTCTAAACTCATATGTTGTACCACTATCTGGGTGGTATAATTCTATTGTACTATCATTTATTACATATAATTCAAAATAATCGTCCCCGAAAAAATCGTAGTCCAATGTCAAGGTTTTTAAAGAATTATCACCTTGCACATTGTACACTTCATAATTTCCTTCAAAATCCCACTGTAAATTTGAAATACTAGTGTTTGGAGCATCTATAGATGACCTAAAAAAGCTAGGTAAAAACTGTAGATAGTTCTCGTTATCGAAATCATTTAAAGCTCCAGACTCACTAGTGTATATCTTTTCCCAAGCATCATACTCTTGTATAAAGTAGTTGATGTTATCATAGAACACCATATCATAATCGAATCTATTTGTTTGGTATCCTTTTAAATAATATGATGTATCTGAACTGGCATCATATAATTCAATTGTGTTATTATTAACCGCATAAACCTCTAAAAACCATGATCCATCAATATCGTGATCAATATCAACAGTACCTCTAAGCGTGCCATAAGTACCTACATCAATACCTAAACCACCACCCGTTTTACCAATACCAACTATATTATTGTTTGCATACAAAACTCCGCGATTAAAAGACACTGTAAAAGCCCTTTGCAAAAAAGGAACTTCGCCATTTCCACGTGTTGCATTTATATCCACATACCATAAATCATAGCTTTGTAAAACTTGATCGGTATTGAAAGCCGACTCTTCTATAAAATCATCTTCAATAATTACTTCTGTATAACAAGAAACCATTAAAGTGGCTAGTAAGAAATATCCCGTAAGTAGTTTTATTGTTTTCATATGATTTTATTTAATTGATTATTAATCATAAAACAATCTCTATGCCACAATTTTACAACACTAATATTTAACTAATAACGAACAAGTAAATATTTGGTAAATTTACCATATGAAAAAGGACGCAAAATTTGCAGTATTGGGCGGTGGTAGCTGGGCTACCGCTATCGTAAAAATGTTAACCAACAACCAAGAAAAAGTAGGTTGGTACATGCGAAATACTGATGCAATTGAGCATATTAAAACTCAAAAACACAATCCTAATTACCTTACTTCTGTTGAGTTTAAAACGGAGCAATTACTATTGACAGATGATATTAACGAGGCAGTAAATTTTGCTGATGTATTAGTGTTTGCCATCCCATCTGCTTTTTTAGTTGGTGAATTAGAAAAATTAACAACGCCATTAAAAGGAAAAATAATCTTTTCGGCTATTAAAGGTATTGTTCCAGAATCTGGATTGATAGTTGGTGAACATTTTCATGAAACTTATAAGATACCTTTTGACCATATAGGTGTTATTACAGGGCCATGCCATGCAGAAGAAGTTGCCATGGAACGTTTATCCTACTTAACCATTGCTTGTGCAGATAAAGAAAAAGCACAATTAGTTGCTAAAAATTTGTCTAGCAATTACATTAAAACTAATATCAGTAAAGATATTATTGGCACGGAATACGCAGCAATGTTGAAAAACATTTATGCAATAGCGGCGGGTATAGCTCACGGTTTAGGTTACGGAGATAATTTTCAGAGTGTATTAATGAGTAACGCAATTCGTGAGATGAAGCGTTACACAAAACGCATACATAACCTGGACCGGAACATTAATAAATCGGCTTATTTAGGTGATTTATTAGTTACTGGGTATTCTGTTTTTAGTCGTAATAGAATGTTCGGGAATATGATTGGTAAAGGCTACACGGTTAAAAGTGCCCAAATGGAAATGAACATGATTGCCGAAGGTTATTATGCCACAAAAAGTGCCTATGTTATAAAAGAGAACTTTAAGAAAAAGGTCAAAACTCCAATTATTGACGCAGTTTATAAAGTTCTCTATGAAAATAAGAATCCTAAAAAGGTGTTTCTTGAATTGACTGATAAGTTAGATTAATCATAATTTCCATATCTTAGAATACATCAAAGTTTTACACGTATGCGTTTTGGGATGTTTTCGATTTTTTTCTTGATTTTATATGCTTGTAATCCAACCCCAAAATATGAAACCATCGATGGAATCCTAGAAGTCCCCGAAAATCGTCAAAACCCTGATTCTCGTACATTAAAATTAGTTTACAAAATCTTAAAGGCTAAAAAAGCTGATTCGCTAAAAGCACCCATTGTTTTACTACAGGGTGGCCCTGGAGGAGCAACCATAACAATGGAAGCCTTTTGGGAAAATAATCCGCTTAGAGATGATAGAGATATTGTACTAATGGATCAACGCGGCACAGGTGAGTCACAAGCAAACTGTACAGATATTGGCAAGGCTATGTTTAACATTTTACGACAAGACCTCACTCAAGAAGGAGAAATTAAAGCACTTGATTCAGTATTCTCAGAATGCAAGAAGACAATGAAAAAAAATAGGGTTGACCTTGCGGGGTACAATAGCAAAGAAAATGCCGCTGATTTTGAAGATTTACGAATAGCTTTAGGATATGATAAATGGAACCTTTTTGGAGGTTCTTATGGTTCTCGACTAGGATTGACTATCATGCGAGATTTTCCAAACAGTGTTCGTAGTTCAGTACTTGCTTCAATTCTGGCACCTGAAACGAATTTTTTTAATGCTACTATACGGAATTTGGAAAACTCTCTTTTTTCTGTACTGGAGCTCTGCGACCAGAATGAGGATTGCAATAATCAATATCCAAATTTAAAAAATCGTTTATTGAAAACATTGAAAAAGCTACAAACGGAACCTTTACGTTTAGACTATGAAGACAAGGCGTTCGTATTAAATAGTCAAGATGCGTTGATATTATTATTTATGAATCTTTACGATCGTAATTCCATTAGCTCCATACCTTTACTTATTAATGCATTGGAAAAAGGAGAACCTAAACCCCTTAAAAATGCAATAAAAAATATTGGAGACATGTATAATTTTATTAATTGGTCAATGAACTATTCTGTGATGGTTTACGAAGAACTCCCGTTTTATGATGCTGCTGCTTTAAAAAAAGAAGTAAAACAGTCTACAATTATTGAATTTGATTCCATTTCCTTTGCTTTAAGTGACAAGCTAGCGGCTAATTGGCATTCTTTTAGAGCAACGGATTTTGAAAACCAACCTGTGGTTTCGGAAATTCCAACTTTAATAGCGAGTGGCGGTTTAGACCATGTAACGCCTCCAAGCAATGCAACTGAAGCTTTAAAACATTTGAAAAATGGATATGGAATTTTATTTCCAGATGAAGGTCACAATATCATGAATCCTTGTTTTCTTAAAATCGCGAAAGAATTTATAAATAATCCTTCGCAAAAACCCAATATAGATTGTAGTTCCATAAGAAAACCTATTGAATGGGATTTATCACCTTCTTTCTAACGAAAAATCCGAATGCTCCTTTAATTCAGCATTCAAAATAGTTCTCCACTCTTCTATCTTTGTATCCGGAACTTTAAATTTATTTTGAAATTCTTTTAAAATGGGCTCCATTAGGGTTCTAACACTATCAATATCAAAATACAACCTACCGGTTCTTCTTATAAAGAAATCCATAGGGTTTTGTACCATTTCATAATCAATACCAAAAGCCAACTCCGCCTTTGCTAAGCGAACATATTTATCTTTCTCATCTATTTTCGCGTAATTATTAAGAATCTTCTCCGTTTGCTTACCATAATTGGTGACTAAAAACCAGGCATCATACTCCGTAAATTTGCCGCCTTTAATCTTATCATAAACCTCTGAAATATATTTCTTTACATGTTTAAACTTTTTAAAATCGTCATTTCCACAAAGAAATATCTTTTCAGTAAAACATTCTTTTAATTCCGTATCATGTTCCTCTTCCATTTTCTTGGCAATGCGATCTACTACTCTCTCTGCCATTTTACGATACCCTGTTAACTTACCCCCTGCAATACTAATTAAGCCGGTATCCGAAACAAAAATCTCATCTTTACGCGATAATTCGGAAGCAGATTTGCCTTCTTCGTGTATTAAAGGTCGTAAACCGGCCCAAGAAGAAATAATATCTTCTAATTCTAGATTAATTGAAGGGAACATGTTGTTAACAGCAGAAATTAAATAAATAGCATCTGCTAAATCTGTTCTTACATTGTCCTTATCACTATTATAATTGGTATCCGTAGTACCTACATAAGTAATTTTACCTCTAGGAATAGCAAACATCATTCTACCATCTGGTATATCAAAATAACAAGACTGTTTCACAGGTAATTTCTCATATGGAAAAACTAAATGGACACCTTTCGTAAGATGTAATTGCTTTCCTTTTTTCGAATTATTTAAACTTCTTAACTCATCTACCCAAGGCCCTGCAGCACTAATTACATACTTTGCCTTAATTATAAATTCCTGACCCGTAGTTTCATCGGTAGCCTTAACACCTGCCACCTTTTCATCTTTATAAATAAAATTATTTACCCTAGCATAATTTAATGCTTGAGCTCCAAAAAGCAGGCTTGTTTTTATATTTTCTATGGTTAAACGAGCATCGTCAGTTCTATATTCGGCATAATACCCTGCTCCATTAAGAATCTTTTTTGGTAACAATGGCTCTAATTTCATAGCCTCTTTTTTCTCTAACATCTTGCGTTTGTCATCGCCTGTTACTTGTGCAAGAATATCGTACACTTTAAGCCCAATAGAGGTTAACCATTTACCGTAAGAACCATTTTCAATTAATGGTAATAACATTTTTTCTGGCAATACTAAGTGTGGTGCTAATTTGTGTACAATGGCACGTTCAGAACCTACTTCTTTTACTAACCAAAAATCGAACTGCTTTAAATATCGTAGCCCACCATGTATTAATTTTGTAGACTTACTACTAGTACCTGAAGCAAAATCCCCTTTTTCTAACAATGCTACTTTTAAACCCCTAGAAGCTGCATCTAAAGCAATACCGCCACCTGTAATCCCTCCTCCAATCACCACCAAATCAAATTCTTCTGACTCAAGGTTTTCAATTATTTTATGACGTTTTAAATTCGTGAATTTTATATTCTTCATTAGTTGCTGTCTTTTAATATGAAAGAAGTATTCTAGTCGTTATTCGAACAAGACCTTACTCCATATTCAAAGATATGAAGGGACCTTCCTTATATATTAATTAATAAATTAATTAATTGTAAAATTAAAGTTTAGACCTATTCCCCGTCTTCCCACCCTTTAGTACGTTCTACTGCTTTTTGCCACTTTTTATACAGTCGTTTTCTTTTAACACGATCAAACGTAGGTTTAAAAATACGGTTCATTGGTCTGTTTTGATCAATATCGGTTTTTTTCCAAAATCCAACTTGAATACCCGCCAAAAATGCAGCCCCCATTGCAGTAGATTCAATTATTTCAGGGCGGTGTACTTCTGAATCCAATATATCAGCTTGAAATTGCATTAAATGATTATTGGCACATGCCCCACCATCTACCCTAAGGTTTTTTAATTGAATCCCAGAATCATCTTCCATAGCCTTTAAAATATCTTTCGTTTGGTATGCCAGCGCTTCTAAAGTAGCTTTAGCTAAATGTGCCTTTCCTGTATCCCTAGTTAAACCGAAAACTGCTCCTCTTGCATACATGTCCCAATATGGTGCTCCTAGACCCGCAAAAGCAGGAACTACATAGACAGGGTTCTCGCCTTCAATTGAATTTGCCAGTTCTTCTGTTTCCTTAGCATCTTTTATTAACTCCAGGCCATCTCGCAACCACTGTATGGCCGCACCTGCAATAAAAATACTGCCTTCTAAGGCATAATTTACTTTACCATCTATACCATAAGCAATTGTCGTTAACAAACCATTTTTAGAGAACTGAGGTTCTTCTCCTGTATTCATTAACATAAAACAACCCGTCCCGTACGTGTTTTTTGCCGACCCTTTATTGAAACAAGCTTGACCAAAAAGAGCTGCCTGCTGATCACCGGCAATACCAGCAATTGGTATTTTTACACCTTCTATCTCATAATCTCCAAAATACGCTGCTGATGGTTTTACTTCTGGCAGCATAGTTTTAAGAATACCTAGAGCTTTAAGCATTTTATCATCCCATTTAAGATTTACTATGTCATAAATCATGGTTCTAGAGGCATTGGTATAATCCGTACAATGCCTATGGTCTTTTGTCATATTCCACACCAACCAAGTATCTATGGTGCCCATTAAAAGATCACCCGCTTCCGCTTTCTTTTTAGCGCCTTCTACATTATCTAAAATCCATTTTACTTTGGTTCCAGAAAAATAAGAATCAATTACAAGCCCAGTAGTCTTTTTTACATGTTCTGTTAATCCTAACTTTTTTAAATGTTCACAAATATCAGCGGTTCGTTTATCTTGCCAAACAATGGCATTATAAACAGGTTCTCCTGTATTTTTATCCCATACTACGGTAGTTTCTCTTTGGTTGGTAATACCGATACCAACTATTTCTGAAGGTTGTACTTTTTTATTTTTTAAGAGCTCTTGTAAAACTTCCATTTGAGATGAAACTATCTCTTTGGGATCATGCTCTACCCATCCTGATTTTGGAAATATCTGTTTGAATTCTTTTTGAACCATTCCTTGAATAGTTCCTTCATGGTCCACTAATAAAGCCCTAGAGCTTGTTGTACCCTGATCTAATGATATAATAAATTGCCTTGACATGTGCTTTGAGTTATTTCTCTAAATATAGCAGAATTTAAAGCTATTTCAAAGCAGCAAAAATGGAAGTGATTTGAAAAATTATGAAGTTCTATTAAAACTATATTCTCGCTCAACTAAACAAATGCGAACGGTGTAAGAATCGTACCAATTGGCAATGCCTTCTTTTTGGGCCAATAAGTGATCTGCTTGCTGTTTCCAATCTTGAATTGCATTTATACTTTCCCAATAACTTACAGTAATTCCTATTTGTTGTCGTGCACTTTCAATACCTATGAATCCAGGTTGCTTTTTCGCTAATTGCTCCATGAATTCTGCTATTTTACCATAACCATTATCACCTATTGTTCTGGTAGAAGTAAAAATAACTGCGTAATAAGGAGTAGTCATATTTTATTTAATAAACTCTTTTTCTACAAAATAAGAAACAATGGCTTCTTTCATCAATACTGTTTGCTCCCCAGCTTTTAAAGATGGTAGTTCTTCTACTACATTATAATGAGGCCAACCATCTTCATCAAAAAAACTAAACTCATAAAAACCGTACGGTTCCAACAGACGACAAATAGCTATATGCATTAAGTCTAGCTTATCATCTTTTTTATATTTTCTATGGTATTGACCAAGTTCCTGAACTCCGACCAAATAAATTATAGCATCTAATTCTAAAGGGTCTCCATCAGAAAATTTTGTAGATAATTTTTCTACTAAATTGCTCCATCGTTCCTTTAACTGTTCATCCCTTGCCATAGTTTCATATATCTGCTGTATTATACAGATTTTGCAAAGGTACTAATCAAAGTTCTATATTTGTTAAAACACTTCGCAAATGGGTCTTTTAGATATAATACTTGGAATTCCGTTAATTTGGGGTTTATGGAAAGGATATAAAAATGGTCTATTTATGGAAATAGCATCTATAGTGGCATTGGTAGCAGGTATCTTTGGAGCAATTCATTTCTCCTATATAACTGGTAATTACTTATCTGGACATTTAAATTGGGATGAACGCAACATGAGTATTATCGCCTTTATCATAACATTGATCCTTATTATTTTCATTGTCAACTTAATTGGGAAACTATTAACCAAGGTTGCCAATTTTGCAATGTTAGGCACTTTAAACAAAATTGCAGGTGGGATTTTTGGGACCTTAAAAGTAGCTATATTACTTGGTGCTGCTTTTATATTTTTTGATAGGATGGATACAACACTCAACTTAATTAACGAAGAAACAAAACAACAGTCTATCCTATACCAACCTATTAAGGATATCGGTGCATTAATTTTTGATAAGGTTCTGCAAACTCGAATAGATTCTGAAGAGCAACTTGATCCTACTATTTCTATTTAAAATACAACTTTTTAGTTATTATTCTTAATTATTGAACACTTTAACGAATAATCGTTTTGGAATTCTGCTTGCACTTATATTTTCAATAATATTAATGTATCGATAACCCAAATCGACAAGGGAACGTAGAACATTCTCGATAACATTACCTACTTCGCTACGCCGAGAGGCTAACTAAAAGACATTATATGAAAATGAGATTGCTTTACGCGGTCCCTGTCTTTTTATTACTTTTTCTTGGTTCTTGCACTAGTGACCCTATAGAGGAGGCACCTGTATTAGAAGCAGAAAATGTCATAAGTATTGAACAGGACCTATTGGAAATTGTAAATGAGCACAGGTTAAGTTTAAATACTAACATGCTCCAATTTAGTGATGTTGCTTATAAATATGCAAACATCCATACTGACTATATGATTACAAAAGGTAGCATTAGTCATGATAATTTTAGCTCTAGGGCATCAAACATCAACACAGAAATTGCTGTAGAAATAGTTGCGGAAAATGTTGCTAAAGATTACCGAACTGCTCTTGAGGCTTTTCAAGGTTGGTATCTTAGTAGTAGTCATAAGAAAACTATGGAAGGTGATTTTACCCATACAGGAATTAGTGTAAAGAAAGATGAACTTGGCAATTTCTATTTTACTCAATTGTTTTATAAAGAGTAGTTAAGTTTTTTCTTACTAAAAATGTAGTCTCGTTATTTAAAACACCCTAAGTCAATGACTAAACTGGGGTCAAGAGTTCTTTTTTATAGTTGAAGTGACGTTTTCAGCATTAAATGCACCTTTTTACGATGAAATTAAACTTACACTTCGTCGATAAGGGCTTATAAGCGCTAATTTTACAGCTTATCGACTTTTTTGTAACCTCCATAGATTATCTTCTTTTAAAAATAGTTCTTTGGGCTACTTTTGAGGTGTAATTAAATAATATATACCCCCAAAATGAAATTATCTCTACCTACATTGGCATTAATTCTTACATTATTATCTTCCTGTTCTAAATACGAAAACTTTGCAGGTTACGAAAAAAGTAACGATGCTCTTTCAACATCTGTAACTTTAGTTTCTTCTGACACTCATAGATCTATGGAGGCTGAACTTTTTGAAATGATAAATAACTACAGAGTAAGTATTGGATTAAATGAAATGGAATTTGAAAGCACAACATATTATTATGCAGGTATTCATACCAATTATATGATTGAAAAGGGAATCACCAGTCATGCTAAATTTGGTGAGCGTGCTGAAAATATTTCAAAAAGGACGGGTGCTGAATTTGTAGCAGAAAATGTTGCAAGAAACTATGATACATTAGAAGATGCTTTCGATGCATGGTTAGATAGTCCAGGACACAGAAAAAATATTGAGGGTGATTATACTCATTCCGCAATAAGCATTAAATTAAATAGTAATGGAGATATGTATTTTACACAATTATTCTATAGATAAATAATATTGGGAATATATTTTAAAGCCTTTGTAATACAAAGGCTTTTTTTATGCTTAACATTTAGGTAACGAAAAACAGATTTTCTAACTTTAATGTAAAATTATAATGATGAGCATTAAAGCACCTTTTAACCTTAATAAATGGATAGCGGAAAATAGAGGCCTACTAAAGCCACCTGTGGGTAATAGAAATTTATACAAAGATGCTGGCGATTATATTGTAATGATAGTAGCCGGACCAAATGCAAGAAAAGACTATCACTACAACGAAACGGAAGAACTTTTTTACCAGCTTGAAGGGGATATCGAAGTTCATATTCAAGAAAATGGTGAAAAGCACACTATGCAATTAGGTCCCGGCGACATGTATTTACACCCTGCAAAAGTACCTCATTCACCCGTTCGTAAAGAAGGCTCTATCGGATTAGTTATCGAGCGTAAAAGAGCCCATATGAATGTAGATGACGGTCTTTTATGGTTCTGCGACAATTGCAATCATAAATTATATGAAGCATATTTTACACTTAACGATATCGAAAAAGACTTCCTTTCTCATTTTAAGTACTTTTATAGTTCAAAAGATTTAAGAACTTGTGATAACTGCGGTACTGTAATGCCCATTGATGAACGTTTTATTGCCAAAGATCAATGATAATTACCGCCAAAATAATCACTGTAATCGTTGCCATTTTACATATCTACATTTTGTGGATGGAAATGTTTGCATGGACTACCAGAGGAAGAAAAGTTTTTAGAAATTTTCCTAAAGATCTATTTGAACCCACTAAGCAAATGGCCGCCAACCAAGGTCTATATAATGGTTTTTTAGCCGCCGGCCTTTTGTGGTCACTACTAATAAACAATAACGTATGGTCTGCAAATGTTGCTCTTTTCTTTTTGAGTTGCGTTTTTGTTGCAGGTGTATATGGAGCAATTTCGGTTACTAAGAAAATATTTATCATTCAAGGTATACCTGCATTACTAGGAATTATTCTTTGGAGTATTATAAAATTTTCATTGTAAACCTTTGAACTGGGTATTGCATTAAATTCTTTGTATTTTTGTAATATATTTAACAGAAATCGTAATAAAAGTTATAAAATGTCAAAAATAGCAACAGATTTTGGAATACATGATGCCTTAAAAAAACTAGGAGTCAACGATATTAACGATGGAACATCAACTGGATCAAACAATTTTTCTTCAGGTGACCTAATTTCATCTTATTCCCCAGTAGATGGCTCATTAATTGCCAAGGTGAAAACTACCACCAAAGCAGATTATGAAAAAGTTATGAGTACCGCTACCTCTGCTTTTAAAGAATGGAGAACAAAACCAGCACCTCAACGCGGTGAAATTGTTCGTCAATTTGGAGATAAACTAAGAGAACTTAAAGAACCTTTAGGGAAATTAGTTTCTTATGAAATGGGTAAAAGCTACCAAGAAGGTTTAGGAGAGGTTCAAGAAATGATAGATATCTGTGATTTTGCGGTTGGTCTTTCACGTCAATTACACGGATTAACTATGCACTCTGAAAGACCAGGTCATAGAATGTACGAACAATACCATTCACTTGGAGTTGTAGGTATAATTTCAGCTTTTAATTTCCCTGTAGCTGTTTGGGCATGGAATACGGCATTGGCATGGATTTGTGGAGATGTTTGTGTTTGGAAACCATCGGAAAAAACTCCTTTATGTGGCATTGCTTGTCAAAACATAGCAGCAGATGTATTTAAAGCAAATAATTTACCCGAAGGTATTTCTTGCCTTATTAACGGAGATTACAAAGTAGGTGAACTTATGACTCAAGATAATAGAATTCCATTGGTATCTGCCACTGGCTCTATTAGAATGGGTAAAATTGTTGCACAAGCCGTTGCTGCAAGACTGGGTAAATCGTTGTTAGAACTTGGCGGTAATAATGCTATTATAGTTACGCCAGATGCCGACTTAAAAATGACCGTTATTGGCGCTGTATTTGGTGCTGTAGGTACTGCCGGTCAACGATGTACTTCTACAAGAAGACTAATTATTCACGAATCTATGTATGATAAGGTAAAAGAAGCTGTAGTTGCTGCTTACCAACAATTAAGAATTGGAAATCCTTTAGATGAAAATAATCATGTGGGTCCATTAATTGACACTGATGCGGTTGCACAATATAAACTTGCATTGGAAAAAGTTGTTTCTGAAGGCGGTAAACTAATTGTTGAAGGTGGTGTATTAGAAGGTAAAGGTTACGAAAGTGGCTGTTATGTGAAGCCTGCTATCGCCGAAGCTAAAAACGATTTTGAAATTGTACAGCATGAAACTTTTGCACCTGTTCTATATTTATTAAAATATTCGGGTGATGTTGAAAATGCCATTGCTATTCAAAATGGTGTGGTTCAAGGTTTATCATCTGCAATTATGACTAATAATCTTCGTGAAGCGGAGCGTTTTCTTTCTGCATGGGGTAGCGATTGCGGTATAGCTAATGTAAACATTGGCACCTCTGGAGCTGAAATAGGTGGAGCCTTTGGTGGTGAAAAAGAAACTGGCGGTGGTAGAGAAAGCGGTTCTGATGCATGGAAAGTATATATGAGAAGACAAACCAATACTATTAATTATACCACAGAATTACCTTTAGCCCAGGGTATAAAGTTTGATCTATAAAATTTCAATAATTTCCTTTGTGTGTTGGCTTAAGCTGTTTTACCATTAGTAACCTTATGAGACCAGCTACCATGTAATAAGGTTTGAATGCCCAGTATTACAAACATGCAAAGGAAATTAATAATGCCCTTTATTCTTTTCTTCATCTGTAAAGTATATTATTCTCCTTATTAAATTATCAAAATATTCAATTCAGATAATTGAAATCTGTATGGCTAAACCATAATATTGTATAAATGGATTTTCTATAATTGAATTACTTAAATAAAAAAATCCTGTCGACTTATAGAAGACAGGATTTTTTAACCAACTAACTCAAAACTTTAAATGTAATTTCAGTGCCCAAACTTTGAGGGGAGAAACTAACATTTGAAATACTTACGTAAAATTGCAACTAAAAGACGTCACCAGTGTCACCTTTTTTACTTTCAAACACTATTACTGTATAGTTGGCAAACTATTAAGTATATCTGGAATTACACATAATCATTGATTGTAAGGTAATTAGCTTATAATGTTTTAACATTTTTAAGTTTTTTTTAATACATTGTGCCTCAAACACTAAACATTAATTACAATGACAAAAACAACAACCAATTTATTATTGATGTTGATTACCATTGTAGCTGGCACGTATTTCTATGTAACATGCTGTAGCGAATGCAATGCAGGAGCAGTCACTACAGAGCCATCCACAGAACAGGTAATCATCAAAGAACCAGAGGCTACTGCATATCCGTTTGCAATTGACGGCAACGGATTTACTTATAACACTAATGATAATTACAATTTTAATTTGTCCTCTCAAACTTTTCTAACGCCTTTAAGCTTAGAATTAAAAAATGGTGTCAATAGTTTAAAAGAACATTTAGGAACTAATGAGAATAATGTTATTAATGTTACCGGTTTTTACACAAGTGATGAAGAGAACAATACCGCATTTCCCAATTTAGGATTAGCACGCGCCAATAATATTAAAAATGATTTAGCCGCTAAAGGTATTCCTACAGCTCAAATCAATACGTTTGGAAAAATTATGGACGAAATGATTGCCAAAGATGGTACTTATTTGGGTGCTGCATCTTTTAGTCTTATAGAAAAATCAGCCACTGCCGACGACGAATTAAAAGCGCTTTATGAGAAGATTAAAGCAGACCCATTAATTCTATATTTTGATACTGCGGAAGCTTCTATAAGTTTAGATGCTACACAAAGACAAAAAGTTGCAGATATTTCTAGATATTTAGATAAGGTTGCCGGTGCTACAACTAGTGTAGTTGGCCATACAGATGCTACAGGACAAGCAAGCACAAATATGAGACTTGGCCAAGATCGAGCAGATTTTGCTAAAAATTATTTAATGACAAACGGTATTGCTTCAGACAAGATCATTGCAACTTCTAAAGGGCATTCTCAACCAATTGCTAATAATACTACGGAAGAAGGAAGAGAAAAAAACAGAAGAACCGTAATCACTTTAAACTAAAACATACACTAATCCTATAAATAAATAAATCATGAATTTTGAAAATATGAATATTTGGTGCTGGCTAATTCCGGCTTTATGTGGTATCATCTGTGGTATCTTGGGCTACCTAATTGGTAAAGGCTCTGCTAAAGTTATAGATAATTCTACAGAAATATCCAGTCTTAAAGCTAGCAATAGCAAACTAAAAGCAGATTTAGATGCATGTAACCAAAAAGTAATAGCTGCTAGTAAGGTTGCACCACCTTCTCCAAGTACAAATTTAGGCACATCTGCCGCCTCTTTTGCTGCTGGTGCCGCTACAAGTAGTGCTTTGGAATTTAATGCTACGGCTGCTAAAGCCGCTTTTGGTAAAAACATTAAGCAAGATGATTTAAAAATTGTTGAAGGTATTGGTCCAAAAATTGAAGGGATGTTCAAAGACCATGGCATCAAAACCTGGAAAGCACTTTCTGAAGCTAGCCTTGTTGAATGTCAAAAAGTTTTGGACACAGGTGGAACAAGATATAAAATTCATGATCCAGCTTCTTGGCCAATGCAAGCTAAAATGTGTTATGAAGGAAAATGGTCAGAGCTTGTTAAATGGCAAGATGAACATAAACACGGTAAATTATAAACCTCAGTTTAAAACAAAAAATCCCGATCAATTATGATCGGGATTTTTTGTTTTATAATGCTCCGTTTGCTTCAACCCACTTAAAATGGTATTGGTCTTGCGGAAATTTCATGCGCTCTGCAATTCTCTCTAATCTTGCAGGTAGCTTAATTAAATATTCACGGGCTTTCTCAGCTTCTTCATTTAACGAACGAACACTTTCCAATTCCCAAAAAGCATTTAACTTACTTAAAATATCCACATAATCTTGTGCCGTATACACCCCTAAACGTTGCGCACAATTAGAAAAGTTTTCAAAAGCAGATCCTATTGTTCCACCAGATTCACGTAAAAAGTGTGCAGGCATAACTATTTTCCTTTTCATCATATCTGCAAATGCTATCATCATACCTGATGGGTCTTCACCAAAAATAGTCTTTACAAACTCTCTGTATGCTAAATGATGTCTCATTTCATCCCCTGCTATAATGGTACACATTTTACCTAGTAGTACATTTCCTTTTTTCTTAGCCATTTGCCCCACACGTTTATGAGAAATATTAGTAGCTAGTTCTTGAAATGAAGTATATACAAAATTCTTATAAGGATCACGGTCTGTACCAATATCAAATCCGTCAGATATTAAATGCTGTGTCGTTAATTCAACTTCTCGCATATTTACCCTTCCAGATAAATAAAGATATTTGTTCAACACATCACCATGTCTATTTTCTTCCGCTGTCCAAGCACGTACCCATTTTGCCCAACCGTTTGTTTTGTAATCGCCATGTTGGTCAATACCGACAACGTCCATTAACCATGATTCGTAAGTAGGCAATGCTTCTTCTGTAATGGTATCGGCTACCATAGTTACCCAAAAATCGTAACCCAATTCTTTAGACTCTTCTCTAAGCTGCTTTACTTCCTGTAAAAAAGTATCTTGTTCTGAATTAGGCAAAAAGTCAGTAGGCTGCCAAATATCTTCCGGTTTTATTAGAAAAGAATCCATAAAACCTTCTACCTTAGGCTCTAGAGCCTGCATTACTTCTAATCTTATATTTTTAATAGACATATCTTAAATTTTAACAATGATGGTAAATTACACTCGCTCATTTTATGTAAAGTTAATGGTTTTCTCAGTTTCTACCCTTTTCACCAGGATAAAAGGTGAAAACCGGTTCACTTTGCCAATATTCTTTAGTTTCCACATTAAATATGGTTAGCGGCCCTTTAAAGGCTGCACCTGTATCAATATTCCAAACATTAGCCGCATTTTGTGGCGTTGTTTCTCCTATGCGAGTAACTGGGGTATGACCGATATATATTTCTGAATAATTTTTAAGTCTTTTAGGGTAATATATATGATCTTCTTTTAAATCTTTATTTAAAGAAAGAGCTAGCTCCCACAGCGTACGGTCCCAATAAAAGGTCTTTTCAAAATATTCAAATTCTATTCCTTTTAAGTTAGTAAAACCTGCATGTAAAAACAACCTATTCTCATTATCTAAGTGGTAATTTACTAAACTTTCATAGAAATTTAAATGAACTTCTCTTAAATCCTCGGAAATAGAGGCATATGAATTAACTGTTGACTCACCACCATGCATAAACCATGTTGGGTTATCATCTGCCCCTGTCAGCCACTCATAGCAAAGCTCGTCATGATTGCCTCTTAAATATACACAATTAAACCGTTCTTTTAATTCCAATAAAAAATTTACCGTTTCTATTGCATCACTCCACCCATCAATATAATCCCCTAAAAATATTAGGGTGTCGTTTTCTGTAATATTTGCTTTTTCAATTACTTGTTTTAAAGCTTTTAACCCGGAATGTATATCCCCTACGACTAATGTTCTACTTAAACTCATTTAGCAAAAATCGCAAATACTCCTATTAACACAATAATAAAAAGCACTAAAAAGAAAATTTTCCAAAACGAATAAGGCCTAGTTCCGCTTAAAACACCCGTTTGTCCATTTATATAAAAATTAAACTCCTTGCCGTCATATCTATAAGTGCTTAAATAGATAGGAAGTAAAATGTGTTTAAATTTTTCATCGGACAATTTTATATCGGCATTTGCTATTCTTTGCGTATCCCCTCCTATATCTCGCCTGATCCAATTATAAGCTATATTTTTTGCTTCTTGAAAAGATTTGTGATGCCCCTCTTTAAGTGATACTGAATATTTTTCAGTAACAAAGCCAGATAAGTATTTAGAATTGAACACGACTAAATCTTTAAGGTTCCAAAAAGCAACTTTCCCAGGGATTTCTTTACGCTTTTTTTCAGATGCATTAATGAGAATATCATCTACAAAACCATCAACATTACCAGAAGCATAGGTCCATCTTGTTTTCTGAACTTGCCTAGTGCGTTTACCCTTATTACTATTATATGTTTCAGTTTCGTAATAATAATCGCCTCGTTGTCCTTGGTAAGATGCATCAAGATTAGCATCGAATGTCCAGTAAGGCACATACAAACCATGCAGCCCTTCTGGGTCTAAAGCCGCCTTTTTAAGGTTATCTGGAGCAAACCAAATTTTACCAACCCAATCCTTAAAAATAGATTGGGCCTTTTTTGCATCTAATTGAAATGGAACCAGAGCACCAGGTAAGATCCAACCTTCTTTCTCAATGTCTTCCCTAATTAAAGGTTCGCTACAGTAAACACAATTGAGTGATTTGAAATTCTCTTCTACATGCTGGTTAGCACCACAATTTTTACAGTGCAACAATTCAATAGTTTCGGTATATGCGTTTTCGCCTACAATCTTTAGGTAATGTTCTAACTCAAGTTCCTCAAAACTACTTTTAGATTGCTCAATAAATTCTTCATACCCACAATACTCGCAGGTAAGTTGATGCGAACCAGGTTTAAATTTTAACTCGGCACCACAATTGGCACAAGCCTTTTTATATTCCGATTTTTGAATATTATCCATAGATAGTTCCCCTTACTAATAGCTGTATTTATCTGCTAATAAATAGATTACGCTGTTGGTAATGGTGGTGGTGTATTGCCTCCTAAAAATGATTTCAATTCCTCTACCTCTTTTAACTCAGACCAACTTGCCATTCCTTGTTTCCAAATAAGTGAATCTCTATTAATAGTTCTACTTGCAAATAATTCTTTTAATTTCTCAAAAGTTACTGGACCAGATTGTTGACCGTTTACAGCATAAAAATAGGATACTTGAGCTGGTATTGGTGGTGGCGCTTGCGCTTGTGGTGCTTGCCCGCCAAAAGGTTGTGCTCCAGGTTGCCCCATTAAACCTCCCATTTGCTGCGCTAATACAAAGCCCATTCCCATTCCCATACCGGCACCAGCTGTTCCGCCTTCATTTTTAGCCGCTAATTCCATAGCTTTTGCCGCTTTAAACTGTGCTAGCTTGGCCATGTCCAATTTATCTAATCGGCTATATTCAAAAATTTCTTTCTTTAATTCTTCTGGCATCGATACATTTTCGATGTAGAATTTTTCTAATTCAATACCAACTCTATTAAACTCTGGCTGCATTACCGTTTGGCATGTTTCTGAAAGTTCACTGGTATTTGCCGCATAAAGTTCAATTGGCAAATTAGCTTCACCAACAGTATCGGTAAAACGAGTTACAATTAAACTTTTAAGATGCTCATTAATTTCATAATTAGTAAAATTACCGTCAGTACCTACTACATCTACTACAAATTTACCGGCATCACTAATTCTAAAACTATAGGTCCCAAAGGCACGTATTTCTACTAATCCAAACCTATCATCACTAAGCATAAATGGGTTTTTTGTCCCCCACTTCTCATCTGTAAATAAGCGAGTATTTACAAAATAAACTTCTGCTTTAAACGGACTATCAAATCCATATTTCCAACCTTTTAATGTGGTTAAAATTGGAAGGTTTTTTGTATTTAGGGTATATGTTCCCGGCTTAAAAACATCCGCTAATTGACCTTCATTTATAAAAACAGCCGTTTGCCCTTCGCGCACTATAAGCTGTGCATTATTTTTAATTTCGTTTTGGTAGCGTTCAAATCTATGAACAATGGTATCGTCATTAGTATCTAACCATTCAATTATATCAATAAACTCGTGGCTTAACTTCTTTTTAATTTCATCAAATATGCTCATGGTTTGCGTGTTTTTAAATGTACAATTCAAGATATGGAATTCATGAATAGAGCCAAAATAAGTAGCCTATAAATTCAATAAAATAATACGATGAATACTATAATTTAATATTTCCTTAAGGATATATAGGATGAATCTACTATTTCTAATTAACTTAGAATTTCTAATTTCTGAAATGAACTATGAAAAAAGTGTTCTGTATTGGTGAATTATTGATTGATTTCGTAGCCGAAAACCAAGGTAATGATTTGTCTAAGGCCAAAGAATTTTCCAAAAAAGCGGGTGGAGCGCCAGCAAATGTTGCTTGTGCTATTAGCAAACTCGGTGGCGACGGTGTTTTTATTGGCTGCGTAGGCAATGACCCTTTTGGTACATTTTTATTGCGTATTTTAGAAAATGAAAAGGTAGATGTTTCTTTAGCACAAAAAACAAATACATTTACCACCCTTGCCTTTGTTTCTATCGATGAAAATGGTGAACGCGATTTTGTGTTTAGTAGAGGTGCAGATAAAGAACTAGTTTACGATTCATCACATAAAACCAATTTTGAAAACAACATACTACACTTTGGTGCTGCTACTTCATTTTTAGGAGGTTCTTTAGAAGATGCATATAGCCGATATTTATTTGATGGTTTAACCAAGAATGCATTCATTAGTTTTGATCCTAATTATAGGGTTGACCTTTGGAAAAACAAACAAGATGTTTTTATACGAAAATGCCACGCTTTTATAGAAAAATCTCACCTATGTAAGTTTAGTTTAGAAGAGGCTCAATTGCTATCAGGAAAAGATAATTTAGAAGATGCTTGTAAAGTTTTTCATGAAATGGGAACTAAAATAATAGTCGTTACCTTAGGAAGCAAAGGCACATTTTTATGTACTTTAAACTTCAGTAAAACAATACCGAGTATAAAAGTTAGCCCTAAAGATACTACTGGCGCAGGTGATGCTTTTATTGGATGCTTATTACAGCAAATAGCTGAACATACTTCGATTGACAATATATTGGAAAAAGAAGAAATTCTTACTCAAATGGTTACAAGAGCTAACAAAGCCGGAGCAATTACAACTTTAAATTTTGGTGCCATAGAATCGTTACCAACTTTACAACAATTAGATTCTTAACATGAACCAAGCAGAATTACACCGAATATTGGCCTTAAAAAGTCAAGAAAATAAAGACTCCTTAGATTTAGATGTATTATATAACCGAAGGTTGTCCGCCAATATTTCATTAATAAAAACTCATTTTTTTTCACTTTATCAAGAAGTAGAACATAAAGACTATTTTTTTAAACTACTAGATCAAATAGCCCTTCTATTTAAAGCACGCCCCACAGAACTTAAAAATCAAGATTTAGAACGTTTAAATTCTGGCAACTGGTATCAAAGCGAAAAAATGGTAGGTATGCAATTGTATGTAGACCGTTTCAATAAAGACATCAATGGACTAAAAGAAAAACTGCCCTATTTTCAGGATTTAGGTATAAATTTTCTTCATTTAATGCCAATTACAACAAGACCTACAGGCGAAAATGACGGAGGTTATGCGGTAAATAGCTATCATGAAATTGATGGTAAATATGGTACTAAAAAAGACTTTTTAGATTTTGCCAAAAAAGCGAGAGAGAACAATATGTTCTTGATGCTAGATTTTGTAGTCAACCATACATCTGATGAGTTTGAATGGGCCGAAAAAGCCAAAAAAGGTAGTCTTCATCACCAAAATTACTATTACACCTACGCGGACCGTCATATACCAGATGAGTTCGAGAAAACTCTTCCGGAAATATTTCCACAGTCTGCACCAGGTAATTTTACCTATAATGAAGAAATGGAAAAATGGGTAATGACCTGTTTTAATACGTATCAATGGGATTTAAACTATAGAAATCCTGAAGTATTTATTGAAATGCTTGGTAATTTGATGTCGTTAGCCAATCTAGGTGTCGACGTAATTCGTTTTGACGCCTTAGCGTTCCTTTGGAAAAAATTAGGGACTTTATCTCAAAATTTACCTGAAGCGCATACGCTTATTTCATTATTTAGAATGTGCTTGCAAGTTATTGCACCGGGGGTTATTCTATTGGCCGAGGCTATCGTTGCGCCTAGAAATATTATAAAATATTTTGGCGAAGGTATAAGCGAGGGCAATGAATGTGAAATTGCATATAATGCCTCATTAATGGCTTTGTTATGGAATTCAATTGCCACTAAAAAGGCTTCTTTAATGCTTAAAAGCTTAACCGAGATACCCAATAAACCGAATGATGGGACATGGATTAATTATATACGTTGCCATGATGACATTGGGCTAGGATATGATGATGATTTTGTTCGCGCAATGGGCTCGGACCCTACTGCTCATAAACAATTTATACTGAATTATTATACTGGTAGATTGGAATGGTCGCCTGCAAAAGGGCTTATGTTCATGTACAATCCTAAAAATGGTGATGGCAGAATTACAGGTAGCGCAGCTTCCTTATTAGGTCTTGAAACCGCATTGGAATTGAAGAATAAGATCATCATTGATTACGCTATTTCAAAAATATTAATGATGCATGGTATTATTTTAACGTATGGCGGAATACCTATGATTTATGCCGGAGATGAAATTGCCACCTTAAACGATTACTCTTACGAACAAAACCAAGACCATGTAAATGACAACCGTTGGGTAAATAGACCAATCCAGAATTGGGATGTCGTTGCTTCATTAAATAAAACAAAAGAAAATCCTTCTACAATTGTTTACAATGGATTAAAAAATATGATTCGTTTGCGGAAAGAGCATGTTCTCTTTAAGGATTCTAACGAGGTAAAAATACATGGTTGCCCAAATGAACATGTATTTGTTTATGAGCGTACTTATAAAAATGATAGCGTTTGGGTTTTATCTAACTTTAATGAGCTTACCGAAACCTTAGATATTGGATGGTTACTTTCTATTGGTATACACGCTGGCAAAAACTCTATAGATTTGCTTACCCAAGAAACTTTTAACCTAATCCATAATGCATTACCATTAAAACCCTTTCAGCAACTTTGGATTAAGAATATTTGATTCTCCATTAATATAAAGACAACCTTTTAGATAATATTTAATCTAATACTAAAAGATAAATATGAAAACTCCCTTTCTTATAGTAGTATTAGTACTTTTTACACTAAACGGTTGTAATACAGCTAATAATGCAGATGATATTGAAGGGTATTATACTGGTACTTTTCAAAGAGGAGAAATTATATCAAACGTTACATTGAACTTAAATGGGAAGAATTTTTCAGGAGAAAGTGATATTGCGAAATTCCCTGCAATTTGTAATGGAAATTTTACTATTTTAAATGACATGGTTACATTCGACAATTTATGTCCTTGGACCGCTGAATTTGATTGGTCACTGATTCTAAGTAATGAATGGCACTTTACTATTGATTATAATAAATTAACCTTAACCAATTCAATTGGCGACATCTACATTTTAACAAAATAAACTCTAGGAACTAATTGTTGATTAACAATTTCAAGGAAAATATTTAATTATACTTCACCTTCCTAAGCACACGTAAAGCCTCTTTCAACGAAGTATTTATAGTTGGATATTTTGACTTTAAAAGTTGCCTGGCCTTTTCCATATCCTCTTTTGCTTCTTCAAAACCATTTAAATAACAAATAAGATAAGAGTCTGCCAAGTATTTTAATCTTTTAACCTCATCAATGGTTAAAACCGTATTCCCACTGGCTTTATCTACCAAAGAATTGTTATCTACATATATTTTTTCCAGTTTTTTTCTGTTGTGTTTTGGAGGATTAAATAGCAAGTCGCTATTAATTTGATAGGTGCCATTTTCACTAAAATTGATAACCACTTTCTCCAACGGATAATATTTTTGTTTAGCTCCTAATCCTAGCTGCACAAACTCTATTATAGTAAAGGAATCATCATTAATACTAATCTTAATTTCGTCTAAGTTGGAGTAGAAAAGTTTAACCTGTTCATTAATTAGCTCTATGTCTACTCTATAGTAATAGGTTTCTCCATTAGACACTTTTTTATTCCCTGCCCAACAGACCACAAATTGCTCTTTAAAAACTTTGTAGTCACTTTCTAAATCTTTATGCCTATTATTTATAAAATCTATAACTCCGTCTAAAGTAAGTTCTATGTTGTTTTTAGCATGCTGCTCTATGGTAGCAACAGCATCAGAATTAATGTTTTTTAACTCAATATCATATGCTTTTGGTAAGCTTATACTGCCTTCTCTAAAAAAGACCGAACCTCCATAATACTTCCAAATGTTCTTACGTAATGAACATAATTTACCTATAGATTTTATGGTAACCAAGCCCACAACCTTACCTTCTGGCAAATGCGGAAACGGAATATTTTCATAAGATATACGAGGAGGGTTATCTAAATACGCATTAACTAAATTCTGAATTTTGCTGTCATCAAAAAAATCTACACCTACAATTTTATTATCCTCATCTTCTACACCAATAACTATAAAAGAATTATTTGCAGGGTTGCTGTTTGCCAAAGCACAAACATGTTTTAAAAACTTTGCTTTTCCTTCTTTTTCACCAATATTTACAAAACGCTTTTTATCATAAAAACTATTCTCGTCGTTATGGGCGAGTAAGTTTTTAACCAAAAGGCGTTTATTAATCATTGTGCGTTTATTTTATTTGGCTTTAAAAGATTTTACTTAATATAAAATATACTCCTCAAAAAATTGACTACTAAATTTCTTTCTTTACTATAGTTGAAGAAGCTTGTGCGGTTGGCATTACTACTAAATCCGCGATATTTACGTGGTATGGTCTTGTAACAACAAAATAAATAATGTCCGCGATATCTTCTGGTTTTAATGGCTGAAAACCTTTATACACATTTTCTGCCCTACCTTCATCTCCTTTAAAACGCACATTACTAAATTCCGTCTCTACCAAACCAGGGTTTACGGCACCTACACGTATACCAGTACCATTTAAATCTATTCGCATTCCTTGGTTAATGGCATCAACGGCGTGTTTACTTGCACAATATACATTCCCTTTGGGGTAAACTTCTTTACCAGCGGTAGAACCAATATTTATTATATGACCCGTTTTGCGTTCAATCATTTGCGGAATCAACGCTTTTGACACATAAAGCAACCCTTTTACATTTATATCGATCATAGCATCCCAATCGTCAACACTACCGTCTTGTATAGTATCTAACCCATGGGCATTACCTGCATTATTAATTAGTATATCTATTTGGGCAAATTCATTTGGCAAAGAAGATATAGCCGCTTGAACCGATTCTTTATTTCGAATATCAAAATTCAAAGTATGTACTTTAACTTCTTTACCTAGTTCTACTTTTAGAGCATCTAACCTATCTTGGCGTCTTCCACACAATACTAAATTTATACCGTTTAAGGCAAAATGTATCGCTGTAAATTTACCTATACCACTTGTTGCTCCTGTAATAAATGCTGTTTTTGTCATTTTCTGTTTTATTAAGCTACTTCTTTTCCTTCATTTGCTTCAAGAAGTGCAAACCAATCTTGTAATTCCAAATCAATATATAACGCCTCCATGGCCATTTTCAACCTTTCCGGAGTTGCTGTACCTACTACAGGATGAATTATAGACGGATGCTTTAAAACCCAGGCCAAAAGCAACTGGTCTTCTGTTGCATTATACTTCTTGGTCAAATTGACCAAAACCTTCTTTATACGTTTATTAGCTTTAGATTCTTCTCTAAAATAATTTCCAAGCGGACTCCAGCTCATAGCTAACCTATCATTAACTATGCAATCTTCTAAAGTACCGTTATTCATGACCTCAATGGATGATAAAGAATATTCCACTTGGTTTGCCTCAACCGGAATTACTTTCTCTATAAGTTGAATTTGAGATGGCGTAAAATTAGACACGCCAAACTGCTTTATTTTTCCATCCTTCTTTAGTTTTTCAATAGCTTCCGAAATTTCATACGGATTCATTAATGGGCTTGGTCTGTGCAATAACAACAAATCTAAATACTCGGTTTGTAACATTTTTAATGACCGTTCTACAGACCATATAATATACTCTTTTCCATAATCATAATGCTTTACCCTATTAGCTCTTTCTTTTACCTGAAACTGAATTCCGCATTTACTTATCAATTGGATATCCTCCCTTTTTACAGTACTTTCTTTTAGTGCCTTACCGAAATCTTCTTCAGTGGTATAATCGCCATAAATATCAGCGTGATCAAAGGAAGTAATATCGTTTTCTATACAATGATTCATTAACGCAATCATTTCGGTAGTGGAATGTTGTTTTCCCCATTTGCCCCAGGTCATAGTACCTGCAATAATTCTTGAATATTTCAATGTTTTGTTATTAGGATAATGAAATTAAAAAGAAATCCCTTAAAACCTTCATAAAAATAAGGGGATTTCCAATTTTTTAACCTATCATTAACAGCGACTGACTGAATAAATTTTCAATTTGCATGACTGTTAAAATTAGAAGTGTTAACAATCAATAATATATAGTTTTAAATGGAAGAAAATACCTCAATTGACATAAGCGCCATTAATGAGAAAATAACTCAAGAAAGTGCTTTTATCGATTTATTGATGCTTGAAATGAATAAAGTAATTGTAGGCCAAAAATATATGGTTGAACGATTATTAATTGGTTTGTTAGGCCAAGGCCACATTTTATTGGAAGGTGTACCTGGTTTAGCAAAAACTTTAGCAATTAACACACTTTCTAAAGCGGTTAAAGGAAGCTTTAGTAGAATACAGTTTACTCCAGATTTATTACCGGCAGATGTGGTCGGTACATTGATCTATAACATGAAGTTGAATGATTTTTCTATTAAGAAAGGTCCAATTTTTGCAAATTTTGTTCTTGCAGATGAAATAAACCGTGCACCAGCTAAAGTACAATCCGCACTTTTAGAGGCAATGCAGGAAAAACAAGTTACTATAGGTGATGAAACTTTTGTTTTAGACAAACCATTTTTAGTAATGGCTACTCAAAACCCTGTTGAACAAGAAGGTACATACCCGCTGCCAGAAGCACAGGTTGACCGTTTTATGTTGAAAACGGTTATTGATTACCCTAAGATAAATGAAGAGCAGCTGATTATGCGCCAGAATTTATTGGGTAATTATGAAACTGTAAATGCAGTGGTATCCATAGAACAAATACTTAGTGCGCAGAAAGCTGTGCGCGAAGTATATATGGATGAAAAAATTGAAAAATACATTCTGGATCTTGTATTCGCCACAAGATATCCAGAGAAATATAATTTAGAAAGTTTAAAACCTTTAATCAGTTTTGGCGCTTCGCCTAGAGGTAGTATTAACCTTGGTGTAGCTGCTAAATGCTATGCATTCATAAAAAGAAGAGGCTATGTAGTACCTGAAGATGTTCGTGCAGTTGTACACGATGTTCTTAGACATAGAATAGGAATTACGTACGAAGCAGAAGCTGAAAATATCACCTCTGTAGATATTATCAATAAAATTGTAAACGAGATAGAAGTACCTTAACCTAGTTGACAGTATTCGGCATCAGAAAGTTATTGCTATAATTACATATGCTGAATGAATTTTGCTGCAAACTAAGACTGTAACCTGTTTACTAAAAAATGGATACCAAAGAGCTACTCAAAAAAGTACGAAAAATAGAGATAAAGACACGCCGGCTGTCTGATCATATATTCGGTGGTGAATATCACTCCACCTTTAAAGGTCGTGGCATGACTTTTAGCGAAGTACGGCAGTATCAATTTGGAGACGATGTTAGAAATATTGATTGGAATGTTACGGCTCGTTACAATGAACCATTTATAAAGGTTTTTGAAGAAGAGCGAGAACTTACCATGATGCTCATGGTAGATATTAGCGGCTCTGAACTTTTTGGAACGACCAATCAATTTAAAAATGAAATAGTTACTGAAATATCAGCAACATTAGCTTTTAGCGCATTGCAGAATAATGACAAGGTTGGTATTGTTTTGTTTTCTGACCAAATAGAACTTTTTATTCCCCCTAAAAAAGGAAAAACCCATGTTTTAAGGATTATTAGAGAACTATTAGAATTTAAACCACAAAGCAATAAAACAGATATTGCCCAGGCATTGAAATTCTTGAGTAGTGTAATGAAGAAAAAAGCTATTGTTTTTGTGCTTTCGGATTTTATTGATGATGGCTATGAAAAAACATTAAAAATAACAGGAAGTAAACATGATCTTACAGGCATAAGAGTATATGATGAACGCGAAGAGTCTATTCCTAATTTAGGTATGGTTCAATTAAAGGATGCTGAAACTGATAAAATACAATTGGTAAATACGCAATCTAAAAAAGTTCGTAATGCGTACGCAGAATATAATCGGGAACGTGTTACCTATTTTAAAGAATCGTTCACAAAATCGGGCTGCGGGGTTTTAGATTGTAGGGTTGATGAAAGTTATGTGAAAAAATTATTGGGCTATTTTAAAAGAAGAGGTTAATACGAATGATGATTAATAATATACTCATTAATAAGGGCATTTCGAGATTAAAGCGAATTATGCCTATGTTTATTTTACTACTATTTGTTATTCCAATATCAGCACAAGATAGTCCGGCAATACATACCGAAGTTGATACTACTTACATTAAAATTGGAGAACAAGTTCAATGGACAGTAACTGTTGATATAGATTCCACAGATCAAGTTGTTTTTCCTGAGGGACAAACATTTTCACCTTTAGAAACCGTAGAAGCTTTTGCTACCGATACCACAAGAAAAAAAGACCGCTTAACACTTCTAAAAATATATGCGCTTACCCAATTCGATTCTGGGGCCTATAAATTACCCGCTCAGCGAATTGAAATAAATGGAACAGGTTATATGACCGATTCCATGATGATTAATGTAGCTACTATTCCGGTTGATACCTTAAATCAGAAAATGCACGACATTAAACCACTTATTAATGTTGAGAAAAGCAATATCGGTTTATGGAAATATTTAATCATTGCCATATTAATTCTTTTAATTTTAGGCGGACTTATTTATTGGTTTGTTCTTCGTAAAAAACCATTAACGGAAGAAGAGAAAGTAGCACTATTACCACCGTACGACAGAGCCTTACTTGAGCTTAAAAAATTAGAACATTCTAGATATTTAATACAAGATGAATACAAAGAATACTATTCTGAACTAACTTCTATTGTACGATCTTATTTAGAAGAAGATGCTCATGTAACCGCTTTGGAAAGTACTACAGGCCAACTGATAGAAAAATTAGAGCTTTTAAAGGATGCTGGTCAACTAAAACTAGATGACGACACCATAAAACAATTTCAACAAATTTTGCAGACAGCGGATTTAGTGAAATTTGCAAAAAATAAGCCATCAACTTTAGTAGCCGAGCAAGATAGAAAACTAGTAGAACAAATTGTAGTTAAAACCCATGACGCCCTGCCTGAACCTACTGAAGAAGAATTATTGGAGCAAGCGGAATACCAAGAAGAACTGGAGCGTAAAGCAAAAAAGAAGAAAATTAAAATTGCCATAATATCAGTAATAGCCATTTTGCTTATTGGGATAACCATATCGGGCATAAAATTTGGATTTGGCTACTTGAAGGATACGGTATTAGGTCACCCTACTAAAGAGTTGTTAGAAGGTGAATGGGTTCGAAGCAGTTATGGTTTTCCTCCTATTCAGTTAGAGACGCCACAAGTGATGGCTCGCCAAGAGGTTAAATTGCCGCCTGAAGCTAAGGCTGCAATTGCAGATATACAAGCATTTGGTTATACCAGCCCAGTAGGGTTATTTTCTGTTGGTACTACATCAATAACTCTTAACCAGCAAGATGCTGAAACAGATTTCGAAAAAACCATAGAGCAAATTCTATCTAACTTCGAAAGTCAAGGGGCAAAGAATATCATTACAAAACAAGAAGCTTTCTATACTATTAGTGGCGTAAAAGGATTAAAAGTTTTTGGAAACGGGGAGTTTTCAATACCTGGCTCTAATGAATTAATCGATGGAGAATATACCGTTTTGCTTTTTGGGGGTAAAGGTTTTCAGCAGTATGTTATTTTAACCTGGTTAGAAGATGACACATATGCACAAGAAATAGTAGACCGAATATTGGCATCGGTAGAAGTTAAAACAGAATAATAAATGTTCGAGAATATATCATTTGCAAATCCTGATTTCTTTTGGCTGTTCCTAATACTGCCATTAGCTATTATATGGTATCTCTTTAAACAAAAAGAAGAGTCGGCATTTCTTCGAATATCAAGCGTAAAAGGTTTCACCTATAATAGTATTTTACCAAAACTTAAACCAGTCTTATTTATTTTAAGGTTATTGGCCTTGAGCGCTATTATTGTGGCAATGGCAAGACCACAGACCGAAGATATTTCAACCAGAAGTAAAACAACCAAGGGTATAGATATTGTCATGGCAATTGATGTGTCTTCGAGTATGTTGGCTCGGGACTTAAAGCCTAATCGATTATCCGCTCTTAAAGAGGTTGCAGCCGATTTTATAAAGAAGAGACCTAATGACCGTATTGGCCTTGTAGTTTATGCCGGTGAAGCATATACCAAAACGCCTGTAACAACCGACAAATCGATAGTTTTAAATGCCCTTTCGGAAATTACATATGGGCAATTAGAAGATGGTACAGCAATAGGTATGGGTTTAGCTACTTCTGTTAACCGGCTTAAAGAAAGCACCGCAAAAAGTAAAATTATCATTTTGTTAACCGATGGTGTCAATAATTCTGGCTTTATTGAACCACAAACCGCATCAGATTTGGCAATAGAATATGGCATAAAAACCTATACTATTGGTTTAGGAACAAATGGAAATGCCCTTTCGCCAATAGCATATAATGCAGATGGTTCATTTAGATACGGCATGCGCCAAGTTGAAATTGATGAACAACTTTTAAAAGATATCGCAATTGCTACCGGTGGTCGATATTTTAGGGCTACGGATAATGAATCGTTAGAAGAAATTTATGATGAAATCAATAAACTAGAAAAAACAGAGGTAGAGGAGTTTAAGTATTACCGTTACGAAGAAAAATTTAGACCATGGATATTATTGGCCGGAGCACTTCTTTTAATGGAATGGATTCTAAGAAACACACTATTTAGAAGTTTTGTATAATTATGGTACAGTTAGACGAAAAAATATATTTCTATTTATTCATTATCATACCAGTGATAGTGGTGCTCTTTTTATTGGTTTTGGTGTGGAAGAAAAGAACACAAAAGAAATTTGCAAACACAGAACTTTTAAAAAGACTTACACCAAATCGCTCCACTAATAAAAGCACTTTAAAACTAATTATTTTAATTCTTGGTTTAGCTTTATTAATTATAGGGCTGGTTAACCCAAAAATTGGCACAAAATTAGAAACTGTAAAAAGGGAAGGTGTAGATATCGTTTTTGCCGTTGATGTCTCTAAAAGTATGTTGGCAGAAGACATTGCACCTAATCGCATAGAAAAAGCAAAAAGATTGGTTTCAGAAATCATTAACCAATTAGCGAGTGACCGCATAGGTATTATAGCTTATGCAGGACAAGCCTATCCGCAATTGCCGATTACCACCGATTATGGTGCCGCAAAAATGTTTTTACAAAGCATGAATACAGATATGCTTAGCTCCCAAGGTACCGCAATAGATCAGGCAATTGAATTAGCCACTACCTATTATGATGATGCCGATCAAACAAATCGTGTATTGTTCATAATTTCTGACGGGGAAGACCATTCCGAAGGTTCCACCCTAGATGCCGTAGAAGACGCGGTTGATGAGGGCCTTATCATTTACACTATTGGGGTTGGGAAAGAAAAAGGTGCCCCAATACCCATTAAAAGAAACGGAATTTTAGAAAGCCTAAAGAAAGATAATCAGGGCGAAACTGTAATTACCAAATTAAATGAGTCTGTCCTTGTCGATATTGCCAGTGAAGGTAAAGGGGAATATATTGATGGCTCCAATACGGATACCGCGGTAAAATTTATAAAAGAAGAATTGTTGAAAATGGATAAAAAGGAATTTGAAGCCAAGCAATTCGCAGAATATAAAGACCAATTTCAATGGTTTATTGGAGCAGCTCTTTTGCTACTCTTTTTAGATATTTTTATCTTGGACCGCAAGACCCGTTGGTTAAAAAAACTTAATCTGTTCAATGAAAAGAGAAATGAATAAAATAAACAACGTACTATTGTTATTTTTCGTTTGCTTTGCAGCTGTTGCTCAAGAAGTTGACGTTAAAGAAAAAGAAAAGGCGCTTAGGTCTTCAACCAACCTTACCTGGGATGGCAACAAAGCGTTATCCGAAGACAATTTTATTGCGGCGGAAATAGATTATAGAAAAGCGATTTCTAAAAGCCCAGATAATAGTGTAGCCCCTTACAACTTGGGTAACGCTTATTATGAAAACGAAACGTATAACGAAGCTTTTGGCAGGTTTAAAGAAGCAGGCGAAGCCTCTAGCTCAAAAGAAGAAAAGCACAAAGCTTACCATAATATGGGTAATGTGTTTATGAAACGTAAAGATTACGCTAAAGCCGTAGAAGCTTATAAAGAGGCGTTACGTAACAACCCAAAAGACGAAGAAACAAGATACAACTTGGCCTTGGCAAAAGAACTTTTGAAAAAAGACGAAGAAGAGAAAAAGCAAAACCAAGACGATAAGGACAAGGATAAAGAAAATAAGGACGAAAATAAAGATCAAGACAAAAAAGACGAAGGAGAAAACGAGGATAAAAAAGACAAGGGCGACGAAGGTGACAAAGGCGATGAAGGTAACCAAGACGAGCAAAAGAAAGATGAGAATAAGGATGGTGAAGGTGAAAATAAACAAGATCAGAATAAAAAGCCAGAACAAGGCGAAGGTGATAATCAACAAGAGCAACAACAACCAAGACCTAATCAACTTTCCAAACAACAAGTTGAGAATCTTTTAAGAGCCATGCAAAATGCCGAGAAAAAGGTTCAAGATAAAATTGATGATAAAAAAGTAAAAGGTGTTAAAGTTAAAAACGAAAAAGATTGGTAGACTTTAAGTCCATAACTAAACTAACGTTATTACTAACGGTATTTATGTCATCTCTTTTGGTGGTGGCACAAGATAATAATGCGGTAACTTTTGAAATGAAGTTAAGCAAACCTAAGCTAGGCTTAAATGAACGCCTAAGGGTAGATTTTGTCATGAACCGCGATGGGGATAATTTTAATCCCCCAGATTTTGCGGGTTTTAAAGTAATTATGGGACCCTCACAATCTATCAGTTCTTCATGGATCAATGGAGTTCGTAGCTATTCTAAATCATATTCATATACACTGGCACCTACTGCAAAAGGAAAATTTACGATTAAACAAGCTACTATCGTAATTGATGGCGAAACCTATAAATCGCTCGCCAATGAAATAGAAGTTACTGCTGCTGTTGATAAGCCAAGTGACCAAATGACTGCGGACGATGTTGCTGATGAAAACTTGCATTTAGTAGCTGAAATTTCTAAAACAAATCCATTTTTAAATGAAGCTATTACCGTTATCTATAAACTATATGTAAGTCCCAATATTAGTGTATCAAACTATCAACCATTAGATAATCCTACCTACAATAATTTCTGGAGCCAAGATATTAAAGTATCGACATTAAGTGCCCAAAACGGAACGTACAAAGGAAAGCCATACAGATATGTTATTTTAAAACGTGTAGTATTATATCCTCAAAAATCGGGCGAACTTGATATTGAACCTTTATCCTTAGATGTAACTGTTGACGTACCTACGGTAAGACGTGACTTTTTTGGTGGCAGAGTCTATGCTCAAACAAATAAAACGGTATCGGCAGGCAATAGAACCATCAATGTAAAACCACTGCCCTTAGCGAACCAACCAGCTAATTTTAGTGGTGCAGTAGGTGATTTTGATTTTGCGGTAAGTACAAGTAAAACGAGCTTAAATGCAACTGAATCATTACAGGCATTGGTAGAAGTTAGTGGTAAAGGAAACCTAAAATTATTTAAGTTACCAGAACTTGAATTGCCCAGCGCCTTAGAAGTTTACGAACCTGAATTTACTGAAGGTGTAAGAACTACACTTGCAGGTATGCAAGGTAAAATTAG
The DNA here is from genome assembly GCF_001913155.1 of Maribacter hydrothermalis. Taxonomy (GTDB): domain Bacteria; phylum Bacteroidota; class Bacteroidia; order Flavobacteriales; family Flavobacteriaceae; genus Maribacter; species Maribacter hydrothermalis. The sequence continues at coordinate 1,748,057 of NZ_CP018760.1, forward strand.
CAACAACTACACCATAGTTCCGTCTTTTAGAGGTAAGTATCCTATTGCTCCATTAAGTTTTAGCTTTTTTAATCCAGTAACTGAGAAATATACCACGCTTACATCCAATGAAATCGTTATTAATGTTTTAGAAGGACCATTAAGTGCTTCTAGTTCTTCAACAGAAGCTACAAATAGCGCAAAACAATCTGTGGTTGCCAACGAAAATCAATTCAATTTTATAAAATTGAATCCAAATTTATCAAGCACATCAATAACTTACTTTTTTAGGTCTACGTCTTTTTATCTTTGGTTATTATCACCCCTTTTATTAATTCCTTTAGCAATTTTATTTAAGATAAAACGAGAGGCAATTGCAGGCGATATTGCTGGAAATAAAATAAGAAGAGCAAATAAATTAGCGCGTAAATATCTTTCAGCTGCTAAAAAGCAATTAGGTAATAAAGAGTCTTTTTACGTGGCACTGGAACGAGCGCTACACAATTATTTAAAGGCAAAATTGAAAATTGAAACCTCAGAATTTAGCAAGGACAAAATTACCGAATTGCTCATAAAAAAACAGGTAGAGAATTCTACTATTGAAGGTTTTATAGCCCTCCTTAAAAATTGTGAAGCTGCAAGATATAGTCCTTTTTCAAATGTTCAAATGCAGGCTGACTATGAAAAGGCAAGCGAAGTTATTTCATTAATGGATAAACAATTATAACAATGTTTAAAAAGCTAATAATTGTATGTAGCCTTTTTACGGTACTTATCTGTACCGCCCAGAACAATAAATTGTTCGATCAAGCTACCGATGCCTATAATGCCGGAGATTACGAAAAAGCAATACGTTTTTATACTGATATTCTTAATAATGGTGAACACTCTACTGCGGTTTACTACAACCTCGGAAATTCAAATTATAAACTAAATAAAATTGCAGGGAGTATTTATTATTACGAAAAAGCATTACTATTATCTCCTAATGATGAAGAAGTGAAAACCAATCTAAGCTATGCACAAAACATGACTTTAGATGCGATAGACACTTTACCAGAAACTGGAATATCCAAACTTTATAAAAGAATTACTGGTAAATTAACATTTGACCAATGGGCGTATTTATCCATTGGAGCCCTATTATTATTCGTAGTGTTATACATTCTTTTTTACTATTCAACTACTTCTTCTTTAAAACGATGGACGTTCATAGGTAGTTTATTTGCATTATTTATATGTATTATAGCTATTGTATTTGCTTATATTCAACAAACAGATTTTAACAACAAACAACCTGCAATTATATTCGCTGATGAAAGTGTTATTAAATCTGAACCTAATGCTAATAGTGAGCATGTATTTGTAATACATGCCGGCACAAAAGTTAATGTTTTAGATGAATTAGATCAATGGAATAAAATTAAACTTGCTGACGGTAAAACAGGATGGATTCCTAAAAATGAATTAAAATTGCTAAAAGATTTTTAAATAATTGTTAACAATAATTAACCATTCTAATACTATCTTTATCGTCGATATTTAAGAAATGAAAAATATAGCGCGTATAACTTTATTAATTTTATGGCTTTTTGCCTTATCGGCACCGAGTGTTATTACAATATTCAATATTAACGACACTATAGTTTTAACAAATCTTAATGAAGAAGAACAACAAGAGTCAGTCAAAAAATCTATTGGTGAAGAAAAGTTTGTAAAAGAAAATTATCTTAATTTTTCATTAATTGCAAGCTATAAAAATTTAATACAGAGTAGTTTTCAAGTCGTAGATAATTCTATATTATCGCTAGATGTAGTATCACCTCCTCCAAAATATATTTCATAGTTGTTACTTCTAAAATTTTTGATGTGCAAATTCTACTGTACTTATATAAGAATTTGTTCTCGTATCATTCATTTTAAATAAAGTAATATCCCCTTAAATTTTAAGCGCATAAACCATGTGCCTACAGTCTACTACTTCTTTAACTATATTTAAAAGTTAAAAAGTAGGCCTATAATTTAATTCAACATTAATACATTAAAAATCTTCTATTCTAAATTATTGAATTTAGATATAGAAACTAAAAAATAATCTTATGAAAGCACATACAAGAGAAACTCAATCAACAATGACCCCAAATAAAGCGTTAGAATTCTTAAAAGAAGGTAATCAACGTTTTCAAAATAATTTAAAAGCTAACCGAAATCTATTAGAGCAAGTTAATGACACCAGTGATGGACAATTTCCGTTCGCGACAATATTAAGCTGTATAGATTCTAGAGTTTCTGCCGAGCTGGTTTTTGACCAAGGTTTAGGGGATATTTTCAGTATTAGAATTGCGGGCAATTTTTCTAACGAGGACATTTTAGGAAGTATGGAATTTGCATGCAAACTTGCAGGAACCAAGTTAATTGTTATTTTGGGCCATACAAGTTGTGGTGCTATTAAGGGTGCTTGCGATCATGCAAGACTAGGCAATTTAACTACTTTAATAAATAAAATAGAGCCTGCAGTAGATGCTGTTACAGAACCATCGGATGAAAGTCAAAGAAATTCTAAAAATCTAGAGTTCGTAGATAAAGTAGCCGAGAAAAATGTACTCCTAACAATTGATAATGTACGTAAGAATAGTCCTGTTCTAAAAGAAATGGAGAAAAATGGGGAGATAAAAATTGTTGGGGCAATGTATGATATTTCTAATGGAGAAGTTATTTTCTATTAATAATATAATTGCCAATAACTATTAACCTTGCTATTATTTTTTTACAGAAATTAGTATCTACTTAAATCAACCTGGTAATACATACAATATGAACTTAGATACCGTTTTTGAAAACAATGAAAAGTGGATTGCTGAAAAGTTAGAGACAGATCCAGATTTTTTTAAGCATCTTGCCGAAGGTCAGAATCCCGATTTACTTTATATAGGATGTTCAGATAGTCGTGTTACTGCCGAAGAGGTGATGGGTGCTAAACCTGGTGAAGTTTTTGTTCATAGGAATATTGCAAATATGGTTATTAGTATTGACCTTAATGTACTGTCTGTTGTAAAATATGCTGTTGACTATTTAAAAGTAAAACACATAATTGTTTGTGGTCATTACGCTTGCGGAGGTGTAAAAGCTGCAATGAAATCTGAAGATTTGGGTGTTCTAAATCCTTGGTTACGAAACATTCGTGATGTTTATCGTATTCATAAAGATGAGCTCAACGCTATTGAAAATGAAAACAAAAAATATGACCGTTTAGTGGAGTTAAATGTAAAGGAGCAATGTGTAAATCTTATAAAAACAGCAACTGTGCAAAAAGCATACCGCGATCATGGATTAAAAGTTCATGGGTGGATCTTTGATGTTGAAACAGGAAAACTGGTAGATCTTAAGATTGACTTTGAAGGTTATCTTAAAAATATTATGGAAATCTACCATTTAAATTAAATAAAACCGCTAGGTAGAATTTAATCAACCCACTACTTAGCCTAAAAATTATAATTATGAAAAATTTATTCTCAAATTTTAAAGGCGATTTATTTGGCGGTATTACTGCTGGTATAGTTGCTCTACCATTGGCATTGGCTTTCGGTGTAAGTTCCGGAATGGGACCAAGCGCAGGACTATATGGTGCTATATTCATAAGCTTTTTTGCTGCCCTTTTTGGAGGTACCAATACGCAAATTTCTGGTCCAACTGCTCCTATGACAGCAGTAAGTATGGTTGTAATAGCTGGTATTGTAGCGGTAAATGATGGTAATTTAGAAAAAGCATTGCCTGCAATATTAATTGTTTTCCTCTTAGCAGGACTAATGCAAATAGGTCTAGGGTTACTAGGAATTGGAAAATATATTCGTTACATACCTTACCCAGTAGTGTCTGGGTTTATGACCGCGATAGGCGTTATTATATTAGTTACTCAAATTTTACCTGCTATTGGTTATTATCCAAAAGAAGATACCGATTTTGTAAACAATTACAAGCCCATGGCCGAAGAAATTATTCTAGCTAATATTCTTAAAGAAGAGGCGGGTGAAGGTATTTTGGTATTAGAAGATTTTAAAGAAACTATTTCTAGAGCAGAAAGCATCACCGAAGCAGACATGTTAAAAGAAGCTCAGACTTTAGCAAAATCTGATGCTTCTGGTGTAATTGGAGCAATAAAAGTGCTCCCTAGAGCATTAAAGAATATTAATTGGTTAGAACTTATTCTTGCTTTATCGACCATCATTATTATTTATGGTTTTAAAAAAATTACCACCACTATTCCAAGTGCCTTGGTTGCCCTAGTCGTAGTATCCGGCGTCGCCTATGGATTTGGGTTAGATTATAGACCTATAGAACAAATACCTAGCGGTTTCCCAGTTCCTAACCTAGGTATATTTACAGAATTTCAACTCGGTGTTATAACGCCATACATTTTTACAGCATTAACGTTAGCACTTCTTGGCGCTATTGACTCCTTATTAACATCTGTTGTAGCAGATAATATGACCAAAACTAAACACCAGCCAAATAAAGAATTGGTAGGTCAAGGTATTGGTAATAGTATTGCCGCAATTTTTGGTGGAATTCCAGGAGCAGGTGCTACTATTAGAACAGTCGTAAATATTAATGCTGGTGGTAAAACAAAATTATCTGGTATGGTTGCCGGTGTTTTACTTTTAATCATATTATTGGCACTTGGCCCAGTTGCTTCCCAAATTCCTGCGGCCGTGTTAGCTGGTATTTTAGTAACAGTAGGTATTGGTGTAATGGATTATAAAGGCTTAAAAGCTATACCCAGTTTACCAAAAGACATGAGTTTAGGGCCTATAAAATTTAGCTCCGAAGTAGTTATAATGTTAGTCGTGCTAGTACTATCCTCTATTTGGAACTTAGTTTATGCCGTGGGTGTTGGTTTGGTCATTGCCTCTTTAATGTTCATGAAAAAAATGGGCGATTTAACTGCAGAACGCTCTGATGTAAAAACATTGGAAAAAGAAGTGAATTGGCCAGACGAAGCTGCTTTTCCAAAAACTTTACAAGAAGAAGTTTTTATCAAACATTTAAAAGGTCCTCTTTTCTTTGGGTCTACAAGTGAGTTTCAACAAATGGCAAACCAAATACCTTCTACTGCTTCCACGGTAATCATTAGAATGGGACGTATGCAATATATGGACCAATCTGGTTTATATACTTTGGAAGATGTTCTAATAAGTCTTAGAAATTCTGGTATTAATGTATTGTTTGTAGAAGTTCTTAAACAACCTAGATATATGCTGGAACGTGTAGGGGTAATACCAAACCTGATTCCTGAAGAACATATTTTTGATTCTTTTGATGAGTGTCTAATTTGGGTAAAAGCAAATGTAAAAGATAGAATCCCACCCAAGTAATACATCAAAACCAATAAAAATATATACTACCTCTTTTAAAAGTTTTAAATTTGCTTCTTTAATCAACATTTATGATTGATAAGATAAAGGAACAGATTTCTGAAGTAAACGCATTTACAGCTGATAGCTTAGATGCCATAGAAACGTTTAGAATTAAATACTTAGGTAAAAAAGGAATTTTAAATGACTTTTTTGCTGAGTTTAAGAATGTACCAAACGAACAAAAAAAAGAATTTGGGCAAACTATAAACGAACTAAAGCAAGCTGCTACCCTAAAAGTTGAGACTTTAAAAGAGGTTTTAGAAAATTCTCAATCAACTGAACAAGTATATGGTGACCTAACTAGACCCGGTAACCCTATTGTACTTGGTTCACGACATCCTATTTCTATAGTAAAAAATCAAATAATTGATATCTTCTCGAGAATAGGGTTCAACGTATCTGAAGGCCCGGAAATTGAAGATGACTGGCACAATTTTACTGCATTAAATTTGCCAGAATATCATCCGGCACGTGATATGCAAGATACTTTCTTTGTACAAACTAATCCAGATATACTACTCCGTACGCATACTTCATCAGTTCAAGTACGGTATATGGAAAATAATAAACCTCCTATTAGAACTATTTCTCCTGGTAGGGTATATAGAAACGAAGCAATTTCCGCAAGATCACATTGTTTCTTTCATCAGGTAGAAGGATTATATATAGATAAGGATGTTTCTTTTGCCGATTTAAAACAAACATTACAGTATTTTACTACGGAACTTTTTGGAAAATCAAAGATTAGACTTAGACCGTCATACTTTCCGTTTACAGAGCCAAGTGCTGAAGTAGATGTATATTGGGGATTAGAAACTGAAGCCGATTATAGAATAACAAAAGGTACTGGATGGTTAGAAATTGGCGGTTGTGGAATGGTGGACCCAAATGTATTAACCAATTGTGGTATAGACCCTAATAAATATTCTGGTTTTGCTTTTGGTGTAGGTATTGACCGTATAGCCATGCTTTTACATCAAATTACCGATATACGTTTAATGAGTGAAAATGATGTACGTTTCTTAGAGCAATTTAAATCTGCTTTATAACTTAGAATATTCCCTGTTTGAAAAAAGATATTGAAATACCAATAGTTAAGAATGTACACATTGTCATAATTCATGAATGGAACGAAGAGTTTTTGGACAAAGATTGGAATGTTTATATCGTAAATAACCGCACTACTGGAATTGAAATGACTATGGTAGTATCCAAAGGGTATGATGGTGATCGTAAAACTTCAATTATGCGACATTCCATAGGTGATATTGAAGCTAAATCATTTAAAAAAGTTGAAGTGGTTCAAGATGACGTTTTAGCTTTAAACAATGAATTCTTTGTTACTTTCTATGACGATAATAAATTGTATGAAAAACGGTTTGTATTTGAAAAAAATACGATTGTTGAAAAGAACTTAGTCCGCATTCCTCTTATGAGAAAAGAAGGGATTTACGCTAATTAAATTCTTCTAAAACTTTGTTTTTTGTACTTATAATTATTTATTTAATTTTTATCCCCTAGGTCTTTCCTAAATTATACTTTACGATAGAGTTCTTTTGCGAACAAATAAGTAACCAACTTATTATTAGATATTTGCAAACTATATATTTTACGATAACAAAAGTTTAACGCTATTTCAAAAAAAAGAATGTTCGTTTAGTTTGTTTACAACCGAACTAACTATACCTTTGTGCCTCCAAACTTATTTCTTATGAGTAAAGAAGAACATAAACAGCGTTTAATAGAAGAGCTAGGGGTTCATTTTGAAGCGGAATACAATCTTCCTCCTTTAGCAGCCCGAATTTTTGGAAATCTTGTGGTGACCGAAGAAGTTGGACTTACATTTGACGATTGTCAAGAAAAAAGAGGTGCTAGCAAAAGTTCTATTTCTACATCACTTAATCTATTATTACAATTAGGTATGATTACCTACTTTACCAAATCTGGTGATAGAAGAAGATATTTTAAAATCGCTGATAAAAGCACATTCTTTATTAAAAAGCTAGAACAAGCAATAAAAAAAGCAGCAAACGAGGCTAAAACTATTCAAAAAGTTGCTGATTATGATAAGGAGTATCTCCCAGAAAAATATAGTTCTAATAAACCTAAAATGGATACATATTTAGAATGTTTAAAACAAAATGAAAGAACATATCAAAAGACAATTGAAGATTTGAAGAAACTTCTATAAAAAAATTTAACAATTAAGTTCGCTTTAAACCGAACAAACTGAATTAACAAAACCTTAACAGGTATATATCTTTAAAACAAACATCCATTTAAAATGAAAAAGTTATCAATTATAGGGTTATTAAGTACAGTGCTCCTTTTAAGTTCTTGCTTTGGTTCATCAGAAAAACCAGCTCAAGGCCCGGCTTCACCTCCACCACCAAGTTTAAAAGTCACTAAGCTAGAAAAGCAAGACTTAACTATATATAATGAATTCTCTACTACTCTAGAAGGAAAACAAAATGTAGAGATTTGGCCAAAAGTATCTGGTTTTGTGCAAGAAGTATATGTTGAAGAAGGTCAGAAAATTAAAAAAGGACAGTTGCTTTTTAAATTAGAAACCCAAACTTTAAATCAAGATGCTAACGCTGCAAAAGCTTCTGTTAATGTTGCGCAGGTTGAAGTTGACAAATTGAAGCCTTTGGTAGAAAAAAATATAATTAGCCCTGTACAATTAGAAACTGCAAAAGCTCAACTTGCACAAGCACAGGCAAATTACCAAAGTGTAGCTTCTAACATTGGCTATTCTCGTATTACTAGCCCTGTTGACGGTTATATTGGTGAAATTCCTTTTAAAATAGGTGCTTTGGTAAGTTCTGCTATGGGACAACCATTGACTACTGTTTCTGATATTAGTGAAGTTCGAGCATACTTCTCAATGAACGAAATAGAACTTCTAAAACTAAAAGAGTCCATGCCTAAAAATGATAACAATGTCATAGATATAGAGAAAGCTCCTAAAGTGACCTTAGTTATGATTAATGGTGAAGAATATGAAGAGCAAGGAAAAATTGCGATGATTAACACCATCATAAATAGTACCACAGGTAGCGTTACAGCTAGGGCAGATTTTGTTAATAAGAGCAATATTCTAAGTAGTGGTAGCACAGGGAAAATTAAAATTCCCACCGTATACCAAGGTGCTTACGAAATTCCACAAACCGCAACTATTGACCTTCAAGGAAAAAAATTAATTTATCTTCTTAAAGATGATAACACCGTTACCACTATGCCTTTAAATATAATAACTACAACTGAAAAAGGATTTATAGTAGAAAACGGAATTAAAGAAGGGACTACTATTGTTCTAGAAGGAGTTTCAAAATTAAAAGACGGAATGTCTATTAACCCTGTTAAATAAGGATCTGCCAATTATTTTAATATTTAAATAAAGAACAATGTTTCAAAAATTTATTGATCGTCCCGTACTGTCTACGGTTATTTCGATCCTTATAGTCATTCTAGGCATTTTAGGGTTAACAACCTTACCTATTGAAGAGTATCCAGAAATAGCCCCACCAACGGTGCAAGTTACTAGTACCTATACAGGTGCTAACGCAGAAACAGTACTTAAAAGTGTTGTTATTCCTTTAGAGGAACAGATTAATGGTGTTGAAGATATGCTGTACATGACCTCTAACGCTAGTAACGACGGTAATGCCACTATCAACGTATTTTTTAAATTGGGTACCAATCCAGATATTGCGGCAGTAAATGTTCAAAATCGAGTTGCTAGAGCTAACAGTATATTACCACAAGCCGTTGTACAAACCGGAGTAACCACCCAAAAGTCGCAAACTAGTGCTTTACTTTTCTTCTCATTATTCTCAGATAACGATGAGTATGATGCAACATTTGTAGAAAACTATGCACGTATTAATATCGTACCTAAATTACAACGTATTGAGGGTGTGGGTAATGTTACCGTTTTTGGTGCTAAGGATTATTCTATGCGAATATGGCTGAACCCGGAAAAAATGGCCGCTTACAAACTTATGCCATCTGATATTCAAAATGCACTTAGGGAACAAAATCTCGAAGCAGCAACCGGTAAAATTGGTGAAAATGCTAATGGAGTATATGAATATGTTTTAAAATATAAAGGTCGCCTTTCCGAAGAAGCCGAATATGAAGATATCATTATTAGAGCTCAAGAAAACGGACAGTTTTTGCGTCTTAAAGATGTAGCTGAAGTTGAATTAGGTGCTTTTAATTATGGCACTAAAAACGAAGGTATGGGAAAACCCGGGACGGCCGTTGGTATTTTTCAAACTTCAGGGTCTAATGCAAATGCCATTATCGATGAAATTCAAATTATTCTTGACGAGAGCAAAGCGGATTTCCCCAAAGGATTAGATTATGTAATTCCTTATAACACCAAAGATTTCTTAAGTGCGTCTATAGAACATGTTATTCAAACTTTAATTGAAGCCTTCTTATTGGTTTTCTTAGTGGTATTTATCTTCTTACAAGATTTTAGGTCCACTTTAATCCCCGCAATTGCTGTTCCTGTAGCAATTATCGGTACGTTTTTCTTCTTGTCTCTATTTGGATACTCCATTAACATGCTTACCTTATTTGCAATGATTCTCGCCATTGGTATCGTGGTCGATGATGCGATCGTAGTTGTAGAAGCTGTTCATGCGAAAATGGAGGAAGGTGCTACCAATGCCAAAAAAGCAACAAAATCTGCTATGTCCGAAATTTCAGGGGCTATAATCTCGATTACATTGGTAATGTCCGCTGTATTTATACCAGTATCCTTCATTAGTGGGTCGTCGGGTGTGTTCTACCAACAGTTTGGTATTACGTTGGCAATTGCAATCCTTATTTCCGCGGTTAACGCATTAACCTTGAGTCCAGCTTTGGCTGCACTTTTATTAAAACCCCATAACCCATCGGAAGAACATAAAAAAGGTATTGGAAAACGCTTTTTCTCCGCTTTCAATACTGGCTTTGATGCTGTAACCGATAAATATATAAGTTCTGTAAAATTCATTGCGAAAAGAAAATGGGTAACATGGATTTCTATTGCAGTTTTTGGAGTGATAGCGTACGTGTTGTTCCAAACTACACCAACCGGATTCATTCCAAATGAAGATAAGGCTATTGTATTTGCCGATGTTACGATGCCTCCTGGTACTACATTAGAGCAGACACAAAAAACGGTTAAGCAGTTAGATTCTATTTACCAATCTATGAATATCATAGAAGCTAGAATGAACATTACCGGTTTCAGTATTTTAAATGGTGTAAACGGTGGTTCTTATGGTTTCTCCGTAATTCGTTTAAAAGATTGGGGCGAACGCAAAGATGAAGGAGAATCTGTTCAAGAAGTAGTAGGAAGCCTATTCGCTAAAACAGCGGGATTAAAAGATGCCAAAATATTCTTCTTTACGCCACCAAGTGTACGTGGTTTTGGTAACTCTACCGGTTTTGAAATGAACTTGCAAAGTAAAGATGCTGATGATTGGCAAACCGTAAACAAAGTCACCAATGAGTTTTTAGCTGCTATCAACGCACGACCAGAGGTACAATATGCTATTACCAACTTCAACGCCAATTTCCCTCAGTATGAATTAGAGGTAGATGCGGAGAGAACAAAAATGGCAGGCTTGGCCGTAACTGATATTTTCAGCGCTATGCAAGGGTATTATGGTGGCCTATACACTACAGATTTTAATAAGTTTGGAAAGCAATACCGCGTAATGATCCAAGCTAAACCCGAAGATAGAGCCGATGAAAATTCATTGAACCATATTTTCGTGACCAATGCCAATGGTGAATCTGTTGCCGTATCTCAATTTGTATCGTTAAATAAAATTTATGGCCCCGAAGTAGTAAGTAGATTTAATCTTTTAAGTTCTGTAAAAGTTAACGGAGCTATGAACCCAGGTTACTCAACAGGTGATGCTATTAAAGCAATTGAAGAGGTTGCGGCAGAGGTATTGCCCAACAACTACACCTACGAGTATTCTGGTCTTACCAAAGAAGAAAATAGTGCAGGTAGCCAAACCATCCTCATTTTTATTTTGAGTTTGGTATTTGTTTATTTCCTATTAAGTGCTCAATATGAATCGTATATAGTACCATTCTCAATTTTACTATCACTACCTGTTGGTATTGCAGGTGCTATTGGTTTTGTAAGTTTGGCCGGACTTGAAAACAATATATATTTTCAGATTGCTTTAATTATGCTTATTGGTCTGCTTTCTAAAAATGCCATTCTTATTGTAGAGTTTGCATTGCAACGTAGAAAACACGGTATGTCAATTATTGATTCTGCCATTGACGGTGCAAAAGCAAGACTTAGACCTATTTTAATGACCTCGTTCGCCTTTATTCTTGGTTTAATGCCATTGGCCTTATCATCGGGTATTGGTGCTGTAGGTAATAGGTCTATTGGTATGAGTGCTGTTGGCGGTATGCTAATAGGTACCATATTCGGTGTATTTGTGATACCAGCATTATATGTTATTTTCCAAACTTTACAAGAGCGTATAACTGGTGCGCCACAAGTAACTATTGAAGAAATTAAGAACTAAAAAAATCATGAATAAATTAATATCTAATAAACTTATTTTGGTTGTATTTCTGCCATTATTGTTGCAGTCTTGTTTTACAGCTAAAACATACGAGCGGCCAAATGTAGAAACGGAAAATCTTTATAGAACAGATCAACTACCGCAAGACAGTATATCTTTCGCTTCGGTTTCTTATCAAGACCTTTTTACAGATGTTCATTTGAAGAGCTATATTCAAAAAGGATTGGAAAACAACCTTGATATTCGTATTGCGCTACAAAGTATTGCGGCTGCAGAGGCTTATGTTAAGCAGGGTAAAGCCGGCTATTTGCCCACCGTTAATGGTTCTGCAACTGCTACAAGAACTGCTAGAACTAGCGAGAACGGACAATTTGGAAGCTTTTTTGTGCAACCTTTTAATCAATTCGAAACTTCTGGTACTGCCTCTTGGGAAGCAGATATATGGGGTAAAATTAGAAGTACAAAACGTGCTAGCGATGCTAATTACTTGCAAACTATAGCGGCCCATAAGGCTGTGAAGACTAGTTTAGTGGCGCAAATTGCTACTACTTACTATCATATTTTGGCTTTGGATAAGCAGATTTCAGTTACCGAAGAAACGATTGAAAACCGCTCTAAAAGTTTAGAGACTATTACTGCCTTAAAAGAGGCCGGACTAACAAACCAAGTGGGTGTTGACCAAACTGCAGCACAATTATATAGCGCTCAGAGTCAATTATTGGATATAAGGAATTTACTATATCAAGCAGAAAACACCTTAAGTATTTTATTAAGTGAACAACCGCAGATATATTCTCGTAGCACCCTCGATGACCAATCTCTAGCTAGTGAAATACAACTTGGGGTGCCAGCGCTTTTACTTCGCAATAGGCCAGATATTATGCAGGCAGAATATAACTTAGTGAACAGTTTTGAACTAACTAACGTGGCCAGAAGTAATTTCTACCCATCAATAACTTTATCGGCACAAGGCGGATTTCAAAGTTTAGAGTTTGATAATTGGATAGATTCTAGTTCGATATTTGCAAACTTGGTAGGCGGACTTACACAACCGATTTTTAACGGTAGAAAAATTAGAACGGCATATGAGGTTGCACAAGTAAAACAAGAACAGTCTTTATTGAGTTTCAAAAAAACGCTTTTAACTGCTGGCAAAGAAGTATCTGAAGCTTTATATGACTACAATATTGCAGTTGAAAAAGAAGAATTTATCTCTAAGCAAGTATTAGCATTGAAACGTGCTGAAAGCAATTCTGAAGAATTATTGAATAGTGGATATTTAACGTATCTAGATCTTTTAACAGCTAGAGAGAATTCTTTAAATGCAGAGCTAAATCTAGTTGACAACAAGTTTTCACAATTATCGGCAACGGTTGAATTATATCGTTCTCTTGGTGGGGGATGGCAATAGGTTAATGCTTATTAGAATGCTAAAAAGAAGTGAATATAGTGAGCAAGCGTTAGCGCTTTTCTCTAAATATGGATGTAAAAGGGTCTTAATGGATGATGTGGACAAGACCCTTGACATCTGTAAAAAATTGTAAACTATATTTGAAAATAAAAGTAATATCGTTCTAGGTTACGTTTCTCTTTTATATAATCATGATTTCTATGATAGTTATACCATAGAAGAATTATTAGAACATTAATTAGTGTTCCTCTTTAAGGAGTTAGAAGAATTTATACAAACCAATTTTTATAGCTCTAGCGAAGACCAAATCCTTTTGCAGCCCACCAAGGATGTATTTCTATAACCAAGCGCCCAGCTTTTACCATAGGGTCTGCATTTGCCAAACTATCTGCCATATACATTGTTGGCGTATTGTAAATTGTAATACCTCTTATTTCGCCATCATCACCAAATGGGCCAGAAATATCAGCATAACCAAGTTTGTACATTTTACCTAAATGTGCCATGTGCAATTTTTGTAAACTATCTGCCTCCGCTTTTGGTTGATTTCGGTTAGGTCCACTTTTTAAAAAAGCAATGAAGTACTCTTGCATAAGCACTGTATCCTTTGTTTCTTCGTCAACATAATCAAAAATCTGAAATCCCCTTTCTATAAGATCCGACTTTTTTTGTTGAGCAGAATATTTTACTTCTTTAATCTCTTTTTTATCGATTACTTTTTCATTTTTACCACAAGAAAAAACCATTAAAATCAATACTATTACTGCTAATATATGTCTCATCTTTGCCATTTATTATAAGGGGTTTTACTTAATTGAGAATTATAATACTTAATCTCCCCTGTTACCTCTGCTGCTAACCAAGTAGGCTTGTCAAATTTTTCCTCCTCAGAATTTAGCTCTATTTCAGCAATAATTAACCCCAAATTATCACCATAAAATTCATCAACTTCATATACATGATTCCCTATAGGGATTTCATATCTACATTTATCCAAAATTCCTTTTTCACATAATTTTAATAATGCATCCGCTTCTTCTACGGCAATCTCCTTTTCCCATTCAAACCGAGAAGTTCCTGTTTCGTTAGATTTACCCTTAACGGTAATGAAACCTAAATCGCCCTTTATCCTAACTCTTACCGTTCTATTTGGGTCAGTGTTTAAAAAGCCCTGCACTATTCGTGTTTTGGAACTTGCTTTATACTTATAATCATCAGATTTTACTAAAAACTTACGCTCTATTTCTATCATAAGAATGGTTGAAACTACTATCCATAAACTAAGATAAGTCTTAAATTTGCTTATGCCCAATGAATTACCAATTCGAAAAATTATTCATGTTGATATGGATGCGTTTTATGCCTCTGTAGAAGAACTAGATAATCCCGATTTAAAAGGGAAACCTTTGGCCGTAGGGGGTTCTGAAATAAGAGGTGTTGTTTCAGCCGCCAATTATGAAGCTCGAAAATATGGTGTTCGTAGTGCCATGAGCGGAGTTCAAGCCAAAAAAAATTGTCCTAACCTCACTTTTGTAAAACCAAGATTTGAACGCTACAAGGAAATCTCAAAACAAATACGATCCATATTTTATGAATATACCGATTTAGTAGAGCCCCTTTCTCTTGATGAAGCTTATTTAGATGTAACCGTCAATAAAAAAGGCTACCCTTCTGCCACTATGCTTGCTACTGAAATTAGACAACGTATTCTAGAAAAAACAGGGTTAAATGCATCTGCAGGTATATCTATCAACAAATTTATTGCCAAAATCGCCAGTGATATCAATAAACCCAACGGGCAAAAAACGGTAAACCCTGAAGAGGTAATTCCGTTTTTAGAAGAATTAGATATCAGGAAATTTTATGGTGTTGGTAAAGTTACTGCCGAAAAAATGTACAAACTGGGCATTTTTACCGGGAATGACCTCAAGAAAAAATCAATAGAGTTTCTTGCAGATAACTTTGGAAAAAGTGGACCCTATTATCATCATGTAGTACGTGGTATTCATAATAGTGAAGTTAAACCGCACCGCATACCTAAATCTGTTGGCGCAGAACGTACGTTTAATGAAAACCTAAGTAGTGAGGTTTTTATGCTAGAACGTTTAGAACATATTGCACTAGAACTAGAAAAAAGACTTACCAAATCTAAAATTGCAGGTAAAACAATTACGTTAAAAATAAAATACAGCGATTTTACTTTAAATACAAGAAGTAAAACAATGCCCTATTTTATCGCAGACAAAGATCTTATTTTAGAAACCGCTAAAAATCTTTTATATCAAGAAGAGCTACAAAACTCTGTTCGACTACTCGGTATTTCGCTTTCTAACTTAAATACAGATGATAAAACAAATAAAAAGGTTGACGATAAATCAATTTTAGTGCAATTAAAATTCGATTTCTAAAGGTTATCTACTCATTTTCAACTATTTAAATAATATTTAAAAATGTTAACAAAAATTAACTGCAATTACTTGTACAGTAGGTTTCTCTAGAATAATTTTGGCCACTTAAATGAATAAGAGTTTTTTAAAGTTACTTCTTTCTCTCTGTGTACTACTTTCAAGTGTATACAGCCCTCTATTTGCTAACAACGATTTGGGGCAAAACTCTTTACAAAAAACTGGACAACAATTTTCAGTAGCTGTAAATACTACTAATCAACAACATAAGGCGAACATTACAGGTGCTTTAGAGCAAGACAGTAAGATATTAGAAATAGATGTCGCCGAAATAAAAGAAGAGGAAAGTAAAACCAACTTTATTAAAAGTAGTTTTTTCACTACCTATATTACTACCGCCTTTTATCTTTTATCATTATTATATTTTTATAGTTATTTAAAGAATAGCAAAAATCTACAAGGGCTATTTACTTTTTTACCAACGGCCAATAGGCGGTTTGTGTTATACCAAGTTTTTCGTTTATAATTAGTATTGAGCATTTGATTTTATCAATATTGCTCTAGTCTTTCACATCCGGTACTCTTAACCGTAAGCTATTGCGTCTATAAAGTACCCAAATGTAATGCGTGTCCGCATTTCAAAATTTAAATTTTCCAATCCATTTAATATTAAAATTATGACCAAGAGATTTCTCCTGTTCGCAGTCGTGAGTGTTTTGTTTTTTTCAACAAGCTGTGAATCTAAAAAAGAAAAAAAAGAAGAACATGCCAAATTTTTAGTGACCAGTCCTATAAAAATGGACACGTCTATTACCAAAGATTACGTAAGCCAAATACACTCTATAAGGCATATTGAACTACGAGCTCTTGAGAAAGGATATTTGAAGGAAATTCACGTTGATGAGGGTCAAGAGGTGAAAAAAGGGCAAAAAATGTTCAATATTATGCCAAACATATATCAAGCAGATTTACAGAAGGCAAGCGCAGAAGCTAAGGTTGCAGAAATAGAGCTTCAAAATACACAGTTATTAGCGGACGGTAATGTTGTCTCTAAAAATGAACTTGCTATGGCTAAAGCTAATTTAGACAAGGCAAATGCAGAAGTTTCTTTGGCACAAACTCATTTAGGTTTTACGGATATTCGCGCACCTTTTGATGGCATTATGGACCATTTACATGTAAGGGAGGGGAGTCTTTTAGATGAAGGTGAATTATTGACCACCCTATCGGACAACACTAAAATGTGGGTTTATTTTAATGTGCCAGAAGCTGAATATTTAGACTATATCATAAGCACCGATAAAGACGTAAAAAAAGAAGTTGGTCTTCTATTGGCGAATAACAAAGAATTCAACCAAAAAGGAATTGTTGAAACTATAGAAGGAGAATTCAACAATGAAACGGGCAACATTGCTTTTAGAGCTACTTTTCCTAATCCAGATAAAATATTAAGACACGGAGAAACTGGCAGTATTTTAATGACCATCCCTTTTAAAGATGCACTGATAATTCCCCAAAAAGCAACATTTGAAATTTTGGATAAAAAATTCGTTTTTGTTGTAGATCAAAACAATGTTGTAAAACAACGCGAAATAATCATTGGCGGTGAAATGCCAAATCTTTTTGTAGTAACCAAAGGCTTAAATGAAAAAGATAAAATTCTGCTTGATGGCATACGTATGGTTAAAGACAACCAACAAATAGCGTCTGAGTTTGTTGCCCCTAAAAAGGTATTATCGAGCTTAGATCTTTACACAGAATAACAATATCCAAATACATAAAAAATGTTCAAAAGATTTATTCATAGACCAGTTTTGGCTATTGTTATTTCGGTAATTATAGTTTTTACAGGATTATTGGCAATAAAACAATTACCAATTTCTCAGTTCCCAGAAATTGCCCCTACTACGGTAAACATTTTCATTGCTTACCCTGGCGCAAGTGCAGATGTACTTATTAATTCAACAATTATTCCTTTAGAAACTGCCATAAACGGTGTACAAGGTATGCGTTATGTAGCCTCTGATGCTACAAGTGCCGGTGAAGGAACTTTACGTATTATTTTCGAACCTGGTACAGATCCCGACCAAGCAGTTGTAAGGGTGAAAACCAGAGTAGATCAAGTAATGCCAAACTTACCTGAATTGGTACAAATGGAAGGGGTAGTAATTACACCTGTACAACCAAGTATGTTAATGTACGTAAACCTGTATAGTAATAATGAAGAAGACAACGAGCTTTTTCTTTACAACTATGCGTACACCAAAATTGTACCTGAAATTCAACGTATTAACGGTATTGCAAGTGCTCAAATATTAGGTAGTAGAAAATATGCTATGCGTGTGTGGTTAAAACCAGATCGTATGCGTGCCTATAATGTGTCTGCAGAAGAAGTTATGGAGGCTATGCAAGAACAAAGCATAATTGCCAGACCAGGTAGACTAGGTGGTAGTTCTGGTAAAAAATCGCAATCACTGGAATATGTGCTTACCTATGAAGGGCGGTATAATGAACCTGAGCAATATGAAAACATTATTGTAAGAGCTAACGAAGAAGGTGAAATTTTAAAACTAAAAGATGTTGCCGAGGTAGAGTTAGGAAGTGAGTTTTTTGATATTTACTCTAACCTAGATGGCCACCCTTCGGCTTCTATGATTCTTAAACAAACTGTAGGTAGTAATGGTAAAGATGTAATCGATGCTGTAAAACTTAAGTTAGAAGAACTAAAGGTAAACTTACCTCCTGGTGTAGATTACCAAGTAAGTTACGATGTATCTAACTTTTTAGATGCCTCAATAGAAAAGGTATTACACACATTAAGAGATGCCTTTATCTTAGTGGCAATTGTAGTATTCCTATTTTTAGGAGATTGGCGTTCTACTTTAATACCTATTATTGCAGTACCTGTTTCTTTAATAGGCTCGTTCTTTGTAATGCAAATGTTCGGGTTGTCCATAAACCTAATTACGTTATTTGCTTTAGTGCTAGCTATTGGTATTGTGGTCGATAACGCCATTGTGGTGGTAGAGGCGGTCCACGTAAAAATGGAAGAAAAAAATTTATCACCCTATAAAGCTTCTTCAGAAGTATTAGGCGAAATTGGTGGTGCCATTGTAGCCATAACATTGGTTATGGTTTCTGTATTTATTCCTATTTCATTTATGTCTGGCCCAGTTGGGGTATTCTACAGGCAATTTTCTATTACCATGGCTGGATCTATTATAATCTCAGCAATTGTAGCACTAACCCTTACTCCTGTTCTTTGCGCTATGATGTTGAAAAATAACCATGGTAAGGAAAAACGGAAATCTCCAATTGATAAATTTATTAACTGGTTCAATACTGGCTTTGAACGTTTAACCGGAAGTTATGTTAAACTATTAAACAAAATTGTAGCAAGGCGCGTAGTTACTTTTGGTATTCTTATTGCTTTCTGTGCAGGTATTTTTATTACTAATAAAACGCTACCTGCTGGTTTTATACCTAACGAAGACCAAGGTATGATCTATGCCATTATTCAAACACCTCCTGGTGCTACTTTAGAGCGTACAAATGATGTTGCTAGAAAACTGCAGAAAATATGCGAAGAAATGGAAGGGGTAGAATCGGTTTCTTCTTTGGCTGGTTATGAAATTATGACAGAAGGTAGGGGCTCAAACGCCGGTACCTGTTTAATTAACTTAAAACCATGGTCCGAACGTAATCATTCGGTGCACGAAATCATGGAAGAATTAGAGGAAGAAACAAAAGACTTAGGCGCGGTAATTGAATATTTTGAACCTCCTGCTGTTCCAGGTTTTGGTTCTTCTGGCGGATTCTCTATGCGTTTACTTGACAAAACCGAAAACACGGACTATCATGTTTTCGAAAAAATCAACAACGATTTTATGAAAGCTCTTGGAGAGCGTGAAGAACTAACCGGACTTTTTACCTTCTACTCTGCTAATTATCCGCAATACGAATTGAAAATCAATAACCAAATTGCCATGCAAAAAGGGGTAAGTATTGGTAAAGCAATGGAAAACCTAAACATACTTATAGGTAGTACATATGAGCAAGGTTTTATTCGTTTTGGTAGATTCTTTAAAGTGTATACCCAAGCCGCGCCCGAGTATAGAGCGCTTCCTTCTGATCTAGAAAAATTGTTTGTAAAGAATGAAGAAGGCGAAATGGTTCCATATTCTGCATTCATGTCCATGGAAAAGAAATTGGGACCAAACGAGATTACTAGATACAACCTTTACAACTCTGCAGCCATAAACGGCCTACCTGCAAAAGGGTTTACCACTGGTGATGCTATTACAGCTATAAAAGAAGTAGCCAAAGAAACCCTTCCAAGAGGTTATGATATTGCTTGGGAAGGATTATCATATGACGAGGCGAGCAGAGGTAACGAATCGCTATACATCTTTATCGTAGTATTGATTTTCGTTTATTTCGTGCTTGCTGCTCAATACGAAAGTTTTCTACTTCCTTTTGCAGTAATTCTTTCTTTACCTGTTGGTATTTTCGGCTCTTTCCTTCTGCTAAAAATGACCGGATTGGCAAACGATGTATATGCCCAAATTGGTGTTATTATGCTTGTTGGTCTCCTTGGTAAAAACGCGGTATTAATTGTTGAATTTGCTGTTCAAAAACAACGACAAGGGGCAACGGTTTTAGAAGCGGCTATTGAAGGCTCCAAAGCTAGATTTAGGCCAATTTTAATGACCTCTTTTGCATTTATTGCCGGGTTAATCCCTTTAGTAATTGCGTCTGGCGCTGGTGCAATTGGTAACCGTACCATTGGTGGCTCTGCTCTTGGCGGTATGTTAATTGGAACAATATTCGGAGTTATTATAATTCCTGGTCTCTATTTTGTATTTGCCAAACTTGCTGAAGGAAGAGGTCTAATAAAAGACGAGTCATTTGAGCCAATTTCAGAAGAATTTATACGTGTCAGTGAAGGCGAAGGTAAAACACGCCAAAAGCTTCGTGAGTTAAAACAAATGATTAAAAAACTAACCAAAAAAGAAGAAAATGATCAAAATTAAAAAAACCATTAAGCATGTAAAACTGCTTTTAGTGGTTCTTATTAACGTAGGTGTATTCTATTCCTGTGTACCTACAAAAGATTTGAAAGAGGCAAATAATAATTTGCCTTCACAGTATGTTGATCAAGCAATAGATTCAACAAACAGTGCCCAATTAAAATGGAAGGATTTTTTCAAAGATGAAAACCTAACAAAACTGATTGACACCGCATTGACTAATAATCAAGAACTACGTATAATGATGCAGCAAATTGATGTTGCACAAAATGAAGTGAAGGCCAGAAAAGGGGAATATTTACCTTTTATTGGTTATGGTGCTGGTGCCGAGGTTGAAAAAGTTGGAGAATATACTCGTAATGGCTCTGTAGAGAAAAACCTGGAAGTTAAAGAAGGTGAAGAATTTCCCGAACCTTTAACTGATTTCTCTGCAGGACTATTTGCTTCTTGGGAACTTGATGTTTGGAAAAAGCTACGCAACTCTAAAAAAGCTGCAGCTTTAGAATACTTATCTACCATTGAAGGTAAAAACTTTATGGTGACCAGGCTTATTGCAGAAATAGCAGATTCTTATTATGAGCTTATTGCATTAGACAATCAATTGGCTATTATTGAACAAAACCTTGAGTTACAAGGCAATGCTCTTAAAATGGTACGTTTACAAAAAGAAGCCGCTCGTGCTACTGAACTTGCCGTAAAAAGATTTGAGGCCGAAGTTTTAAAGAATCAAAGCCATAAGTTTGAAGTGCAACAAGAAATTGTTGAAATTGAAAACAAGCTTAATTTTTTAATCGGCAGACAACCGCAACAGATTGCTCGTAATTCTGAAGGTTTTACGGATACACAATTGGATACAATTTTCTCCGGTATACCTTCCCAATTACTACAAAATAGACCAGATATAAAACAAGCGGAATATGAGTTAGAAGCTGCAAAACTAAATATTAAAGTGGCAAGGGCAAATTTTTATCCTTCTGTTGGATTAAAAGCTGGGTTAGGCCTACAAGCATTTAAACCTAAGTACTTAACAGAGACCCCGGCATCTTTAATATACAGTGCGGTAGGTGATGTTGTTGGACCGCTGATAAATAGAAATGCAATTAAAGCTGATTATAATACTGCTAATGCCAAGCAAATTCAAGCAGTATATGAATATGAAAAAGCAATTTTAAGCGGTTTTATAGAAGTAACAAATCAATTGTCTAAAATGGAAAATCTAAAGCAGAGTTATGCTTTGAAGGAAAACCAAGTAGAGGCATTGACAGCATCTATTGATTTATCTACACGGTTATTTCAATCAGCAAGAATTGAATATATTGAAGTATTGTTAACGCAACGTGAAGCACTTGAATCTAAAATGGAATTGGTAGAAACTAAAAAAGACCAATTAATGGCAAGGATAAATATTTACCAAGCTTTAGGCGGCGGATGGAAGTAACGGGTTTATAACTAATAAAAACTAATTTTAACCCTAATAGGGATTGAGTCTATTAGGGTTTTTAATTGTTTTAGAAGTTTTTTTTAGAAAAAACAACTGTTTAATGTTCAATCTTTTTAATGATTTTTTAAAGTATATGTACAGAACACTTAAACAATACTACTAATCCTATCCGAAAATTTTAACTATAACTGGTATTATTTTAGTTTTATAGCAAATTCTTATGAAAAAAATATCTCTAAACTACATAAAATGATTGATTTAAAAGATTACGACAACGCGGTGATCAAGTTTAGAAAAAGCTTGAGCTTTATTATGTTACCCGTTATTTCTTGGGACTTTTATGCTTCTAATTATGAAGAAATAAAACAAACCGAAAAAGATGTTGATTCTTTATTAAGAATAGTTTCTGCAAATTCTTGGAATATTGATACAAAAATTATCGACACTAAATTAAAAATAGACAAGAATGTTGTTGTAGTAACAGATGCCAAATTAAATATTGTATTTGCTACCCAAAATATGTGGAATATGAGCCAATACCGACCTGAAGAAATTATAGGCAAAAGTCCTAAAATGTTTCAAGGTGACTTAACATCTTCAACTACACTGAAAATTGTTTCTAATGCAATTAAAGAAAAAAAACCTTTTGAGGTTACGGTGGTCAATTATAGAAAAGATGGGTCTACCTATAAGTGCTGGATTCAGGGACAACCTGTATTTGATAAAAAAGGTGATGTAGTTAATTTTATAGCTTTTGAGAAAGAAGTTGCTTAATTTTTATAGGCAAAACAGTAAAAAGGGTCGCTATGTTGCGACCCTTTTTTGTGAAATTATATTTTGAAATCTAACTATATATCGCCAGATTCTATTTCTGTTACTCTTAATGTATTTACCATACCTTTATCTTTCATTGGCATAGCAGCAAGACTTATTAGCATATCACCAACTTGCAAATATCCTTTATTGAAGGCAATACGGTTTACATCATCTATAGTATCATCTGTAGAAACATCTTTATCATAGAAAAATGCTTTTACACCCCATAATAAATTTAATTGTGTTAGAATTCTTTTATTAGAGGTGAAAACCAAAATATGTGAACTGGGTCTCCAAGCAGAAATTTGAAAAGCAGTATATCCACTATTTGTTAAAGTTGAAATAGCTTTTGCTTTAATTTCATTTGCCATTAAAGCCGCATGATAACAAATAGATTTTGTAATATATCTTTTTGTTCGAATATGAGGTGGGTCGTGTGGTACATGTATTAAATCTGAACCCTCGACACTCTCAAGAATACTGGCCATTTTTTCAATTACTTGTACTGGATAATTCCCAACAGAAGTTTCTCCAGACAACATTACAGCATCAGCGCCATCCATAACCGAGTTGGCTACATCATTTACTTCAGCTCTTGTTGGCGTAAGGCTAGTAATCATTGTTTCCATCATTTGGGTAGCAATAATTACCGGAATTCTAGCTTTTTTAGCACGAAGCACCAATTGCTTTTGAATTAACGGTACTTCTTGTGCAGGAACTTCAACACCTAAATCGCCTCGAGCAACCATAAGTCCGTCACAATAAGCAACAATTTTATCAATATTTTCAACTGCCTCTGGTTTTTCAATCTTGGCTATTATTGGAATTTTATGAGGAGAATGCTTATTGATGATATTTTGAAGGTCAATTAAATCTTGACTAAAACGGACAAAAGAAAGTGCTATCCAATCTACTTCTAAAGAAATTGCAAATTCAGCATCTTTAATATCCTTTTTTGTTAGAGCAGGTAAAGAAATATTAGTATTTGGTAAGTTAACACCCTTTTTTGACTTTAACGGTCCGCCTTGTATTACCTTGGCCAGTACTTCATCTTTGCCGTTGGTTTTCACCACTTGAAACATTAATTTACCATCATCTAAAAGAATGCGCTCCCCAGCCTTCACATCTCTAGGGAATTCTTTATAATTCATGTAAACTCTTTCTGCAGAACCCTCAAATGGGGCGCCAGTAACAAATGTTATTTCATCTCCAGGACTTACAACGACATCACCTGCCATTACCCCTACACGTAATTTAGGGCCTTGTAAATCTGCTAAAATGGAAGTATTTGTTTCCATTTCTGCATTTAATTCACGTATCATGGTTACACGCTCTTTTACATCATCATAATCGGCATGTGAAAAATTTATTCTGAATACATCTACTCCTGCATCAATCATGCTCCTGAGTACCTCTTTCTTGCTCGTTGCAGGCCCTAATGTGGCTACAATTTTCGTCTTTTTTACAGTTGGCATTTTTAAAAAATTAAGTTGTTTTTGGATTTTAGTTTATCTGTACTTATTTCATACGCTGCCATGACTCGTGGCAACATAAGTATGTTTTTAATTAATTTGCTTGTGTCAAATTCCTTATCCGTTTCTATTTTTAATAGATAATCAACGTCTTTATACTCAGGTATTAACCTTGGTTTAGTATACGTTGCTTCGTTTTGGAATAAATCATTATTAAGTATTTGTTGTTGTTCACTGCTGTGGTTAGACACTAATACCCAATACATATCATGAAATTGATCATCCCATTCAAAAAATGGGAATGATTTATTTTCAGCTAGATTAAAATTTTTTCTTGCTCTAACAAATCTTGCCTTAATAGTATCATTTAAACCATATACTAAAGCATAATCTTCTAAAGTAGTATGTAATGCGATAACTATAAAAGATTCGTCGTAAAAATCTTCATTTATTTTATAAATAGCTGCCATACTAAAAGAAAACGGTAAATATAAAACTAATAAGCTTCAATGCCTAGTTTCATAAATCGATTAAAACACAACAAAAGTTATTAAAATGTTAGCATTTTAATATTTTGACTGAAGATTAGTTCTCCATTTTGTCTTGAAGTGCAAAGAATGCTCTTTTTGAAGCTCGTTCTTCTGCTTTCTTTTTTGAAGTAGCTCTTGCTTTTGAAACCACATTGCCACCAATAGAAAGCTTTACGGCAAAATGTTTTAACGGATCATTACCCGTATCTTCATAAACATCAAAATCAAAAGTTTTCTTTTGCTTTTGACACCACTCTATTACCAGACTTTTATAACTGATTACTCTACCCTCCAATTGTTCAATATCCACATAAGGCCCAATTACTCTCTTTTGAATAAATTTTTCGCAGTAACTATATCCTCTATCTAAGTAAATTGCACCTACCAAGGCCTCAAAAACATTCCCATGTATATTTTGACCAAAATGAGATTTAGGTATTCTACTTTCTACAAAGTTTATTAATCCTAAATCTTTTCCTAATTCATTTAGGTGTTCGCGACTTACTATTTTAGAGCGCATTTTAGTAAGGTAACCTTCGTCTCCTTCTGGAACCTCTTTATAAAGATGTTTTGAAATTATGGTTCCTAACATAGAATCTCCTAAGAATTCTAACCGCTCATAATTCATTGCATTTCCGTTATCATCTTTTTTATTCATTGACCTATGCAAAAAGGCCTTTTTATAAAATGATAATGTTTTGGGTTTAAATCCTAAAATTTTGGTCACCCCCAAAAAAAAATCCCCATCCTCTTTTGGATGGGAATTAAATAAGTTTGTGGGAAAAGACATAAAACTATTAATCTAATTTTTTAAAAACTACACACGCATTATGGCCACCAAAACCAAATGTATTGCTCATAGCCACTTTCACATCTCGTTTTTGAGCTTTGTTCAATGTAAGGTTTAAACTAGGATCTATGTTCTCATCTACCGTAGTATGGTTAATTGTTGGTGGTACTATACCATGCTCCATTGCCAAAATTGAAGCAATTGCCTCAATAGCACCTGCAGCACCTAATAAGTGCCCGGTCATTGATTTGGTAGAATTGATATTTATATTCTTAGCGTGATCTCCAAATACTTGGGTAATTGCCTTAAGTTCTGCAACATCTCCTAAAGGTGTTGAAGTACCATGTGTATTTATGGCATCAACATCTTCTATAGATAAGCCTGCATCCCTTAAACAGTTTTCCATAACACGCACTACTCCAATTCCATCTGGGTGAGGAGCGGTCATGTGGTAAGCATCACTAGACATTCCGCCTCCTGCTACTTCAGCATATATTTTTGCTCCTCTTGCAATTGCATGTTCATATTCTTCTAAAACTAAAGCACCTGCTCCTTCTCCTAATACGAAACCATCTCTGGTTGCATCAAAAGGTCTTGAAGCCGTTTCCGGGCTTTCGTTCCTAGTAGATAATGCGTGCATTGCTCCAAAACCACCCATACCTGCAATAGTTACGGCAGCTTCACTACCACCTGTTACAATAACATCACAATGTCCTAAACGTATATAGTTTAAAGCATCTATCATCGCATTTGCTGCAGATGCACATGCCGAAACAGTTGTGTAATTAGGCCCCATAAAACCATGCTTTATGGATATATTCCCTGGTGCAATATCTGCAATCATTTTTGGTATAAAGAACGGATTGAACCTAGGAGTACCATCTCCATTAGCAAAATTCATCACTTCATTCTGAAAAGTTTCTAAACCGCCAATACCTGCTCCCCAAATAACCCCAACACGAAATTTATCGACTTTTTCTAAATCTAATTTAGAATCAAGAATGGCTTCATCTGACGATACAAGTGCATACTGTGCAAATCTATCCAGCTTACGGCCTTCTTTTCTGTCAAAATAATCTTCGGTGTTGTAATTCTTTAACTCACACGCAAATTTAACTTTGAACTTTTCTGTATCGTAATAGGTTATTGGTGCAGAACCGCTTTTGCCGTTTACCAATGCATTCCAATATTCCTCTATATTATTACCTATTGGGGTAAGTGCCCCCAATCCTGTAACTACAACTCGCTTTAACTGCATTTAACTTCTTATTTGTTTAAATCTAAACCAAGCGTAAATTAAAAAAAATTATCCATGTGGAGCATTTACCACATGGATAATTTGAATTCTATCTAAGAATACATGATTTACTTAGCTTCTTGTATATAGCTGATCGCTTGACCAACAGTTGCGATATTTTCGGCTTGATCGTCCGGAATTTGAATATCAAATTCTTTTTCGAATTCCATTATCAACTCAACTGTATCCAATGAGTCCGCGCCTAAGTCGTTAGTAAAACTAGCTTCCGTAACTACTTCGTTCTCATCAACTCCTAATTTATCAACGATGATAGCTTTAACTCTTGATGCAATGTCTGACATAATAATATTTGTTTTAAAATTTAAATTGAAGGCAAAAATAAAAAACTTTGGTTTAATTACACTAATTGTCGTTAAAATGTATGGTAATTTAATAAAATTAAAGACAAGTGCACTAATTTTACCATATTAATATTTTATTTCGGTAACGTTGCAAAAAGGTATTGAAGAAGTGGCGAGGTATTAGAACTATAATGTTATTCGTTTTTTTCTAAATTCTGACAAGCTAATTTGTTTACTTTTTAAATCCGAAATTAATTAATTTCTTGCTCTCTTATTAAAGACCATTTCTATTGAAAACCAAACAAATTATTCTTTTTGCCTCGGGTTCCGGGTCTAATGTTGAAAACATTGCCAACTATTTTAAATCTCGAAAGGACGTTACTATATCCTGTGTTTTAACTAACAAAAGCGATGCCAAAGTCATTGAACGGTGCAATAGACTTGGAATAAATGCACTTTTTTTTAACAGACAGGCCTTTTCTAAAAGTGATTTTATTTTAAAAATGTTGCAATCTCTTCATCCAGACCTTATTGTTTTGGCAGGCTTTCTTTGGAAAATGCCCGAAGCTATTACAAGTGCCTTCCCAAATAAAATTGTAAACATACACCCAGCACTTTTACCAAAATATGGCGGAAAGGGTATGTACGGTATGCATGTTCATACTGCTGTAAAAGAGAATAACGAAAAAGAAACAGGCATTACTATACATTATGTAAACGCTAATTACGATGAAGGCGCAATAATAGAACAGGCAAAAACTGTCATAGAAAGTAATGACACGGTAGAAAATATCGCTTCTAAAGTACACCAGTTAGAATATGAATACTTCCCAAAAGTTATTGATGCAATTTTATTGAAACAGTAATGGCGAAAAAAGGAAAATTCTATGTCGTTTGGAAAGGCAAAAAGCCCGGTATTTTTGATTCTTGGGCAGCATGCAAGAAATCTATTACTAACTATGCGGGTGCCGAATACAAATCTTTTGAATCTTTTGATGCTGCAAAAAAAGCCTACAATGGCAATTATGCAGATTTTAAAGGAAAGAAGAAAACAGGACCCACATTATCTAAAGAAGAATTAATACGCATTGGCCAGCCTAACTACCATTCAATTTCTGTAGATGCAGCATCTAGTGGAAATCCTGGTGTTATGGAATACCAAGGTGTAGACACTAAAACTGGTAAAAAATTATTTAGACAAGGTCCTTTTCCGCAGGGCACGAATAATATAGGTGAATTTTTAGCCATTGTTCACGGGCTCGCATTTTTAAAAGAGCGCAACAGCGACCGCATTATTTATACGGATTCTAGAACGGCAATGAGCTGGGTTCGCAAAAAGAACTGTAATACCAAATTGACTGCATCTACAAAAAATAAAGACTTATTTGAACTTATAGATAGAGCAGTAAACTGGTTAAAAAATAATCAATATACTACAAGGATAGTAAAATGGGAAACCAAGGCTTGGGGAGAAATACCTGCCGATTTTGGTAGGAAATAATTGGGATTTTTGCTCTCTTTAATACTTTAGTATACCATTACTATCTGTAATCAAAAAACGATTTTAATTAGCCAGTCAAATCCCTATCTTTGCAGCTTAAATTTTTTACAATTTTATGGGTAAACTTTTAATAGTAGGTACTGTTGCTTTTGATGCCATTGAAACTCCTTTTGGCAAAACGGATAAAATATTGGGGGGTGCCGCTACGTATATTGGTTTAGCTGCATCGCAATTTGAAGTAGATTCAGCTATTATTTCAATTGTCGGTGATGATTTTCCACAAGATTATTTGGATTTATTTACAGAAAGAAATATTGATATTACCGCACTTGAGATAGTTAAAGGTGGAAAAACCTTCTTTTGGAAAGGTAAATACCATAACGATCTAAACTCAAGAGACACTTTAGTTACCGAATTAAATACCTTAGCTGACTTTAACCCTGTTGTCCCGGCTGCTTATAAAGATGCTGATGTTGTAATGTTAGGTAATCTTCACCCAATTGTTCAGCTAGGTGTAATTAATCAGATGAAAAAACGACCAAAACTAATAGTATTGGATACCATGAATTTTTGGATGGACAATGCTTTAAACGATTTATTGGAGGTCATTAAACATATAGATGTCCTTACTATTAATGATGAAGAGGCAAGACAATTAACCGGAGAATATTCTTTAGTAAAAGCAGCTCAAAAGATATTTACAATGGGACCTAGATTTGTAGTAATTAAAAAAGGAGAACATGGTGCTTTATTATTTAATGAAGACCAAATATTCTTCGCCCCAGCTTTACCTTTAGAAGAAGTTTTTGACCCAACAGGTGCAGGTGATACTTTTGCAGGTGGTTTTTCGGGTTACTTAGCCGCCAGTGACGATAGTTCTTTCGAAAATATGAAAAAGGCAATAATACACGGATCTAACCTTGCTTCTTTTAGTGTCGAGAAATTTGGTACAGAAAGAATGCTTAAGTTGGAACATAAAGAAATTAGAAATAGACTACATCAGTTTAAAAAATTGACCCAGTTTGAAATTGAATTACAATAATCCCCTAGCCCCTTTTTTATGGGGTTTTTTTAATACCAAAAGCAATGAGTGACGCAATTAAGCATGAATGTGGTATATCTGTAATACGGTTATTAAAACCTTTAGAGTATTACAAGGAAAAGTATGGAACAGCATTTTATGGTGTAAATAAAATGTATTTAATGATGGAGAAGCAGCATAACCGAGGTCAAGATGGTGCAGGTTTTGCCAGTATTAAACTAGATGTTAAAGCTGGTGAGCGTTACATGAGCCGTGTACGTTCTTGCCAACAACAACCCATACAGGATATTTTTGCTCAAATAAATGACCGTATTAATTCTGAACTTAAAGAACACCCAGAATATGAAGACAATGTGGCATTACAAAAAAAGCACATACCATATATAGGTGAATTACTTTTAGGTCACGTACGTTATGGTACGTTCGGTAAAAATAGCATCGAAAGCGTTCACCCCTTTTTAAGACAGAATAATTGGATGCACCGCAACCTTATTGTTGCAGGTAACTTTAACATGACTAATGTTCATGAACTGTTCGATAATTTAATTCAGCTAGGTCAACATCCTAAAGAAATGGCCGATACGGTTACCGTAATGGAGAAAATTGGTCATTTTTTGGATGATGCAGTGGCTAAGTTATACAAGCAAATTAAAAAAGAAGGATACACAAAACAACAAGCATCTCCTATTATAGCAGAGCGATTAAAAGTATATAAGATATTAAGAAGGGCTGCTAAAAACTTTGATGGTGGATACGCTATGGCTGGTTTACTAGGGCATGGTGATGCTTTTGTATTAAGAGACCCTAGCGGAATAAGACCTGCCTATTATTATAAAGATGATGAGGTTGTAGTCGTAGCTTCTGAAAGGCCTGCAATACAAACTGTATTTAATGTTCCTTTTGAGGAAGTAAAAGAGCTTGATCCCGGTGCAGCTATTATTATTAAAAAGAATGGCACTAGTGCCATTAAACAAATTCTTGAGCCAAAGGAGCGAAAAGCTTGTTCTTTTGAACGGATCTATTTCTCCAGGGGTAGCGATAAAGAAATATATCAAGAGAGAAAAGCTTTAGGTAAGCTTGTTTTTCCTCAAATATTAGAGGCAATTGATGAAGATATCAAAAACACGGTATTCTCATTTATACCTAATACCGCTGAAACTTCTTTCTATGGTATGGTAAAAGAAGCCCAAAACTACCTAAACAAGAAAAAGGAAGAACAAATACTTGAATTGGGACCTAAAATTACAGGAGAGCAACTACATGAAATTTTAGAAGTTCGCCCGCGTATAGAAAAAGTCGCGATTAAAGATGCTAAACTTAGGACTTTTATAACCCAAGATAGTAGTAGGGATGATTTAGTTGCCCATGTTTATGATATATCTTATGGATCTGTAAAGGAAGGGGACAATCTCGTAATCATTGATGATAGTATAGTTAGAGGCACCACGCTAAAGAAAAGTATACTTAGAATTTTAGACCGTTTGTCTCCTAAAAAGATTATAGTGGTTTCTTCTGCTCCTCAAATTAGATATCCTGATTGTTATGGTATTGACATGGCAAAACTAGAAGATTTCGTTGCCTTTAAAGCTACCTTGGCCTTACATGAAGACAACAACTCTATGCATATCGTAGAAGATATTTATAAAAAATGTTTGTCTCAAGTAAAAAATAAAGATATAGACGTAATTAATTATGTTAAAGAATTCTATGCTCCATTTACAGCTAAACAAATTTCTAAGAAAACTGGCGAGCTATTAAGTCCGGAAGGAATTAATGCAGAAGTCTCTATAATTTATCAAACTATAGAAAGCTTACATGAAGCCTGTCCTAAAAATTTAGGAGATTGGTATTTTACCGGAAACTACCCGACCCCTGGTGGAAATAGAGTGGTAAACCGAGCTTTTATAAACTTTTATGAAGGAAATAACGAACGCGCATATTAACGTATTTGTTGATGAAATCAATGCTATTTTGGTATTTCATCGATAAAAAGTGTATTTCATCGACAGAATAGCCTATTTGAATTAACCAGCTTTACTTTTAACGCTACCATAGCATAAGTAGGTTAAGTTCATGGTAAGATTTGGGGCAAAAAAGGTGGAGACTTCTCCACCTTTTTTATTTACAACCTTTTCATATAAATAAATCTTAGAACATATTTCAATTAAAAGCTCTGTTTATCGTATAATGAGGATTTTAGCCAATGCTTATTATAATCTTTAATTTGACTAATTTCTTTGGATCATCATAATATAAGTAGATTAAGTTCATGGTAAGATATGGGGAAAAAACGGAGCCATGCTCCGTTCTTTTATTTTATACCAATTGAAACTTCTAACTCTTTCCTAAACTAGTCTCATTAATACAGATTAGGCATTACACCTAATCTTCTTGACATTGAACGGAATACTTTTAATAAAATGAATGTGACCATTATCTTTGGAGGACCATAGCATAAGTAGGTTAAGTTCATGGTAAGATTTGGGGAAAAGACGGGGCATGGCCCCGTCTTTTTATTTTATACCAATTGAAACTTCAAATTCTATCCTAAACTTATCCCGCAAATACACATTAGGTATTACACCTAATCTTCTTGACATTGAACGGAATACTTTTAATAAAATGAATTTCACCATTATCTTTGGAGGACCATAGCATAAGTAGGTTAAGTTCATGGTAAGATTTGGGGAAAAGACGGGGCTATGCTCCGTCTTTTTATTTTATACCAATTGGCTTATCTTAAAAGTACCATCTCATTAGCAACTGCTACTATAAATTACCCATTACCTAAAAAAAGAAATTTTTTTTCTTAAAATTTCTTTTTTTATTTACTCAATACCAGTAATTTAGTATCGCCATAGCATAAGTAGGTTAAGTTTATGGTAAGATTTGGGACGAAAAGGGTGGAGACTTCTCCGCCCTTTTCTATTTTTAAAATAAAAAAACCACTTAAGTTGTTATCCTAAGTGGTTTCTTACAAAGTAGTTAAGGTAAATAATACCTAATAACTATTTGTTATTTGTATATAATTTTGAAACTTCATCCCAATTAATGATATTAAAAAATGCCTCAATATAATCAGGTCTTTTATTTTGGTAATTTAGGTAATACGCATGTTCCCACACATCTAAACCTAAAATTGGTTGTCCACCACAACCAACTCCTGGCATTAATGTGTTGTCTTGATTTGGTGTAGAACACACCTCTACTTTACCTCCTTTGTGAACACATAACCATGCCCAACCAGAACCAAATCTAGTACCTGCAGCTGAAGAAAATTCATCTTTAAATGCATCAAAAGAACCAAATGCAGTGTCAATAGCACTTGCTAATTCGCCACTTGGCTTACCACCACCATTTGGTGATAATATGGTCCAGAATAAAGAATGATTATAAAAACCACCACCGTTATTCCTAACAGCGCCATTATTCATGTCTAATCCTTTTAAAATATCTTCTATCGATTTCCCATCTAAAGCGGTACCTTCTATAGCTGCATTTAACTTAGATGTATACCCGTTATGATGTTTAGTATGATGTATTTCCATTGTTCTTGCGTCAATATGAGGCTCAAGGGCGTCATAAGCGTAAGGCAATTTTGGTAGTTCAAAAGCCATAATTTATGTGTTTTAAGATTTATATTAATTGTCTTCCAAAGTTACGAATTTTAACATTTATATTCTTCTAATAATTTGTTAAGAACTGTACAGGAATCCTTAATTTGCAGTAAAAACCGTGTCTAGCAATTCTTTTACCATATATAATGCTTCTGCAGGGTCTGGCAAAACCTATGCCTTAGCTAAAGTATATTTGAAAATTATACTAGATTCACCTCAAAATTTTAGAAAAATTTTAGCAATCACATTTACCAATAAAGCGGTAAATGAAATGAAACATAGAATTTTAGATAGCCTTTATGAATTTTCTAAAATTAACTCACCTAATGAAGCTACCCCTTTATTTAAAGATATTATTAATGAAACCGGCTTCACTTTTGAAGAACTACCAGCGTTAAGTAAGCTTCGATTAAAGCAAATACTGCACAATTACGCCTTTTTCGATATTTCTACCATAGACAAGTTTACACATAGACTTATTAGAACCTTTGCAAAGGATTTAAAAATTCCTCAGAATTTTGAAGTTGTCTTAGATGTAGATTTACTATTACAGGAAGCGGTTGAGCGAGTTATTGGCAAGGCCGGTGAAGACCCAGAATTTACCAAAGTACTTTTAGATTTTGCCCTAGAAAAAATAGAAGATGACCGTAGTTGGGATATTGGATATGACCTACTAAAAATAGGCAAGCTTATTTTCGATGAAAACAACGCAGAACACCTTAAGCATCTAAAAAATATTGAGTTAGGGGACTTTCTAAAACTTCAAATTCACCTTAAAACAAAAACAAAATCTTTAGAGGTAGAAATTAGTACATTAGCTACCACATCCCTTAATGAAATCACAAACTTTGGCATCGAATTCAAAGATTTTCCTAGAGAAACATTACCAAATCATTTTAAAAAAATAGTAGAGGGAAATTTTAACCCTACAACACTCTATAATAACAAACTAGAAGAAAACCTTATTGATGGTAAAATATTAAAAGCAACTATTAAAAATCCTCCCTCGGAACTTTCCCCTAAACTGCTTTATTACTATCAGGCTATCAAAAAGCTGATTTATAAAAGAAGTCTCTTTTCAAACATCAATAGAAACATTGTTCCTTTTGCACTATTAAACGCTATTCAAAAAGAACTTAAAATTATTCAGGAAGAAAAAGACCAACTATCAATTTCAGAATTCAACACCCTAATTGCAAATGAAGTAAAAGACCAACCTGCTCCGTTCATTTATGAACGTCTTGGCGAGAAATACAGACATTATTTTATTGATGAATTTCAAGACACCTCCCAAATGCAATGGGAAAATTTAATCCCATTAATTGGTAATGCCATGGAGGGAGAAGATGAACTAGGAAATTCAGGTTCTTTATTCTTAGTAGGTGACCCAAAACAAGCAATATATAGATGGCGTGGTGGTAAAGCAGAACAATTTCTTGAGTTAGCCACACATCAAAAACATCCATTTACCGTAGCGTCCGACTTGGTATCCTTGCCTAAAAACTATAGAAGTTATTCCGAAATCATAAATTTCAACAATTCCTTTTTTCAAAGTATAAGTCCGTTTTTAGAAAATACCATGTACCAAGACTTTTTTAAACTTGGTAATATGCAAGATACTAATCAAAAAGAAGGTGGTTTTGTACAACTAAGTTTATTGCCAGAAGAAAGTGACGAAGAATATGCCCTGTCAACCCTTTCTGCTATTAATAAAAGTTTGGCAATTGGTTATGCCTATAATGATATATGCATTATTATTAGAAAAAAGAAACACGGACTGTTCCTAGCTGATTTTTTAATGCAGAATAATATTCCGGTAATTTCTTCAGATTCGTTACTTCTAAGTGAAAGTGACAAAGTTTTATTTCTTGTGCAGCTTTTACGTTACATAGTACAACCAAAAGAACTAGAAATACAATATGAAATTTTAAAGTTTTTATCTGCAAAAAAGAATGATAAGCATACCTACATTTATGAAAACTTAAATAATCTCGATACTCATTTACTAAAGGCATATGGCTTTGAGACAAGTAAATTAAGACAATATACAGTTTTCGACGGCCTTGCCTATGCAATTAAAATATTTGACCTGATACCTGAATCAAATGCGCATATCACTGCATTTATGGATTTGGTATTCGACGTAGAACAAAAATTTGGCTCAGATATACAGTCATTTTTAGACTATTGGAATAAAAAAGGAAGCTCAATAAGCATAAGTACTCCTGAAAATTTAAATGCCGTACAGATTATGACCATTCATAAATCGAAAGGATTAGAGTTTCCTGTAGTTGTTTTTCCTTATGCCAATTCAAATATATATGAGGAGATTGATCCCAAATTATGGCTTCCGGTAGCTAAAGAAGATTTTCTTGGTTTTTCAGAAATACTCATAAATAAAAAGCAAGAAGTACAAGAATACGGCGAAATTGCATCATATTTATATACTCTGGACCATCAAAAATTACAGTTAGATGCATTTAACCTTTTATATGTGGTGCTTACGAGAGCAGTTAACACGCTGTTTATTATCAGTACTCATGCATTAGATAGCAAGGGGAATCACAATTCTAATTATTATTCTGGACTTTTTATCCATTTCTTGAAAAATAAAGGGATATATCTACAAGATAAATTAGACTATGAATTTGGAGAATTAAAAGCCACTAATCCTAAAAGTTCAAAAATTAACGACCAAATTAGTATACCGTATATATACACAAGTAAAAATAGACCCGATTTTAAAATTTTAGCTTTGGCAGGTACACTTTGGGATGAGGGTTTAGATGTTGCTATTAACCAAGGAAATGTAATTCACTACATTCTAAGCGCTATCCATACAACTACAGACCTTAATAGAGCAATGCAAATAGCTTTACAAAAAGGACTTATAAAGGAACAGGAGATAAAATTTTTAAAAGAAATTATTAAAAAAGTTATTTTTCATAAAGATTTAAAGCATTTTTACGAAAATGGAGTAGAAATCCTTAACGAGAGAGACCTTTTAATTGCAGACGGAAGTATAGAAAGACCTGATAGGGTAGTACTTAAGGATGGTCATGCAACCATAATAGATTATAAGACAGGTGATCGTAATCCTAAATATCACCACCAAATAAATGCTTATGCAAATAGTTTCAAAAGCATGGGTTATATAATAGATCATAAAATCATTGTTTATATTAACCAGGAAGTAGAATTAGAATATATATAAAATATGTACGGAAAAATTAAGGAACACTTACAACAAGAAATAGAGTCCATTAAAAATGATGGACTTTTCAAGGAAGAAAGAATTATTGTATCTCCGCAAGATGCTGTAATAAAAATAAATACCGGTAAAGAGGTTATTAATTTTTGTGCTAATAATTATTTAGGCCTTTCCTCTCATCCAGATGTTATACAGGCAGCTAAAGATGCTATGGACACTCATGGCTTTGGCATGTCATCAGTAAGATTTATATGTGGCACGCAGGATATTCACAAAGAATTAGAGAAAAAAATAGCACATTTCTACGATACCGAAGACACCATATTATATGCTGCTGCATTCGACGCCAATGGCGGAGTATTTGAGCCCTTATTATCGGCGGAGGATGCTATAATTTCAGACTCATTAAATCATGCCTCTATTATTGATGGTGTTCGTTTATGTAAGGCCATGAGATACCGATACGCCAATAGCGATATGCTGGATCTTGAAGAACAGCTTAAAAAAGCAAACGAGGACGGTGCACGATTTAAGATTATAGTTACGGATGGCGTATTCTCCATGGATGGTATTGTTGCGCCTTTAGATAAAATATGTGATTTAGCTGATAAATATGATGCACTTGTAATGATTGACGAATGCCACGCTGCAGGATTTATAGGTGAAAAAGGAAAAGGCACTTTAGAAGAAAAAGGTGTAATGGGCAGAATAGACATTATAACAGGTACTTTAGGCAAAGCGTTAGGTGGCGCAATGGGTGGCTACACTACGGGTAAAAAAGAAATCATAACTTTATTAAGACAACGTTCAAGACCTTACTTATTTTCTAACTCACTAGCACCAGCTATAGTTGGCGCCTCCATTAAGGTATTTGATATGTTAGAAAATGACACTTCTCTACGTGATAAACTTCAAGAAAACACCACTTACTTTAAAAAAGGAATCATTGCGGCAGGTTTTGATATTGTTGATGGTGATTCTGCCATTGTACCGGTAATGTTATATGATGCAAAATTATCACAAGAAATGGCAAATAAGTTATTGGAAAAAGGTATCTATGTAATTGGCTTCTTTTACCCAGTAGTACCTAAAAATAAAGCACGTATAAGAGTACAGCTATCAGCAGCACACACAAAAGAACATTTAGATGCTGCAATTAAGGCATTTACAGAAGTAGGAAAAGAACTGAAAATCGTTTAAAAGCTATTTTATTCTACTAAATGCGTTAAAAAAAATAGGAAATTGATTTTGTTAATAATATTTAACAAGTTACATTTGCAGCTAATAAACACTTAAACTTAAAAATTTGAACATGAAACATCTTAGCAAATTATTGGTTGTTGCCCTACTTGTAGTAGGAATTAACAGCATACAAGCGCAAGACGAGAATAACCCTTGGCAAGTACAATTTGGGGTTAATGCCATTGACGTATATCCTACTTCGGATGTAAGTTCTTTTGGTAATGAATTCTTCAATGTGAACGATCACTGGAATATTTTACCTTCTGTCTCTTATGTAGGAGTATCTAAATCAATCGGGGACGGCTTCTCTATTGGAGCAAGAGGATCTCTAAACAAGATTAGCAAATTAGGTGACGTTAGCGTTGATGATCTTTCTCACTATGCTGTAGATGGGACTATAAAATATGATTTAATCAAAAAAACTACTGTAATCGATCCTTTCATTGAAATAGGTGGTGGTTATACTTGGATTGATGAGATCGGAGCTGGAACTGTAAACGGAGGTGTTGGTCTTAACATCTGGTTCTCTGAAAACTTAGGTCTTACTTTACAATCTTCATACAAGCATGCTTTCGAAGATTACTTAGCACCACATTTCCAACATTTAGCTGGTATTTCAGTTAAATTTGGTGGTACTGATACTGACGGTGATGGTATCTACGATAAAGATGATGCTTGTCCAGAAGTTGCTGGTCTTGAAGCATTCAATGGTTGTCCAGATGCTGATGGCGATGGAATCGAAGATAGCAAAGATGCTTGTCCTAACGAAGCTGGTTCTAAAGAAATGAACGGTTGTCCTGATGCTGATGGCGATGGTGTTGCCGATAAAGATGATGCTTGTCCTAACGAAGCTGGTCTTCCTGCTTTAGCTGGTTGTCCTGATGCTGATGGTGACGGTGTTGCTGATAAAGATGACGCTTGTCCTTCTGAAGCTGGTCCTGCTGATAACAAAGGTTGTCCATGGCCTGATACTGACGGTGACGGTGTATTAGATAAAGATGATCAATGCCCAGAAGTTGCTGGTACAGTAGCTAACGCTGGTTGTCCTGAAGTAACTGAAGAAGTTCAGAAGCAATTAAATGATTATGCTAGAACTATCTTATTTGATACTGGTAAATCTTCTATCAAAGCTGAATCTACTTCTGTAATGGTTGACATTATCACAATCCTTAAAGAATACCCTAACGCTAAGTTTACTGTTGAAGGTCATACTGATAGCGTAGGTAGCGAAAAATTAAACCAAAGCCTTTCTGAGTCAAGAGCTCTTTCTGTAAAAGAATTCTTAGTAGATAAAGGAATCGAAGAGTTTAGATTATCTGCTGTAGGTTATGGTGAGTCTAAGCCAATAGCTACAAACAATACAAGAGCTGGTAGAACTCAAAACAGAAGGGTAGAAATCAACTTAGTAAAATAAGTTAAAACAAACCTAAGTGTTTTAATAAATAAAAGCTCCGCAATATTGCGGAGCTTTTTTATTTTTACACTATGCAGAGTTTTATACAAGATGTAGTACAGGACGTTTTAAAGAATACCCCAGACACTGGCAATGTAATTTTTATTTTGCCCAGTAAACGTGCCGGCGTATTTCTTAAAAAAATATTATCACAATCACTTACAAAGACCGTAATAGCCCCTGAAATCTATAGTATTGAAGATTTTATAGAAAAGGTTTCTGGCCTTGTTACCGCAAATACCACTACACAATTATTTACCTTATATAACGCCTATTTAAAAGTTGGTATATATGAAAAAGAATCTTTCGACTCTTTTTTAAAATGGGGACAAATATTATTACAAGATTTTAATGAAGTAGACCGATACTTAGTAGATGCCGCAACCCTATACCAAAATGTAGCTGCAATACAAGAAGTTAACCACTGGTCATTGAATGCTGAAAAGTCCGAAATGATTGAAAATTATCTTCATTTTTGGAGACATCTTGAAAAAATCTATAATCAATTCAACGCTCTTTTACTTGAACAAGAGCTAGGGCACCAAGGTTTAATTTACAAAACATCTGTTCTTGAATTGCCCAACTATCTAAAAACGAACAATAAAAAGCATGTTTTTCTAGGGTTTAATGCTCTTAATACAGCTGAGAGTATCCTAATACAAACTATTCTTGAAAAAACTGATGCTGCCATCTATTGGGATATAGATCCTTATTTTATAAAAGATAACATACATGATGCAGGGTATTTTATTAGAAATTATAAAAGCACCTGGAATGTTCTCAAAGAAAAAACACTAAAAGGACTTACTACTTATTACAACACTAAAAAACATATTGAAATTGTAGGAGTACCCAAAAACATAGCTCAAGTAAACTTTGTAGGTAACCTACTTTATAAGATTCAAAAAGAAACGCCAGAGATATTAAGTAATGCCGCCATTGTTTTAGGAAATGAAGAAATATTAAATCCGTTATTAAATTCCATACCCGAAAATATACCCGCAACAAATATTACTATGGGACAAAAACTAGAATCTACCACGTTAGCTAGTTTTTTTACAAACCTTATAGAATTTCATGAACAGAAAATAGAAAAAGGATGGTTCTACAAGCATTTATTGAACTTATTGACTCATTCTTATACCGTATTATTATTTGATGCCAATGAAGTTTCTACCGAATCCTTGATAACTAAAATAAAAACAAATAATTGGACTTATATCACCAGTAATAAAATCACAGAATTAATACCTCATAATAGTACCATCTATTTATTATTCAATGACCTAAAGAATAATCCTAACGCTTTAATTGAAAATTTTTTAGCACTTATCCATGCCATTAGAACTATTGAATCTGTTAAGACTAATTCATTGTTATTAGAGCAGCTATATAAATTTTACACCCTCTTTAATCAACTTAAAGAACTTTGTAATACGTACAATTACGTTAACAACTTAAAGAGTTTAAAACATCTTTTTAAACAGTTACTTAGTTCGGAAACCTTAGATTTTCAAGGAAACCCCATAGAAGGTATTCAGATCATGGGAATGTTAGAAAGTAGATTGCTAGATTTTGAGACCATTATAATAACTTCAGTAAATGAAGGTGTACTACCCTCAGGAAAATCTAACAATTCTTTTATTCCATTTGACCTAAAATTTAAAAACGGATTACCTACATATAAAGAAAAGGATGCCGTCTACACCTATCACTTTTACAGATTACTACAGCGTGCAAAAAACGTTTACATTTTATATAACACAGAACCAGATGCCCTTGAAGGCGGAGAACGTAGTAGATTAATTACACAACTGCTTACTGACGAGAACAGAACAGACATTATTGAATATATAGCGACACCTACTATTCAATCTATTACTAAAACGTTAGAAAAAGTTGAAAAAACTAAAAACTTAATCGCTCTAATAAAAGAAAAGGCAGGCAAAGGCTTTTCACCAAGTTCATTAAGTAATTATATAAGAAACCCTATTGATTTCTATAAACAGAATTTACTGAATATTAATGAAGTAGTACAGGTTGAAGAAACTTTGGCAGCAAATACCTTTGGCACCATTGTTCATGACAGTCTTGAGGAACTTTACACCCCTTTGTTAAATATAAACCTTACTGTAGATTTATTAAACGGTATACGAAAGAACGTTACTTCTATAGTTAGCAAGAATTTTGAAAAGACCTTTAAAGAAGGAAATATCAGTTCGGGTAAAAACTACATTTCATTTCATGTTATTCTAAAATACATTCAGACTTTCATTGATGCTGAAATAACAGCATTAAAAAAGCATAGCATTAAAATTTTAGCACTAGAACAATCCTTATCAGTACCTCTAGAAATTGCCGGATTAGATTTCCCCATTATCTTAAAAGGAAAATTAGACAGAGTAGATGAATTTGATGGTATAACCCGTATCATCGATTACAAAACAGGGAAAGTAGAACGCAGGAATGTGGAAATTATGGATTGGGAAATTCTTTCAGAAGAATATCAATATAGCAAAGCGTTTCAATTACTATGTTACGGACTAATGTTTTTTAAAACCCACCCTACAGAAAACCTTTCTATTCAAGCCGGAATTATTTCATTAAAGAATTTTGCCGAAGGCACGTTGCTATTCGCACAAAAAGAATCTGCCCGAGGAGCCAAAGATCATATCATAAATAATGAAGTGATTGTTGATTTCGAGCAGATACTTGGTCAGTTAATCACAGAAATTTGTAATCCTGAAATTCCGTTTACAGAAAAAGAAGTGTAACCTTATTTTTTATCAGGTCTTGTTGGCCTTATCTCTATTTTACTAGGCAAGGTTCTTTCATTCATTTTTAATAGATCTACTACCAGTTGACCTATATCTTCTGGTTGTATTTTCCATGCGTCTTTTTCACTTGGTTCATTATCGTTAAAATGAGTTGCGACCGAGCCTGGCATAATCGTAGACACTTTAATATCGTACTGGCGTAAATCTAACATAGCAGCTTGTGTAAAACCTACTACACCAAATTTAGAAGCATTGTATCCCGCACCGTTTGCAAAAAAATTTGTTCCCGCTAAACTAGCTAATGTTATGTAGTATCCTTTCGATTTTTTTAATCCTTCAACCGATGCTTTTAACGTATGAAAAACCCCGTTTAAGTTTACATCTATCATTTGATGCCACTCTTCGGCTGTCATCTCATCTATGGGTGCAAAATTACCGACACCAGCATTTGCCAGGACCACATCTATATGTTCCCATTTCTCTATTATTTTTGTAACAGCTTTATTCTCATCTTTCAATTTAGACACATCTGAAACAATACCTAAAACAGCATCGCTATTAAATTCCTTAAGTGCCTGGTCTACACTGCTCTGAGAACGACCACTAATGGCAACTTTCATCCCTTCATTTACTAATGCTTTTGCTACACCAAAACCAATACCTTTGGTACCTCCTGTAATATAAGCCACTTTATTTTTTAAATCTTTCATCATTCAATTTTAAAATTAGTACAAGTTACCAATTCTCTTATTTTTTAGTTGTTGTTTTAGATTAAGAATTAATGCTATTCATTTATTATATTTAACCATCACTTAATTCTCACTAATGAACAGAATAATCGTTTGGTCAATAACGGTAGCGCTTGCAGGTTTTTTATTCGGATTTGATACCGTTGTAATTTCCGGAGCAAACGAACCCATTAAACAGTTATGGAATACTTCTCCATTATTTCACGGAACCTTTATCATGAGTATGGCATTATGGGGAACTGTTGTTGGTTCTCTTTTTGGTGGTATCCCCACTAATAATTGGGGCCGTAAAAAAACATTGCTTTGGGTTGGTATTCTTTTCTTAGTATCTGCATTAGGTTCTGCTTTGGCCCAAGACCCGTATTCATTCTCTGCATTTCGTTTTATTGGTGGTGTAGGTGTAGGGATTTCTACTGTTGCCGCACCAATTTATATTTCTGAAATTACATCAAAAGAGAATCGTGGCAAACTTGTGGGACTGTACCAATTCTGGTTAGTATTTGGTATTTTAATTGCTTTTGTATCTAACTGGTTGCTTAAAGATTTTGATGGCGCAAATGATTGGCGTTGGATGCTGGGTGTTGAAGCCATACCCGCCTTTATATACACCGTAATGGTATTAACCGTACCAGAAAGTCCAAGATGGTTGGCCTTGAATAAAAAGGATGATGCCGGAGCATTAAAAATTTTAGAAATTATTTATCCAAAAGAAACGGCAGCAAGTCATTTGCAAGAGATAAAGACCGACCTAAAAACTACTACCAAAAGCGAAAGTCTGTTTCAAAAGAAATATTCTAAAGTTCTTTGGCTTGCGTTTTTTATTGCATTTTTCAATCAGCTATCGGGTATCAACTTTGTGCTGTATTACGCACCTGAAATTTTAGAACAAGCGGGATTGGGCGGTAAAGAATCCCTTTTCAATTCTATTGCCATTGGTATCGTTAATCTGGTTTTTACCTTTATAGGCATACGTTTGTTAGATAAACTGGGCAGACGGCAACTAATCATCATTGGGTCTATCGGCTATATTATAAGTTTAATAATGGTAGGTCTTTGTTTTCAAATGGACCTTGGCTCTACACTTACGCTAACCTTTATCTGTACTTTTGTTGCTTCTCATGCTATTGGGCAAGGTGCGGTAATTTGGGTATTTATCTCAGAAATTTTTCCAAACAGTGTTCGTGCATACGGGCAATCTTGGGGTGTTAGTGTCCATTGGGTGTTTGCTGCAATCATTACCTTAATTACTCCGTTTTTCTTGGATTCTGTACAAGGTGTATTGAAGGATCATGTTTGGTACATTTATTACTTTTTCTGTGCTATGATGGTATTACAACTCATTTGGGCAATTACCAAAATGCCGGAAACCAAAGGGGTATCATTGGAGGAGTTGAGTAAGAAGTTGGTGAAGGAGTAAGTAGATTGCAAATAAACTTTAGATAACTTAACTCAGGC
Source organism: Maribacter hydrothermalis (assembly GCF_001913155.1). Classification (GTDB taxonomy): domain Bacteria; phylum Bacteroidota; class Bacteroidia; order Flavobacteriales; family Flavobacteriaceae; genus Maribacter; species Maribacter hydrothermalis. The sequence goes on from NZ_CP018760.1 coordinate 1,792,545, forward strand.
GCTTTACAGGAGGTTTTATTTTCATTAGTTTTTTCAACGCCAATTAATGAGAATGAAGGTCTTTTGAGATTTAAATATATTCGCTGAAGACTCCCAGAAAAATAGGTCCTAAAATTCCATTATATGTATTCTAGAAACTGGGCTCATTATCCCTTTTTTTAAACAAGTTGAATATGCCCATTACTTTAGTTTTATCTGCTTAACCACAGAAGTAAGGGGTATTGCAAAAACACCGTCATCATTTAATAAGAAAACAATTTCTTTAGTCTTGCCAATAAGCTTACCCTTCTTTATTTCATTATCCACTAGAGTAATGGTAATATCTCTTTGATTAGTTATTTTCTCCTTGGTGTATTTTCCATAAAAACTAGCAGATAAAAATAAGTACGTAATAAAACTTACAGCTATTACCGCCATTCTGTATTGTTTAAACCATTTCTTTTTATCACGCCCAAAATTCATTTTTGAATATGATTTAGGCCATTTTTTTTGCCATAAATAATCTAGGTAAAATAGTGTGGAAATAAATAGTGTTGATGCTGCTGCAAAAAGGATAATATAAAAATCGGAAAAGGGTGCAATCAAAAAATCAAATACATCTCCATAATCAAAAATATTGATGCCGAATTCAGCATACTTTTTATAATTAAAAATCATTCCGATAGCAACGGCCAAGAGATAACACACCGTAATTACAGTTTGTATTTCCTTTATAATTAACTCATAAGTATCTTTTATTAAGCCTTCTTTCATTTTTTAAAAATAAAGATAAAGATTGAGTGAAGTAAATTGCCCAGATAAATCCAATAAAAAAAGCTCATAGAATCTTTTAAGCCTAGAATAGTAGAGTCTCAGATTAAGGAAGAATTTGTTTGTTTTTTACCTTAGTTCTTTGTTGTGCATGGTTTTTATTTCGCGTGATACGTTTCAAATTCTATTTTCCAAGAATTATCTTTCTGTTTTTTCCATAATACAATCCAAGTACCAATATTTTCTATTGTATCCTTTGTCGCTTTTTTTATAAATATTTCATTAAAAGTGTTGTAATGAAATACTTGATTGTCAGAAACGCTAATTATTGGTTTTCCGCGTTCTTTTAAGATTACATCATATCTGTTATAAATATCTTTCCATTCTATCCTTAATGAATCTGCATATTTTTCCTGAACAGTACCATCATCTGAAGCAAGTTTGTATTCATCTTTGTAAAAGTCAACCCATTTAAGGTCAGATTTTGTATAAACTCCATATAAGTCTTCAATCGTTTTTCTTATTTCAGTTTCACTATCTAAATCAGTAGCTTCTTTTTCGAGTTCAAATTCCGTTTTACTCTGTTCTCCACAACTTTGGATTAAAATAAGAATCCAAACTCCAAATGCAGATTTAATTAAAATCTTTAAATAATAATTTTTCATAGTTCTTGGGTTTTTAAATTGTATACATCGTTTGAGCAAAGCGTAACGCGGAGGCTAGGAAACTTCGTTTAAATCTTCGCAAAAAACTAAAGCTCATTGTCAGTTGACTATACAGGTTTGATTTATTGTTACTTGTCCAAGAATAAATCCATTGCCGATAGCTAAAGGGATTAGGGCACAATAAATATATCTAGACCACAATTATAAAATACATCTTCATTTAACTATAATAGCCTAATAATCATAATTTTTAATCCATATTACAATCTTAAATGATTGATATTATTACTAACCAAAAAACAAAAGAATTACTTGCTCAAAGCTTTTAGAATACGTTCTTCATTTATTACAATATCCCTAAATAATACATGAGGAAACTCTGTGTAATTAGAACTTTTAAAAGATTCTAATATTTTGGATAACGTTGATGCCGTTAAAAGAGATAAATTCATTTCGGTATCCATTTCACAATCTGTTACAAAATCATCACTGAATTCTGGTGCTACCAATAGTATCTTAACAATACGCAAGTTGTTTTTTAAAGCTAAATTTTGATAAGATTTTAATTGTCTTGATACAGTACTAAATTTGTTATAACCTCTCTCTTTACTCGTCTTACATTCGACAATAATAATCTCATCGTTTCCTAAATTCAAAAGAATGTCAATCATATCCTTTTGAGTGTTTATTTTACTTTTTAAAGATTCATCTATATTAAAACCTAAACCTTTAAAAATTACTTTTGTCAACTCTTCAAACTTTAATCCTAACTCACTTTCTTTGACTGTAATACCATTCTCTTTTAATAAGTTTAAATCTCTAAAAGCTACATTGGAGTAATTTTCTAAATAAAGATTTTCAACATCTTTATAATGTTCAAGAATATTTAAAATATCATCTCCTCTTTGTTTAATTCCATTGTCCTTAATGAATTTTGTCAAGTCAGGTTTTATAATTAAATCAAGAATATCTCTTGGTTTAATATTATAGTCCAATAGATAATCCCCTTTCAATACAAATTCATCTTGCAGTTCAAATTGTGCCCTTATTTCTTTGTTTAATTTAGGTAGAGATTGATTTAATTCAACTAGTAGTTTATCAAAACCATCTAAAGATATTCCCACTTTTTCGTCTCTTTCCACATTTTCAAAATGTTGAATTAAACTACCAATTTTATCTTCTAAAACACTTCCTTTCAGATTCACAATATTCAATCCCTTCTCACATAATTCATTTAAAGTTTTTTTCTTTTCAGTCAATGTGCTCCCTGGTTTGTAAATATCCTCAAGTAGTAAACTGGTGAAAGAAACACCTTCCTTAAGTATTTCCTCAACCTTTTGAGAAGAAGACAATTTCCTGTCAATATTGTGGTCCCTTGCAATTTGATTTATAATAGGGTCTCTTAATAATTTTAATGTTCTTCTATAAAATTTGGTAGCTACCTCCTTTTTTCTGATAGTACGTAATAACCGAACCATTTCATCTGCTACATAAATAGTATTCTCTTTATTAGAGTAAAAAATAACCCCTATATTCTTAAGACTCTTTATTACTTCTTGAATGTCAAATTTTTTAATAGGAATAATTGAATAGTTAATCAGTTTAACCTCTTCTTGAGAAAGACCTAATTGGTTTGCAAGAGTTAGGATAATTGATAATTCATCTGAGGTTATTTTTGCATCCCTGTTGTTTTCAATATCATTTTGATAAGCTGTATGTAAACAAGATTTATAAATTCTATAATCTCTTTTTCTAACTATACTTAACTCAGACTTTTCATCTTCAAAATCAGAATTAAGCCCTTTAATTTTATTTTTTAGCTTTTTTATTTCTGTTTCATATAATCTAGAGAACCAATCTTGCTTCATTATGCAATTACCATCGCGAATAATTATGTCTATTAAAATATCTAATTGTGAAGTAATTTCCTGGAACTCACATTCAATATAAGATTTAAACTCAATAGATGTTAAATTGAAAATTCTAGAAATATTTTGATTATCAACGGATTTCAAGCCTTTGTCTGATGAACTTAAAATTTTATCAATCTCCTTTCCATTTTTTGGATTCTTAGATATGATATTATCAATAATCTTAATAAATGAATTTTTTTCGATGGACCCTAACTTATCTAATATACTCTCTAGTTTCATAAGCCTAAATACCTTGTTATTATTAATTCTGAATAGAAATTTTAAGCAATAAATTATTGCTTCCAAAACGGCAGGGGAAATAGTGTTTTAGAACCGAACAACAAGGTAGTATTTTTCTTTAGTATAGATTTACGGTTATCCGTAAAGAAAAGTAGAATAACATTTTCAGCTTGCTACGCTAAAGTTGCATCTAACCATTTTGTATTCAAGCCTTTTACCAATAACCATAGCGGCAAAACTAATTGAACCAAACCAATGGGTAAAAGCATATTCATGCTAATCCCATCTCCTAAAATAGAAGCTAATAGCTCAGTAAACATTAGCAAAACCGCGACAATCCCAAAACCTGAGATTATTCTTGGTATTAGTTTCGTTCTAAAAAAAGCAACATATAAAACAAACACGGAGAAGCAAGAGGTCAGCAGACTTAAATAGTGTGTCCACCAATGTTTTTGGGAATATATAGGTGCCATAGACTCCAACACACTCTTATTTACCTCAACATTAGTTACATATTCCTTGCTTAGCTCAAGCATAGCCACAACGCTGGTATTGTCAATACTAATAGCCACAAAATCTAGGATACTAAAAGCAACATACAAAACAGCCAGGGAAGTGCTCTGTTTTTTAAATACAGGAAATAACAATGCCGAAATAAGAATAGAGAACAAACCACTTACACAACCAAGCAAAACCGAAATAATTAGCTTATTGGAATTAGGCGCTGCAGTTATTAAAAAGTCATCGGAAAATAGAATGGGTCCCTGAAAAAATTGATACACCAAAATACCCATTACAAAAATGAGTAAAAATAAAAGTCCAACTCCCATACCTAGATTGTTAATTGATTTCATGGTCTTGATTTTTGATTGATTGATTATAAGACGTTTGCGTCCTATAATTGTTACAGAAATCGATAAGAAATAGGAGTTAGGAAAAATAATGAGTACCTAACAATAAGCAATACATTACTTTCTTTATTAATTACATCCTGAATTTTCTGGTAACCATAAGATTTGGTCTTAACTGAATTCTGACATTAATTCGGATGTAAAACCTATAACTTCACCCTTAAAGTTTCTCACGAATTAAACATAACCGACTACTGGGTTACAGCTTATCTTCATAAGCAATTAATCCTCTCCAAATAGCAATGAACTCTTGCACCCTGTCCTTATCTAGCTCTGTATTCACAAGTAGTAGCTTACCAATTTTGGTTTTTTCATTAAAGAACATGTGGGTGACTACACTTGGGTCTCCGCCTGTATGCCCTATTTGCCCTTTTGAAGACATCCCCATAAAAACACCCATATTATATTCATCGTTATACTTACTTTCGCTCCTGTCCTTATGGTTTTCATCTGTTAATTGAGGGTCAAATAGCACTTTATAGCTTTCAGTGGATAGTAAAGTGCCATTTCCTGCATAGCCTTTTATGATTTCGGACAGATACTTTGCCAAATCGTGAGAAGAGGTAATTAATCCACCGTCTGGGTAATTTACTAGCTTATACAGTGCCAGTTCGGTATCTTTATCTGCATACAGTTTTGAGTGTTTCGTGAAATCTATCGCATCAAAAGACCAACCGGAATTGGACATTTTTAATCGGTCAAAAATGTATTTTTTAGTAAACACAGGAAAAGATTCTCCCGTAGCCTGTTCTAACACATACGCTGCCAAACCTGCGCCAATATTGGAGTAATTAAACATGCCTCCTGGTGGGTACTTGGAAAATGTTTTCTTTTTATACCATTTACCATCTTCACTCAGAATATCTTTTAGAAAATCGCCCATTGACATCATTTCATCCGGACTTAAAAAATTGCCATTTACTTTAGCATTCCCATTTTCCGCTTCTTTAAGTATGTAACCTTTTTTCTCATATTCTGAAGGATCTTTTATACCCGAGGTATGGCTAGCCAATTGCCGAATAGTAATAGGTGTACTCGCAAACTTTGGGTGTACAACTTTAAAAGGCAAGTAGTCATTTATTGGGTCATCCAATTTTAGTTTACCTAATTCTTGTGCCTTTAATAATGCCAACCCAATGAAGGTCTTAGAAATTGAACCTATATTCTGAACTGTGTTTTCTGTATATTTTTTGTCTATCTTTTTATCTGCAAATCCAAATCCTTTTTCATACAAAGTCCCTTCTTCACTTACGACGGCAACAGAAAAACCAACTACTGCGCCATTTTCAGAAATTTGCGTTAATTCTTTGGTAAGTAACCTAGCAATAGAATCATTCCTTTGTCCATAAGTCTGGCAACATATTGCGAATAAGAGTACAAGAAAACTAAATTTTTTCATGTATTTATTGATTTTTTGGAGTACAAAACTCCATAAGAAATCCGTTAAGATCTTGCAAGTACACTACTTTTTTTTTCATGGTTTTTCTTTAACAGGTTCATAAGCAATCATCGCTGTATTAATAGCATTCTGAAAGTCTAATTCAATGGTTTCTGATGTAAAACAAGCGTTACACAAAAGCTATCTAATAAAATAATAAGGTTTTCTGCACATTCTCAACATAGACTATGGTGTATGTAAACTTCATTATAGCCAGATATCTTTATAGTAATACCCACAATTTAACGAATATAACATAAATAGTTTAGTGCAATCTATAAGTGATAATCTTCTATTTACAATCCCATATAGGCTTCAGAATTTAAACCCTTTAATTATCAAATGGCAGAAACAAAAAAAGCCTCCACATCTGTGAAGGCCTGTATTTACTGGTGGAGAATACCGGATTCGAACCGGTGACCTCTTGCCTGCCAGGCAAGCGCTCTAGCCAACTGAGCTAATCCCCCGTAATTATATTATTTTTTCGCCACCTTCTTCCTGCAGCAGATTTTAAATATTTTTCTCTTAATCTAGCTTCTTGTTTATTATTTAATTCTTCCAAATGAACAACTCTCCATGGCATAAAAGCTTTAGTGCTTTTTACTTTACCAAAATTATGGCATTTCAACCTAGATTCCATATTATCAGCTATACCAACATAAAACCTTTTAAATTTATCACTATAGATTACATAAATAAAACTCATTACAACTAATATCGCGCTCCCCGCCCGAACGTTCCGTTAGGTACGGGCGGGTAGCCAACTGAGCTAATCCCCCGCTTTTTTAGAGTAGCCCAAAGAAAATACATTTTAGCATCCTAACAAAGTACTAACTAATCTTTCTTTACACTTAGTACCAATACCGGTACAGGAGCATAAAACTCAGACTTAGAAATAGTACTTTTCTCCCATAATTTCTTAAAAAAACCACGTTTTCTTCTAAAAACACATAGTAAATCTGGATGTTTGGATTGAAAATGCTCCAATACACCATGGTATGTAGTTGGATTCTCTGTGAAAGTCAACTGAGAACTAATATCCATTAATGCTGTATTTATTTTTAAATCGTCATCTGAATATCCTGGTGTTTTCACCATTAATAAGTTAACGATTGCGTTATGCTTATTCTTAATTTCAATTAATGGATCTAGAATTCTCTTTCTTTTTAAAATGCCCGATTTAAAAGCTACCAATACATTCTTAAATGCTTTGTACGTTGTTCCTTTTGGCACTATCAGCGTAGGTATATTCGTTCTTTTAATAATTGTCCCAGAAGTTTGTCCTAAATAATATTCTTCTTGAATATCATTACTTCTTGGTGCTAGTATAATTAAATCAATTCCAAGTTCTTTATCAATCTCTTTAAGTCCATCTTTTAATTCCCCATTAAAACTTGCAATTTTTATAGAGACATCTTTAGTCTCAACTTTAGCAATTATTTCTTTTAAACGTTCTTTTGCATTTTCGGCTATTTTTTGGGTAACATTGGTTAAGGTTCCCGCTTTTCCGGTTGCATTAAACACTTCTATAACATAAATTTCTGCACCAAAAGCTGCTGCAAAATCTACTGCATATTGTAATGTTTCATTGGCATTGGAAGAGGTTCCGATTGGAACAAGAATATTCATCATGATCAAAATTGTTGATTATTACTCTAAATTTACGATTAAAATAAATCGCTTTTATGATTCAGCTGGCAAAGATATCGCAAATACCTGAAATTCTTGCAATGATCAATGCTTGTAGATTGGTAATGGAAGCAAATGGCATTTACCAGTGGACAACTGAATATCCTTCTAAAAAAGCTTTTGAAAATGATATTGAACGTAACGAACTATATGTTTTTTTACGGAATGATAAAATAATAGGTTGTATTGTTGTATCACAATTTATGGATGATGAATACCGCACTGTACCTTGGTTAACACCAAATGAATACAACTACTATATTCATAGGTTAGGGGTACATCCTCAATTTCAAGGAAAAGGCTATGCCCAACAATTAATGAATTTTGCAGAAAACTTTGCTAAAGAACATAATGCCCTCTCCGTAAGGTTAGATACCTTTAGCCAAAATAAACGAAATCAGAAATTTTACGAGCAACGTGGTTATACCAAACTAGAGGATATTTTTTTTCCAAAGCAAAGCAAGCATCCTTTTCATTGCTACGAACTTGTATTTTAGAAAACCAATTTTTTGAAAACTGCTGTTAGTTTTAAATCCATTAACGCATTAGCTATACCGGCCACCATTGCTGGTATTGCAGAACCTTTATTATCTATAACCGATACGGCTATTGTAGGGAATATTCCCGTAGACGGATTAGAATCGCTTGCAGCTGCAGGCATTGTAGGTTCTTTTCTTTCTATGCTCATCTGGATTCTTGGGCAAACGCGTAGTGCCATATCGGCCATTATTTCACAATATTTAGGTGCTGGTAAATTAGAGGAAGTTAAAACCTTGCCCGCACAAGCTATTTACCTCAACATTACCTTGAGCATCCTTATTTTACTTTCTACCATTTTTGTAATTCAAGAAATTTTTGAGCTTTTAAATGCTAAAGGAAAAATACTCCAATACTGCATTAGCTACTACTCCATTCGTGTTTGGGGCTTTCCTTTAACTTTATTCGTTTTCGCGGTGATGGGTATTTTCCGCGGATTACAGAATACGTATTGGCCCATGGTCATCGCTATTACAGGAGCAGTATTAAACGTAATTCTCGATTTTGCTTTTGTATACGGTATTGAAGGGTTTATCCCTGCCATGTACTTAGAGGGCGCTGCCTATGCAAGTTTATTGGCCCAAGCAATTATGGCACTTATGGCATTCTATTTACTTTGGAAAAAGACCGATATTAGCCTGAAACTAAAATTACCCATTCACCCAGAACTTGGGCGTTTGGTAGTCATGAGCTTAAATCTTTTTGTACGTGCCATTGCCTTAAATACTGCTTTAATTCTTGCTGTTCGTGAAGCAACGGCCCTGGGCGATAAATATATTGGGGCACACACCATTGCTATAAACCTTTGGTTATTTTCTGCCTTTTTTATTGATGGGTATGGTGCTGCCGGTAACATTATGGGTGGTCGCCTCTTAGGGGAACGAAACTATGACGCGCTTTGGTTATTGGCTAAAAAAATTACCAAATATGGACTTATAGTGAGCTTGGTTATCATGCTAATTTCAGCCTTTTTTTACAAACCTTTAGGTGCTATATTTTCTAATGAAACTGTTGTACTTTCTGCTTTTTATAGCATCTTCTATATTATAATTCTAGGTCTTCCTTTTAACACTATCGCCTTTGTTTTAGACGGAGTTTTTAAAGGTCTGGGAGAAATGAAATATTTACGGAACACCTTATTAGCGGCTACTTTTTTAGGGTTTGTTCCTATGCTTTTTTTAGGGAAATATCTTAATTGGGGACTAACTGGAATTTGGCTGGCCTTTACCGTTTGGATGCTTATAAGAGGAGGAGCATTGGTATGGAAATTCAGAAACAAATTCAAACCTTTATTGCAAAATCCGTAATTTTGTATCTAGTGCTTCGGGGCATTTCTCGAAGTAATTCATCACGCTAATCTAGTCAAACAAAATGCTATGGGTACCACAAGAAACAATGGAAGTTTATATACACGAATAGATGGTAAGGTTGCCCATGTAGAGTTTGGACACCCTGCAAGTAATTCTTTTGTATTCGAGTTACTTCAACGACTCACTACAACCATAAATGAACTTTCCGAAAATACAGATGTTTCTGTTATTCTATTAAAATCTGAAGGGGAGAAAGCTTTTTGTGCCGGTGCTTCTTTTGATGAGTTGCTGGCGGTGTCCACCATTGAGGAAAGCAAAACTTTCTTTAGTGGTTTTGCACATGTTATAAATGCAATGCGCACCTGTAAAAAGGTAATTGTAGGCCGTGTGCATGGTAAAACTGTTGGTGGTGGTGTTGGACTTGCCGCTGCTTGCGATTATGTATATGCAAATGTCGAAGCAGCCATAAAACTTTCTGAACTTAGTATTGGCATTGCTCCGTTAGTAATTGCACCCGCTGTGGAGCGCAAAATAGGAACGGCTGCCCTGGCTGAACTTTCTTTAGCTGCTACCGAATGGAAAAGTGCATATTGGGCTCAAGAAAAAAGTTTGTTCTCAAAAGTTTATGAGACTACTGCTGAAATGGATAAGGAATTAGATTTTTTTATTCATAAACTGGCAAGCTATAATCCTGATGCTTTAACTGACTGGAAGAAAGTTTTGTGGGAAGGAACTGACCATTGGAATACCTTGTTGACAGATCGTGCAGCAATCACTGGAAAATTAGCACTTTCCGATTTTACCCGAAACGCACTGTCAAAATTTAAAAAATAAACAATAACTGAAACAAGGCTTCGTTTTGTTTCTAAATAACTTTTATGGAAATTTTTCAATTTTTAAACGGGAACCTTGTATTTCCAGTTCTTGCACTGTCTGTTTTAATCATTTATTTTGTGAATAAGGTACGTACAAAAAGAAAATACAAAAGGTAATTTATGCCTTTACGCAACTAATCGGTATTTAAACATCTTTTTATAAATCCGTTTTTATGTTCGCAAAAATCACATTAGTATTTCTATCTATATTCCTCGTTGCATGTAACGATAAGGATGATTCTTCTCAACAAGATTGTTCTATGACGCCCTGCACACAAAATTTTGTTACTATAACTGTTAGTGTAAAAGACGTGTCTGGCAAAGCCATAGTATTAGATAGCTACGAGGTTATTGATACTCAAACAGGTGAAAACCTAGCTACAGATTTCAACGGTGAGGAATACCAGTATTCCAAAGAACAAGGTGTGTATCCAATTCTTAGTGATGCCAACCGACTAGAATATCAAAATAAAACCACAACACTTACTTTTAAAGGATATATTTCTAATGAAGAGGTTGTAACTGAAGCTTATGAGGTAGGTGCAGACTGCTGCCACGTTAGTTTAATAAATGGAAATACAGAGATTGTTTTAGAATAACTTCTTCCTTAAAATCCTTTTAAAGATTCCCTACCTTTGCCGAATAATTAAATGCTATGAGCAAAATTCGTATTACCAAACAATTCAATTTTGAAACCGGACATGCCCTTTTCGGTTATGATGGTAAATGTAGAAACGTTCATGGGCATAGTTATAAATTATCGGTAACAGTAATTGGCACTCCTATCACAGATATAAGTCATGTAAAATTAGGCATGGTTATAGATTTTGGCGACCTAAAGAAAATAGTAAAAGAAGATATTGTTGATGTTTTTGACCATGCTACCGTATTCAATAAAAATACGCCTCACGTTGAACTAGCCAAAGAATTAACAGACAGAGGGCACAATGTTATCTTGGCAGATTACCAACCTACCAGTGAAAATATGGTTATCGATTTTGCCGCTAAAATAAAGTCTAGACTACCTAAAAATATTGCATTATTCTCCCTTAAACTTCAAGAAACTGATACCTCTTTTGCGGAGTGGTATGCTAGTGATAACTAAGTTTATCTAAATTTTACATAGAACATTACTTTCATCTATAAATATTGTATTAATTTAAGGGTATCTCCTTATTATACAATACTATGGCAAAGCATCACATTTACTGGTGGAATCTTGAAAACCTGTTCGATATTGAAAATTCACCCCGAAGAAGTGAGTTTTTAAATAAGCATTTGGGCCGCGAACTAAATGGCTGGAATGCTACAATTCTTGAGCAAAAAATAACTAATCTAACTGCAGTCATTTCAAAATTCAACAATGGTGAGGGGCCAGATATATTAGGTGTCTGCGAGGTAGAAAACGAGCATGTAATTCAACTTCTTATTGATGCTATGAGTGCTTCCCTAAATAAAAATTACGGCTTTGTCATATCTGAAGGTGATGATAAACGAGGCATTGATACGGCTCTTATTTATGACAAAACCAAATACGGACCAGAACAGCAAACTTTTAGTCTACGCATTATTAAACGGAATACTACTCGAGATTTATTTCAAGTACATATAAATACGGCCCTTGGTAACAAACTTATTTGCATTCTTAACCATTGGCCATCCAGATCAGGGGGAGAGCTGTCTAGCGAACCTTTTAGAATAATGGTTGCCGAGAATTTATCGTACTGGATCGAGAGAATCTATGAAGAACAAGGTGATGATGCCAATATCATATTAATGGGCGATTTTAATGAAAATCCGTATAATAAGAGTATTACAGAATACTTAATGGCTATTAACAACAAAGCCTTGGTTAAGAGCAATAGAGTGCGCCTAAAGTATTTCTACAATGTAATGCACCGCTTTTTAGATGCCCAAATAGGAACATTTGTTTTTGGTAATGAATATAACATGTTAGATCAGTTTATGATATCTAAAAGTATTTTATCCGAGAAATCAGAACTACCGTTTAAATTAAGTACCGCAGAAATCATTGCCTTCCCAGAACTTACTTCTGGGTCATACCAAAAACCTGTAAAGTTCGGAAGACCAAATTCATCTACATTTAATGTAAAGGGTTTTAGTGATCACTTACCTATAAAAATAGTTCTGAACGAAAAAGATGTTATTGTTTAATTTAGGATAGCATTCTCTTATTTTGACCCATGTATTCTCTAGGTACCCAAAACAGTTATTATATTTACATCCTGATGACGAACATTGAACTTCCAGCAGGGAAAAAAGTATATTTTGCTAGCGATAACCACCTAGGTGCACCTACTATGAAAGAAAGTAGGCTGCGAGAAGTGAAATTTGTTCGTTGGTTAGATACTATAAAGTCAGATGCCGGAACGATTTTCTTGATGGGCGATTTATTCGATTTTTGGTTTGAATATAAAACCGTAATCCCAAAAGGATTTACCCGAACACTGGGAAAACTTGCGGAACTGTCTGATGCCGGAATCTCAATTCACTACTTTGTAGGCAACCATGACCTTTGGATGAACGGTTACTTTGAAGAAGAACTGAACATACCCGTTTATCATAAACCTCAACAATATTCTATAAACGGAACTTCTTTTTTTATTGGGCATGGAGACGGACTAGGACCAGACGATAAGGGATTCAAGAGAATGAAAAAGGTTTTTACCAACCCAGTAGCCAAATGGTTCTTTAAGTGGCTACATCCAGATATTGGCGTTCGTTTGGCGAAACACCTTTCTGTAAGCAATAAGTTAATCAGTGGAGATGATGATGCCAAGTTCTTGGGTAACGATAACGAATGGTTGGTACAATATGCAAAACGAAAACTAGAAACTAAGCATTATGACCACTTTATATTTGGTCACCGTCATTTACCTTTAGAAATAGACTTGGGCGAAAACTCAAAATATACCAACTTAGGAGATTGGATCAATTTCTACACCTATGCCGAGTTTGATGGCGTACATCTTTCATTGAAAGAATTTAATTAAATTTCCGGAAAAACATCGATGAAATACATAATTTCAATTGTAATCCTTTTCTTACAACTAAAAATGAGGAATTCACAACAAAAGTTAGTACAAACTAGACATTGAAACTATCTTTAAAGTGTTGTTAAGTTTAAGTGTTGATTCCCAAATCTACAGTTTACCTACATTAAAAAAAGCCCCAACACGGGGCTATTTTTTACACTACTTCTCATGGTCTTCTACATCTTTTTGTAAATCCAACTTTCTAAAACCTGGGGAAACAAAAGCTGTTATACCCACAGTCAACAAAGTCATTGTTCCTCCAAAAACAACTGCAGTAACCGTTCCCATTAATTTTGCAGTTACTCCGCTTTCAAAAGCTCCTAGTTCATTAGATGACCCTACGAACATTGAATTTACAGACGCTACTCTACCACGCATATTATCGGGCGTTTTTAATTGTAAAATGGTTTGCCGTATAATCATGGAAACTCCGTCTACAGCACCACTTACAAACAGTGCAATTACTGAAAGCCAGAAATAGGTAGATAAGCCAAAAACAATCATACAAATACCAAAACCGAAAACGGCCAATAATAGCTTTTTACCCGCATTTTTATGTAACGGGAACCTTGTTGAACCCAACATAGTAAGTGCCGCACCAACTGCTGGTGCTGCTCTTAGCACACCAAAACCTTCTGAACCTACATGTAAAATATCTTGTGCAAATATTGGAAGTAAGGCTACCGCCCCACCAAATAGTACCGCAATCATATCTAGTGTTAATGCACCCAAAATGGCACGGGTCTTAAATACAAAACTTAAACCTTCTTTTAAACTCTGAAAAACCGGCTCTCCTATTTTAGGGTTAAGAATTGGTTTTTTTGAAATATTAAAAAGCGCTATCAAAGCCAATAATGAAAAACCAAATATGACGCACATTGACCAATGTACTCCTATAAGACTTATTGAAAATCCAGCCAAAGCCGGACCAAGAACGGATGCCAATTGCCATGTTGTGCTACTCCACGTAGCTGCATTTGGGTATATTTTTTTTGGAACAATTAAAGCAATAAGAGAAAATATCGTGGGGCCTAAAAATGCACGAACTAATCCGCCTAAAAACACTAAAGCATAAATACTATATAGAATAACTTTGGTTTCATAGGTTTCTAATACAGAGGGCAGACTTAAAATAAACAGTCCAAAACTAATTACCGAAAACCCAAAAATACACTTCATTAACAGGTTCCGCTTTTCTTTTTGGTCAACGATATGTCCCGCAAAAAGGGCCATGCCCACAGCAGGTATAACTTCCATAAGACCAATAATACCTAATGATAATGGGTCTTTCGTCATTGAATACACTTGCCACTCTATGACAATAAACTGCATTGACCAAGCAAATACCATGGCAAAACGAACTAAAAGAAAAATATTGAATTCCTTAAACCTTAAGGCAGCATAGGGATCATTTACGCTCATAATGTAATCGCTAAATAGACGGCAAAGATATTTAATAAATAAGGTGTCGTTTCACAAACTAGGGACTAATTAGTTTTTAAAAAATTTGATAATTAAATCCTACAAATTAATTAATACCAAATTCATCAAAATAGGAATCTAACTGTAATTTAAAAAGTGTTCCCTTTATTAAATCTTTAATTTTTAATACCTCAGCAAAACTAACGGCAAAGGTAATTTGGTGTACCGGTGAGTTTAAAAGCAAAGACCTGCATTCTCCTTTTACCTTACAATCTTTACACAAATTAGCATCGCCACTTTCTATTGTATCATTAATGCATTTAGAAAAATAGTGTAATTCGTTTGGAGTTAGTAATAAACCTGTATCCCTGAAAATTACTTGAATTTTACTTGCCGACTTAGCTTTATCTTGTTTCCACTGAAAGGCAATACCAAACTCATTTTGATAAATTAGGCTTATATCATTCATAAGAATCTACATATTTAGTATAAATATATACATCTTATTTAGAACAATTATAAATAGTATTGTTAAATAGTGATTTCTATTTGATTTCCTTCTGGGTCTAGGATGACGCTTTCGTAATATCCATCGCCTGTAGTTCTTGGTTCCCCGGCAATTGTGTAGTTATCAGCTCTAAGTTTCTCAGTCAATGTATTTACCTTGTCCTTTGTCCCTACTGACATCGCAAAATGTATAATACCGGTATATATTTCCTTATCGGTAGCCAATTGTATGCTTGGTTTATGCATTAGTTCTAACCGAGCACCCTCTGTAAAACTTAAAAAATAGGAAGTAAACTCTTTGCTAGGATTATGATATTTTTCCCCTGCTACCGCATTAAAATAAGTTTCATAAAATGCACGCATTTTCTCTAAATCGCTTACCCAAATAGCAATGTGTTCTATTCTCATTTTATATCCTTCAACTTTAATTGTAAACTCACATTTCCTTGCCATTCATTCTCATCAATAGAAAAAACAGCATTAAATGGTTTTCTACTGGTTACCAAGTTTAATTTATCGCCCATATTAAAACCTATACCATCAATTTTATGACTGCCTTGCTGTACTGCTGAAAGTTTTAAATGTGCTGCTTCATTACCTACGCCTTTTGCATAACCGGTATCCTGTAAATTTTCTGCCATAAAAATAGGCGACATATTTCCTGGGCCATAAGGAGCAAATTGCTTTAAAATCCGCATTAACTTCGGATTTATATCTTGTAATTCAATAACAGCATCAACTGTAATTTCAGGGGTCAATAGTTGTGGGTCTATGCTTTCTTTTACCACTTTCTCGAACTGATGCTTAAAATTATTATACTGCTCCTCTAACAGGGTTAACCCTGCGGCATATTTATGTCCGCCAAACTGTTCTATATAATCCGAGCATCCTTCTAAGGCATTATACACATCAAAACCTTTTACAGATCTTGCCGATGCCGCCAGTCTATCACCGCTTTTGGTAAAAACCAATGTTGGCCTATAGTATGTTTCTGTTAATCTAGAGGCTACAATTCCTATAACTCCTTTATGCCAAGTATCTTTATAAACAACTGAAGTAAACCCTTCTTCTTCTTGGTTTTCAATAATTTGAACCAATGCTTCGTGAGTAATTTCCTGATCTAATCCTCTTCTGTCCGTATTAAATTTTTCAATTTCTGAAGCGAATTTTATTGCTTGGTCCATATTGGTTTCCGTCAGTAGATTTACAGCATGTTGACCATGTTTCATTCTACCGGCAGCATTTATTCTGGGTGCTATAATGAACACCACATCAGTAATCGTAAGAACTTTTTTATTTATCTGATTTATAATAGCTTTAAAGCCTATTCTAGGTTGTTCATTGATAACCTGAAGGCCATAATAAGCCAGTATTCGATTCTCTCCAGTTATTGGTACGATATCCGCCCCAATCGCAGTTGCCAATAAATCAAGGTAATAGACTAAATCGTCAATTGTTTCTCCTTTACGTGAGCCTAATGCCTGTATTAACTTAAAACCGACTCCGCAACCACATAACTCATCATACGGATATGAACAATCTTCGCGTTTAGGGTCTAAAACAGCTACTGCATTGGGCAATATTGTTCCAGGTCTGTGGTGGTCGCAAATGATAAAATCAATCTCTTTCTCTTTTGCATAAGCAACTTTATCAACAGCCTTTACTCCGCAGTCCAACGCAATTATTAATGTAAACCCATTATCCTCGGCAAAATCAATTCCCTTAAAAGACACTCCATATCCTTCATCATACCTATCGGGAATATACGTTGCTACATTTGGGTAATAGCTTAATAGATAGGAAGACACTAATGCAACGGCCGTTGTACCATCCACATCATAATCGCCAAAAACCAAAATGTTTTCTCCGTTGGCAATGGCTTCCTCTATTCTATTAACCGCAATATCCATGTCCTTCATTAAAAAAGGATCATGCAAATCTTCTAACTGCGGACGAAAGAATTTCTTTGCCTCGTCATATGTTGAAATACCTCTTTGCAATAAAAGCTGAGCCACCAAATCATCGACCTTTAACGCATTGGCTAATGCATCAATTTCTTCTTGTTTTGGTTTTGGCTTAATTGTCCAGCGCATGGTTTAAGGAATCAGTGTTTAGTTGATAGTTTTAAAATACAAATTCAAAAGTCAAATTCAAACACAATCTCAATGTGAATTATTAGCCTTAAATTCATCTGATCGTCTGTTTTTTATTTTTAATGATTGTTGCTAAAATTTTTATTAACTGTTCAACCTCGTCCAAAATTAATATCCGATTTGCACTATCTCCATAATTTATCTTATTCAAAATCTTCAAATTGATTCTGGATTCTTTCAATTCCTTTAAAGAGATAGTTGCCATATTTTTAAAATCCTTATCCGTCTGAGCACCCTGCATTTCGCCAAAATTAAGCGCCGAACTTCCCGCAGACCGTAATAGCTGATGCCCATAATATTGTCCAGTGAAATCATTGGGAATTCCTCTACAAAAAAGAGCAGCATCAGCGGCAAAATTTACTAATCGCTCCTCTAAATCGTATGGCTTATTAGGCATCTAGTTGTATTTGATTTTTGAATTTGTATTTTCTTCTTGAACTTGAATTTTGTGCTTTAACTTTTTTATTTCTTATGAAAAACCGTCTTAATATTTAGCTCAGCAAATTGTCTGAACATTTCCATTACTCCGCAATACTTCTCGATAGATAAGTCAACCGCTCTTTGAAGTTTTTTCTCATTTAAATTCTCCCCATGGAAATGATATTCGATAACCACTTTGTCATAAAACTTTGGATGCTCGTCTGTAAGATTGGCAATGGTTTCTATATGAAATTCATTTACCTCTAATTTCATCTTCTTGAACATTGCAGCAACATCTAAACCAGAACAACCAGCCAACGAAGAAAGCATTAATGCTTTTGGCCTTAAACCGCTACCGTCACCACCATCTTCTTTGGCAATATCGATTCTAAATGAATGACCAGATGGATTGTTACTTTCGAAGGACATATTCCCTAACCATTTTGTGCTAATATGATTTGTTGTGCTCATAATTTTTTGTTTCTTGTAGAATACAAAAATACAACAATATAGGTTGTTATGTTATAGGCAACAAAGAACATAAAAGCCAGTAATCACTTAAATATATACTTAAAACAAATATGGCATTAGTTACTCCGCTTGACCCAAATCATGATCCAGAAACAAAAAAACTGGCAGCATTTTTTAATGAAACACTTGGCTTTTGCCCTAATTCGGTTTTAACCATGCAACATAGACCGGCAATTTCAAAAGCCTTTATAAACTTGAATAAAGCCGTTATGGCCAATGAGGGGCGAGTAACTTCTGCGTTAAAAAGATTGATTGCTTGGGTAAGTAGTAATGCTACTGGTTGTCGTTATTGCCAAGCTCACGCTATACGAGCTGCAGAACGTTATGGTGCTGAGCAGGAGCAGTTAGATAATATTTGGGAATATAGAACTCACCCCGCATTTTCCGATGCGGAACGAGCTGCTCTAGATTTCTCTTTACAGGCTTCTCAAGTTCCAAATGGAGTAGATGCTGAAATAAAAGAACGCTTATACCAACACTGGAACGAAGGTGAAATTGTTGAAATGTTAGGAGTAATCTCGCTTTTTGGATATCTTAACCGTTGGAACGATTCTATGGGTACTTCTATTGAAAACGGTGCAGTGGAAAGTGCAGACCAATACCTAGGTAAACACGGCTGGGAAAAAGGTAAACATGATGGGTCGGTTTATTAATAACTAGCTATTAGCTATTGGCAAAATCGGTATTGAGAAGTATAAGACCAACCGTATGTGAAAAAATAAATGTATATATGTTGTCCGTTCGAGTGGTTTTTAATTCAATTTTTTCATTGAATTAAAAACTGTATCGAGAATCTTTTGGTACACGAATGCTTCTCGATACTAATTTTCTTGTACCTCGAAAATTCACTCGAAGTGACAATTTAACTTTTTAAAACTACATATCCTTAGAGATTTGAAAGTCAAATAAACATGAAAGTTGTCTTTTTTAGATGTTGAGACTTTATCTCACTTTCGACTTCCTTTTTGAAAACTGACAATCTTATAAAATTAATATCTAATAAAGATTTTCAGCAATTTTTCTCATATTTTATAATTTTAACTTGTTGTCAAATCAAATATAATTATCTTATTTTCAGTACAATAAGTGTTATTATTAGCCATTATCAGACTAATTGTGTTTTTATGTATAGTTGAAATGGTTTTATTACCGATTCTTCATGTTACACGGAAATATATAAGTCAAGAATATTTTTATAAAAAAATAAAAATGGAAAAATTTTTAATCCAAAACTTTAAAGAGGTGGTTGCATCTATTCTTATTATTATTGGTGTTTTAGCACTCCTAATTATGGATGATAAAATCTCCACAAGTTTAAGACAATATTTATATGGTTTTATTGGAATATGTATAGGATATCTTTTCAAATAAAATTGCTAATTAATATAAAACCAAAAGAATCGGAAAGTATCAACAAAGCTATCAGTTCGATATATTTCTCGCTGGTCTTCCTTGCCATGTTTACCCGTAGAATAATATTTTTACAGACCTAACTTCCTGTTCAGGGGGAATTTTAGTTAGTTCAAAAAATAAAAAAGATTGCTTCGTATATTGCAATAACATGTTAACCCAAAATCTTAGCCACCAACTCTTGCAACTCCCCAACCACATCTTCCTCGAACCAGGGATTCTTACTTCGCCAAAAACGATTTACGGGAGATGGATGTGGTAGTACAAAAAACTTAGGCAAGAATTCTTGGTAGTGTAAAACGTTCTCGGTCAGGTTCTTTTTGGCTTGTTTGCCTAAATACTGGTCTTGTGCATATGTCCCAATAAGTAATATCAATTTCACATTTTTAAATTCTTCCCATACTCTGGGATGCCATAATGGGGCACATTCCTTTCTAGGTGGTAAATCGCCCGATTTACCTTTACCTGGATAACAGAATCCCATGGGTAAAACAGCAAAATTATCAGGATTGTAGAATACCTCTTCATTAACACCGAGCCACTCCCTTAGCTTTTTGCCACTGTGGTCGTCCCATGCCCTATTTTCAACATGCGCTTTTCTACCTGGTGCCTGACTCACCAATATAATTTTAGAATTATTAGTACCCGAAACTATTGGTCGTGGCTCTAAAGGCAAATATTCCCTACAAACCTCACAACCCCGTATATCTGATAATAAATCTTGCATTTATAAATTGGCTTCTACTCTTTTAATTACTTTATGCTACAAAGTTTCTTAACAACCAAATAGTTAACATACCCCAAAATGTCCCTGTTGCCATACTTAATATGGCCAATACAATCGCGTGTGGCATCCATTTTAAATTATATGCTGCGGTAACCGCAGGGGCTGTTGCTATACCGCCTACATTTGCCATACTGGCAATTGGCACCCACGCCATATTAACATTCAATAGTTTGGCAACGCCTATCATAAACAAGAAATGCCCTACTAACCAAACAATAAGGAAACCAAGAAATGGCATATTAAAACCTAATGTGGCTATTTGCAGTTTTAGCCCTAATACCGCCATTACCACTATTATTAAGATTCCTCCTATTTTTAATGCAAATCTATAGTTCCAGCTTGGTATAAAATTACTCAGCGCCAGTCCTAATAAAGACAACAATACCACCTTAATAACAAAACTATCTATTAAAAAATTACATAAAATTACTACGCCTAATACTACTGCAACGCTTATTATAGGACCTAGTTTATTACCATAATCTACCCGAATATCCTCTGGGATTGCTACATCTGTTATTTTAAACCACCTATTAAGGATATTGCTTTTTTTAATACTTTGAAACATTATAATGGTCCAAACATTTACCAAAATAGTATCCATTACTAAAACTATTAGAAATATATTCTCAGGACATTCTACCAATTCTTTTAATACTAATTGACTAGTACTGCCCCCAATCCAACTGCCAACAATAGGTGGTATACCCATCCAATATTGGTCCGTAACTAAAATCTCAGCTATTAAATCTGTTTCTGAAAAAATGATCATTAGTATTACCGGGAAAACAGCTATAAATAATGAGCCAGAGGCAAAGACTATAATAGGCCGTAAACCAATTGCTTTTAATTGAGATAACGACAAACTACTCATTACAGCAATGATGGCTAGCGGAATAAAATAATCTTTGCTAAAATCGTGTATGCTGGCTTGTGAATAATCGACCTTTAGAAGGTATGAAATTATTGCAGGAATAATATACGCCAACAAAATAGCAGGCACCCAGTCAAAAAGCGATTTTATATGCTTATTCTCCCATCGGTCTAAAAAATAAACCACAAAGACGGTAAAGGTTGCTATAACCCAGGGTATAATCATAGCAACAATTTAAGGTATTTTAGCCCAAAAAAAATGAATTATTTTAATGACTCCCCATCAAAAGACAATCCTTCGAATCCGGTTCTTATAAAATTTCTAATATTTTGATGGCCATTTCCTTTTGGGTCTAAAAGCACCTCATCAAAATAATATGTGCCAAAACAAGCTAAGGTTTCTTCTTTTGTAAGTCGTTCTTTTATTGCAAATGAAAACAATTTACAAGAACCCGAATTTTGACCAGCTTCATTTCTAAGATTGCCATTTGTAAATGCTGTGGGTGTGAAAATGTAGTTAGCATCAATAATAGCCATGGTATCGGTAAAAGCTATTTCCTTAGGATTCGTTGCTAATTTACTCTTGAATTCTTTTAATGTCATATAGTTTATTTAGAACCTCCAACAATTATTACAATTTCTCCTTTTGGTGGTTTAACCGTAAAATGTGTTAACACCTCTTCTGCTGTTCCACGAACGGTTTCTTCATATAGTTTAGTCAATTCCCTAGAAACGGATACAGGCCTGTCTGCTCCAAAATATTCCACAAAATTGGCTAGTGTCTTAAGTAATTTATGTGGCGATTCGTAAAAGATAATAGTCCGGGTTTCTTCTGCTAATAATTTTAATCTTGTTTGTCTTCCTTTTTTTACGGGTAAAAACCCTTCAAACACAAACT
Organism: Maribacter hydrothermalis; assembly: GCF_001913155.1. Classification (GTDB taxonomy): domain Bacteria; phylum Bacteroidota; class Bacteroidia; order Flavobacteriales; family Flavobacteriaceae; genus Maribacter; species Maribacter hydrothermalis. Next base: position 1,814,930 of record NZ_CP018760.1, read on the forward strand.
TATCATTTGGTAGTCCACTATTAACCAAAGCGGGTACAAAAGCCGTTGCACCAGGTAGACACTCAACCTCAACTCCCTCCTCTACACAAGCTCGGGTTAATAAAAACCCCGGGTCCGAAATTGCTGGTGTACCGGCATCGGAGATTAATGCAATATTCTCTCCGTTTTTTAATTTACCCACCAAATAGTCTACCATATTATGCTCGTTATGCATATGATGACTTTTCATTTGCGTACCAATTTCAAAATGATGCAATAATTTTCCACTTGTACGCGTGTCTTCGGCAAGAATTAAATCTACTTCCTTAAGAATACGTATTGCCCTTAAAGTCATGTCTTCTAAATTCCCTATTGGGGTTGGTACTAAATAAAGCTTTCCCATTTTTTATAATATAAAAAACCCAACACATGTGCTGGGTTTTTGATGTGTATTTTTGTGTTATTATGAAAATCTACGGGCAACAAGCTCTAAAAATCGCTCTTCAAAGGGTTCTTTACCGCTCCAATTATTATAATCTGGCTTTACCATATTTTGTATAAATGAAATTGAACGCTCTTCAGAATCTATGGTGTTTAATTGTGATAGTACCCTATTATAATCTTCCATATTCCCATTAAATAAATGTTTAACAAAAGCTAAACGGTCGTTTAAATCAACTTTTACATTGCTTTTTGCTAATCGGTCATTTAACGACTTTGGTAATGACTCACTGTTCTTTAAATCTTCTTTTGAAGGCATAAAAAGCTCTTTGTCATTCTTCATGTAATTAGGTTTAGACATAAACTCCGCCAAAACATCTTCTAACTCTTCATTATTTGGCATTTCAGAAATAAAACCTTTAATAGTATCCATACCTGGGTACTTAATGATATCTTCTTCATGCGGATTACTCTCCGGTACTCCTGTGTTTCCCTTCATTACGGCATTCGCCATTTCTTCAAACTTAGCCGCAATAGCATTTTTAGAAACATCTATTTCCATCTCATTAAGTTCTACCTCAATAAACTTCAAAACCGCTAATTTCTCGTACAAGTTTTTAGAAACCTCGTACAAGTTTGTTACGTCATCTAAATTATCTGCAGTTAAAATTTCTGTAGATAATTTTCTCAATTCTAGTTTCAACTTATTTTTCATCTCACAATTTTTAAGGTCTAGACCTAGAAGGTGCCTTTTTTTAATAACTTTATCATTCTAAAATAATAAACGAAAAACCCCTTATTTTCGTCTAAAATTACAAAATGTTTCTTGAAAATACAGTTAATCACAAAGAACAATTCGGCTGGATAGAAGTCATAGCCGGGTCAATGTTTTCTGGAAAGACAGAAGAGCTTATACGAAGACTCAAGCGTGCACAGTTTGCCAAATTAAGAGTCGAGATTTTTAAACCAATTGTTGATACTCGATATGATGATGAAATGGTTGTGTCGCATGATGCTAATGAAATACGCTCAACTCCCGTACCTGCAGCGGCTAACATACGCATTCTTGCAGATACCTGTGATGTAATTGGTATAGATGAGGCTCAATTCTTTGATGATGAAATAGTTGCTGTTTGTAATGATTTGGCTAATAAAGGTATTCGGGTTATTGTTGCCGGTCTTGATATGGACTTTAAGGGAAAGCCTTTTGGCCCAATGCCCGCACTTATGGCAACAGCGGAATATGTAACCAAAGTACACGCTATTTGCACTCGTACGGGTAATCTTGCCAATTATAGTTTTAGAAAATCTAACAATGAAAACTTGGTTTTGTTGGGACAGGTAAATGAATACGAGCCATTGAGCCGTGGAGCCTATTATAAAGCTATGCTTAAAGAAAAAGTTAAAACTATAGATGTAAATTCTGAGGAAATCGATACTATTAAAAAGAATGAAAATGGCTAAGGCAGAAGAAACCATTTTAGAAATTGACTTACATGCCTTAAGTCATAACTACACCTATTTACGTTCTAAAATAAAGCCGGAAACTAAGTTTATGGCGGTGGTAAAAGCTTATGCATACGGCAGTGATTCCTTGGCAATTTCCCAACATCTTCAAGACTTAGGGGTAGACTATTTTGCCGTTGCCTACGTTAATGAAGGTATTTCGCTTAGAAAAGGAGGCATTACTACACCCATTTTAGTACTTCACCCTCAAAAAATTCATTTTCAATCCTTAATTGAACACCAACTTGAACCTAGTATATATTCAAAAAATATATTATCTAGCTTCATTGAAATTGCCAATGAATTAGGTGTTGCCGAATATCCTATTCATTTAAAATTTAATACTGGCCTCAATAGATTAGGCTTCTCCGCTGATGAATTACCAGAAATTTCAAAACTAATTAATCATCAGAACTCTATAAAAGTAATTGCCATTTTATCTCATTTAGCAGCTACTGAAGATAGTAATGAAACCGAATTTACGAACCTACAATTACAACGTTTTAATGCTATTTGCCAAAAGGCGGATGTATCCCTAAAAACCAAACCTTTAAAACACGTTCTAAATACTTCTGGAATTATTAATTATGCTCACGCACAATTTGATATGGTACGTAGTGGTATTGGCCTTTACGGTTATGGCAACGAACCACATATAGACAAGATGTTGCAACCTGTAATGACCTTAAAAACCATCATTGCACAAAAGCACAGAATTTCTGCCGGGACATCTGTAGGGTACAATCGTAAATATTCTGCAAACACTGAAACTATTACGGCAACCTTACCTTTAGGTCATGCAGATGGGATTGGTCGCGAGTATGGTCATGGAAAAACCTTTGTTTTGGTTAATGGCCAAAAAGCACGTATCATAGGTAATGTATGTATGGATATGATTATGATTGACGTTACTACAATTGAATGTGAGGAAGGAGATGAAGTAATTATATTTGGGAAAGGGTTAAATGCCGACGAATTTTCTCGAACAGCCAAAACCATTACATATGAACTAATTACAGGACTTTCGCAACGTATTAAACGCATAGTTATAAAGTGATTCTATTAACATTAATTTAAGGATTGATTTTTTTTAGTAAATTGCCAGCACTATAGTATTAACCATTAATAAAAACACAAGAACATGTTTAAAGAATTTAAGAATTTTATTATGACGGGCAACGTCATAGATTTAGCAGTAGCTGTATTACTTGCAGGTGCCATGGGATTAGTAGTTAGCGGATTTGTTAACGATATTATGATGCCAATAGTTGGTCACTTCAGTGGAGGTGTAGATTTCGCAGATATGAAAATTGTACTTTCTGAAGCAGTAGTAGCGGCTGATGGTGCAGTTACTAAACCTGAAAACGCTATTTTATATGGTAAATGGATTAATGCAATTATCAACTTAATTATTGTTGGCTTTGTATTATTTATGATTGTTAAAGCATACAACAAAACAAAAACACCACCTGCTCCCGTAGAGGAAGCTCCAAAAGGACCAACTGCTGAAGAGTTATTAGCAGAAATTAGAGATTCCTTAAAAAAGTAAATTAACAAATTTCCCTTTTAAAAAAGGTACCGTTGCACTGCAACAAATTTTAATTAAAACCGTCAACCATGTTTCGCGAACAATGTTGACGGTTCTTTTTTTAATCTAAATTGTCACTATATAATTTGATTGTTACAAATTAAACAATTTGTTATATTTTGATTATTCTTTATTCTTTTGCTTGTTCAGATGATACTATTAGTTATTTTTGCCGCTTAATTTATAATGATCTCACAAATGAAAGTAGCTGTTGTAGGTGCCACTGGTATGGTAGGCGAAGTAATGTTGAAAGTATTGGCAGAACGCAATTTTCCAATAACCGAATTATTAGTAGTAGCCTCTGAACGTTCAGTTGGTAAAAAAATGACATATCAAGGCAAGGAGCATACTATTATAGGTTTAGCCGATGCAGTTGCAGCAAAACCTCATATTGCCATATTTTCTGCAGGTGGAGATACATCATTAGAATGGGCTCCTAAATTTGCTGAAGTAGGCACTACTGTTGTAGACAATTCTTCTGCTTGGAGAATGGATCCAACAAAGAAATTAGTGGTTCCTGAAATTAATGCAAGTGCACTTACCCCAGAAGATAAAATAATAGCCAACCCCAATTGTTCTACTATACAATTGGTTATGGCCTTATATCCTTTACACAAGAAATATAAAATGAAACGTGTTATAGTTTCTACCTATCAATCAGTTTCTGGTACCGGGGTAAAAGCTGTAAAGCAATTGGAAAATGAAATAGCGGGTATACAGGGCGAAATGGCATATCCTTACCCTATAGGTAGAAATGCTTTACCTCATTGCGATGTTTTTATGGAAAATGGCTATACTAAGGAAGAAATGAAATTAGCTCGTGAACCACAAAAAATACTAGATGACCGCACATTCTCTATAAGTGCTACTGCTGTACGTATACCTACAGCTGGTGGACATTCAGAATCCGTAAACGTAGAATTTGAAAATGATTTTGAGCTTAATGAGGTTCGTCAATTACTCAACAGCATGCCCGGCGTTACTGTTCAAGATAATCCTGATACAAACACCTATCCTATGCCAATTTATGCGCATGATAAAGATGAGGTTTTTGTTGGTCGTATTCGTAGAGATGAAACCCAACGAAATACTTTGAATATGTGGATTGTTGCGGATAACCTTAGAAAAGGTGCAGCTACAAATGCTGTTCAAATCTCAGAATATCTAGTAGAAAAAGGCTTAGTATAATTTAAACTATTATAACGTTAAAACCTTCAAAACAACCCTGTTTTGAAGGTTTTTTTATGGTACTTTAGTAGAAACTCTACTACCAATGAAAAAAATATTCCCAGCGTTATTTTTAATAACCTTAATTTCTTCCTGTAAAAACGAATCTAAAATAGACCCTATTCTTGTGAAATACCCTATTACTGCAAAAGTTGATACCATAGATACTTATTTTGGGAACCCAGTTAAAGACCCTTATCGTTGGTTAGAAGATGATAGAAGTCCAGAAACCGAAGCTTGGGTAAAGGAACAGAACAAGACAACTTTTGGTTACTTAGAGAACATTCCCTTTAGAAATGATATCAAAAATAGATTAGAAAAACTCTGGAATTATGAAAAGCTAGGCTCCCCCTTTAAAAAAGGTGATTACACTTACTATTATAAAAATGACGGTTTACAAAACCAGTATGTTATTTATAGAGCAAAAGATGAAGAAAAGCCTGAGGTGTTTTTAGACCCAAATACATTTTCTGAAGATGGTACCACCTCCTTAGCCGGATTAAGTTTCACAAAAGATGGTGCCTTAGCAGCCTATTTAATATCTGAAGGTGGTAGCGATTGGCGAAAAGCAATTGTTTTGGATGCCGAAACTAAAGAAGTTATGGAAGATACTTTAATTGACATAAAATTCAGTGGTTTATCATGGAAAGGTAATGAAGGTTTTTATTATTCTAGTTATGACAAGCCAAAAGGGAGTGAGTTATCCGCAAAAACTGACCAGCATAAAGTATATTACCATAAATTAGGAACTCCTCAAAGAGAAGATGAACTTATATTTGGCGGTAATTCGTTAGAAAAGCATAGATATATTGGGGCAAATGTTACCGAAGACAATAAGTACTTAACCATAAGCGCATCAACATCCACATCAGGAAATAAATTATTTATTCAAGACCTAGAAGACCCTAATGGTTTGCTTATTCCTATGGTAGAAGATACGGATTCTGATAACTATATTATAGATAACGTAGGGTCTAAGCTTTTTATCGTGACCAACAGAAATGCTCCTAACAAAAAAATAGTTACTGTAGATGCCAAAAACCCTTCGTCTGAAAACTGGGTAGACTTTATTTCCGAAACTGAAAATGTTTTAAGTCCTAATACCGGTGGCGGGTATTTTTTTACGGAATATATGGTAGATGCCATTTCGAAAGTATTTCAATACGACTATGAAGGTAACCTTATTCGCGAAGTAAAGCTTCCTGGCCTAGGATCTGCCAGTGGTTTTGGAGGAGAGAAAGAGGAAAAAGAATTTTACTTCTCATTTACTAATTATAATACACCAGGATCTACCTATAAATTTAATGTTGAAAATGGTGAATACAAACTATATTGGAAACCTGAAATAGATTTTAATCCAGACGATTATACTTCTGAACAGGTTTTCTATGATTCTAAAGATGGCACCAAAATACCAATGATTATTACCTATAAAAAAGGTACGCCATTAGATGGAAAGAACCCAACAATTCTTTACGCCTATGGTGGATTTAATGTAAGCTTAACTCCGTCATTTAGTATTGGTAATGCCGTTTGGATGGAACAAGGTGGCATATATGCTGTACCTAATTTACGTGGTGGTGGAGAATATGGTAAAAAATGGCATGATGCAGGAATTAAAACCAAAAAACAAAATGTATTCGATGATTTTATTGCGGCTGCAGAGTATTTAATTGCCAATAAATATACCTCTAAAGAATACCTTGCTATTAGAGGTGGTTCTAATGGCGGGCTCTTAGTAGGCGCAACAATGACGCAAAGACCTGATTTAATGCAAGTGGCATTGCCTGCAGTTGGCGTAATGGATATGTTACGGTATCATACCTTTACTGCTGGTGCCGGATGGGCTTATGATTATGGTACTGCTGAAGATTCTAAGGAAATGTTTCAATACCTTAAAGGGTATTCGCCTGTTCACAATGTAAAACCAGGAACCGTTTACCCAGCTACCTTAGTTACAACCGGGGACCATGATGATAGAGTGGTGCCAGCGCATAGTTTTAAGTTTGCTGCCGAATTACAAGAAAAACAAGAAGGCGACAACCCTACATTAATTAGAATAGAAACTAACGCAGGTCATGGTGCAGGTACACCCGTCAGTAAAACTATAGAACAATATGCCGATATTTTCGGATTTACACTTTTTAATATGGGATATACCGAGTTGCCAAACAAAAGTGTTCTTAAAGATTTTAAAGAGTAATCACGACTTGTAATCAATAATTTATTGAAAAATCCGTTCCAAATATGAACGGATTTTTTCAATTTTGAACCTCAAAGAAAATATTAATGTTAAGAGTAGAAAATCTTTCTTTTGCCTATGACAACCTACAAGTTTTGGAGAACATCAACCTTCGTATTCAACAAGGGGAAAATATTGCAATTATAGGTGAAAGTGGTTGTGGTAAAAGCACCTTACTTAAACTTATATATGGACTAATGGATGTGGAACAAGGCGAAATATTTTGGGAAGATGAACAAATTTTAGGTCCTGCATATAATTTGGTTCCAGGAGCACCATTTATGAAATATCTATCACAGGACTTCGACTTAATGCCCTTTATTTCCGTTTCAGAAAACATTAGCCAGTACCTTTCCGTTTTTTATCCAGACCAGCTTAAAGAAAGAACCCAAGAGCTATTAGAAATGATAGAGCTTACAGAATTTGCTGATAAAAAAGTAAAAACACTCAGCGGAGGGCAGCAACAACGTGTTGCTCTTGCAAGAGTATTAGCTCAAAAACCAGAAGTTTTATTACTCGATGAACCTTTTGGCCATATTGACAATTTTCTTAAAAGTAGTTTACGCCGAAATATTTTCAACTATTTAAAAGAAAGTAGAACAACGGTCATTGTAGCCACACATGATGTTAACGATGTATTGCCTTTTGCTGATCGCGCTGTTGTTATTAGAGACAAAGAAATAATTGCAAGAGCAAGACCTTTAGACCTTTATCGTAACCCAAGAAATTTATATGTTGCTTCTCTTTTTGGAGAGGCCAGTATCATTTCTATTGATGTACTTAAAACCTATGCAAATACCAAAAGAAAAATTATAGTTTATGCTCATGAGTTTCGAGTATCTACAACTTCTGGTCTAAAAGTTACTGTAAAAAAAGCCTATCCTATGGGGAGTCATTATTTAACTGAAAGTAAAAGTTTAGAAAATGAAACTATCTTTTTTAATGCTGACAGTTTGTTTCCAACAGGAAAAGAGGTCTTTTTAAATGTAGCTATCGAGACTATAAATCAACGCATACAAGAAGCTACAACAGCTAATGACTAAAACCTATAACACTTAATTTCAAGTTTTTATCGCATATTTCATTTCAAGTAAACTAATTTTCAACAAACCTCGTCAAAGCATTTAATTTATAAACAAATACAATAATCAAAACACGTTTTGTGCTAACTATTATCATTTTTAGAATGATACTTTTATCAATATTATAGACAATATGCTAACATTTTTAAATTATACTTCTGTTTCTATTTTTCACTGAAAAATAGAAATATTTGTTTTGATTACATTTGATAAAATATTGTTTTGAACCAAGAACAGATACTTACCGAGTTACAATTCAAAGCCATTAGAAGTAGTGGTCCTGGCGGTCAACATGCAAATAAGGTTTCTTCTAAAGTAGAATTGTCTTTCCATATCGAATCTACAGACGGACTTACAGAACGCCAGAAGAAAAGAGCGCTGTTAAAACTAGGAAATAAGCTAAGCAAAGAAGGCCTATTAATTTTACAATGTGATGAGTCTCGTAGTCAGCACAAAAACAAAGAATTGGTTATAAAAAGATTCTTTAAACTTCTAGAAAAAGCACTTGTAATACCAAAAATTAGAAAGAAAAGTAAACCTACCCGATCATCTATTGAAAAGAGGTTGAAGAGTAAGAAAATTGCTTCTTTGAAAAAAGTGAATAGAGGTAAACCAGATTATTAGCCTACCGTGCTTTTTAGGGTTCCTATACCCTCAATTGAGATTTCTATTTCGTCCCCCATACTTAAGGTGAAGTCACCAGGAGGTATAATACCAGTACCCGTCATTAGTAGACTACCATTAGGGAAAGTACATTCTCTATATAAGTATTCTACTAAATCGCCAAACTTGCGTTTAATTTGGTCAATACCAATATTTTTATCGAATACCGTGACCCCTTTTCGTTTAATGACCAATCTTATTTTAGTTTCGTTTGGCAAAGGACCGTCTATCAACAAAACACATGGCCCTATAGCTGCACAACCATCATATGTTTTAGCTTGTGGTAAGTACAAAGGATTTTCACCTTCTATACTCCTAGAACTCATATCATTACCAATGGTGTAGCCAACAATTTTACCAGATGAGGTTATTACTAAAGTCAATTCTGGCTCGGGCACATTCCAGGTAGAATCTTTTCGAATTCGAACTACTCCGCCTTGCCCTACCGTTCTTTGTGGAGTTGCCTTAAAAAACAACTCTGGTCGGTCAGCCTCATACACTCTTGCATAAAAACTACTGCCGCCAGCTTCTTTTGATTCTTCTTCCCTACCTAATTTACTGTTGTAATAAGTAACACCACTTGCCCAAATTTCTTGGCTTTGAACTGGCGCTTTTACCCCGTTTTCTATAATAGAAGCTGCATCTTTTATACTCTTCTCCTTAGTTAGTTTAGTCTTGGTATTTTTAATGATGTCATCATCATTAATAAATTCATCCCAATTATCATGAGGCAGCAAATAAAATTTTGCTTCGTGTTCTACTAATATTCCGCTATGGGTATTATATATTTTCATTTTAAATATGTTATGTGAAGATGGTGTAAAAAATAAATACTGCAATTGCTCCCGTTAAGCCAAGTAATCCGCTGCCTATACTAAATAAACGATAACCGGTATTTACGTTCATTCCGCTCATTTGTGTAACTACCCAAAAGAAACTGTCATTTGCATGTGATACTACGGCTGATCCTGCTCCAATGACAATAACAACTAAAGCTTTTTGAATTTCAGAATCAAAACCTAATGATGACATCATTGGCATTATAATAGAAGCCGTTGTTACTAAGGCTACTGTAGATGAACCTTGTGCAGTTTTTAGTGCTGCTGCCAATACAAATGGCAAGAAAATGCCCATATTATATTCCGTTAAGGTTTGCCCTAAAATATTGGCAATACCTGAATTCTGAAGTATTTTTCCAAATATACCCCCCGCACCAGTAATTAAAATTATAGAAGCAGCATCTTTTATTGCCTTACCAACCCAACCTGAAGAAGAAAGCATGTCGTAGTTTAGCTTCTTAGGTAATAGTAGGCAAAGAAATATACCTATTAATAATGATATTACAGGCTCCCCAACAAAATTGAAAAAATCAATAAAACCATTATCTAATCCAGTTTTAGTAGGATTAAGTATGGATTTTAAAACAATAAGTAAAATAGGAATAAGAATTGGTATCGATGATTTTAGCGCACTTGGAGAATCTTTAATTTCTTTTTCCGCTTCCATTGCATCTTCAACTTCTGGCTCAATATAAGTTTTAGATGCGTATTTTTTAGCGAATAGGATACCTACTACCAAGGCCACTATACTTGTAGGAAACCCAAAAGCTATAACCAACCCCAAATCCGCCTCTAAAATGCCTGCTGCGGCTATTGGTCCCGGCGTTGGAGGAACCATGGTATGTGAAGCCATTAAGCCCAAACCCAATGCTATTGCCGGTCCTGCAATAGAGATTTTTGCTTTCTTAGACAAACTTTTATTTAAAGGGTGAAGTAACATAAAACCACTGTCAGCAAAAACAGGTATAGATACGATATAGCCAATAATACCCATTGCTGTTGGCACCCGTTTACGTCCTATAATTTTCAATACCTTTTCTGCTATGGCAAACGCACCCCCCGTATTTTCAAGAAAAGCACCGATAATTACGCCTAATACTATAATTAGTCCTATCTTTCCTAAGGTGCCTCCAAATCCTTCATTTATAGATATTATTATTTCGTTATAAGGCATGCCAGCAAAAATTCCGTATAAAATGGAAATAATAAAAAGTGCTAAGAAAGCATGTATTTTAAGCTTCGTTGTTAAAATAATAATTGCAATAACTGCTAAAAGAAGGTAAAAAATTTCCATATTTTAATGTAAATCACGTTCTACTTTTGATCCTGACCCACCAACAAGAAAGTCTAAATCTGCACCTTTATCGGCTTGTTGCACATGATTAATATACATTTTAACATAACCGCGTTTTGCTAAAGGTTCAGGAGTAACCCATTCCCTTTTTCTCTTTAAAAGTTCTTCTAAATCAACGTCCAGATGTAATGAACGGTTTACAACATCCAACTCAATCATATCGCCATTCTGCACTAATGCCAATGTACCTCCAATTGTAGATTCTGGTGAAACATGCAGAACAACCGTTCCTGCAGCTGTACCACTCATTCTACCATCTGATATACGAACAATATCCGTAATACCTTTCGCTAATAATTTTTTGGGTAAATCTACATTACCTACTTCGGGCATTCCTGGATAACCTTTTGGCCCTACTCCTTTAAGCACTATAACGCTATTCTCATCTATTACTAAATCAGGGTTATCTATTCGTTCATGGTAATCTTCCATACTCTCAAAAACAACAGCCTCACCCCTATGCTTCATTAATCTCGGTGTCGCGGCAGATGGTTTAATTACCGCACCATTTTCACAAAGATTTCCTTTTAAAACTGCAATCCCAGATTCTTTTTGAAAAGGAGTCTCTAAAGAGGATATGACATCGCGATCATAACAGACCTCATTCTCATAATTATCAGTAATATTCTTACCATTTACAGTTATGGCACCTTTACGCAGCATTGGTTTTAATTCTTTCATAACCACAGGTAAACCACCGGCATAAAAGAAATCTTCCATTAAATATTTTCCGGATGGTTTTAAATTTACAAGTAATGGCACTTTACTACCTATATAATCAAAATCCTCTAATTTTAAATCGACTCCAATTCTTCCTGCAATCGCAGTTAAGTGAATAATAAGATTTGTTGACCCCCCAACTGCGGCGTTTGTGATTATAGAATTTTCGAAAGCTTTTCTTGTTAGTATTTTCGAAAGGGTTAAATCTTCTTTCACCATTTCTACTATTCGCCTACCAGATAATTGCGCGAATAATTTTTTTCTGGAATCAACTGCAGGTATCGAAGAAAAGCCTGGTAGTGTTAAGCCCAATGCTTCACACATAGTTGCCATTGTTGATGCTGTACCCATTGTATTGCAATGGCCAATGCTACGAGCAACGCAGACTTCTGCTTCTTTAATATCATCTGCAGAATATCCTCCTATCTCTTGTCGCTCTTTAATCATCCAGTTCATGGAACCTGAGCCTATCTTCTCACCTCTAAAACGACCACTTAACATGGGTCCTCCAGGAACAACTATGGTAGGCAAATCAACACTGCAAGCACCCATTATGGTTGAAGGTGTTGTTTTATCACAGCCTGTCAATAGAACTACGCCGTCTAGCGGATTGGCACGAATAGATTCTTCGGTATCCATGCTAGCCAGATTTCTAAATAGCATGGTAGTGGGCTTCATAATAGTCTCTCCTAAAGACATTACGGGAAACTCCAAAGGAAACCCTCCTGCTTCTAAAATTCCTCTTTTTACAACCTCGGCAAAATCCCGAAGATGACCATTACACGGTGTTAGCTCTGACCAAGTATTACAGATTCCAATTACGGGTTTACCTTCAAAATAGTCATCTGGGTAGCCTTGGTTTCTTAACCACGACCTGTGTACAAAACCCATTTTATCATTACCACCAAACCACTCACTACTTCGTAATTTCTTTTTCTTATCCATAAAACAATTAGGTAATAAAATTATTGCCTAATTGAAGATACTCATATTAATTAAATGAAATATTAGTGAATTGTTAGAATTTTTATAGGTTTATTGTTAAAATGAAAAATATCGCCTTCGGACTTTCCAAAAACTAATTTGCCAATTGGGGTACCGGCTGAAATACAATAAATAGATTTTGAATTGTATTTGAATTCTCCTGAGGATATAGAAATGAAATATATATAAAAATCGGTTACTACTAAACTCCCTAAACCAACGGCTTGGAAAGCTTTATTCCTTGGTACCTTAGAAAGTAATTGTTGGGTTTTCTCTAATTCTGATAATTGTTGTCCAAGTTTTTCTCGCTCTAATTGAATCATAGCTCGGCCTGTTTCATGTTTATCACCAGCACTACTCTTTGTTTCAGAAGTTAAGGCAGTTTCGAGTTCATTTATTTGATGTTGTATTCTCTTTAATCGTTCGCTTACATAGCATACACAATAATCATATGCCTTATCTTTTAAAATCTTAAGTTCTTCAATTTCCTTCAACGTGGTACAAATCTGCTAATTTATAAATGAGGTAATTTACGATTTGATTATCATTTTCGCCAGATTGTAGCATTTTTAGAATTTCCGCCTCGTTTTCAGCTTTAAAGTATTCTAAATCTCCTGAACGATTTTCGCTAAATATATTCCAAGATTTTAAGCCACTTAACATGGCTTTATGCGCCTCATATCGCTTTGTTATTTCTATAGTCCTTTTTTTATCTGACTTTAATGTCGATTGTTTATTCTGTATCTTTTGATACTCCGCAGTTACTGTCATATCTGCTTTTTCTGCTTCTGTGATAATTTTATAATACGCCTTAGACACTAAACTTTGATATTTGTCTTCAAATCCAACAACAATATTTTTCTCTTCTGCAAGAGTTACAACATTTTCATTACTTACATATAATTCAGTGTTAGAATCAGAATTATTTGCTATTAAAGACTCTTTCCATGCCTGGCTTTTAATATGTTCTTTCCAAACTTTTGTATACTCCCTTTGATAATTGGTTTGTGATGCGCCACAACCTGTAAGAAAAAGAACTAAAAAAATAATTTGATATTGTGGTAAGCTGAACTGTTCTATAAATTTTTTCATATACTATTTAAGCTACAACATAGCACTCTTAAATGCTGATTGTGACAGCAATTAAAAAATAAAGTAGGATGTAAATAGACAAAAGGGGAGGTGAATATAAAAATAATAAAATGACAATTGTTTACTATCGGATAAGATTAAAAAAAATAGGATAAAATGAACAAAACCTAACTAAATATGTTTGCCAATTTCTTACCTATGGTTGATCCAATGGCAATACCCATACCTCCCAATCGTACTCCACAAGCAACATTATGGCTAAGCTGTTTTAAAATTGGTTTCTTTTGCTGTCCCACTCCCATAATTCCGCTCCAACCATAGTCAATTTCAAATTCTGTATTTGGTAAAATAACCTTTCTTAAAAGCTCTTCTAATTTATTTGTTATTAATGCCGTATTCCCAAATTTTACCGTTTCCTCTGTATTAAAATCCAAGTTTCTACCACCTCCTAATAAAATACGATTATCAATATTTCGAAAATAATAATAGCCCTCATCTAAATGAAAAGTCCCTTTTACTTTAAGCCCTTGAATTGGTTTAGTTATGAGTACTTGAGCTCTTGCTGGCTTAACATTTTCAGGTAATAATTGTGAAGCAAAGCCATTAGTAGCTACTAACAATTTATTGCTAAAAAATTCAAATTCCTTAGCTTTTATACTCACCTTATTCCCTATATCTTCAAAAGAATCCACTGCAGTAGCATTTAAAATAACAATGCCTTTTTGTAATGCCAACTGTAAAAGTGATTTCATCATTTCACCTGTATGTATCTGCCCTTCAAAAACTTGAGAAATATAATTACTATTTACCTGTTTAAAATTAAAACTGTTGCTAGTTAGTACAAAAGCGTTCTTTTTAAAAACTGGTTCTAACAGCTGATTTATCTTTCCAATATTATCGCTACAATATTCAAATAACTCATCGTCCTTATTTAAAAACAATTCATGACCACCATTCTTTTCATATCCAATAGCGGAATCACCTAATAAATTTCGTAGGGATTTTATACCATTATATCTATCTCTAACCAAGTCAATAACCTCTTGTTCTGAATGTGTTTTTAGGTCCGATAAAATTTCAGATATACTACCAAAACAAGCAAAGCCGGCATTTTTGGTACTTGCTCCTTGTGGCAAAATTCCCTTTTCTAAAACAAGAATGCGTGCCTTTGGATATTTGTACCTTAATTCTAATGCACAGTTTAGGCCTACAATACCACTACCAACGATTGTAAAGTCTATATTCGAAAACCAAGATGTCTGTTCCCAATAACTAAGGTTCATATTAATCGTATTTTATCCTTAAGATCGTTCTATAGCCCAAGAGAATCCATTTTATCTTTTTCATACCTACTATCTTCAGCGGGGTATCTAAGTAGCTCTTCATATTTACCAGATTCTTTCGCCAAAGACCAAATTAGACTTTCTCCTGCAAATTCTGATTTAGGTACATTATCAAAAACTTTGTCTTTATATGCCTTTTCGGAATCAATTACTACCCATCCTTTTTCCTTGAACTCCTTAATTAAATCTCCTAAAAATAGTGCCGATGTTAAATTATGATGAAGTAAAAGAGTGTGACTGATATGTCTATTATTAATCTTGTATGATAATCTTTCGTAATAATTGGCCCTATCTAACAAATGTTGAATGTAAAAAGATTTAAACTTTTCTGTTTCTGTATTTTCTATACCAACAGAATTAATGCGGTTGATTAAGCGTTGATTAATATACCAATCTGAGGCATCAATGGTAACATATCCATTCTTATAATTATGCTTTTTAAGAACATTTCTAATACTGTCGACCTTAAATTTATTTGAACCCTCTTTTAAATATGGAAACCTAAACAAAGAAACACTATTGCTAAATTTTGAAATGATGTTATGTGTTTTATTCAATTCATTTTCAAATAATTCAAAATTATTTTTATCAGAATTGAAGTTAGGATGCGTAAAAGAATGATTTGCTATGTTATGTCCTTTATCATTCCAAGTACTGAGTAAAAATTGACCCATTTCATCCGTCTTATTTCTACCAGTAACGAAAAAAGTGGCTTTTACCTTATTATTGTCTAAGTGAGACAATATCATTCTATTCCAATCTTTAAATTCGAAACCAGCTAATTCATTGGTAATTCCATCATCGAACGTAAAACTAACTATAGGTTTAACGTTTAGTATTTCTTCTGAGGCGTCTTTTGTTTCTTGTGATTTCTCTGAGGATTTCTCTTTGCACCCAATTAGAAATAGTAGTAACATTATTGATAAAATTCTCATTATGAAATTGTATCTAATTATTTAAAAAAGCCGGATAAACTAAAGATACTTAAAGAACGTAACAAAAGCAGTGTTAACAGGCAATGGATAGGTATAAAAAAAACTCCAACATAGCTGTTGGAGTTTTTTATTATTCTTCTTTAGGTGGATCCATTTTCCAATCATTCATAAAGGCTGTAGTATAATTACCTGCTAAATAATCTGGATGATCCATTAATTGCCTATGAAATGGAATTGTCGTTTTAATACCTTCAATTACAAATTCATCTAGCGCTCGCTTCATCTTGTTAATAGCCTCTTCCCTAGTTTGGGCCGTAGTAATCAACTTAGCTATCATAGAATCGTAATTTGGTGGAATGCTGTATCCACTATATACATGCGTATCCATACGAATTCCATGGCCACCTGGTGTATGTAACGTGGTTATTTTACCTGGTGATGGTCTAAAGTTATTATAAGGATCTTCTGCATTAATTCTACATTCAATAGAATGTAATTTAGGTAGATAATTTTTTCCAGAAATTGGAACTCCGGCAGCTACTAAAATCTGCTCACGAATTAAATCGTAATCTATTACTTGCTCTGTAATCGGGTGCTCTACCTGAATACGGGTATTCATCTCCATAAAATAGAACTTACGGTGCTTATCTACCAAAAATTCTATTGTACCAGCACCTTCATATTTTATGTATTCTGCAGCTCTAACAGCAGCCTCTCCCATGGCCTCTCTTAACTTATCTGTCATGAAAGGTGACGGAGTTTCCTCTGTTAATTTTTGATGGCGACGCTGTATAGAACAGTCCCTCTCAGATAAGTGACATGCTTTGCCATATTGATCACCAACAATTTGAATTTCAATGTGTCGTGGCTCTTCAATAAGTTTTTCCATGTACATACCCCCATTTCCAAAAGCAGCGGTAGCCTCATTTACAGCACTGCTAAAAAGGTCTTCCATTTTGTCCTCAGACATTACAGCGCGCATTCCTTTACCACCACCACCGGCAGTAGCTTTGATCATAACCGGATAGCCCATTTTTTTGGCTACCTTTTTTGCATCTTCAACATTTTTTAATAGCCCCTCTGAACCTGGCACACATGGCACGCCAGCTTCTTTCATGGTTTCTTTGGCAGTCGCCTTATCTCCCATTTTGTCTATTTGATCACCAGAGGCTCCAATGAACTTTATATCGTGCTCAGCACATATTCGTGAGAATTTTGAGTTTTCCGATAGAAAACCATAACCTGGGTGAATAGCATCTGCATTTGTGATTTCCGCAGCTGCAATTATATTTGGTATTTTTAGATAAGACTCGCTACTGGCTGCAGGCCCAATACATACAGCTTCATCTGCAAAACGCACATGTAAGCTTTCCTCATCTGCCTTACTATAAACAGCAACGGTTTTAATACCCATTTCTTTACAGGTTCGAATAACACGTAAAGCGATTTCACCTCTATTTGCAATCAGTATTTTTTTAAACATCTTTTAAATTTTAAGTTCTTGGTTCAACATCATTCTTACATGCCATTAAAAAAATAGCATCTAACAATTACTACTCAAAATTTAGTTAAGAAGGGTCAACCAAAAATAATGGTTGATCAAACTCTACTGGTGAAGAATCATCTACCAATATTTTAACTATTGTTCCAGAAACTTCAGATTCAATATCATTAAACAATTTCATTGCTTCAATAACACAAAGAACATCTCCGCTTCCAATGGTATCGCCAACCTCTACAAAAACAGGTTTATCCGGAGAAGGTTTTCTGTAGAAAGTACCAATAATAGGTGACTTTATTGTAATGTATTTGTCATTTTCTGCCTTCTTTTTGTCTGCCTCAGAAGTAGCGCTAGCGGCAACTTGTTGTTCTGTATGAACAGGAGCAGCGGCCGGCATAGCTTGTTGAGCCATTGGCATAGTATGCACATAGGTTGGTTCTGAATTTCCTGTACTCAAGCTTCCAGTACGGATGGTAATTTTTATATCATCCGTCTCCAATTTTACCTCGCTCGCACCAGATTTGGCAACAAACTTGATGAGGCTTTGAATTTCTTTAATATCCATATTTCTTTTAGTTATAAGTGGTAGTTGTTGTTAGTTATAAGCCCATTTTAAATATATAGAACCCCAGGTAAACCCTCCACCGAAGGCTGCAAATACAAGGTTATCTCCTTTTTTAAGCTGTTTTTCGTAATCGAATAATAATAGTGGTAATGTCCCCGACGTAGTGTTTCCATAACGCTGTATATTCATCAAAACCTTAGAATCGTCTACTCCCATTCTTTTAGCAGTAGCATCGATAATACGCTTATTTGCTTGATGTGGCACTAGCCAATCAACATCTTTTTCAGAAAGTTCATTTCTAGTCATAATTTTAGCTGCTACATCTGCCATATTAGAAACAGCAAACTTAAAAACCGTTTTACCTTCTTGAAAAATAAAATGCTTTTTATTTGTAACACTTTCAATTGTGGCCGGCATAATTGAGCCCCCACCTTCCATTCCTAAAAATTGTCTTCCACTACCATCAGCTCTTAAATATTCATCTTGTAAACCTAAGCCCTCATTATTTGGTTCAAATAGCACTGCTCCAGCTCCATCACCAAAAATAATACAGGTAGTACGATCTGTATAATCTATAATTGAAGACATTTTATCAGCGCCTATTAATAACACTTTTTTATATCTGCCAGTTTCTATATGACCTGCAACAGTAGACATTCCAAAAAGAAAACTTGAACATGCAGCCAACAAATCATAAGCAAAAGCATTTACTGCTCCAATTTCTGAAGCTACAAATGCAGCTGTAGAAGCCACCATACTATCTGGAGTGGCCGTTGCAACAATTACCAAGTCTATTTCTAATGGATCAAGACCTTTCTTGGTCATAAGGTCTTGTGCTGCTTTTATTGCTAAATATGATGTTCCTTCGCCTTCTTCCTTTTTTAATACTCTTCTTTCCTTTATACCAGTTCTTGTGGTAATCCATTCGTCATTGGTATCCACCAAATCCTCAAGCATTTTATTCGTCATTACAAATTGGGGAACATAGCCTCCTACCGCGGTTATAGCTGCTGTAATTTTGGTCATACTTTATTTGCTTTCTTGTAAAAAACTTAAAAAACGAGTCAAAAGTCATGAAAATTAGTGATTTTCAACGACTTTTCCTTTAAAGTTATCTGGTTTTTGAAAATTTCCATTTGTTTAATAAAAAGTATAACGCTCCACTATCACCGTAGTAATAACGAACAATCAAACAAATTGGGCTAAAAAAAACTCCCTACTTCTAAACGAAGTGGGAGCTTGTTATAATTTTAAAAGGTCTTACGCTTCTGCTTCTTCAGTCTTATCAACTAAAACTTGACCTCTATAATGTAATTTACCTTCGTGCCAGTGAGCTCTATGGAATAAGTGCATTTCTCCTGTTGAGGAATCCTTAGCCAATGTAGGTGCTACTGCCTTGTAATGTGTTCTTCTCTTGTCTCTCCTTGTTTTGGAAATTTTTCTTTTAGGATGTGCCATTTAAACCTTATTTATCCGTTAATAGTTTCTTTAATTCATCCCAACGGGGATCGTTTTCTTCTTTATTCGATTTTTTCTCTTTTGGTTGAAGCTCCTTTAACCTGTCTAACACTTCAGACTTTAAAGTGCCATCTTCAATACCAGGATGAATTCTTTTTTGTGGAACTGCCAATACTAGCATTTCATACACGTATTGGGCAATGTTCAATTGGTGTTCGTTATGAGGAAGAATTAATATTTCATCATTCTCATCATTATACTCTTCACCAAACTTTACCACCAAATGTAAATCGCCGCTAATAGCTTGATCATATGGTTCGCTGGTAATGTCACAATCAACATTTATTGTTCCTGATGCCATTAAACTAACCTCCATCATTGTACTTGTTTTGTGAAGTACAACATCTAATTTGATGTTGGCGTCGTTAAATTCATCATATCCAAAAGAATCAAAGAACGTATTGTCAATCTGGTAATCAAAGTTGTGTTTTCCTTGCTTCAATCCTGAGAAAGGAATGTTGAACTCCTTTTGCTTCATCACGTACACACTTAAATTAACACTATTCGCCCACAAAAGGCGGGTGCAAAGATACTATTATTTTAATAAAAGACAATAGTTATCAACTATTTATCTTTATAACTTTTTTGTTGTCTAAAAATTAACGTTCTCTCTTTAAACGCTGCTTTTTTAATATGTCTTTTGTTAGCTCTTGATACTCGGTTCTATTCTTAAAAATCTTTAATGCCATAAAAACTGCTTCTTTGAAAGAACTTTCATCTGCAACTCCTTTACCTGCAATTTCATATGCAGTTCCGTGATCTGGCGAAGTTCTTACCTTATCTAAACCTGCAGTATAGTTAACACCTTGGCCAAAGGAAATAGTCTTAAAAGGAATTAAACCTTGATCGTGATAAGCCGCTAATATTGCGTCAAATTTTTTATACCCGTCAGACCCAAAAAAACTATCGGCAGAATAAGGTCCATACACTAAATGTCCCATATTCGACATTTCTTGTATTACTGGTTTTAAAACTTCATCGTCTTCTTTGCCAATAACACCATTATCACCACTGTGCGGATTAATACCTAATAACGCAATTTTTGGTTTACGAATACCGAAATCCATCATAAGTGATTTTTCTATAGTATTGATTTTATCACGAATTAATCTTGGGATTATGGCTGCAGACACATCTTTAACTGCAACATGGTCTGTTAATAAACCTACTTTTAAAGATTCAGTAACCATGAACATTAAACTCTCTCCTTGCAGTTCTTGCGCCAAAAAATCTGTATGACCAGGGAATTTAAATTCTTCTGACTGAATATTGTTTTTATTAATAGGCGCTGTGACCAAAACATCTATTTCTCCCTTTTTTAATGAATCAACTGCTGCTTTTAAAGACTTTAATGCATATTTACCACCTTCCTCAGTTGCTTCACCAAAATTAATTCTTGGCACTTCTTTCCATACATTTACAATGTTGAGTTTATTGTCAATTGCTTTTGATGCCGTAGGTACGCCATTAAAAACAATACTCATATTCAACTCCTTCATTTGATAAGAAATAGTCTTATTTGACGCAAAAATAACAGGCGTGCAAAAATCTAACATTCTACTATCTTCAAATGTTTTTAATGCCACTTCACAACCTATTCCGTTTAAGTCTCCTATTGAGATGCCTAACCTTATTTTCCTATTTTCCTCCATGATAATCTGTACCTTTGTAGCGCCACCCAAAACCATAAAAAAAAGGTTTAGTCCTCTCCTAAAAGGAGTGGCTAGGTGGTCATCCTAATTTAAACATTAGGAAACCTATATTGAAGAACAAAATTACTTAAATTAAACGACACATGTTTACGGGAATTATTGAAACATTAGGCAAGGTTTCCTCTATTGAGGCTATAGGCGGTAACTTAGATATTACAATAGAATCTAGCTTAACATCGGAGCTTAAAATTGACCAAAGTGTTGCTCATAACGGCGTTTGCTTAACTGTTGTAAGCTTAACTGACACAACCTATACCGTGACAGCAATTGCAGAAACCTTGAATAAAACCAACTTAGGACGCTTAAAAACAAATGATTCTGTTAATTTAGAACGTGCAATGATTTTAGGCTCAAGGTTAGACGGACATATTGTTCAGGGTCATGTAGATCAAACCGGAGAATGTACTAGTGTGAGAGAAGATAATGGTAGTTGGATTTTCTCATTTACCTATGATGCAGCAACTGGAAACCCTACTATTGAAAAAGGCTCTATTACTATAGATGGTACAAGTTTAACGGTCGTCAATTCTGAAAAAAATAGCTTTGATGTGGCAATTATTCCTTTTACCTACGAACATACACGATTTAACACCTATAAAGTAGGAACTATTGTAAATTTAGAGTTCGATGTTATTGGTAAATATGTTGCAAAATTAATTTCTTTAAGATAACTTTAAAAGGTTAAACCTAAAGAATGAAAGAGTTTATTTTAGAAATACTATTTATTTTCTTTTTTAGTGCATGTACTTCTGATAATTCAACAAATGATTTGAAACCTGAGTGTCTTAATACATACGCAGAAGAGACTATGATGAATTCTGATGAAAATCTCTACACTAAAATAAGTAAATATCGTGCAATAGATGGTTCTACACAATACTGGGCTACAAACGACAAAGGAGGAATTATTTTGAACGAAAATTGTGAAGAAATCTGCACCTATGCATCCATGGGTGTTGTTGGCTTTTCCCTATGTCCTGAAGGCACAACACAAGCAGAATTTATTGAGGATATTTGGCAACGTTAATTTGTTATTGTTCAAAGAAACTTATTGAAGACCCTATCCATGTTTCATTTACTTGGTGTGATACATTTATCATCTCTCCTTTGCTCATACGTGTAAGGTTAATTACTGGTTCCAATTTGTTTGTATTATCGTCCCACACAAATAACATTCGTAATTCTACTTTAGAATTTTTAGCAGTACTCGTCTTTATTAATGGCGCATACTGCACTTTTTGTTGTAAAATATAATTCTGTTTATCCGTAATGTCATTAATGGTTTCTTGTTTTGGGTACAAATCGACCCCTTGTCCGGCAAATGAAAATAAAGGTTTTAAAACATATTGGTTTAAGTCTAAATCTGACGGGAAATCGGTTAAATAATACGATTTAGGAATATTTTTATGCTCTAAGAGAGGCATTATACATTTAGATATCATAAAAAACCAATCTGGATGGGTAATCCATTCTACATCTAAATCATCGTTCAAATTAAAATTAATTTTCAAATCTTGGATACGTTCCAACTCGTCATAAATAACCCTATTATAAATTCTATGTATTGGGGTCTTATTGCCCTCTTTTATATAGAACAATTTTTTGCCCTCTTTTATCACTTTAGTCATACAGACCACATCAATGCCAATTGCGTTTTGAGTGGCCCAAAAATCGATGCGTGTTTTCTGCTTTTCGGGAAAGAGTTCTAGTAAAATTACATTTTCTGGTTTTTCATCACCTAAAATAATATCCTTTACCTTTTTGGTATAACTTTCTTTATTTAATCCTCCTAAATAATAATCAAAACCTTCTTTTGGTAGGTTTGGATAACATTTTAAAAATGCTTCCCCCAAAAAAGGTTGATAAAAAAATAGGGTAGGAAATGCTTGTAGCTCAATTAATTGTGGCATAACACCTCCATTACCATCTTCACATAGGCCAAAATCTATTGCCAAAAAATGAGGATTCCCCATTGGCACAGGGGATTGAAGTTCTGCCGGAATAAATTTTCTGCGAATTTCAGTAAAATCAATATTCCATAATTGAGAAATAATAGAATTACAAGCATTCTCCACTTCTTCTTTAATTGCTTTACTTATAAAAACCGGAGTTTCAGATATTCTAAATGCACTTGGCTCGTTAAAAGTACTTTCTATATGATTCAATAAATTCTTATAATAGGATTCCTTAAAAGTAGCATTAAATTCATCCCTTATTTTTGGTATCATACAGTTTGTAATTTTTGGCTTTCTATGGCCTCTGCGGCCAATTTTAGAAAAGTAGGTATTAATGTTCTATTCGTTTTCCAAATTTTAGATTTGTCATCGAGCTGTGTTATCATTTCAAGATATTTTTTCTTGCCATGTCTCTTAACTATTTGTGCTCTTTTTTCTGGTTTACCAAAATAATGTGACATTCCCTCTGCATCTGCTTCTGGATGAAATTGAACTCCGAAGATTTCATTAGAAAAACGAATTGCCATTACCGCACGTTCCAAAGGTACATTTGGTCTAATTTTTTCTCTACATAGCACCTTGCCGTCTAAGGTGTCTAGTTTCCACTCTTTAGGCCCTACTACCTGGTAATCTCTTGAGTCTACCGCATAAAAAGGGTCGTTTAAATCTTTAAACAACACTTCTTGTTCGCCACTTTTTGTTTTATAAATGGGGAATATACCAAAAGATGTTGATCGTCTTTTAGTGACTCTTGCCACATCCCAATGTAGACAGGCCAATTGAAAGGAATGACAAATAAGAAAAACGTGCTTCTTTACTGAATTTGATAAATTATGATATAAAATGGCATCCAAAAAAGAAAAATATTTTTGCTCCCATTCGGCCCCGGTTTTTAGAGGAGAACCTGGTCCTCCAGAGGATATAAAAATATCATATGAATTTAAATCCGGTAATTCTTGATCAATTCTTACCTCAAAAACATCATACGTTCCTTTTATATCTTCTTGAGTTAAAAACTCACCCACTAGCGTAGTAATACAGCGCATGCCTTCATTTGGCCGCCCAGCATTCATATCTAACACCGCTATCTTATAATTACTGTTCATATCCTTTTCCTAATTCTTTATAAAACGAATCGATATCGAAATGATTATATAAAAACGACTAAAGCCCTTTTTTAGTCTGTGAAACAATGTATTTGGTAACCTGGGTTAAGTCGCCTGTTTCATCATAAACTTTTAATTGCCTATCTGCCCCTGTTCCCGATTCTAGAATTTGATACACGTAGTTTACTTCTGTACGGCATCCTAAATCGTCCACGACATCATCAATAAACTCTAATAATTCATTCATTAATTTTGCGAATGGCACCTCTTCTTCTTTACCGAAATCAATTAATTTAGAATCTATCCCCCATCGCGCAGCACGCCATTTATTTTCACTTAACAATAAACGTCTATAGTTTTTAAAGGTCTGGTTTTTACGATTTAATTTATACAACTTAGCAACCAAACACTGCATTAAGGCAGCAATACACGTCACCTCATCAACGGTCATTACCACATCGCATATTCTAAACTCTATAGTCGGGTAAAAAGGATGTAATCTTATGTCCCACCATATCTTTTTACTATTATCTAAACAATTTGTCTTAACTAAAATGTCAACAAATTTATCGTATTCTGCTACAGTAGAAAAGAAAGGAGGAATACCCGTTCTTGGAAACTTATCAAATACTTTACTTCTATACGATTTAAAACCTGTGTTACGCCCTTCCCAAAAAGGTGAGTTCGTAGACAATGCATACAAATGCGGCAAGAAATAACGAACTGTATTCAAAATTTCCAACCCTTCTTCTCTACTTGGTATACCCACATGAACATGCATGCCAAAAATTAGATTTCCGCGAGCCACATCTGCCATTTCGTGGATAATGGCTTCATATCTTGGATTAGCCGTAATTAATTGTTTATTCCACTCACAAATTGGGTGTGTACCAGCTGCTGCAACTTTTAGCCCTTCATCATCGGCCAGTTTAATTACCTGTTGCCTTAAATAAGAAACCTCATCTCTAACCTGATGAATATTTTCACAAATATTAGTGCCCATTTCTACCATGGACTGGTGCATTTCTTCCTTTATACGTTCTTGAAGTAATACCTTTCCATCATCAATGATCTTAGACATTTGTGAACGTAGTTCATACGTATCACTCTCTAAAATTTGAAATTCTTCTTCAATTCCTAAAGTAAATTTATGCATATAGTAAATGTTGTTTCTTTAATATAAGTATTTCCCTCTTTTTACTTCTTAGGTTTAGCTGTAGGTTTCGTTTTAACAGATGCTTTTTTAACCGCTGTTTTAGCAGTGATACTTTTGGCAACGGCCTTTTTAACTACTTTCTTTACTGCTGTTTTCTTAGCTTCTGATGCCGTTTTAAGATTTACCTTACTCGTTTTAGACTTTAAAGGAGTAATACAATTTCTTACGAAACCACCCCAAGAAGTGTTATTCTGGTTAGGTTTATGGGCTTTTGCCTTTTCAATAGCATACTTAGCTGAGTGTTCTACAATCCAATCAAAATTCTCTTGTCCTACAGAATGTATATCAGCATCCGGTGCTGGGTTACAAAAATCAATGGCGTATGGAACACCGTCACGAACTGCAAATTCTACTGTATTAAAATCGTAGCCTAATGCTTGATTTAATCTTAGTGTGTAATCGTGAACTGTTTTTAATAATTTTTTACGCTCATTGCCGGTAGCCTTAATATCGCTTACATAGCGCTCGTGAAAAGGTTTTCTTGGGTCGTAAGGCATTATATGTACATATTTCTGCCCTAAACAATATACCCGAAAATAATCGTCGAAAACAATTTCTTCTTGCAACATCATCACTAATTGCTCTGTTTCTTTATGTGCGGCAAAAAGCTCATCTGAATTTTCTAAACGATAAACACTTTTCCATCCGCCACCATCATGTGGTTTCATATAGGCTGGAAATCCAATATAATCCAACATATAGTCCCAGTCTAAAGGGGCCTTTAAATTTCTAAATGAAGTTTCACTTGTGTTGTCCGGTCTGGTATTAGATGGAAGTAGAACAGTTTTTGGAACTGGAATCCCAATTTCCATAGATAAACAATTATTAAAAAATTTTTCATCGGCACTCCACCAAAATGGATTGTTGATTACAGCTGTACCCATTAATGACGCATTTTTTAAATATGCTCGATAAAATGGCACTTCTTGAGAAATACGGTCAAATATTACACTGTAACCATAATCTATACCTTGTTGCACCTTATCTATTTGAACAGCTTCTGCAACAATTTCACCTTTTCCCAACTCATTTACTTTATCAATAAATGCCCATGGAAAAGTGTCTTCCATACCAAATAATATTCCTACTTTTTTTATCATCTATGTATATTTTAAATTTTATATTCTTTTTAAGTTACAATTAAAAAATGGTCTAATTTGCTTCAATTGTCCCTATTTGTTGCTCTTTTAGTTAAAGAAAGCCCCTAAATATTCAGGAAACATCATTTTCCACAAAGGCCAATCATGATCTATCCATTTCTTTTCATCATACCAATGATCAATTCCTTTTTCCCTAAGAATGCTGGACATGCGTTTGTTTTTATCCAAACAAATATCCCAGTCCGACGTGCCTAAAACTATTTGTATATGGTCATATTTCCAACCTTCTTCATGACTCATAAATTCATCCGGACAATTGTAATAAATTCGCATATCATCTAACATGGGCACCATAGACCGTATGTTAAATGCAGCGCTCATTCCTATATAATGTGATATCAAATCTGGAAATCTAAACGCGGTGTTAGCTGCATGATAGCCTCCAAAACTAACCCCAGCAACACCAATTCTATGTGTGTTACATTCTTGCTGGATATAAGGTATTAATTCATTTTTTAAAAATTGCATGTACAATTCGTAATTATGAATTTTAGTGCCAGAATCCATGTGGTCATCATAAAATGACAACATATCAATGGTCTCTACATTATATATTTTTACTTTACCTTCATCAATAAAACTCATTATTGAACCAAGAAGACCAAATTCTGTATTCTGTGTATACTGACCACCAGAAGAAGGAAACATTAAAATAGGATGTCCCCAGTGACCTGTGATTTCTAAATTAACATTTCTTCCAAGAATATTGGAATAATATTGAATGTGTTCTATTTTTGCCATGTATTAAGATAATTAAAATGTTTAATAATCAACATTTTAAGACCGGCAAAAGTAATTTATTTTAAAAATTGCCTTAGATTATCTTTTTTGGATTCCTAAACTTGTATTCTTATTCTTAATTTTCATGCTATTTCAAATAGAACCTATTACTATAAAGGGAAGTTATTTTTCCAAAAATCTAAATCGCTCGGTTATTTTTCGCATTGTTGCACCTATAGATTATTTAAAATCTTCTACAGAATTCCCTGTATTATTAATGAATGACGGACAAGATTATGATGCACTATTTTTATCCGAAATCTTATCATTAGCTTTTTCTTCAAAAGAGACAAAGCCGTTTATATATGTTGGTCTTTCGTGTAATGAAAATAGAATTCATGAATATGGAACTGCTTCTACCACAGATTTTAAAGGAAGAGGTGGCCAAGCCTTAAAATACTCTAAGTTCATTATAGATGAATTTCTTCCATTCCTAAAAAAAGAATTTAAAGCTTCTAAAGATTTTAAAGAATGGGTATACTGCGGTATGTCCCTAGGTGGGTTATCTGCCTTTGATATTGCATTTAATAACAGTGATAAATTTGGAAAAGTTGGGGTGTTTAGTGGCTCTTTCTGGTGGCGTAAAAAAGCATATATAAAGAATGATTTAAAAGACCGGAGTAGAATTGCTTTAGAAGTGATAAAAAAAGGTGTTTATGCTCCTCATTTAAAATTTTGGTTTGAATGTGGATCTCAAGATGAAACAGCGGACAGAAATAATAATGGAATTATTGATGCTATTGATGACACTTTAGAGGTTATTAATGAACTGACACTTAAGGGATACACCTACCCTGGCGATATTACCTACGTTCAAGTGGAAGGTGGAAAACACGATTTGCCTACTTGGGGGAAAGTTTTTCCAAAGTTTATTTCCTGGGCAATGGCTAAATAAGGCTTTATACCTTTATAAATATTTTCTTCTTGTACAGAAAATACCCCACTAAACTGTAAAACAACACAACGCTTAAGCCATATAATAATGAAGAAGTTTCCAATGCCATAAAATCATGTACATATATTCTATGAAATAACCACCCATGTAACGAAGTATCGCCAATTTGTATTTGGCCCATTACTTTGCTAATAAAGCTTGATAAGAAATAGATAACAATTGCATTGGCACCGGCATATCTAAATATAGAGCCAAATTCAATTTTTTTAACATCAGTTAGGTAATATATAAGCGCCAAAATAAGATTTGCCCAACCTGCGGTTACTAATACAAAACTACTTGTCCAAAGAGCTTTATTGATTGGGAATATTATGTCCCAAATATGACCTATGATAAGGAGACTACCACCCAGGCCTATTAATATTTTTGTTTTCTTTTCTTGTTTTGAAGTAAGGATTAAACCAGTAAATACACCCAATAAAGAACTTGCAATTGAGGGAATGGTGCTTAACAAACCTTCTGGATCATAATCTGCTTTATAATTATGTGAACCAAAAACTTTTACATCTACCCAATTGGCTAAATTATTTGGTGCTCTTTCTAAAGTAGAGGCTACCCCTTCAACAGGTATAAATGTCATCAATAGCCAATATCCGATTAATAATATTGCTGTTGCCCAAATCAACTTTTTCCAATCAAGATTTATAAATAATAACGCAGCAAAGAAAAATACAACCCCTATTCGTTGTAATACCCCAGGAAAACGTATCTCATTGAAATTTTTAAAGAAAGGAAAGTGTATTATAAAAGCTCCTAAAAATAACCCAAGTGCAATTAATTTTAATGCTCTAATGGCAATCTTTTTATACGCTTTAGCATCTACAGTTCTATTTTTATAGGAGAATGCAATTGATGTGCCTACGATAAAGAGAAAGAAAGGAAAAACTAGGTCGGTTGGTGTATAGCCATGCCAATCTGCATGCAGAAATGGCGCATAAACATTGGACCATGTTCCTGGCGTATTTACCAGTACCATTAACAAAATAGTAGCTCCTCTAAAAATATCAACCGATAAAATTCTATCTTTCATATTGCTAAAACTATAGAATATTCCCTTTTAATCGGTTCCAAGCTTTAATCAACAATATTCCTGATATGATAGAAATAATGGTTAGCACAATAGCTTGTGTGGTTCTACCATATATCCAATACCCCGTTGCAAACATGATAGAATAGATAAGTACCACTCCAATAAGCATTGCAGAAATTCCTGCAGGAACACTCCACTTTTCTTTTGCCTCGACAATTTCTACAGCATCTTTATTCGCTTCACTTACAACTTTAGACCAACCCGGCCCACCTGGCTGTATTTTTTTGTAAAAACTTCGTAAGGTATCTTTAGATTCTGGTTGCGTCATAAATGTAGCTATTAACCAAATTGCCGTAGTTACTACCACTATAAAAATATATTCGGACCAATCTGGTAAAATGCCAGTGTCCGTTGCAAAAAGAAATGCCCCAAGTGGGGTTAATTTTAATATGATAGAAATAATACCAGAAGCGAACATAGCAGTAATTTCACTCCAGGCATTAATTCGCCACCAAAACCACCTTAATATAAAAATAAGACCAGTGCCAGCTCCAAAGGCCAACAAAACATCAAATAATTGTAATGCATTTTGAAGTAATAATGCCAACCCTGCACTAAAGACCATTAAAACAACGGTTGATATTCTACCCACTGCAACAAGTCTTTTCTCTGAAGCGTTTGGATTTACTTGTTGCTTGTAAAAATCATAAACAATATAGGAAGAGCCCCAGTTTAATTGCGTGCTAATTGTACTCATATAAGCAGCCACAAGCGAAGCCAAAACAACACCTAGTAATCCACTGGGTAATTTTGTCAACATTGCTGAATAGGCCAAATCATGACCTAGTTTATCTGGTGTTACATTTGGAAAAGCTTCTTGTATACTCGCTAAATCTGGATATACAACTATAGATGCCAATGCAACCAAAATCCACGGCCATGGACGTAGTGCATAGTGCATAATATTAAAAAAGAAGGTAGCGCCAATTGCATGGTTTGCGTCTTTAGCCGCCAACATACGCTGTGCTATATAACCACCACCACCTGGTTCTGCACCAGGGTACCAAGAACTCCACCACTGAACGGCCAAAGGAATTATGAATAAAGTAATCAAAGCTTTTTTATTGCTGAAATCTGGTAATATGTTTAATTTTTCAGATACGTTTTCATTTGCCATTAATTCTTTTATACCCCCAACTTCTGGAATATTTACAAGATAATATGCCGCGCCTATTGCACCGGCCATTGCAACAAAAAACAAAAGAAAATCGGTATAAACAACACCTTTAAAACCTCCCAGTGCACTAAATGTCACTGTAATTAAACCTGCACTTACCACTGTTTGCCAAGGCTCTAACCCTAGCATTATACTTCCAATTTTAATTGCTGCCAATGTTACGGCAGACATGGTTATAACATTAAAAATTACTCCTAAATATATTGCTCTAAACTTTCTTAAAAAACTAGCTGGCTTACCACCGTAACGCATTTCATAAAACTCAAGATCAGTATTTACATTGGACTTACGCCATAATTTAGCATAAACGAAAACGGTTAACATTCCAGTAATTAAGAAGCACCACCAAACCCAGTTTCCAGAAACTCCGTTAGTACGAACAATATCTGTTACCAAATTAGGCGTATCTGTAGAAAATGTTGTCGCTACCATAGAAAGCCCTAATAACCACCAAGGCATAGTTCGCCCTGAAAGAAAAAATTCTGATGTATCTTTACCTGAGCTTTTTGATACGTATACCCCAATGCCTAAGACAAGCGAGAAGAAAACTATGATAAAGCCATAGTCAAGTGTACTGAGTTCCATAAGTTGGTTTTAGGTTGATTGTTAAAGATATATTATTTTCGGACATTTTTACATCTAATACGCTAAACGTACCTCGTGCTTCTATCAATAACTTCTGAAATTACATCAACTGCTTGGATTTTGGCCTTTGGGGCTGCCTTTATTATTGGTTTATCTAAAGCTGGAATAAAAGGTATTGCTGTTTTAAATGTTACATTAATGGTATTGGCCTTTGGTGCAAAAGAATCTACAGGTATGGTAGTTCCATTACTTATTTCAGCTGATATTTTTGCTGTTATTTATTATAATAGGTACACAAAATGGAAATATGTTTTTAAGGTATTACCATGGATGGTTTTTGGATTACTGATCGGGGTTGTAATTGGTAATGAATTACCTGAGAAATTTTTTAAAGTTGGCATGGCAATTATTATCATAATCACTGTTATTATGATGTTCTATTGGGATCGTAAAAAAGATAAAACCGTGCCCAAACATTGGTTATTTGCAGGCTCAATTGGTACTATAGCGGGCATTACGACAATGGTTGGCAATTTAGCTGGCGCTTTTTCAAATATTTACTTTTTAGCTATGCAATTACCAAAAAACAATTTTATTGGTACAGCTGCTTGGCTCTTTCTCATTATGAATATTATAAAGTTACCCTTTCATTTTTTCGTATGGAAAACTATTTCATTAGAATCTTTGTCCTTTAACCTAATATTACTACCTGGTATTTTGGTAGGTTTCTTTGTTGGAGTTCGGTTTATAAAACTCATTAAAGAGGCTTTCTTTAGAAAGATGATATTGGTATTGACCGCTGTAGGCGCTATCTTAATTATGTTTAGTTAAATAAACTAATTGATTCATTGAATGTAAGAAAATGAGAATATTCGCTTCGCAAATCTAAAACTTTAGTACAAGAAAACAACCTCAGGGCAAGCCTATGAGGCATTTATAGGAAGAAATATTTTCATTTCGAGGCAAGCTTCGGAGCTTTTAAATCTAGATTATCGAGTAAACACTTTACCTTTTACGATTACTTCAAAATTTTCCGAATTAAATATAACATACCATATTTCTTAGCTGCTGAAAAAGCAGAGGACATCCAGTTATAGGGACTTAAATCTTGTTGAACATCATGCTTTAACCCCTTAAGTTCTTCTAAAGCAATTTCACGTTCCAATTTCAATCGTTTTAAGTTAAACTCTATTTCATCAAAATTTTTATACATACAGCTCTAACTAAAGAATTTAACCGATAGGTTTTTTACTAAAATATTGTCTATTTTCCTTCTAAAAACATAAGTAACTACAAATAAAAGTACAAAGACCCCACTGGCAATTAAACACGCCGCTACCATACTTTCCAGTACATTTCCCAAATAAATTATTCCTGCTACCGACAGAAATATAAGTGCTAAAAAACCAAGACTACCAATAACCGCAATTTTTAGCAGCATACCAGTGGTCATTGTTAATTGCTGAAAAACTTTAAGCTTATAATATTCTTGAGTTTTTTTATAATAAACCTCTCCTACATCAATTGCTTTGTTTGATGTTTCATTAAGCGAATCAATGACTCCCATTTAAACTGTTTTCTGTAATTTCTTATTTTTAGACTTTAACTCAGCTAATTTCTTTTCTAAGGCCAATATAACGTCTTCGGTCTTATAACTTAAATCAGACACAATAGATTCAACACGAGAATCAATGGTGTCTCTTTCATCCGAAACTTTAGTCGCCACTCTGTTTTTAAGGTCAAGGGCACTTTCAGTTAAATTATCTCTTGTCGCGGCCGCTTGATCAGCAATTAGCCTTCTTGTATTTTCTCCCTTATCCGGAGCAAAAAGAATTCCTAAAGTTGCTCCTATGGCAGATCCTGCAATTATTGCTAATAATGTATTTCCACTATTGTTCATCGATTTTGTTTTTAGTTAAACTTTAAATTTATTGATGATAAATATGACTCAACATTACTTATAATCAACTGCATTAAAGATACTAATACTTAATTTGAAACCGACACATAATAACGTTAACAATAGCTTAAAAGGGTTAAGATTAAAATGAATCGAATTAACACCTAAACTTGGTTTCAATTAAATTAGCAATTATGAAAGAATACCTATCCAAAAATCCATATTCTGGCGAATTAATAAAAACCTATAAGGTAGATACGCAAAACGCAATACATTCGAAATTAGAAAAAGCACTGGCATTTGAAAATTCATGGGCAAACACTAAAATTGAAGAGCGGTGTAAATTACTGTCTCAACTGGCAGATTTACTACTGGACCGCAAAGAGGAATACGCGGAATTGATGACAATTGAAATGGGAAAACCTATTTCACAAGGTATTTCAGAAATTGAAAAATGTGCTTGGGTTTGCGATTTCTATGCACTAAATGCCGAAGAGTTATTGGCAGATGAAATCATAAAAACAGATGCTGAAGAAAGCTTTATCAGTCATGATCCATTAGGGTGCATTCTTGCGGTAATGCCTTGGAATTATCCTTTTTGGCAAGTAATTCGTTTTGCCGCACCTACATTAACAGCAGGAAATACAGCGCTTTTAAAACATGCACAAAATGTTACAGGTTGTTCATTGGCCATTGAAAAGTTATTTGTTGATGCCGGGTATCCCGAAGGATGTTTTCAAAGTTTAATTGTAGGGCATGAGGAAATAGAAAAGCTAATTGCCCATGATGGCATTAAAGCCGTTACCTTAACCGGGAGCGAAAAAGCAGGAAAGTCTATTGCTCGTACAGCAGGAGAAAATCTTAAAAAAACCGTATTAGAGCTTGGTGGCAACAACGCATGCATTATTTGGGAAGATACCGATTTAGATATGCATATTGACACTATGGTAAACGCACGTATGCAAAATACCGGCCAGAGCTGTATTGCCGCAAAGCGATTTATAGTTTGTGAAGATATCTACGATTCTTTCCTTGAAAAATTCTTGGAAAAAGTGACGTCGCTAACAATTGGCGACCCCTTGAAAAAAGATACTTTTATTGGCGTAATGGCTCGGGAAGATTTAGCAGAAGAACTACAAAAACAAGTAACAGATTCTATAGCTCTAGGAGCTAAAGTCCAATTAGGCAACAAACGCAAAGGTGCCTATTTTTCGCCTACTATACTTACTGATGTTACTACAAAAATGCCTGTATTTATAGAAGAAACCTTTGGACCCGTGGCTGCAATCATTAAAGTTAAAAACCGAAATGAATCTATTGCATTAGCAGCAAACTCTAGATTTGGATTAGGTAGCATGTTATTCACTGAAGATATAGATGCTGCAATGGACATTATATCGGATATTCCAGATGGAGCATTTTTTATAAATGACATGGTAAAATCTGACCCTAGATTGCCTTTTGGGGGCACAAAAGCATCTGGCTATGGTAGGGAATTATCCAGAGAAGGAATTCTAGAATTCGTAAATAAGAAAACAGTGTACATTAAAAAATAAAAACTATGACAAAAAATACAGAAGAGACGAAATTTGTTAAGGAACCTGAAGATAACACACAGCAATTCATACTTCAGAAAAACAAGAAAACTAAACTTGGAATCACCATATTGGTGGTATTTCTAGTGGTTCTAATTATTGGGATTGTTGTAT
Source organism: Maribacter hydrothermalis (assembly GCF_001913155.1). Lineage (GTDB taxonomy): Bacteria > Bacteroidota > Bacteroidia > Flavobacteriales > Flavobacteriaceae > Maribacter > Maribacter hydrothermalis. The sequence continues at coordinate 1,849,854 of NZ_CP018760.1, forward strand.
CGAACATATTTTTCAATAACTAGAAACTATTATCTAAATAAATTATATATGATTAACCAACCTTTACAATATACATGGGTAAAATATTTCACATTTACCATTGTATTTCTTCTGGTTTCTTCATGTGCTACTTACAAAGAGCAAAGCAACATAAAACGCGAGAAAAGCACAGCAAATAAAGAAGTTACCTATTCATTTTACATTGCTGGTGGATTAGGAAATACGTCCGCTATACCAAACAAAGTTTTATTACAGCGCTTTAAAGAAGAGCTTGATAAGGCTTCAGAAAATAGCACCTTACTTTTTACAGGAGATAATATCTCACCAGATACCAATAGTTGGGATATCGATAGTCTTTTGATCAAGACCCAATTAGATATCTCATCAAATTTTAAGGGCGAGACCGTTTTTCTTCCAGGTAATAATGAATGGAAAAGTTATAAGCTAAACAAAATAGAAAAGGTCGAGGACCTCCTAAAAGATATCGAAAGAAAAAATACTGCGGTAGTACCAAATAATGGATGCCCTATCGATCATCGTGTAATAAATGACGATTTAGATTTAATACTCGTAGATTCTAAATGGTTCATATCTAACTGGTCTAGAGTAGAAGATATTAATGGCAAGTGTACAGATATTGTTACCCGAAGAAGGTTTATGGAAGAACTTGAAGGGTATATTGGTGACGGACAAGGAAAAAACATTGTCATTGCCATGCACCATCCTGTTTTTACAAATGGAATATATGCAGGTAAAACCACTGTAAAAGACCACCTGACTCCGCTACCAGTTTTAGGAACCGTTAAAAATGCCGTTATGGATCTTGGTGCCTTTGACCCTGAACATGTAAATTCTAGAAGGTATAATTACTTACGCATAGCGGTAAGTGCCTTGGCACAGGCCAATGATAGAATTACACTAATTTCTGGTCACGAAGAAAGTCTTCAGTTACTTGAAGGTGGCGGTATTCATCAAATTATTAGTGGTTCCCTTGGCTCAAAAAGCGCAACAAAATTGAGCCCCGGTAGAATAACTGCCATTGGTGGGTCTATTGAATATAATGGAGAATATGCTTTTGGTGATAGAGGATTTGCTAGGTTAGATTATTATAAAGATGGTAGTTCTAAAGTGAGTTTCATTTCTGAAAACGATTTGACCTCTAGTAAAACTTTTCCTGTGTTACCAGTAAAGAAAACTGAAATAAAGTTTAATCAATTTGTTTCTAATACTAAAAAAACAAAACAGACTAAAATTTTAGACGACCCAAAAGACTATAATAAAAGTACATTTTACAAATTTCTGTGGGGAGAGCGCTACCGTAAGTATTATGGCCAACCTGTAGAAGCACCAATTGTACAATTAGATACACTTTACGGTGGCTTATCAGTAGTTAAGGAAGGTGGCGGGCATCAATCTTTTTCATTACGATTAGAAGATGCCAATGGTAAACAATATGCCATGCGGTCTTTACGAAAAAGTGCTTTAAAATATTTAAAATTTAAGCTTCCAGGTATCTCTTATAATACTCAAGATTACCAAGACACTTGGGCAGAAAAGGCAATTTCTGATTTCTTTACTACTGCACACCCCTACATGCAATTGGTAGTTGAACCTTTAGCTAAATCGGTACAAATAAATCATTCTGATACCGATTTATTTTATGTTCCAAAACAGGATAGTTTAAAGCAATTCAATGAAAATTATGGCGATGAGCTGTATTATATTGAGCGAAGACCTTCTGAAGAACAAGCAAATTATAAAGGATATAGAAGAAGTATCGACCAGAATACCGGTAAAGTTGTAGATTATGAAAGTACAACTGATATGCTTGAAAAAATTAAAAGTGATGAATCGTACTCCTTGGACGAAAGAGGTTTAATTAGAGCTCGTATTTTTGATATGCTTATTGGCGATTGGGATCGTCACCAAGACCAATGGAGGTGGGTAGAATATGAAAGTCCTGATGGGGAAAAAGAATTTATGCCCATACCTCGAGATCGTGATAATGTGTTTCCTAGATTTGACGGTAAAGTAATACCGATAATTAATTGGTTTGTTCCAAATTCAAGGAATTGGGAAACCTATGATGGTGATGTTGATAATGTAAAATGGCTAAATCTTTCTGGCAATAAATTAGACCGCACCTTATTGACTTCCTATGGGGCCGAGGTTTGGATTGAAGAGGCAAAGGCTATTCAGAAAGGTATGACCGATAAGGTCATTGAAAATGCATTTAATAGATTGCCTATTGCTGTACAAGACGAAACTTCTGAATATATAAAAGAAAGTTTAAAGCACCGTTTAGCACTGTTGGCCGAAACCGCAGAAGAATATGCAGTATACCTTAACAAAATAGTTGCGGTTACCGGAACGGAAAAGGATGATATATTTACCATGACCCGTTTAAAAAATGGAGATACTAAAGTAGAAGTGAAGCGTATACTTTCTGATGAAAAAAATGAGTTGTTTTATTCTAGAATATTCAACGACAGCCTTACCAACGAAGTTTGGATTTATGGTTTAGGTGATGATGACGTTTTTGTAGTTGAAGGAGAAGAAAATCCGAAAACGAAATTAAGAATCATTGGCGGGTATGGCGAAGATACTTTTAAAGTAAAAAATAAAAAGAAGGTGAAACTGTATGATTGGGAACATGAGAAAATTAATATTGAAAACTTAAAACCCAAAACCTTATTAACCGACAACTACAAGACCAATACTTTTCATTTTAGATATTTTGAACCCAATACAAATGTTTTGGTGCCAAGCTTAGGTTTTAGAACAGATGACGGTCTGTTCTTAGGTGGTACTAACACCTATACCCAACAAGGAATTGACGGAAATTCATTTAGACAGCAACATAGTGTCAGTGCTAATTACTATTTTAAGTTCAAAGCTGCCGAGATTTCATATTCGGGTATTTATGGAAGTGTTTTCCCTGGGTGGAATTTTGAAATGGACGCCTATTTCGCCAATGATCGCTATGTAAGTAATTTCTTTGGCTTTGGAAATGAGACAGTAAATAACGAAGATGCCTTAGACAGGGATTACTATAGGGGTAGAACTAGAATTTTCAAAGCAAGTGCAGGATTAGCATATTATGACCTACGAATTAAAGGTTTATTTGAATCTTATAAAGTAGATGATAATCCTGACCGCCTTTTTAATCCTAGTAATTTAGAGGATGTGGTTTTTGAAAATCAAAATTATGGCGGAGTAGAATTATCCGGGGAATATGATCGTGATGATGCTGGAGATTTTCCTTCTAAAGCTATTTACTTTGGATTTTCGGCAGGGTATAAAATGAACCTAACTAATAATTCAAACAAATTTGGGTATGCTTCATTAAAGTTAGGTATTGACCACAAACTAGAATCTACAGGTACTCTGGTTTATAGTACCATGGCTGAATATAAAGGTCTATTCGATTATAATGATGTGTACTTTTATCATACTCCTTCCATAGGTGGAGATAATGGTTTACGTGGATTTAGGGATGAACGATTTACAGGTAAATCATACTTCTATCAATCCTCAGATTTAAAACTAAAGCTTAAACGTTATGTTACCGCCGTGTCACCGGTAACTATAGGCATGTACGCTGGTTTTGACTATGGTAGGGTATGGATGCCGAATGAAAACTCTAATATTTGGCATACCTCGCAAGGAGGTGGTTTTTGGATTAGCAGTTTAAAAGCATTAACTTTTACTATTGGCTATTTCAATTCTAAGGAAAGTAATTTAATTCAAGTTGGATTTGGACTTTCCATATAACCAAAAATTTAATTTCAACATTTTTTAAATAAACATAATGTCCGCAATAGTTTCTAAGGCTAGTGAATATGCTACCAAACAATTGACTAGTAATGATAATCCTAACTATTTATACCACAATCTTAGGCATACCCAACGCGTTGTCGACAGTGTAAAAGAACTCATTGAAGGTGAACATATAAATGAAACAGAAGGCGATCAATTACTGGTCGCCGCATGGTTTCATGATTTAGGCTATACAATTGCTTATAACGACCATGAAAAACGTAGTTGCGATTTGGCAAAAGAGTTTTTAACCGAAAACAATTCTACAACCGCTTTTATTGGAAAGGTTTGTAACCTAATCATGGCCACTGTAAAAGATTATAATCCAAAGAATGTTTTGGAGAAAATAATGCGAGATGCCGATTCATCTCATTTTGCCTTTAAGAATTTTATAGCAACATCTGATTTATTGCGAGAAGAATTAGTTTCCCTGGGTATAGAAAACACATCATCTGCAAAATGGCGAGAAGAAAATATCTTTTTGTTACGAACGAAGCATCGGTTTTACACAAGCTATGCTATTGAAAACTGGCAAAAAGGGAAAGACAAGAATATAAAAAAACTTATAAAAGCAAAAAAAAAGCAAAAAAAACTTGTCAAAAAAGAGAGTCTTAAGGCTAAGTTTAAAGGAGAACTACCAGACAGGGGAATACAAACTTTATATAGAGTAACTTTACAAAACCATTTAAAACTTAGTGATATTGCGGATACCAAAGCAAATATTTTACTTTCAGTAAACGCTATTATTATATCAATGGCCTTAGCTAACTTAATACCCAAATTAGATAACCCATCTAACGATTATCTTATCTACCCTACATTTATATTTATAATCTTTAGTGTCGTATCAATGGTTATGTCTATTATAGCAACAAAACCGAATGTTACAACGGGTCAATTTACAGAAGACGAGGTAACCTCTAAAAAAGTAAATCTTTTATTCTTTGGTAATTTTCATAAAATGAAATTAGAACAATATAGCTGGGCAATGTCAGAGCTAATTAAAGATAAAGACTTTATTTATAGCTCTTTAACTAAAGACCTTTATTTTTTAGGAATTGTTTTGGAAAGAAAGTACCGAATATTAAGATGGACGTATACTGTATTTATGACAGGCATGATACTTTCTGTTATAGTGTTTGGGATTGCACTTAAGTTTTACGGGCCAGATCGGGTATTAGAACTACCTGTAATGCAGCCCTAAATAGAAATATAACATTAAATTTAAGATTATAGCTTTATTAAATTAGCCCTTCAAAAGCTAAAAAAACGATACAGAAAATTATCCCAATTACGGCCACTACAATGGTGAATTTTATAGCTTTTATTAAAGTAGAATCGGGTTTATCTTTATTTATATTTACTCTGGTCATGAGTGTTGGCATATTTAGTTCAAAATACTAAGTTAACTTCATTCGCTTTAATCTTTTATCTTGAAAAATAAATTTGTTACTTCTATTAAATATACGTTAACTAATTGATTATTTGTTAATTAAAATTTTAAATTAATTGAATCATCGTTTCCTTAAACCTTGTTTTTGGAGCCGAACAAATAAGGTGATCATTATAAATATCTTGAAACTTAGTTTCTATTTTGATGCCTAAATTTTTATTCTCAAAAACTTATAAAACACAAGATTTTGCCACATTTTATTTCTTTATGTAAGTAAAAAATTTAATACATCTGCCGTATAATATGTGAAAAGAGTAGATGAAATTGCGTATGTAGGCTTTTCTAAATAGATTTGAACAAACCCCTTAATTATGGCTATTACAGACAAATTATTATTAGCCTTTCACTATTTTGACAACGCCAATAAACAAGACCCAAATACCGAAGTTTTTAAAGGTACTACATACCCAAAAGAAATTCTCTACGCTATTAGAATGACAGAGCGTTTAAATGAGTTTAACCCTAACGCATCAGAAGTATTACAGCTTACTGCTCGTTGCCAACATATATGTAGATGGGAAATTCCAAGAGATTGTTATGAAATGAATCGTGAGGGATATTTACGTTGGAGACAAGATCTAAAAAATTATCATGTAAAAAAATCAACCACTATTTTAAAAAATGTAGGGTATACCCAAGAAACAATAGCCAAGGTTTGTTTTTTGTTGGAAAAAAAACAGCTTAAAAAAAATAAGGAAACTCAATGCCTAGAGGATGTTGTCTGTTTGGTCTTTCTTGAATTTTACTTTGAACCATTTGCGTTAAAACACCCTGAAGATAAAACCATTGACATCTTACAAAAAACATGGAGAAAAATGTCAAATGAAGGTCAAAACGCAGCATTAAAATTACCTTTGTCAAAATTTGCTTCGACTTTAATTTCCAAAGCTTTAGCCAATTAAGTATTCTTTAAATTTAAATTCATTTTAACAAACAATTTATTTGATGGAACGGAATGAGCTTTATCCCATATTTTTAAAAGTATCTAATCTACATATTTTAATAGTTGGTGGTGGTAACGTTGCTTTAGAGAAAATAACTTTCTTACTTAAATCTAGCCCTAATGCACAGGTAGAAATGGTGTCTACTATGTTTAGAAAAGAGACTATTGAACTTGCTAATAAATTCAATATTAAAATGAATGTATCAGCCTATGATGCCTCTTTTTTAAAAGGGAGGCATATTGCTATTGCTACTACCGACAATGTATCCGTAAATGAACAAGTGTATCATGATTGTAGGGAAAGACAAATACTAGTTAATGTAGCCGACAACCCTCCTTTTTGCGATTTTTATATGGGTGGTATTGTTACAAAAGGCAATGTAAAAGTGGCTATTTCTACTAACGGAAAATCGCCCACGACAGCCAAGAGATTACGACAATTTTTTGAAGATGTCATCCCAGAGAATATTGATGATTTAGTTAAAAACCTTAACGAATTTAGAAAGAGCATTAAAGGAGATTTTGAGGAAAAAGTTGAAACCTTAAATGAGTTTACTAAGGGATTGGTGAAGAAAAAAGAAGAGTAACGGTATTCAATTTTTAACACTTTAGATTCTCTTTAGAAAAGGATTTTAAATTTAAACTTATGAAAGTCCTAACTTTAATGAGATGAAAATTCTAATTGTAGAAGACGAAATTGCTTTACTACAATCTATTTCTAATTATTTGGAAAAAGATGGTAATGTATGTGAAACCGCATCTAGCTATACAGATGCTTTGTACAAAATTGACCTATACGAGTATGACCTTTTAGTACTCGACATTAATTTAATTACTGGCAGTGGTCTAGATATTCTTCAGCTATTAAAGAAAGGAAAGAAAGAGACAGGCACTATCATTATATCTGCCAATAACTCTTTAGACGACAAGCTTAAAGGTCTCGACTTGGGTGCAGATGATTACATAACGAAACCTTTTCATTTGGCAGAGCTTAATTCACGTATAAAAGCTGTGCTACGAAGAGGTAAGTTTGGCGGTACCGAACGTATCGAATTTAACGAAATCTCCATAGACACTAGGGCTAAAACTGCCTATATTGCAGAAAATGCAATGGCGCTTACACGCAAAGAATATGACCTTCTTTTGTTTTTTATCACCAATAAAGGACGTGTGCTTTCCAAAGAAATTATTGCTGAACATTTATGGGGAGACCATAGTGACATGGTGGATAACTATGATTTTATCTATGTGCATATCAACAACTTACGTAAAAAATTGACCGATGCCGGTGCTAAATATATAAAGACTGCTTATGGTAGTGGTTACAAATTTATAGATGAATAATAAGGCTAAAAAAATAGGGTTATTACGTAAAACTTCTAAAACGTTTCTTTCTATAAGTCTTGTTTTAATGTTGTTCAGTACTATTGTTTTGTACTTTTATGTTCGTACGCTTTTACAAGGAGAAATAGAGGAAGAACTACGATCAACTGAAGCTCGCATTGAAAGTTCTATTTCTAATAATAATCCTGTTTATCAACTGCCTCCAATGGTGGAAGTTACTACGGTACCTAAAATAGGAAAAGAGCATTTAAAAGATACCTTAATCTTTGACCCTTCGCAAAACGAAATGGAAGATTTTCGTGAACTAATTACCTATTCTAAAATAAACAATCAAAATTATAGAATTACAGTTCGTACGTTAATTGTAGAATCGGAAGACATATTAATTGCCGTTATTATTTCATACCTCATTGTACTTTTATCAATATTTATATTTCTTTTCTATTTTAATAAATCCAGAACTCAAAAATTATGGAATCCGTTTTTTAAAAATCTTGAGCAAATGAAACTTTTTTCATTGAGTTCTGAGACTCCTATTTCATTATTGGAAAGCGACATATTAGAGTTTTCTGAATTGAACACTGAAATTACCACCTTAACCGAGAAAGTTCGGTCCGACTATAAAAACCTAAAACAGTTTACAGAGAACGTATCTCATGAACTACAAACCCCGTTAGCTATTATTCAAGCTAAAATAGACACCCTTATTAATGGAGAAGGACTTAACGATTTACAGTTTGAGCAATTATCATCAATACAAAATGATATTCAGCGCCTTAAACAATTAAACAAACGACTTGCGCTGTTATCAAAAATTGAAAATGACCAGTTTCAAAATCTTAGCGCGTGTAACTTAAACGGTATTCTTGAATATAGAATTGAAAACTTATCGGACCTATATGCAATAGATATTCGTTTAAAAAGTGAAAATGAAGTTACTTTAACGATGGATGCATATTTAGCAGAAGTACTTTGCGATAATTTACTGTCTAACGCCATTAAACATTCTAGCCCTAATACCCCAATAACCGTAATTTTAGACAAAAATTCATTGACGGTTATAAATTCTGGTACAAAAGCGGTTTTAAAACCAGAGTTGTTGTTTCAGCGTTTTTATAAAGAATCTGACCACACAAAATCAACCGGACTAGGCTTAGCTATCGTTAAAAAAATATGCGATTTATACGGGTTTCACCCTTCTTATTATTTTCAGAATAATGAACATCATTTTAAAATTAAATTGAAGAACGCCTAACTTCTTAAAACTATCTTTAGATTCTTACCCTATTATTGCCCTTAAAAATTGATTTCATGCAAAAGATTTTAATCACAATACTAGTTCTTTTTATCATTACCCCTACTTTATCTCAGAACACAGTAAGTGTTACTGGGCAACTTAATGATGCTATTACTCAAGAAACTTTAGCTTTTGCTAATGTAACCGTACAAAATACTACCGACAATAGTATGGTGACTGGTGCTATTACAGATGAGAATGGGCGGTTTGAAATTATAGGGCTTTCTACAGGTAAATACACCTTAGTTTTTTCTTTTATTGGATATGAAACCATATCAAAACCCCTAATAGCTGGTGGACTCAATAGCATCTTTGATCTTGGACAAATTCTATTACAACCAAGTGCTGAACAATTAACGGAAGTACAGGTTGTTGGTCAAGAAGCAACTACCAATAGCGACCTCAACAAAAAATCGTTCAATCTAGATAACAATATTGCCCAAGCTGGTGGCTCTGTATTAGACGCTATGAAAACCATGCCTGGTGTAACTTTTGACCAAGACGGTAAAGTGGTTTTAAGAGGTAGTGATAAAGTTGTGGTGCTTATCGATGGTAAACAAAGTAGTTTAACGGGATTTGGCAATCAAAAAGGGTTGTCGAACATACCAGCGTCTAACATTGAAAAGATTGAGATTATCAATAATCCATCAGCAAAATATGATGCGAACGGTTTTGCCGGAATCGTGAATATTATTTATAAAAAAGAAACTCAAAAAGGACTTAATGGTGATGTAGGACTTTCTTTTGGCTTAGGAGCATTAGGAAAAAGAAGACCCGATACACCAACAGATTTAGGTAGTTATTCTGTGAATCCAAAAGTAATACCTAGCATTAATCTAAATTACAGAAAAGGGAAACTTAACTACTTTCTACAATCAGAATTCATAGTCCAAGAAGCACTTCCAAACAACGAATTTACGACTAGAATTTATGATGACGGTCGTACTATTATTTCGCAAGTACCCGAAAATAGAAAGCAGTTTCGCTCTATTATTAATGGCGGTATTGACTATAATTTAGATGACAACAATAGTTTTACATTTTCTGGCTTATATGACCGTGAACGGCATATAGACACTTCACAAGTTGCCTTTATAGATTTAAATAACAATACTAGAAATCGATTTTATAATTGGCAAGAAGAAGAGGTTACCCGTTATATAAATGCTGCTGTAAATTACAAGCATTCTTTTGAGCAATCAGGGCATAGCTTAAGCGCCAATGCTCAGTACACACAGGGCTTAGAAGATGAAACCTATTCCTTAAACGATAGTTCGGCTGTTCGTGTAGGTAGGGATAAAACTAATATTAGAGCAATTGAAAATACCACAAGTATATCGACAGACTATGTAAAACCGCTTAGTAATGGGAGATTAGAACTTGGTGCAAAATTGCGTATTCGTAGGCTCCCGGTAGATTATACAATTACTCCAGGTAACGAATCTATTATTTATCCTGGATTAGGTTCCTTCTCTGATTGGGGAGAAAACCTATATGCAGGCTACGCAAATTATCTTTTAGAGAAAGAATTTTATGATGTTGAAGCGGGGTTACGAGCAGAACAAACCAATGTTTTTTATGATTTAGACCCTGCAAACACCTATTACCCTAACAATGATAAATACGATTATTTTGAGCTGTTCCCAAGTGCTCGTTTTACCTACAAATTAAACGAAAACAATAAATTATCGGCCTTTTATAATCGCCGTATTGATAGACCTGGTGAGCCGGAATTACGCGTATTTCCTAAATATGACGACCCAGAACTTTTAAAAGTAGGTAACCCCTATTTACGTCCTCAGTTTACCGATGCTTTTGAAATTGCTCATAAATATTCGTGGTCTAATGGTTCTTTGTTTTCATCTGTATATCATCGTATTATTCAAGATCAGTACATGCGTGTTTATAGTATAGACGACTCAAACCCTAACTATGACATTGTTAACCGTATTTACCAAAACACGGGTAGAGCAACGAATACAGGGTTGGAGTTATTATTGAGTCAAGATATTACGCAAAATTGGAGTCTTTCTAACACTGTTAACTGGTATTCAAATATTATTGACCATTATGAAGGCACTGTGCTTTTCCCATTTGTAAGACCTTTTGTAATTGAGGAATCTACCGCTAATGCTTGGAATGCAAAACTATCATCTGAAGTTAATTTACCTAGCGATTACACTTTTCAACTTACGGGGGTTTATTATTCGGACAAGAATATTCCGCAGGGCAAAGAGCTTTCTCGCTACTCTGTAGATTTGGGTTTTAAGAAAAGTCTCTGGAACAAAAAAGCAGAACTTACCTTCTCTGCCACAGATATTTTCAACCGTTTTGGTATTCGCCAAGAAGTTACCAACGAAGGTTTTACTGCTACTTATCAAAATTATTTTGAGACCCAATTATTTAGATTGGGGCTTAAATACAAAATTTAAACCGCACACTATGAATTCTTTAAATAAGGTTGCCCAAATTACCTTGCTTTTCTGGTTAATGAAAATTGTGGCAACTACACTTGGTGAAACATTAGGTGATTTTATTGCACAAACTTTAGGTTTAGGCTATACGGTTGGTATACTAATTACACTTGCGTTTTTTGGCATTGTATTGTTTATTCAACTCACAAGAAAAAAGTACATTCCTGTTTGGTTTTGGCTGGTCATTATTGCGACTACAACTTTAGGCACAGAAATCTCAGATTTTATTGACCGTAGCCTCCATTTAGGTTATACATGGGGTAGTCTCTTATTATTTGCCGGACTATTAATTACGTTATATCTATGGCATAAAAAATATAAAAGCTTAGAGGTATACCCAATTATAGACCAAAATAAAGAAACCTATTATTGGATTGCTATTTTGTTCTCTAATAGCCTTGGTACTGCCTTCGGCGACTATCTAAGTGATGTTATAGGTTTAAGTTATTTAAATGGTGCTATGGTTACTGCAGGTATAATTATACTGGTAGTTGTTTTACATTATTTCACTAAAATTAATCAGATATTTCTTTTCTGGATTGCCTTTATATTCACTAGACCATTTGGGGCTACTTTTGGAGATTTCTTAACTAAGCCTTTAGCAAAAGGTGGTTTAGATTTAGGAACATTGAATGCGTCATTGGTTGCACTCATTTGCATGATGCTTTTAATAGTCCTATCGCATAGAAAATTGAGTAGCAAATAAAAACATTTTTCTAACCTACAAAACTTTAAATTCTCTTAAGAATCGCCACATACATTTAGGGTCAAATTACCCTAATAACAGTATTTATGTGGACCTTTCTTTTTCCGAAACGCTTTTCATTACTTAAAGCTTTTGTGTTTTTATTTATTGGTATGTCGTTCTTAGTACGATTTACGTTTTTCATTTGGGATTACGCTGAGGTTGATGCACAGTTGAGTTCCATTGCTAGAACTTTTGCAACAGGCTTGTTTTTCGATATCGGCACTCTTCCTCTTTTTATGCTGCCTTTTTTAATTTACCTCCTTGTATTTCCTAAAAAATGGGTTGGTACACTGGTAGATAGAAGTATTACATGGTTTGGGTTTTTTCTCGCCATTTTAATCATCTATTTTTCCTTCTTCGGGGAGTTTACTTTTTGGGACGAATTTCAACGCCGTTTCAACTTTATTGCGGTAGACTATTTAATTTACACCTATGAAGTGGTTAAAAATATTAATGAATCGTATCCGCTTCCTTTACTATTAAGCTCTTTAATTTCTTTAGTAGGCATCACGCTATTTATCTGTTATAAGAGAAAACTGTTTTACCATACTTTTAATAACGAAACTAGCTTTAAACAGCGTTTTACTGCAACTTTGCCCTGGTTGGTTATTTGTATTCTTTTCTCCTTTTATATTAGCAACAGCCAAGCAGAATGGTCTAAAAACAGATATAACAACGAAATTTCAAAAGCTGGGATTTATTCTTTCTTTGCTGCGTTTAGAAATAACGAATTGGCATTTTCCGAATTCTACAGCACTATTCCCGAAAAGGACGCTTTTGCTATAGTAAAAAAACAATACTCACCTTTCAAAGACGAGTTTGTACATCCTAATAAAAATGAAATATACAGAACGGTGCACACTCCAGACACTACTGGTATTGAGCAAAAACCAAATGTAATTTTTATTTGTATTGAGAGTCTTAGCGGTAAGTACCTAAATAGTTTAGGAAGTGATTTAAATATTACACCTGTTTTAGATTCTCTTGCCAATAACAGTTTATTTTTTACTAATCTATACGCTACAGGCACGCGTACAGTTCGTAGTATGGAGGCCATAACCCTTTCTATACCACCAACTCCCGGGAGAAGTATCGTAAAACGTAGCAATAACACAGGGCTTTTTACTATTGGAGAAGTGTTTAAAAACAAAGGATACGACCGTAATTTCTTTTATGGGGGTGATGGATATTTTGATAATATGAATACCTTTTTCGGTGGAAACGGATTTAATATTGTAGATCGCGGAAGAGGCTTTTTATTGGATGCAAATATCAATGTAAAGCGTACAAATATTGAAGATGATGAGGTAACTTTTGAAAATGCATGGGGCGTTTGTGATGCCGATATTTACAATAAGGTTTTAAAAGAAGCTGATATTGCCTATGCGACTGGTAAACCATTTTTCGATTTTGTAATGACCACATCTAACCATAAACCTTTTACATATCCTGAAGGAAAAATAGATATTCCGTCTGGAACCGGAAGAAATGGTGCTGTAAAATATACGGATTATGCAATTGGAGCGTTTTTAAAAGAGGCAAAAACTAAACCTTGGTTTAAAAATACAGTCTTTGTAATTATGAGTGATCATTGTGCTAGTAGTGCAGGTAAATGGGAATTGGATGTGGCGAACTACCACATACCAGCTTTTATATTTAATTTATCGCAACAGCCAAATGCAAAAATTAATACTCTTTGTTCTCAGATAGATGTTTTTCCTACCTTATTTTCTACCTTAGGTTGGGATTATAAAAGCAACTTATTTGGTATGGATATCTTAAAAATGACTCCACAAAATGAGCGTGCTTTAATAGGAAACTATAGAAAATTAGGCTATTTAAAAGATAATAAGGTGATGGTGCTTGGCGATGGGGAAACGGTTAATTTTTATCAATGGAATCCTTTAGATAATGGATTGCAACAAACACCTATGAATGAGTCTTTCAAAAAAATTGCTATTGCTAACTATCAAGTAGCAGATGAGTTGTACCATAATGGCGGACTCCAATTAAAATCGCTTCATCAATGATTCGCATACATTTTATCGTAAACCCTATTGCTGGCCATGGTAATGCTCCTTTAACACAAGAAGAGCTACAACCTTTTTTTATAAATGGTGTACATGATTTGACTATTAAGGTGTCCGAATACAAAGCTCATGCAACCGAGCTCACAAAAGCATCTATCCAAGAAAAAGCAGATATTATTGTTGCCTGTGGTGGCGATGGTACTATCAATGAAGTAGCTACGTGCTTAATAGGTACCGATATTGCTTTAGGCATTGTGCCTATGGGTTCAGGAAACGGATTAGCATCCAACCTTAAAATTCCTAAAAAGAGAAGAAAGGCCTTAGAAATTATTCGAAACAAACATGTAGAACGTATGGATGTGGGCAATATAAACGGCCGTTACTTTTTTAGTAATACTGGTGTTGGTTTTGATGCTAGTTTAATAAAACACTACGAGTCTTCAGAAAAAAGAACAATCTTAGGATATATAAGTGCCTGTGCTATTACTTTTCGTGATATAGAAAAAAATGAACCGCTTTCTATTACCGTTGATGAAGAAACACCAATGATAAATCCGTTTATCATTCTAATTTCTAACTCTAATGAAATGGGCTATAAGCTAAGTTTAACACCAAAAGCATCATTACAAGACGGACTATTAGATGTTCTTGTAATAAAGAAAATTGGTAAGTTTAAAATGCTTTGGTTGGGCTTTTTAATTCTCATTAGAAAAGTACATTGGTTAAAGGAATCTAAAAGCTTTCAAACAAAAAATATTCAATTAAAATGCGATGATTCTGAGTTTTTTGACACCCAAGTAGATGGCGAGCATAATAGAATTGACAATAACCACCTTAACATTTCCCTTTTAGAAAAATCTTTATGTGTGCTCACGGCAAAATAAGCTTCAATAACATATTGTAAAATTCAACTTTAAATTCTCTTTAGGATTGTATTGTAGTTTTCGAGCAAATTTAAATTCGTTTGAATATGCTTTTTAGTTTCGAGCCTAAAAAACTATGCAGTAAACTGATTCTACTTTTTATATGTATTACCTCAACAAGTACTTATAGTCAAGGTGATGCTGTAGAAACTTCTGGTGATATGCTACTTTTTGCTATGCCTGCATCTGCCCTTGCCGGTTCGCTTATTGCTGGTGATTATGAAGGTACCAAGCAATTTGCCAAAGGTTTTGTCCTTAACCAAGCTGTAACTATTGGGTTAAAATATGCCGTAAATAAAGATAGACCCTATGATAATGGCGTAAGAGGTTTCCCTTCTGGGCATACTTCAACTACTTTTCAAAGTGCTGCCTTTATTCAAAAAAGATATGGGTGGGGCTATGGTATACCTGCCTATGTTTTAGCTGGTTATACCGGCTATAGCCGTATAAATGCTCAAAAACATGATGGTTGGGATGTTTTAGCCGGTGCAGTTATTGGTATTGGTAGCGCCTATATTTTTACCACTCCCTACCAAAAAGAACATATGCAGCTCAGTTTCGTCAATGATACGGATAGTTATTCTCTCGGCTTTGTCTATAAATTTTAATTTCTAGTCTAAACTGGCGTGGTCTAAATTATGGCTACAGCTATAATGTGCATTATCCGCAGCATATGCAGATGCTTCTGCTGAGTTTCTAACCTCTCTAAGTATACGTTGTGCAATTCTCATATGAAACTGCAAATTCCCAAGGTTTTTTGAGTTCGATGCGCTTTTTACATGATCATAAACTTCACTTGCAAAATCGCGCGTATCTATTGCATTCTTTTCGGCGTCAATGGTATAACTCATTGCTTCTCCTAAACCACATTTTTCAGAATCATATTGAGCCTCGGATGCAAGAATAACAGCTTCATCGGCGGCATTTACTGCTTGCCCCATTAACAACATTACTGTTTTTGTATTTGCACGAGCTGCGCTTAAACTAGCATTATAAGAAGCCGTTTCTGCAGCGGTACTTAATGAATCGGTTAGTTGACTTACCTGAACCATATATTTCTGTACGTCGCTAATTTCGCTTTTAAAAATATCGCACTGCGCTTGTGTGTAATATGAAGTAAATAATAAAACAATGACTTTTAAGTAGGCTTTAATCTTTATCATTCTTAGGAGAACTTTAATTGGTTATGATACTAACTTCATTATTTTGCAAATCGTATTTTTTTTAGACCAACTGCACAAAATTCAGAAAACACTTATTAAATACATTTCATATTTATAATTTCACTTTTAAAATACAATAGTTATTAGGAGTACTATTGATTTCTATACCTTTAATAATTGAATCGTAGTGCTACATAATGACTAAAGAATACATCCAAAAAATACTTGCTGAATTTAACCTTAACCTCAGTTCTTTGCATTGGGTTCCCTTGACTAGCGGACTAATTAATGACACGTATTTAATTACAGATAGTGATTGCCAGCAATTTATTCTTCAGAAAATAAATACCCATGTATTTAATAATGCAGCTAAATTAATGGACAACATCAATTACACGCTGCCATTTTTAAATGGAAATGATTATGTGCAAATAGCTTTTTTACCTACAAAAGAGGGCAAAAATTGTCTTCAGATAAATGGTGAATTTTGGCGTATAATGACCTATATTGCAAATAGTACCACCTTTAATACGACCACAGATACTACTATCGCATTCGAAGCTGGGCGCATTGTAGGTAAATTTCATGGTCTTTTAAAAAGCATTAATGTTGATACTATTGAAGACACTTTGCCCAAATTTCACAACTTAGCCCATAGAACTAAAGAGTTTAAAGAAGCATTACAAAATGCAGATACGCAAAAAAAAGAAATTGCCGAATTGGCCATAAACCAAGCTCATTTTTTTTTAACCGAATTGGCACATCTAAATAATAAAGAGCTTCCTGTTAGAATTTGTCATAACGATACTAAACTGAATAATATATTATTTTCCAAAACCACCAACAAAGCACTTTGTCTAATAGATTTAGACACGATTATGAAAGGGTACTTCTTCTATGATTTTGGTGATGCTATTAGAACTGTGGTAAATAATGCTCCTGAAGACGAGCAACATCACGAACTTATAAATTTTGACAAAACACTTTTTAAAGCTTTTGTGGATGGTTTAGCGGCCAACGAACCTTTTTTAACAGCTTCGGATAAAGAAAGTCTACCACTAGGCGCTGTTTTTATGCCTTTTATTCATGGTTTACGTGCATTGACCGACTACCTTAACAATAATAAATACTACAAAGTTACCTATGAAAACCAAAATTTAGACCGCTGCCTTAGTCTTTTCAATTTTTCTGAAAAAGCACTGAACAAAAAAGATTTTATGTCGGCTTATATTTCACAAAAACTAAGCTAATTAGTTAATCTCTAAGGTTTCAGTTTTAATTTGGTGATGGTGCCTAAACCGTCTTTTTTTCCTTCGCTTGAAATATACAATTCACCACTAGGACTAAAAGTGATGCCTTCCGGTTGAGGAAATATTTTTTTGTCTAAACGATACCCTATTTTTACAATTCCGTTTTTATCTACAACCAACAATTTAGGATTTACTCCCTCTAGCATATATATTTCTTTGGTCTTAGGGTGTATTGCAATATCCGAAGGGCGAAAGTTTCGATACATTTTTTTCTCCCTAAATTGCTTTAATACTTCATTACTCATATCTAAACGCATAACGGGATTAGAAACTATTTTATGATTCTTTAAAGAAAATGCATAAACACCTTTAAAATTGTCCGAATCTATATCGTGGTCTTTTGGTATAACCAATAATTGATTATTTGCTACATCTAATTCTAAACTTTCCATGTTATTCTTCTCATCAAAACTAGTTTCGTAAGATGTTATTTTTCTGTTTGGATCTTGAAAATTTTCAATAACAGTAATCGTACCGTCACTCTCTAACACATAGGCATTAGTCCCTTTTACTGAAAGACCTTCATAATCGCCGGCACTACCGAATACAATTTCTTCTATCACCTTTTTGCTTTCTAGATCATAAATAAATATGATTCCGTCTTCATCCTGTATAGCGGCTATGTGATTTTCATCCATCCAAGAAATACCTGAAACTTCACGTAAACCTTCTGGCAAATTCCATCGTTCAGAAATTTCATAAGCTACTTTTTCATCTCCATCATTAGGCATCCAACCTCTAAAATTCATAAAAAGAAAACTTATACCTATAACGATAGCAGCAATTGTCCATAATTTTACTTTTGCCATATTTAACGTGTTGGTATTAGATGTCATTTTTCTTTTATTTATAAATATTTATAGAAAACTAATCTTCAATTCTGTAAAGAAATAGGAATAGGAATAGATTTATTGAAGCTTTTCATATAAAACTTAACGATGAGGGGGAAAAATTAGCGTAAAATTATGCTTCTCTGTAAATGAATATTCCAATATTAAGTGATACTTATCTGTAATGGCTTTACTAATAGCGAGTCCTAATCCGGTAGATCGGCTATTTGCCGAAGTCTTTTTAAAGCGTTTGAAAAGGCTGTTGGTATCTAATACTGTAGCTATACCAAAATTTTTGAGACTAATCTTCCCTTCATCTATTACAATATCTATTTCCTTACCTGCCTGCCCATGTATAATTGCATTTTTAATTAAGTTGGTCATCATAATAATTGCTAAATCGGTATTCATTGTATACCGTATATTAGCATTTGCCACAACGTTTAAACGCATATTTTTATGTGTAGCAAAGTCTGAAAAATCTGTCGTAACATTTTTTATCAGCTCATTAAAATCAATAGTCTCTTCTTCTAAATATTGTTTGTTATCAATCTTAGAAAGCAATAGTAGCGATTTGTTTAACCGCGTTAACCTGGTAAGATTATCTAAAACACTACCAACTTCTTGCGATTGTATGCCTGACAGATCATTCTTCTCCAGCAACAATTCTAACTTGTTAATGGCAATGGCAAGCGGAGTCTGTAATTCATGTGCTGCATTTTCTATAAATTCTTTTTGGGCAACATAGCTATCGCGCGATTTTTCTGTTAATCGCTCTACACTCTGGTTCAATAAATTAAACTCGTCTATTGTGGTGGGTACAGATGTTATAGGGTCGTCCTTTTCAATTCGAAAGCCTTTTAACCTATCGATGAGCATATAAAATGGTTTCCATACCTTTTTCATGACCAGATTATTTAGCACAACAATACTTAGTATCAATAACAAGTATAAACCCACTAGGTATTTAAACAAATTTTCTATCTGGTCATCTTCTTCCACCATAGAAGTAATGAGCTTTATTTTGTAATAACTATCCCCTTGTTTAAATGTACTTTCAAGCATACGTATTGGCTCATATTCATCTTCGTTTTGCATATACATTATAGTATCGCGATAACTATCTTTAAAATTGGTATGAGCACCCAATTGCGTATTTTTAATGGTGTAATTATTGACTCCGAATTCTGTGTCTTGCAATAAATATGGATTATCGTTTACTGCTCTTATTATCAACTCTTTTTGATTCTCTAGTCCATCATCCAAACTGTCATATACCTCATCTAACATGGCAAAATAAAAGATTACCGCCCATATAGATATAAGTACGATAAGCAGTATTGCAAAATATTTTGTGGTGTGGTTTAGAAGCTTCATTGCCTTTGTACTTTATATCACTTGTAGCTTATAACCTACACCATAAATTGCTTCTATCTCTATACTTGCAGTGGCATCAGTAAGTTTTTTACGTAGATTTTTTATTTGCGAATAGATAAAATCAAAGCTATCTGCTTGATCAATATGATCACCCCACACATGTTCTGCCAAGGCTGTTTTGGTTACCAAGCGGGTTTTATTTGAAATCAAATATAAAAGTACGTCGTATTCTTTACGGTTAAGAACAACTTCGTTAGTATTAATATGAACACTTCTACTTTCTGGGTCAATGCAAACATTGCCAATTTCTATAAATTTATTGCCTTCAAAGTTTCTACGGCGCACTATTGCTTTTACCCGTGCATGTAGTTCTGCCATATGAAAAGGTTTGGGCAGGTAATCATCAGCCCCTAAATTAAGACCTTTAATGCGGTCATCTAAAGAGTCTTTTGCCGAAACAATAATTACGCCGTCATCTTTACCTTGTTGCTTAAGCTGTTTTAAAAGTTCTAATCCGTTTCCATCTGGTAGGGTAATATCTAACAAAATACAATCATAATCATATACACCAATTTTAGTGTTGGCCGTTGCGTAATCAGCGGCAGTTTCTACCACATATTGCTCGCGCTCCAAAGTTTGGAGCATATTTTCAAGCATTTGTGGTTCGTCTTCTATTATAAGAATTTTCATGGCGCTGTTGTTTGCAACAACAATATAGCAGAATTCTAGAAAGAAATGGGAATTAAGGGTCGTAGTAAAATAGCGCTCAATAAGTTAAAATAAATATTATTCCCAATTTCTTCTAGTTTTGGTACTTTTCTTTGAAGGGAATTTAAAAATTATCTGATTATGAAAAATAAAAAATTAGCAACAGTAGCTTTAACGGTTTTAGGTGCATTTACAGTTTTTGCACAGGATATTAACCCTAATGATGTACCTGTAAATTTAAAACAGAATTTTAAACAAAATTATCCCCAAGCAAGTGATATTGAGTGGGAAATGAATGGACAGGCTTACAAAGTAGAATTTGATGCTAACAGACAAGAGTATGAAATTTGGTATGCTACGGATGGAAATATCACTAAGACAGAACAAGAAATGACCGAAGCAGATTTACCACAAACTATTAAAACCGTAATTGCCGATAACTATTTAGGTTACAAAGTAGATTCTGTTGAAAAAACTATTGAAAATGGTGACATCACATATAAAGTAGAACTTGAAAAAGGATGGAATGATGAAAAAGAAGTTGTTTTCGATGAAAACGGAAAAGTACTTAGCGAAATAATTGATTAGTGTTTCTTTGATTGGGAGATGTGGAAAGGGCCGGAATTCTGATTCTGGCTTTTTTTATTCTATACCAGCACCGTAAAGACTACCTTTACTACTTTAAAAGTTCATCTAAAAGCTTGCGTACTTTTTTACTGTTCCAATCGGCTGCTCCCGTTTCTTTAATGATAATTTTTCCGTTGGCATCAATTACATAATTGGTGGGAATACTATTTTCTTCTAAGATTTCTGGTGTTTGCATTTGGGGAAAATAAATGGGTAGTTCATATCCTTTTTTACTAACAAAGCGCTGTACTTTTTCGGGCTCTTCTTGTGTCAATAAAACAAAATTAACCTTACCCCCATAATCTTTATACAACTCTTGAATTCCTGGTAACTCTGCAATACATGGCGGACACCAAGTTGCCCAATAACTCAAAAACGTGACTCTCCCTTTACCGATCCCAATGCTCTTTGTATTTCCCTGCAAATCGATAACGGCATACTGAAAAGGACTTACCTCGTTTTGGTTTCCCTCATCCTGAATACTAGGTGACCAAACCGCTACTTTAAGTTTATTTACTGCCACTTGAATTGGTGTTCTGGTCTGTGGAATTATCAACAACAAAATAAACACTACAAATATGATATCACTTATTTTAATTTTACGTTTTTTCATATAGAATGTAGTCGAAATACTTGGTGATTATTAACGGGAACTATTCTTTTGTACTCTTATTTATTTTTATGGGAATTTCCGTCTCCTTACCATAAAGCTTTATTTCTTGTATATCTGCTGGCAAATAGTAACCTGCTTTCACTAATTCTTCCTTAACATGCTTAATTACATTGCCTCTTGTTATTAATGCCGACCGCCTAAAATCTTTCGTATCTACCCAAAAATAAATTTTTAAATTAACCGTGCTTGTAGCAAGTGTTTCTTCTACTACAAAATTTTGATGTTCTTTATCTTCAATTACAGTAGGTTCTTTTTGTAGTGCCTGCAATATGGCTGTTTTTGCTCCTTCAATGTTATCTTCATACGCTATTCCGACAATGAAATCCCACCTGTAAAAACCATCTTCGGTATAATTTGTTACTGGCTTGGTAAGTACATCGCTATTAGGGATATACACATCTTTACCATCAAAAGTTTTTAATTTGGTGTACCTAAATTCTAATGCCTTTACTTTTCCAAAATTTTCTCCAATTTCTACCGTATCATCAATATCAAAAGGTCTACCGAAAGCCATTATAATTCCTGCAATAAAGTTTTGTCCTATATCTTTAAATGCAAATCCAAGAACAACGGCACTGGCTCCTGCAGCGGTTAAAATTCCAGCGGCAATTGCACCTAGCCCAGAAGCCTCTAAACCAAGCATTATTGCTATTATCACAAAAATATATTTTATGGCCTTCCCTAAAAATGTACTCATTAATGGGTCTTTTGTTTTGACGGATAAGCGTTTTTTAACAACGTTGCCAATAAATGAACCCACTAAAAGACCAAAAACAATAATAAGAATACCTAAGCCTATTCCTGGTAATTGATGTATTACTTGATTATAGAATGATGAAATAGATTCTGTTACTGTTGTTGTGCTTTCTTGCATATTGATAATAAGTTTTGATTCTTATAAAAGAATAATTGTGGATTATTAGTTATCACTGAAGCCGTTCATATCGTTTATAACTAAATATAAAGAATTAATCTTATGAAATTTCCATTTAAAATTAGTGCTTGTATATACATTTTAAACCTTAACCCGTAGCCGCTAAAGAGATACTGTCTCTTGAAATTTGTCCTATATTTAAAAGTGATTTAACCACCATTTCCTTCTTAAGAATTAACTTTTCTATAATTATTTGGTATTTCGTTCTTGGGTTTTATAAAACTTTAATCATGTCTTTAATTTTTAATGCTTTCTCAAAATTGGCCTAGTTTATATTACATATTCTATCTTTTCGAAACTTCCGTTAAATGTTCTGGATTGTCATATTTATTCTTGAAAAATGCACAAAAAGAAAGTCTTACAATATCGATTTTTGTAGCAACCATATTATTTATCCCCAACTTTAGAGGTCTTTATATTAGAAAGTTGATGCACTACATCAGTGCTGTTTTTTGAGCTCGACATCAATATATTGGCTGGTACAGCCGTTGGTATTACAATCTGTTTCATTAGTATTTTTTAATACTAGGATTTTGCCCGTAAAGTAACATTCTAGAACAATTAAGCATCAAAAACAAGAGCAAAATTTTCTGAAAAACTTTATCGTTTTGCAGTAACGTTTACTGCTCGTCCTCCTTTGTTTTATTATACTTGGTAAACTCCACCTTCTTATCTTCTAATATCTTATAAAAACGCCTATGCGATATTTTTAAGTCTTTTGTTATTTGCGCAACTTTTTTCTTTTTCTTCTTATAAAGTGTAATCTCAGCCGTTACCGCTTTATTAAAATAGTATTTGTTAAGTGCTTCAACAACCTCTAATGCAGATTTATTAGTGCCATTTACATAAATATCTATTGCTGATTTTATTTCTTGTAAGCCTTTCATGCATTTATTTTTCAGATTCTACGGCGTTATACTTCAATATAAGCTGATTATACCTAGTAGTATCATCTAATGAATGGTTGCCATAATCTTTTACCACATTAAACTTTATATTGTTGTTTGCCAAAAATGTTGCTACTCTTTCAAGCTCTTCGGGGGAACCTTTTATTTCAATCTTTGCCATTATGTAATCATACGTTTTTTAAAATTCTTGTTCATAGTACTATTAATCTTTAATTTCACTTGGATTTTTATAGACCAAACTGCCTATAGATTTTGCTGGTATTTCTATAAAAACGGAATTTTCATTTACTTTTATCTCAATGGTCTTATCAACCGTTTCCTTATTTTGTAGAATTACAACCACTTCGCTTGCCGGAGTTATAAACGCCACATTAGGGAGGTTATCATATGTATTTGACGCAATTCGCCTAGACCCCGGTGGCACAAATTTAGATGCTTGCCCAATTATATAATACCCCGGATTACGAACTACTGAATCCCCAGTTATCGTCAATGCCCCTAAACAGCGGTCGCACCCACCACGGTCTGTATGCGGATCCTCATTTTCATCTGCCGCTAAATTCCATTCTAATACGGTTTTACTCCAGTTTCTGGTAGCGCCAATAATTAATGTTTCGTTATGCCAGGCAACATCGCCTTCAAAATTACCAGGTGCGCCAACCCATTGCTCCGTAAAATAGATGTTTTTAGTGGGGTGTGCCTCGTGAACCTCGGACAAGGCTTCTATCTTGCCCCCGTATAAATGAAAAGCCGAACCATCTATATATTGCGCAGCATCCGCATCATTTAAAATAGAAATAGGATAATCGGGGCGGTCTGCATTATGGTCATAAATAACAATTTTTGTTTTGATTCCTAATCTTTTAAAGGTTGGCCCTAAATCATTTTTTATAAAATCGGCCTGCTGCTCGGCCAGCATTAAAAGGCTAGGATTATTGCCTGGGTGCAAGGGTTCGTTCTGTATCGTCAAAGCATCTATGGTAATACCATGCTTACTCATTTCTTGTATATATTTTGCCAAATAATTAGCATAGACATTTTGATATTTTGGTAATAAACTACCGCCGCGCGTATCTTGGTTGTCTTTCATCCAACTAGGAGGTGACCACGGGGAGCCCATAAGTTTTAGATTCGGTGAAACATCTAAAATCTCCTTTAACACTGGTATCAAATACAACGTATCATACGCCAAAGAAAATTTTGACAAAGATTCATCGGTCAAACCTTTGGGCAAATCATTATACGACCAAGGATATTCATCTAGATCAGAGCCACCTATACTTAACCGTAAATAACTAACTCCTATGGCATTGGCTTCTTTACCAAATAATTCTTGAATTAACGCCGCTCTTGCCGATGCGGACATTTGGCTCATGTGTAATGCACTGCCTCCCGTTAGTGTAAACCCAAAGCCATCTATTTCTTGGTAAGTAGTCTTAATATCTACCGCAACCTCCATCTCTGCCTTTAGCAAACTATCCATGTTTACAGCATGTTCTTGTACTAATTGCGATTTGTCTAAAGTGGTAATATATAGTTTAGCTTCTGCACTATTTTCTTCAATTGTTTTTTTATCCTTGGTAGAACAGGCCGTATTAGCGACTAAGAAAAATAGCGCCAAAAGGGCACAAAAATTGACATGGTCGTATTTCATTTTAAAACTGCGTTTTTGGTGTGTTTAAAAATAGTGAACTTATAGCTGTCTTCAATAAAAAAGAAGCCCGAGTGTTTCAAGGTAGGTTTCTTTAATAAACGCTCTTAGCTTAAAAGAGTATCTTGTCACTTATTAACAATCTCCCATGCCCAATAACAATTCTTCTAAATCTTGGATTTCCATTCTTATTGAAATGGTAGAGGTCTTCTTTAACAGTGCCCGCCGGCGCGAAAGAAAAAGAATATGGCATCAACATGTAGTTCCATACAAAAATAACTGGGCAGTACGTCGTGAAGGCAACAAACGCATTACCTCTAAACATAGACTTCAAAATACCGCAATTAACAAAGCAAAAAAACTAGCTAGTAAATACAAGGCTGATGTCATCATCCATAGAGAAGATGGTACAATACGTGACCGAATAAATTTTGATTGATATTTAATGACAAACC
The DNA here is from genome assembly GCF_001913155.1 of Maribacter hydrothermalis. Lineage (GTDB taxonomy): Bacteria > Bacteroidota > Bacteroidia > Flavobacteriales > Flavobacteriaceae > Maribacter > Maribacter hydrothermalis. The sequence goes on from NZ_CP018760.1 coordinate 1,875,521, forward strand.
TTTGCTACGAAGCTATTTCTTACAATTTTTTTCTTAACACAATATTCAATTTCTAAACAGTCCAACTAAACTAATAGAATACCATTGTCATCCAAATTCTAATTCCCTGTTAAACTTTAAAACAACAAGCATGGTCTTTTGAATTTATCCTTATTTTTAAATCTTGTACATGCGTAATGTACGATCAAACCAACATACTAAAACAAACTTAAATCATGAAAAAATTACCAGTTTTCTTCATGGCCTTTCTATTGGCCTTTACCTCATCTTTTTCATCTACCACCAAAACTTTACCTGAGCCCGAAAACACCTTTATTGGAAGTTGGACTATTGATGTCGTCGGTGGTGGTGTAGCTTGGTTAAAAGTACATGAAGAACAAGGAGTTCTAGATGCAGAATTATTATGGATCGGTGGTAGTGTTCTTCCTGTTTCCGATGTATACCTGGTTGATGAAAATACCCTTATCGTTACCCGTACTTCTGAAAATGAACTTAAAACCACTTCAGGAAAAGCGCGTACACACACAAGAACTTGGACCATGCGCATTACCAAAATTAATAATGCCATTGCTGGTACCATGACCGGGCCTGCTTGGGGAAAAACAGGCGAAAACATAAGTTATTTTACAGGTTCCCGTATGCCTGATGTAGGTCCAAAACCAGATTTAAGCACTATTAAGTTTGGAAAACCTATTAAACTTTTCAACGGTAAAAACTTGGACGGATGGAGAACCATTGACCCCAAAAGTCCAAACGGATTTAAGGTCGTAAACGGCACCATGCAAAACGACCCTGTACAACCAGAAAATGGAGAACATATCTATTATGGCAACCTGCGTACCAATCAAGAGTTTGAAGATTTTAATTTAAAGCTAGAGGTGAATGTCCCTAAAGGCAACAATAGCGGAGTTTATCTAAGAGGATTATATGAAATACAAGTGGTAGACTCTTATGGCCAGCCTCTTGATAGTCATAATATGGGTGCATTGTACAGTCGTGCTACACCGAGTGAAAATGCAGAAAAACCAGCTGGAGAGTGGCAAACTCTAGACATTACTTTGATAGACCGCCACGTAACAGTAATTTTAAACGGAAAAAAAATTGTTGATAATGTTGCTGCAGAAGGGCCAACAGGTGGAGCAATAAGCTCTGATGTTTTTGCTCCAGGGCCTATATATCTTCAAGGTGATCACGGTAATGTTGCTTATAGAAACATTGTTTTGACTCCAATACTAAAATAGTAAATCGAACGAAATCAGATTATAAATAACACCATATAACTAAATGGTGTTATTTATTTTCATGGCTTTTATATAAGCACAAACTTTCATTATAAACTAAAGACCATAGGGTCAATTTTACCTATTTTACCAGCTTATGAACAACAAACCGATTACCAAAAAACCATTACGCCTACTAACCACCATTGCAGTCGCAACTCTTTTTATACAATGTAAACCTGAAACTAAACCTGTTGTAAAAACAGTTAGTAATGAAACCATTTTAAAAGCACCTGAAGGATTTTCAGTGTCAGAAATTGGCAAAGATTTAGGAGCAGTTAGGCACCTGACGGTTGCTAAAAACGGAGACATATACGCCAACAGATCAGTGTTGAAAGATGGTAAAGCAATTATAGTTCTGAAAGATACCGACAATGACGGAAACATAGATGCACAACAAGAATTTGCCGAGGTGCCTGGTACGGGGATTTTAGCTACAGATACCTATTTGTATACTTCATCTAATTCTGCCATATTTCGATATCCTTTAAATAGTGCCCAAGAAATTATAGATACGAATTCGCCAGAAAAATTAATAGATAGTCTTATTGATATGGGAATGGACAATGCCAAGCCTTTTACGGTTGATAATGATAAAAACCTTTATGTTACCATTGGTTCGTGGAACGATGGCTGTAGAGATGGCAATGCTGGTATGATCCCATGTGCCATTTTAGATTCCGCCGGTGGTATATGGAAATTTAAAACGGATAAACTGAATCAGACTTTTTCCGATGGTTCACGATATGCAACGGGACTTAAAAATGCCGTTGGGCTTGACTGGAATTTTAAAACCAACTCCTTATTTGCAACTGATCATGGTCGTGGTGGATTGCATAATTTTTATCCTGATGTATTTACTCAAAAACAAGATGCTGAATTACCTTCGGAAACCTTATACGAAATAAAAGAAGGTGATAATGCCGGATGGCCAAAGTCCTATTACGACCATTTTAAAAACAAAAGAATGCTTGCGCCTGAATATGGTGGTGATGGTGAACAATTATCAGAAGATAATTATATAAATCCTGTTGCAGCATTCCCAGCACATTTAGGCCCAAATGACTTGCTTTTCTATACAGGAGATATGTTTCCTGATAAATATAAAAACGGAGCATTTATAGCATTTCACAATCAGTCTGCTGAGCTTAAAAAGGGCTTTTTTGTTGCCTTTGTTCCTTTTAAGGATGGAAAACCGAATGGCGATTGGGAACTATTCTTAGATAACTTTGCCGGATTTGATTTGGCTAACCCAGAAGGTGGTGAACTAAAACATCGCCCATGCGGATTAGCACAAGGACCAGACGGTGCTCTTTATGTGTGCGATGATTTTGGTGGAAGTATTTTTAAGGTTACTTATTAATTTCTTCACCTTTTAGAAATAAAAATTGCCCATCATAAACTGATGGGCAATTTTTGTTATTTATATATTCAATTGTAAAATTATTTAGCCCTTATATCCAATAAGGTATTTTAACTCGACTACTTAGCCGCTCCTTCAAAAATAGTGTTGAAAATAAGCTTATACGTTCCTCTAGGTTGTGCTCTAAACTGAGGTCTAAAAGCGAACAATACAACAGAACCTTTTCCGTATTTTGCCCTTACCATTGCCGGTTTTTTAGCAATGTATTTTTTTTCGCCCATTGCCCAACCGCTCATTAATAAATCTTTCTCCGCATAATTAGCAATTACTTCAACTTCTGGCGCCGGAGCATCTTTAATATCCTCTGTACCGCCTTCGCCTTTTTTATCTTGCTTATCAATCACGAATGCACGACTTTTATTGAAGGATACGGATACAGTATCTTGCATACCAAATGCTAATGGGTGTGTTGTGTCAAATCCTGTTTTTATCAATGAACCAGGAATAAAGAATTCCTTACTATCAGCACCTTCAGTAGCATCTTTCATAGGCAAGCCAAATTGTTCTATTACATAATTACTGGCCTCATCGAAAGCCATTAACGTACCGCCGTTTTTTACATAATTACTTAAGGCTACTGAGCCTTCTAGACCAATACCGCCTGTAAACTTCTCTGGCATTTCTAATGGAGAATTTCCATGTAAAATTGATTTTGGACGTTGCGATGGCAGTATTAACACATCATACTGAGATAAATCTTTTGTTTGAATGTCTTTATCGTGAAGGGTATCTGTTTCGAACTCATATTCATCCATGATAAAACGCGTCCATCCTTCATCCATATTAGAAACCCAGGATTTGTACAACCCTACCTTTGGTGCATGAATTTTCGTCATTTCTACTTTGGGCTCTGCAGATAATCCTATTACCTCTAAACCATATTCAGCGGCCAAATCATCTACAGATGCGCTTCCACCAGATACGATATACGAACCTGCCGGATATGTTGTTTTACCAGATTTGAACGATGCCTTAGTTTTATACGCCGTACCACCTGCTTTCAATACCTTGTTAGTTGCAATTACCGATGCATTGCTATTGGCACTTAACAAATATCCAAAGGAAGCGTTCCCCTTTACAGTTCCTTCATAATATGATGCTGCATCCGATACTTTTTCCGAAGCTATTTCAAAAGGTTCTGCAATTTTATCAACTGAAACTCCCATTTGCATTGGCAAGGTCCATCCGGCCAAATCATAAGGCGTATCTGGTGGGCCTCCTGGATATTGAAAACGGGTCGGATAATTTTGTTTTTCTAACAAATCCATCAAATAGGGTCTAAAAGCTTGTGCTGTGTAAATTACATATGAACCTGCTTCGTACTTTTTACCATTTGTCTCAAAATTCTTAGTGGCTTTTTCAATTTCTATTCCTCCTTTAAGCAATACATTCACCAAGTTCACAGATTCAAAAGCATCCCATTGTTCTTTCCCGATTACATATGCAAATGGACCTTCCTTTTTCGACTTTTCAATTGCCGAAGCTCCCATTTTATAAATGTTATGCAAGTAATTGCTCTTACGGTCAGCCGCTAGATCTAAGGTTGCCCAAGTAGCCGTCAACATATAATCTACTGCATCACGAAAATGAGATTCGCCTCCTTTCCAAGGGTCTGGATACATGATATCTGTGCCATCGGTTGGTGTGCCGCCGGCTACAGTTTTTGGTAATTTCTCTGGGTCGTAGAATCTTGGGGTTGGACTTGTGTGACCAACTTCTGTTAAAATGCCGATCATATTGTGGTAGTAAGGTACCGTACGCCCACCACCATTCCAGAACATAGTATAAAAATTATCAGCAATAGCGCCTGGCATATTCTCCAATGAAAATCTTTTGGTCATCGCAGAACCTACTTCACTTACACCCGCAGTAATTGCTGGATGAATTTTCGGGTTCACAGGATCTGCATAAGGAGGTAACGATATTTTTGTCCATGATGGTGAAGATTGGTGGTGGTTATAGACAATCTGTGGGTACCACTCGTTATATAAAATCTTGGTTACATTATACGTTTCTGGCATGGTATTCATAAACCAATCCCTGTTATTATCATGACCCATGTAGTAATGATATAAAATTGGCGGGCGAGATGTTTCATAGGCCGTACCCATATTTTTCCTATACCAATCAACAACAATATCCAACCCATCAGGATTCATGACGGGCATCAATATGGTAATGACATTATCCCTGATTTTTTTCATTTCCGTGGTTTCGGAAGTGGCTAAGGTATAAGCCAGTTCCGATGTCATTTGGCCATGTGCCAATTCGGTAGAATGCATTCCGCCATCTATCCAAACAATAGCTTTACCTTCTTCTGAAAGTTTTAAAGCTTCATCCTCTGTCACCTGAACACGAGCAAGTTTGGTACTAATATCTTTCCACTTATCTAGCTGCTTTAGATTTTCTTCACTAGAAATAAATAGGATATACATTTTCCTGCCAAGTACAGTTGTTCCTATTTCCATTTTTTTGACACGGTCAGAAGCGCCATCTAATTTAGATAGGTAATCTTCAATTTGGGTGTAATCGGCTAATTTGTAGTCTGCGCCGACCTTAAAACCATAAACATCTTCCGGAGAAGGTACATTTTGAGCCATCATCATTGGTAACCATGACATGACTAGTGCAATCGTCAGCAACGCGACTTTACACCTAGAGTTTTTTGTAATCATTTTTTGAATTAGTTTGTTTGAACTAGGAAATTAAGAAATAGTAAAGAGCTAAATAAATGTTACTTAGAAAGATTATGTTAAAAGAATTGTTAATTTCTATATTCTTCACGAAATAGGTCTTTAATTACCATGTTTTTAAAAAAGTATACAATAAACTACGTCGGAGCAATTAAATCTTGAATGTCGAGTAATCAAATAATTCTTACGGGTGTTGATATGATTCGTCGTATCTCACAATCAAGTTATTTATTGCAAACTACTATATCGAATATTTTAAATGGTTTTACGAATACTTAGATGAGAGGACTTACCAACCGAGCAAAATTCTCTTTTAAATAATCTATATTCTTACGTTGCTGAAATTTTTCTAAAGTAAGAACTTCGCTATCTTCTAAAAAGCCAAAAAACTGTTCTTTTAATTTCAAGGTCGTTTCTTCATGATACATTATTGCATTTACTTCGAAATTCTGCTCAAAACTCCGTATATCAAGATTAGCGGTGCCAATTGAACAAACCGTATCATCACTTAAAATTATTTTTGAATGCAAAAAACCTGGTTGGTACAAATAAATTTTGACCCCACTTTCTAATAAAGTTTCAAAATAAGAGCGTACAGCCCATTTTACAATTACTGAGTCTGATTTCTCAGGTACTATAATTCTAATATCCACTCCACTCATTGCGGCAGATTTAAGAGCCAATAATAAAGATTCAGGAGGTATTAAATAAGGATTCGCAATATACACGTAATCATCAGCTCCATTTATAATAGAAATATACTCATTTAAAATGGCTGCATATTTTAAATCTGGACCACTAGCTACAATTTGTGTAGGTACATTTTTCTTATACTCATATAAACAAAGAGCATTGGGTGTAAAGAGATTTTCTCCAGACACGAAATACCAATCGTTAAAAAAAATGAACTTTAAGAAGTTTACTGCCATTCCCTTTATTTGCAAATGTGTATCGGCCCAAGTACCTAACTTTTTATCACCGTACAGATATTTGTCGTCAATATTGATTCCCCCGGTAAAACCGATTTCATTGTCCACAACTAAAATCTTTCTATGATTTCTATAGTTGGTTCGTGCTAAAAAAACTAACCGGACTTTCTGAAAACAAAAAACTTTAGCGCCTGCTTGCTTTAATTTATTTATATAATCTTTGCTCAAAGACCAACTCCCTAGCCCATCATAAATAATATTGACGGTAACCCCCTCCTTTAATTTTCGAATAAATATCTGAGACAGCCTATCTGCTATTTTACCATTTTCGTAAATATAATATTCAATATAAATACTATTCTTTGCAGCTTCGCAAGCTTTAAAGATCGCTTCAAAAGTTTCTTCACCATTATTTAGAATTGTTACCTCGTTATTAAAAGTAAGTGGTGAATTATTAGCGTTTTCTAAAAAACTTATGAGCTTTTTATATTCACGTTGAATATTTACATCTTCAATTTTAAAAGGCTCAATATTATTCTTGTATTCTTTAAGAAAAGCTTTTATTTGTTTATCGTCAATTAACTCTTTTGCATTAAAAAGCTTAACTCTTCTTCGATTTAAACCGAAAGTAAAAAAGAGAGTTCCACCTAAAATCGGAATTGAAAATATGGTCATTAACCAAGCCCAAATTCGATATGGTTTATTTCCATCTTTCAACAACATATATAATGCTGTTAAATTGATGCCGGCGGTTAAAAAAATTAAAAATAATTGCCAAAGATTCATTATTCGTTCGGTGTTATAATGAAGCAAGGTAAATAAATATAAATTACAATTTGTTCCCATGCTTATCTCCTAACCACCAATAAGAACGTAAGGGCTTTTTAATACATTTAAATTTTTCAATAAACTGTTTATTTTACCGCTCTTTCATATCCTCTATTGAATTGATTAAAATTATAGTAAATAGAAGAAGTGTTGTAAGAGAATAAACCTGTATAAGAATTTAATTTTATATAAAATTATAAGGACTATAAGCTGAAAAATATGACTAATGAGAATAGGTGTTAGTTCATAACGTTTTGGGGAGGTTTTGTTTGGTCACACCTGCCGAGTTGAAAGGCCACCTGTACCGATAGCAAACGGGAGAGTTAGGTGCTCTTTGTTTCCATTGAATATCTTGTCTAGTAACTCGACATATTTAGCCAAGTTCCGGATATAAATACTGCATTTCATTAATTTAATTTTTCGCTTCAACCTTATGGAACGTGCATAAGCATCGCAATAAAACTATAGAAACAGAACCCAGTCTAATGTATTAAAGGTAAAACTTTTTGTTCCATAGGTCCCCTCATTATGGTTTCCAATTCGTTTATCTAAATCCTCTTGACATGCGTCTATTTAAAACTTGTTGAATGTTAAACTTGGCAGAATGTAGGTGTATGACGGCATATCTAAAAATAAAAATACTCCTTTAAATCCAAATGATTTAAAGGAGTTTTAATAGTGGTCCCACCTGGACTCGAACCAGGGACCACCTGATTATGAGTCAGGTGCTCTAACCAGCTGAGCTATAGGACCGGTAACAATTCTAAAATTGCTCCGTAAACCTCTATTTCGATTTAAACCGATAAAGACTGGTGCTCAAACCAGCAGTTACAGAACTCGCGAATTGCGGATGCAATATTACTACTTATTTTTAACTGACACAAACAAAATAATGCTTACTCCCTGATTTCTTGACATAACTCTACTAACACCCCGTTGGCGGTCTTTGGATGAACAAAGGCTACTAGCTTATTATCAGCACCTTTTTTAGGTTTTTCATTCAGTAGCGTAAAGCCTTCTTTCTTTAAGCGTTCCATTTCTGTAATGATGTCTTCAACCTCGAAAGCAACATGATGTATTCCTTCTCCTTTTTTCTCTAAAAATTTGGCAATAGGTCCTTCTGGGTCTGTCGATGCCAATAATTCTATCTTATTAGGTCCGTTTTGAAAGAAAGAAGTCATTACACCTTCCGATGCTACTTCCTCTTGTTTATAGGGAGCTACACCCAATAATTTTTCGAAAAGCGCATTAGAATTTTCCATGTTCTTCACAGCAATTCCTAAATGTTCAATCTTTTTCATGTCTTATTTACTTCAGAGTGCATTATATAGGGGTTAAGATACATTTTAATATGTATTTTTGCAGTATGGAAACGCAAAGACAACGAAAGATAGCTGGGGTCATACAAAAAGATATTGTAGATATTCTGCAAAAAGCTGCCATTGATGGCGGGCTACGCAACACCCTAATATCAGTGTCTAAAGTTGCAGTGACTACCGATTTATCTATCGCAAAAGTATACCTAAGCATTTTTCCTAATGATAAAGCGGGAGAATTAATGGAAGGGATAAAATCTAACCAGCCGCTTATTAAACACGAACTTTCTCAACGCACGCGTAATCAATTACGAAGAGTGCCGGAGTTATTATTCTACCTAGATGATTCTTTAGATTACATTGAGAAAATTGAAAAGTCATTAAAGCGCGAAGAGAACCCTATAGAAAATAGAGATTTGTTACCTAAACGTAAAAAGTCCTGATCGGTTGAATTTTCCTCTATATATCGCTAAACGGTACGTGCGCTCTAAAAGCACGCAGAACGCGGTAAATATTATTAATTTTATCACCTTTTTAGTAATTGTTATTGGTTCTGCAGCATTATTTATTGTGCTTTCAGCTTTCGCAGGATTAAAAAATTTTAGTCTTTCTTTTACCGAATCTTTTGATCCAGATTTAAAAGCTTCTCCCATAACCGGAAAGATTTTTACCCTTACTCCAGAACAAGAACAACGACTACAATCTGTAGACGGACTAGCATTTTACTCCAAAGAGCTTGAAGAAAAAGTCTCTCTAGAGCACCGAGGAAAAAATCATATTGCTTATATAAAAGGCATCGATAGTAATTACACCAAAGTTACGGGTGTTGACAGTACGCTTTATATTGGCGACTGGACAGTTAATGAATCTCAAGTAGTATCTGGTTTAGGAATAGCCAATATTTTAGGGGTAACTATAAATCAATTTCGAAGTCCCATGCAGATTTATGCTTTTAAACCAGGTAAGGGATCAATATCACAACAAAGTATTTCATCACTTTATAATCAATTGCCTATGGTTATTGGTGGTGTGTATGCCGTGGAAGCAGATTTAGACAATAAATATGTTTTTGCCGATTTAAGATTAACACAGGCATTGTTAGAAAAAGACTCGCTTTCCATTTCTGGAATTAATTTTAAGATGGATGAAGGTGTAGAACCAAGTTCTGTACGCTCAGAAATTCAATCTATTTTAGGATCGGGTGTTAAACTTAAGAATAGACAACAGCTAAATAGCACGCTCTATAAAATGTTGAATACTGAAAATGTGGCCACCTATCTCATATTTACATTAGTGCTTATTATCGCGCTTTTTAATGTGGTAGGCGCTATTATCATGATGATTTTAGACAAACAACAGAATTCTAAAACGCTTTATAGTTTAGGTACTACTATAAAAGAATTGCGTAGAATTTACTTTGTACAAGGAATCCTCGTTACTGGTTTTGGCGGATTAATTGGTGTCTTAATAGGTGTACTAATCGTATGGTCTCAACTTGCTTTTAGTTGGTTGAAAATAACCCCGTCATTGGCGTATCCTGTGAAATTTGAATTTATAAATATTGTTATTGTACTTGCTACTATTATTGTACTAGGCATTATTGCTTCTAAAATTGCCAGTAGCCGTATCAATAAAAAATTAGTGGACCTTTAGAAAGTAGAAAACTCGTGGTCTCCAAACTTTTGCATCACCTCATCAAAAGCTGCAAAAACTGAAGCCGAATCATCACTAGTCACCATTTTCATGCGATACTCCTTAAAATTAGGAATGCCCTTAAAATAGTTGGTGTAATGTCTGCGGGTTTCAAAAACACCTAATATTTCCCCTTTCCAATCTATAGACATTTGTAAATGACGGCGAGCGGCATCTACACGTTCTTCCATAGTTGGTGGAGCTAAATGTGTTCCTGTTTCAAAAAAATGTTTTATTTCCCTAAATATCCAAGGGTAACCTATACTTGCACGACCAATCATGGCGCCGTCTAGCCCGTATTCATCACGCATTTTTAAAGCTGCTTCTGGCGTATCAACATCACCGTTGCCAAATACAGGTATATGCATTCTGGGGTTGTTCTTCACCTCTCTAATTGGGTTCCAATCTGCACTTCCCTTATACATTTGTGCACGGGTTCTACCATGAATTGAAATTGCTGCACAACCTACATCTTGTAACCGCTCTGCAACCTCAACAATTTTTATTGAATCATCATCCCAACCCAATCTTGTTTTTACTGTAATTGGTAGGTTGCTATGTTCTACCATAGCCTTGGTCAATGAGACCATTAAATCAATATCTTTTAATATTCCAGCTCCTGCCCCTCTAGAAACTACTTTCTTTACAGGACAGCCAAAATTAATATCTATGATATCTGGTTTAGATTTCTCTACAATCTCTACGGATTGTAGCATACTCTCCAAATTAGCTCCAAATATTTGTATACCTACCGGACGTTCCTTTTCGTATATATCTAACTTCATGACACTCTTTGCAGCATCACGTATTAATCCTTCCGACGAAATAAATTCTGTATACACGACATCAGCTCCTTGCTCTTTACAAAGGGCACGAAATGGCGGGTCGCTCACATCTTCCATTGGTGCTAAAAGCAGCGGGAAATCAGGCAGTTGTATGTCTCCTATTTTGGGCACTGGCGTATTTTAATTTTGGGTTGCAAAGTTATATAAAAATACGACAAGGGCATTATGTTGATTATTGGATAAAACTTAAGGTTTTAAATAGTATTCTTAACTATTGAAAAGCTTATTTATAGAAAGAATGTAAATTAGTGTCCGATTTGGTCTTTGAGTACGATCAGACTGTATTTTTATCACCTAGAGAACTAATTTATAACATGTCTGACATTTCTATTTTTAACGACACCTTTGAATTGTGGTTAACACTTTTGGGACCCTTAGCTTTGTTCCTGTTATTAGGCTGGTTTTTTAGGTCTGCCGGAAAAAGGAGAACTGCGAAAATATTCTTTTACTTTGCTTTATTCTATGTGACTCTTCTTATAATTCTGTCGCTTATTCTAATTTCAGGATAATGATGACCATACCTTTTGAGCCTATTGTATTCGATATAAAACTTAACATACATCTCATATTAGAATATCTGGCGTTCTTTGTCGGATTCAGATACTATGTTTTTCTACGTAAAAGAAGTACAGATGTCATTTCATCTAACAACCGGCTCTCCATAATAATAGGTGCTGTTTTTGGGGCTTTGTTTCTCTCTAGGGTAATTGCTTTTTTTGAAAATCCCGTAGCTCACTTACAAGAAGATTGGCTTTATAATTTGAACAATAAAACCATAATAGGCGGACTATTTGGTGGTCTACTTGGTGTGGAGCTTGCCAAGAAGATTATTGGGGAGAAACATTCTTCTGGAGACTTATTTACATTACCCATTATACTAGGCATTATCATTGGAAGAATTGGATGTTTTTTGTCGGGCATAAAAGAGTTTACCTATGGAAAAGAAACTTCTTTTTTTACGGGTATGGATTTGGGTGACGGAATTACTAGGCACCCCATTGCGTTGTATGAAGTGGTATTCTTGATTATTCTTTTTATTATCATCCGAAGTTTACAAAAATCGAATAGGACTTTTAAAAACGGAGATCTTTTTAAGCTCTTTATGGTAGCTTATTTTACCCTTCGTTTCTGTATCGAGTTTATAAAACCCAACAGTTTTTATACCCTTTGTCTAAGCAGCATTCAACTATTATGTTTAATTTGTTTGGTTTACTACCATAAATTCATCCTACGGGGAATTACATATGTCCGAAAAAAATTACACCTATTATGATTTTACGTTAAGCCTTTGCCCGGAATGTTTACGACGGGTAGATGCTAAAATCGTTTTTGAAAACGAAAAGGTATACATGCTTAAAAATTGTAAAGAGCACGGTAGATCTAAAGTGCTTATCGCTGATGATATTGCATATTATAAGAATATAAGAAACTATAATAAGGCGTCTGAATACCCCAAAACATTCAATACAAAAACGCATTATGGTTGCCCTTATGATTGCGGATTGTGCCCTGATCATGAACAGCATTCTTGCCTTACGGTTATTGAACTAACCGATCGTTGTAATCTTACTTGCCCAACTTGTTATGCTGGTTCTTCACCAACTTATGGCAGACATAGATCCCTTGAGGAAATAAAGAAAATGCTCGATGTTATTGTGAAAAATGAAGGTGAGCCAGATGTGGTGCAGCTTAGTGGTGGTGAACCTACCATACACCCTAATTTCTTTGAAATTCTAGATTACGCAAAATCACTCCCCATTCGGCATTTAATGTTGAATACCAACGGAATAAAAATTGCCAAGGATTTTGAATTTGCTAAGCGATTAGCCACCTATGCACCAGATTTTGAAGTGTATTTACAGTTCGATTCGTTAGACAATAAAGTGCTGCAAACCTTACGCGGAGCAGACCTAGCCGATGTTCGTTTAAAAGCTTTAGAACACCTTAACAAATTGAACCTTTCTACGACTCTTGTAGTCGTGCTACAAAAAGGGTTGAATGACCACGAAATGGGAAGTACTATAGATTTTGCACTCAAGCAAAAATGTGTACGCGGCGTTACTTTTCAACCTACGCAAATAGCAGGTCGTTTAGATAATTTTGAAGTGGATGAAAACCGTATCACCTTAACAGAAGTACGAAGAAAAATACTAGAGCAGTCCCCTATTTTTGAGTCGGACGATTTAATACCTGTGCCCTGTAACCCCGATGCCTTGGTAATGGCTTATGCTTTAAAATTGGGCGATGAAGTAAATCCACTTACACGATTCATTAACCCTGATGATTTACTAAACGAAGGAAAAAACACCATTATTTACGAGCAAGACGAGCAGTTACATGGTAAAATGATTGAACTTTTTAGCACGGGAAATTCCGTTGAAAAAGCATCTGAAAATTTAAAGAGTATTATGTGCTGCCTGCCAGAAATTGATGCGCCAGAGCTTGGATATGATAATTTGTTTCGTATCATTATTATGCAATTTATAGATGCCCATAATTTTGATGTACGTGCTATTAAAAAATCGTGCGTGCACATTGTAAATAAGGATTATAAAATCATCCCGTTTGAAACTATGAACCTGTTTTACAGAGATGATAAAATTGAACGACTTAAAGAACTACAAAACGAAATATTATGATGTTAGAAGTTGGAAATCTAGACGGCCTTTTTGCTTTAATTCTTCTTATAATGTTTGGTCCTGCCCTTTTATTTATAATTATCGGAGCCATTTTGTTATCCAAACAAAAGAAAAAGGCCGGTAAAGTTTTTATGATATTGGCAGGTGTTTATTGCCTAATAAGCCTTGGTATATGCGGTACAATGATGGCATAATAGCTATTATAAACGCTTACCTTCATCCGTGCTCTTTCTCTTAGAATTATCGCGAATTTTTGTATTACCAAACTTGTACCTGAAACCAAAGACCAATAATCTGTTTTCTGATCTTGTATTTACAATAGTGCTCTGTTCAAGATAATCTCTTGTTGAGATTGTATTTCCCGTATTAAAAATATCCTCAACACCTAGAGAAATGCTTGCATCCTTATTCCAAAATGTTTTTCTAAGAGATACTCCCAATTTACTATTAGAATCAAAAGTGGCGTTACCATAAATATATGGCGAAAAATAAATAAAGGTAATATCTGCATACAACGATTTATCCTTTAACAAGGTAAAGTAATTATTGGCGCGTATCAACGTGGTCCAAATAGAGTTCTCTTGTATTGTATTTGTACTTAAATCCGTAAAACTATCCTTATCGCGATAGTGGCTAACAAGAAAATATAAGTACCAATAATCTGTTAATTCTTTTGATACACTAACATCAACACCATAAAAATAATTAGTCTCTAAATTTATAACTTGTGTACTAAGTATGTTAGTGGCATTATCTTGCGTTATTTGTTGTACCTGCTCATTAGATTTTTTAGTGGCGAATAACACCACTTTATAATCGCGGTCGTATACATAATCAAATTGGATATCATCGCTATAAGCAGGTTTTAAATTAGGATTACCTTCATATATAGAATTTGCAGATAGGTAAAATTGAAAAGGATTAATAGTACTGTACCTGGGTCTGGTAATCCGTCTAAAATACTTAAGGTAATACGCATTTTTATTTGACGTATATGATAAAGCCATATTAGGGAAAAAATCTAAATAAGAGTTTGTGTTTAATGCGGTAGATATGTTTAAATCTCCTTTTGTATCGGTATACTCCGAACGCAAACCTAAATTTAATTTCCAATCTTCCCAGTTACTGTTCAATGTTAAATAACCTGCATAAATTTGTTCATCATACTTAAATAAACCCGAATCCGTTGGGTTAAATCCGTCTACCGAATCATTAAAACCAGACTGCGTTATACTTGCCTGGGAATTAATAGTTGCTACTCTTAAACCTGTTTCCATTATAGATTGTTTTGATAATGGCAGTGTAAGATCTGTTTGTGCACTAAAAAGATTTATAATTTGATCAGACCAAACTCTTAATGTATTTTCTGAGGTATTGTCGGTAAAACCTTGTACAATGTTATTATTCAATACTTGTTTCCGCTTAGAATCGTAATAGGTATAATGTACATTAGTAGATAACTCCGCACCTTTATCATTTAACTTATGTACCCAATCTAAATAGTTAGATGAGTTGTAATTATCGTTTTTTAGTTCGTTGTGGCCATTTAACTGTGCGGTTAAATCTCCATTAATCGTATTAATATCCGTACTTGCAAAATTATTTCCTGTTCCGTTTGGTAATAAGCTAGAAGTAGAGGAAAGACTTATTGTATTCTTGTCGTTCAATTGTAAATCTAAAAAAAGATTAATGTTGTGACTTTTTTCTTTATTGATCAATTTTTGTTCTGAAGTCCAAACTTCACTTTTTTGTCCATTTTCAAAAAAAGAGGTAATGTCTGTAAATCTACTCCAATTTCTATTATGGCTAAAACTATAGTTGGCAGAGAAGTCTATTTTTTTTCCCTTGAAAAAATGGTCAGTACCTATGGTATGTTTGGGTAATACCCCTTGCGTATATCTATTAAAGACAGCTCCATTATAACCTGCAACCAAGTTTTTTTTCATTTTAATATCAATAAGTAATCCTCCTTCAGCACTATATTTTGCTGGAGGGCTTGTAATTACTTCAATAGATTGTACATTGCTTGCAGAACTACCGGTAAGGAGGTTTATGATATCTTCTTCGGGTAAATTAACTAGCTTACCATTGATCATGACATTTACATTTGGACTGCCATTTATGTATAAACGGTTATTCATTACCATTACTCCTGGGGTGCGTTTTAGAACATCCCAAATATCACTATCTGATAATGACGTATTCTCGATATTAAAAATGTGACGGTCTGCCAACTGTTTTAGCACTGGTTTTTTTTGAGTAACCACGACTTCATCTAGCTCCTGAGCATTTTGAATAATAAGTGGATTAATTTCAATATCTGTAGACAATTGAATTATTTCACTTTCTACCGTATTGCCTATATAACTAGCTACTATTTTATATTTTTCTTTTTTAAATACGACAAATTCATAAATACCTTCTTCATCGGTAGTTGTACCCTTAATAAAATCTCCCCCCCCAGACAGTAGCAATACATTTACCAAAGCTATTGGCTTTTGGTCATTATCTATGACTAAACCTTTTATCTTATATTCTTGTGAATAAGTAATTGAAATAAATAAGCAAATAAAAAATGCAGTAATAAAATTCCTATTCATGTAGTTAGTCTGTTGTAGGAATTAAATGTAGGAAAGTAAATCCGAATTGCCTTACGTAAATGTTAATATTTTAACAAGAAACATTAATTTTGAATTAATTTTCTAGTCGTTCTCGTTCTGTTTTTTCAATGCTGCGGTCGTTGTCTTCAAGTCTGAAATTTCCAAAATTATATGTGAATCCAAATTTAACGTATTGCGTTTCGGGTACAGTTAAATAGCTATTGTTTTGATTCAAGTACCTTGAGGAAATATAAGCATTGTATTTACCCAAAAGGTCATTAGCGCTTATACTAAATACCGCTCTGTTCTTTAAAAATGATTTTCTAAGGCCTAACGTTAAATTAATTGATTCCTCTTGTAGATATGAACCTTGTAAGAATCCAGATAAATAGGTGAAGCCCAATTCACCCTTAAAAGTACCATCTTTAGAAATCGTTAAATAGTTTGTCAAATCTATATATGCTCCATTATACTCATTCTTAAAAGAATAAGGAGTGCTCTGTAATGCTATAAATGTTTCGTCTTCATGAAACAAAGAAATGTAACTATAGAGGTACCAATTATTGCTAATTGATTTACCATAGGTGAAATCTAAACCAAATGATGTGCTTTCAAGAACATTTTGAGTAATATCTCTTAAAACTAAATTTTCGTTGTCCTGAAAAGTTAATGTTGAGATATATTGACCATTATCCCTATAATAAAAATCGAAAAAGTATTCTTGATTAAGTGTGTAGTTAAAATTAAAGTTATGGCTAAAACTTGGCAAAAGATTAGGATTCCCCTCTACAAAAGTTCGTTCATTAATATATGTTCTAAACGGATTTAAATCTTCGTACCTAGGGCGTTGTAATTTTCTAGAATAGTCAAAAGAAAGACTATTATTCTCATTAATATTATGAAGTATGTATAACGAAGGAAACAACTCCAAATACTTAAGGTTATTAATATTGGTTACGTTTTGCGAAATACCTGTACTCTCTGTCTGCTCTGCTCTTAACCCCGATTTTAAAGTCCACTTTTTCCAGTCTTTTGAAAAACTAAAATAGGCAGCATAAACACGTTCATCATAATTATAATCATCGGACAAGTTTGGAATAAATTCAGAACCATTATTACGTAAAAAATAGTCTAGCTTACTTTCAGAATTTATAAAGGAACCTTTTACTCCCGTTTCTAAAAACACAGTTCCTACATAATCGTTATAATCTACTTGGGCTGTTTTAATTTCAATTTGTTGGTCCACATTTGTAGCAAAATTAAAATCGCGTATAAAAGATCCATCAGGCAAAAAATAATTAGAATTTACATTCTGTGTTCTCATAAGGTCAAAATAAGTGTAATGGGCATTTACATTTAAATTACCTTGATTTTTAAATTTATGTTTAAAGGTTAGATCGCCAGAAATATTGTTCTTTTTTTCATTTAAAAAACTCCCTGTGGTAAATGTAGAATCTAAAACATTTAATCCATTTTTTATCGTGGTATTCTGAAAAAAATCTGATTCTTTTTTAGGTTGTAACTGGGCATTAGTAGTTAAACTAAGTGTATTCTTGTCATCAAATTCATAATCTATTACCAGGCCTACACTGTGCGTATTACTACGTATTATTTGGTCAAAATCTGTGTCCCAAATAGAAAATATACCTGTTTCATTTAAATAATTGGTGTTATTTAAAGTATTAACGAATTCCTTTTTTGGAATAAAAGTATAGCTCGCATTCAAATTTAATTTATCCGTTTTATAAAAATGAGAAGTGCCAAAATTGTATTTCGGAAATACACCTTGCGTATACCCGGCACTTATATTCCCTTTATAGCCCACAGATAAATTTTTACTGGTGACAATATTTAAAATGGAGCCGCCTTCTGCATCATAACTTGCTGGTGGATTATAAATAACCTCAACCGACTTTATATTTTCCCCCTGGTAATTTTCTAAAAGATTCCGAACCTCTTCTGATGATAGTTGTACTTTACGATTATTTATATAAACCGTAGTTGCTTGGTTACGTACTTTTAACTCGTCATTCATAACAATGACTCCTGGAGTTTGGCGTAAAATGTCCCAAGAATTATTTTGCGATATCACCGTGTTTTCAACATTAAAAACAATGCGATCTACCTTTTTTTCCACAACTGGTCGGTTACTTATTACAGTTACTTCATTAAGTGCTTGCGCTTGTTGCTCTATAATTACAGCACCAATTTTAGTGTCCCTTAAAATCTCTAAGGCAAGATTATTGGACATTTGTCCTACATAGGATGCTTTTAAAAAGTATAGCCCTTCCGGTATATTAGAAATTGAGAAATTGCCGTTCTCGTCTGCTGAGGATCCTTTAACCAATACAGAATCTGTTACGGTTAATAAAAAAACAGAAGCAAACGCTACCGGTTCTTGAAATTGGTCTTTTACCTCGCCTTTTAACTCGTAGGTTTGACCAAAAGCACCTTGTGTTATGCTAAAGGTTAACAACAGAAAAGCAAATAGTAGTCTCAATAGTAGCTTGGGTTGAATTCAAATCTAATTAAAAATTAGTTGTAATCCTTTACATTTTTTGTAATCTAAAGAAAAGATGACAACAATAAATTGGCGATTACACTAAGGCTTAGCGCTATAAATTAGATTATATTTGCAATTGCTTTTTAACGCCGAGCACTGTTTTTGGTTTAAAACTGCTACATTATACTGTTATTGTTATGAAAAACATTAGAAATTTCTGCATAATTGCACATATTGACCACGGTAAAAGTACCCTGGCCGACAGACTATTAGAGTTTACCGGTTCGGTTACCGATCGCGAGAAAAAAGAGCAATTATTAGACAGTATGGATCTTGAAAGAGAGCGTGGTATTACCATAAAAAGTCATGCCATACAAATGGATTATACCTATAAGGGAGAGCAATATGTTTTAAACTTAATTGATACCCCAGGACACGTAGATTTCTCTTACGAGGTTTCAAGATCTATTGCAGCATGCGAAGGTGCTCTTTTAGTAGTAGATGCTGCACAGAGTATACAAGCACAAACAATTTCTAACCTGTACCTGGCTTTAGAAAATGACTTAGAAATAATTCCGGTTTTAAATAAAGTAGATTTACCTAGTGCCAACCCAGAAGAAGTTACAGATGATATCGTTGACCTTTTAGGTTGTAACGCTGATGAGGTAATACCTGCATCTGCAAAAACAGGTATTGGTATTGAAGAAATATTATCGGCTATTATAGAACGTATTCCTGCACCAAAGGGAAACCCTGATGAGGCTCTACAGGCTCTTGTGTTCGATTCTGTTTATAACCCTTTTAGAGGGGTTGAAACCTATTTTAGAGTTATAAATGGAGAAATTAAAAAGGGCCAAAAAATAAAATTCGTAGCTACGGACAAAGACTATTATGCTGATGAAGTAGGTACTTTAAAATTATCTCAAGTAGTTAAAAAAAGTGTCAAAGCCGGGGATGTAGGTTATTTAATTACAGGAATTAAAGATGCCCGGGAAGTTAAAGTTGGTGATACTATTACAGATGCCGACAACCCTACTAAAAACCCAATTGGAGGTTTTGAAGATGTAAAACCAATGGTGTTTGCAGGTATTTACCCTGTTGATACCGATGAGTTTGAAGAATTACGTTCTTCAATGGAAAAATTGCAATTGAATGATGCTTCTCTTGTCTTTGCTCCAGAAAGCAGTGCTGCCCTTGGTTTTGGATTTAGATGTGGTTTCTTAGGAATGCTGCACATGGAAATTATTCAAGAGCGTTTAGAACGAGAATTTAATATGACGGTTATTACTACGGTACCCAACGTTAGCTACCACGCATTTACACGCAAGAATCCCGAAACTCCTATTATTGTAAACAACCCTAGTGATTTACCCGATCCTTCTAGTATTGATCATGTTGAAGAACCTTATATAAAAGCTACGATTATTACAAAGGCCGACTTTGTTGGTAACGTAATGTCATTGTGTATTGAAAAACGTGGCGTAATCACCAACCAAACGTATTTAACCACCGAGCGTGTTGAACTTAATTTTGATATGCCTTTGGCAGAAATAGTTTTTGATTTTTATGATCGATTAAAAACCGTTTCTAAAGGCTATGCCTCTTTCGACTATACACCACTAGGAATGCGTCCTTCCAAGCTAGTCCGGGTAGATATTTTACTAAATGCACAGCCCGTAGATGCTCTTTCGGCATTACTACATGCCGATAATGCAGTAACTATAGGTAAAAAGATTTGCTCCAAACTAAAGGAATTGATACCAAGACAACAATTTGATATTCCTATACAAGCTGCTATTGGCGCAAAAATTATATCAAGAGAAACAACTAAAGCATTACGTAAAGATGTTACCGCAAAATGTTATGGTGGCGATATATCTCGTAAACGTAAACTTCTTGAAAAACAAAAGAAAGGTAAAAAACGTATGCGTCAAGTAGGTAATGTAGAAGTACCACAAGAAGCTTTTATGGCCGTATTAAAACTTAACGACTAACGCGCTCGTTCTATTTAATTTCTTTGGCAGGCTAGATCTCTAAAAACTTCTTCATCGGTAGGGTTTTCCTCTAATATCGATATTACGGTTTCTAGCGATTCTCCTTCAAAGTCATCTATTACTGTTCCGCTAACAGTAATACCATCTCCTTCTTTACATACAGGAAAGGTAGTTACATTGGGTCCAGAACATTCGTAACAGTCTCCTGTTGCATCAAATTCTTTTTCAAGTTCTTCGCAGAATGCCTGTGCCGCTTCATTAAATGTTACGTTGCTCGGCAGGTCTAAAAGTTCTCCAGTTAAATCGCCCTGAATGTAAATACCAACTTGTTGTTGGCCTTCATCACAAATTTCAACACCATCTACACTACAAGTTATACAGTTATTAGCATCACTTTTGGTACAGGCCACTCCAACAATTACCAATTGAAAACATACTATTACTTTATTTAAATTTTTCATTTCAACACTTTTAATAGGTTCTTTAATACACGTAAAACTAGTGTTGAAACCACTGGTGTACAATACCTTAAAAGATGTATTTATTTATACTGGTTTTCCCTTATATTTAGAAAACAGCATTCAAAAAAAAGAAAGTAAACAACCTCAGTGTACGCCCATGAGGTATTTATAGGAAGAACTATTTTCATTTCGAGACAAGCTTCGGAGCATTTAAATCTCGATTATCGAGTAAAATCATTACTTATGAATTGTTGGCCTCTTCTTTACTATGGTTTTCGGTAGGAAATATTTTGCCTAAATATGCCAATTTATAGCCTTTTTGTATATCGGTAAAGTCATTGCTGTCGGCTGTAATAATTTGTATATCCCCTTCTGGATTTTTTAAGAATAAAGGAACAATATCGGCATCTGCCTTTGTTATTTCTATTAAACCCTCGTAATGCTCAGTATCGTGAAGGTCAATTTCATGAATAGCCGGATATTTCCTAGCAGCTTCCATAAGTTTTATAAAATCATCTGTATGCGAAAACAAGCCCTCTTTGGGGTTGTTTTCCGGATCAGTCATTTCATCTGCATCAACCAATCTAAATGAGCCATTTTCCCCAAATACATCTTGAAATTTATTTATAGCATACTTGTTTATGTCTGAGTTTCCAGTTAAGGCCATTAAGTATCCTATATCATTAAGTTCTATGTTATCCGTTAAACTATCGGAATATACATTGGCTGAAAATGCTTCTAAGCCCAATTTATTTGCCTTATCAATGTTAGATTGATTATTGTCAATTAAAACAACATGCCTATCATTTTGGTGTAAATAATTACCTATTAACCTTGATGCTTTTGAGGCCCCTAATATTAAAATACCTTCAGATTTGTTTAGGAATACTCCAATTAATTTAGCAAATACCCTAGCTGTGGTAGCGTTTAAAAGTACGGTGCCAAGTACAATCATAAAAACAAGAGGGGTTATGTACTCTGCTCCAGGCTCTCCTTTAGATAATAACTTAGACCCAAATAGAGATGCAATACCCGCCGCAACGATACCTCTAGGTCCAACCCAACTAATGAATAGTTTCTCGTTAAGTTTTAAGTTAGAACCTATTGCGCTAAGAAAAACACCAAGTGGTCTAATCAATAATACTATTGAGAGAAATAAAGCTATTGTTTTCCACGTAAGAATTAATTCTAGGTCCGCAATATTGATATTGGCGGCAAGTAAAATAAACAAAATAGAAATCAATAAAATACTTAGCGATTCTTTAAAATAAAGCAGCTCTTTTATATTTGGCAAATTAGTATTCCCCATAACCATACCCATAACCACGACAGCCAATAATCCGGATTCATGGGCAAAAACATCGGACATTACAAATACGCCCAGCACTACGGAAAGCGACACAACATTTAATAAATAATGCGGTATAAAATTCTTTTTAATTAAAAAAGTAAGCCCGTGTGCAAATGTGAAACCAAAAGTAAAGCCAAATAATAATATTTTAGCGAACTCTATTAGTGCGGTCATCGTATATGCCTGGCCTTCACCTACACTTATAAACTCGTATACCAATACTGCGGCTAATGCCCCAATAGGATCTATAAGAATACCTTCCCACTTTAGAATTGCCGAAATATCTTTTTTAAGCGGTATATTTCTTAAAATAGGCGTAATCACTGTAGGCCCAGTAACAATAATCAAGGCAGAAAATAAAAAACAAAGCTGCCAGGAAAGACCAAAAAGAAAATAGGCTGCAATTGCTGCCCCAAAAAATGTAGTTAAGCTCCCTAGGGTAATTAATTTTGTAATAACGGGGCCAATACTGCTTATTTCTGACCGTTTAAGTGTTAAACCACCCTCAAATAATATGATGCTAATGGCAAGTGAAACAAAATAATAAAGACTTTCTCCTGGGAAAAGCCCTTTTGTACCATTCCATATTGGTTCAATAATTTTAGACCCATCTTCGGTATAAAGTGTTGATAATGGACCAACTAATAGCCCAATAAGGATTAACGGTAATATAGCTGGTAATTTTAAACGCCATGCTACCCATTGCGCAAGTATCCCTAAAATTATTATTCCAGCAAGCTCTATCATCTAATTTGTTTTGGATAAAAATAACAATTAAACGGCAGTATAAACCATAAATATGCTCTATGACCAGCATTTTTAGATTACCCCTATAATCTGTGTAAAACATTTTTTAAGCTTTCTTAATTTTTATAGACTCTTTTCTAGGTTGGTTATGATACCTAAAATTGAGAGTGTAATCTTAAACTTTAGTATAGTTTGTTTTATACCAATGAATTTGTGTTTAAACACAATAAAATAGCTTAACAAAAAACCGTTTTTTCCAAACTTACGCTATAAACCTATACGTTAGCTTCTAATAAGCATGTTTTAAATGTTGTTTTAAAACAAACTATATCTTACAAGAGGTGAAGAAAACACTTAATTATAAATAGTACTTTTATATCTTAGTTTATAGTTCTAGCCTATTCATAAAAAAATAGACTTTCAAATTTCTAAAAACAGAAAAGTACTAATTAAAAGGACTTTAAATTGCTCATAAAAAAACAACTTTCAGTTTTTAATAAACCTATACTAGAAGGTCTTCTTGTCTTTTTATTAGTCTTGCTTATTAGCCAAACAATTACCTATCAAAAATTACAGTTAAAAGAGCAATCCGAAAAGAATGATATTAATCAAAGAGTTTCAAGACTTAAAGAAGACTTGCAAAATGTTCTAGGACAAAGTTATAATGTTACACAAACATTAGCATTCATAGTTGATAATTATGGCATCCCAGAAAACTTTGACAGTATTGCTAAGTTACTTTTAAATAGCAATAAAAATATTGATGCTCTGGAACTTGTAAATAGTGAAGGGGTTATTACACATGTTTATCCTTTAAAAGGCAATGAAGTTTTAGGCTTAAATATTCTAAATGACGTAGATAATAAATTTGGGGCTAGAATTACCCTTGAAAAAAAAGATTATTATACCGCTGGACCCATACATTTAACACAAGGAGGTTCTGGTATTATTGGAAGAAGGCCTCTATATAAAGAGGGAGAATTTAATGGTTTTGTGGCAGCAGTGGTAAGACTTTCAACTGTTGTACCCGCAATACAAATTGATTCTCTAGGGGATAATCAGTTTTCTTATCAATTATCCAAAATTAATTTAGATAAAACTGAAGAGGTTTTTTATAGCACTAATACTGCCATTGGTGATGATGCCCTAAGTATACCCCTGACCACGAGCAAAGGTGAATGGAAGCTTTATGTGATTTATAACAAAACAACATCTGATACTACCATTATTTTATTTTCCATTCTTGGTCTGTTGCTTTCATTTGTAAGCGGCATACTTGTTTGGCAACTTGCAAGGCAACCTCAAAAACTGACTCAATTAGTAGATGAAAAAACGGCTTTGTTAAAAGAGAGTCGCGAACGTTATAAGCTTCTTGTAGAGCAAGCTTCTGACGGTATATTTTTATCGGATATGCATGGAAATTTAACAGATGCCAATACCTATGGTGTTCAACTATTTGGATATGACAAAAGCGAACTTCTTAACAAGAATTTAAATAGCTTAATAACCGCCGATAACTTAGTCAAACAACCATTACGGCATGCAGAGATGGAATTAGGAGACACTGTGCTTTATGACCGTGTTTTAATTAAAAAAGATGGAACACCCCTTAATGTTGAAGTCAGTGCTAAAAAAATAAATGAAACAACCATTCTTGGTATTGTAAGAGATTCTACCGTAAGAAAAGAACTAGAAAAAAAAGTACATGAGAATTTACAAAAATTCAGCAAAGCCTTTAATAGTGGTTTTGTTGGCATGGTCATTAAAGACGAAAATAACTGTTTTGTAGATGCCAATGATTATTTTTTAAACCTAATAGGCTATTCACTAGATGAAATAAAAGGTAAAAGTATACCAGAAATAGGTTTGGTAAATATCGAAGAGGCTTTAAAAACAAACCCTGCCATAAAAAACTTTGCTTCTACCGAAAGGGTCGGAAAAATAGAGGTAGATTTTACAACTAAGCAAGGTGAAATTATACATGTCATTACTTCTATGGAACCTTATGAATATCAAGGTAAAAAATATAGTTTAAGTACCTATGTTGACCAAACTGAGATTAAAAAAGCTACTTTCAAAATTATACAAAGTGAAAAGAAATATAGACAACTAACAGAACGTATTTCCGATGCCTATATCTCTTTCGATAAAGATTGGAACTTTATTAGCATCAATTCAAGAGCGGCCAAAATTGTAGGCATGGACCCCATTGAAATGATTGGTAAAAATCTTTGGAAAGAATTTCCAGAGTTCAAAAATTCAGAGGCATATGCTTTTTTTAAGGGTGCTATGGCTCGCCAAATATTTACACATTTTGAACAATACCATGAAAAATTTGGTAGATGGTTAGAAAATTACCTTTACCCTTCTCCAAATGGGCTATCTATTTATTTTAGAGATGTTACTCGCAAGAAAAAAGAAGAATTAGAAAAACAAAAATTAATTGCCATTATAGAAAATAGCCCTGGTTTTATTGGGTTGGCAAATTTAGATGGCGAAGCGTTATTTATTAATGATGCAGGTAAAAAACTTGTTAATTTCCCTAGTGATAAAGACATAACCACCACTTCAATCTTAGATTTTTTTACTGAAGATTATCAAAAAATAGTTTTACAAGAGCATCTGCCTGCTATAAAGAATACCGGAGTATGGACTGGAGAAGTGCCTTTTAAAAATTTTGATGATGATAGCACAGTCCCTCTGGAGTTCTCAGGGTTTATAATAAGTGATAAAAACAACGAACCTATTGGAATAGGATCCATTGGGTTCGATTTAACAGAACGTAAAAAAGCACAAGAAGAAATTTTAGACCTACAATCTAAAATGGATGCCGCCATACGTATTGGAAAAATAGGGTATTGGGACTTTAATATTATAACAGAAACCTTTATATGTTCCCCTATAATATATGACATCTATGATATTTCTCAAGACGAGGATATGACAATAGACCTTCTTGAAAGTCTTATACACCCAGATGATCTAGAAAAACATCGCCAGAACTTACGAGAAATTATAACTGAAGCGCTACATCATTCATCTACTTATCGCATAATTGTCCGTGATGGTTCTATTCGCCATTTATTAGTAGAAATGGAGGTGGTTAGAAACAAAGAAAACTTACCTATAAAATTTTGGGGAACGGTCATTGATATTACCAAACAAAAAGAGGCGGACTATGAAATTATAGAACTTCAATCTAGAATGGATGCAGCAATACGTATTGGAAAAATAGGCTATTGGGATTTTGAATTGGCAACGCAAAAAATAACATGGTCTTCTAGAATGTACGAAATTTATGAGATTAAAAAAGATGTTACTGTTACACTTGAGCTTCTTGAAAGCCTTATTCATCCTGATGATTTAAATTCTCATAGAGATGTGGTAGAACGTATAGCTATTGAAAATAAGACACACTCTTTGGTATATAGAATAATAGTCAATGATGGTTCCATAAAATACATATCTGTTGAAATGGAAACTCAATTAGATGCAAATAATAATCCAGCTAGGTTTATAGGTACTGTAATTGACATCACAGAACAAAAAGAATCTGAGATAAAAATTCTTGATTTACAATCAAAAATGAACGCTGCAATAAGAATTGGGCAGTTTGGCTATTGGAATTGGGAAATGGACAAAGACACTGTTGAGTGGTCTAAAGAAATGTACAAAATCCATCATGTTGATCCTAGCATTATTATGACTCCAGAGTTGGTTAGGGATATAATCTATCATGATGATTATTACATAATTGAAAATAAAATAACTGAAAGTGAAGAAAACAAATCAACTTCTCCAACGTTTTATAGAATTCTCCTTAAAGACAATACATTTAGACATTTTTTAGCCTTTTCCGAAATAATTTATGATGTTGCCGGAAAGCCAATTAGATATCACGGTACTGCCATGGACATTACTAAAAGTGTTATTGCAGAAAAAGCTCTTAAAGAAAGTGAAGAAAAGTTTGCAAAGGCATTTGAAACAAACTATGTTGGCATGCTGTTAATGGATACCGAACAAATCATTATTGAAGCTAATGAAACGGTTTGCACGCTTTTAAATACATCCAAAAAAGAATTAATAGGAAAAAAAATAATGGATACTGGTGTTGTTACATTAGATGATTATTATTTAGAAAAAAGAAAGAAAGCATTAGCTTCCTTTTTTAAAGACGGCAAGCAAATCAATGAAGAATTTAAGGTAACACTTAAAAATGGTCAGAAAAAAACACTTTTGGTTTCTAAAGAATTTTTACAAATAAAAGATTCGCCCAAAATTTTGGTCACATTAATAGATGACACTCAAAGAAAAGAAGCAGAAGAAGCGGTAGAAACCCAATATTTAGAACTTAAAAAAACGAATTCTGAATTGGATAGTTTTGTCTACAGCGCTTCGCACGAACTAAGAGCTCCTTTAGCTTCTGTTTTGGGTTTAATACAATTAACTTTATTAGACGAACAGGAGCCGCAATTAAAGCTTCATTTAAATATGATGGAAAAATCTATAGTTCGTTTAGATGACTTCATTAAAGATATTATAGAATATTCCCGTAATAAACACGTAGATATTAAGCTAGTAACTATTAATTTTATTAACTTAATTGAAAATTCTATTGAAAGTTTTTGGTACCTAGAAAATACTAGTAAAATAAACATTGATATAGACGTTAATGACGCTATAGAATTTGTTTCTGACAGCAAAAGAATTTCAATTTTATTAAATAATTTTATCTCCAATGCGATAAAATATCATGATTTAAATAAAAAATCGCCATCAATTTGGGTTAATATCAAAACCTCTAAAAAAGAGGCGATAATAATAATAAAAGATAATGGTGTTGGTATAGAAAATGACCAATTAGACAAAATTTTTGATATGTTTTATAGAGTTTCCTCTAAAGTAATGGGTACTGGAATTGGGCTATTTATTGTAAAAGAAGTCCTGTCGAAATTAAATGGGTCTATAAATGTAGAATCTAAAATTGGAGAAGGATCAACCTTTACCTTAAAAATACCTAACGAATCTAAAAGAAAATAATATGGGTAAAGATGTAAGCATTTTATTGATAGATGATTCGGATGTGGATAATTTTATAAACAAAGCAATTATTTCGAAAGAAGAAAATGTTTCTACTATTACCACATTAACCTCTGGCACTGATGCTTTAAACCATCTAAACAGTATTATTGATGAACCTGAAAACTACCCAGATGTAATTTTCTTGGACATTAAAATGCCAAGAATGAATGGATTCGAGTTTTTAGACGAATATATTAAACTGCCAGAAAGTTTAATAAACCATTGTACCCTATACATTTTAAGCTCTTCATTAGACTCTATAGATTCAAATAAAGGCAAAGAATATCCTATTGTAAAAAAGCATCTAACAAAGCCTTTGGCACATCATCAAATTGCAAAACTACTACCAGAAGTTTAAAATTTAAATTGCATTTTAGCCTTTTATATCTACTGCGCTAAATGATAATATATTCTTAATAATCCTAAGATATCATCCGCTTTTATTATTTTGCCCTTTATGAAAATTTATCCCGTTGAAACTGGCAATTTTAAATTAGACGGCGGTGCTATGTTTGGTGTCGTTCCAAAAACTATTTGGCAGAGAACAAATCCGGCAGACAGTAACAATCTTATTGATATTGCTGCACGTAGTTTATTAATTGAAGATGGTAATCGGCTTATCTTAATAGATGCTGGTATGGGAAATAAGCAATCGGACAAATTTTTTGGTTACTACTACCGTTGGGGAGATTTTAATATTGATGCTTCCCTAAAAAAATATGGGTTTCATAGGGATGATATTACCGATGTGTTTTTTACGCACTTACATTTTGATCATTGTGGAGGTGCAATACAGTGGAATAAAGACCATACCGGCTATGAACCTGCTTTCAAAAATGCAAAGTTTTGGACAAATAAAAATCATTGGAAATGGGCAACAGAACCTAACCCGAGAGAAAAAGCATCTTTTTTAAAAGAAAATCTAATTCCAATGAAGGATAGTGGTCACTTAACTTTTATAGATGGTACCGAAGATAGTTTTATAAAAAACAGTCCGCTAGGTTTTGACATTCGCTTTGTAGACGGCCATACAGAAAAACAAATGTTACCACAATTTTCTTATAAAGGAAAAACCATTGCATATGTTGCTGATTTAATACCTACCGTTGGTCATATTCCTTTACCCTATGTTATTGGATATGATACTAGACCTTTACTTACGATGACGGAGAAAGAATTATTCCTTAATCAGGCTGTAGAAAACAATTACTATTTGTTTTTTGAACATGATGCACACAACCAATTATGCACCCTAAAACACACAGATAAAGGTGTCCGCTTGGATCAAGTATATACTTTTGACGAAGTCTTCAATTAATTTTACACTATTATATAATAACTATAAATAATTTATTAATACGTTTACCTTATATGACAAATACATATTTTAAATCCATTTTCATTTTATCAATCGCAGCCATATTAACTGGTTGTGGAAGTACTAGTCCTGCCGGTGGTAGCGGACTTATTTTAACTCCAGTAGAGAATATTGATACTTCTCCCTTAAAAATTGACGACTTATCGACA
The DNA here is from genome assembly GCF_001913155.1 of Maribacter hydrothermalis. GTDB lineage: Bacteria > Bacteroidota > Bacteroidia > Flavobacteriales > Flavobacteriaceae > Maribacter > Maribacter hydrothermalis. Next base: position 1,905,431 of record NZ_CP018760.1, read on the forward strand.
ACCGAAAAAAAGAATTGGGGGCATTTAGATCTAGTTGCCGATACGATTCCCGGTATGAGCGTTGACAAGGCCTATGACGAAATAATAAAAAACAAGAAAGGTACTAAAACCATTGTTGCGGTATTAGATTCTGGAATTGATTTAAACCATGAAGACCTTAAAAATGTGTTATGGACCAATACCAAAGAAAAAGCAGGTAATGGTAAAGATGATGATGGTAATGGCTACATAGACGATATTCATGGGTATAACTTCTTAGGAGAATCTTACAACGAACAGTTAGAATATGTGCGTATGCTTCGCTTAAATATTGGTGACGCAACTACCTTATCTAAGGCAAAAGCTAAGTTAGACACCGAATATGCCGAGGCTTTACAAGGTAAACAACAATATGAGCAAATTTATCAAGCTGTAAAAAATGCTGATGCTGAAGTTAAAAAATATTTGAAAAAAGAATCGTACACTAAAAAAGATTTAGCGGATATAAAGACTACTGATCAAGCAATGCAACAAAATATTGCTATCCTTAATCAAATGTTCGGTATTAAAGATTCTATACCTGAAGTTTTAAAAGAGTTAAATAACGGTCTTACCTATTATTCAGAACAACTTAATTATAATCTAAATAAAGATTTTAATGGTAGAGAGCCCGTAGGTGATGATGCTTATGATATTACCGATGTTAATTACGGAAATGGAAATCCTAAAAATAGAGTAGACGATGAAAGCCACGGTACACATGTTGCTGGTATAATTGCAGCAGAACGTAATAACGGAAAAGGAGCAAACGGGGTTGCCAATAATGTTGCCATAATGAGTATTAGGGCAGTTCCTAATGGCGATGAGTATGATAAAGATATTGCTAGAGGTATTCGTTATGCTGTTGATAACGGTGCTAGAGTAATAAACGGAAGTTTTGGAAAGTCTTTTTCTCCTAAAGCAGAATGGGTATATGAAGCTATAAAATATGCCGCTGAACATAATGTACTTTTTGTTCATGCAGCTGGTAATGATGGTGCTAATTTAGACGACCCAACCATTGGCAACTATCCTAATGACCAAGTAAAAAATGGACCGGAAATTGCTGATAATGTAATTACCGTAGGTGCCTTAAACCCTAAATACGGTTCTGAGCTAGTGGCTAGCTATTCTAATTATGGTAAGGTAAACGTAGATATTTTTGCTCCTGGTACCGATATTTATTCTAGCTATCCAAATAATGAGTACGAATACTCTCCTGGTACTTCTATGGCTGCTCCCGCAGTAGCAGGGGTTGCTGCTTTGGTTTTGTCTCAATACCCAACACTAACAGCGGCACAGGTTAAAAAGATAATTTTACAATCTGGGCTACCTATTAGAGCAAAAGTAATATTAGGCGGAGATAATGCTAAAAGTGCATCGCTAGACCAAATTTCTACTTCTGGTAAAATTGCAAATGCATACAATGCTTTAATATTAGCTAGCAAAGTAGCTGCCGGACAGATTCAATTATAATAATTACAAGACAAAGATGACTAAATCAATTTTTACTTTTTTAACCGTTTTATTTGCAATAGGGCTAGTAGCTCAGAATAAAACTGACTATTGGCAACAACATGTAGATTATACTATGGAAGTGGATATGGATGTTGATACTTTTCAATATACCGGAACACAAACTTTAGTATACACGAATAACTCGCCAGACGAATTAAAAAGGGTTTACTTCCATTTATATTTTAATGCCTTTCAACCTGGTAGTGAAATGGATATTCGTTTACAGTCTATTGCAGATCCAGATGATAGAATGATTACTAAAGAAAAGAAAAGTAGAATAGCAACTCTTACAGAGAGCGAAATGGGATATTTACACCCGACTACTTTAACTCAAGATGGTAAAGAAGTTTCTTTTTCAGAGGAAGGTACCGTATTGGTAGTTGAATTAGCCTCTCCCATTGCCGCAGGTAGCAAGTCTACTTTTAATATGGCGTTTAAAGGTCAAGTGCCATTACAAATTAGACGTTCTGGTAGAAATAGTGAAGAAGGTGTTGCCTTATCTATGAGCCAATGGTATCCAAAATTGGCGGAATATGATTTTGAAGGTTGGCATGCAGATCCTTATATTGCTCGTGAGTTTCAAGGTGTTTGGGGGGATTTTGATGTGAAATTAACTTTAGACAAAACGTATACCGTTGGTGGTACCGGTTATCTTCAAAACCCAAATGAAATTGGTCATGGTTATGAAAATGCTGGAACAAAAATTAAGAAACAAAAAGGCAAGACATTAACATGGCATTTTAAAGCCCCTATGGTTCATGATTTTATGTGGGCTGCTGACCCTGACTATATTCATGACATTCAACAAGTTCCTAATGGTCCTGTGCTACATTTTCTTTATAAAAACAATCCTAAAATCTTAGAAAACTGGAAAAACCTTCAGCCTAAAACCGTTGCAGCAATGGAGTTTTTTAATAAGAATATAGGTAAATATCCGTATGATCAATATTCGGTTATACAAGGTGGCGACGGCGGTATGGAATATGCTATGTCAACTTTAATAACCGGTGATCGTACCTTTGGTAGCCTTGTTGGTGTAATGGCGCACGAAATGGCGCATTCATGGTTTCAACACATATTAGCTACGAACGAAGCTAAACATGAATGGATGGATGAAGGGTTTACCTCCTTTATTTCTAAACTTTGTATGAGTGAGATTATGGACTATGAAAAAGAAAACCCTTTTGAGGGTACCTACAAAGGGTATAGAAACCTAGCACTGTCTGGAAAAGAACAGCCACAAACAACCCATGCAGACCGTTATGACCTAAACTTTGCATACGGAGTATCTGCCTATAGCAAAGGTTCTATCTTTTTATCGCAATTAGGATATGTAATTGGTCAAGACAAATTAATGGAGACCATTCGTAGGTACTATGATGAATTTAAATTTAAGCACCCGGTACCAAATGATATTAAACGAGTAGCTGAAAAAGTTTCCGGTTTTGAGCTAGATTGGTATTTAACCGATTGGACCCAAACCACTAACACTATTGACTACGGAATTAAAGAAGTTATTGCTGCAGAAAATACTACAAAAGTAACTTTAGAGCGTTTAGGTACTATGCCAATGCCTTTAGATATTTTAGTGGTCTATAATGATGATACCAAAGAAACTTTCTACGCTCCTTTACGTATGATGCGTGGTGAAAAGGAGAATCCGTATGCTGGTATTGAACGAACAATTATAGAAGATTGGGCCTGGGCTTACCCAACTTATAGTTTTGTAATCAACAAACCACTATCATCAATAAAAGCAATTGTTATAGATCCTTCTCAACTAATGGCTGACATTATTTTAGAAAATAATGTTTGGCAAGCAGAGTAGTTTCTTTTGCTAAACTTTAAGCAATTTATGCCCTCATTTATGGGGGCAAATTACTTAGGCGCAACAAATAGAGAATTAATAGCGAAGAACGGAGCGTAGCTTTATAAAGCTCGTTTATCCAGTAAATACTTTCAATACTAATTTTAATGGACCAATCTTTCGGAAAAAAGGAAAAACTTAAGAGTAAAGCCCTCATCACACAATTGTTTGATGAAGGTAAAGGTGTTTCTGTTTATCCATTGAAATTAATTTATTTGTCTACGGAGAATAACGATAAACCATTACAAACTGGCGTTACTGTTTCCAAACGGAATTTTAAAAGTGCCGTAGACCGAAACAAGATCAAACGTTTACTGCGAGAGTCGTACAGGCTTAATAAAGCATTGGTTTTTAACAATACAGATGCTAAGTTTGCGTTTCTATTTTTATACCTTGGTAAGGATATGCCTTCTTTTATCCAATTAGACCAGAAAATGAAGCAGGTATTGAACAAGTTTAAGCTACAAATTGATGAAAAAAATAGTAAGTAAAAAAGTTCTTGTACCCATAATAGCTATTGCCTTTCTTTTTATAGGAAGTAGTTATAAAAGCGACTTCTTTGAAATTGCTAAGCAAATAGAAATCTTTACCACATTGTTCAAAGAATTGAACATGAATTATGTAGACGAAACCAACCCGGCCGAATTAATGGATACCGCCATTAAAAACATGCTAGAAGAATTAGATCCTTATACCAAATTTTTAAATGAGCAAGATGTAGAGTCCTATAGAATTAACAATGCTGGTGAATATTCAGGAATAGGAGCTATGGTACGCTCTTTTAAAGATAGATTATTAATTGTAGAACCACATGAAGGCTACCCAGCGGACAAAGCTGGTTTAAAGGCCGGAGACGAAATAATTCAAATAGGAGATATCAAAGTAACGGATTTTGAAGACAACGCCAGTGAGCTCTTAAAAGGCGCAAATGGCTCTACCGTGAATGTTACCTATAAAAGACAAGGAAAAATAAGTACCACGTCCATTACTCGTGAGGGTATAGAGGTTGATGCTGTTCCTTTTTTTAAAATGATTGATAATAAAACAGGGTATATCGTTTTAGCAAAGTTTAACGCTAAAGCCACTGAACAAACAAAATCTGCTTTATTAGATTTAAAAGGAAAAGGCGCTGAAAAAATTATACTAGATCTAAGAGGTAATCCTGGCGGATTATTATCTGAAGCTATTAATGTTACGAACTTATTTGTACCTAAAGGGGAACTTGTAGTTACCACAAAATCTAAGGTTAAAAAATTCAATCGCGAATACCACACAACTAACCAAGCGGTAGATGAAGAAATTCCGTTAGTAGTTTTAGTAAATGGAAGTAGTGCTTCTGCCAGTGAAATTGTATCTGGCAGTTTACAAGATTTAGACAGAGCCGTTATTATGGGTGCCAGAAGTTTCGGTAAAGGTTTAGTACAACGTCCGCTTAAACTTACCTATGGCACACAGTTAAAAGTTACTATCTCTAGATACTACACTGCTTCGGGTCGTTGCATACAGGCATTGGATTATTGGAATAGAGACGACTCGGGAAATGCAGTTAGAAACACCACATTTAATGATTTCTCTACCCGTAATGGCCGAAAAGTACAAGATGGTGGAGGTGTTCTACCGGATATTGAAATTGCAACCTCAAAAACAAATGACCTTACGTTAGCCTTGCTTCAAAACAACGTTATTTTTGACTATGCAACCGACTATCATTATGCACATAACTACACCTCGGTTTCTGATTTTAAATTTACCGATAGTGATTTTAACGAATTTAAAGACTATGTAAAGCAAAGTAATTTCTCTTTTGAAACCAAAGCCGAAAAAGCAATTAAAAATGCCCTTTCGGGAGACGAAAATGATTTCTTAGGTACTGATGTTAAGGATAGTTACAAAACACTTTTAGCAAATATTGAAAAAGGTAAGATCAATGCTTTAGATAAGTACCAAAGCGAGATTCAAAAAAACCTAGAAGATGAAATAGTTACCCGTTATTTTTACCGAGATGGTTTGTACCAGTATTACCTAACTAATGACGATGCAATTTTAGCCGCTACAGAATTATTGGGTAATAATTCTAAGTATAGCGCAATTTTTAAATAGTATAATACTATTCGTAAGCACACGTTCTAGCGTCTGAAACCACATAATACTCTTTGTAATTAATAGCATTTGGGTCCATGCACCCTTTTAGATTCCTAATTTTAATATCCTTGAAATCTATTGGTTGCCCTTCACTTTGCAAAGCAATCATTCCTTCTTTTAAGGGTTTGCCATCTTGTTTAATTTTAGGGTCAAAACCATTTGCTACTCCTCCTCCTATTTGTGGTTTTGTATACTCCAATACAGTTTTTCCGTTGATAATATGTGTAACTAAAGAGTCGTGTAGCACTATTAACTCTGCCGTTACCCATTGTTCCCCAAAATAAGTGTCTGAGGTAGAATTAATACAATGTCTTGGGTCAATTTTACCGTTATAAACCACATCGGTACCTGGTGAACACATATTACCGGTTGGGCGCTCCTTACCTTCTTCTACTCCTGCCAAAAACTGCATCTCTACAGATATGGGCCAATCTTGTTCTTTCAACATTGTTTTAGGGTCTTGTGAATGAAACATGATACCGCTATTTTTAATCGTATACTCTGGTGCTCCTTGGTATAGCTCACCAACAAAACGATACTGCATGGTTAAGTGAAAATCAGAAAATGGCTGATTGTAATATAAATGGGAAAACCGGTCATTAAAATCCCCCTCGTAGTTGTCGTACCTAACTTTCACCATATTATCTTCGGCTCTAAACGTATCTCCATAATTATCACCCACTTCGTAATGATGAATTTTAGTTGTCCATCCGTCTAAATTAGTACCATTAAACATGGTTTCCCAACCATCTTCCGCCTGTTGTGCTTGCGATACTCCAATCCCTATTGAAAATATAAATGCGTTAATTAATAAGCCCGACATAAGTACTTTTCTTCTCATTTGAAATAGTCTTAGAGTAAATAGTTAATGATATTAGCTGAAAACCATAGGTATTAATATGCTCCTAAATATAATAATTGTTCTGTAATAAAATTATTATGGTCTTTATACCAATTTGATTTTAAATACCAACACAATGAGTTCATTTATTATCGCTACTTTTAAATTAACAAACCGCAAGTATCATATCTCAACAACATAAATTATGCGTATTCACTTATTAATTGCCTCCAGTATTTTGTTAAGTTTATTTTCAAATGCTCAGGAATCTAAAAAAGAAACTCCCCTTAAACCAATACCAGAAGCAAAATCTTTTGTCACCAAACATCAAGGTGTTTTTGGAGGTAGAACCATCGACTATACCACAACTGCAAAAGAAACTTTTTTAACTAATAAAGAAGGGGACTCTATTGCAACATTTTGGTCGGTAGCCTATACAAAAACGGCTATAGGCGATGTTACTAAAAGGCCCGTAACCTTTGTTTTTAATGGCGGCCCAGGTTCTGCTTCTATGTGGCTACACATGGGGTTCTTTGGTCCTAAAATTGTAAAAGTAGATTCTGACGCCATACAAGATGATGGAGCTGCACCTTATAATTTAATAAACAACGAACATGGCTTATTAGATATAACCGACTTAGTATTTATAGACCCCGTAGGCACAGGTTATAGTAGGTTAGTAGGTACAGGTGAAGGTGAAGATTTTTACGGGCTTAAAGAAGATGTAGATTCTTTTGCACAATTTATTAGAACGTGGGTAACTGATAATGAACGCTGGTTTTCTCCAAAATACTTAGCGGGTGAAAGTTATGGTACCACGCGTGCTGCTGCACTTGGTAATGCCTTAGAGGGTTCTGGACAAAACATGGCCTTAAACGGAATGATTTTAATATCTCAAGCTTTAGATTATGCTGGTTCTACCTCCGAACCTAATAATATAACATCATTCATAACTTATTTACCTAGTATGGCCGCTACTGCTTGGTATCATAAAAAAGCAGGTCAAGGTAAATCTTTAGTGGACTTTACTCAAGAATGTCGTGATTTCACCTACAATACATATATACCAGCGCTTTACAAAGGCAATCTTTTAAATGAAAACGAGAAAAATGCCATAGCCGAAAAATTAGCCTATTTCACTGGCTTAGATAAAACCTATATTCTACAATCTAACTTAAGAATATTAATGGGCCGTTTTCAAAAACAATTGTTACTAGATAAAGGTTTGGCTATTGGTAGGTTAGATGGCCGTTTTATGGGTGATGAGGAAGATAAAGTCTCTGAAAAACCACATTTGGGCGATGCCGCTAGTTATCAAATAAGTGCGGCTTACACCGCTAGTCTTAACCATTATTTTGCTTCGGAATTAAAAATAAAAATGGATAGGCCCTATATAACATCTGGTGGTGGTTCTAATTGGAGATGGAGAACTGTACCGGATAGTCAATATTGGGAACCAATGCCTGTAAATACCGCTCCTGAATTAGGAGAAACCATGCGTAGAAACACAGCAATGAAAATTATGGTTGCTAGTGGGTATTATGATTTAATTACTCCGTTTTTTGATGCGGAGTATACTTTTGATAGAAACGGCATAGTTAAGGAACGTGTGCAAATGAAATATTATGAAGGTGGCCATATGATGTATACACACGAGCCAGATTTAATACAATTAAGCAAAGATATTCGTGAGTTTATAACTGCCAATTAATATTATCCTTTAATGAAGATCATCACCAATTTGATTAGAATATTGGTACTTTCACTTATAATATTAAGTGCCTGCACAGAAAAATCTTCAAAAGGGGACGATAAAGCCTATACTACTTGGTCATCATATCTAGGAGATTCGGGAAGAAGTCATTTTACCACACTCGAACAAATAACACCAAATAACGTTTCTCAATTACATGTTGCTTGGCGTTACGAATCAGCAGATTGGGGACAAATGCAAATGAATCCTTTGGTAGTTGATAGTATCGTCTATGGTGTTACCGCAGCTTTAAGAGTAGTCGCTCTCCATGCCGAAACAGGAAAAGAGTTGTGGCAGTTTGGAGATTCTGTTCAAGTATGGCACTCTACAAGTAGAGGTGTCTCTTATTGGGAGAAAGATGATGATAAACGAATACTATGCACACGTGGTGCTAATCTATATGCCTTAGATGCACTTACTGGAAAGCCAGTGCCTTCTTTTGGTGTTGAAGGTAAAATTGATATGCGTTCTGGTATGCCTGATTCCGCCAAAGAAAAATTTGTTATCTCAAATACCCCAGGAACAGTATTTAAAGACCTTATAGTAATGCCTTTGCGTATATCTGAAGGTTCAGACGCTGCTCCTGGAGATGTCATGGCTTTTAATGTAATTACAGGAAAGTTAGAATGGATTTTTCATACTATTCCACACCCAGGTGAATTAGGTTATGAAACATGGGAAGACCCTAATGCCTATAAAAATCCAACTATTGGTGCAGCTAATAATTGGGCCGGAATGGCCTTAGATGAAGAAGCAGAAATTATTTATATTCCTACTGGGTCTGCAGCCCCAGATTTTTACGGTGGAGACCGTTTAGGGAGTAATTTATTTGCTAATTCTTTAGTTGCCTTAAATGTAAATAACGGAGAATATCTATGGCATTTTCAATTTACACATCATGATATTTGGGACCGTGATCTTCCTGCCCCACCTAATCTATTAACAGTAAAACATAATGGGCAAAAAATAAAGGCGGTAGCACAAATTACCAAACAAGGGTTTGTTTATTTATTTAACAGATTAACTGGAGAGCCTTTATTTGAAATTGAAGAAGTACCTGTGCCTCCTTCAAAATTAGTAGGTGAAAATGCTTGGCCAACACAGCCCATACCAAACAAACCTAAACCATTTGCACGGCAATCTAATGAACTAACTAAAAACGATATTAGTCCTTATGCCGACAATAAAGAAGAGCTTATAAGAATTTTTGAATCTGCAGAAAAAGAAGTTTATAGTCCACCAAACCTGACTCCTACTTTGTTGTTGCCGGGTTATGATGGGGCAGCTGAATGGGGTGGCGCCGGTGTTGATCCCGACGATGGAATTTTATATGTAAACTCGAATGAAATGGCCTGGAACCTTCAAATGAATATAAAGAAAACTCCAATAGAAGAACTTACCATTGGTTCAACTATTTATTCTAATAAATGTGCAACATGCCATCAACCATATAGAACTGGGGTATCATCTAGCGGTTTTCCCTCTTTAATAGATATACAACTTAAAAAAAGTAAAAATGAAATTGTTTCTATCATTACAAATGGTAAAGGAATGATGACTGGATTTCCAACTTTATCAGCTACTGAAAAAGAGGCTTTAGTTCAGTTTTTGTTTAATGAAGAGGAAACCAATACTAATGATAAAATGGAGATTGCATCAAGTGAAAATTTGTATGTTTATCAGCATAGTGGTTATAATAAATTCTTAGATAGTAATGGCTTACCCGGTATATCGCCACCATGGGGAACATTGAATGCAATTGATTTAAACACTGGTGATTTTTTATGGTCAATACCTTTTGGTGAAACTTTGGAACTTAAAGAAAAAGGGTTCCCAACTACAGGTACCGAAAATTATGGTGGGCCAATTATTACAAAAAACGGACTTATACTCATCGCTGCTACCAAAGATGGTTATTTGAGGGCATTTGATAAAAAAACAGGTACTCTTCTTTGGGAATATGAATTGCCTGCAGCTTCATTTGCAACGCCCGCTACTTATGAATATAATGGTAAACAATATATTGTTCTTGCTTGCGGTGGTGAAAAGCTAGGAACTAAAAAAGGAAATCAAATCATTGCATTTTCTTTACCTAACCCTTAATAGTATCTCGTTTTTTAAGATTAATAATATTTTTATCCTCCATATTAAGTATTCTTTTCGACCTCAAATAGCGGCCAACATTAAATTCATCAAAGTTCGGAGAATTTTTATCTACACTACTTATCCGTACCATATTCGACGAATGTATAAATTTATTATCCCCAATCCACATACCAACATGTACCACTTTTTCTGTGGTAGTTTCGGTAGCTTTTCGTCCAAAAAACAACAAATCCCCCTTTTCTAACTTACTAAAATCTGAAATAGAGTCTATAGATTTACCGGCATGCACTTGTTGCGATGCATCACGTGGTATGACCATTCCATTTAAATAATAAATAGTCTTGGTAAAACCACTACAGTCTACTCCTTTGGTTGACGTGCCTCCCCACAAATATGGAACACCAATTAATGTTTTAGAGATTGCTATCAATGAATCAGCTTCAAAATCTAAATTAGACAACCATGTATTATAATCTTCAGCTTCATTTTTACGTACAAAAGCTTTTCTACCATCAGGAAATTCAACTTTATAAAAACCATTTTCTTCATTTAAAAACTTTAATATATTACCAGCTACTAAATCAGAAACAATGCTTTCTTCATCTATAGTATTATATGCATGACCATAGGTTTTAGTATATATAATCTTTTTTGAAGTTGTCCATTGCAATAAACTTTCCTCATTCATTAACTGAATTCCACCGGAATCTACCCATGCTAAATAATCATCCGGTGTTTGTATCAAATACCAATCTCCATCATTTTTTAAAACATTCACTTCAGTACCAAGAATAGCTTGTGTTGCCAACTCTGCAGAGTGCTTTGGGTTACTTCTTAAATTAGCTGCTGAAATATTAATAACTGCTTTTGTTTTTCCCTTTAAATCCAATGATGGAAGTATTTTAATATGGTCTTCTACCTCAATACCTTTTTTATGTAAAACCGCTTTCAGAGAATCCACAGCATTTGGTAAATTACTTTCGCCTACTAATGTAAAATTTGAAGAACCAGATAAAACATCTATATTAAAAAGTGCTGTCCGTTTATCTGGAGCAAAGTGTTTTTTAACACTTTCTACCTCCCGAACCAGAATATTTTTTTCCTCAATATTGATGCCACAGGACATATTTAATAATATCAAAATCAATACATAAGCTTTATGGTACAGTGTTGTCTTCATGCCTAAAATAGTTTCTTATAGTATTAGCCTTGTGAATTTATGTAATTTTATCGCAAATGAAGAAACTTAAGGTCATAGAACTTTTTGCAGGTGTTGGCGGATTTCGTTTAGCCCTTGAAGATACTAATGCGTATTCTGTAGTTTATAGTAATCAGTGGGAACCTAGTACAAAAACACAGCATGCTTCTTTAGTTTACGAAGCTAGGTTTGGAAAGCAAAACCATAGTAATAAAGATATTTCCGAAGTGGTTACCAAAGATATTCCTGATGCAGATATGTTAGTCGGTGGCTTTCCTTGCCAAGATTATTCTGTGGCAACAACATTACAAAACTCCAAAGGTTTAATTGGTAAAAAAGGAGTTTTATGGTGGACAATTCATAGAATATTATCAGAGAAAAAAAATGCTCCTAAATATTTATTTCTAGAAAATGTAGACCGGTTGCTTAAATCTCCGTCAAACCAAAGAGGAAGAGATTTCGCAATTATGCTTAAAAGCCTTGATGATTTAGGGTATGCTGTAGAATGGAGGGTAATTAATGCTGCTGATTATGGTATGCCTCAACGGCGGCGACGAATTTTCTTTTTAGGATATCATAAATCTACGGCGCTTTACAAACAGTTTAAAAAGAACACGCCAAAAGAATGGATTTTTGAATCTGGTACAATAACATCTGCATTTCCAATTTCCAGTACTTCTTCTCTGATAACATCTTTTACTATTGATGAGGATTTAGTTTCATTATCAGAAAATTTTAATGTTGGTGCTAAATTATCTCCATTCCAAAATACAGGTGTTTTTATAGATGGAAAAGTATATACTACTAAAACCACTCCTAATTTTGATGGAAAAAGAACCGTTTTAGAAGATATATTAGAAAAAGGTAATATAGCTGAAGAATATTATATTAAAGAAAATGCATATGAAAAATGGGAATATTTAAAAGGAGCAAAAAAAGAAACACGAACTGCCAAAACTGGTTATTCGTATAGTTACAGCGAAGGAAGAATGATTTTTCCGGATGCCCTAGACAATGCATCAAGAACCATTATAACTGGGGAAGGTGGTAAAAGTCCGTCACGTTTTAAGCACGTTATTCAAACTAAAAAGGGATTACGACGATTAACTCCAATAGAACTAGAACGTTTAAACATGTTCCCCGATAACCATACCTTTTTAGAAGGTATTTCAAATACCAAAAGAGCTTTTTTTATGGGTAATGCATTAGTCGTTGGGGTTGTTCAAAAAATAGGTCAGATTTTAGCCAAGAAAATAAGTGAATCATGAAAAGCAAGTTCGCATCTGATTTAAAAAAAGAGAAACAACTTTCTTTATTATTAGATGTGTACTATAAAAAACAGTTATTCTCTTACAGCACAACCCGTGTACATGATATTAAAAACCAATTAGCTGGTATAGACGTTCAGTTTATACATAACCATACCAAGGTTATTTACAATATTGATGAAAAAGCACAACTAGATTATATAAATGAGGATTTACCAACATTTGCATTTGAGTTAGGATACCACAAGAACAATATTTATAAACAAGGTTGGCTTTTCGATGAAGATAAAGAAACAGATTTTTATGCTTTAGTTACTGCTATTTACGAAGACGAACCAGGAGTATATACCAGTTGTAAAATAACATTGGTTAATAGAAGTAAACTGTGTTCTTTTTTAATTCAATTAAAATTAACAAAGCAAATTTTAGATAAGTATTGTGATGAAAATAAGAACATTAACGGTAAACTAAAGCTAGCTGAATTAAATAGTAGAAATGAGGGTTATTTATATTTTTCAAAAAAGAATAAAGCCGAAAAACCAATTAATCTAATACTAAAATTAGACTTTTTAATTGAACAAGGAATTGCTAAACGATTGGTTTAAAAATATGTCTTTTAGCACAACATATTGTTAATCAGCGTTTAAAATTTGGAATTCTCGTTTTTTTTGTTATTTTACTAGGTATGGTAAAAGTAGAAAAGTCAGAAAATATAGCGTTTTTAGAAAAATCAATACAGCATTTAGAAGCTACTGGTTTCGAGAATATTAAAGCCGATATGGAAGGTTATGAAACCCCTAAATCATACTCCAGAAAAGGTAAAAATGATAATATTACTCCAGATATTGTTGCTATTAAAAATGGTAGAAAATACTATTTCGATATTAGTCTTAAATCTCCAAAAACTAGATTATTAAAATCTAAATGGTTGTTTTTAGATACCTTGAGTAGAATGAACTCTAACCGATTTAGAATTATTACGACTAAAGGGCATTATAAATTTACAGATAATATGCTTGAAGATATTAACCTTAGTAACAAAACCCCTATTAAAATATAGGACTCTGTAATGGAATATATTTCATACCCTTCTAGGTAAAATTTGAAAATAAAAATTTGTAAAAATGACCGTTAAAAACGGTCATTTTTAATTTTTAATTTTTAATCATTGCAATATGTGGAATTCCATCTTCTAAATAGCCTTCACCTATTGTTCTAAAGCCTAATTCCGTATAAAATTTAGTTAAATAAACCTGAGCTGATATTTTAATATCATCTTCATTAAATTTTTCTTTTACAGCGTTAATGGATGCTTGCATGATATCCTTCCCATAACCATAATTTCTATATTCTTTATGTACGGCAACCCTACCAATACTAGACTCGTTAAAATAATAACCAGGTTTAAATATTCTAGTATAAGCAACAATCTTATTATTATTATAACCTATTACATGAATTGCTTTATCATCTTTCCCATCTAAATCTTGATAAACACAATCTTGTTCAACAACAAAAATTTCAGTTCTAAGTTGAAGTACTTCATAAAGTTCTAATGTTGTTATTTCACCAAATTCTTTTACTTTAATATCTAACATAAATATGCTTAATTAAGTGATATTGTTTACAACTTATATATTGTAAGTACTTGTTTTAAAACAGATTATAGTAATACTCCTTAGGTTATTAACATTACTATACTACTTATTATTGAAGTGGTATTTTTTCTATTCTACGTTCATGTCTACCACCAGAAAAAGGCGTGTTTATAAACGTTGAAATCATTTCCAGTGCTTGCGGCAATGCTATGTATCTAGCAGGTAAACTAATAATGTTAGCGTCGTTATGCTCTCTTGCTAATTGGGTTATTTCTTTGGTCCAACATAAAGCAGCTCTAACATTTTGTTGTTTATTAGCAGTCATACAAGCTCCATTACCACTACCACAAATTAAAATTCCAAAATCTACGATTCCTTTTTCAACATCTTGAGCAACAGGATGAGCAAAATCTGGATAATCAACACTATCCGTACCATCGGTACCATAGTTTATAACTTCAATTTGTTTTGATTTTAATAAACCAAGTATAGCTAGCTTATACTCAGTACCCGCATGGTCATTACCAATAGCTATTTTCATTAAGTGTATTATTTATAGGTTAATAGTTCATAATTTATCATACGGGGGATCGATAAAATGCAGGCTAAAGGTACAATAATCGAACATTGACAACAAAATTTAAGCACTTGACAACATTTGTTTTTAAATAAAATTTAATAGTTGTTAATTACTATGTTATAAGCATGGTTTTCTTCATGCATAAATTGTTTAAAAAAACATAGTTAAATATTTGCTTTTTAATATTGGCTTCTGCTTACATTTTTAATCTTCTAAAGAAGAATTAAAATATTAGAAAGTATTAGTACTTTTTCATCAAAAAAATGCTCCTAGTTAACATTAAAATTACATTTAGTTATTAATAAAATTATGTTAATAGCCGTTATCAACCATAACTAATAACTTCTCAAAATACTGATTTTCAATTATCAATTAGTATTTATAGCTGTCAACAACTTTTAGTATTTCACTAATTCAAACATTTTAGAAATAAGTTATACCTGTTGTTAACAGACTATAATAATCATCAAAATTTAATTTAATTTAAAAGAAAAAATGGCAATTATGATATATATGTTAATAACAACATTTGAGCATCACTATTCTATAAAGGGTTAATTAATTGGTAGTGGATTATAATTCGTAATTTTCCAACAAATAATAAGTTTAATGTCGAAAAGAAACAAGAAGGCGAAGAACCATAGAAAGAATGAAATAACAAGAGGAATTTTTACCGTTCTAGAAAAAGAACCAAGTAAGAGTTTTAATTATAAGCAAATAGCCGCCAAGATAGATATAACAAGTGCTGAAGATAGAAATCTTCTTATAAAAAGATTAACTGAATTAAATGAAAAGAAACGTATTCAGCAAGTTGATCGTGGGCAATATAAAGTTTTAGAAAATACAAAATCGTACCACGAAGGAACTGTAGATCTAACGGGAAAAGGCAATGCTTATATTGTTGTTGAAGGTATGGATGATGATATTTTTATTCCATCTAATAAAATAAACAAAGCTTTTCATAAAGATAAAGTTGAAGTTTATATATATCCTAGAAGTAAAAGTAAAAAGTTAGAAGGTGAAATAGTAAAAGTAATTGAACGGTATAAAACTACTTTTGTAGGTATTGTGGATATGCAAAAAACATTTGCATTTGTACGACCAACAGACTTTAGAATGTACACCGATATTTTTGTTTCGATTGATAAATTAAATGGAGCTAAAAATGGTGAAAAGGTAATAGTGGAAATTACGGATTGGCCAGATGATGTTGATTCTCCTTTTGGTAAAGTAACAGAAGTACTTGGAATTCCAGGAGAACACGATACAGAAATACACTCTATTTTAGCAGAATATGGATTACCATATTCCTTCCCAACTGAAGTTCAGCGTTTTGCCGATGACATAGATACAAGTATTAAACAAGAAGAAATTCTTAAAAGAAGAGATGTAAGGGACGTCCTTACATTTACAATTGATCCTAAAGATGCTAAAGATTTTGATGACGCACTTTCTTTTCAAGTTTTAGATAATGGCAATTATGAAATAGGAATTCATATTGCCGATGTTTCGCATTATTTAGAAAAAGAAACCATATTGGATGATGAGGCCTATGAAAGGGCAACATCTGTATATTTGGTTGATAGGGTAGTTCCTATGTTGCCAGAAGTTTTATCAAATAATGCTTGTTCGTTAAGACCAAACGAAGAAAAATATACGTTTTCTGCTATTTTTGAGCTGGATACTAATGCAATAATTAAAAATCAGTGGTTTGGGCGTACTGTAATCAATTCTAATGAACGTTTTGCGTATGAAGAAGCTCAGTATATCTTAGAAACTGGTAAAGGTAACATACCGCAAGAAATATCTATTAGAGAATCTGCTTACGAGGTTTCCAATGATGTTGTTCATGCAACCTTGGAAATGGACCGCCTAGCAAAGATTATGCGTGAAAAGCGAATGGATTTAGGTGCATTATCTTTCGATAAAGTGGAAGTACGTTTCAATCTTGATGAAAATAGTGAACCGATAGGAGTTTATTTTAAAGAATCTAAAGATGCCAATAAGCTAATAGAAGAATTCATGCTTTTAGCTAATAGAAAAGTTGCTGAATTTATTGGTAAACAAAAACCTAAAAAGACTTTTGTTTACAGAATACATGATGATCCGGATCCAGATAAGTTAATGGCTTTAAATGGAATTGTATCTAAATTTGGACATAAATTGGATTTTAAGGATAAAAAATCTATCAGTTCATCTTTAAATCAACTTTTGCAAGATGTAAAAGGTAAAAAAGAACAGAATATGGTGGATACACTTACAATTCGCAGTATGAGTAAGGCAGTTTATACTATTGATAATATTGGCCATTATGGTTTAGCATTCGATTATTATACACATTTTACATCACCAATTAGAAGATATCCTGATGTTATGGTACATCGTTTATTGCAGCATTATCTAGATGGTGGAGCTTCCGCTAAAGAAGAAGAGTTCCAGAAAAAGTGTAAACATTCTTCAGATATGGAATATTTAGCTTCCAGTGCGGAACGTGATTCTATAAAGTATATGCAAATTAAATTTATGCAGGATCATAAAGATGAGGAATTTCGTGGGGTTATTAGTGGTGTTACAGAATGGGGAATTTATGTAGAAATTATTTCGAATAAATGTGAAGGTATGATTCGTATTCGTGACATAAAAGGAGATTATTATATATTTGATGAGAAGCAATATGCCATAATTGGAGAGCGTACCAAGAATAAATATCAGTTAGGTGATGAAGTTACTGTTATGGTAAAAAGCACTGATTTAATTAAAAGACATCTAGATTTTGTTTTGATTCCTGACCCTAATAATTAATTTGGAATGAAATTTGGTATAAGGTGACTGTATTAGAAGGGTAACTTAAAATTTAGTTGCAACTCTATTAAACAAATTTATACGTAAAGAATGAAACAAGTTGTAGTTTTTATGTTTCTCTTAAATTGTGTTTTGGCTATTAGCCAGGATAATAAGATTACTCAAAATTTAGATTCCTTCAAAGAATTAAAAGGTTTTGATGGGTTATCTATTAACTTAATTAAGTCTACAGAGAATAAAGCAATTATTTCAGGTGAAAATACAGGTAAAGTAGCTATTGTAAATAATGAAGGTGTTCTGAAAATACGAATGCAAATTGGAAAAATATTTAGTGGATATAAAACTTTTGTTGACCTCTATTATAGTAATGATATTTTAGTAATTGATGTTAACGAAGATGCTCGAATAGTTACTGAAGGTATTATAAAACAAGATATTTTAGAATTGAAAGCCCAAGAAGGTGGTGAAGTAATTGTAAATGCCGAAGTTGAACAAATGTTGATAAAGTCGGTATCTGGTGGTATTATTATTACAAAAGGTAATTCTAATCTCCAAGATGTTCAAATAAATACAGGAGGTATTTATGAAGGTAAAAATTTTACAACTAACTTTTCAACTATTAACGTCAATGCTGGCTCTAGAGCAGAAATTAACGCAAAAGATTATGTAAAAGCTACTGTAAAGGCTGGAGGAGAAGTTTTAATATATGGAAACCCAAAGAAGTTGGAAGAAAAAACAGTATTTGGTGGTACAATAAAAAGAATGTAAAATTTAATGTTAGAAGATATACAAGCAGCAATCCCTTTAGGCTTTTTTTTAAGCTTTATGGTTGGTCCTGTCTTTTTTGTTCTTTTAGAAACAAGTGCAATCAAAGGATTTAGGGCAGCTATAACTTTTGATATTGGAGTTTTATTGGCAGATATTCTTTTTATTCTTGTGGCGTATTTTAGTAGTTTTCAACTGCTTGAAAATTTAAGTAACCAACCAGGACTTTATGTTTTTGGAGGGGTTATTTTATTGATTTATGGATTAGTTACTTTTTTTAAAGTAGGTATTAAAGAAATTCCTTTGGGATCTAAAAGGATAAAGAAATCGGATTTTTTAGGTCTTTTTGTTAAAGGTTTCCTTTTAAATTTTATCAACATAGGAGTTTTAGTTTTTTGGCTTGGTATTATAATAATTATTGGACCAAGCCTTGATAATGATCCAAATAGGTTTGTCACCTTCTTTGCTACCGTATTACTCTCCTATTTTATAACAGATATTTTTAAAATTTTATTAGCTAAACAGTTGAAGAAAAAATTAACTGCTAAAAGAATTTTTATGGTAAAGAAGGTAATTGGTATTATACTTTTAATATGTGGTTTAGTGCTTATAGTTAAAGGTTTTTTACCTAAAAATCAATTTAATATAGAAAACGGTCTGGAAAAATTGGAACATACTATTATAGAATAGAAAAAGCCGGTACATACCGGCTTTTTTTCTTAGTAAGGATAATCTATTTTTTATAATTATCGTTTAGTAATTTTACTATTTCATTGGTTAAATCGTTTGCATCTTTCCCGTAAAGAACACTTCCACCATCTCCACCACCTAAAATGTAAGAATATCCATTTTTCTTTCCGTAAGCTTTAATTTCTTTTTTTACCTTAGAAACTATACTATCCATTTCTGTTTGTCCTGCAAGTTGAAGTTGTTGATCTTGTTGCTGAAGCTGTTGACCAATAATTTGTCCTTTTTGTTGCATTGCTGCATATTCTTCTTGAGCTTTTGTTTGAGGCATAGATTGAGCTTTTGCTTGAAAAGCTTGTGCTTCTATTTGGAATGCTTGAGAAATACTATCTCTTGTTTTTGCTAATGCGTCTGCTTGTACTTTAAATTTTGCTTCAACATCAATTTTTTGTTGGTATTCATCCATCAACTTTACGTTATCCACGAATCCAATTTTTTCTTGTTGACAAGATGCTAATAATGCAATGGCTAAAATTACTATAAGGTTTTTCATTTTTTCATTTTTAATGTGATGCAAAAGTAACAAAGCTTTTTTGATTGAAAATATTTTTAATTTCAAATAAAATTGAAATTTATCATTATATCAATATATCTTATAATTATTAATTTACTTATAAATATATATTATGATAATTCATACATTTAAAGCTTTTTTAAGGGCGTTTTGTTAATTCGACTTATAAGTAGATGTTTTATACTTTAAAAAGGTTTTAAGAGCATTAAAATGCGATTTTACTGTTTTTGGAGGATATATATTAGAGAAGAATATTCTCCAGTAGATTTTGCACGCATATTTGAAAGCCAACCTCTATAAATTGCTTTTATATAGTTTGTTTTTCCATTTTTATATTTTTCTGATAATAGGGAAACATAATAGGAATCAAAATGCATGGGTAAGGTTTCCACAACCGTAAAGTGATTTTTTTGAAATATGTTGGAAATTGATTTCTGTGAGAAATGCCAAAGATGTCTGGGGGTGTCGTATGCAGCCCAATGTTCTTTATAGTATAGTGCGTCGTAAGATTTATAATTTGGGACGGCTATTATTAATGTACCATTTTTAGTTAGAAGCGATTCAATTTTTTTTATTTGTTTTTCCAAATTGGGTAAATGTTCAAGTACGTGCCAAAGTGTAATTACATTAAATTTTTTATTAGAAATATCTTCTAATTTTTCAGTAGTTCTTATTTTTTTTTCTTCTGCTTTTTTTCGAGCTCCATTATTTATTTCTATACCGTAAGTATCCCAATTTTTATTCTTAGCATAGATTAAAAATTCTCCTGTTCCACAACCGATATCCAATATAGTTTTATCCAGGTTAGAATATCTATTGATGAGTTTTACCTTTTTATTTAGCGTATATGTTTTTACTTTTTGGTAAACCTTTTCGATTAAAGTAGAACCTTGGTCGTTATGCGAAATGTAATTTTCTGGATCGTAATATTTAGATAATTCAGAAGGTTGTGGTTTAGTAATAAGCATGTCGTTCTCTGCATCGTATACAAGGTTGAATTCTTCTTTTGTAACTAGATAGTCTTTGGTTTTGATATATGAATTAATATTAGACATATGACTATACCGTAATTTTAGGTTGATTTTCGATTAATGAATTTTTCATTGTTCCACGTGGAACAATTTCTCCTACCGGCCAAGAAAAACTAAAAGTACACTAATGTCGCTTGGTGTAACTCCACTAATTCTTGATGCTTGTGAAATTGTTATTGGTTGAATTTTTGTTAGCTTTTCCCTTGCTTCAAAGGATAAAGATTTAAGTTTTGTATAGTCAAAGTTTTTGGGAATTTTAACTGCTTCAAGACGGTGAAGTTTATCTGCGTTTACTTTTTCTTTAGCTATATATCCTGAGTATTTAATTTGTACTTCTGCTTGTTCAAGAATTTCACTATCAAAATTATTTTCTTGCACAAATTCGGATACATGTTTTAGTTGTAGCATGTGGTCCATAGTAACGTTAGGTCGTGAAAATGCTTTGTACATTTTATCAGATTGTTTTACTAAGGAAGATTCTATACTTTCAAATATTGGATTTATATCTTCTGGTAGAACACTAGTTTCTTTAAAAAAGTTTACAAGAGTTTCAGATTTTTCAAGTTTCTCCTCCATTCTTTTCATTCGCTTATCGGTAGCTAAACCAATATTATAGCTTAATGGTGTTAAGCGTAAATCTGCATTATCCTGTCTAAGTAATGTTCTATACTCTGCGCGGGAAGTAAACATACGATAAGGTTCTTCAGTTCCTTTGGTAATTAAATCATCTATTAATACACCTATATATGCTTCGTCTCTTTTTAATATTAAGGGTTCTTGTTCCTTAAGTTTTAAGTGTGCATTTATACCTGCCATTAATCCTTGAGATGCTGCTTCTTCGTATCCAGTGGTTCCGTTTATTTGTCCGGCGAAATATAGGTTTTCAACAAGTTTGGTTTCTAATGTATGTTTTAATTGTGTTGGTGGAAAGTAATCATATTCAATTGCATAACCAGGTCTAAAGAATTTTACTTTTTCGAAACCTACTACTGAGCGCAATGCTTTAAATTGTACATCTTCTGGTAATGAAGTTGAAAATCCATTTACATATACTTCTACAGTTTCCCACCCTTCTGGTTCAATAAACATTTGATGACTATCCTTATTTGCAAAGCGATTTATTTTATCTTCTATTGAAGGGCAATATCTTGGTCCGGTACTTTTTATTCTACCATTAAACATAGGAGATCTATCGAAACCTTTACGTAATAGGTCATGAACCAAAGAACTTGTATGTGTCATATAACAATCTCTTTGCTGTGATAATGGTTTGGTATTCGAATATGAAAATTTTTCCGGAATTGCATCTCCTGGTTGTACTATCATTTTGGAATAATCTAAAGAACGACCATCAACTCTTGGTGGTGTTCCTGTTTTCATTCTTCCACTTTCAAAACCAATGCTCACCAATTGTTCTGTAATTCCCGTTGCTGCTTTTTCTCCAGCTCTACCTCCACCAAATTGTTTTTCGCCAATATGTATTAAACCATTAAGAAAAGTTCCATTGGTTAAAACAACAGATTTTGATTTTATTTCAATTCCCAATGAGGTTTTTACCCCGACAACTTTATGGTTGTCAGTTAATAGTCCGCTTACCATTTCTTGATAAAAATCTACATTAGGTGTTTGTTCTAACATTAATCGCCATTCTTCGGCAAAACGCATTCTGTCGTTTTGTGTACGTGGACTCCACATAGCTGGACCTTTAGATTTGTTTAGCATTTTAAATTGTATAGCAGATTTGTCTGATACTATTCCACTATAACCACCAAGTGCATCAATTTCCCTAATTATTTGCCCTTTAGCAATTCCACCCATTGCTGGATTACAGGACATTTGCCCAATATTTTGCAAATTCATGGTAACTAAAAGTGTTTTTGAGCCTAAATTGGCTGCTGCGGCTGCGGCTTCTGCTCCTGCATGACCACCTCCTACTACTATTACATCGTATTCTTCTCCAAACATATCTTTATTGTTCCACGTGGAACAGCTTTATTTTTTCTTCTTCTTTAGCACGCATTTCGGTAGTAGCTATATCCGATTTATCCGAATAGCCCATTAGGTGTAAAACACCATGTACCATAACACGCTTTAATTCATTATCAAAAGAAACATTAAATTCCTCTGCATTTTCTTTTACACGGTCTATTGAAATGTATAAGTCTCCAGATACGTTCTTTCCTGACACATAATCGAAAGTGATTATATCTGTTAAATAGTCGTGTTGTAAATAATCTTGGTTGATTTTTAGTAAGTACTCGTCACTACAAAATATATAATTTAATTCTTGAATTGTATATCCTTCACTTTTACAGGACTGAGAAATCCAGGAATCATAATTATTTTCTTCTTCGAGTTTAAAATCTGTTAGGTAATTGTAATTAATCATTGGCTTTAAAATACTCTTTAACCTTGTTTTGAAAATTTTGGCGCAAAGGTAAGCTTTGCCTATTTAAAATTTCAACTTCATTATGATAATTATCTAATAATGAGGGTTTAGTAGTAATTGGGTTACTGAAATCCTTCAAATTTGAGTTACTTTCTCTTTCAGATTTCTTTCCTTGTTTTAAAGCAGCATTTTCAAGTTTTAATAATTCATACTGTATAGTGTTGGCTTTGTTGATAGTACGTTGTGTAATTCCGTTTTCTAATATGTCATTTTCAAAATCTTCCATCTGTTTAATTAGCTTTTCACCTAGTTTTTGGTCACCAGAATTAATCATATTTTGAAGCTGATTTTCTAGTTCTTGTCTTATTTTCTGCTGACTTTGGTATATTTCATAAATTTCTTTGAGTTCCGACTCACTCATTTGCCCATTACCTTGGCCACTGTTGCCATTAGAACCTCCTTTTCCTTGTCCATTTTCACCACCTACACCCTCTTTTCCGTTTTTAACCCCTTGGCCTTTTCCATTTTCTCCTTCACTTCCATTTTCACCACCTTTACCATTCTCTCCCTGTTTTCCGCCTTTCCCTTGTTTACCACTTTCACCTTTTTCTCCATTTTCCCCCTCCTTACCTTCACCATTTTTTCCTTCTTTTCCTTCACTTCCAGATTTTCCTTTTTGACCCATTTTTTCTCCAAGTTGTTCTTGTCCCTTAATGATATCTGGTAATTGAAAACCACCTTCACTTTGTCCTGAACCCTTACCCATTTGCATACTCTCTTGCATATTATCCATTACTTCGGCTAGAAAATCAGCTAGGCTGTTTGCTGCAGTTAATACATATTTTTGATGAGAAATTCCTTGGTATACCTGCCCATCAGCCATTGTTTCTAATGATTTGTCAATATTGTAGTATACTTCGGTAATTTGTTCATTCACAAATTCCGATAATTCTGCTTGTCTTAGTGATAAAGCGAATAAGCTGTCATCAACATGTTCAAACAAGCCTCTTAGTTCGTTTTGGTCACGAACTGTTTCGGAATATTGGATGGATTCTTGATCTTCTTTGCTGGTTAATTTATCAAAAAGTGCCTCTTGTTTAAAAGAGAAAATTAGTAGATTGTCTAGTATTTGCCTGAGCATTTCTGCATCTTCGGCTACAGAAGTCCCACTACTCCCATTACTTGATGAAGATTCACTTAATTGTTCACTCATTTCTTTCATTTTTTGAGCTGCAGATTTCTGCTTTTTTCCTGGCTTACTTTCCATTGCTTCCGTAGGTGATTGTCCTTCTGTGGGTTCTTGCTTTTCTAGTTCATCTAATGCTTCTACTTGGTCAGATTTTACACCTGATTTTTTTACTTCATCAATTTTTAAATCAATTGGTTTTTTTAACTTTTGGTTGTCCTTTTTTAAGGCATCCATTTCTTGTGAGAGTTTATCAAAATCTTTATTTAGTTCTTTCTGTTTTTCAGCATTTTGTGTGCCTTTACTTTGAGTAGATAATTCATCTTGTTTTTTAGATAAATTTTCTAATTCTTTTGCTAATTGTGAGGCTTTTTCGGTAACATAATACCGTTTGGTTAGCTCTAAAAGTTGTTCTAAACTTCGTTCACTGTTTTTTTGTTTTTTACCTAGCTCTTCCAATCGCTTTGTCAGCTCGTCCTTATTTATTTTGTCAGCTATTTTATTAAGTTCTTCTAAAAGTTTTTCGTTCTTCTTTGCCTCTAATTCTTGCCTTTCCAAACGTTCTTGTAACAATTGGTTTAATTTAGTAGTATTGTTTTCCTTTTTAAGATTATCTTTTAGCTCTTTGCTAAATTTTTGCATGAGTTCTTCTTGTCGTTCTTGTTTTTTCAGAAAGTCCTTTATTTGATTTTTATCATTAAAATTTAAACTACTGTTCTCTTTCTGATTTTGATTAAGTTCCTCTAATGATTCTTTTTGTTCTCTAGCGCGTTCCAATGATTTGTCTAAGTCCTCTATAAGTGTTTGTTGAGATTCTAGGTCTTTATTTCTTAACTGATTATCATTTAATAGCGTTTGTTGAAATAGTTGACTTTTAACAGTTTTACCATTATGAATGGCATCGTTGTCCGTAACCTTAAAGTAGAAGGCGTATTCTTTACCTTGATCAAGAGTTAAACCAGAAGGAAAAGTATAATAAAACTGTTCAAAGTTGTTTTTTGGATTTTTAAGGATAACTTCTTTTTCTTCTTGTTCCTTGTCCTTTTCAAAGTAAACAATAGCAATAGTTTTTATTCCGTAATCGTCTGATACATTTCCGGAATAGTAGGAAATGTTAGGATTTAGTGTATCTAAAACTTGTGTTACTTGGATAGAAGGATATCCATCTTTAATAATGGTGAAATTATAGCCTAATTTTTCATAATCTTTAACATTAAGGTTTGTCGTAGTAAGTTGATAATTTAGGTCGGTATATATCTTTTTATCTAGTTCAAAACGGTTTTGATTTTTTAAAAATGAAAGAATGGTGTCTGTGGTAATTAAATTAATCTTATCAGTATTTTCCCCTTTTATTCGCCATTCAACTTTAGTTCCTTCAGGTATTACTGCATTTCCAGTACCTTTTATTGTTTCATTGCTTTTGTTCAAGTAAGAAGGGAAAACTAAGTTCATAGTAAAATCTATGATTCCTGGAGTTTTTAATCCGGTCAGTATATATTCTTTTGATGTTACTTCGTTAGCGGTGAATGAGAAACTGGTAGTTTTTATTGGTGGTGAAAATGTATAGCTATAAAACCCGTTTTCTTTTTGAAGTAAAATTTGCTCATCGTTAATAACGATATATACATTTTCAGGTTTTATGGAGCCTATTGTTGCAACTTGTAAGGTGTATGCCTCGTCTTGTAATGCCTTAAGGTTGTTTGATAATAATTCAAATTTAAATGGGGCTGGTTTTTCATACGCCAGATCATAGTTTACAACGCGTTCATAAGAACCGAAAAATTTTTGCCAATTCCCCGATAAGAATAGAATGGCTAACAGTAGTAAAGGTATAGCACCATATTTCAGGTAAGGTATAACATCTTTGTATTTAATAGCATTTGAAAAAGGTATAGGGTCTAATTGTTTTGACCTTTGCGATATACTAGCAAGTAATAATTCTGATTGTTGTTTATCATCGGCCAAATCTAATAGGTTGGTTAGTTTATCACCCACTTCAGGGAAATGTCTTCCTATCATAATTGCCGCATCTTTTGGGCCAATTCCTTTTTTTAAACGGAATAAATAGAAAATAGGAGTCAAAATATATTGGAATACTAAATACAATTCTACCAGAACAAATATCCCCAAAAGAACCATTCTACCAACCGTGTTTAGCCATAGAAAGTATTCGATACCTAATACCACAAGGAAAAATAAAAATCCGAATGCAATAAATAATAGTATTCCTTTAAGCAATATTTGTGAATAATGCTTCTTAACGAATAAATTTAGTTTGTTAAGTATGTGTTTGTAGTCTTGCAATTGTTTTTTTTATACCAAGATACTAGTTATCACCTTTGTTTCTTTTGAAATTTTTGTTAAATGAAAGTAAAGTGATATAGATATAACCGTAATAATCAACAATTTATTACAGTTTTGGTTTTAATTCCTAGTTCTCATATTCGATATAAAAACGAAGGGTTATGTATCTTTGCTAATTCATAACTATTATATGTCGAAAAAAGTTCGTGTTCGTTTTGCTCCTAGCCCAACCGGGGCGTTACATATTGGCGGTGTTCGTACCGCTTTGTTTAATTACTTGTTTGCCAAAAAGCATGGTGGGGATTTTATTTTACGGATAGAAGATACCGACCAGAATAGATTTGTTGAAGGTGCTGAACAGTACATTATAGATTCTTTAAATTGGTGCGGCATTCCCTATGATGAAGGTATTGGTAAAGATGGTGGTTATGGCCCATATAGACAGAGCGAGCGTAAATCCCTATATAAGAAATATGCTAATGAACTTGTAGAAAATGGAAAAGCCTATTATGCGTTTGATTCTCCAGAAAGTCTAGATTCCCATAGAAAGAATCATGAAGAAAAAGGAAAAACATTTATTTATAACTGGCATAATCGCCTAAAACTTGACAATTCACTTTCGTTAATGCCCGAAGAAGTTAAAACAAGGTTGGATAATGGCGATGATTATGTTATTCGTTTTTTAACACCACCGGATGAAAAATTACAGTTAATGGATAAAATTCGTGGGGCTATACAAATAGATACCAATGTTTTGGATGATAAAGTATTATTTAAAAGTGACGGTATGCCAACATACCACTTGGCAAATATTGTTGATGACCATTTAATGGAAATATCGCATGTTATACGTGGCGAGGAATGGTTACCATCAATGGCCTTACACCAACAGTTGTATGATGCCTTTGGTTGGGATGCTCCAGAATTTGCTCATTTACCTTTAATAATGAAACCTGTCGGTAAAGGAAAGTTAAGTAAAAGAGATGGCGAAAAACTAGGATTTCCGGTTTTCCCACTATCATGGAATGAGTCTAAAGGTTATAAAGAAGAAGGATATTTTCCTGAAGCAGTTATAAATTTCCTAGCGTTATTAGGATGGAACCCTGGTACGGAACAAGAATTATTTTCTTTAGATGAATTGGTGAATGCGTTTAGTCTTGAGCGAGTAAATAAATCTGGAGCTCGTTTTGACCCTGAAAAAACCAAATGGTATAATCAACATTACCTTCAAGAAACATCAGATAAAGAGCTAGCTCAATTATTTTTACCAACTGTTAAAGAGTATGCTACAAACAAGGATGGTTTAGAGTATGTTACTAAAGTGGTTTCACTTATAAAAGAACGTGCTGTTTTTGTTTCGGATTTTTGGGAATTAAGCGATTACTTTTTTATAGCTCCTGCAGAATATAATGAAAAAGCAGCCAAAAAACAATGGAAAGAAGATACAGAAGAAATTATGACCGACCTTATTTCTGTTTTAAAACCGATAAAAGATTTTTCATCTGAAAATAGCGAAACCATTGTAAAAGCATGGATAGGCGAAAAAGAATTGTCTTTTGGCAAGGTAATGCCCCCGCTTAGATTGTTTTTAGTTGGTGATATGAAAGGACCCCATATTTTCGACATTATGGCGATGATCGGGAAAGAAGAAAGTATCTCTAGAATAGAGACAGCTTTAAATAAATTGAGGTAAAATGAACTTTCGGGAAAGTAGAATTCTTTTTATTTTTCTGAAATCGCACCTAAAACTTGCATTATCTCTTCTTTGTATAGGAACGGAATAAAAATGTTTTGGTAATAAAAAGCTGCAATCACATTTTAGCTGGTATTATGTTTCGTCAATTCAGTTACCGATACTGCCATTAGCCCAACAACTTCTAATACCTAATCTACATTTAAAATTATCTACGATGAAATAAATTCGTAATCAAAGTTAAGTTCGTCGGATTCTATTTTTTGATAACAATCGTTATACTCGTTACTTCTTTGAATTAGAATAAAATGCGGTCTCTAATTTTTTAGTCAACAGATTATGGGTAAATGAAAACATAGCTTCGATGATTCAAAAATGAATTAAACTCTTCAATTGGGTGCTAAGATCCGTTTCTTCTGCTATTTTAGTCCTGGTGCTCATTTTTAAAATTTTTTCGACCCTTCGGGTCTATTTATAATTAAAAATGGCTTAAAAAGGTTTATTCTTATTTAAAATAGGTTTTCGGCTAAAATTTTATTCGGTTTTCCATCTTTCGCCTGCCCAGGTTTTCATTTCTGGCTCCGTCAAAAATGTCCATGCTATTATTCTACTTAATTTATTTCCTTGGCCCATAGGAGTTGTTTTGTGCGCTATTGCCCCTATTTTTTCTAGTCTGTCGTAGAAATAGCGTAAATTAGAATGTTTTGAAACTAAGGTTGAATACCAAGCGGAATTTTTTGGAAATTGGGCACTTTCATTAATCATATTTAGCACAAAACGTTTTTCGCCTCCGTCAGTCCAAAGCTCACCACCTTGACCGCTGAAATTAAGCACTGCTTTTTTAACCCTTTTCTTCTTTAAATTAGTCAACTTTCGTAAAGTTCCCGCTTCTGATTCTGCTTGTGTTGCATGGAATGGGGGATTACAAATTGTTAAATCGACTTTTTCCTTTGAGCCTAAAATTCCTAGAAAAATATGCGCTGGTTTTGGTTGCAGTCTTAGCTCTATTTTCCCTTTTAAATCGATATTCATATCGATTGTTTTTTGGGCAGCATTTATCGCTTTTTGGTCAATATCAGAACCAATAAATGACCAACCATAGGCACTATTTCCAATAATTGGATATACACAATTGGCTCCTACCCCAATATCCAAACATTTTATGTTGGCACCTCTTACTAATACGCCATTATTATTTTCGGCTAAAACATCTGCAATATGGTGTATATAGTCTGCTCTTCCTGGAATAGGAGGGCATAAAAAACCATCTGGTATATCCCAAAATTCTAAACTATAATTCGATATTAAAAGTGCTTTATTTAGTGCTTTTACGGCATATGGATTGAAAAAATCAATTGAGAGGTTTCCGTATTTATTTTTTACAACAAATTCCTTAAGTTCTGGGCTTATTAGACGTAGTGCTTTTAAATTGTAACGGCCTTTGTGCTTATTTCTAGAATGTAAACCTGGTTTATCTAAACTATCTTTTTTCTTAGGGTTTGGCATAATTTCAACAAATTCTTAGGGAACCAAAGCTAATCCTAATTTTTTACCTATTTAGTTATTTCTTCTCATGCGCTTTGGACCATACCAAAGCCAAAACCCGGTTATTGTAAAAACTAAAAGAGCAATTCCCATTACTGTAGTATAAAAGACTTTAATTTGGTTATTGCTAGTGCCTATATAATTATCTAAAATGGAACCATCATGTATGTGTTCAATTAGGTCCGAATAGCGCCTTTCTGTATTTAAAATTTTACCTGTAGCCCCATCTAATTGAAGACCCCATAAATGATTGGCATATACAAATTTTACCATGCCTTTTTCCTTTCGAATATCAATACGATCTATTTCTGTTGAAAGTTCCGGTGATACTGACTTTAGAAGATAAGCATTTGCGAGCGTATGTAAACTATCAACCGATAACCAATCTTTTAAATCTGTTGATGTGCCTTGGTAAGATTTAGATAATAGTATTCCGCCACTATGTTTTTTCCAACCTAATAATAATCCTGTTATAGATATGAAAAAGAAGAAAATAAATAAAGCGGCACCTGTGGTACGATGAACTTTTCTAAATAGCCGTAATATTTTAGCTTGATTTTTTCGCGTATTTTTTTCCTTCATAAATAGAAACCAATAAAGCAATGCAATATAGTTAGATTTAGTTTGAACATTATTTTACTTACTGTTAAAACAGTCTAAATTAATTTGATTAGTGGTTGGTTCATTTTTAACTGTTAATTAGAATGAAGTAGTATAGGTTCGAATAAAATAAATATAGCTGAAATCTGTATCTTTAAGTGTCTATTTAAAATTATAACACGGAATGAAAGTTTAAAAATATTGCAATAGTTTTTATCTATTGAAATTTAATTTATAATAGATGTAATATTTATAGATTTACAATAGGAAATTATGAACAACTTAAAATTTATATATCATGAGTAGTACTAACGGAAAAGGTGAAGCTTGGGACGTAAATGAATCCGATGCAGCGAATTGTCCATTTTTAAATGGTGAAATGAACCAAGCAGCTGGAGGCGGTACAAGCATTAAGGATTGGTGGCCAAATATGTTGAATTTGAATATTCTAAGGTTGCATTCTAAAATGGCAGACCCAATGGATGACGATTTTAATTATGCCGAAGAGTTTAAGTCTTTGGATTTAGCGGCTGTAAAAAAAGATTTAACCACATTAATGACTACTAGTCAAGATTGGTGGCCTGCAGATTACGGTCATTACGGTCCTTTCTTTATTCGTATGGCATGGCATAGTGCTGGCACATACCGTATTGCAGATGGTAGAGGTGGTGCAAGTGCGGGTAATCAGCGTTTTGCCCCATTGAACAGCTGGCCCGATAATGCTAATTTAGATAAAGCCCGTTTATTGCTTTGGCCTATTAAACAGAAATATGGAAAAAAAATATCATGGGCGGATTTATTGATTTTAACAGGTAATGTTGCGCATGAAAGCATGGGATTGCCAATGTTCGGTTTTGCAGGTGGTCGTGAAGATATTTGGCAACCAGAAGAAGATATTTATTGGGGTTCTGAAACAGAATGGTTAGGAAACAAACAAAGATATGATGAAGAAGGAAATGAATTAGAAAACCCATTAGGTGCAGCACATATGGGATTAATTTATGTAAACCCAGAAGGGCATAATGCTAATCCAGACCCGCTAGAGGCCGCTCATTATATAAGACAGACATTCAAAAGAATGGCTATGGATGATTATGAAACTGTTGCTTTAATAGCTGGCGGACATACATTCGGTAAAACACACGGTGCGGCTAGTCCAGATGATTATGTAAGTGCAGAACCTGCTGCAGCTGATATTACAGAACAAGGTTTAGGATGGAAAAATAGTTTTGGTACCGGTTCAGGTGCTGACACCATTACTAGTGGTATTGAAGGTGCATGGACACAAACGCCGACAAAATGGAGCCATTATTACTTTGAAAACTTATTTGGGTTCGAATGGGAACTAACAAAAAGTCCCGCAGGCGCTTGGCAATATAAACCGGTAGGTGATGCAGGTAAAGGTCAAATGCCAGATGCTCATATTCCAGGTAAAACACATCAACCTTTTATGTTGGTTACAGATTTGTCTTTACGCGTAGATCCTGCTTATGAAAAGATTTCAAGAAATTTTCTAGAAAATCCTGATGAGTTTAAAGATGCGTATGCACGCGCTTGGTATAAATTAACGCATAGGGATATGGGTCCTGTAGCCCGTTATTTGGGACCAGAAGTACCTAATGAAGAATTGTTATGGCAAGACCCTATTCCAGAAGTGGATTTCGAATTAATTAATGATGCAGATATTGCAACATTAAAGAAAACAGTATTAGCATCGGGTCTTTCAACTGCCGAATTGGTTTCTACTGCTTGGGCTTCCGCATCAACCTTTAGAGGGTCAGATAAACGTGGTGGAGCTAATGGTGGTCGTATTCGCTTGGCACCTCAAAAAAATTGGAAAGTTAACAACCCAGCTCAATTGGCAAAGGTTATTGCCGAATTAGAAAAGATTCAGAAGAATTTTAATGATAATCAATCTGGCAATAAAAAAGTTTCATTTGCGGATTTAGTTGTTTTAGCAGGGTCTGCAGCTGTAGAAAATGCAGCAAAACTTGCTGGTTTTGATATTAAGGTAGATTTTACGGCAGGCCGTACCGATGCTACTCAAGAAAAAACGGAGATAGAATCGTTTGATGCCCTAGAACCTATTGCAGATGGATTTAGAAATTTTACAAAACAAAAATTCTCGGTAAATGCCGAAGAATTGTTAGTAGATAGAGCTAACCTTTTAACTTTAACCGCTCCGCAAATGACGGTTTTAGTAGGTGGACTTCGTGTATTAGGGGCTAACTATGATGGTTCTAATAATGGTGTTTTTACAAACAGACCAGGTACATTAACTAACGATTTCTTTGTCAATCTTTTAGATATGGGTACAACCTGGAAAGCATCTTCAAATGATGATACTGTTTTTGAAGGTAAAGATAGAAGAACAGGAAATGTAAAATGGACAGGCTCGCGAGTTGACTTAATATTCGGTTCTAATTCAGAACTAAGGGCGTTAGCAGAGGTTTACGGGACTGAAGATGCAAAACATAAATTTGTAAAGGATTTTGTAAAAGCCTGGACGAAGGTTATGAATTTAGATCGTTACGATGTTTAATTTATTAAGTAAGCTTAACCCCTCATAGAAAAAGGCAGCTCTTTAGAGCTGCCTTTTTCTATTTCAAATTTAATGACTAGAAAGGTTTATAAGATTGTCTGCCCAAAGGTTAACAGATTATTATCAGGGTCTAAAAGCGAAAACTCCTTTTGTTTCCATGGCTTTAATGATAATGTTCCATTGGGGTGTATGGGCACCTTGTTTTTTAATAACGATTGGTACAAAGTTTCTATGTCGGTTGTTCGTATATAAATTTGACCATAATTTTCTCTAGGATTAAGCGCTTCAAATAAAAAGAAATGTATTTGAACATTATCTTTTTCTACCATAAGGTATTCGGGATAATCTATACTTCCATACTCAACAAAACCTAAGAAATTTAAATAATAGTCCCTTGTTTTAATTTTATTGCGCATTGGCAATTTTGGATTTATAGATGCCAACATAATGTGCTAGTTGTTAGGTACACTGATTAAAGATACTATTATAAGTAAAAAACTAAATCTATATATTGTACATCAATTAAAAATTTTTAAAGATTTTCTGGTACTTGCCATATTACACTTTAGAAACTGTAACATTTGCTAAGTAAATACTACTAATAATATAAAGGCATTTAGTATCTTCCAGTATTAACTATAAAAGAAATAATTATGGGCTCATTTATTTGGATTCCGATTGCATTTTTGGTGATTGCCACTATTCTTTCGGGCGTATTTATTGTAAAACAACAAACAGCGGTATTAATAGAAACTTTCGGAAAATTTACTAGCGTAAGACAATCTGGCATTCAATTTAAAATTCCTTTCGTGCAACGAATTGCAGCTCGTATTGGATTAAAAATCCAGCAATTAGATGTAATTATAGAAACAAAAACACTGGATGATGTTTTTGTTAAGTTAAAGGTATCTGTCCAATACGTTGTTATTAGAGAGAAAGTTTATGACGCGTATTACAAATTGGAATATCCGCATGAACAAATAACATCTTATGTATTTGATGTTGTAAGGGCAGAAGTGCCTAAGATGAAATTAGATGATGTTTTTGTAAAGAAAGATGATATCGCCATTGCTGTTAAATCAGAATTACAAGAAGCAATGTTAGATTACGGATTTGATATTATTAAAACTTTGGTAACAGATATTGACCCAGATGCACAAGTAAAAGAAGCAATGAACCGTATTAATGCTTCTGAACGGCAAAAGACTGCTGCCCAATTTGAAGGGGACGCTGCGCGTATTTTAATAGTAGAAAAAGCAAAGGCCGAGGCTGAAAGTAAAAGATTACAGGGACAAGGTATTGCAGACCAACGTAGAGAAATTGCTCGCGGATTGGAAGAGTCTGTGGAGGTTTTAAATAAAGTTGGCATCAATTCTCAAGAAGCTTCTGCCCTAATTGTTGTAACACAGCATTATGATACATTACAAAGTATAGGTGAAGAAACGAATACGAACTTGATTTTGTTGCCGAATTCTCCGCAAGCGGGTAGTGACATGTTAAATAATATGGTCGCAAGTTTTACTGCTAGTAATATGATCGGTGAAAGCATGAAGAAAACCAATAAGCCTAAAATTAAAGACTAAAATACTATTTTGGACTAAAGTTTATAAAGCCAGAAACGTTGTAGTTTCTGGCTTTTTTATTCTATTAGATTGTTTTGCCCAGTATCATTTATTGAAACAACTATTGTTAGGTGATCTATGTAGGCTTTTTAGAATACTTGTTATATCAATAGGTCTAAAAAACAAAAAACACCTTTAAATGGTTTATTTAGAGGTGTTTTGTATAGCGAAATTAAATATAATTTAACCTGTGAGATAGTTAGGTTATATTACTTTTTTTCTTGAATTTTAGCCCAAGAATCGCGTAAACCTACAGTTCTATTAAAAACCAATTTATTGGCTGTAGTATCTGGGTCCACACAGAAATATCCAATTCTTTGAAATTGAAAACGATCTCCGGGTCGAGCATCTTTTAATGTAGGTTCTACATATCCCGTAATTACAGTTAAAGATTCAGGATTTATAAAATCTAAGAAATCTTTGTCCTTATGTGTATCGGGACTTTCATCTGTAAATAAACGGTCGTATAATCTAATTTCAGCTTTAATCGCATGTTCAATAGAAACCCAATGCAATGTCCCTTTTACCTTACGCAAGCTTTCTTCCGTACCGCTACCACTTTTACTCTTAGGGTCATAAGTACATTGTACCTCTGTAATATTCCCATCGGCATCTTTAGTGCAAGTCTCAGCTTTAATAATATAACCGTTTTTTAAACGAACCTCACCACCTAACTTTAATCGAAAGAATTTTTTGTTTGCCTCTTCTTTAAAATCCTCTTGTTCTATATATAATTCTCTAGAAAACGGTACTTGTCTGGTTCCCGCGGCGTCATCCTCTGGTGAGTTTTCGGCTTCTAACCATTCCGACTCCCCTTCTGGGTAATTTGTAATTACTAGTTTTAAAGGGTTTAACACGCCCATTACCCTGTGCGTAGTCTTATTTAAATCTTCTCTTATATTAAACTCAAGAAGAGAAACATCAATAAGGTTATCTCTTTTTGCTATACCTATGGTGTCAACAAAATTACGGATAGATGCGGGAGTATATCCTCTTCTTCGTAATCCTGAAATGGTTGGCATCCTAGGGTCATCCCAACCTGTTACAAAGCCTTGTTCAACTAACTGCGCCAGTTTTCTTTTACTTACTACGGTATGACTTAAATTACGGCGAGCAAATTCTCTTTGCTTTGGACGCATTTTTTTAGCATCGTAAACTTGGTCTAAAAACCAGTCGTATAATTCGCGGTGCATGGCAAATTCTAATGTGCAAAAGGAATGTGAAACTTGCTCTAAATAATCACTTTCCCCATGTGTCCAGTCATACATAGGATAAAT
This sequence comes from Maribacter hydrothermalis, assembly GCF_001913155.1. Classification (GTDB taxonomy): domain Bacteria; phylum Bacteroidota; class Bacteroidia; order Flavobacteriales; family Flavobacteriaceae; genus Maribacter; species Maribacter hydrothermalis. The sequence goes on from NZ_CP018760.1 coordinate 1,941,337, forward strand.
ACACCAATCGGTATGTGTTCTGTGATGAGCTTTATGTAGTATACGATACATAATTGGGTCTCTCATCAACATGTTAGACGAGGTCATATCTATTTTGGCTCTTAATACATGAGTTCCCTCTTGAAAATCACCATTTTTCATTTTTTCAAATAGAGTAAGATTTTCCTCAATTGATCTATTTCTGTTTGGACCTTCTATTCCAGGTTCTGAAGGAGATCCTTTTTGAGCGGCCATTTCTTCTGAAGACTGATTATCAACATAAGCCTTACCTTCTTTAATTAGCTCTACGGCCCAATCATATAATTGTTGGAAATAGTCAGACGCATACCGTTCGGTATCCCACTTAAATCCCAGCCATTCCACATCTTTTTTAATGGCATCTACAAATTCTTGCTCTTCTTTTGCAGGGTTTGTATCATCGAACCTTAGATTTACCGGTGCATTATATTTTAGACCCAAACCAAAATTTAGGCAAATAGAACTAGCATGGCCTATATGTAAATATCCATTGGGTTCAGGTGGAAAACGAAAACGTAATTCTTCTTTAGAATATCCATTTGCTAAGTCTTCCTCAACAATTTGTTCAATAAAATTTAAAGACTTTGATGTCTCACTCATGTTGTTTTATTTCAGGTTACAAAAATAGCAAAATTGCGGCAATAGGACTGCTTTAATTAAACTGACCTTATATAAAATGCATTTCACAACATAAATGTTCCTTCCGACAACAATAAATTTCATTTCGTCGTATAAAAAAACATATTTGTCTATGAAATTATGGATTACTAAAAAACTTATTAACCATTTTTTCAACCGTAGTGGCCCCCATAACTACATATACATATGAAAAGCTTAACCAAAAATTACATTTTTACTTCATTACTAATGCTGTTCGGTTTCTTTATGATGTCCGCCCAAGCTATCGTTATTAATGCTCCCGAACCAGCTGATAATCCCAACTTGTCCGGAAGTACGCCGTGGACAGCCATTTGTGCTGGTAATGGTGGCTTCAACGAATATTATGTGAGTATTAGTTGGATAGGCACTGCAAATGCAGGCAACCAATTTATTTTGGAATTATCAGATGCAAACGGCAGTTTTGCCAATGCAGAAACATTAGAAACTATTACTGATAAGAATTCGGTAAAAGATTTTGACATTAGTTTTTCTGTGCCCACCACTACGCGAGGCGATGGTTTTAAAATGCGTGTTCGCAGTACGGACCCTGTAAAGGTTGGATCAGAATCAAGTGCCTACAGCATGTACTATATGGATGTTACCTCTAACTTGAACATTAGTGAAATAGGAAACGGCGTGCCTCCTGGGAGTGTATGTAGTACAGGTCCAATTACGCTTCAAGTAGATAACATCGCAAATCCAGAAACCTATCAGTATATTTGGTTTCGCAGTGGTACGGAATTGATTGGAGAAAAAGGGCATACGCTTAATGTGACCCAAACCGGTATGTATAATGTATACGTTGATTATGGACAAAGATGTACCGGGTCGGGAAATACAGATTCAAATATAGTTGATGTCAATATTGGTGGTGCCGGTAACGGAATTGCAATTAATACTCCAACAAAAACTTCACTTTGTAGTACAGACTCAGAAACCCTAAGTATTGATCAAACCAATTCTTCTTGGAACTATCAATGGTACAAGAATGGAAATGCGATAACAGGAGCTATTGGAACAAGTTACATAGTTAATGCCGCTAATGCTGGTTTTGAAGGCGATTATACGGTAGAGATAGCAGGCACTGGAATTTGCAATGAAATGTCGGAAATAGTTAGTATTACAAATGCAGACTTGTACACCGTAACGGTGGAAAATGAAGCGAACTTGGTTATATTACCTACTCAAAGTCAGGTTTTATCGGTAAGTACGACTGCTAATACACCAAATTTTAAATGGTTTAGAAATACTGTTGAGATTGCTGGTGAAACGAGTAATTCACTTTTGATTACTGAAGATGGGGAGTATTATGCAGAAGTTACCCAAACGGGCGGCGCTTGTTCTGTATCTTCTAAAAACTCCGATGTAACTACGGTTGTATCTCCTGCTTCTTTTGAGATTACCATAAATTATACCGAAGCGTATACATCTTGTGAAAGTACAAGTACTACATTAGGAGTTGAACTTATAAATGCGGTTGCCACAGATGGTACTAAAACAGATGTTACAAGTGCGTTACTTAATGGGTTTACATATCAATGGAGTAAAGGAGGTTCGGCTATAAGTGGTGCAACTAGCAGCAGTATTAGTTTGGCTTCCAATTCAGAAAATGGCGATTATAATTTAAATGCAACAGTTGGTGGTTTCGATGTAGACTCAAATGTTTTACCGGTTCAATTATTAACCAATGAAACAATAGCTATTACAAGTTCTGGAACTGTTTTCTGTAGTGGTGGCGAAACCATTACATTAAGTACGTCGACCGATTTAAACTTAGCTACTTTTCAATGGCAATTAGACGGTACATCAATTAATACTACAGATGCTGAATTAACAGTTTCTACGGCAGGGACATATAGCCTTGCAATTGATAGAGATGGTTGTTCTTTGATTTCCAATGAAATTGTGGTTTCTCCATTGGATGAAAACCTAATTACACTAGATCCCGGAACAGAAATAGTAATGCCAGAAGGTACAACTAGAACGGTTACTGCGAGTGGAGGTACCGCCTACAGATGGTTAGATGCCAATGCGGTAGAATTAAGTAACGCTGATAGCATTACCCTTACCGAAGCGGGTAGTTATACCCTAATAGCTTCTATCGATAATTGTGAGATTGTTAGACAGGTAGAAGTAACCTATTTGGACACCTTTAAAGTGCCAAATGTAATTACCGTGAATGGAGATGGTATTAACGATCAATGGATTATACCTAATTCTTATTCTAATAAAGCCGATGTCAATGTTATTATCTACAATGAACAAGGTCAAGAAATTGTAAACGAATTCGATTATAAAAATAACTGGCCGCAGTCAACCACTGCGTTCACCAAACAAAACATGGTATTCTACTATAAAATTAGAAATGCCAGTGAAGTACTTAAACAGGGTACGATCACAGTAATACGTTAAGCGCACCATGCTAAAGAAAAGTGTTTTATATTTATTGTTATTTGTGTTTGCTACCATGAAGGTTAGCGGGCAAGAGGATAATCCGTTTGTATCATACGATGTTCCTGCCCAGAACCTTTTAAAGTATAACCGATTTTTAATCAACCCTACTTTTTCAACGGTTAGGGAAGACAAATCGTATATCAATTTATTACACCGAAACCAATCGGTACAATTTGATGATAATAATCAAAACTACTTTTTAAGCTATAGCGGACGTATAAGTGATAAAACCGGTTTAGGTCTTAGCCTTTATTCTCAAAGAGAAGGTATCTTAAGTAACTTTGGCGTGTTGGCAAACTATGCCTACGGTATTAAACTAAACGACAAAAGCAACTTTACTTTTGGTGCAAATGTTTCTTATTACCAAAGTGGATTTGATAACGGTAGAGCTTCTACTGTAGAGGAGGATCCTTTTTTAGCCGGATTGCAAGATCAAAGCCTACTATCTTTTCAACCAGGTTTCAACCTTTCATATGGCAAGTTCGATGTAGGTATGTTCGCAGAAAACCTTTTTGACTACAATTTAAAAAGTAGTTCGTCCGTAACCGAGTTTAAGGATAAAACCTATTCTGCACACTTACAATATACCCATCAGTTTGAAAATAAAGATGGAATTTTTGAACAAGCTAGGTTAATGCCTTTGGCCAGAGTTAGAAAAGTAGGTGAAGAAGATGTAACCCTAGGAGGAAGTTTAATCCTTGATCTTCCAAAATTAGGATGGATCCAAGGTGGATATGATAGTTTCTATGGGGCTGCCGCAGGTGTAGGTTTTAATCTTAACCAAAGAATTTCTTTGGGTTATACGATGGAAAAAGGATTGTCCAACAACTTTGATAACTTTGGAGTTACACATGAAATTTCCGTAGCCTATTCATTCTCTCCAAACCTTACCGAAGATAGGGTTATGTTAGAAGACGATTTTGAAGATGATTTGGTAACAAATGATCAAGAACCTGAGAATTTAGCTACGAATGAGGAAATAGCTGAGTTAAAACAAAAATTGGCTGAAAATGATGCTATTATAGAAGAATTAATGTTCCGCCAAGATTCCATAGAAGCTACTCGTCAAAGTGATCTGGAGCGACGTTTTGAAATGGTTATGCGTATGGTACGTAATGAAACCAACGGTGATAGACCCGATTTAGAAGAAAAAGCGAAGGACCTTTTTATGGATAAGAATAGTAACACACAAGTGGCATCTATCCATAACCCAAGTAATGCTGGGGAATCAGTTTCGGCCAATACGGGTGTAAACCAAATACAACAAGATAGAGTAGTTGTTAAGGCCAACGAACGAAACAACCTGGTTAATGAAAAGCAAGATGTTGCTGAATCTGTTACTAAGGAAAGTACTCTTTTAGAGGATAGGTTTACAGACCAAGTTCAACCTAAAGATGTTGTTGTAGCAAATAGACCTAAGGCTATTTCCAAATCTGTTGATGCCGAGGAAACTCAAGTAGTACAAGATGGGGTTAAAAGTAGAAAATTTAAAAACCTACCCAATGTAACCGACGGGTATTATGTAGTGGCCAATGTATATAAGGGAGGTCGGTATATGGACAGTTTTTTGAACACATTAAATGATGATGGAATTAGTGCAGATTATATTGACAATCCTAATAATGGTTTAAAATATGTATATCTACAGCGTTTTGAAACATTTGAAGATGCAGTAGCTGCTCATGATTCTAAATTTAACGGCAAGTACAATGGCGCAATGTGGATAATGAATGTCGATAATACATATACCAATGACGCTTATGTTAGCAATGTTAATAAACTCAAGAAAAAATCATCGAAATACGATAGTGATGTTTTGACATCTAACAGAATAGTAAAAGACAATGTTACCTCTAATGATACTGATTCTAAATCTTATAAGATTGAAGGTGCTGGTTCTGGATATTATTTAATTGCGAACGTATTTGCAAATCCTAATAATGCCAAAAGGTTTGTGGCGCTTTTAAATTCTTATGGTTTAAATGCAAGTTATTTTATTAATCCAAAGAACAATTATAGATATGTTTATCTTAAAAAACATGACTCTTGGACCCATGCCCTTATTTCCTATTACTCTAAATTAAATGACGCCTATAACGATAAAATGTGGATTATGCGCGTTAATCAAGAACAGCTCGTGTAGCGCGACTATATATTACAAATACGATTATACAAAGCCTTTTTCATCAACGATGAAAAGGACTTTTTGATTTGAATAGTTTAGAATTTATCAATAGAACAAAATTTTTAAAAACCAATCGTTATATTATTTCATTAGTTTTCATATCATAGTTAAGACACAAGTTTTCTTTCTCATGTAATATTTAAAATACCAAGTTGTATTTTAAATAATTTAAATTTTTTCTAAGTGAAATAAGCTATCTTTTAACTTTCCTTTTTTCTTGAATATAAACTTTAGCACGACATCAACTTATGCTAGCTCTTTTTTAAGATAATCGTAACTAAATTAGAAATTGATAAAATCAACTGGTCTCTTTCAAATGTGATTTTTGTCGGAAAGACTTCTAGAGTATTCTTAGATTTTATAACAAGATGTTCGTCTTCTATAAACCAGTATAATTGATCATCATTATCTACCGAGAACCATTTATTATTTGAAGTTATAAGGAGTAAATGTTCATCGGTAAATGTAAAAGTGCTTCCAGTAATTTGGTTGATGTCATTTCGAATGCAAAACCATGGTCGGGTGATTTGAACTTTTTCAATCTTCCATGTACCGATTAATTCATTTTCTAACACAACTTCAAATGTCACTTGAACTTGAATTAGTATGAAAAGTAAAAGCATCATTTCTTTCATAAGTATAGGACGAATCAAAACACATTGGGTTACTTGACATTATAATTGAGGACCAACTTTGAAAAGAGTGACTTATCATATTGCTAGTTTTAAAGTAATTGTACATCGGTTGGAACGGTTCTTGTTTTTATCAATTTATGAGAAAACCAATAATCTTGCTAATCCTCTTTTTTGCTCAATTATGTTTTGGTCAAGTAGAACAAGTTTCCGAATCTTATCTAATTGGTCGTTGGACGAGTTATAAAACCATAAAAGAAGGTAATAGTGTTTTTACAGTTTATAAGCGGGTTAGAACACTCAAAGTCGATTGGGAACTTCGTTTTTTAACTACCGGTGAATATCGAATAACCTTTAATTCAGGAAGGAGTATAGGGCGGCGGTGCGGAAATGAAATTCGCCAGGGAGAAATCATTCGCCAAGGAGGAATCAATGGATATTATCGTTTTAATTCTCAAGAACAATCAGTAAGCCTTGAAAGCTACAATTCGGATCCAATTATTAATTGGGATCTTCTATGGATTGATGAAAACTCCTTTGGAGTAAAAAAGGAAAAAGACAACTTTAACTATAATTAAAAAAAGTCTTTTTATAGTTGGTATTTGCCAATCGATACCAAAACAATACTTATCATGTATTCGGAAATTAAATACATTTCCGGATGTCATTTGGTATAGCAAAACTGTATAATTTAGATTATTGTTTTTCCCTTAGAAATAAAAGTAGGTTTTTGAAAATCAACCCATCCAATATAGTTTCATAATCACTTTCTCTTCTTGTTTATAATACTATACTTACAAAAGCTGTTTTCCTCATATCCAATTCTATGTTCAGATAAGAGTTGTGAAATTATTTCTCTAGTTTCATTTTCATCTAGTTGAATTTTTTCTCCTAAGTCAATTTCATTTAATTTACCTTGGTTTTCAATTAGTGCTTTAAAATATCTGTCTTTATTTTCCATTTGTTTCTTTTTTTACGGCTATCATCATATGCGGACTAAAAGGTAAAATGTAGCTGTCGTTTTCAGTGATTTTTAGTAGTTGAATTAAGGTTTCTCTCTTTTTATTATTCAGCATGTTTGCAAAGAAATCTTTATCAAGCCAAGCCATTCCCTCAACTGCATATGTGTTTAAGTAAGTTAAATCTTGATGTGAAAATTCCTCTTTTAGTTGTTCGGGTTTGTGATAATATGCCTCAGCCAATAGCCATGGAAAATCATCTGGTGGATTATGTATTCCGGTAGTCAATTCATTCTTGCACATTTCAAAAAAGGACTTTTTATGTATTAAACCATTTAAAAGTCCTACTAAGGTTGATGCGGTATAATTAATGGCAAAACCCAAAATAATTCCGCCATTTTTTAAAACACGTTTAGCTTCTACTATGCTCAAATCTCTGTCTTCTTTTCTTTGAAGATGATATAAAGGACCATGAAGAATTACTAAGTCCGCAAAATTATTTTGAAAGTCTAATTTTCTTGATTCACCTAAGTATATGGAGAACTTGTTCTTTAGTCTCCTAGCCCTTTTGTTTGCTATTTGTAGATGTTTAGAAACTGGCTCTACCAAATGCACTTGATGTCCCTTATTAGCAAGCCATTCGGAATATTTTCCAGTTCCACCGCCAACATCTATAATCGTTAAAGTCGTATTAGAAATATATTTTTCAATTAAATCTTTAATTCTTTCAAATTCAAAAACTCCCATTCCTTTATCAAGTCTGGTTTCTTCAGATGCTTTGGTATAGAACACCTCTATATTTTTGGGTATTAACTGTTTACTTTTCATTATAATTCACTTAAATATAATCGCATTCCCAATTGCCGAATCCAGTTTTAAACCTAATAATTCAATTGATTTTTCAATCAAGTATTAATTTAAAACGAGATAAAATAAATGTGTATAATTATCTGCGCATTAAAATTTAGATATGCGTTATTTACTCCCTAGCCGAGAGTGTCTTTTTTGGAAAGACCCAGATAATATGTGGAATTAGTAAAACAGATTATAAAGATATAGAATAATAATTAGTTTGTAGTTATAGACTCGTTTTATGAATTAAAACAAAATTAGATATCTTAAAGCCATGTCTAAATTATTACAGGTCATGTATAGTAAGTGATGAGTATCATTGTGGTACTAATATCGCAAAAGATAGAGTAAAAGATGTTCCAACTTGACTTCTTTTTTATACATTTTTATGGTGCTAAAATGCAAAATATTGGGGCAATATAAAGGTTAATATGTCCTTTAATCGTTTAAAAAATGATGTTTTTTTTGGTATTTCGCCAACCAAAAAAGAGTGAGATTAGATTTTTTTAAAGAGACTTTTATTCTAAATTTTAAAATTCAATTAAATGGTTTGGCCATCATAAATTCCCAAAAACACCTTGGTTAAAAAGTTCTAAAAAGCACTTTTAGAATTCACAGTTTGCTCATTAATTTTTATAATATACTTTCCAATAACGAAATATAAAATACTACTGCAGTACTGATATAATCGTTGAACTACACAATTTTTAAAAAAGATAAACCCACCCTATTTGCTGTTTCACAACAGAAAACATTCATACCACAACAATAAATTCTTCACGTTGCTACTATAGTGAATATTTGTTATTGGAGAATTTCGACTGGAACGGTTTTAATTATAAATCGAAATGAATGAATTTCTTCAAAAGCATAGCATGACCAAACTGATTACTTTTTTAGACTTTACCAAATACACTTCTCTTATGGGAAAACATTACGCTAAATGTTTATTGTTTATTTTATTCATTGTGCTAAGTTCTCAATCTGCTTTTTCGCAGGTTAAGGAACCATTCCAAGTACGTTACGAGGCCGATATTCGAGGAGAACTAACGTTTATAGCAAACAATATTGTAAACAGAAGAATTCCTGAAAGCACGCGTAGTCAATGGGTATATAGAAATGGTAGATGGAGAATAGAAACCGTTACAATCCCTGGTGTATCGCCCAATGAACCTTTAAACGATACGGGTAATTCATCTGATTACAATGACAATTACGACATGCAGTACATTGATGTCGATAATGATAATACAACTTTTAGTTCAAGTAGCGCAAGTTTAAATATTCCAGATATTGATTGTGCCTTGGTTAGGTATGCTGGGTTATATTGGTCAGCGGTATATGTAAATTCTAATAGGAGTAATATTGATGACATTAAGTTTAGAACACCCGGCGGTGCTTATCAAGATATTACAGCAGATGAAATTATTTTTGACGGTAATGGAGATGCGGATTTCGGATATTATAGTCCATATGCCGCCTATAAAGATGTAACCTCAATTGTAACGGGTATGGCTAATCCAAATGGAGAATACTTCGTAGCCAATGTTAGAGCAAGTACAGGAAGCAGTGTTTCTGGAGGTATTTCAGGTGGATGGAAAATGGTGGTTGTATATGAAAATCCAAATTTACCTGGAGATAAGTTTATAACCACTTTTGATGGTTATGCTGGTATTGCATCAGGTCGAAGTGTTGATATTCCTATTAATGGATTTACGACACTACCAGCACCTTTTCCAGTTTATGCCAACATGGGGGTAGCGGCTTTAGAAGGAGATAACAGAATTGGTGGAGACGGTTTACAAATTAATGCCAACGGCACATTTTACACATTATCTAACGGGCAAAATCCGGCAAATAATTTCTTCAATTCTAGTATTACCATAAATGATGCACAGTTTACCAATAGAAACCCTAATAGCATTAACACCTTAGGTTGGGATGTGGATTTTTTTGAAATACCAAATGGGGGAGTTAATAATACAATTATTCCAAATGGCGCAACAAGTGCAGTATTAAGAGCGAGTTCGTCTCAAGACAAATATGATATCTTTTTTACGTCTTTCGATGTTGATATAATTGCACCTAATATCGTTTTGGAAAAAAGAGTTCAAACCCCAGGTGGTGTAGATATTACAGGACAAGGGGTTAATTTGGGCCAAACATTAGATTATGTACTTACATTTGAAAACATAGGTAATGATGATGGTGTAAACTATACCATTAGAGATGTGTTACCTGTAAATGTCTCTCCACCGGATGGACGAAGTTTTTTCAATGCATCAGATTTTTCATTACCAAACGGAGTAACCTATGTGTATGACCCTTTATCTAGGGAAATAGTATTTTCAATTCCTGACAGTTACGTTGAGGATGAAGATTCGGAATATTCCATTCGTTTTCGAGTTCAGGTAGCCGAAAACTGTTTTGATTTTATAAATGCTTGTTCAGACTTAATTGAAAATATAGCATATGGAACGTATAGAGGTGTAAATAATTCAGCTCAGGTTACCGACGACCCAAGTGTTACGGATTTTAACTCTTGTGGCTTTATAGTACCCGGCGCAACAAACTTTTTATTAGATGACCTTTCTAATTGTACTTTTGAAAGAACAATAGAGCTTTGTGGAACAAGTGCTATTTTAAATGCAGGCGATGGTTTTGATTCTTATGTTTGGTATCGCGATACAAATTTAAATGGTCAAATTGATGCTACCGACGTTGAGTTAAATGATGGCGATCCAGATAATGATCCTAGTTCACTTGTTGTAACTGGTGTAGGTACTTATATAGTTGATAAAATAATTGCAGACCCTTGTAAAGGTTTTCAAGAAATTATTACCGTAACGCCATTTGGTTCTGGGAATTTACCTAACCCTGTTACAGAATACTTTAATGAGGTAAATAATGACAATGATTCTTCAAATGACATTGCGGGTGAAATAGTTTTTTGTAGTATCGATAATTCATTCATACCAAAAATATTTTTATGTGGTATAAACGATATAAAGCCTTTAGCTGTAAATATTGTTGATGCTCAAAACGTAACATGGGAACGTTTAGATGAAGGCAGTTGTACACCAGTTGGTGAAGATTGTGCCAATAAAGCACTTACCTGTACTTGGAATCAAGTGGGAAATGGTAGCAACTATTTATTAAATGCACCTGGTGAATATAGACTTTCTGTTGTTTATCAAAACGGTTGTACCAGTCGCTTTTACTTTAAAGGTTTTCAAAACATTGTTAATTTCGACCCACCTATAACCCGCGATATTGTTTGTAATACCGATGGTAATATTACAATTCCTATTGGTAATGGGTACGCATTTCAATTGGTAGATAATGATACTGATTCTATCTTAATTCCATTTAGCGCAAATAACGGACCTAGTTTTGATTTTGCTTCAGGAGAAAATGGTTCTTATAGAGTAGAATACACACCTGTTGATACCAATGGCGACCCTATCGCATATGCCTGTGTATATTCTACTGATGTAATAGGTATCCGCGAACGTAATGTAACCTATGATGTTAATGTAACTCCAGAAACTTGTTTCAATTTAGGTTCAATAAACCTACAAATTGGTGATGCAGATGCACCATATGAATATGAGATAAGAAGTGATGATGGTACAAATGGCGGACAAGGAACTTTAATTGATAGCGAAAGTGCACAAATAGATAACAACTTTACATTTACTGGTTTAAGTGCCGGCGATTATATAGCCATAATTAGATCAGGTGATGGTTGCTCTTACAGTGAGAATGTTACTATTATTGATGAAAATGATTTAACCCTTAATGCACGGGTGTCTCAACATATCACATGTAGAGAAGGTAATATTTTAATGGATTCTGATGGGGGTAATACTCCACATAGGTATGCAATTTGGTCGTATGTTGATGACGGAGGTAATACGGTTACTTCTTACCCAACTTATGCAGATATACCGGCCACAGATTTTCAGACCAGTCAAATATTTGATATTTTAAATCCAGGAGATTATACTTTCGTAGTTTTAGATAGAAATGGGTGTTACTCAGAATCAAATATTGTAACTATTGAATTTCAACCCGCAGCTGAATTTAATGCCACCACGGTTAATGACGTAAATTGCTTTGGTGACTCCAGTGGTAGTATTCAGTTTAATTTAGTTGACAATAATGGTTATCAGTTAACTTTTTCTCTTTTCGATTCAATTGACCAACCTTTGGGAGAAAACGGTTCTGGTAATTTTCCAAACCTACCTTCAGGTGATTATAGAGTTATAATTAATCAAAGAAAAGGTAGTGCTTCATGTGATTATGAGGAATTTTATACAATTTCTTCACCTGCAACGGCGATAAGTGGTGATGCTGTTTTAATACAAGATTATACTTGTTTGCAAGATGGTATTATTGAAGCCCAAAACGTAATGGGAGGCATTGCACCTTATGAATATAGTATTGATGGGGTTAACTTTACACCAGATTCAATACCAAATGCACACCGCTTTGAAAACTTGGTAGATGGTAACTATAATATTACTATAAGAGATGGTAATGGTTGTATTTTTAGAACTAACTTAATTCTATTAGATAGGCCGGTACCTCCTACAGGCTTAAATATAGTTGAATCTCAAATTAGTTGTCCAAGTCAAACAGCTAGTTTAACAGTGAACGCCTTAAATGGTAGGGCACCATTTACGTATTCAATTATAGCGCCTTCAACTATAAATCCAACAAGTACTTCTGGTAACGAGGCTACTTTTAGTAGTCTTGCCCCAAATACGTATACAATCAGAGTAACAGATGTAGATGGGTGTTTTTATGACGAAAACTATACTATTAATGCTATTAATCCTATATCAATTAGTGGCACTACAGTACAACCAATTAGCTGTTTCGGCGCAGCAGATGGAAGTATTCGCTTTAATGTAAACTTCCAAGCTGGACAAAATTTCACATATACTGTTACAGGCCCAACAGGTGTTATTACAACAGGCGGAACACAAGCAGTAATTAATAATCTTACGGGGTTAGTTGCTGGCGATTATACTTTAGATATTCGTGATACGGACACAAATTGTACGTATACAGAAACACATACCTTAGAAGGACCAACTTCCGCTTTAACAATTTCTAATTTAACAGAAACTCAACCAAGCTGTTTAACTGATGGTAGTGTAAATATTAGTGCAACAGGTGGGTGGGGATCATATGTTTACACATTAAATAACCCAGACACCTCTACGTTTGGAAACAATACAACAGGTGCATTTAGTGGGTTAACACAAACAGGTACCTATAATGGAACAATAACCGATGCTAATAATTGTAGCATACCTTTTACATTTAATTTAGACCCTGCTACTGCACCTGTGTTAGCAATTACACCTAATGATAATTGTTTTGACGATGCTGTTTTATTAACCCTAACTGCCAATGTAACATCTGGTGGTGATGGTAACTTTGAGTATAGTTTAAATGGAGGTCCATTTAGTACAACAAATGTTTTTTCTGGATTATCTGCGGGTACTTATACAATAAATGTAAGGGATGGTAAAGATTGTACAGTATCTGAAAGCATAACTATTGCTCCAGAATTGTCCGTTAGCGCAAGTGCAAGTAATATTACAGCATGTAGTACAGATACAGATATAGATATTGTTGGTGCAGGTGGTGATGGTAACTATGTTTATGCTGTTGTTGCTAATGGAGTTACACCAAATGCTGGTAATTTTGCAGCATCTACCACAGTTTCTGTAACAGGAACTGGTGATTATGATGTATATGTTAGAGATAATGGCGGTAATACTGATTTCTGTGAATCGGTATTCGATATTACAATAGATCAAGATGCCCCGTTAGCAATTTCTATTTCTAATACACCAATACTTTGTAGTGGCGAAAATCAAGCAACTATAACAATAACGGCGACAGGTGGCGAAGCCCCTTATACCTATAGTATTGATAACGGTGCAAATTATCAAACAAGTAATTCATTTAATAACATTGGTACGGGATTATATAATATTCGAGTTAGAGATGTAAACCTTTGCGACATTACAGAAAATTACACGATTTCAGAACCTCTTAACTTATCTGCATCTGCCGCCGTTGCAGCCCTTGTAGAATGTAACCCAACAGTAGGCGCGGAAGTACGAATTACAAATGCACAAGGAGGAAATGCACCGTATACCTATAGTTTTGATGGTGGTAGCACATATGTTTCTAGTCCTATAGGATATTTATTGCCGGGTGACCATACTGTTTATATTCAAGATGCGAATAACTGTTCATTTTCTATGAATGTTACTGTACAGCCTTCACCAACGCCACCGACATTGTCTGCAACAGTAGATTATTTGTGTAATGGAGAAGGTACTATTACTATTACCCCAAATAGTACTGATTTTGATTATTTGTACAGTATAAATTCAACCCCCAATAGTCCAAATACCTCAAATATATTTAATAATGTTGCAGTAGGCACACATACGATCGATGTTGATTATGTTAGTAATACACCACCTTCTCAAAGTACGTTGTTACAAGAAAGTTTCGGCTCAGGTGCTAATACCAGTATAACCCAAATTGACCCAGCTTACTGCTATGAACCACAAGATGGTAGTGCCAGTTTATGTGGTTTTGGGACTAATACACGTCTTCAAGATGGGGAGTACTCAGTTACTAGCGTAATTTCAAACCCTTACAGTTCATGGTTAAGCCCTAATGATCATACAGGTAATGCCAATGGTAGATTCTTGGCTATTAATGTAGGTGGCGCCGCAGGAGTTGGAGGAATAGTTTATGCCAAACGTGGTGTAGAGATAATACCGAATAGAGATATTACAATTTCATTATATGCATTTAACTTATTACGTTCAGGATCATCTGGCGGAGACCCTACTATAGAAATTCAACTAGTAGATGCTGGCGGAAACGTTATCGCAAGTACAGCAACGGGGAATATTCCAAAAAATAATGGCGCAAATGATTGGTATAATTACAATGTAACTTTAGATCCTGGAGCAAATACTAATTTAGATATTGTTATAAGAACTAATTCTGCGGTTATCAATGGTAATGATATTGCAATTGATGATATTATAGCTACTCAAACACCAGAACAATGTGCTGGTACTGTAAGTATTGATGTAATAGTTGAAGATGGATATGCGTTCGAAGCATCTATTTTAACATATGATGATGTAGATTGTAATTCAGACAACTCTGGTTCAATAACTTTTGAGGTAGATAATTTTGGAGCAAGCGGATTTGAATATAGCTTGGATAATTTTGCTAGTGTACTTGGCAGCACAACAGTTTCTCCACAAACCATATCAGGATTAACAGCTGGTAATTACACCATTTATGTAAGAGATATAGACAACCCAATTCCTGGTTGTTCTGTAACACTTACCCAAACAATAACTGAACCAACTGCAGTAGTTGCGAGTGCATCGCTTACACAAGAATATACTTGTAATAATAGTGGTGCAGAAATTACGGCTGGTGCAACTGGTGGAACACCGGGATATGAATATCAATTAGAAGATACTGTTGGTGGAATTATAACAGCATACCAAACTAGTACTGTTTTTAACGGGTTATTGGCAGGCACATATAATATTCGTGCAATGGATGCCAATGGTTGTTCAGATTTGATAGATACACCTATTGTAGTTACTGCACCGTTAACTCCAGTATTTACGCTTCAGGAAACGGTTTGTTATAGCGGTAGTAATGATGCAACCATTATAGTTGATGTTACAGCAGGAAATGGGGATTATCAGTTTAGAATCAATGGAGGTACTTACGTAACTCCAACACCCACAAATGCTACATCATATACATTTACAGGACTTTCTAGTGGAACTTATACCATTGAGGTTACGGACGCTTATGGGTGTGATGCTGCATCACAAACAATTACCATAGAACAATTAGTAACGGTTACCGCAACAGCGAATTCAATTACAGCATGCGGCACAGATACTGATATTGATATCGTTGCAGCCGGTGGTGATGGCAATTATGTTTATGCAGTTGTAGCTAATGGAGCAACACCATTAGCTGGTGATTATGCTACAACAAATCCTGTAACGGTAACAGGTGCTGGAGACTATGATGTTTATGTTTTAGACAAGAATGGTGGCGCGGACGCATGCCCTGCTATGTATGACTTAAACATTGTTCAAGATGCAGCTGTCACTGTAGTACCAACGGTAGTTGATGTTACATGTTTTGGAGGTTCTAATGGAAGTATTTCATTAGCTGCAAGTGGCGGTGAAGCTCCTTATACGTATAGTATTAATGGAGGTACAAGCTTTGGTTCTGTAAGTATATTTAATAATCTTACAGCTGGCTCTTACGATGTTAGAGTAAGAGATATAAATAATTGTGAAACATCAATTTCAGTACCGGTAAATGAATTACCAGAATTGGTAGCTGAGAGTGTTCAAACAGAAAATTATACCTGTAACCAGTTAGGAGAAATTACAGTGGGAGGTGTAACACCAACAACAGGAGGTTCTGGTTCATATCAATATAGCTTAAATGGTGGAGCTTGGACAGCAGCTACACCTGGAGGAACTATTTTTAGTAGCTTAATTGATGGAACATATACTGTTCAAGTAAGAGATGCCAATAATATTGGGTGTACTATTAGTTTACCAAACATCATAATAAACGATCTTCCAATTGAACCATCGTTAAGCAGTGGTATTGTATATAATTGCGATGGAACGGGAAATATAACGATATTACCTAATGACCCATCATTCACTTATAGTATTGATGGAAACACACCACAGCCAAGTAATGTATTTGCTAGTGCTGCAATAGGTACGCATACAATTACAGTAAATTATGGTAGTGAATGTACTACAGATATTATTGTTGAGGTAGAAAATGGTAATGCGTTCGAGGCTTCTATAGTAACCTATGAAGATTTAAATTGTAATGCAGATAATTCTGGTTCAATCACTTTTGAAGTAGATAATTTTGGTTCTGGTAGCTATGAATATAGCTACGATAGTGGATTTTCAACTATTGCAGGCAGCGATACTGCTGCAACTCATACAATTTCAGGATTATCGGCCAACAATTATACTATTTATGTAAGAGCGGTAGGCAGTACCGATCCTAGTTGTATTGTAATGCTGACCCAAACAATAAATGAACCTGCTGTAATATCTGTTAGTAATATAGAAACTCAACCTACATGCGTTGATGATGGTTATGTTACAATTTCTGCTACCGGCGGTACAGGAGCGTATTCTTATGTAATAGAACTACCGGACAGTTCAACTACAGCAACTCAAAACACAGGGATATTTACTGGTCTTGATCAATTAGGCTTACATACTATTACTGTAACAGATGCAAATGGTTGTACTTTAACAGATACATTTACTTTGGTAGCACCTACTACACCTGTTGCAAGTATATTGCCAAGTTCAGATGTATGTTTTAATTCTTCAGTTTCGGGTTCTGCTACAATTGTAGTAGGAGCAACTGGTGGTTTATCGCCGTTTATGTATAGAATGAATACAGGTGCTTTTAGAGCGTCGAACACATTTACGAATCTTACACCTGGTAATTACACTTTTGAGATTAGAGATGCCAATGGTTGTACTGATTCTGTAAATTATAGAATAGAACCACAGTTAACGACAAACCTTGCCTTAACCAAAGATTTAGATTGTTCAGTATCACCAGATGCAACAATGAATTTACTAGTAAATGGAGGATATCCTGCATATTCGTATGAATTGGAAGTAAACGGTGGCGGCTACGCTGCTTTTGCAGGAACATTCCCTTATGCAACTTCAATACCTGGAACATATAGATTTAGAGTAACGGATAGCGAGGGATGTATTGCTGTTTCAAATACAGTTACAGTAACAGCAACTGTTAACCCTGTTGCTACCGAAACGGTTACCGCACCTACTTGTAATGGTGATTCGAACGGCATAATAGAAATTAATATTGACCCTAATTTTGGCTCTTCGCCATACAGAATTAGTTTTGAAGGAAGTGCTTTTACAAATCAAAGAGTTTACTCAGGTTTAACAGCAGGGACATATACATATACCGTTAGAGACTCTAAACAATGTACCTATACTCAGACAGTTACTATTACGGATCCTGTATTATTTGATGCAAATGTTGTTGCCACAGATGTAAGTTGTAGTGGAACTGGTGATGTACCAGGAAAAATTGACATTACTATTACAAGTGGTGGTGTGCCTAATTTTACATACACCCTTTATGATAACCTAAATAACGTGGTGGTAACGACAGGGCCAAACCCTATTGTTAATACTTCAGCTACAACTGCCACTTTCGACGGTTTACCATTTGGAGATTATTATGTTCGTGTTTTAGATGCCAATGGTTGTGAATATTATGAAAACCCAGTTCGGGTTCTTTCTAATCCTTATGTAGCTGTTGATGCTTTAATACCAGCGGTTAGCTGTGTAACTGGTGCTACAGTTGAACTTTTAGCAAGTGGTGGTTCTGGAAATTATGATTTTACGATTTATGGAATTGGGACTACTCCAGATATTGAGGTTGCAGGTCCTGGCATAGACGAAGAAACGGCTACGTATAATGGACTTAACCCTGGACAATCGTATGTGTTTCAGGTAATTGATGCTACAACTAATTGTTCTAGTTATGTTGAAGTCGATATTCCTAATTTATCAACTATTGATGTAGTTGCAGACCCATCAGTTACAGATGTAGCATGTTACGGAGACACGAATGGCGCTATTGCTTTTCAGTTCGAACTATATAATAGTGGTGTAACTTCTATTAATTATGAGATTAGAGAAAGATTGACCAATGTGTCTTTAGGTGCGGCATACTCAGGTACTGCTACAGGTCCAGTTGGTCCAGGCCCAACAGTATTAGAGACTGTTTCAAATATTCCTCCAGGAGATTATGTATTATTCTTTCAAGAAGCAACTACTCCAGAATGTACAAATACATATGACTTTAGAATACTAGAGCCTAACCCAGTTACCTTAAATTTAGCTGATCAAAATAATGGATATTGTTCAGAAGATGCTAACGTAACCGTAATTGCAGGTGGAGGAAACGGATCGTTTACCTATGCATTTGTTGAAGATGGTGTAGCCCCTGTTGCGGGTGATTATAACACAAGTAATTATAAAGAATTAGACCCTACTGTAAATACGGATTGGGATGTATATGTTTTGGATGGTAATGGTTGTTCAACAACACTACCTTTAGATATTACTATTTCAGATGATGCTTCACCAGTTATTTCTGGTGTAGTCATAAATCAATGTACTGCGGATGAAGGAGATTTTATTATAGAAATAACCTTAGATGGAGAAGGTACGCGCCCATATACGCTAAGCGTAAATGGTGGTTCTTATGACTCGTCTACGTTAACTACTGCAGGAACTACCCACCAATTTGGAGGATTAAGTTCTGGAAATTATACAATAGAAGTTCGTGATTTTAATGGGTGTGGTAATTTAGAAACAGTTGAAGTTTATACTCCAACATCTATTACAGCTGAGGTTACAACGCAACCTTCTTGTGCCGAGGGTGATGGTGAAATTCTAATAACGGCATATGGAGGATCTCTTTCTTATGAATATGAATTATTTAATTCAGGAGGGGTTAGTGTTAATGGCGCTCCACAATTATCACCAATATTTACAGGGTTAGATTCTGGAACTTATACTGCATTTGTCTACGATACACTTTTGGGTGGATGTAATGCACAAGTAGATGTAGAATTAGAATTGGCAACTCCGGTTCTTTTTACAACAGATGTAACAGATGTTACTTGTTCTGGCGCTCTTGATGGTAGAATTGAAGCAAGGTTAGATGCTTCTATGGATAATCCTCCTTATGTATATCAATTATTCTTAAGAACAGGAATGGTCCCTCAGGGGATTCCTCAAACATCAGGTATTTTTATTAATCTAAGAGCTGAAGACTATGTGGTAAGAGCAACTTCTGCACGTGGTTGTTCATTGGATGTTGATACTACGGTTGGCACGCCTTTACCAATAGCAAATGTTAATGCCACTGTGGTAGAATTTGGATGTAGTGTTGGCAACAATCCAAACAATGCAACGATTACGGTAGATGGTACGGCGATTACAGGCGGAAGTGGAACTTATGTAATATATGAGTTTGTAGACGGTAGTTCTACGGTAGTACAATCAGGATCATCCAATGTATTGACTGTTTCGGATAGAACAGGAGAGACGTATACAATTAACGTTTACGATGACCAAGGCTGTTCAGGTAGTACAACGGCTACGGTACTTCCTTATGATGCGCTAACGGGAGCAACAGCTGCGGTTACCACTACAGTTACATGTGCACCTGGTGCAGACGGGGTAATTACAGTAACGGCAACATCTACGGCCGGTGATGCCACTAGATATGAATATAGTATTGATAATGGCTTAAGCTATCAAGGGTCAAATGTATTCGGCGGATTGTCAGCCGGGAACTATAATTTCTTGGTAAGACATATAGATACAAGATGTATCGTAACCGCTACTGCAAGAATAGAAGAGCCAAACACTTTTACGATAGATGTTGTAAAGACAAGTGATGTCGTATGTTTTGGTACAGCTACCGGCGAGGTAACCTTTGAACTTGTAGACGCGACATATAATACTGGTTTTGATTGGGAAATTTTCTTTACTAACGGTACTTCTGTAACAAGTGGTTCGGAAGCTGCCAATGGCCCTACGCCAATTATTAACTTGGGTGTAGGTGAATACTATGTCTCTATATCACAAGCTAACAATCCGTTCTGTACCAATGTTGAGTATTTCAATATTGCAGGTCCTGATACTGACATTAGCGGTTCTACTGTAGTAACGGATATAACCTGTGCGCCAGGAACCGATGGATCAATTACAATTACCAATGTAGTTGGTGGTTGGGGAGGCTATACGTATTATGTAGGTGTAGGTGTTCCTACAACAACAGATTTCGTAGCAGGCGCTTCCTTTACAGGTCTTGGAGCAGGTACCTACCAAGCATGGGCACGTGACTCAGAAGGTTGTGAGAGATTAATTCAAGATACTATTGTACTTAATGTTCCAGACCCAATAGTGGCATCTCTACAAGTAAATCAGGAAAACTGTACAAACTTACAGGGAGAAATCGAAGTGACCTTACCTACAGGCGGACAAGGAAGTAACTACACGTACCAGTTAATTATGGACGGTACTAATTTCCGTGCACCACAAAACACGAGAGTATTCTCAGGATTAGGTGCTGGTGAATACGAGGTACTTATTACAGATCAATGGAGTTGTAGTTTAACTACTGCTTCAGAATTCTTATATGAACAATTAAGTGCGACTACTTCGATAGACAAAGCTATTGATTGTACAGGTACACCTGGAGGAACAATTACAGTAAACGTAACAGGTGGTTCTGCCAACCTAGAGTTTGTAATGACACCTCCAACGGGTCCAAATGTAACCCAGACGAACAATGCAACTTTTACAGGGCTAGTTAATAATGGTACTTATAGTTTCTTAGTAAGGGATTTAGATACTACGAATCCTGTATGTGAGATTATTGTATCGCAAGAATTAGCGCCAGCTATTCCACCTGTATTTGCAGACACACATATAGATATTTCATGTTTTGGGGCTAATGACGGATCAATTACACTAACGCAAACTCAAAACGGAGTAAACCCATTAACGTTTACCATAGCTCCTGTAGCAGGAACGTTTAATGCTAGTAGTAATACGTTCGAGAATTTACCTCCGAATACCTATATAGTAACTGCAACAGGAACAAATGGTTGTAGTACGGTTTCAGGAAACATTGTTATAGATGAACCTTTACCAATAGCAAATGTTAATGCCACTGTGGTAGAATTTGGATGTAGTGTTGGCAACAATCCAAACAATGCAACGATTACGGTAGATGGTACGGCGATTACAGGTGGTAGTGGAACCTATGTAATATATGAGTTTGTAGACGGTAGTTCTACTATAGTACAATCAGGATCATCCAATGTATTGACTGTTTCGGATAGAACAGGAGAGACGTATACAATTAACGTTTACGATGACCAAGGCTGTTCAGGTAGTACAACGGCTACGGTACTTCCTTATGATGCGCTAACGGGAGCAACAGCTGCGGTTACCACTACAGTTACATGTGCACCTGGTGCAGACGGGGTAATTACAGTAACGGCAACATCTACGGCCGGTGATGCCACTAGATATGAATATAGTATTGATAATGGCTTAAGCTATCAAGGGTCAAATGTATTCGGCGGATTGTCAGCCGGGAACTATAATTTCTTGGTAAGACATATAGATACAAGATGTATCGTAACCGCTACTGCAAGAATAGAAGAGCCAAACACTTTTACGATAGATGTTGTAAAGACAAGTGATGTCGTATGTTTTGGTACAGCAACCGGTGAGGTAACCTTTGAACTTGTAGACACAACATATCCGGGTGGCTTTGATTGGGAAGTATATAATACAAATGGCACACTAAATAATACAGGAGACGATATATTAGCCGCTTCTGGTAACGAGGTTGCCAATGGACCAACGGCTATTGTAAACCTTTTAGCTGGCAGTTATTATGTTTATATAACACAAGACAATAACCCATTCTGTACAAATACAGAAGCTTTCACTATCGCGGGTCCAGCCAGAGATATTTCTGGAACAACTGTAGTAACGGATATAACTTGTACACCAGGAACCGATGGATCAATTACAATTAACAATGTAGTTGGTGGTTGGGGAGGCTATACGTATTATGTAGGTGTAGGTGTTCCTACAACAACAGATTTCGTAGTAGGAGCTTCCTTTACAGGTCTTGGAGCAGGTACCTACCAAGCATGGGCACGTGACTCAGAAGGTTGTGAAAGACTAATACAAGATACTATTGTACTTAATGTTCCAGACCCAATAGTGGCATCTCTACAAGTAAATCAGGAAAACTGTACAAACTTACAGGGAGAAATCGAAGTGACCTTACCTACAGGCGGACAAGGAAGTAACTACACGTACCAGTTAATAATGGACGGTACTAATTTCCGTGCACCACAAAACACGAGAGTATTCTCAGGATTAGGTGCTGGCGAATACGAGGTACTTGTTACAGACCAATGGGGTTGTAGTTTAACTACTGCTTCAGAGTTCTTGTACGAACAAATGGATGTATCTACCACAGTGGTAAAATCTATCGATTGTACGATAACACCAGGGGGTGAAATTACAGTCAATGTTAATGGAGGTTCAGCGAATATTGAGTTTGAAATGACCACTCCATTAGGCAATATTGTTACTCAAAATAATGGTGTATTTACAAACTTAATAGAGGCAGGAACATACACTTTCCTTGTTACCGATTTAGATACAACAAATCCTGTTTGTACAAGAACAGTTACGCAAGTATTGGATGCTCCAGTTGACCCTGTATTATTAGATGCAACTATTGTAAATGTGAGTTGTTTTGGTGGAAACGATGGTAGTATTAGAGCTAATATTGATCCAGTTACCAGTGTTAATCCAACATATCAATATGAATTGTATGAAATTGCTAATTTGGTAACCCCAATAGCAACGCAATCAAATCCTTTATTCACGGGATTACAAGAAGGAGATTATCAGGTTAGAGTAATTTCTAGCAGAGGTTGTGAAGGCATCAAGAATGAAACTATTACTGAGCCTACACAGTTATCTGTAACTGCGGCGGCAACAGAATTTAACTGTTCGCCAAATAATAGTGTTAATACAGCTACTATAACTGCAACTGCAGGAGTAGGTACTGGTACCGCACCTTATTTATATAGTATAGATAATGTAATTTTCCAATCATCAAATAGGTTTAACATTACGGATAATGGTGCTGTACAAACTATTGATGTATATGTAAAAGATGCAAAAGGATGTACATCATTCGACACGGTTACAATCCAACCTATAAATACATTCACTACTACAATAGTCCAAGATGTAGCTATAAATTGTACTGTTGACGAAACAATAACAATTACGGTTGCAGATAATGGCTTGGCACATAATTACGGTTACGAGTTGTTACCAATTGGCAATGCCACCGGTACTTTAGTGAGTACAACAGTAAATTCTGCGACCTTTGATTTAAATACTATAGGTTCTTATGTGTTTAGAGTTACTGATTTAGATACTGGTTGTTATGTGAATACTTCAAGATATACTATTTCACCGTTCGATTTTATAACTGCAACGGCCACTGCTGTCGCACCTGTATCTTGTTATGGAGAATCAAATGGAGGCATGACCATTTATATTGATGGCTATAGTGGTAATTATAATTATGAAGTTTTTGATACTGCAGGTAATTCTGTTATAGCATCTACTGCTTCCGACACTAGTATAAATCCAAGACCAATAAATGGCCTTACTGGAGGAAATTATTATGTAAGAATAACAGAGACTGCGGTGCCGTTATGTACAGAGAATACCAATGTAATTACAGTTTCCTCGCCTGACAGACCTTTAAGTGGAATTGTAGCTGTAGCAGCTGAGGCAACATGCTCTGATGATAAAGGCGAGATAATTATATCAGCTGAAGGAGGGTATATGCCTTACGATATTGAATTAGTTAATACGACTACAGGTGAAAATTATTTAATGGAGAATGTAATAGATGGTATTTTTACAAACTTATCTTCTGGAGTATTCAATATTAGAATAACTGATAATACAGGATGTTTTGTTAACTATTCAGAAACAATAACTCCTGCGACACCAATAGTGGCAAATGCGACGCCATTAGTAACAAACTTGGCATGCTATGGAGATACAAGTGCTACCGTGTCAGCAAATGTAACTGGTGGTGGAAGTGGTTCTTATAGATATCAGTTGAATTATTACGATGAAACTGGCTCAACAGTGATTAGAACTACAGGAGTTCAAAACAGCGCTAATTTTAATAATTTAGGCTCAGGTATCTATAGCATTACCATTGTAGATGGGTGGAATTGTGATGTGACCACAAATACCGTTGAAGTAACACAACCAACAGAAGTTGAGGCGAGCTTATTAAGAACAGATCCATTAACCTGTGCAACAGGTGCCGAGTTTGAACTTACAGCTATTGGCGGTAGTGGAACATATGAGTATAGTGTAGATAATGTAAACTTCTTACCAATGACTAGTAACCCATTAGGTTTGCCAGAAACTGGTGTATTCCAGGCTGGAACTTATCAATATTATGTTCGAGACGCTATTAACGGTTGTGAGTCTGCAATTTCAAATTCAATTACCGAAACTACAATAGCACCACTGGTTTTAACCGTTGATAGAACGTTAGCCACAGTAAATTGTGCAGGGGATGCTACGGCAATAATAATGGCTTCGGCTCAAGGTGGTTTAGGAAACTATCAATATGAATTGTTTACAGATAGTTCTTTGAGTGCAGCTTCACGTATAGCTGGGCCTCAGGCGCAAGGTATATTTAGAAACTTAGGGGCAGGTACGTATTATGTAACTGTTATAAGTGGAGATTGTTCTACGCAAGCGGAAGAAGTTGTAATTGATCAACCAGCGCCACTTACGTATACTGAAAACGTAATTGATGTAACATGTGCGGGTGAAAACGATGGTGAAATTACAGTAACCTTATCTGGTGGTGCAGGTGGATATCAATATGCAATATCTCCAAATTTAAATCAGCTGTATGATACGAATACGTTCACAGATTTAGAGCCAGGAGAATATGTAATATTCGCACAAGATCAAAATGGTTGTTTCGAATATTTAACTTATACCATTTCGGAACCTTCAAGTTTAGCTGTTTCTGTGGAGACAACCCCAGAAATATGTGTAGATAGTCAAGATGGAACTATTACACTAGATATTACAGGAGGTACTGCTCCTTATAGTACAGCATTAAATTCAAACGATGATGCAGATTTTGTGTTGAACAGAACGGATTTTGTAAACTTAGCCTCTGGAGAATATATCATTATCGTAAAAGATGCCAATGGTTGTGATACTAATACAGTTGTTACGATAGATAGAGGTGTTAACCTCAATGCTACTGTTGAACCAATCTATGAGTGCTCTGGTGCTTCTCCAAGTAATTACGTGAATATTACCTTAGAAGATGATAGTGTTATTGGTGACGTAATGTATGCAATTGATTCTGTTGATCCAAATGATTTACAATTGAATCCTGATTTTAGAAATTCAGCTCCAGGTAACCATTATATTACTATTGCTCATGCAAATGGTTGTATACAAACTATTGACTTTACAATTGAGGCATTTGAGCCATTGGTACTTTCTTTAGAGCAACATAATATTAATGAGATTACGGCTGTTGTTGAAGGTGGAAGAGAAGGGTATACCTATTACTTTGATGGTATAGATAATGGTGATGACAGTACATTCTATATTACAAGAACCGATACTTTCGAAGTTAGAGTTGTAGATCAAAATGGTTGTGAGTCCATTGCAAATATTTTCATGGAATTCATAGATATTGAATTGCCTAATTTCTTTACCCCGGACGGCGATGGTCAGAACGATTTTTGGATACCAAGAAACATGGAACAATTTCCAGAAATACTAATAAAAATATTTGACCGTTATGGTAGAGTGGTTTCTGAACAATCAGTAGATTCTCAAGGATGGGATGGTACATATTCAGGCAAAGAATTACCTACCGGGGATTATTGGTATGTAATTAAATTGAATGGAGAAAGAGATGAAAGAGAGTTTGTTGGTCACTTTACCCTATATCGCTAAAATTTAACCTAAAATGATGATGCGGAACAGTCTATTGACACTGGTGTTTTTTACAAGCGTACTTGCCCTAAGAGGTCAAGAGCTAACCATACCCCAATTATCGCAATACCTTGCAGATAACCCCTTTGTAATGTCACCGACCTATGCAGGTATCGGAGACCATGTAAAAATTAGACTTAACGGTCTTACGCAATGGGTAGGAATTAAAGATGCGCCAGATACACAATCATTGGCAGCAGATATGCGAATAGGAGAAAAATCGGGAATAGGAACGTTATTGTATAACGATAGTAATGGGCAAACAAAACAGCAAGGTGCTAGATTGTCATTTGCACACCATCTTACCTTAGATCGTTATGACGATGAGTTTTTATCATTCGGTATTTCATATAATTACAATCAGTTTAGAATAGATATTCAAAATTTTGACTCACCTGATATTTCGGTTACTGACGATAGGGCAACTACAAATCATAATTTTGATATTGGCGCGCTATATCGTTATGATAAATTTTATTTTAGTGTAAATGCATCAAATATTCTGGATAAAGATTTAAGTAACTTTAATGCTTTATACGAGCCTAATAGATTAAGAAACTATTATGTTTATACAGGATACAGATACATGAAAAAAAGAACCAGTAAAGTAGAGGTTGAGCCTTCTATTTTATTTCAATTATTTGAAAGTGATGGTCGATCTGTTACCGATTTAAATTTGAAATTTAGGTTTTATGATTTTGAAGACTACTATTATGCAGGGATTAATTATCGATTTTTAAATGACCAAATAGGCAATCCACTTTATATTGCGCCTATTGCGGGTATTAAGAAGAGTAATTTTTACTTCGGATATTCTTATCAAGTTATTTTAAACGAATTACTAGGGTATAGTTCAGGAACTCATGTAGTAACCCTAGGAGTAGACCTATTTCAAGGTATTAGTAATTGTCGATGTACCTATTAATGCTTTAGGATAATGATTAAATTTGCCCTCCAGAAAAGAAAAAATGGGTAAAATACAATTAGAGAACATAAAGGCATATGCCCATCATGGGTGTTTGCCACAAGAAACCAATATTGGGAGTGATTATTTGGTAAATGTTTCGGTAGAGACAAACTTATCGAAAGCCTCAATTTCAGACCAATTGAATGACACGGTCGATTACGTTCATATTAATAGAATAGTCAAACAAGAAATGGCCAAACCTTCAAAATTATTGGAGCATGTTGCCAAAAGAATAATTGACCGAATATTTATAGAGCTACCAGTTTTACAAAAAGCTAAGGTTTCCGTATCAAAAATAAACCCACCTATCAATGGTGATGTTGAGAAAGTTACGGTAACTATAAAGTCAAAAAAATAAAATTGATTTAAACGGCGTTGTGGCTGAAATGGCATAGCAAAGTTCTGGCAAGAACCTTTATAGTGGTTCGAGTCCATCCGATGCCTCTAAGGAAAACTACAGATTAGGCAAATAAATATTTTAGATATTCTATAAGTATTCAGTTAATTGCTTATTTTTGCTCTCCCTTAAAAAGGGCATCGTGGCCGAGTGGCTAGGCGCAGCTCTGCAAAAGCTTGTACAGCGGTTCGAATCCGCTCGATGCCTCCAAAAAAACCCTCCAATTAGGAGGGTTTTTTATTTTAATCAATTTCTTTTTTATAAAGCGTAAAGCTATTTTAATTCATTAAAATTGTAGTAAAAACACGAGTAAAATAGTTGGTATAAAGTAAATTGCAATAGTTTTTGCTCCTTCGTAATCTTTAGCAATTCGTTGCCCAAATAACAACATTAACAAGGTTACACAAGATAATATTGCTCCATATAGGGCAAATGTTGTTTGGCCATTAAGCATAAGTTCATATATGCCCACTAAGCAAAGTAGACCGGCAATTACCTCAGCTATTAGAATAATACCAACCAATATGGGCACTATATTTTTAAAAGGGGTAGCTGAAAAATGTTCTTTTAACCACGATACATTTCCATTCCAATCAGAAATTTTATCAATACCGCTTTGTAAAAAAGTGATAATTAAAAATAACAACAATAAAATTTCAGTAGCGTGATCTAGTATAATTTTCATTTAGGTTTATTTAAGTTCAGATTTTTTTCGATGAAGTAACCGAGTTAATTTAATTGAAAGGTCTGTAAAAATTATTTTAGAATTTCCATTTCTTTCTACATGGTATATGGCGTCTTCAAGTTCTTTTGTGATATCTATAATATTATTTTCATGCACAAATGGGGCAAATTTTTTCAATTGAAATCCGTCTGCATGTATTTTTAAATAGGCGAGCTCTTCTGCACCGTAATTAATCATTAAGGCTTGTCTCATGACTGTTATACAATAGTTTAGATAATTTTTTTGAGTCTCTCTTCCTGTTTTTGCAACTTCTTCACTCCATAATAACAATTCGTGAATTGCCGCTTTATTTCCTTTTGCTTTAAATGCACTACGTACCCATTGTACAAACCAATTCTCAAAAACTAAATCTTCAGAATCATTATTTAAAAGGTCTAGCGCCTTGTTGAAATTGCCATTAGCTTCGTGAGCTAATCGCATAGCTTCAGGTTTGGCAGCACCTATTTCAATTAATGCATTGGCTATAGCATCTTCCGCCAAAGGAGGAAAATGAACAACTTGGCATCTAGATTTTATGGTTTGTATAATTTGCTCTTCATCTTCACAAAGTAGCAGAAAAATAGTTTTATCTGGCGGCTCTTCTATTAGTTTTAGTAATTTGTTAGATGCAGCTGAATTCATTTTTTCGGCCATCCAAATTACCATAATTTTATAACCACCCTCATAGGATTTTAAGTAGAGCTTTTTTACAATATCTTGAGCTTCATCAACTCCAATTTGTCCTTGTTTTTTTTCAATTTCTATATGACGATACCAATCAAAAAGATTGCCATATGGCTGCTCCAAAATAAATTCTCGCCATTCTTTCATGTAATGATTGCTCACAGCGTGGGCTTTTACCTTATCTGTATTTGCAACTGGAAATGCAAAATGAACGTCTGGGTGGGCAAACGATTTGAACTTTAAATTACAAGCTTCATTATCACCAACGTTTTCACTATTTGTATTTTGGCAAATAATATATTGGGCATATGCAAGTGCCATGGGTAATAGTCCGCAACCTTCAGGCCCAACAAATAATTGCGCATGTGGTATTCGGCCAGCATCAGCACTTGAAGAAAGGTGATTTTTAATATGTGATAGTCCTAAAATTTCTTTGAATAACATAAATTCAAATATAGTTGTTTTAAAGCATAACAAAATTAATGGAATTGAGCATAAATTAACCTAAATACCACTTTAACCAAAAGCTATTAATCTTTACATTTGTTACCTAACAAAAGGAAAATTACATGAAAGTATTGAATAACTTTAATTTTGAAAATAAGAGAGCGTTAATAAGAGTGGACTTTAATGTTCCCTTAAATGACAAGTTTGAAGTAACGGATACAAACAGAATAGAAGCTGCAAAACCTACAATAATTAAGGTTTTAGAAGATGGCGGCAGTGCAATACTAATGAGCCATTTGGGCAGACCAAAAGGAGAACGCAATCCTGATTTGTCATTAAAACATATTGTAAACGCAGTTTCGGATATTATTGGTGTATCGGTAAAATTCGTTGGTGACTGTGTTGGTGATGAAGTAGAAAAGGCCGTAGCTAATTTGAAAAAAGGAGAAGTGCTTTTACTTGAAAACTTACGATATTATGACGAAGAGGAAGAAGGAAATGAGGCTTTTGCCGAAAAATTATCTAAACTTGGTGATATATATGTAAACGATGCTTTTGGTTCAGCACACCGTGCTCATGCTTCTACAACAATAGTTGCTAGGTTTTTTCCTGAATCTAAATGTTTTGGACTTCTTTTGGCAAAAGAAATCGATGCCATAGAAAAAGTAATGGCTACTGGCGAAAAACCAGTATTAGCTATCCTTGGAGGAGCAAAGGTTTCTTCTAAAATTACTATAATTGAGAATATACTTGATAAAGTTGACGATTTAATTATTGGTGGAGGTATGACATATACTTTTATAAAAGCACAAGGAGGCAAGGTTGGCGATTCCATATGCGAAGATGATAAAATGAAGTTGGCAATGGATATTCTTGAACAAGCCAAACAAAAAGGAGTAAATGTGCACATTCCTGTAGATGTAATTGCAGCGGATGCTTTTGACGCAAACGCAAATACACAAATTGTTGATGTGGACAAAATACCCGACGGTTGGCAAGGTCTTGATGCAGGCCCAGATACCTTACAAAACTTTAAAAAAGTAATCTTAGCCTCCAAAACTATTCTATGGAATGGCCCAATTGGTGTTTTTGAAATGGAAAAATTTGCTAAGGGAACTATAGCAGTTGGTAATTATATTGATGAAGCAACACGTAATGGAGCTTTTTCATTAGTAGGTGGCGGAGATTCTGTAGCTGCTGTAAAACAATTTGGCTTTGAGGATAAAGTTAGTTATGTATCAACAGGCGGAGGTGCAATGCTAGAAAGCTTAGAGGGCAAAACTTTGCCAGGTATTGCTGCAATAATAGCGTAGTAAGGGCATTATCGATAAACGGGTTACAACGAAAAATTGTGCATTTTAAGAGAATTAATTTTATTCTCATTAAAAAATGTACGATTTTCGTTTGTTCCGTTAATAAATTTTGCCGCAAATGAAAAAATTAGCTTTTAACTATTTTTATTTCCTAGGTTTAGCTTTGGTGCCTTTCCTAAGTTTGGCGCAGCATAAAGAAGCTGTTATCACTTCTACAGATTCATTAAATAGCAACTTGGTTGTGCTCAACGATTCATTGAATGATGAAGTTCCTATACCCGAACTGGATATATTAGATAATTCTACAAAAGAAAAACTTACGCTTTTTAAGCCAACGGAATCATCCTCTTACAATCTTCAAGACAATGAGTTGGCCGCTAAATTCGACAGTTTATGGATGAAAGAACTAGTAGATGCCGCACCGCTTTTCGATGAAATGTATCAAGAAGTAATGGCGTTAGATACAGCCTCTACTTTTGTTTTCGATTTACCTACAGACACCTTAAAAATGCGGCTGGCAAGGTTAAATGAAAAAACACCATTTAATATCGAATACAATCCATCGCTTGAAAGCGTAATTAAATCATTTCTTACTAGAAAAAGAGATATGATGGAGCGCATGTTAACCATAAGCCAATTCTATTTCCCATTATTTGAACAAGAATTAGATAATAACGATATTCCGTTAGAGATGAAATACCTATCTATTGTAGAATCTGCCTTAAATCCAAAGGCGCGATCTCGAGTTGGTGCAACCGGTTTATGGCAATTTATGTATGGTACCGGTAAAGAAATGAAATTGGATATTAATAGTTATGTTGATGAACGAAGCGATCCAATAAAATCTACAGAAGCTGCTTGTAATTACTTAAATAGATTGTACAGAATTTATGAAGATTGGGATTTAGCATTAGCGGCCTATAATTCTGGACCAGGTAATGTTAATAAAGCAATTCGTAGAAGTGGAGGACAAAGAAACTATTGGAATATTAGAAGAAATTTACCCAGAGAAACAGCAGGCTATGTTCCGGCTTTTCAAGCAACAATGTATATTTTTGAATATGCTAAAGAACATGGATTAGTGTCTAAAAGAGCAGAACGAGCTTATTTTGAAACCGACACTATACATATTAAAAGTCTAATTACATTTGACCAGATTTCAGAATTGACAGGTATTGACAAGGAAGAAATTAAAATTTTAAACCCGTCTTACAAGTTAGATGTAATCCCATATGTTGAGGGTAAAACGCATACATTAAGATTGCCGGTACATAAAATAGGAAAATTTGTAGCCAATGAAGAGGCAATTTATGCTCATGTAGAAAAAGAATTGGAAAGTAAAGAAAGTCCTATTGCTGAAATAACAAAACAAGCGGAACAAAATAGTATTCGTTATAGAGTAAAAGAGGGCGATTTTCTTGGTAAAATAGCTGAACGATATGGTGTAGGTGTTAGCCAATTAAAACAATGGAACGGATTACGCAGTAATAATTTACGTATTGGGCAACGATTAACAGTATACCCAAGAAAACAAATAAGTTCTTCGGTAAAACCTAGAGAAACACCTGCTAGGACTGCCGTTGCCAGTAATTCAAAAACGCATGAAGTTAGAAGTGGAGATTCATTATGGACTATTTCTAGAAAATATCCTGGGGTTACTATAGAAAATTTACGAAAGTGGAACGGTATTAGTGGTAATAACTTAAAACTGGGCACAAAACTTAAATTGTGCGACTGTTCATCGTAAATTAAACACCAATGAAAGGAAAATTATTAGTTTATTTTTTAGCAATTTTAGGTTTGTCTGTTGCTTGTAAGGAAGATGGAAAAGTAGATTACTTGCCAGAGTCAGTAGGGGCAATGAATACGTTAACCGTTGTAATTGATAATGAATTGTGGAAGAGTAGCGTGGGGGATGCAATTCGTGAAAATTACACCGCAGCGGCCCCAGGTCTTACTTGGGACGAAGCTCAATTTAGTGTTACTCAAATTCCACAACAAATTTTTACAGGCTCTCTTCAAAACACAAGCGCTGTGCTTTATATAATGGAAGATACGCTGAACATAGCACACATGAAATCCAATATGTACGCTAAACCACAAAAGATAGGTGTAATTAAAGGCCGTAATAAGGAAGAATTAATAACGAATATTAAAAAAACTGCGCCAGAGTTTATTGCAGATTTCAAAGCGTTAGAAATTGGTAAAGCCCAAAAGCGTTTTGAGAAATCTTTGAATAAAGAAAAGGCCCTAGAAGATAAGTTTAATATTGCAATGAAAATTCCATCTATTTATAGAGTAGGTAGGGAAGAAGATAATTTTGTTTGGATTTCGCGTGAAATTCAAAAAGGAAATATGAACATTATAGCGTATACCATGCCATGGGATAGCTTTCAAAGCGATTCAACGTTTGTTCAAGATATTATTTTAATGCGAGACTCAATTGGAAAAAGTTTTATAGGAGGTGAGGATATTCCAGGAAAAAATAATCATATGATTACCGAAAAGGCGTTTTCTCCATATGTCTTTCCTGCTGAGGTTTCTGGGAAAAAAGCAGCAGAAATAAGAGGAATTTGGGAAATGTCGGCATACCCAATGGCAGGCCCATTTTTAACTTATATAATTAACGATAAAGAAAATAATCGAAAGTTAATTTTAGAAGGGTTTGTTTTTGCACCGGCTACAAAGAAAAGAGATTATATGTTTGAGTTGGAGGCAATACTGAAATCAGTTCGGTTTAATGTAAAAAAATAAAAGACTAAAAAATAAAGTTATTTAATTTGTAAAAGGCCCAAGAAATTTCTTGGGCCTTTTACATTTTTATAATTTGCCTTTTTAAGAAGAAGTTTGAATGCCTCATAAATAGTCTTTATATGTTTAATTAAAAATTTCCAAAAGAAAAACCTGTAGACACTCTATATATCAATGCATAAGCAGCTAATGCAA
The DNA here is from genome assembly GCF_001913155.1 of Maribacter hydrothermalis. Classification (GTDB taxonomy): domain Bacteria; phylum Bacteroidota; class Bacteroidia; order Flavobacteriales; family Flavobacteriaceae; genus Maribacter; species Maribacter hydrothermalis. Next base: position 1,975,387 of record NZ_CP018760.1, read on the forward strand.
TTAATGTAAAACATAGCCACGAAAATATTTTAAAATAATTTTCCAAAATGTAGCTTTTCCAATTTTTAAAGGCTTGGATGTATATTTCTTTTACTAGAGTAATTTTTTCCATATTCGATATTTTAAGCGTTTATGAAGTATAAAGTTGCTCAATAATTCAATCTTAATTGAAAAGTTTAGCTAAAAGGAGAAATAAAACTATGAATCGTCTTGGGCTTTGATTTTACTCTATAAACGGTAGGTTAAGGAGGATAAGCCACATAGTTGCCTAATTTTAGTTAATCGATAATAAGAACAATTTTATAGAGGAAAGGAAGTTTGCCTACTCTAAAATATTGGATTTAACTATAAAAAGAGAAAGGCGTATCGAAATACAGAGCTATGAAGTAAATTATTGATTACCAGGATATATATTATAATTAAAAACCCGCTTTTAGCGGGTTTTTAATTATAAATTTTTTATTTACATGTCGACAATTATAAATTCGGACCTACGATTAAAGTAGTGATCTTCTTCTGTACAGCGAATAGAGCCATCACATTGATTTAGTAATTGTTCTTCGCCATATCCTACGGCACTTTCTATTCTTTTTGGGTCTATGCCTTGCGAAATTATATACTCTCGCGTCGATTTTGCTCTTTTGTCCGATAAGTATTTGTTATAAATGGCATCTCCTCGAGAATCGGTGTGCGACTCAATTTTAATAACAATGCTTGGGGAATCTTTCATTACGGCGACCAGCTTATCTAATTCTAAAGCAGCATCTTTACGTATAAATGATTTATCGAAATTGAAATGAATCATTTCAGTCTTCAATTTCTTAATTCCGTTTTCAACGGCGATCATATCTGTCAATTTCCTCATGGACACATCTACGTTAACTTTTTCATTGTTTTTAGTGGCCGCATCTCGTGTGTCATCAAAATAGGTGCCTTTAGTTGTTTTTAAAATATATCTGGTATCAGAATCTAAATCTTCAAAGATGAAACTTCCGTTTTCATCAGTTTCCATTTCTTTTAGTTTAATGTTGTTTTCATCTAATAATTGTACCAAAGCTTTAGGCATAATTTCTCCACCAACCAACTCGGTTACTATTCCAGAAATAGCATTGGTGTTTGTTGGGATTTCTTCAAGTTGTAATGTTTTAAAGGAATAAATATCATCATCTCCTTTTCCACCGGCACGATTAGAAGCAAAGTACCCTTTTTGTGTATCCTCATCAACTATAAAAGAGAAGTCATCTTTTTTACTGTTTATCGGTTTACCAACATTACGAACTTCTAAAAAACCTTCTTCATTATCGAAAGCGACTTCAAATACATCTAATCCGCCCAATCCTACATGCCCATTAGATGAAAAATATAGTTTTTTATTGTTTATAAATGGAAACATTTCCTTTTGCTCCGTGTTAATTTCTGGACCTAGGTTTCTGGGTGTAGAAAAAGATCCATCTTCTAGAACATCAACTACGAAAATATCGGTCTCACCAATGGTGCCTGGCATATCGGATACAAAATAAAGTTGTTTACCATCTGTACTTAATGCAGGGTGTCCTGTGGAATATTCGTCACTGTTAAAGGAAACCTCCTCAGCTTCTAACCATTCTCCATTTATCTTTTTGGAACGATATATTTTAAGATGATTAATACCGTTTTTATCACGTTTTAATTTTTTTCCGTAATTGTTTCTAGTAAAATACATTGTTTCGTTATCTGGAGAAAATGTAACTGATGCTTCGTGGTATTTTGTATTTATCTCTTTAGAAAACTTAATAGCGTTTTTAAGGTCTTGGGACTCTTCATTTATTTTCGCCACATATAAATCTAGGTAAGGTTGATTGTTCCATTTATACCGCCTGGTATTATAAATTGATGAGTCTTTTGAAGAAGCATATACCATTTCACCTTGATTATAATACATTGGTGAAAAATCGGAATATTTTGAGTTGATGTTTAAATTCTTAACATCAAACCTATCCTTCATTCTTAAAAGCCCGTCTAAGATTATATCGCTTTGTTCGTTGTTTATTACTTGTTTTTCACCTACTAATTTTCGATTATATAATTTAAATAACCGTTTAGACCTTTTATAATTATCGGTTCCTTTAAGAGAGTGAGCATATTTAAACAAATAATCTGAACTCATTTCAGATTCGTACTGCTCATATAATATAGTATACCATTTATATGCTTGTTCCATATTGGTATTAAAGTAATGAGCATCACCTGCCTTTTTTATAACATCATAATTATAAACCTCACTATTTCCACTTAAGGCAATTTCGTATAGTTTTGCAGCTTCAGCATACCACATTTTATTAAAGTATTCGTCTGCTCTTTTAATAAGTTTGTTTTTTGATTCTTTCGTAGTTGATTTTGAAGAATCGACATTAGTAGAAATAAAGGCGGTTTCTTTTGAGTTTTCTAAATCTTCGTAGGTGACTTCTTCTAAAGAAATTAATTCTGGAATGTGTTCGTTACCTGCAATTTTAAGAACCCAGAATTCTTCATTGTATCTATTGTCGAATTGGGTGTTACAATCTTCTAATGCTATTTTCCATGAATCATAATGATTAAGGTAGAGGTAATATAAATCGTTATCGGAATTTTTAAAATATCCAGAGTTAAAACCCCTTCTTTTAAATTTTCTAACTTGTGACTTTAGATTTTGACTTTTACTGAATATACCGACCACTACATAATAGCCCGGGTTTATATCATTAGTTTTCGTAAAGGTTTTTTGGGTAATATTATATGTTTTGGCGGCCTTTTCAAATTCTTTTGAATCAGCTTCTTCAATTTCCAATAATGCGTTTACTTCAGTATCACCAGATGTATGAACAGCAAGGTCTGCTTGGAAACCTTGTGCATAACCAAATTGGATAAATAGTAGATAAAATAAAGATAGTAAGACTCTCATAGATCCATTTCTAAGTCTAACATATTTTGCTAAACTTGTATTATTAAATTCTTATACCTAACGAATGTAGATCTATAGCCTTTTTTAGAATAGTATTTGTTGTGAAAGAAGTATTTTTTGTCGTGAATGTATTGTATTCAGTAGCCTTGTACTGGATAATATGACTAAAAAAACCGAAATAAAGCTACTTAAGCGTTTACAGGAAAAGGAATAAGTACTGCAACTATTCTTTTTTATCTAAGGGAAAGACAAAAAAACCCTGAATTACAGGGTTTTATAAATTTATGTAAAAAGGGTATTTTTATTATTACTCTTTTTTCTTTTCTTCTAATTTTTCATCCTCCTTAGAGGCGTCTTTAAACTCTTTAATTCCACTGCCTAAACCTCTCATTAACTCAGGAATTTTTTTTCCTCCGAATAATAGTAGAACAACCACTACCACCAATATTATTTGTGGAGCACCTATAGCCAAGAATGTAGATAAGATTGTCATGATACTTTAATTTTAAAAATAGAAATCAAAGATACTAAAAACTACTTTAGAAAACTTAAGAATCTTAGCCACTATTGTAATATTTCATGTTTTAACTTTAAATTAGGGTTCTAGTTTTATGGCGATAAGATAGTTGTCTTAATTTTCCCATGGTAAACGAGTTAAAATTAAATTCTAAACATATCTTTGTTAAGATGGCCAAAAAGAAAGTCAAAAAAAGAAAAGAGATAAAACGGAAGTTACTTCATAAGTATCGTTTGGTAATTTTAAATGAAAATACTTTTGAAGAAAAAATATCTTTTAAACTAAGTAGGCTTAATGTTTTTGTAACAGGAACCCTTTTTATGATTACGCTTATTGGCTTAACTACGTTATTAATTGCGTTTACCCCTTTGCGGGAGTATATACCCGGTTATTCATCTACTAAACTTAAAAAAGAAGCTACGGAGCTTACGTATAAAACAGACTCCCTTGTACGAACCTTAAATTATACCAATAAGTATTTAGAGAATATTAGAATGGTATTAAAAGGAGATATTGAGAATACAGTAGTAAATAGAGACTCCCTTTTTCAACAATATAAATTAGATCCATCATCCGTGGATTTAAACCCTATAAAGGAAGATTCCTTATTACGGGCAGAAGTGGCACTCGAAGATAAATACAATTTGTTTGAAAGAACAATTGACAAAAAGAACCTTGTATTGTTTACTCCGGTTTCTGGTGCTATATCCATGGAATTTAATCCCAACGAGAAACATTATGCTGTTGATATAACAGCTCCAACAGATAGTCCTGTAAAGGCCGTGGCAAATGGTACTGTAATTTTTTCTGAATGGACAGCAGATACTGGTTATGTTATAATTATTGAACATGAAGGCGGATTGCTAAGTGTATATAAGCACAATGGTTCATTATCGAAATTTCAAGGAACTATGGTTAGAGGAGGAGAGGTGATTGCCTCCGTAGGAAACACAGGAGAGCTAACCACTGGGCCTCATTTGCATTTTGAAATTTGGGATAATGGAACGCCTATTGATCCTACAAATTATATAGATTTTAATTAGAACTCAGATGTCCCTAAAGACTATAGCTGCCAAAATATTTGCAAACCGTGTTGCTAAAAGAACTAGTAAATGGGTTAATGATCCAATTGAAACTCAGGAAAGAGTTTTTACCGCTCTTATACAAAAGGCTAGCCTTACCCAGTTTGGCAAGGATCATGGGTTTAATGAAATTAAGTCACATGCCAATTTTGTTGATAAAGTTCCTATTAGGGACTATGAAGAACTTAAAGAATATGTGAGTTTGGTAGTAGCCGGTGAAAGTGATATTCTTTGGCCAGGCAAGCCTGTATATTTTGCCAAAACCTCGGGAACGACTTCTGGCGCTAAGTATATACCTATTACCGATGTGTCCATAAAAGAACAGGTGAAAGCATCTAGAAATGCAATCCTTAGTTACATACACGAAACAGGTAATGCTAATTTTGTAACCGGTAAAATGATTTTTTTACAAGGTAGTCCTATTTTGGAAGAGAAAAATGGGATTAAATTAGGGAGGCTTTCTGGGATTTCAGCGCATTACGTCCCTAATTATCTTCAGAAAAATAGAATGCCAAGTTGGGAGACTAATTGTATTGAAGATTGGGAAACCAAAGTGAGGGCAATTGTAGAGGAAACTAAGAACGAAGACATGACTGTTATTGCAGGTATACCTTCATGGGTGCAAATGTATTTCGAAAAATTAAAGGAAAATACCAATCAGAATATTGGTGATTTGTTTAAGAATTTTGAACTCTTTATTTATGGTGGAGTTAATTACGAACCATATAGAAAGAAATTTGAAAATTTAATTGGCAGAAAGGTTTCAAGTATTGAGCTTTTTCCGGCAAGCGAAGGTTTTTTTGCATATCAAGATTCCCAAAAGGAGAATGGCATGCTTTTACTTTTAGATGCAGGTATATTCTATGAGTTCGTAAGATCAGATGAATTTTTCCAGGAAAACCGAAATCGTATAACCATTAAAGATGTAGAGATAGGTGTGGATTATGTTATGATTATATCTACCAACGCTGGACTATGGGCATATAATTTAGGAGATACCGTTCGGTTTGTTTCTGTGCATCCTTTTAAAATAGTAGTTTCTGGCAGAATAAAACACTTTATATCTGCATTTGGGGAACATGTTATTGCAAAGGAAGTTGAAGAAGCAATGCAGATCGCCACTAATTTAACAGATGCCAGTGTTAGTGAATTTACTGTTGCGCCACAGATAACGCCAGAAAATAATGAACTCCCATATCATGAGTGGTTTGTAGAGTTTGAAAAACAACCAACTGACATGGGTCTTTTTGTACAACAGTTAGATGCCGCCTTACAAAAACAAAATAGTTATTACTATGACCTTATTGTTGGCAAGGTTTTACAAACACTAAAGATAACTCCGGTTCAAAAAGGAGGTTTTTTAGCTTACATGAAATCAATAGGTAAACTTGGCGGACAAAATAAAGTTCAACGTCTATCCAACGACCGTAAAGTAGCTGATAGTTTATCTAAATATAGCAAGACTAACATCTAGCTTTTAATTAACAGATTATAAATTGTAATTTTGTTTGAAATCTTTCATGGGAAAAGCAATTACTACTACCAGGGCTCAAGAATCTACCAATGCTATTGAACGCATGTATATTACTATGCGTCATCTTTTTAATAGAGGGTTTTATAAGCCAAACGGGGTATCTGGAGAAGCATTAAAGAATGCACTTTTACAATTAAGACCAGAAATCTATGGTTCCGTTGGCGAAGAAAAGGCAGAGTTAAATGGTTTAATTTATGTGCTAGAGCGTTTGCCCGAGGGTATAGAACAATGCACATTTATTAATTTAACGTCAGATGAAGGCTACGGTATTTCACACATAAACCCGATAATACCGCCAAAAAGAAGAAGAAATTGTTATCGTATTGATGACGAACAAATGAATATTGAAATTACTCGAGGGCGTTCGGATATTTACGATATTTTAACACACTTGACATTTTTGTTTATTGAGTCGGAAAAGATTTGTAATCGGGTCTTAATACCAGAAACTGAAAAAACAATTCGGGATTGGTCCAAACTTGAAGAAGCGGTAAGCAAAAGCGAATTGACCCAAGCGGAAAGAGAAATAGCTTTAATACATACAGCTAACATATTAGGTAGGTCCTTCGAAGAAATAGTAGAAGTGTACAAGAAATTTAGTGTCAAAGATAATCCAGAACGGTTTTTAAATATTATTTATTGGCTTGGTAAATTAGCACTAGAAGAAGAAATAACAGGTGAAAAAAGAGCAATAACTTTTAGCGCGTTACTTCGGGAACGTTTAGGGCATCATATTCATGGTGAGCGTTGGTCTAATGACATAAAAAACATCCTATCCCAGAACAATTTATTACATAGGCCAATTCATATTATTTCAGCAAATATGCACAGTGTTATGAACTCGCTATTTGCAAAGGAAGCTTTAAAAGAAGAATTTCCAAATACAGATTCATTGGAAATATTCGAAGCTTTAAGCAGTACTGGTAATGCCCATTTAAGGAAAAAGGTAAGTGAGTTTGCAGAAATAAACGGGATGATTTCTATAGATGACACTTCTGGCACCAATATCGACGTTCAAATTTTTGACACGGCAAAAATTAAAACCAATTGTTGTTCATATAATTTTTATGAAGATAAAATTGATAAAAAACCCGTTATATTTGTTATGGATTATGCTTTTGGAGAACAGGCATATGAAACTATAGATGAGCTTTTAAAACCGTATAGCACAAAAAAGAAAGAAGGAGCATTGATCAATGTAGATTCGGTTTCCATTATGGGAAAAGCGGGGATTTTAGAAGGTGGAAAAGGAGATTTAATGATACCTTCAGCTCATATTTTTGAAGGAACAGCAGATAACTACCCTTTTAAAAACGAGTTATGCGCTAAAGATTTTGAAGGGTATGGTCTTAAGGTTTTTGAGGGAACAATGGTAACCGTTTTGGGAACCTCGCTACAGAATAAAGACATTCTAAAGTTTTTTCATAAATCTACGTGGAACGTTATTGGATTAGAAATGGAGGGAGTTCATTATCAAAAAGCAATACAATCGGCTTCAAAAATACGAAAGAGCATAAGCGAAGACGTAAAAGTACGTTATGCCTATTATGCTTCCGATAATCCTTTAGAAACCGGAAGTACATTGGCATCAGGTGGGTTAGGTACAACCGGTGTTAAACCTACATATTTAATTACCGATAAAATCTTAAAGCAAATATTTAATTCATAAAATGGCAAATAATTCTACACCGTCTACTCAAAATAATTCTGATGAAATTGATTTGGGAAAATTATTTCAGTTAATTGGAAGAGGCTTTAATGCAGTTTTTAATTTCATTTTAAAAGTATTCTTATATGTCAAAAAGAATATTTTTATTTTAATGGGCCTTGTAGTAGTTGGGCTTGCAATCGGTATTGCATTGAACCGAATTATATCAAAAAAGTTAAAATCTGAAATTATAGTAAAACCACAATTAGAAAGTAAGAATTACCTATATGACGTAATTGGTGAAATTAAAGCTAATTTGAAGGCAAAGGATACACTATTTTTTAAAGGAATAGGTATTGAAAAGATAGATTTTAATGGTTTGGATATTGAAATTAATAGAGTTTTACAAGAAGGTGGGTCAGAAAACGATATCAAGTATTTAGAACTACTGCAAAGTTTTGAGAATACCGATGCAATTGCTGATATCGTCCGGGCGGAATTACAGAATAAAAGCTCTTTTAACCATCGAATTACTATTTATTATAAGAATGCCGAATTTGGTAAAGTTTTTACAGAAAAGATTTTAGAATATATAAACACTAACAATTACTTTAATGTGCTTTTAGAGGTTTACCGAAACAATGCGACCTACAGAATAGAGGAAAATCAAGCACTATTAAAACAAGTAGACGAGATCATATCTAATTACACCAATAACTTGGCATCTAAAAATAGCGAAGTAACTAACGAAAGAATAATTTTAGATAATCAAGAACAGGTTAATATTGCCGATATATTTCAATATAAAACGGGTTTAATTAGAGATATAGAAGCAAAGAAATTAGAATTGATTGAAAATAAGGAAACCTTAAGCGTCGTAAATTTAGGACAACCGCAAGTAGTACAAAAGTCTTTCTTTGGTAAAAATATTGTTTTAATACCGCTGTTATTAATCTTATTATTTTTTGCAATTTCAATATTGAAATACTTGAATAGAAGGTCTATGTCTATATCCTAAACAATTATGCTTGAACTTCCAAAAGAAAATAAAACGATTGTAATTACAGGTGGTGCGGGTTTTATAGGAAGTAACTTTATACCTTTTTTTTTAGCCAAAAATCCAGCTATTAATGTTTTAAATATTGATAAGCTTACCTATGCAGGTAGTTTAGATAATTTAAAGGAAGTTCAGTCAAACAAAAGATATGCATTCATTAAAGGTGATATATGTGATTTTGACTTGATTAAAAGTGTATTCGAAGATTTTAATATAACCGGTGTAATTAATTTTGCAGCGGAATCTCATGTAGATAATTCTATAAATTCACCTCATAAGTTTATAAAAACTAATATAGAAGGCACCTTTAACCTTCTAGAAGTTGCGAGACACTTTTGGAAAGGAACTAACAATAGATTTCATCAAATATCTACAGACGAAGTATTTGGGTCTTTGGGTGATAATGGTTTTTTTAAAGAGGATTCTAACTATCAACCAAACAGTCCCTATAGTGCATCAAAAGCTTCGGCGGACTTTTTGGTTAGAAGTTATCATCATACTTATGGGATGAATGTAGTTACGAGTAACTGCTCTAATAATTACGGACCAAAACAACATGATGAAAAATTAATACCCACTGTAATTAGAACAGCGCTTGGAGGAAAGGAAATACCCATTTATGGCAATGGTAAAAATGTGAGGGATTGGTTATATGTTATTGACCATTGTAAAGGAATAGACACAATTTATCATAGGGGGAAATCTGGTGAAACATACCTTTTGGGCGGTAACAATGAAATCGACAACTTATCTATTGCACATAAAATATGTAATATATTAGATATAAAGATACCTAAAGAAAATGGAAGTTATAATTCGCAAATCAAATTTGTAAAAGATCGTCTTGGCCATGATTATAGGTATGCTGTTGATGCAACTAAAGCTTCAAAGAATTTAAATTGGACTGCATTGGAAAAATTTGACATCGGTTTAGATAAAACTATTGACTGGTATTTAAATAAATATCATAATATATAATATGAAGGGAATAATTCTCGCAGGTGGAACAGGATCACGTTTATGGCCATTAACTAAAGCTTTGAGTAAGCAGTTAATGCCAATTTATGACAAACCAATGATTTACTATCCCTTATCTACTTTAATGTTGGCAGGGATAAGAGAAATATTGATCATTACTACCGAAGATGATTTAGATTTATTTAAAAAGCTATTGTTAGATGGTAGTCAACTTGGATGTAAGTTTAATTATGCTGTGCAAAATGAGCCAAAAGGATTAGCGGAAGCATTTATTATCGGTAGGGAATTCGTAGCTGATAGTAAAGTTGCATTAATTCTTGGGGATAATATTTTTTATGGTAGTGGGCTTGAAACCTTGTTAAAGAATAATCGTGACCCAAAGGGGGGCATAATTTATGGATACCATGTAAATAACCCAAAGAGATATGGCGTGGTTGAGTTCGATGAAAGTGGTAAAGCTATTTCAATAGTTGAAAAACCCGATCATCCAAAATCAAATTTTGCAGTTCCTGGAATATATTTTTATGACAACGAAGTTATAAAAATTGCACAGGGTATACGGCCGAGTGAAAGAGGGGAGTTAGAAATTACAGATGTAAATAAGGCATACTTAAATAAAGGAAAACTTCAAGTTACTGTTTTAGATAAGGGAATTGCTTGGTTAGACACAGGTACATTCAGTTCGCTCATGCAAGCTTCTCAATTTGTTCAAGTTATAGAAGAAAGACAAGGACTTAAAATAGGTTGTATTGAAGAGGTAGCCTATAAACAAGGTTTTATTAATGAAATACAATTAAAGAAATTAGCAGCACCCTTATTAAAGAGTGGCTATGGTGAATATTTAATGAATTTAATTTAATGAACATAATTAAAACAAAATTTAAGGACTGTTTATTAATTGAACCTAGTTTTTTTGATGATTCAAGAGGACTGTTTTTTGAGACATTTAAAAAGAATCAACTGGAGTCTGCATTGGGATTTGCTATAGAATTTGTTCAAGAAAATACGTCCATTTCTAAAAAAGGCGTTTTAAGAGGGTTACATTTTCAAAAGAATACAGCTGCCCAGGCTAAATTAGTAACTGTCCAGCAAGGGGAAGTACTAGATGTTGTGGTTGACTTAAGGCCCAAAAGCGAAACATTTAAACAGCATTTAAAATTTATATTATCGGACAAAAATCACAACAGTCTTTTTATACCGAAAGGTATGGCCCATGGGTTTTTAGCTTTAACAGACAATACGGTATTTAACTACAAATGCGATAATTACTATAACCCACAAATGGAGGCGGGTATCATTTTTAATGATTCCGACTTAGAAATTGAATGGGATTATCCAATAAACGATTTAATAATATCAAAAAAGGATTTGTTGTTGCCCAGTCTAAAATCAGTCATTAAATGATAAAGATTTTAGTTACTGGTGCTAGTGGTCAATTAGGAAGTTGTCTTCAAAAAATTGCCCCTACATTTAAAACTTGCCAGTTTTACTTTAAAAATTCAGGCGAGTTAGATATATTGAACAAGAAGTTGGTAAACTCGTTATTTGAAAAAGATAAATTCGATTATTGTATTAATTGTGCAGCATATACTAATGTTGAACTGGCAGAGAAAGAACCTGAAAAAGCCTTTAAAGTTAATGCCGAAGGGGCTAGAAATATTGCCTTGGCCTGCAAAAAATCCCAAACTGGTTTAGTTCACCTTTCTACAGATTATGTTTTTGATGGAGAAAAACAAGGGCCATATACAATTCATGACATCCCAAACCCTGTAAATGAATATGGTAAGTCTAAATTGTTGGGAGAGCAATACATAAAAGAAGTCTTTGCAAACTTTCTTATCATAAGAACTTCATGGTTATATTCTGAATTTGGTAAAAATTTTTATAAAACAATTATAGAAAAAAGTAAAACAGAAAAGATTTTAAGGGTGACCGATGAACAGATAGGTTGCCCAACTAATGCGAATAATTTAGCAATGCACATAGTAAAGAAACTCACCGAGAAGAATATTAATTATGGCATTGAACATTTTACAGACGGATATTCTAGTACATGGTTCGATTTTGCTAAAAAAATAGTAAAAGATCAAAACTTACAAGATAAAGTGCAATTAGTTAAAGATAGGAATTATTGTACTTTTGTAAAGAGACCAATAAATAGTGTACTTATTTAGTATATAAATCATCAAGTTTATGGAAATACTTAACCTGATTGGAAGGGACCAGGAGTTATTTGAAAATGATATTAACAAACACGAAAAAGAGTTACATAAAAGGGTGAGTTCCTCTTCATTTTTGGTAATTGGTGGTGCGGGATCTATAGGGCAAGCAGTTACAAAAGAAATATTTAAAAGAAACCCTAAAAAACTGCATGTTGTTGACATAAGCGAAAACAACATGGTTGAATTGGTTCGTGACATTCGTAGCTCTTTCGGGTATATAGATGGCGATTTTCAAACTTTTGCATTAGATATAGGCTCAAGGGAGTATGATGCATTTATTGAAGCTGACGGAATCTATGATTATGTTCTTAATCTTTCGGCATTAAAACATGTTAGAAGTGAAAAAGACCCTTTTACCTTAATGAGAATGATAGAGGTAAATATTTTCAATACCGATAAAACGATCAAACAGGCTATTAAAAAAGGAACTAAAAAATATTTCTGTGTTTCAACTGATAAAGCTGCTAACCCGGTAAATATGATGGGTGCATCTAAACGAATAATGGAAATGTTTCTAATGCGAAATAGTGCTAATATTCCAATTTCTACTGCACGTTTCGCTAATGTCGCCTTTTCTGATGGCTCTTTGTTACATGGTTTTGATCAACGTATTAAGAAAGGTCAACCAATTGTTGCGCCTAATGACATTAAAAGGTATTTTGTTGTGCCGAAAGAAAGCGGAGAATTGTGTTTAATGTCTTGTATTTTTGGGGAGAATAGGGATATCTTTTTTCCGAAACTTAACGAAGGGCTTCATTTAATATCCTTTGCCGACATTGCAGTTAAATATTTAAAATCCTTAGGCTATGAGCCGTTTTTATGTGAGAGCGAACAAGAAGCACGTGAATTAGTTAAAACACTACCAAAAAAAGGTAAATGGCCGTGTCTCTTTTCAGGAAGTGATACCACAGGTGAAAAGGATTTCGAAGAATTTTTCACTGAGCAGGAAACATTAGATATGAACCAGTTTCAAAAATTAGGTATTATTAAAAATGAATTAAATATAGATAACGAAAAGCTAGATTATTTTGAAAAAACAATAACAGCTATTAAAAATCAACCAACTTGGACTAAAGAGCCCATAGTTGAATTGTTTTATCATATGATTCCCAATTTTGGTCATAAGGAGACAGGTAAATATCTAGATAGTAAAATGTAGTCAATTATGGTTAAGGATACAGTACAATTCATTAGAGAGCACTATAATTCGAATGAATTTATACCGCTACATGCTCCGTATTTTGGCGGTAAAGAAAAAGCCTATTTAAACGAATGTATAGATACTACTTTCGTATCTAGTGTTGGGAAATTCGTTGACCAATTCGAAGCGAATATGGCAACATTTACAGGTGCTAAATACGCTGTAGCTACCGTAAATGGTACGGCGGCCTTACATATTGCTTTGCAATTGGCCGGTGTTTTACAAGATGATGAGGTAATAACACAATCTTTAACTTTTATAGCTACATGCAATGCTATAAGTTATATTGGGGCTCATCCCGTATTTGTCGATGTCGATCGCGATACAATGGGATTATCACCAGAAAAACTCCAGCATTTTTTATCCAAAGAAACCATAATGGTTAATGGTCAGTGCATTAATAAAAACACTAAAAAAATTATAAAGGCCGTTGTTCCTATGCACACCTTTGGCATGCCCATAGATTTAGATAAATTAAAATTGGTATGTGACCCGTATAATATTAAAATTGTTGAAGATGCGGCCGAATCGTTAGGTAGCTATCAGAACAATAATCACACGGGAACAAAAGGAATATTTGGAATTTTAAGTTTTAATGGCAATAAAACAATTACAACCGGTGGGGGAGGTATGATTTTGACCAATGACGATTCTTTGGCAAAAAAGGCAAAACATATTACAACAACAGCAAAAATTCCACACAAGTGGGATTTTAACCACGACCAAGTAGGTTATAACTATAGAATGCCCAACATTAACGCTGCTTTAGGTTGTGCCCAACTTGAAAAACTACCGGAAATTTTAAAGAATAAACGTGATCTAGCTCTTAAATACAAAGAATTTTTTAGCGATAAACCAGCTTATTTTGTTACTGAACCAAAGAACACCGTAGCCAATTATTGGTTAAATGCAATTGTACTTGAAAAGGCAGAGGATAGAGATGAATTTTTAAAGGCTACTAACGATGCAGGCGTTATGACCAGACCTATTTGGAAACTCATGAACGATTTGCCAATGTTTAAAAAAGCTCAAAAAGGAAATCTTGAAAATTCAATTTGGCTCGAAGAACGGGTAATAAATATACCAAGTAGTGTAAATTTTTAATATAAAAACTCTAAACAGTAATATTGGGTTTAACGAATAGATACTAATTTTTTTCTATGAATAATTCAATTTTATTTTTCAACTTTTTTAGTTCATGCAAAAATATTAAAGAGGAGATATATATCTGATGAGATTAATAATTTGGTGGTTTTAAAATTGGATTATGTTGATGACCAATTATTCTTAAAAATGTTAGTAACTCTAGAATACGTAGTTTATTGATATTGGGATTATAGTACGTTTAAAGTAAGGGTAAAAAAAAGTAAATTTAGGATGTAAACTACCTAAAGTCGTTTTATAATAGGTGCAGTAAACAACCGGAAAATACAGGTAGGTGGCTATACTATATTAGTATCATCCCTAAAGTGCCTCTAATTAAATTTTTTTAAGTGCACAAAACAAGTTTGTTTAAGAATAATATTTATAATATACCAAGCAGTGTCGAAACATAAAAACATATTTTTTTTAGGATACTCTGGGCATGCATATGTTGCTATAGAAGTGGCAAGGGCTAATGAATTAAACGTTTTGGGGTATTTCGATAAATTAAAAAACATTCAAAACCCATTTAATTTGTTGTACTGTGGAATTGAAAATGATACCGAGTTTAAGAAAAAAGTAAAAAATGCTTATGTTTTCCCTGCTATTGGTGCCAACAATATTAGAGAAAAACTGCACCGTTTACTTATAGAAAATAATATTGAACAAATAGTATTAATTGACCCATCGGCACATATATCTAACTCTGCGGTAATAGGGGAATCAACTTTGGTAAACCCAAACGTGTCCATTAATAGCCTTGCAACTATTGGAAATGGGTGTATCATAAATACCGGTTCTATTGTAGAACACGAGTGTTTAATTGATGATTATACTCATATTGCGCCAGGTGCGGTTTTAGCTGGAAATGTCAAAATCGGTAAAAATTGTTTTATCGGCGCTAATGCTGTTATTAAACAAGGTATTATTATTGCGGATAATGTAACTGTGGGCGCAGGTTCCGTGATCTTAAATAATATAACAGAAAAAGGAATTTGGGTTGGTAATCCTGCAAAACAACTTTTAAAGAAATGAAAAATAAAGTACTGATCATCGCTGAAGCAGGGGTAAACCATAATGGAGATATTTCTTTAGCAAAAAAACTTATAGATGCCGCATCGGATGCTGGGGTAGATTATGTTAAGTTTCAAACTTTTAATTCAAAGAAGCTGGTAAGTAAATCTGCTCAAAAGGCAGATTACCAAAAAGAAAATACGAATGACAAAGGAAAATCACAGCTGAAAATGCTTCAAAAACTTGAACTTAGTAAAGAAGACCATTTGGTATTAATACAGCATTGTAAAGAAAGGAGCATTAAGTTTTTGTCAACTGCTTTTGATTTGGATAGTATAGATTTTTTAAATGAACTGAAAATTGATTTATGGAAGGTACCCTCTGGTGAAATAACCAATTTACCTTATCTAAGAAAATTAGGTGGTTTAGGGAAACCAGTAATTATTTCTACGGGAATGGCTGAGATGTCTGAAATTGAAGATGCCATAAATGTTATCGTTTCATCGGGTACAAAAAAAGAAGAAATAACGGTGTTACATTGTAACACTGAATATCCAACACCTATGCATGATGTAAACTTAACAGCGATGAACACTATAAAAGAAGTGTTTAATGTGCCAATAGGTTACTCTGACCATACATTGGGAGTTGAAGTACCTACAGCAGCTGTAGCCCTAGGCGCAACAGTTATTGAAAAACACTTTACTTTAGATAAAACTATGGATGGCCCTGATCACAAAGCTTCTTTAGAACCTAATGAACTCAAGGCAATGGTAACAGCAATAAGGAACATAGAAAAAGCCTTGGGCAATGGGGTAAAAGCACCTAGTCCAAGCGAAGCAAAAAACAAATCTATTGCCCGTAAAAGTATTGTAGCAAACAAGAATATTTCTAAAGGAGAGCTATTTAATGAAAGCAATATAACTGTAAAGCGACCAGGTACAGGAATTTCGCCTATGAAATGGGACGATATTATTGGTACGGCTGCTACCAAAAACTATAAAGCAGACGAATTAATATGAGGAAAATTGCGGTTATTACTGGTACTAGGGCGGAGTACGGTCTGTTAAAGCCGTTAATAAAGGCTATTGATGGTGCTAAAAATTTACAGCTTCAACTTCTGGTAACCGGTATGCATTTAATGCCAGAATTTGGAAATACGTATTTGCAAATAGTAAAAGACGGATTTACCATTGATGCCAAAATTGAGGATGGTTTAAATGGAGATAGTGCTTTGGATATTTCTAAGGCCGTGGGTAAAGCTACTATAGGCTTTGCACAGGCTTTTAGTGAATTAAATCCTGAAATGATTGTAGTTCTAGGTGATCGAAGCGAAATACTAGCTGCTGTAACAGCGGCAGTAATAAATAACATTCCAGTAGCTCATATTCATGGCGGTGAAACTACAGAAGGAGCGTACGATGAGTTTATAAGACATGCCATTACTAAAATGAGTCATTTACACTTTGCAAGTTGCGAAGTGTATCGAAAAAGAATAATACAATTAGGGGAACAACCACACACTGTTTTTAATGTTGGTGCAATAGGTATAGATAGTATCAAAAACCTTCAATTGTTAGATAAAAAATCGTTTGAGGAATCTATTTCTAAAACGCTTGATGAAAAATCTGTATTGATTACTTTTCATCCGGTTACCATGGAAAATTCTACGGCCGAAGTACAATTCAATGAATTACTATCTGCTTTAGATGACTTGAAAAATACAACCTTGATATTTACAAAACCAAATTCGGATAAAGGTGGTAAGACAATCATTGAAATGATCGATTCTTATGTGGAAAATAATACCGAAAAAGCAATAAGCTTTACATCATTAGGGCAACTTAGATACCTTTCGGCATTAAAACATGTAGACTTTGTAATCGGAAATTCTTCTAGTGGAATTTTAGAAGTTCCCTATTTCCATATTCCAACAATCAACATTGGAGATCGGCAGAAAGGACGGGTAGCCCCAATAAGTGTTATACATTGTAAGCCAACGGCACCCGAAATTTCATCGGCTATTTTAAAGACAACAAGTAAAAAATTCTTAGATGATATTAAAAATCAAGAATTGTTGTTTGGTGATGGTGATGCAACACATAAAATAATGAACCAACTAATTAAATTTGATAATCAAAGTCTTAAAAAATCATTTTACGATTTAAAACCAACCTGTTTTGAGAAACTTTAGAGAACATTTACTGCCTACGCAGAGCACTATACGTGAAGCGCTTATTAAATTACAAGATTTAGCAAAAGATGCCATATTGTTTGTTGTTGACAAAGACGATAAACTTTTAGGGTCACTAACCGATGGCGATATTAGAAGGGGGTTAATAAATGGCGTTGAGGTATCCTGTATAGTCAATAAAATTATTCAACCAAATCCCAAATTTATAAGGAAGGGAGAGAAAAATCTTGAAAAAATTATAGAATATCGCGAAGGAAATTATAGAATACTTCCTGTTTTAGATAACGACAACACTGTTGTAAATGTTATTAATTTTAGGCTTATTCGCTCTTATTTACCTGTAGATGCTGTAATAATGGCAGGGGGAAAAGGAACAAGATTACGGCCACTAACCGAGAATACACCAAAACCATTATTAAAAGTTGGGGATAAACCCATTATGGAGCATAATTTAGATAGGCTTGCTCTTTATGGGATTGATGATTTTTGGATTTCTGTAAAATATTTAGGTGAACAAATAGAAGATTATTTTGGGGATGGTAACAATAAAAGTATTAACCTAAGGTATGTTTGGGAAGACAAACCACTTGGTACCATTGGTGCGGTTTCGACAATCAATAATTTTACACATGATTATGTTTTATTGACCAATTCCGACCTTTTAACTAATTTGGATTACGAACATTTCTTCTTGGATTTTAAAAAGACCGATGCTGACTTAGCGGTTGTTACCATACCTTATCAGGTTAATATTCCCTATGCGGTTTTAGAGACTAGTAACGGCCATGTAGTTAATTTTAAAGAAAAACCTACGTATACTTATTACTCAAACGGGGGTATCTATCTTATAAAAAAGTCGGCGCTGGATTATTTGCCAAAAGATGATTTTTTCAATGCAACCGACCTTATGGAAAAGTTAATTGAAGAAGGAAAAAAGGTAGTTTCCTATCCTTTATCTGGTTATTGGTTAGATATTGGAAAACATGAAGATTTTGAAAAAGCACAGCGCGATTTACAACAAATAAAATTTTAGATGAACATATTAATTACATTGTGTGGTAGAGGTGGCTCTAAGGGAATACCTGGTAAGAATATAAAAATACTGAACGGTAAGCCGTTATTGGCCTACTCAATTAAACACGCCAAAGAGTTCGCTAATGCCCACTCCAATGTAGATATTTTGCTTTCTACCGATGACATAGAAATTAAAGAAGTTGCCTCTTCATTTGGTTTAGATACTGACTATGTAAGACCAGATTATTTGGCCAATGATACCGTTGGTAAAATTGATGTTTTAAAAGATGCAATAAAATTTCAAGAAAACAAAAATCAAAAAGAATACGATATACTTTTGGACCTTGATATTACATCGCCATTAAGAACTCAGAACGATTTAAATGAAGGTCTCAATAAGCTTTTGGCAGATGATAAGGCAATTAATCTATTCTCGGTTTCCAAACCTCATAAGAACCCTTACTTCAACGTTGTAGAAGACGCGGATAATGGCTATTGTAAATTAGTATGCCCCAGTGAAACAAGGTCTAGACAAACAGCACCACAGGTATTTGATATGAATGCTTCTTTTTATTTTTATCGAAGAACCTTTTTTGAAAATGGTTGTAAATCAGCAATCACAGAAAGAAGCTTATATTATGTAATGGATCATATATGTTTTGATTTAGACGAGCCATTAGATTTTGATATGATGGAATATCTTTTAGCAAACAACAAATTAGGAATGACCTTATGAAGGTATTGATTGTTGGTCTTGGTTCTATAGCTTCAAAACATATTGCAGCTTTAAAGAATATTGATCCAAAGGTTGAATTTTACGCAATGCGGTCTTCCTTAAATGCAGATTCTAAAGAGGGGATTACTAATGTGTTTTCTTTTGAGGACTTAAATGATATAGAATTAGATTTCGCAATTATATCTAACCCTACATCAGCTCATAAAGAAACCATAGAACGTTTAATTCCTAAGAAAATACCGTTATTCATAGAAAAACCACTTTTTTCTTCATTAGAGAATGAAGCCGTACTACAAAAAATTGAAAACAATAATATACCTACCTATGTGGCGTGCAACCTTAGATTTTTAGATTGTTTAAAGTTTGCAAAGAAACATATACAAGGTAAAAGGATCAATGAGGTAAATGTATATTGTGGATCGTATTTACCAGATTGGAGGCCTGGCATTGATTATAAAACTACATACAGTGCTAATAAAAAATTAGGTGGAGGTGTGCATATCGATTTAATTCATGAAATAGATTATGCCTATTGGCTGTTTGGTAAGCCACAAGAAGTAAATAAGGTTTTTTCAAGTAAATCTTCTTTGAATATTGATGCTTATGATTATGCAAACTATATGTTAGCATACCCAACATTTAACGCTAACATAATTCTTAATTATTTTCGAAGAGACCCGAAAAGAACGCTTGAGATTGTTTGTGATGATCAAACGTTAAAAGTCGATATTTTAAAAAATACAGTTTATCAAAATCAAGAAATTATTTACAGCTCCGAAAAAACAATAATTGATACCTATGAAGATCAATTACGATTTTTTATTGATGAAGTAATTGCCAAAGGAAATAAATTTAACACAGCAAATGAAGCTTACCAAATATTAAAAA
Organism: Maribacter hydrothermalis; assembly: GCF_001913155.1. Classification (GTDB taxonomy): domain Bacteria; phylum Bacteroidota; class Bacteroidia; order Flavobacteriales; family Flavobacteriaceae; genus Maribacter; species Maribacter hydrothermalis. Next base: position 1,995,535 of record NZ_CP018760.1, read on the forward strand.
TATGCTTACAGAACGATTAAAAGACAAGGTAATAATTGTTACGGGTGGTAGTGGTTTAATCGGCAAGCCTACATTAGATCATTTAAAGAACAGCCAAGCTATTGTTATAAACGCAGACATTAATGCCGATACAAATATCGATAATGGTGACTACAAGTGCGATGTCACTTCTGAAGAATCTATACAGCAATTAGTTGCCCAAGTATACGCAAAGTACGGCAGAATAGATGGTTTGGTAAATAATGCATATCCACGAACTAAAGATTGGGGTAATAAGTTTGAAGATGTACCATTAGAGTCATGGCGAAAGAATGTAGACATGCAAATGAATAGCGTGTTTTACCTATGTCAGTGTGTTTTAAAAATTATGAAAGAACAAGGTTCGGGATCTATCGTTAATATAGCATCAATATATGGTGTTGTTGGTAATGATTTTACCATTTATGAAGGATATGGGGGCACTTCTCCTGCAGCATATTCGGCAATAAAAGGGGGCATCATTAATTTTAGCAAGTATTTAGCATCTTATTATGGTAAATACAATATTAGAGTAAATTGTGTTTCGCCAGGCGGAATTAAAGATGCGCAACATCCTTCGTTTATAGAGCGGTATGAAGATAAATCGCCATTGAAAAGGTTAGGACGGCCAGAAGAAATAGCTCCTGTAATTACTTTTTTATTATCAGAAGAGGCTTCATTTATTACTGGACATAACCTAATGGTAGATGGTGGCTGGACCGCTATATAATATTTAGCATTTCACCTCGTTGAGGTAGTATATATCTTACCTATGAAAATTAGCGTTTTTTCAATTTTAATTGTCGTTTTAATACTATTTCAAAGTTGTAAAACTGATGATACCATAGAAGAAACAGTAGAAATATGCCCAAGAAATGTGGAGGTAGGCTTAGAGGCTTTAACTTCTAATAGTGCTACTATTAAATGGTTAGAGACCCAAGGTTTTGCCTCAAATTATGAATATGGCGAGAAAGGCTTTACGTTGGGCACAGGTATTAAAGGAAATACTTCTGACGAGAATGTTACCCTAGTTGGTTTAAAACCAGATACAGAATATGACTTTTACCTGCAATCTATTTGTACTGCTGAGATTATAGGAGAATTTATCACCAATCCGTACACATTTACCACGTTAACATGTTATGAGTTATATTCTGAGAATTTAGGATTTAAAGGTTATGTAGAAAATGGTGATTTTAATGCTTTTTGGTTACCGAAGAGAACAGCAGATGAATGGCAAGTTGCGATGGCAATAAATGGAACAACTAACCCCACTGAATCACAAATTTATACGGTAGAAAGTAATACTGGCAATTTTAATTTTCCAGATATTGAACCAAATGTTGAGTATATTTTTTTTGTTAGGGGAAAATGTAACAATGCTTATGGTGATTGGGTTACAAAAAATATAAATACCGGTGATGAAAATTTAACATCACCCTGTATTGCAAATGCAACAATCGTTGATAATGATGGTTATTATATTAATTTTTCTGTGAATAGTCAGTCAAATTATTTTGTAGAAATTTTAGAGGAAAATACAGAAAAGGGTAGTGGTTTACTATTTGAAATAGAAAAAAATTCTTCATTTAATATTGAGAAACGGACTTTTCATAATGAATATTCTGAATATATAAAGGCAGATACTAATTATGATATTTTTGTTCGTGTAGCCTGTGGTTCTTCTTTTTCAGAATACTCAAAGGTCTTAACTTATCGTTCGCCGTTTGCAAATGTTGTGTTCTTTGCTGAAAGCACCATTAAGGATGATCAACTACTATTAAGCTGGTACGACTTCCGTTACGGTTTCAATTATGAATATTGTCAATCTTACGATCAAGTAACTTATGAAATTGAATATGGCCTACAGGATTTTATAGAAGGTGAAGGAGTTTTGATTGAAACAGAAGCGGTATCTACCGGAAGTAGTTTCATATATAACTTACCCTTAAATATTTTAGAATCTGGCAGTACCTATGAGTTTTCTATACGTTCGGTTGTTAATGGCAATAGTAGAAGTAGTTGGAACTCTTTAAATAGCGGAGCCTGTAATCAATCTAATATCGGACGATTTGTTTTTACAGCACCGTAGAATTGTTGATTGTAGTTTTGGTTTCAGTATTTTTACGGAAACATTCAATATTTTTTATAATTGGAGCCTTCTAAAAAACAGTTGAAATATAGTATACTTCCAATTATTTTGGTGTTGCTACTTTTTTTTCAAATTAGAAAAAGAAATGAGCAGATAGAGCAGCGTAATAATAAACAAGAGGCAATTAATAGCTCAAATAGTGTCTATGCTAAACTTTTAAATCAACGTAGTATATATAGAGATAGTGTTTATAGCATATATATAGCTGTAATTAATGATAGTGCAGAACTCATATTTCTTAAACGAGATACATTGAATAACATACAGCGCCAAAGCAAGTTTTTTGTGCATCTGTACCCTAAGGATAAAAAAGATTTGTTGGGAAAAACTAATCTTAATGCTATCGATTTTAAAAGTAATTTTTCCTCATTTACAATTAATGGTCGATTATTTAACGTTGCACATACAAAATTACCAGATTACGATATAGAAAAACTTAACTTAGGCCAGTATGGGTTTAACGGTAATAATGATGTAAATTATAAAATATCCCATTTAATAGATGGTGAAAAAGTTGCTACTATTTTAAAAGAAAATAAGGAAACCATCGAAAATTTTAAAGAAATCGATAAATCATTCTGATAGATTAATATGACCGGGTTACTAAAGAAAATAAAATTTGATAATAAAGCAGACCGCCTAGGTCCAGATTGTCCTTTTACACATTGGAAATTATATTTCAAAAAATCGATGCAAAAAATCTGTCACAAAAAATTTGAGCGTTTTGGTAAGGATGCAGAATTTAGGCCTTATGCATATGCAATAAATTGTTCGAAAATTAGCATTGGCAATCAAGTAGTTATAAGACCTGGTAGTATGTTATTTGCAGATATTAGAGACCCCAATAAAGGCAGAATTATAATTGAAGATAGGGTTTTAGTTGGTTCTGGCGTGCACATCTATGTTTCAAATCACAAGTTTGGAGAATTTAATACACCAATAATAGATCAAGGGCATTTTGACGCTTTTGATACCATAATTAAAACAGGAGCGTGGATTGGTGCGAATAGTATTTTATTACCAGGAATTACCGTAGGAAAGAATAGTATTGTAGGGGCTGGTAGTATTGTTACTAAAGACGTACCAGACAATACAGTAGTAGCAGGTAACCCAGCTAGAATTTTAAAGACCTTGTCTTGAGAAATAGTATAGAAAGTGTTTTAACACGGGGTATATCCATTCTCTCTAAGTTTCTTCTTTTAGGGTATTTGGCGAAAATACTATCCTTAGAAGATTATGGTAGTTTTCAGCTTATCAGTTATTTTATTATGATTTCAACGACCATTTTTGGACTAGAATATTATAATATTAGCAATAGAAATATTGTTAAGGCAGAAAATAAAGATGAGGTTTATATAGACCATTTACGCTTCTTTTACACACTTTCACCACTTATTTTTATTGTACAAATTTTAGTGTTTTTATCACTTTTTCCAAGTGAACTTATTACGATTAGCAATATTTTGCTCATTTTAATTATTGGAATTCTGGACTATTTTTCTCAAGAGGCATATCGCTACCTAATGATTAATAAATTATATAGAAAAGGTAATGTTCAGCTAATTTATAAAAGTGGGTTTTTTATCCTCCTTATCCTTTTGTACGAATTTTTCTTTTCAGATATCGATTTTAAAGTGTTGCTGCAAATACTTTTACTGTCCTATGTTTTATTATTTTTAGTTGTGTATAAAGTGTTTTCAAAACATCTTTTCCAATTTACATTTAGTCATTTTAAGTTTCTTAATTACATTGAATTAAAGAAGACATTATCTGTTTTAACACCATTTCTTTTACTTATCTTTTTTCTAAAAGGGATTGAGTTTGTCGACAAATTTTTAATTGGAAAACAAGTAGGACTTGAAAAAACAGGTATTTATTCTTTCCTTTTTTCAATGGCATCTGTTTTAGGGGTGTTTGTTATTAGCGGCTTCTATATAATTTACCTACCACAACTTATAGCTAATTTTAAAAGTGATAAAAATGGGTTTAAGAAAGTCTTCTTTAAATTTTCTTTGCTAACAATAATTTCAAGCATAGTAATAGCCATACTTATTGTACTTATAAGCCCTTATGTATTTGAAATTATTGACAAGAAAATTATGTTAGCGCATATAGATGTTTTATACTTGCTTTTAATCGGGTTTGTTTTGCATAATACTTCGCTTATTCCACACGTATTTTTGTACGTTTGCCATGATGAAGCTAAAATAAGTTTAATAATGGGCTTAGCTTTTATGGTTAATCTAGTTTTAAATTTATTTATGATTCCTAAATTAGGAATAATGGGTGCGGGCTATAGTTTTGTAATTACTTATGTAGTAATTGTAGTGTTCAAAACCATAAGAGCAATAATAAAATGGAGAAGCGTAGTTGTTTAGTTGTTTTTGAGAGTTCTATGGAAAGGCGGTACGCTCAAATGGCCGAAATACATGGTTTTACTTTGTATAATGTTGGGCTAATAAATGATTGGAAAAATAGTTTTATAGATAACTTAAAGACACGAATAAATTCAAAAGAGCTTCTTTATCAAAAAAGAGCTTTAATGATTCAATTTTTAAAGGATAACGATTTTAATAACATATTTCTTTCAAATGCCGAAGGCTATGTAAGTAAAAATTTTATTCCGTCTATACAAAAAGAGATTCCTAATGTTAAAGTAATAGCATTACAACATGGACTTTTTCCATTAAAGCATTCTGTTTTTAAAGAAATACCAAGAGACTTAATAAATACATTAGTTCATAAAGTTAAAGGCATATTTCCATTAGGGTCTGGTTTTGGAGGTATAATATTAGATGAATACTATGTGTATTCAGAACGTGAAAAAGAGTTTTTAGTTTCTAAAAGAGGTTGGAGCCCTACTTCAGTTATTGTAGATATTAAGTTCATAAAACCAGAAATTTATCAGCAATATGTGGCGCTAAAAAAGGTTAAAAATTCAGATGAAGTAACGGCTGTTTTTTTATTACAAGGTCTTTTCATTGCAGGTCTATGTTCAGAAAAAAATGAAATGCAATTAATTGAAAGGACAATTAATTATTTGTCAAAAAAGTATACAAAGGTTTTAATAAAAGAGCACCCTGCTTGTGAAGGTAGATTAAAGCAAATACTCCTTCCTGATAATGTTAGTGAAGCGTCTAATTTGTTTGAATCGTTTTCAAAAGCAAATGACGCTTACAGTTTCTTTTCTACTGCATTAATAGACGCTAAAATTTTTAATTTAAAAACGGTTGGCATTAGTTCTAAGAGTATTAAAGTTGACAAAGAAATTTATGATAATTTTGATTTAAATATTGATTTTGAAAAAGATATCGCTTCCTAAATTAAGTGTTAGTTTACTTTTACTTTCACTTCCTCTTAATTTTATCGCTTTTAGTGGTTTAGGGAATGTCTATTCTTCAACTTTATTAATTTTCACCTTATTTCTGTTGCTTGTAAGTGTTCGCTTTAAAAGAATATTTTCTAAAAGTGATGTCTTACTAAGTGTTGTAATTTTTATATCACTACTTCTATTTACTATTCTCAATGTTTTGTTCGATGGAGGACATGGACTCAAAATGCAATTGATTTTTGCCGTAATTTATTTTCAAAGTTTTTTAGTTTTCATAATTTCCTATTATACGCTAGATAAAGTAAAATGGGATTATATATTTAAGCTTTATTTGTTTGTAGGACTATTGCTTTTTTTAAGAATGGCAATGGAAGAACCGCAAAATCTTTTCGGGTTTAGTGCCATTAGAGGGGAAAGAATTGAAGCAAATTTTGCTGGAGCCGTCAATAATTTTGCGTTACTAATAGGTTTGTGTGTTATTATAAGTTTCTTTTATATAAAGAATAAAACACTTAAAATAATTTTTTCAATTGCTTCATTGTTTGTTTTAATTCTTACTATGTCCAGAGGAGCACTTTTAGGTACTATTATCACCTTTTTTTTGGTGGCTTTTTATGATACAGACTCTAAAACTTTAAAAAACTTGTTAAGAATTAGTGCGGCAATATCGTTTATAGCCATAGTTGGGCTGTTTTATTTTGATAAAATAGACTTAGTTGTCACTACTGTTCAAGATCGTTTTTTGGGTGTTTTTAGTGGCGAGGCTAGTGTAAAACAGTTTTCTTCAGGTAGAGGTATAATTCTTTCTGATATTTATAATAACCACTTTGTTCATTCTAGTATTTTCGAATTTTTATTTGGGCATGGCATGGGTAGTATTGAGTTTACTGTAAATGGTGCTCCCTATGAATCTTCACATAATATTTTTATGGATTTCGCCTATCGCAATGGGGTATTGTTTTTGTTATCCTATATGTTTTTCTTCCTTTATTTATTATACAAGTTTATTCAATATAGAAGTAAAGAAAATTTAGCTCTTTTCGGAATATTTGTTTTTTTACATTTTGAGCTTTTGGTAAACCCATATTTGTTTGCAGTCCAAATGGGGTGGATTTACTCCTTTTTTTTAGCGGGCTTTTTAATTAGATTAAAAGCTCAGCGTAATAAAAATTTAGAAAGTTCAATATTATGACATTTATTGACAAGCATAATATACCACCCAAAACGCCAGTTGGTTTTATAAACAACATTTTACCATTTATTTTGGGTTTAATGCCTATTTTGTCAATAGTTTTTGATGAAAAGTTGGTTCCTCTTTATATAATTATACTCTTAATATCCTACCTTTTTGAAAAAGATAAAAAAGCAAACTTTGTAAAGAATAAAAGGTATTTATTACCATTTGTTATAATGATTAGTGTTTTCGTAATTTTTACACTAGTATCATCAGATATACTTTTGTCTTTAAAAGTTTTGGAAAGACAAATTTCATTTATTTTATTGCCATTACTAGTATTTACCGCAGATTGGTCGCGTAAAAGGTTGATTGTGTTTTTAAAGACTTTTACTTTCGGCTTATCTATATTTTGCTTAATTTCTTTTGGTTTACTTATTTGGTTCTACATTACTAATCAAGATTGGATTGTTACAATGAACCAAATGCAAAATAATGGTACATATTTACTATTTAAGTTTCCTCATTTGGTAAACACGCATCCAACTTATTGGAGCTATCTCTTAATTTTCGGAAATATCATAGTATTAAGCAATTACTTCTTCTTTTTCTTCAAAGGAAAATATATTGGTCTTTTAATGTTATTGATCTTTAACACAATTATTTTATTATTAGCTTCAAGAACACCTTTAGTAATCAATATATTAGTTTTTATTAGCACATTTACTTTGTTATTTAAATACAGTAGAAAATATTCTAATAAAAAGTTATTATTAATGGGAGTAGTGGTTTTGGGTCTTGTTGTTTTTGTAGCCCCAAACATTAATCTGTTAAAGATTAAAACTGCCGATTCTTTTAATGATGACAGGTTCTACCTGTGGCCTATCGCTTTAGATCAAATTAAAAATAATTATTATGTACTAGGTGAAGGGTTGGGCTTAGGTAATAGTATGCTTAAAGAGTATATTATTGAAAATGGAGATATGCGTAAAAATTATAATTCTTTTGACTTGCATAACCAGTATCTTAGGCATTATTTGGATATGGGTATTTTAGGACTAGGGTCTTTAGTTTATTTCATATTTAGCCCATTAATGTTTAAAAGAAATGTGTTTTATAGTCCGGATTCATTTTTAACTATTTCGCTAGTACTATTACTTAGTTTGGCATGTATTACCGAGGCCCCTCTTTATCGCTTGAAAGGAATTGTGGTTTTTTCAATATTTTATCCAATTTTTTTAATTGCGGGGGATAATTTAAAACTAAGAAAAGAAATAGTCTAATTTGTAAAGGCGAAAATACAGCTGCCTATTGTAAAGAACTTTGTCGACTCTTAGTCATTTATGGAATATGGGAAATTAATTGATAAGATTTATATATAATTATTTTAAATAGACTGATTTTTATTTCTTTCATAAATATATCTTGTTTCCTTAATTTTTTAATCGTTTTGTATGTATTTTAAGCCCGAGAATTATTTGACGAAAAATTGTTAAATAGAAGAGAAATTACCTGTTAAATAGAAGCCTGAAAAATTAGAACTTGAAAATACTTCAAATAAATAAATACTATCAACCTGATATTGGAGGTGTAGAAACCGTCGTTAAACAATATGCTGAAAATTTAGGTGAGGGATTTGATGTAACCGTACTTTGCATTAAAAAAAGATTTTCTTTTAAAACAGAACAGGAAGAAGTAAATGGCGTTAAAATTATAAGGTGTTCATCATTGGGTTCGTTTTGGTCAATGCCTGTATCATTTTCTTTTTTTTGGGTGTTTTTAAGATATTATAAGTCTTATGATATTTTGCATTTTCACGAACCTTTTCCATTAGCTTCAATGCTTTCTTTTATTATAAGTAAAAAGAATAAAATTGTTATCACCTGGCATAGTGATATTATAAAACAAAAAGCAATAAAAAGAATAGTTGAAATTTTTCAAAGAAAGCTATGTGAAAAAGCTAAATTAATATTTACGACATCGCCTAATTTGCTTGAATTTTCTAGTATACTTAAAGAGTTCAGAGATAAAGTATATATACTCCCTTTAAGTATTCCTTCAAATAAAAGTATTAGCAAACAGAATAATGATTACATATTATATTTGGGTAGATTAGCGTATTACAAGGGTATAAATGTTTTATTAGAAGCGTATGAAATAGCTAATACTAATTTGGAATTGTTTATTGTAGGTAGAGGAGAAAAAGATATTACTGAAGATATCTTAGAACATTGTGCTAAAACAAGCAAAAAAATAAGATTTATCAATAAATTTGTAACCGAAGATGAGAAAGATGAATTTTTTAAAAAGTGTTCTTTTTTTGTGCTCCCTTCTATTGCCGCTAGTGAAGCATTTGCGATAATTCAATTAGAGGCGATGATACACGGTAAGGCAGTTATAAATACTGACTTGCCAACTGGAGTGCCTTTTGTGAGCTTAGATGGCAGAACCGGAATAACAGTGGCTTCTAATAACCAACATGAATTGGCTAAGGCATTAGATAAATTGACAGAAAATGTTGATCTCAGACAAGCTTTAGGTAGTAACGGGCATAAAAGAGTAATAGAGGAGTTTTCTGATGATGTGATAATAGAAAAATTAAGGAAGAAGTATATAGAAATTTACAATTTATAATAAAGGCATTGTTTTATTATGACTTTATTAATTCAATATTGAATAAGTGTAGCTTTTGAATGAAGTAAAGGAATGATTTATATTTTAATTAAATAAAATGGCGAAACTCTCTATATTAAATTCATTAGAGCGCAAATTCATACTATTATTAGGAGATTTATTAATAATCATTTCTAGCTTAAATGTTTTCATTTATCACGCAATAGATTATGTTTCTTTAAAATTAAAAATTGGTGTTTTTGGTTTCGGGATCGTTAGCTATTTACTTTTATCATACATATTAGATTCTTATAACCTTCAAAAAACATTAAAAAGAAAGTTAGTAATATCACAGGCCTTATATATAACGGGACTGTTTGTTTTTATAGTTTTTATTTTTTCGGTTATTTTCTTCGATACAAGTTTCTGGAGAATTCCGCTTTTAGTTTTTTTAATACTTACCCCAATTGAAATCGCTTTATGGCGACTGTTTTTTGTAAATGTTTTCAGAGTTTTACCTACTGTAAAGAATGTATTACTTATTTATGATAAAGAAACTGGAAAAGACTTTAAAAAAGTAATTTCTGCTATTGATGGCGATGATTTAGAAACATTTTATCGTGTTAAATTAACTTACCAGCTTGGTCAAGATAGTGACTTAAGGAAAAAATTTCTTCATGCGACAGAAAAAGTAGATTCTTGGATTATCAATATTAGAAATTATAATGATATTCCAACTGACTTGGAGAAGGTCTTGTTAAAATCAATACTAAGAGGTAAGGATGTTATTTCTTATACGTCATTTTATGAGAACACTTATGAGGCCTTGCCCATACAATCACATAATGATAGTTTTTATGAAATACTACAATTTAGAAATCGTAAAATACGGTATGTACATACCGTATTTAGCTTCTTTGTAAATCTTATACTTTCCCTGGTGGTTGGTTTTGTGTGTTTACTATGCATACCAATAGTGTGGTTTTTAAATATATTTTTGAATAGGGGGCCATTGTTCTATACTCAAAAAAGAGTGGGTCTATATGGTAATGAATTTAAAATATATAAGTTTCGCTCTATGGTGGTAAATGCCGAAAAAGAAGGGGCTAAAATGGCAGTTAAAAACGATGTTAGAATAACCCCATTTGGACGAGTCCTTAGAATTTTTAGAGTGGACGAATTACCTCAAATATTAGCGGTCATAAAAGGTGATATGCAATTTATTGGCCCTAGACCAGAGCGAAAGGTTTTTGTAAACCAATTAAATTCACTAGTTCCTTTTTATGGAACAAGGCATCTTATAAAACCTGGAATAACTGGTTGGGCACAGGTTAAATATAAATATGGGGAAAATTTAGAGGATTCCATTAAAAAATTAGAATACGATTTATATTATATAAAGAACCGTTCTATAACGCTTGATTTAAGAATCATATTTAAAACGGTAACAACCGTATTATTTTCTAGAGGAATTTAGTTTATGAAAAGAATTTTAATAACAGGGGCTGCAGGGTTTCTAGGGTCTCATTTATGTGATCGGTTTATTGCCGAAGGATTTCATGTCATTGGCATGGATAATCTTATCACCGGCGATTTAAAAAATATAGCGCACCTTTTTCCATTACAGCATTTCGAATTTCACCATCATGATGTTTCTACGTTTGTTCATTTAGAAGGTAAACTAGATTATATACTTCATTTTGCTTCACCTGCAAGCCCAATAGATTATTTGAAGATTCCTATAGAAACTTTAAAAGTTGGATCTTTGGGTACCTTAAATCTACTTGGCCTTGCTAAAGAAAAAAATTCGAGAATATTAGTCGCATCAACTTCTGAGGTATATGGCGACCCCTTGGTTCACCCACAAACCGAAGAGTATTACGGCAATGTTAGCCCAATAGGTCCTCGCGGTGTTTATGACGAAGCCAAGCGCTTCATGGAGTCCATTACAATGGCTTATCACAGACATCATGGTCTAGACACACGCATAGTTAGAATTTTTAATACGTATGGGCCTAGAATGCGCTTAAATGATGGCAGGGTAGTTCCGGCATTTATGGGACAAGCTTTAAGAGGCGAGGACCTAACTGTTTTTGGTGATGGTTCTCAAAGTAGGTCTTTTTGTTATATAGACGATCAAGTAGAGGGAATATACCGATTATTATTTAGTGATTATACCAATCCTATTAATATCGGAAATCCACATGAAACTACAATTAAAGAGTTTGCTGAAGAGATTATAGCTCTTACTGGAACCAAACAAAAGGTTATTTATAAACCGTTACCTCAAGATGACCCTATGCAGCGCCAGCCAGATATTACAAAAGCAAAAGAAATTTTAGGTTGGGAACCAAAAGTTGGAAGAGCCAAGGGTTTAAAAATCGTATATGATTATTTCAAATCGTTGTCTAAAGAGGAATTACAAAAGAAAGAGCATCGTAATTTCTCTGGAATTTAAGTAATAAGAAATCAATATATATTTTTATCAAAATCACAAATATGAATATTTTAATTCTTGGGTCTGGCGGACGCGAACACGCATTTGCTTGGAAATTAGCTCAAAGTAATAAACTATCTAAGCTTTTTGTAGCTCCTGGAAATGCAGGAACTGAAATAATTGCAAAAAACATACCAATTGGTGTAAATGATTTTGAAGCAATTAAGGAAGTGGTTTTAAAGGAGAAAATTGAATTGGTTTTTGTGGGTCCAGAAGACCCTTTAGTAAATGGAATTCATGATTTCTTTTTGGAGGATGTTGAATTAAAGAATGTTGCAGTAATAGGCCCAGAAAAATTAGCAGCTACGTTAGAAGGGAGTAAAGAGTTTGCAAAGGAATTTATGATGAGACATAAAATTCCGACAGCACAGTACAAGAGTTTTACATCAGAAACAGTGGAAAAGGGTTTTAAGTTCTTGGAAGAATTAAATCCACCATATGTCTTAAAAGCTGATGGTTTAGCTGCCGGTAAAGGTGTGGTAATCCTTAATGACTTAAATGATGCCAAGATAGAGTTGAAATCCATGTTGGTAGACAAAAAATTTGGAACTGCTAGTGCTACAGTAGTTATAGAAGAATTTCTTGATGGTATTGAATTAAGTGTTTTTGTGCTTACAGATGGGGACAGTTATAAAGTATTACCTACCGCTAAAGACTATAAAAGAATAGGTGAAGGAGATACCGGGCTAAATACAGGGGGTATGGGGGCTATTTCGCCCGTTCCTTTTGCCAGTAAGTCTTTTATGGACAAGATAGAAAAGCGAATTGTAAAACCTACCGTAGAAGGGTTTAAAATGGATAAAATGCCTTACAAGGGCTTCATTTTTATAGGGTTGATAAAGGTTGGTGAGGATCCAAAGGTTATCGAGTATAATGTAAGAATGGGAGATCCGGAAACCGAAGTAGTTTTACCACGTATTAAAAATGACATGGTTGAACTGCTAAAAGCTGTTGCTGACCAAAAATTATCTGAAATAGATTTGCAATTAGATGAACGTACAGCTACTACAGTTATGACTGTTTCTGGTGGTTATCCGGGTTCTTATGAAAAAGGTAAAGAAATTTCTGGCATTGAAGCTATTAAAGATTCTCTAGTATTTCACGCAGGTACAACAGTAAAAGATGGAAAAGTAGTAACTAATGGTGGTAGGGTTATGGCAATCACTTCGTTTGGAGACGATTTTAAATCGGCCTTATCCAAATCATACGAAAATGTAGAGAAACTTTCCTTTGATGGAATGAATTATAGAAGAGACTTAGGTTTCGACTTATAATTAAATAATAACCTTATCGGATTTTTAAAAAATATCCGATAAGGTTAATTACTGTATTATTTATAGGTATGAGTGAGATGTACTTGAAGTATCCTCTTCACCATTATCGTTATATTTCTTTAATTGAAGCATCCAGTAAATAAAAGCGGCCGAACCAATTAACATAAATATCCAGTTAAGAATGTTGGCCAATGCCCAACTATCTGCAAATCTAAATGGATCCATTGTGTATTTAAATATCACATTTACAAATAAATCCGCAATACCTTCAAAAAATGATTTCATCTTATTACTATATTTACTGGCAAAAATATAAAAAGCTTAGATGATTTCAAGCATTTTTGAGAAAACAAAACCAGTCAATTTCATTATTTTACTTGTTTTTTTATTTCTTTTCTACTGGTGCGTCCAGTTTTACCTTTTAGATTATGCATTAATTGACATAGAAATAGTCCCATCTATTTTAGTGCTGACTACATTTTTATTCAGTTTATTATTGATAGATTTTGTGGTAAAAAGAAATAAATTAACTGGTACAAATTCCTTCGCCATTCTTTATTTTACTTTATTGTGTGTGGTTTTCCCAGAAACATTGGGGGATAGTAAAGCTATTTTTACAAGCTTCTTTTTATTGCTGGCTATGAGACGCTTATTAAGCATAAAGTCTCTAAAGAACATTAAGCTAAAGATATTTGACGCAGGATTGTGGATATGTGTTTCCAGTATTTTTTATGAATGGGCACTGCTTTATTTATTATTGGTTGTGGCTGCTATTTATATTTATGACCCAAAGAATATAAGAAATTGGCTAGTGTTCTTGTCTGTCGGTGTTTGTTTTTTCATGATTATGTATTCAATTTTGGTTATTCTGAACGAAACTTCATTTATTAAGACCCATTATAATTTTACTGTAAACTTTAATTTAATTTTTCCCATTAAATGGTGGTCAAGCTTAAAACTTTCCTTGTACGGACTCTTTAATATAGCATTGGCATTTTCGACTTTTATATATCTTGGTAAGGCTGGTATGGGTAAGGTTATTATAATGAGGTTGGTTGCATTGAGCTTTTTAATTGGCTTGGTGGTGAACTTTTTAGTAACTTCAGAAAATACCAATGCAGTAATGATAACATTTTTTCCTTCGGTAATATTTATAGTTAATTATTTAGAATCTATTAAGAGGACTAAACTTTTAGAACTTATACTAATTTCCAGTATTGTCTTACCAATTATAGTTTTTGTAACCAAACTATAGATTAATCCTTTAAACTTTATCTTTGTAAAAAAGCACTTATGTTTAGCGACTTCGCATTTAAAATTTTTAATGATAGCATTAAAAAATATCATATTAAGGATGATGTATATCAAAATTTCGAAAATCCATATTCAAAAGAGGATATAGAACATCTTTTATATCGTAAAAATTGGATCGATACGGTGCAATGGCATTATGAGGACATCATCAGAAATCCTGATATTAATCCAGAAGATGCTTTGGTGCTAAAGCGTAAAATCGATGCGAGCAATCAAGATAGAACCGATTTAGTCGAATTTATAGACAGTTATTTTTTAAATAAATACCAATCGGTAGATGTTAAATCAGATGCTACTATAAATACGGAGAGTCCTGCCTGGGCAATAGACCGTCTTTCTATTTTGGCATTAAAAATTTACCACATGAACGAAGAAGCAACTAGGTCAGATGCTACTTTAGAACATAGAAAGAAATGCCAAGCGAAATTAGAAGTTCTACTTGAACAGAAAAGCGACCTATCATTGGCCATAGATCAATTACTTGCCGATATTGAAAACGGCTCTAAGTATATGAAGGTCTATAAGCAAATGAAGATGTATAATGATGAGGAACTAAACCCCATCCTTCGTGGTAATAAATAACCCTAAACATTTACTGGTCATAAGATTGTCCGCTATGGGTGATGTTGCCATGACCGTCCCGGTTATTTGTGGTATGATAAAAAAATATCCTGCGGTAAAGATTACTGTTTTAACGAAATCATTTACAGCACCTATTTTCACCGATATACCAAATGTTTCTGTTTTCATTGCAGATGTTAAAGGAAGACATAAGGGAGTTGTAGGACTTTGGAAACTTTATAAAGAACTTAAAAACTTAGAAATAGATGTAGTCGCAGATTTGCATCATGTTTTACGTAGCACAATCTTAAAACAATATTTTAGGTTGTCATCTATTCCATTTGTACAATTGGATAAGGGTAGGACTGAGAAAAGGACATTAATTGACCCTGAAAGAAGTACTTTTAAGCCTCTTAAAACCACCTTTTGTCGTTATGCCGATGTCTTTAATACCATTGGCTACACTATTGCGGATAATGAAATGCAAACACTCTTACCAAGGAAAATCCCTAATTCTTTTTCTGATTTTTCTAGAAAAGGGAACTATCAATTAATAGGGATTGCACCTTTTGCAGCCTTTAAAGGGAAAATGTATCCGTTAGAGTTAATGGAAATTGTTATTGACCAACTAAATAAAACGAATAAGTATAAAATAATTTTGTTTGGCGGCGGAGCGAAGGAAATAGAACTTTTGACGAATTGGGAAAAACAATATGAGAACTGTACCAACGCTGCAGGTAAACTTTCATTTTCTGAAGAGCTCGCTTTAATATCGAATCTAAAGCTTATGCTTGCAATGGATAGCGGTAACGCACATTTAGCTGCAATGTTTGGTGTGCCAACCGTTACGGTTTGGGGAGTTACACATCCGTATGCTGGTTTTTACCCCTTTGGTCAACCGGAAAGTAATGCCCTTTTATCCGATAGGAAAAAATATCCTGCCATTCCGACTTCCATTTATGGAAACAAATATCCTGATGGTTACGATAAGGTTATGGAAACTATTTCACCAGATGTTGTCGTTTTGAAAATTTCCGAACTATTAGCCAACAAAGTTTAAAACGTTACCACTTTAGCTTCCATACTTTTGAAGTATTGTTTTAATTGAGACATATACCTGTATTTTTTGGCAGATGGCGCAGCACCTGTCATTAACGTTCTTATACCGAAATATGAACTCATTAAGTAGGTAGCAACAGCTTCACAATCTACATGGCGGTCTAAATAGCCATTAAATTTTCCCTTTTGTAGTGCCGTAATAAGGTTAACTTCCCAAACAGTAACTATCTCATTTAATTGACGCATGATTACTTCATTTTTACCATTGAATTCGGTTAAAAAGTTACTTAAAATACAACCGAAATCCATTTCATTATGTACTGCGGTTTCCATAGCATTATCAAAACATTGTGTAATCAATGTCAATGGATTATCATGACCTTCAATAGGTTCAATTAAGGTGCTATATATTTTACGAGCTAAAAGGTTTTGTATTATCTGTAAAAAGAAATCTTCTTTAGATTCAAAATGATAATAAAAGGCACCTTTTGATAGTTCCAATTTTTTAAGAATATCGTCAACACTAGTATTATAATAGCCTTGAGAATAAAATAATTCTAGTCCTGTTGCTTGCATACGTTGCATGGTTGCCATGCGCTTTAAACTCTTGTTCATAACATATAAGATTTGGGTAAATCAGACCATATGGTCTATTCAAAGAACTCAGTATTGTTATGAACGTTTAGAATTTATAGATGTAGTAACATTAATTTTCGGTGAACGAACCTTTTACCGTTCAACAACATAGTTTATGCAATAGTTTACAAACTAAGCGGTCGGTTTAAGTGTACTTGATGGAAGATGTATAACACTTAAAAATCTAGGTGTTTAAATGCAAAACCGCTCATTGTATAACAATGAGCGATTACTATATGTTTATAACAATATAGATTTAACTAAGCCACCGTGCCCTGGCAACTACTACCGGCACCTGCCGTACAACCATAACAATGTTGAGATATAATAATGTTTCTATCGTTCAACAAGTCTTCATTATAATCTTTAATGTGCTTTACCTTACTAGCTACTTTCAAGTCTAGCATTTGGTTAAAATCACAATCATATAACCAACCGTCCCAACTAATAGAAATGGTGTTTGTGCACATAACATTTTCTACTGCAGAAGGGTTATAAGCTTCTACTAAAGCATACATATAATCCTCATAGTTTTCTGATGCTATTAAGTAATCTAAGAAACGTGCTATTGGTAAATTAGTAATAGCAAACAGGTTATGGAATTGAATATCAAAATCTTCTTTTAAGGCTTTTTTGAAATCCTTTTCCATCGCTGCTTGATCCCCCGGTAAATATGCGCCTGACGGATTATAAACCAAATCTAACCTTAAATCGCTATCTGGCATACCATACCCTCTTTCGTTTAATTCTTGTAATGCCTTAATTGATTTATCAAAAACCCCGTCACCCCTTTGCTTATCTGTTTTACCACGAGTGTAATGCGGCATTGAAGAAATAACATGAACATTATGCTTTTTAAAGAAGTCAGGTAGGTGATAATATTTTTTATTAGCCCTAATTATAGTCAAGTTAGAACGAACAATAAAATCTTTAATTCCCGCTTTTGCAGCTTCTTCTACAAACCACTCAAAATCAGGATTCATTTCTGGTGCACCACCGGTTAAATCTAGGGTATGTGCTCCAGTATTTTTGATGACCTCTAAACATTGCTGCATAGTTTCACGAGTCATTATCTCCTTGCGGTCGGGGCCCGCATCTACGTGACAATGCTCACAAACCTGATTACACATGTAACCTACGTTAATTTGTAAGATTTCCAGTTTTTTTGGTCGCAAGGGAAAATGCCCAATATCTGCGATTTTGTCTTTAAAATAAGGAAGCTCTCCATCAGCAAATATGCCTCCGTTCAATATTTCTAACTGCTTGTTGGAAACTGCTAATTCGTTCCCTTTTGCTTTTAATGATTTTGTAGCCATTTTTTTAGTTGTTCGTTGTTCGTTGTTCGTTGTTGGCATTTTGTAAATGCTTTAAACTTTAACATGACAACAATTAATTTCTTATTCTTAACCATGGATATTCATAATGAATATTCCATTTGTAATATTTTTTTAAACTAGCTTGAACTTCAATGTTTTGATTATTGAAGAAGGCTGTTTCGAACAACCATCAACGAACAACCATCAACGAAATTTACATGGACAATTTATTATACTTATTCATCATCTGTACACCATGCACTAATGTCGCGCCGCTTTCTATGGCAGCACCAACATGTACCGCTTCCATCATCTCTTCTTTCGTAATTCCTTTTTGCAATCCATCTTTGGTATAGGCATCAATGCAATACGGACACTTAACTACATGCGAAACTGCTAAAGCAATTAGGGATTTTTCCCTAGCACTTAGTGCGCCTTCTTCGAAAACCTTACCATAATAATCGAAAAATTTTGTTCCAAGCTCTTCGCTCCACTCTGTTATTTTTCCGAATTTTCTTAAATCTGCTGGATCGTAGTACGTATTTGCCATTTTTTTTTGTGTTTTAGGTTTTATTGAATCTTTTTGTTCTTGGTTAAAATGAATCGGAATTCCCTGTCCCATTTTTTCGATTTTAGGGAGTATTTCCATATTGTCCCATATGCCAGAAATAAGGGTATCGCCATAGGCTTCTGGTAAGTGGTTTTTGTACATTAACTTTTGCGTTGTTTCGGCATCATATTGGAATGAATGATGAGAATAAGTAACTTCTCCGTCTTCGATATTCAGAATCATATACCATACCCTTGTGGTACCATCATTTGCTGGCATACCAATAACACCAGGATTCAACCATAAATTTTCTTTTATAGTTTGATGAAATGGCAAGCCACAATGTCCCGCAATAATCACATCACTTTTAGTGGCTGTAAAACAGCGTTCTTTACTTTCCGTAGCATTTGATTTAAATATAAATTCAGAAGTGTTTCCATAGTTTCCATGGACTACCGTTACTTTTTTGTTTCCATAATCAAAACTAATGTATTCGGGAATTTCCTTCATCCAATCTAAGGATTGTGGCGATAAATGCCTTTTAGTATACGGAAACCACATTTTAGAAAAATCGTCGCAACGGCTACCACTTTTAAAATCGCACCCGCAATCTTCGCTATCATTGGCAAGTTGCAATTCTACATTGCCAGCAATAGTAAGTGCACCCCATTTTTGAAATAGTTGTACCGTTTCTTCTGGTTGTGCGCAGTAACCCGTAATATCACCGGTACTTATACAGTTCTCTGGTTGAATTCCTGCTTCTTCAGCAATGGAAATCAATTGCTCCAAAGCCTGTAGATTACTATACACGCCACCAAAAAGCAATAGCTTTCCGTTTTTGGCACCAATATATTTTATTTCTTTATCCATGTAGGTATTCTATAAACGAATAGGCAACATAAAATGCCCCAAAAATTAATCCATAATAAATTGGCATACTTGCCAGTTGTAAAAATCAAATCATTTGGAAACCAGTTGAAAATTAAAAGGAAACCAAAAATTAATCCGCTAAATACACTTAAATGAAAACTGATTTTAGGCGCGTCTCCTTTCCAAAATAGAAAAACGGGAGTTAGCCCTATAACCATAGTTCCACTAATGGTGGTAGCTGATAGTATCTCTGCATCTAAAAAAACGGGTATGGTACCTAAAACAGCAATTGCTACCATGGACCAACGACCAAATTTTAATGTGTTTCCAAGGTTTAGATCTAATGCCAGTAATTTTGAAAATGATGAAAAGGTAGAATCTAATGTTGATGCTGCCGACGTAATCATAATAAAATTAATGACCAGAAGAATTACCGTACCAAACGCCTTACCGACTTGTACCGCTGCCTGACCTTGCATACCTTGAGATTGAGCATAAACTCCGATAATACTAAACAGAATGATGCAAATAGCACCTAATGCACTTGCCCACAAGAAACTCTTTAATGTTACTTTCGGACTACTGATAAACCCTCTATCGGTCAACACCGGATCATGAAAGGGATAACTGAAGGATTGTAATAATGCTGCAATTAATAAATTTAAACCTGTTTCAAAAGACCATATTCCGGAATTTATTACTTCGGAGGTGGTGATTGCATTATCCTTCCTAAAAATAGTGAATAATATTACCGCTAAAAGAAGTGTAAATAGCCCCATTTGGATAACATCGGTAAAAATTGAGCTGCTCATACCTCCTTTTAATACATATGCCAAGGTTAATCCGGTAAAGACTAAAATAGACCAATAATACGGGCTTGTGCCTATATCGCCAAAGTAAGTTCCGATGACCATTGTGTTGCTCCATACTTCATTAAACAAACGAAATGCAATAAGAATTGAAAATACAGTTACGGCTGTTTTGCCAAATTTTGAAGATAGAAAATGATGAATACTGGTATACTTACCATGCAACCTCATTTTGTAAATTACAATACCTGCTACGGCAAATGACAAATAATACCCGGCATAGGCAATACCACCAACGATACCGAAGTCCAAGCCTAAGTTTGCGGCGTTGGTAATACTCTTGGCAAATATCCAAGAAATGATTAAACTACCCATTAACATGAACGTATTGGGTGCTTTCTTCTTTTGAACCGCTTTAAAAAACTGATTGGTATCTTTTGCCCATGGAGAAAGGAAAAACAACACCAAACTTGATGCTATCACTAATCCCCATTGCCAAATTTGTACTTCAGTCATAAATTTATTTTTTTCCTAACTCCTAACTCCTAACTCCTAACTCCTAACTCCTAACTCCTAACTCCTAACTCTTTCACTCATCCCACCAAACAGCCACATTTATACTATTGCCTTCCGTGTTATTTGAAGCTTGGGTATAATTGGCATTATTTAAAGCTTCTTCCTCAGCGGGATAAGGCATGCGTATCGGAATCAAATCATTATTTAAACTAGCCGAGATTGTTTTCAATTGCGGAAAACCTGTTCTTCTATATTCAATCCATCCTTCATAACCATTTATGCTATTCGCAATCCATTTTTGAGTAATGATATTCTCTAAAGGATCACCATTATTTAAAGCTGCGTCAACGGTTAAATAATCAGTAGGTAGGGCTACTTGCCAATATTCAAAGGCTTGTGTTACGCCTGTATTATAAAGCGTTTCGGTATCCGCTACAATAAGACCTTTTTCTGAAGCTTCCGCTAGTAGAAAGTGTGTTTCCATACTTGTCATGAAATTGGCATCTAAGAGCCCTGTATTTTCTCTAAATATGGTACCTAATAAAGAGTAATCAGCTAACGATACTCCCGCAGAGGCATCGATTCCATTTAATAGTCCGTTATAACCGCCATCAGTGCCATTGGCAAAAGGTTGGTATAAGCGTGCAATTCTTGGATCGTTTAAGTTGGTTAAAATTTCATCCATCGTTTCAGAAAGCACATAATTATTAAAATCGCCGACCCTAAGTTGTGCCAACCTAAAACTATTTGGTTCGCCATCGGTAAAGTTGAAAATGGCATTTTCGCTGTTATCATCAATAAAATTACCATCAGTAACTATCGTCTGCAATTGAGAAGCAACATCAATTTTGCTTGAAACACGCATTAAATATTTAATCTTCAATGAATTTGCAAAACGAATCCATCCGTCTAAATCGCCATTAAATAAAATATCACCTTCCAACGCTATGGTTCCCGTATAGTTTTGAATGGCTAAAATTCCTTTATCTAGATTATCGAATACACCACCTTCATCCATATAAATAGATTCTTGTTTGTCGTAAGTGGGAGTTACGGTTTCTGTATCTCCTTGAAATGCTTCGGAATAGGGGACATCACCAAATAAATCTGTTAAACCTGCCGACATGAATGCTTTCATAATTCTTGCCGGACCTTCATAAACCGCATAAGCAGCATTCTCTTGAGATAAATTCAGTATGATTTCATTATCCCTTAAATTCTGATAGAATATAGGCCACGGATTTCCCCCCAGTTGCGGTGACTTTAAATCATGACGATCGAATAGGTTAAAATCTAGAGCGGTACTATATTGGCCTAATAGGTTACCAGCAGTAAAACCTTCATAAGACATTTGTTCACCGTAGTCATAGATAACCTGTCTTAACAAAAGACTAGGTTGTACCGTAACCGGATCGTTCGTATTCGTATTAATTTCTTCAAATTCTTTTGTGCAGCCAACGACCAACAACAAGATTAGAATGCTATATATATGTTTCATCATCTTTTTCTTAAAAATTAAACCCGGCTTTAAAACCGATACTTCTTGTGGTGGCGTATGACATATCTTCAACACCACTTATAAATCCTTGCCCTTGTACTGCCAATTGCTCGGGGTCAAAATGCGGATTCTCCGTAATGGCAAACAAGTTCTTCCCAATTAGAGATAAACTCAACGTGGCATCTTGATTGAAAAGACTAAGATTGTCAAACGTATAACCAATGGATACTTGACGCAGCTTTAAAAAGGAAGCATCATACGTATTGTTTTCCTCGTGATTTCTATCATAAAACTGACGGTAGTAACTTTCTGCCGTTACAGCAACGGTATTTGGTGTATACACAGGATTATCTGCAGTGCCGGTATTTACAACGCCTTTGGGTATAATTCCTTCTTCTGGTCTATTTGCTGTTTCTGCTAACTGACCACCAACGTTACCTAATGCTTTTGTTCTAGAAACAATGATTCCGCCTTGTCGCCAATCAAAAAGGAAACCCATATTCCAGCTCTTATAATTGAATTGATTATTGAAGCCCAACATAAAATCGGGATTGTAATTTCCCAGTTTTTGCAATTCGTTATTAGGGATGTATCTACCTTCATCCGTTAAGATAAAATCACCATTTTCATTTTTTAGATATCCCGTTCCGTACAAATCACCCACACGACCGCCTTCTTCTGCTTGTAAAAATACCGTTTGGTTTTGACTGTCGTAAATTCTAGAATATGCCAATGTTAATCGCCCTTCGTCTTGTGGTAGGCTTTCTACCGTAGACCTGTTTGTGCTAAAATTTAAGGTGCTGTTCCATTTTAAATTCTGACTTAGTACTGGCGAAATGCCCAAAATAATCTCCACGCCTTTGGAACGAACTTCACCACCATTAACCACTTGCTGCGTATAACCTGAGGAAATACCTATGGGCAAAGAAATGATTTGATCTTTGGTCATTGCGTTATAATACGAAACATCAAAACGGACTTGGTCGCCAAACAATCGTACATCTGCACCTACTTCAAATGAAGAAGTTAGTTCTGGTTGTAGATTAGCGTTTGCAATGGTATTAGAATTACTAAAGGTTGGCTGACCATTAAACGGTGTCTGTGCTACAAAAGCACCTGTAGTCTGATACGGATTTGTATCGTTACCAACCTGCGCCCAACTTGCCCTTAGTTTTGCAAAAGAAATTGCTTTAGGTAACTCAACCACTTTTGATAGTATAAAACTACTAGATACCGATGGATAAAAGAATGAGGTGTTATCAACCGAAAACGGAGTGGCCAAAGCACTGGACCAATCGTTTCTTCCGGTGACATCTAAGAAGAGGAAATCTTTATATCCAAATTTAGCTAGACCGTAAAAACTGTTTATTCTTTTATTAGATTCAAACTCGAATACTTCAATTGGTGAAGCAGCATTAGACAATCTAAAAATACCCGGTTGTGCTAAACTTGTAGTTTGTGCTTGTGAGGTAAATGCTTTTTGATCTAATCGATTTCCGCCAAGGGATACATCAACTTTAAAGTCATTGAATTGATTTGTATAGTTCAATAGGAAATCGGTATTTACTTCTCTATAGAAAACATCATGCTCGGCATAAGCGCCATTTGAAAAACGATTAGAACTATAGGCTCTTTTCAATTGGCGTAATTCACTTGAATAATCCATACCTGTTCGTATAGATGCCGTTACGTGCTCTGTAATATCATAGCTGGCTGAGATGTTTCCGAATACCCTATCTCTATTGAACGAGTTGGTATTTTCATTAAGAATGAAATATGGATTATCAAAATAAGTGTAGTTGAAAGAATATTGTTGAACCCCTTCTAAACCCGTTTGCCAATAATTTTTTAAGTTCTCAATATTTAAAGAACGTGGACCCCAAGCGACCAAAGAATAGTTTGCATTTTCAGATCCATATCCATTTGACGGTCTATTATCGCTATTAGAATTGATGTAGCTTATAGATGAATTGATGCGTAATTTATCAATCGGTTGAAAATTTAAACGTGCACTTACGGTTTGTCGGTCTAAATTAACTCCCGGTATTATAGATTCACTTCTCAAATCGGTAAACGAAAGACGATAGTTACCTTTTTCAAAACCGTTAGAGATAGCGATGTTATTAATTAACGTTGTTCCGGTTTCATAGAAGTTCTTCAAATTATCGGGGTTCGATTTAAACTCCGTTGGTGTTATTGTATTCCCATTGTAAAGAGCGGTATCTCCACCTCGCACTATGGTGCCATCTGCCAAGGTTACCGGACTATCATATTGCGGAATAAGATTGCCAACATCTAAACGAGGCCCCCAACTGTAGGTAATTAAATCATTGGTTCCGCCACCTAATCCGTCTACAAAAGCAAACTCACCGGAGTTTCCTTGTCCGTATTCATTTTGAAAATTAGGCAACTGAAAGGCTGAATCCATAAAAAAACTGGTGTTGTAACTTACACCCAAACCTTTCGAATTTTTCCCGCTTTTGGTTTCAATAATTATAACTCCATTAGCTGCTCTTGTACCATACAATGCTGCGGCACTTGGTCCTTTTAAAACCGATACTTCGGCAATATCATCAGGATTTACATCCATAGCACCGTTTCCAAAATCTATTTCTTGAAATCCGGCTGCAGCCTCATTGGTAAAGTTGAAGACCGAGTTATTGTTAATGGGTACTCCATCTACAATAAAAAGGGGGTTATTATTAGAGAAAGAAGCTTCCCCACGAATGGTTATTTTAGAAGAAGAACCAACACCGGTAGCTCCTTGATTTATGGTTACACCTGCCAGTTTACCTGAAAGATTATCTAAAAAGTTCACTGATTTTACCTCGGTAACTCCTTTTGCGTCTAAGCTTTGAACTACATAGCCTAATTCTTTAGTTTCTCGTTTCAAACCTAATGCGGTCAAAACCACTTCATCTAAAACTTCAGAAGAATCTTCAAGCGTTATATTAATGGTACGACGGTTATTAATTGGAACAAGTTGTGTCATGTATCCTAAAACAGAAAATTCTAATGCGCCTGAAAGATTGGGTACATCAATGGTATAAAAACCACTTTCATTGGTGGTTGAACCGGTCATGGTACCAGATAATACAATGTTTACGAACGGTATGGTATTTCCATCGGTATCAGAAATTGTACCTGTAATTGTTTCTTGAGCGTTGACTATGTTCATTATAAACAAGGTCAACACAAGTAATACGTGTTTCATATATAGCTTAGGACTGAGTTTTCATTTATCCAACTTTTGGATAAAAGGGGAGTCTAGATAAATGAAACTGTAGGTGAACCTTTGTTATATAGAAAGCTGTTTGGAAATAGAGAAGAGAAATTCTGTTTAACGTTGTATAGACTTCTGTTTATTTTTAATAAACCGATGATTAACAATAATAAACTTATAGATAGACCAGTGGAAAACGATAGTAAAGATTGTAAATCTCCTTCATTATCCAAATCCTGTAGAACAGGTAATTTTATTAATTCTGACGATTCTTTTTGTAACCACAATGAAATTTGATGGTACAAACTAAAGCGCTGCCAAGGGAAATTTTGAAATTCAGCAACTTCAAAATTAGATTTTTGTAGACCTAATAAATAGAAACCACCGTCAATAGAAGGACCAATTACGGTATTGCCCATTGCTAATTGTTGTGCGGTATGCTTAAGATGCTGTGTTTTTAAATGCGGTGTATCATTACCAATCGTAATAATATTTGAAAATCCCCTGTCAAAAACACTAGCAATGGCATTGGTAAAACGTTCGCCGAAAGAAACACCAACTTGATCTTCATCTGAAAAGTGAAAAACAGGCAAGCCTGTTTTCTTTGCCTTTTTTAGCGTAGTCTGAGTTAGAACATCAAATAAATGTTCACCTTTAGGAATGTGCTTATTCGCCAAATCTTGTTTAGCGGAATTGGCAAATACTAAAATTGCTGTACCTAGTGAATTCAATTAAATGTTCTTTCTTTTTGTTAAACTTACGTAAAAATATAGCAAAGGTTTTCTAAGATTGCATAATTGTAAAATAAAAATATATGAAACCGTTTACATTAGGTCAAAATGTCAGTTTTAGACTGTGTGGTCGGTTTTTAGCAATACCTTTATTAATCAAACTTGTATTTTTGCCTATAAAATCATTGAAAAATTAGATTATTGACTTCTTATTATTGTAGATCTGGCATAATTTTAAGGTTACCGACCGGTTAGTCTAAAATAATTCTTAAAATTTCAAGTAGTTTTAATTTTTTTTTAGGATTCACAGGTATATGCATGGCATAGCTATTGCCCATAGAACATCAGAAGAATTATAAAAATTTAAATACATATGAAATCAGAAACAAATACCAGAAGCGATTGGAAGGTTTACTTCTTCTCGGCAGTTATTGCTCTTGCAGTTAGTTACGGAGTAATACAATTTAACAAGCAAGATGTAAAAGAAACTAGTGGGGTTACCGTAGTAGAATCTGTTCCTGGAGCACAAGCTTTATACACCAAGGATAATGAAGGAAATATTAAGCCCTTAGATTTTACCGAAACCTCGGAAAAAGTTTTAGATGCGGTAGTGCATATTAAATCTACACAAACCAGTGGTTCTTATCACCAAGGTGCCCGCGAATTACCAGATCCTTTTAAAGAGTTTTTTGGAGATATGTTCAAAGGGCAATCTCCAGAAGGTATGCAGTCACAACCTCGTGTTGGAACTGGTTCCGGAGTAATCATTAATGACAAAGGATATATCGTAACGAATAATCATGTTATTGATAATGCCGATGAGGTTGAGGTTACTTTATATAATAATCAATCGTATAAAGCAACGGTGATTGGTACCGACCCAACGACAGATTTAGCACTTTTACAGATTAAAGCCGATAATTTAAAAACGATGTCATTGGTAAATTCTGATGATGTAGAAGTAGGTGAGTGGGTATTAGCGGTTGGTAATCCGTTAGGGTTGAACTCAACCGTTACTGCAGGTATTGTAAGTGCAAAGGCAAGAAGCATTCATATTAATACTGATAAATTTGCTGTTGAAAGTTTCATTCAGACCGATGCGGCTATAAACCCTGGCAATAGTGGTGGTGCATTAGTGAATTTAGATGGTAATTTAGTTGGTATCAACACGGCTATAGCAAGTACCACAGGTACCTATACAGGATACGGATTTGCAGTGCCTAGTAACATTGTCACCAAAGTAGTTGAAGATTTATTGAAATTCGGTAACGTGCAACGTGGTATGCTAGGGGTTACCATAAGAACTATGGACAGTAATTTGGCGAAAGAAAAAGATGTTGACTTTACAAAAGGAGTTTGGGTAGAGCAAGTAGGTGAAAATAGTGGTGCAGATTTAGCAGGTATAGAATCTGGTGATATTATCCTTAGCGTAAATGGGAAAGAAACAGCTTCGTCACCAAGACTTCAAGAAATTATTGCAGGTAAAAGACCTGGCGATAAGGTTACCATTGTTGTCAATAGAAATGGCAAAGAAAAAGAATTGGAAGTAGAGCTCCATAATTCGCAAGGTGGTACCAACATTATTAAAAAGGAGGAAAAAGCCGTTTTTAACCTTTTAGGTGCCAATTTTGAGAATGTAAATAAAGACATTGCCAAGAAAATTGGTTTAGATGGCGGAGTACAGGTTACTAAATTATATCCTGGTAAGATTAAGAGTGAAACTCAAATGCGAGAAGGTTTTATTATCACCCATATTGATGGTAAACGTGTTAAGGATGTTGATGATGTTGCTTCCATTTTAGAGAACAAAAAAGGCGGAGTGATGCTGGAAGGAGTTTATGAAGATGGCACCAAAAATTATTATGCCTTTGGATTGGATTCATAGTCTACTTTAATCCCTCCAGAGGGTTATATTACATCTTGTTCTGGTCGGTTGAAAAGTATTTATTCCAAATTACACTTCTAGGCTTGTACCTAGGTAGTTGATTGACTAATTTTATGCCGAGCGGATAATAGTATTCGCTTGGCATTTTTTTTTGAAATCAATTCTAGATAGATGCAATTAGGTTCTAAGTCCATAGGTTTGGTGCTTTCCGGCGGAGGTATTCGAGGCATGGCGCATATAGGTGTTATAAAGGCAATGCAAGAGTTCGGTCTTGAAGCCAAAGTAGTTTCCGGAAGCAGTATTGGTGCTTTGGTAGGTGCGTTGTATGCGGCAGATAAACCGGTTGTAGATATGCTTAAGTTTTTTAAGGAAACACCGCTTTTTAAATACAACTATTTTGCCGTTGCCAAACCTGGATTAATAAATAGCGAAAGCTATATAGCCTCCTTTAAAAAGTATTTTCCAGAGGATAGTTTTGAGGCTTTAAATAGAGAACTTCACGTGGTTGCTACAAATTTGCAGAAAGGTGAAGAAATTTTTATTGATAAAGGAGAACTGATAAAACCACTATTGGCTTCGGCTGCTTTACCACCTGTTTTTAGTCCCGTTGAGTATATGGGTGAATTATATGCCGATGGCGGAATCATGAACAATTTTCCTTTAGAGCCGGTTTTGTCTAGAGTAGAATATGTTATTGGCAGTAATGTTTCGGTAGTTTCTAAATTAGAAAAGAAGCATCTAAACAACTCGTTTCAATTAACAGGAAGGGTAACCGGGTTGATGATTTATGCTATTAACAGACAAAAAATCAATAATTGTAACTTGGTTCTTGAATCTAAAGAATTGGAGCATATTGGTATTTTGGATAGAAGAGGTATTGAAAAAGCTTACGCCATTGGTTATGAAGCTGCAGTTAAAAAATTTGAAGCCGTTTTTTCGGAATAATTAGAACTATAACATTGCACTTAAAAGCAAGGTACCCACAATCCAAAGAACTACAGAAATTACTCCGCCAATCACTAGAAAGTGTTTGAACTTATAGATTCCCATGCTGTAAATTAAGGCATTGGTTTGATAACCTAATGGGGTAAAGAAGCTAAAATTAGCGGCGAACATTACACAAAGAATAAATGGTTTTGGGTCTAGACTTAACCCAGTAGCAAGAGAAATACCTATGGGTGCCATGATAATTGCGGTAGCATTGTTAGATACAACACTGCTTAATAACATGGTCGTCAAAAACAACAATCCGATGATGAAAATATGTTGCTGACCAGACATCAAAGCTAAAAGTTCTTCGGTAATCCAAGTATCTGCTTTGGCATTGCTCATGGCAATACCAAGCGGTATCATCCCTGCCAATAAAAAAATAATTTGCCAGTTTATCTTTTCATAAATACGGTTTAACTCTACACATTTAAACAAGAGCATGGCTAAGGTACCGGTGATTACACTGGTCATTACCTCAAAAACTCCCGTTGCCGCCATGGTTATGGTGGCAATTAAAATCAAGATGGATAAATTTCTCTTAAACGGAGTAGCAGGCGTGCGACCTTCGTATTGATTTAATACGGCCAAGTTATTACTGTTTTCAAAATTAGAAACGAATTCTGGCCTGGTCTGTATTAATAGGCGATCACCCACATGAAGCTTTGTAAATTCATGATTGCTTTGATGTAATCGATTTTGAAGAATACGTAACTTCTTTCGTTTATTGACCGCAAGCGGAATAGCTCTTGGGATTAACATGGTTTTTAATTCGGTCAGATTTTTACCTAGAAAACGAGAGCCTGGTAAAAGCAATAATTCAAGCAGTAAATTTTTATCCGTATTTTCAGATTCGTCCTTATCCTTTTTATCGGAATCGGCTACTTTTTTAATTTGTGTGTTCTTGGTAGATTTAAAATGGTCTTTTTCTTCCTGTTCTACCTCAAAATACCCTTCGCCACGCATTTTTTGAAGGTTTTCTAAACTGCAATGTAAAAGAATGACATCGTTGGGTTTGATCAGTAAATCATGATTATCCAAATTTTGGTCGTATCCATATCTAGATAAGCGCAAAACTGTAATGTCTGCTTCTTTATACATAAAGCTTTCCCCAATGGGCGTATCAACCAACGGAGATTCTGGTTCAACGGTTAAGGTTAAAAGATAACGGTCAAGGTCATAATTATCAGAAAGTTCACCTGTATCTCTTGGCAAAAATCGATAGAAAAGGGCAATTATACCTATAGAAATGACCAAAAAAGTGCCTCCCATGAGCGAAAATTCAAAAAAACCAAGTTTTTCGCCAGTGTACCTAGCAGCTATATTACTGACCAATAAGTTGGTTGAAGTTCCCATAAGTGTGCAGCTGCCACCAAGAATACTTGCGAATGATATAGGTAATAATAATTTTCCTGGGGGTAGTTGATATTTTTCTCTGAGCTCGGCAACTATTTTAATGAAGACAATTACCACGGCGGTTGAGCTTACAAAAGCAGAAATGCTTCCGGCAATAAGCATAATAGCAACCGTTGCTAATACTACGGGCCAGTTCTTTAAAATTTTCAGCCCCTTCGCTAAGTATGAAATTGCACCGTTCTCTTCTAGTCCTATCGCTAAAATCATCAAACATAAAATAGTGATAACCGCTTTGTTAGAAAATCCGCTGACAGCCTCCTCCGGTGATACTAAGCCTGTCAATAATAGTGCAGCGATAATACAGAAGGATATTTTATCCATCGGGAAAATCTCAAACGCAAACAATATAATTACAGCTGCGATGATGATAAAAACACCAATGATTTCTATAGACATACCAAAATAAGCGTTGAAAATGCTATCAAAGGTATTTCAAAGTTCTAAGAAGGATATCTCAATCAAATTTAATTTTGACTTTGTGGAGGAAGATAATGAACAAAATTAAACGGCATTACGAAAGTAATGCCGTTTAATTTTTATTTGGTAAGCTCTTATCTAAACATCATCATAGTCTACCTTAATTGTAGGTGTAGTTGGGTGTGCTTGGCAGGTAAGTATAAATCCGTCCGCTATTTCCTTATCGGTCAAGATTTGATTCTTAACCATTTCAGCTTTTCCTTCCGTTACTTTGGCAATACAGCTACTACATACACCGCCCTGGCAAGAATAAGGGGCATCAATGTTTTCTTTTAAAACAGCATCAAGAATTACTGATTTCTTATCCATTGTAAAATTAAACTCTTCATCATCAACAAGAACTGTAACCGAAGTTTGACCATCTGCTTGTATAGGAAGTTCTTCTTTTATTTCAGTCGGCGTAAAAAGTTCAAAATGTATTTTACCCTTATCCACTTCATTTTCTACCAATGTGTCTTGAACTAAGCGAATCATCTCTTCTGGTCCGCATAAATAATACCCGTCAAAATCAACGTTTTTATGCTTGTTTAACAACGCATAGTTTACTGTCGAGGTATCTATTCTACCGAATAGAGCCTTGTCTTCGCGCGTTTGACTATTAGTGAAGTATACAAAAAACCGATTGGCATATTCTAATTCCAGTTTCACCAAATCCGTATAAAACATAGTTTCTTCGTAAGATTTGTTTCCGTAAACCAAAACGAATTTGTTCTTTGGGTTACTGTCCAAAACCGACTTTGCAATACTCATGATAGGGGTAATACCACTGCCTGCAGCAAAAGCAGCAATGTTTTGTACGTCCTTCGTAGTATTAAAAACAAAGCGACCCTCTGGCTCCATAACTTCTAATGTGTCACCCACTTTTAATTGTGAGTTGGCATAGTTAGAGAATCCGCCTTTATCCACTTTTTTAATTCCGATAGTAATACCATCTTTGTCGGTAGATGAACTAATAGAATACGCTCTTCTAAGCTCTTTTCCTTTAATTTCTTTTTTTATGGTGACATACTGACCGGCCGTAAATGTGAAGGTTTGCGCCAATTCTTTTGGAATTGAAAATGTAACGGCAACAGAAGTTGGCGTTAATTTCTTAATATGTTTTACCGTTAGTGAGTGAAATTGCGACATATGTTCATTTCTTTAAATCGAATTACAAAATTAAGCATGCTTTTGCGATATCATATAACATTTGTCAAAAAAGTCTGGAGTGAAGTATTTTTATCCGTTTGTAGTATTATTATTGGCTTAATTAGTAGTGTAAATCTTCACGCCTTTTTCTTTTAATGCCGCTAGAATTTGACTAGTGCATTCTTCGTTAAAGTTAGCGGATATCTTCGGGTGGCATTATGAGTAGATGCTAACAACAAACGATACAGATAAAAATGACTTAGCAATGTTATGGTTTTTGTATATTTAGAATTAAGTTGGCTAGAAAAAATAAAGTTCAGAACAGCTACTGCAGCTTATGTTGTAAGCTTTGTCGATGCATATTTGAAAGATGCTTTTACTCGATAATCGAGACTTAAATGCTTCGAGGCTTGCCTCGAAAGGAAAATATTTCTTTCTATAAAGGCCTCGTGGGCTTGTTCTGAGGTTGTTTACTTGACAAACTTATAATCATTTATAAACTCAATCTGATGACAAAAATACTTATTCGCTTTATAGTTCTAACGTTGCTCTCCTCGGTAGGAGCTTTTGCACAAAAACCTTTTGAAATAAAGGCATTCAGTATTTACACTCCATTACCGCAAGAGGTAGATGAGTTCATAAAATTTGTTGAAGAGGAACTTGCTCCAAACGGAATAAATACCGTAATTATTCAAGTAGACTACCATTACCAATGGAAATCTCATCCAGAGCTACAATCTGAAACCCCTTTGAGCGAGGCGCACATAAAGAAAATGCTTGCAGCGTGTAAAAAACATGGCATTAACCTAATTCCACAACTTAATTTACTTGGGCATCAAAGTGAGGGGGATTATATGAAAATGCTTCTGCGTGTATATCCGCAATTTGATGAAAAACCACATGTTGATTTAAGTAATTTCAGCTGGCCCAATCCAGACGACTTGTATTGCAAAAGCTATTGTCCGCTACATCCTGAAGTTCATAATATTGTTTTTGATTTGATAGATGAACTTGTAGAAGTATTTGAAGCTACTGATTACCATGCGGGAATGGATGAGGTTTTTGATTTTGTAGATAAAGATTGTCCTAGATGTAAAGGTTTAGACCCAGCAGTTGTCTTTGCAAACGAAGTCAATAAAATACATCAACATTTAGCCAAAAAAGATATTCGACTTTGGATTTGGGGAGATCGACTATTAGATGGGCGTTCAAGTGGTATTGGCATGTGGGAGGCTAGTTACAACAATACGCAAAGAGCTATTGATTGGATTCCAAAAGATATTTTAATTTGTGATTGGCATTATAAAAAAGCGATTGCAACGCCTGCCTATTTTGCTATGAAAGGTTTTGATGTTATTGCCTGCCCATGGAATCAGCCAGAAGTTGCCGAAGCACAAGTGAGAATGATGGATTTTCTGCGTAAAAACAACACCGAAGAGATGGAGGGGCATATTAAAGGTGTAATGCAAACAATATGGGAACCTACTAGTGAATTTATAAAATCGTACCATGATTATGATCCAAATAAATCGTACGAAAAAAGCAGAGTACAGACCTTAAAAACTTTAATTGAAACCGTAAAGGAAGTAGAAAGCAAAAAGTAATTTACTCGATAATCGAGATTTAAATGCTCCCTCGCTAGCGCTCGTCCGTGACGATTGCCGTTCCGAGTAAGTATAGGTTTAATAAATCAATAAAATATATTCGTTATTGGTTTTTTGGGTTATCTGGCTAATGGCTTACTGTTTTGGCCACCAGCTGCAAACTGGGGTAGCGGGGTTGTATAACGGAATTCCACTACCCGATTCAGATTACTGGTTTAAATATGTATATTCTGACAATCAAATAATTACAGGTCATTTTACTTTAAAACGATAATTTGGTTGCGGTATATTTTATGTAGTTTAGAAATATAATTGGATTAGTCTTGTAACAAACTCAAGATTTTTCTTACTTATATTCTGAATACTAAAACCAACCGAATGTTTAAACGATTTTCTTCCTTACAATGGAAATCTTTTTTTAGGTCCTCTAACCTTGGTAAAAGTCTGGGGATTAAAATAGTAATGGGTTTTTTTGGAATCTATATGCTACTTTCCCTTGCTATAACTGGTGGAGGAATGTACTTTCTTCTTAAAAAAATATTTCCAGATGTGAGTCCTATGTGGATTGTCAGTCAATATTTTATCTATTGGATTTTAATAGAGTTAATGCTGCGGTATTTTATGCAAAAGCTACCCGTAATGGATATAAAACCATTTTTGACCACACCGGTAAAGAAAAGCACTATTGCCCATTATATTTTAGGTAGATCGGCGGCATCTATCTATAATTTATTGACACTTTTCTTTATAGTGCCCTTTGCAATAGTTCTGATATTTAATGGCTACCCTGTATTAAACGTTTTACTATGGATCGTAGCTATCATTGCAATTGTGCTAAGCATTAATTACGTGAACCTACTAATAAACAAGAATGACAAGGTTCTTATTGCAATTGTGAGTTTGCTTGTTTTAGGGTACGGACTTGATTATTTCGGTGTGTTTTCAATAAAGGAATTTTTTGCTCCGGTTTTTCATGCACTTTATGCATATCCGTTAACAATATTGATTCCTATTGCACTGGCCTTATTCACGTATTATGTAAATTATAAATACCTACGGGACAAGATATATTTAGATGCAAAGCTTAAATCGAAATCAGTTGAAGCAAATACGTCAGATTTGGCTTGGACCAAACGTTTTGGCGAAATGGGGTCTTTTTTACAGCTTGATCTTAAAATGATCTGGCGTAATAAAAGAACTAAGTCACAAGTGTATATTTCCTTACTTTTTGTTTTTTATGGTTTGGTGTTTTATACGGTAGACGTCTATAGTAATATGATGCCAATGAAGGCCTTTGTAGGCATATTTATGACGGGTATTTTTTTAAGTAATTTTGGTCAATTTATACCAGCATGGGATAGTAGTTATTATAGTATGATGATGTCGCAAAATATACCCATGCGTAAGTATTTAGAATCTAAAGTTATATTAATTACTGTGAGTGTTGTAGGGATGTTTTTATTGACTATACCCTATGTTTACTTCGGTTGGGATGCTTTGGCAATCAATTTTGGTTGCGCATTATATAATTTGGGAGTAAATATACCGGTCATTTTATATTTTGGGTCCTTCAACAAAAAAAGAATTGAATTAGATCAAAGTCCGTTCGGGAATATGCAAGGTGCAAGTGCAACGCAATTTTTGGTAATGCTTCCGGTTTTGGTAGTTCCTATAATTTTATTTTCCATCTTTTATTACATCTTTAATTTAGAAGTGGCGGTTGGTATACTTTCAGTTTTGGGCATAATCGGTTTTGCCATGAAAAACTACTTATTGGATTTAATAACGGAACAATACAAGAGAAAAAAATACGGAATGATAGCGGGCTTTAAAGAAAAAGCAAGCTAGGTGTTCAAGAGTACATCACATTTCATATTAATAATTAGAATTTAAAGATTATGATTACAATAAATAATTTATCAAAAAAATACGGCTCGCAAACAGTATTAAATATCGAAACATTGAATATCCCAACGGGACAAAGTTTTGGATTAGTAGGAAATAATGGCGCAGGTAAAACAACGTTGTTCAGCTTGTTGTTAGATTTAATACAGCCAACTACAGGTCATATAATTAATAACGAAGTTCAAGTAAATACCAGTGAAGATTGGAAACCATTTACTTCATCTTTTATAGATGAAACTTTTTTAATAGGTTATTTAACTCCCGAGGAGTATTTCTACTTTATCGGTGACCTCCGCGGACAGAATAAAGCAGACGTAGATGCACTCTTAGCACAGTATCAAGATTTCTTTCACGGAGAAATTTTAGGTCAAAAGAAATATTTAAGAGATTTATCTAAAGGAAACCAAAAGAAAGCGGGTATTGTAGCTTCCTTTATTGGCAACCCAAAAGTGGTGATATTGGATGAACCTTTTGCAAACTTAGATCCAACCACCCAAATACGACTTAAACAAATTATTAAAGAATTGGCATCTCAAAAAGATGTAACCGTTTTGGTTTCTAGTCACGATTTAATTCACGTAACCGAAGTTTGCGAACGTATTGTAGTATTGAACAAGGGCGAAGTTGTTAGGGATATTGAAACATCTACCGAAACATTGAAAGAACTTGAAGTGTTTTTTGGTGCGGAAAGTGCTCAAGTAATTACAGAATAAAAGAGTTGCAAATATGCCTTTTCCGGCGTAGTCGAGAACTAATTTTGATTTAAAAATCAAAGAAGTATTGACTTCACAAAACTAAACGTAGGACATTTATTCGGAAGCTTTAAAATTCACTAAACAGACTCCTTGGTCAGTTTAGTGTTTCTGTACTTTGTCCAGAGAATTTTAAAATCCGATGAAGTAATAATTCTTCAGATTAACTGTAATTATTAAAAGAATTCTCGTCCATTCTAATTCAAAACAAACTATCTAGTCCGTAATAATCGGCCATAAAAGTTTATTTGTAATTTGAATATGGAAAAATAAAAACCTCCTTTACCGATAAACAGTATAATAATATGGTTGTTTTTAAGTTAATCATACATACGTAGATCAACTATTTTGAATCTTAGAAACAAACTTATTTTATCAGGTATTTTGGTGAGTATGCTGTTTAATGCATGTTCTACCAAAAAGGATGCCTTTATAAATCGTAAATGGCATGCCCTAAACACCAAATACAATACCTTGTATAATGGGGATATTGCATTTGAAGAAGGGCGCACAACTTTAAACGATACGTATCAAGACGATTATTTTGATGTATTACCGGTAGAACGGTTAGAAGTTAGTGGAGAAATAAAACTTGACTCGGAAGACAACAATCCTAATTTTCTTATTGCTGAAGAAAAAGCTACCAAGGCTATTCAACGCCATAGCATGGATATTAAGGATGAAGAAAGAAATCCTGAAATTGACGAAGCTTTTTTACTACTAGGAAAAGCGCGTTATTTTGACGAACGTTATATTCCTGCATTAGAATCATTCAACTATATCTTAAACAAATACTCAGAGAGCGATAAACTAAACGAAGCAAATATTTGGCGAGAGAAAGTTAATATTCGATTAGAAAATGAAGATTTGGCCATTAAGAACTTAAAACGTTTAATGAAGTTTGAAAGTTTAAAGGACCAAGAATATGCAGATGCAAGAGCTATGATGGCGCAAGCCTACATTAATTTAAAAGCACCTGATACTGCGGTTCAAAATCTAAAAATTGCATCGCATTACACAAAAAAAAATCCAGAAAAGGGTAGATATTATTATATAATAGGTCAGCTTTATAATCAACTGGGGCATAAAGACAGTGCTAACTATGCATTTGATAAAGTTGTGGAGTTAAACCGAAAGTCGCCAAGGGTTTATATGATCAATGCGAAAATTGAAAAATTAAAGAATACCCAAATTACTACGGAAAACAAGGAAGAGGTGTTGGAGTATTTGACTAAAATGGAGTTGAATAGGGAAAACAGACCCTTTTTAGATAATATTTATAGACAAGTTGCCGAGTTTCATTTAGAGCAAGAATCGGACAGCTTGGCTTTGGTGTATTTCAACAAATCGTTACGGGCTACTCAAGACAAACCAAAATTGAATGCATTGAATTATGAGAATTTAGCGGAATACAATTTTGATGAAAGTATTTATAAACCTGCAGGTGCATATTACGATAGTGTTTTGACGAACCTGGCAGATAACACCAAGAAATTTCGTGATATTAAAAAGAAACGAGACAATTTAGAGGATGTTATTAAATATGAAGATATCGTTCAATACGCCGACAGTGTCGTTACACTATACCAAATGCCCAAAGAAGAGCAATTGGCTTATTTTGGAAAACATATCGAAAACTTACAAAAAGAGAAAGAAGCAGCTCAGAAAAAAGAAAAAGACAGAATTACAGATGGGTTTGCTGCATTTAGTAAAAGTAAAGGCGGTAAAGAAAACAAAGGTAAATTCTATTTCTATAATATTACCAGCTTAGGTTATGGACAAAACGATTTTAAGAACCGTTGGGGAAATAGAGAATTAACCGATGATTGGCGTTGGTCAGATAAATCGGTCATTAATAGCGAAAATATTGCATTACAAAATGCAGCGGGAGCTAACGATAGTTTAAATGTTGTAAGTGAGGATGAAAAATTCTCTTTAGATTATTATATGGATCGCTTGCCAACTGATGTTGCTATTATTGATAGCTTAAAAACAGAACGTAATTTTGCCAATTATCAATTAGGATTAATATATAAGGAGAAATTTAATGAAAACCTTTTGGCTGCGGGTAAATTAGAAGATGTGCTGGCATCTAATGCTGAAGAGCGATTAATATTACCTTCAAAATACAATCTGTATAAGATTTATGAAGAAGTTGAAAGTCCGTTGAAAGAGGGTATGAAGGCAGATATTATAGCCAACCACGGCGACTCTAGGTATGCAGAGATTCTATTAAATCCGCAAGCGGTATTGGCTGATAATTCCGATAGTCCTGAAAAGAAATATGAAAGCTTATTTAAAAAATTTAATGACCAAGAGTTTTTACAAGTAATTACAGGTGCGGAAGAGAACATCAACAGGTTTACAGGAGACCCAATTGTACCAAAGTTTGAGATGTTAAAAGCTAATGCTATTGGTAGACTGCAAGGTTTTGAGCTTTTTAAAGAGGCACTAAATTATGTTGCACTTACATACCCTAATAATCCTGAGGGTAAAAAGGCAGAACAAATGGTTGCAGAGCAGTTGCCTAAATTAGAACCTAAAGAATTTTCTCCTGAGACGGATTCCAAGGGAACATCTAACTGGAAAGTAGTTTTTCCATTTAAAAGAAGTAATAATGAAAAGGCTTTAAAATTAATGGAGCTTTTAGCAAAATCAATTAAAGAGCTTAAATATAAAAATATAGTTTCTAAAGATATTTATAACCTAGAAGATCAATTTGTGGTCGTGCATGGTTTTAAATCTAAAGACTTTGCGCTAGGCTATGCTGAGCTTCTAAAAAACAATAAGGATTACCGTGTTGCTGATGAGAATTTTGTAGTTTTATCCGAGAACTATAAGATTATACAAGTACACAAAAATATAATCGATTATAGAAATACGCTTTTAACCCCAAAACCGTAAACAATGTTTTCAGACAGACAAAAACCTAAGGCTATGAATGAAATAGGAGGACAACCAAACAGAATTGAGAAGAACACCAAAATAAAAGGAGATATAATTTCAGAAGCTGATTTCCGTATTGATGGTAAGTTAGATGGTAATGTAAAAACTTCTGGAAAAGTTGTCATTGGTAAAGATGGTTACATTCATGGTAAAGTAGAATGTGTAAATGCAGATATAGAAGGTAGCTTTAATGGTGAACTCTTAGTGTCTGACCTATTATCCTTAAAAGCTTCGGCAGTAATTGAAGGTACCGTATCTGTAAATAAATTGGCCGTTGAACCAGGCGCTACATTTAATGCTTCTTGCACCATGGGTGGCGGTAAAGGCACCAATTTTAAATCAGCTAACAATAATGGAACCGCAAAAGCCTCCTAAAGACAATTCTGAACTTTTACGAACGGCGGCAAGCTTATCCGGTATTGCCATACAAATGGGTGCCACTATTTTTTTAGGTAATCTTTTAGGAGAATGGTTAGATCAAAAGTTCGAAAAAACATATTTAGAGGACACGGTTACATTACTTGCCGTATTTTTGTCCATATACTTGGTCATTAAAAAAGTAATGGCCTTAAATAAATAAGGACAATTGCTCAGAAAAATAATTACATATATAGTCGTGT
Organism: Maribacter hydrothermalis; assembly: GCF_001913155.1. Classification (GTDB taxonomy): domain Bacteria; phylum Bacteroidota; class Bacteroidia; order Flavobacteriales; family Flavobacteriaceae; genus Maribacter; species Maribacter hydrothermalis. The sequence goes on from NZ_CP018760.1 coordinate 2,035,397, forward strand.
TCCTTTTAGTAGGCACGACTTCTTTTTTTTTACACCAATTTTTTTTAGGGAATACAGCTGTTAATTTTATTCCTCTATTACAAAAAGCATACATTTTTCATTTTTTCTTTTCCCTTGTTTTGCTGATATTTTTTCAAATATTTTGTGAAGTAGACAAAATATTTCAACAATTAGGATTCATTTATATGGGAGTACTCGTATTTAAGATAATAGTATTTACAGCTATTTTTTATCCGCAGCTTTTAGGAGAAAATATGTTATCCCGCTATTATAGGGCTTCCCTATTAATTCCAGTTATTGTATTTTTGCCGCTTGAAGTAATTTTCATTTCAAAATTGATGCAAAGCAAAAAAGCTTAAATTTTAAAGCTCTAAAGTTGCGTAGATTAGGTTAATATTAACTACTTTTGCGCAAAATTTCAAGAGCTTAATTTTTGAAAAAGATATAATGAAGAAAGTTTTAGATACATTGAAAACGGCAGCACTACTTTTCGTATTATGTTTTTCCTTACAAGGATTTGCATCATCTGACAAGGACCAGACCCCTGCAGTAGATACTAAAGAGGAGGTAGATGCTTATATTTTACACCACATTAAAGACGCACACGACTTTCATTTATTTTCATACACATCTAATGGTGAGCGTAAGCATGTAGGTTTTCCTTTGCCTGTAATTGTTTGGTCAAGTAACGGCCTTGTAACTTTTATGTCTTCGGCTTTTCATCATGATGATGAGGGTAAGGTGGTTGTTGAGCGTAACGGATCTAGTTTTGTAAAGCTTCACAGTAAAATATATGAATTAGAAGCAGGTGCTTCTCAGGTTGAATTTGATGAAGCTCATCACCCAACAAATGCACATAAAGTATTGGATTTTTCTATTACTAAAAGTGTTATGGGAATTTTATTAGTGGGCTTATTTATGCTCATAGTTTTTGGTTCTTTGGCAAGACAGTATGCAGGTAAAAAGGTGCCAACAGGTTTTGGTAGAGTGTTAGAGCCATTGGTTATTTATGTTAGAGATGAAATTGCTTTACCGAATATTGGTGAAAAAAAATATAGGAAATTCACAGGTTACCTATTAACGGTTTTCTTTTTCATTTGGATATTGAACTTATTAGGTCTTACACCTTTTGGCTTTAATGTCACAGGGCAGTTAGCCGTAACAGCAGCTTTGGCAATTTTCACTTTAATTATCTATACCGTAAGTGGTAACAAAGATTATTGGATGCACATATTGTGGATGCCTGGAGTGCCTATATTAATTAGGCCTGTTTTGGCAATAATAGAATTAGCTGGTGCTTTCATTATTAAGCCATTCTCTTTATTGGTTCGTTTATTTGCAAACATTTCTGCAGGACATATTGTTGTAATGAGTTTAATTGCGATAATGTTTACTCTAAAAAATAGCTTAGGGGTTGTTGGTGCAACAGGACTTTCATTGGTCTTAGCATTTTTTATTACCCTTATTGAAGTCCTGGTGGCATTTTTACAAGCCTATATTTTTACAATGTTATCAGCTTTGTTTATAGGTATGGCAGTTGCAGAGCATGATCACGAACATGAGCATGATGCCCACGGTCATGAAGTTGTAGATGCAGAAGATGTAAGAGAAAATTTTATTTAACTCGAGTTTTTTTAATTTAATTATATAAATCAGTTTATTATGTACAATTTAATTGGAGCAGGTTTAATCGTAATCGGAGCAGGTATTGGTCTTGGTCAAATTGGTGGTAAGGCAATGGAAGGTATTGCTCGTCAACCAGAAGCGACAGGAAAAATTCAAACTGCGATGATTATCATCGCTGCACTTTTGGAAGGTTTGGCATTCGGTGCCTTGTTCTTAGGAAAATAAGAACGCAAAAACCAAAGAACATTCTCCTGTAACGGTTGGTTGCAGGAAATGTTTTTTAATTATTGATTTAGTAGTTTAAAAACAAAAAGTATGGAAACTTTATTGAACGATTTTTCACCAGGTTTGTTTGTTGTACAAACAATTCTATTACTAGGTTTAATTTTTTTATTGGTAAAATTTGCTTGGAAGCCAATTTTAACTTCATTGAATGAAAGAGAATCTGGAATAAAAGATGCATTGGCTGCAGCTGAGAAAGCACGTACTGATATGCAAAATTTACAAGCTGATAACGAGAAAATGCTTCAAGAAGCACGTTCTGAGCGTGAGGCGATGTTAAAAGAAGCTCGTGAAATCAAAGAAAAAATGATTTCTGATTCTAAGGAGCAGGCAAAATTAGAAGGGGATAAAATGTTGAAGCAGGCGCAAGTTGCTATTGAAAGCGAAAAGAAAGCGGCTGTTGCAGATATTAAAAACCAAGTGGCACAATTATCAGTAGCTATTGCAGAAAAAGTTATCAAAGAAGAATTATCTAATAACGATAAGCAATTGAAGTTGGTTGATTCATTGTTGAGCGATATAAAACTTAACTAAGGGAAATAATGAGCGAATCAAGAGCTGCATTACGTTACGCAAAGGCAATATTAGATATGGCCAAGGAAAACAAAGCCTTGGATGCTGTTGAAAAAGATATGCGTTCAATCGCCACTACTGTTTCTGATAGTAAAGAATTAAGAGATGTATTGGCAAATCCGGTTGTATCTGGTTCATTGAAAAAAAACGCCTTGCTTGAAATTTTTAAGGGTAGTCATTCAATTACAGAAGGTACTATTAATATGTTAGTGGACAACAAGCGTTTAGGAATGCTAAATGAAGTTGCTTTAAAATACATTATTCTTAACGAGCAATTAAAAGGTAAAGATGTAGCTTACGTTACAACTGCTGTACCGTTAGATGCTGCCATGGAGAAAAAAGTGTTAAAGCAAGTTGCTACCATAACAGGCAATGAGGTTACCATTGAGAATAAAATTGACGAAAGTATCATAGGTGGATTCATTCTAAGAGTAGGAGATTTACAATACGATGCTAGTATAGCTAACAAGTTAAGTAATATTAAAAGAGAATTTTCAAATAGTCTATAATAACAATATAAGGCCGCGGATGTTTACATCTAATGCCTAATATCTTATATCTAATTAAAAATGGCAGGAGTAAAAGCCGCTGAAGTATCAGCAATTTTAAAGAAACAATTATCAGGATTTGATGCTACCGCTACTTTAGACGAAGTAGGTACTGTATTACAAGTTGGTGATGGTATCGCAAGAATCTACGGATTAGCGAACGCGCAATACGGAGAATTAGTTGAGTTCGAAGGCGGACTTGAAGGTATCGTTCTAAACCTTGAAGAAGACAACGTTGGTGTGGTTCTTTTAGGACCTTCTAAATCAGTTGGTGAAGGTGATACGGTAAAACGTACACAGCGTATTGCTTCTGTAAAAGTTGGTGAAGGTATTGTTGGTCGTGTGGTAGATACTTTAGGAAACCCTATCGATGGTAAAGGACCTATTGCCGGCGATACTTATGAGATGCCATTAGAGCGTAAAGCTCCAGGGGTAATCTACAGAGAGCCTGTAACTGAGCCAATGCAATCTGGTATTAAAGCAATTGATGCAATGATTCCAGTTGGTAGAGGACAAAGAGAATTGGTTATTGGTGACCGTCAAACTGGTAAGACTACAGTTTGTATCGATACCATTCTAAATCAAAAAGAATTTTATGATGCTGGTGAGCCTGTTTACTGTATCTATGTTGCCATAGGTCAGAAAGCATCTACTGTTGCCGGTATCGCTCAAGTATTGGAAGATAAGGGAGCAATGGCATATACTACTATAGTAGCTGCTAATGCATCTGATCCTGCACCAATGCAAGTATATGCACCATTTACCGGAGCATCTATTGGAGAATATTTCCGTGATACAGGTCGTCCTGCATTAATTATATATGATGATTTATCTAAACAAGCGGTTGCTTACCGTGAGGTGTCTCTTTTGTTAAGAAGACCACCAGGACGTGAGGCGTACCCAGGTGACGTTTTCTACCTACACTCTAGATTATTGGAGCGTGCTGCAAAAGTTATCAATGATGATGATATCGCAAAAGAAATGAACGATTTGCCAGAGGTATTAAAGCCAATGGTAAAAGGCGGTGGTTCTTTAACGGCTTTGCCTATTATTGAAACACAAGCGGGTGACGTTTCTGCTTATATCCCAACTAACGTGATTTCTATTACTGACGGACAGATATTCTTAGAGCAAGATTTATTCAACCAAGGGGTTAGACCAGCAATTAACGTAGGTATTTCCGTATCTCGTGTTGGTGGTAACGCTCAGATTAAATCAATGAAGAAGGTTGCAGGTACATTGAAACTGGATCAAGCACAGTTCCGTGAATTGGAAGCGTTCGCTAAATTCGGTTCAGATTTAGATGCAGCTACCTTGAACGTTATTGAAAAAGGACGTAGAAACGTTGAAATATTAAAGCAAGCACAGAACGATCCTTATACGGTGGAAGATCAGGTTGCAATTATCTATGCAGGTTCTAAGAACTTGTTAAGAGATGTTCCAGTTGAGAAAGTAAAAGAATTTGAACGTGATTACTTAGAGTTTTTAAACGCTAAGCACAGAGATGTTCTTGATACATTGAAAGCTGGAAAACTTACAGACGAAGTTATTGATACATTAACAGCTGTTTGTAAAGACCTTTCTGCGAAATACAAATAAGTTACAAGTGCAGAGTGATTAGTTATGAGTAAGTTAAATGAAAGTCCTATTAGGATTAAGAGTTTTGATTTTGCTTGTAAAATTGTTTTGTACTGTGATACTTTAAAAGAGAATAAAGATTTTGAGCTTGCCTCTCAATTATTAAGAAGCGGAACAAGTATTGGAGCTAATACTAGAGAAGCACAACGAGGGGTTAGTAAAAAAGATTTTAAAAATAAGTTTGGAATTGCTCTAAAGGAGGCAGACGAGACCATGTATTGGTTGGAAATATTGGAAGCAACTGAAAGAAATGTACCAAAGGATATGAAAATTAAATGCGAAGAGTTAATTAGAATTTTAGTTTCAATTATTAAAAACTCATAACTCTTCATTCATAACTTTTAACTTGAACAAATGGCAAATTTAAAGGAAATACGGAATAGGATTTCATCGGTTTCATCAACGATGCAGATTACCAGTGCCATGAAAATGGTTTCTGCTGCAAAATTGAAGAAGGCACAAGATGCCATTACGGCAATGAGACCTTATGCCGATAAATTAACCGAATTACTTCAAAATTTAAGTGCTAGTTTAGAAGGTGATTCAGGTAGTGTATATGCAGATAATCGTATTGTAAAAAAAGTATTAATAGTATCTATAACTTCAAATAGAGGTCTTTGTGGTGCTTTTAACACGAACATTTTAAAACAATCGGTTCATCTTGCTGAAAACGTACATGCTGGTAAAGAAGTAGATTTTTTAGCGATTGGTAAAAAGGCAAATGACTTTTTAGGAAAACGTTTTAATGTTATTGCTAACCACAGTAAGGTTTATGATGATTTAACGTTTGATAATGTTTCTGAAATTGCAGAAAGTTTAATGCAACTTTTTACAGACGGGGCATACGATCGTATTGAAATTGTATATAACAAGTTTAAGAATGCAGCTACTCAAATCGTAATGACCGAGCAGTTTTTACCTATTGTTCCTTTAGAGGTTGAAGGTAATTCAAGTGCAGATTATACATTTGAACCTTCTAAAGTTGAAATTATTGAGCAATTGATTCCTAAGTCCTTAAAGACACAGTTATATAAAGGTATTAGAGATTCATTTGCAAGTGAACATGGTGCACGTATGACTGCTATGCACAAAGCAACAGATAACGCAACTGAAATGCGTGATCAATTGAAATTGACATATAACAAAGCAAGACAGGCTGCTATTACTAACGAGATTTTAGAGATTGTTGGTGGTGCAGAAGCATTAAATAATTAATTCTGCTTTTGACATTGATGATTTACGTATGCGTTGTCATTAAGAATTTAAAAATAGTATGATTTGAAAACCCCACCTGAAAGTGGGGTTTTTACTTTTAAAGTATTGAGATTCCTTTTTTTATCCGACTTTTGCCTTGACCATGAAAACCAAAAACACCGCATTACTTTTTATTTTTATTTCAATATTAGTCGATGTTATTGGTATAGGTATCATTCTTCCTATTATTCCCGATTTAATAATGGAGTTAACAGGAGAAGGTAATCACATGGCTATTATTTATGGAATGTGGTTGACCACTGCCTTTGCTGGGATGCAGTTCTTATTTTCTCCGATTTTAGGGGAAATATCAGATAGATTTGGTAGGAGACCTATATTGCTTCTTGCACTTTTAGGGTTAAGCATAGATTACTTAATACACGCTTGGGCACCAACAATAATTTGGCTTTTTATAGGACGTTTTTTGGCAGGAATTACCGGCGCTAGCTTCACCGTTGCATCGGCCTATATTGCAGATGTTAGTACCAAAGAAAACAAGGCTAAGAATTTCGGATTAATAGGTGCTGCATTCGGAATCGGATTTATAATCGGTCCTGGAATTGGTGGATTTTTTGGAGAAATCGATATTCGTTTGCCATTTTATATAGCGGCGGGCTTAACATTCACCAATTTTCTTTTTGGGTATTTCTTTGTTCCCGAGTCATTAACACCTGAGAATAGAAGACCAATTGTCTTTAAAAAGATGATTCCTGGGGTATCACTGTTCGCTTTGCGTAATTATAAAGGTATATTATTATTAATCTCGGCATTTTTCTTGGCCAATTTAGCTGGTCAGGCATTACCTTCTACTTGGTCTTATTACGGCATTGAACGTTATGATTGGAGCCCAAGGCAAATAGGATTATCTCTTATGGTCGTTGGGCTACTTGTTGCTATTGTACAGGGATTTTTAGTGGGTAAATTAGTTACTAAATTTGGAAAGCGAAAAGTCATTATTTACGGATTTCTATTATGGACCGTTGGTATGTTTCTATTTTCTTTCGCCACTGAACCTTGGATGCTGTATGCATTCTTAATTCCGTATGCTTTGGGTGGTATTGCCGGTCCTACGGTGCAAGGGGTAATCTCTAATCAAGTTTCTGAAAAAGAACAGGGAATTTTACAAGGTTCTATAACCGGATTGGTAAGTATTACGGCTATTTTGGGGCAGTTCATTTTTGCGCCCGTATTTTATTATTTTATTCGACCGGAGGCATCTATTTATTTTCCTGGTGCTCCATATGCCTTAGCGGCAGCATTTCTCTTAGCGGCTTTTATTTTAGCATTCACAGCTATAAAAAGAATGAATGTAGAGCCAGAATAAATTATTTTTCAATTCTTGATGTAACATTTTTTAATTCTTGAATCTAAAGGGTGAACAAACAAAAACTCTTACGATGAAAACAATTAAAACTTTATTATTCGGATTACTAATTATCTTCTCTCTTACAACAACTGCACAAGAAAAACCTTTTAAAGTAGATGTGAGAGGTGAAGGGAAACCAATACTCTTGTTTCCAGGATTTACCTGTACTGGTGAAGTTTGGGATACTACAATAGCTGAACTATCAAAAAATTACGAATGTCATGTATTTACTTTTGCGGGCTTCGGAGATGTTCCTGCTATTGAAAAACCATGGCTACCAAAGATTAAAGAAGGAGTTGTAAATTATATTTCAGAAAAAAAATTAGAGAATCCTGTTTTGCTTGGGCATAGTTTAGGTGGTGCGTTGGCTCTTTGGATGGCCACTGAAAGCGATTCATTTAAAGAACTTATTATTGTAGATGCCTTACCTTCAACTGGTGCGTTAATGATGCCAGATTTTAAAAGTGAGTATATGGTATACGATTCCCCCTATAATAAACAGACTTTAGCAATGAATGCTGTTGATTTTGATGCAATGGTTGGTCAGATGGCTAGTGGTATGGCCAAGGATAAACCATATCAGGAAAGAATTAAAAATTGGATGATCCAGGCAGATAGGGAAACGTATGTTTATGGCTATACAGATTTATTAAAACTTGATCTTCGTGAAGACCTTGCTAAAATAAAAATTCCTGTAACTATATTGGCGGCAACTGAACCCTACGGATTGGAAATGGCCAAGTCTACCTATGAAGCCCAGTACAAAGCCCTTTCAAAATATACAATAGAATTCGCATCTGGGTCATCTCATTTTATAATGTATGATCAACCACAATGGTTTATGGAGAATCTTAAAAATGCGTTGAACGACTAATGGGCTCTAAAGAAACTACATATCAGAAAATTTACGAAGAAAACTGTCCCAAAGTAATGCGGTTATGTTTAGGATATACGGCGGGTAACGAATCTCTTGCTAAAGACCTTGTTCAAGAAACTTTTATAAAGGTTTGGCAGAATTTAGAGGGATTTAGGAACGAAAGCGGATTTGGAACATGGATCTATCGTATTTGTGTAAATACCTGTTTAGCTGAATTACGAAAGGAGCGTAAAAAAGATAGAAAGCTTCAAATTGATGGGCTTCAGGTAAGTGATTCTAGCGAAAATCCTGCAGACAAAGAGGATATGTTAAATCAATTATATACGTGCATCAATAAATTAAGTAGCACCAATAAAGCTATAATTTTATTAGAACTAGAAGGAGTGCCACAACTGGAAATTTCAGAAATTATTGGAATAAAACATGAGGCGCTTCGTACAAGAATATATAGAATAAAACAACAACTTACTAAATGCGTTAACAATGAATAATTTTGAAGATTTACAAAACAAATGGCAGAGCCAATCTGGAGTTTCTGCGACCGAAGACGGATTTAAATCCCTTCTAAAAAGTGTAAAAGCCATAGAAAAAAAGCAAAAAACGGGGAATATAGTATTAACCCTTACAATTCTTATCTTAGTAGCTTTTCTCGTATATGTTTCTGGTTATGAAAATGTAACATTTTTACTGGGAATAGGATTAATGATAGGGAGTTTAGTTGCCAGAATAGGGCTAGAACTTTATAGCTTAAAAAAGCTTAGAAACATAGATTTCAGTAAGAATGCTAGAACTTTCAAAGTAGATTTGACCAAATATTATTCTTTAAGAAAATATACGCATTATCTACTTACACCGTTAGCTATTATAATTTATGCCGTTGGGTTTATTATTCTATTGCCTTTGTTTAAGGCATCTTTATCTTCTGGTTTTTATATATATATTCTAGTTTCTTCGGTCGTTTTTTTATTCGTATTCTCTGTGTTTATCTATAAACAGATAAAATTTGAACTCAATAAATTAAAAGAGTTAAATACTAAAGATTAATCGTTCACTAATAATTGCGATGTTAAATGACTATTTAAACCCATATTACTTCCTATCTTTATAAGAATAATATGGGTTTAATGAAATATATTACTAGCAGTTTTTTTGTATTACTACTTTTTTTGACAAGTTGTACTTCACAAAAAAAAATGCAAACAAAGACACCTTTTAAAATTGGTAATGCTACAAGTCAGCAATATATAGGCGGTAGAGAAGAAAGTAGGTCTGGCACTGAATTAAGAATACCGCTTTCGTTTTCTAACACTATTGAAATTAAAATAAATCATGTTTTTTTTAGGGGAAAAGAAGCCCAATCAGCTTTAGATACTTTAGAAAACGAAAAAGTGCTTGTTGTAAAAATGCCAAATGATTTAATAGAATCTTCAGAAGCAATAAATTTAAAATTGAAATTTGATGAGGCGGTGATAAGTTATAATGAAAATGGAGAAACGAAATATGCTAAAGTACAAGGCATAAAACAAAAACAACCATTAATTTATAAGAGTGCACCCAAAAACTAACTTTGTAACTAGACTTTTAATAGGTACTTTTATCGCCTGAATGTATAGTGCTTGAATCCTCTTAAAAAACTTTTTAAACAAACGGTAATCTATGGCTTGGCAACTGTCTTGCCAAGGATGATTTCATTTCTGTTGGTTCCTATCTATACTGATGTTATGGCACCTGGGAAATACGGTGAGATTACACTTATTTTTTCATGGTTTGCCATATTCAATGTCTTCTTGGCCTATGGAATGGAAACGGCATTTTTTCGATTCTATAAAGAGACCGATAATCGAAAGAAGGTGGTAACTACTTCTTTACTTTCTATAATTGGCTCTACTATAATTTTGGTGCTAATTGGTATTTTATTTAAAGAAAAATTATCCAATGCCTTAAATATAGATTTACCTTTCATGAACTACGTTTTAGGAATTCTAGCATTAGATGCTTTAGCTATTATTCCATTTGCATGGTTAAGAGCCAATGAAAAACCAATGCGATATGCTATTGTAAAGATTTTAAATGTTTCTCTTAATATAGGATTTACACTCTTTTTCTTAATCTTATTACCTAAAATAGCAAACGGGACAGCTACCGGATTTCTAAATTCTATTTATAAGCCAGATTACGAAATTCCTTATATTTTAATAGCTAATTTAATAGCAAGCGGTATTACTTTATTGTTAATGATAAGGGTGTATTTACGTAGGCCATATGTGTTCGATGCCGATTTATGGAAACGAATGGTAGCATATGCCATGCCGGTTATGGTGGCGGGAGTGGCCTTTACTATCAATGAGGTTTTTGATCGTTATTTACTATCGGAATTATTGCCCGAAGCTATTGCGAAAAGTGAAATGGGTAAGTATTCTGCATGTTATAAGTTGGCATTGTTCATGACCTTATTTGCTACAGCATTTAGAATGGGAATTGAACCTTTCTTTTTTAGTCACTCAGACACTAAAAATCCACAAAAGGCTTATGCTCAGATTACCAATTATTTTGTGGTCATGGGCAGTGTAATACTGTTGTCAGTAGTAGTTTTTTCTGATGTATTAAAAAAATTATTGGTTTTAAACGAAGCGTATTGGGAAGCTATGCCTATTGTTCCGATAATTGTTTTAGCCAGCTTTTTCTTGGGAATATATCATAATTTATCTGTTTGGTACAAAGTAACGGATAAAACAATATATGGGGCATATATATCTATGATAGGAGCTGTTGTAACTATAGTTATTAATTTTGTATTCATTCCATATTTTGGATATATGGCATCGGCTGTAGCAACAGTCTCTGCTTATGGTACTATGATGTTGTTGTCTTTTTATTTTGGACGTATGTATTATCCCATTCCATATAATTTCAGAAAAATTGGGTTTTATTTAATAGTGTCGATTTTGTTTTCTATTCTTTCATTTTACATTTTTGAAAGAAATTTATTTGTTGGAATCCCTCTTTTAGTACTATTCTTAGGTCTAGTATATAAACTAGAATTCGATAATCTTAAAAAATTATATTTAAACAGATGAACATAAAAATTATTAATAAGTCGGATCAAGATTTACCACATTACGAGACAAGTGCATCTGCAGGTATGGACTTAAGAGCTAACCTTAAAGAAGCTGTTACATTACAGCCTTTAGGAAGAGCAATTATACCAACCGGTCTTTTTATTGAGCTACCTGTTGGTATTGAAGCGCAGGTAAGACCAAGAAGTGGTCTTGCAGCAAAAAAAGGAGTAACCGTACTTAACGCTCCTGGCACAATTGATGCTGATTATAGAGGAGAAGTGGGCGTTATTTTGATAAATCTTGGTAGTGAAGATTTTGTAGTGGAGAACGGTGAACGTATTGCACAAATGGTCATTGCCAAACATGAACGTGCAGAATGGAACCTTGTCGATAACTTATCTGAAACAGCAAGAGGCGAAGGTGGTTTCGGTAGCACGGGTGTAAAGTAATTTTATCGATACTTGTTTATAAAAAATAAATATGAAGAAGTTAATCTTTTTGGCGTTTGCTTTCGGTGTTTTTATTTCACCGAAGGTTTCTTGTGCCCAAGAAGAAGAGGAAAGAATTATAGTTGAAGAAAGTTCAGAAGTCTTTTTAGAAGATTATTCGGATACTTTTCAAGAGAACTTTTTTGAAGGATTAAAACAAAAGGGAATTCGTAATTATGACCGCGCTATTTCTCATTTTTTGGAATGTAAACGACTGCAACCGGGGAATACGGTAGTTTCATTTGAATTGGCTAAATTTCATTTGTACGATAAGCAATTTATACTTGCACAGGAATATGCATTGGAAGCACTCAACGGCGAGCCTGAGAATTATTGGTATGCAGAAACCTTGGTCAATGTCATAGATGCCAAAAAATCCGTCATTGAAGAGGTAAAAGGAGAATTACCTTGGAGCAATGTTGAGCTTAGAAATAATTTGTCAGAAATCTATTTTCTAAATGCCAATTATATGACCGCAAAGTCATTGTTGAAGGGGATTAAAGTTTCTAAAAAACAAGAATACCTAGAAAGTAAGATAAATGACTCTATATCCAAGCAACAAAAGAAACTGCTACCTGTGTCAAAAACTGAAAGTGCGGTACCTTCTGAAGATTTAAAGAGTGTAGAAGGTTATAAAGCTAAGATTGAGGTTATGCTTACTACAGCTTCTGACAATGCTATTTTGCTTGAAACAACGGAGGAAGCCATGGAAAGTTTTCCTTCTCAGCCATATTTCTATTATGCCAATGGTGCTGCGCTAAATAGAGCTTTACAGCATAAAATTGCAATTGATATTTTAGAAACAGCTTTAGATTATCTAATTGAGGATGCACCTTTAGAAAATGCTATTTATAAAGAATTGGCAAATGCATATACCGCCACTAATAATACCTCTAAAGCAAATATGTACCTTAGTAAAATTAAATCAGGTTTTTAGATGATAAAGTTTTTTAAAAGTACTAATCTCATGAAGTCTTTATTGATACTGTGTATAGTATTTATGGCTTCATGTAAAAGCACAAAGGTCGTTTCCGGTGGCTCTGTTGATGATAAATTACCTGCAAAATCTGTAATTAGAGCGCATTATCAGAACGAAACTAAATTTAAATCGTTAAGTGGAAAAGTTAGAATCAGTTATTCTGACGGAGATAACGCTCAAAATGTTTCTGTTAGCTTACGAATGGAAAAAGACAAAGCTATTTGGATGAGTGCTCCGTTGGGAATCGTAAAGGCCTATATTACTCCTGATAGGGTTTCTTTTTATAACAAATTAGAAAATGAATATTTTGATGGGGACTTTTCCTATTTAAGTGATTTATTAGGTACTGATGTGGATTTTTCAATTTTACAAAATCTGTTAACAGGACAAGCAATTGTAGATTTAAGAGAAGAAAAATATGGGATTGATATTTCTGAAGATACCTATAGATTAACCCCTAAAATGCAAGAAGTATTATATAAAACCTTATTCAGTATTGAACCTAAGAATTTTAAAATGGCCTTGCAGCAAATTGCTCAACCTCTAGAAAAAAGGTTATTGGAGATTTCTTATAAGAATTATCAAAAAATAGATAATGAGATTTTACCTAACGAAATAATAATTAGGGCCATTACAAAGGATAGTGAGAATATTATTGAATTGGAATTCAGGAATATTGAATTAAACGGTGCGGTAAATTTTCCATATTCCATACCAAAAGGATATAAAGAAATAGAGTTATAAGCAGATGCGGGTTAAACTTAAATATTGCCTACTGTTTTTATTGTTGGTTACCGCTATGGCCAGTTTCGGCCAAACTAGTGAGCAAAAAGCCTTAGAGGAAAAACGTGAACAGCTTCAATCAGAGATTCGAGATATAAATCGTTTGCTATTTGCAGAAAAGAAAGAAAAAGGAAATGTTTTGGATCAAATGGAAGCGCTTGATAAGAAAATTACCGTACGCCAACAATTAATACGTGTAACCAATCAGCAATCCAATTTACTAAATAGACAAATTAATACCAATATTAGAAATATTGGTAAACTGAAAACTGAACTGCAAGAGGTTAAAGATGAGTATGCCCAAATGATTCAGAGGTCATATCAGAACAAATCCAAACAAAATAGACTAATGTTCTTGTTGTCTTCTGAAAGTTTCTTTCAAGCCTTTAAAAGACTTCAGTATATGAAACAGTATACGGAGTATAGAAAGGAGCAGGGAATGGAAATTTTGGCAAAAACAGAACAACTTTCTCGATTAAATGCCGATTTAAATGAAGAGCGTAAAGTGAAAGAGGTCTTATTGGCCCAAAATAAAAAAGCTAAAGATGAATTGTTTGGTGAAATTCAAACACAAAAGGCATTGTTAGGTACTATTAGAAAAAATGAAAGTAAATATGCTTCTGCTATAGATACCAAAAAGAAAGAAGCGCGAAAGATTGACCAACAAATTGAAGCTTTGATTAGAAGTGCTATTGCAGCATCGAATAAAAAGTCGGGCAGTACAACAAAAAATACGAGCAAATTTGTTCTAACTCCCGAGGCCACTATCATTGCCAATAATTTTTCGTCTAATAAAGGGAAACTCATTTGGCCAGTTGAAAAAGGAATTAAAAGTCAAGGATTTGGAGTTTACAGCGACCCTGTTTACCCAGGAATTAAACATCAAAGTAACGGAGTAATTATAGCGACGGACGAAGGTTCAAAAGCACGAGCCATTTTTGAAGGGGAGGTCATTGCTATTTTGGCGGTACCTGGTGGAAATAAAGGTGTGCAAATTAAGCATGGTAATTTTATTAGTACGTATTACAATTTAGCGGATTTATATGTTAAAAAGGGTGATAAAGTCACTAGTAAAGAGGAACTTGGCACTATTTATACCAATCGGAATAATGGGCAGACCCGTCTTAAATTCTATCTTTATCAAGACACATCTCGTTTAAACCCAGAGGAATGGGTATACAGACTCTAATAGAATTAAATTATGAATACTAGACCAATTATAACAGATATTAAGGGAAGTTTTGAACTGAGAAATGGTGTAAAAATGCCTTATCTAGGTTTAGGTACGTACCAGTCAGATAATGACCAAGAAGTCGTTGATGCTGTTAAAAATGCACTAAAATTAGGGTACCGACATATAGATACCGCTGCGGCTTATAAAAATGAAGAGGGTGTAGGTAAGGGCATACGTGAAAGCGGAGTAGATAGAAGTGAAATTTTCCTGGTTACCAAAGTTTGGAATGCCGATCAAGGCTATGAAGAAACACTAAAAGCTTTTAACGCTAGTTTAGAACGTTTGGGTGTTGATTATTTGGATTTATATCTTATTCATTGGCCGGTTGCAGGTAAATACAAAGAAACATGGAGGGCTTTAGAGTATCTATACGCTCAAAAGAAAATCAGGGCAATAGGAGTTAGTAATTTTCTTAAACATCATTTAGAAGATGTTATGAACGATTGTACTGTGGTTCCTATGGTAAATCAGATGGAGTTTCATCCGTTTTTGGTACAACAGGACCTAATCGATTTTTGTGCCGATAATGGAATTCAATACGAGTCTTGGTCTCCTTTTATGCAGGGCAAGGTTTTTGCGTTGGATATTTGTGCAGACTTGGCCAAAAAGTACGGTAAGAGCGTAGCACAGATTATTTTACGTTATAATCTACAAAAAGGAATTGTCGCTATTCCAAAATCTGTACATGCAAAACGAATTGCGTCTAATGCCGATATTTTTGACTTTGAACTATCTAATGAGGATTTGCAATTTCTAGATAATTTAGAAACAGGTGAACGTTCAGGTCCAGATCCCGATAATTTTAATTTTTAATAAACAGGGCTTTTAATTCAGTGGCATTTTCAGGCTTCATTTTACCAGCTAAAACCAAACTAAGCTGTTTTCTTCTTAAGGCACCTTCATAACGGGATATTTCTAATTTGGTTTCAGGTAAAAGTTCTGGTACTTCTGTGGGCTTTCCCGTTTCATCCACGGCCACAAAGGTATAAATAGCCTCATTGGCTTTTGTTTTCTTACCGTTGTAACGGTCTTCTATCCAAACATCAATATAAACTTCCATAGAGGTGTTATAGGCCCTGGAAACTGCTGCTTCAACTGTTACCACACTACCTAACGGAATTGCTAAATTGAAAGCAACATGATTTACAGATGCGGTAACCGTAATTCTACGACTATGCCTACCAGCGGCAATACTAGCGGCACGATCCATACGGGCCAATAGTTCCCCTCCAAATAAGTTTTGAAGTGCATTGGTTTCACTAGGTAAAACCATATCAGTCATTGTAGTTCTAGATGCTGAAGGTGTTTTAGCTTCCATTTATTGATAATTTTCCGCAAAGATACGGGCAACAATGGGAGTTATAAAATGTGTTAGGATTTATTTTTTAGATAATAACCAAGCGTCTTTAGACTCGGTAAGCTTTATTTCCCTTAATGCTTTTAAAGCTTCCGAAGCATTAGTATAGCTTTCATAAGTAACCATATGAAGTCCATAGGCATTGGTTCCGTAATACCCTGCATTGAAACCGTTTGCTTTAAGCGCTTCTATTTTGCGATCTGCATTTGCTTTAACTCTAAATGCACCGGCAACAATATAATGCATTTCACCTTTTTCCATTGTAGGTAATGTTGTGGTCGTTGCCTCAACAGTAACCGTTGGTAGTTCTAATGGTGATAAATCAAAAAATGTAGCTTCCTGTATTTGTTTGGTTACATATTCTTGAGCATCTTGTCTAGCAACTTGCTCATTAGTACGTTGCTGCTGAAAAACACGGTAACCGGTAACTCCTGTAGAAAAGGCCAACATTAAAATGGCAGCATATTTTAAATAAGGTCTCAAACCTCTTGTTTCTCTTCGTTCTGGGCTTATTACAAATGGAATGTGTTCCTCTAATTGAACTACTTCTTCTTTTAAAATTTCTCTTGTAACAGGAATTGAATTAAAATTCGATAATCCAAAAGAAGAGGTCAAATAGTTTGGTTCTGTAGCTGGTTGAAACAATATCTTATCTTCATTGTTTCGTATTAATGAACCTATGTTTTTTAAATTTAAAGATGTTTCTTGAAGTAAAATGTTTTGCCAAATTTTTACTTGTTCCTCAATGGAAGACAGGGCAGATTCAAATGAAACTTTTTCTGATTCCGATACATAGGTTACTAATAAACCATCATTGGAAATTAGTTGCCTATTAAAGGCAATAGATTTATTAGGTGCACTAAAAGTATTGGTCACATGATTAATTTTAGCCGAATTCTTTTGCGTAAGAAATGCGCCAAAACCAGGAACAACCACACAGTTGTACCTATACAATAAATCGCTTATATAGTGTTCTAATACCATTGTTGCGCAAATATGAAAAAAATAACGGGGTATAAAAACCTCTAGCGTAACTTTTTATTAACATATTTTTTCACCTATTTTGTAGACAATAAATGAAAACGACACAACACACTGCCGATGAACTCATTGCAATTCTTAGATTGCAACATGTTCCTAATATTGGAGATATTTTAGCGAAGAAATTAATTTCACATTGCGGTAGTCCCTTAGCAATTTTTGAAGATAAGCAGCGAAATCTATTAAAAATTGATGGAATTGGAACCCATACCATAAAACATTTATTTGATACGGAACATTTAGAAGCTGCCCAGGCTGAATACAATTACATTATAAAAAATGATATTGAATGTGCTTACTTTCTGGACTCTTCGTACCCTAATTATCTAAAACATTGTATAGATGGACCTATTCTGCTTTTTAAGAAAGGAAATATAGATTTAAGTAATAGAAAAATAATTAGCGTTGTAGGTACCCGTAATATTACAAGCTATGGTGCCGCTTTTTGTGAAAAATTTATTGAGGATATTGCTCCTTTGAATCCTATTATAATTAGTGGGTTTGCCTACGGTGTAGATATTTGCATTCAAAAAGAGGCCATTAAGCATGGTTTGCAAACGATAGGGTGTTTGGCGCATGGGTTGAATCAAATATACCCAAAGGTACACGCTAAGTACCAAGCTGATGTTTTAAAAAATGGAGGATTTTACACAGAGTTTTGGAGCACAAGCAATCCTGAACGCGAAAATTTCTTAAAACGAAACCGCATAATTGCCGGTGTTAGTGAAGCTACGGTTGTGGTAGAGTCTGCCGAAAAAGGAGGCAGTTTAGTGACTGCAGATATAGCTAATAGTTACAATAGAGATGTTTTTGCAGTACCAGGTAGAACAACGGATAAATATAGTCTGGGTTGTAATAATCTAATAAAGCAACAAAAGGCGCATGTAATGACCTCAGCGGCAGATTTAATTTATTTGTTAGATTGGGATATTGAGCAAAAAGCAAGTAAGAACATACAAAAGCAATTGTTTATAGAATTAAGCGAGACCGAACAAGGAATTTATAACTACCTACAAAATAACGGAAAACAATTATTAGACAGTATTGCGCTTGATTGCAAACTACCTATTTTTAAGACTTCTTCTACCTTATTAAATATGGAAATGAAGGGTGTTATACGGCCTTTACCGGGAAAATTGTTTGAGGTGATTTAGGTTTTTACAAACCACTCGGTTTGTTTTATAATTATTTCTAAAGGCCTAATCCTCATAATGGTAGTTCAACGAGATAAGCTCAATCGAAATCGATAATTTTAAATATAGTAGGTATGACATTAATACATAAAACCGACCAATAAGTCGGTTTTACGTATTTGTAGTTTTATAAGGAACTTCTTTAATATCCTAACTTTTCACGAACTCTTTCTAGCACTCCGTCAGCTACTTTTCTTGCTTTTTCGGCACCTAAAGCTAGTGCATCATCTAGTTCATTTAAGTTGTTCATATAATAGTTGAACTTTTCACGAGGCCCTTCAAACTTATTTACTATTACTTCATAAAGTGCTTGTTTGGCATGACCATACCCATAATTTCCAGCCAAGTAGTTTGCGCTCATTTCTTCTATTTGAGGTTGTGAAGCCAATATTTTGTAAAGCGCGAATACATTATCATTTGTTGGGTCTTTCGGGTCCTCCATTGGCGTACTATCGGTTTGTATACCCATAATTTGCTTGCGTAATTGCTTATCGGTCTGGAAAATACTGATTAAATTTCCTTTACTCTTACTCATTTTGGCTCCATCGGTACCTGGTATGTACATGGTTTCTTCTTGAACTTTTCCTTCTGGCAAAACAAAAGTTTCTCCTAATTGCGCATGAAAACGGGAAGCCACATCGCGTGTCATTTCTATATGTTGCATTTGGTCTTTTCCCACAGGTACAATATTGGCATCATATAACAATATATCAGCTGCCATTAACATTGGGTAAGTAAACAATCCAGCATTTACATCATCCAATCTATCGGCTTTATCTTTGAAAGAATGTGCAAGTGTTAATCGTTGATACGGAAAAAAACAACTTAGATACCAAGATAACTCTGCCGTTTGTGGAACATCGCTTTGTCTATAAAAAACAGTATTCTCAATATCTAATCCAAAAGCAAGCCAAGTTGCAGCAACAGCATAAGTGTTATGGCGTAATTCTTTGCCATTCTTTATTTGCGTAAGCGAATGCATATCTGCTATAAACAAAAAAGATTCGTTTTTAGGATTATTTGCCATTTCAATTGCAGGCTTAATTGCACCAAGTATATTTCCTAAATGCGGTGTTCCTGTACTTTGAATACCAGTTAAAATTCTTGCCATTTGTTTATTTTCTAAGAAAGCAAAGGTAAAACAAATACAAAAAACTAACCTAAATAACTACTTTTGATTTATGCTTACAGTCGCTAGACAAACCGGACATATTTTATATCGAATTTGGTTTCATATTTTAGTAGCAGTCCCAATCATTTTATTTTTGCCGTTTTTGGTGGTTTTTGCCACTAGAGAAAGCTGGTATCCACAATTTTTTTGGATGGCAAGAAACCTTTGGGCAAAACCTATACTGTACGGTATGTTTTGTTGGCCAAAAGTAACTTATGAAGAACGTTTAGTTAAGGGCAGCAGCTATATGTTAGTTGCAAACCATACGAGTATGTTAGATATTATGTTGATGCTTGCTGTGAGTAAAAATCCGTTTGTATTTGTAGGTAAAAAGGAACTAGTAAACATTCCGCTTTTTGGATTTTTCTATAAACGTGTATGTATTATGGTCGACAGAGAAGATACCCAAAGTAGAACAGGTGTATATAGGAGAGCTCAAAAACGGTTGCAACAAGGACTAAGTATTTGTATTTTTCCTGAAGGCGGTGTGCCAGAAGAGCATGTGGTATTAGACAATTTTAAAGACGGTGCATTTAAAATGGCTATTAGTCATAAAATACCCATTGTACCCATGACTTTTTTAGATAATAAGAAAAGATTCTCCTTTACCTTTTTAAGTGGAGGCCCTGGAAAATGCAGGGCTAAAGTGCATTCTTTTGTTGATACCGAGGCGTTAAAGCCAGAAGATACTTCAACATTACGAAGAAGTGTGAGAGAAATTATCTTAAATGATTTGATTAATAAAAGCTAGAATCTATAACCTAAATTGACTCCTCCCTTGCCGATAATGGTAAAATCTCTATCATTTTTGAATAAATTTCTGCCAATACCCAGATCAATTTCTACAATAAAACCTCTTTTGGTTAAAAGCTTTACGCCGGTTCCAATTCCCAATGCAAAATCCACTATATTTTTATTATAACCGCCATTGTAATAGTAAGAATCTGTACTTGGTTCATAAGTAGATAAATAAGTGTAATCGTTGACAGAATTTAGCAAACCAAAGCCTTCCACAAAGAAACCTGATGCATATTTTTTGCCAAAATACTGACGGTAGTAGGGAGATATATAATAGTTAACTGAAATGTCGTCGTCATCAAAAGCATAAAAGACATCTAAACCTACTCCAGATTCTTCATTTATTAAATATTGATAATCTATTTCCATTGCTCCTAGAACTAAAAACAATCCGTTTATTTTTAACTCATGCTTATTAACTTCAACATCATTTAAAATTACTTGGTCTTGAGAAAACACCGAAATACTAAATAAACAGAAAAGTGATAGAATTTTTTTCATTTTTACCTTAAAATTTAAAGCTCAGACCACTATACACCCCAATGGAATATGGTTTAAAAGTACCATCAATTTCTGAAAAAGTATTCAATTGATATTTAAAGATAGGTTCTAAATTAAAATGAACTTTGGAGGAAAACTTATAATTTAGTCCTAGCCCCATGTTGGCACTGAAGTTAAGGTCGTTAATATTGTTAGCTTCACCAATTTCTGTTGTTAAATCGCCAGCGGTTAATGAAACCGAATTGTCAATTAAAAAAAGAGAGCTCACACCTCCTATAATATGTACTCCTATTTTTTTATCAATTACGGCATAATTAACTTCAATTGGTAGTTCAAGGTAGCCAAATTGCTGGGACATGAAACCGTCTCTTGTGGCGCTTTTTGCAGTAACATCTAAAGCGGAATTGGCAGTACTAAAATTTTCTGATGCAACTTTTTTACTTGATACCGTTAGTGTTTCTGAAGTAGGCGCATAATCTATTGTAGCTAGCTGGTTGTAAGTGGAAATCGGGTTTATGGAAGATGAAAAAGCAACGTCTTCAGTGTCATAACTATAGTCGACTTTATTTATGCCAGAACGTATCGTAATTTTTTTTGATACTTCGTAGGCAACGGACAAACCATAACTAAAATTGATATTGCCAGATTTAGAGTTAGGCGTAAAAATTGAGTTTACTGGAGAACCTTTTCCGTGACCGTTAAAATAAACTGGCGCAATACTTGGTCCTGCAGACCACTTATTATTAGCTACTTTTTGTTTTACCTCTTCCTGTTCTTCTATTTCTTCAAAAATTGACTTTTTATTGTCGTCATTAATAGTTTTTAATGCATCGGTAGGTTTATTAATAGCAACTTCTGTAGATGCCTTTATAGTATTCCGTGTTTCCTTGTTGTTTAAGGAATTCGGCAAGGTTGGTATAAGAGCGAGACTTTTGTCTTTATCCTGAAAAGTTTCAGTTAATGTAGCATCGTTTTTTAAGGGTTGGGTGCTATCGGCTTTTGCAATAATACTATTTAATATTGTACTGCTATTGGCGTGTTGTTTCTGATTATTAACTACTGCGCTGTTCCTTTTAGACTGATTGGTATAAATATCTGCACTCTTTCCTTTAACCGAAGAATCTTGATTTTTTTGATTTGTAGAACTGGATAAAGATTGGGTGGAAACCTCAGTATCGGTTTTTTCAACTATATGGCGGTTATTACTATCTATAGCTTCTTCTACTATTTTTTCTTGTGTTTGCGTTAGTGTATCACTTTCCTTTTCAATTTCTTTTTTAGTGTCAACTATAATTTCATCATTTAAATTGTTTTTTAAAAACGGATTAAACAACAATAGCCCTAAAGCTAATACAGCGGCAATACCACCCAATTGCCACCATAAAGGAATGACTCTCTTTTTTTTCTTTTTTTCCAATGAGGCATCAATCTTTCTCCAAACCTCATTACTAGGGGTAGGTTTAAAGTCCGAGAGTTTATCTTGGAAAATTTCGTCTAGTTTCTTTTTCTGCATCTTTTAAGATTTCAGTTTATAGTCCATTGGATTATAAAAAATGTGTTGTTAATATGGTAATCCCCCCAATTATGGATTGCGTGATTTTAGTTTCAATTTTTTCTTTTAATAATGTTCTAGCCCTGGCAAGGTTAGATTTTGAAGTACCAATAGTGGTGCCTAATAATTCGCTAATTTCTTTATGGGTGTGCCCATCTAAAACATATAAGTTAAATGTAGCACGATACTTATTTGGCAATTCTTGTATATATCCTAAAAGGGATTGTAAGCTTATATCACTATAAACGTTATCTACCATAACCTCGTCCTCGGTATTTTCTGAAACTATGTTTAGGAATTCTTCTTTCCTATATTTTTGTAAGGCTGTGTTTACAGTAATCCTTTTCATCCATCCTTCAAAAGACCCTTTGTTTTTAAACTGTCCAATTTTCTCATAAATGGTCATAAAACTGTCATGAAGGTTGTCTTCTGCCTGAGTTTTAGAATTGGAGTATTTAAGGCATATGCCAAACAAGGTTGTGGCATAGGCTCTGTATAATAGTTCCTGTGCCTTTCTATCCCCTTTTTTACAATTATGTATGAGCTCTTCTAGACTCACAAATGGTTGGTTATTTTAAGATTTATTTACTGGTACGACTACTTCTAAGTATTCAGGGTCACCATCACTATTTTCTCCTGTGTAAAATTTAAAAGTATATGGATCGGCATATATGACCTTAAAGTTAAAAGATGCAGTTTGCTCTGTTATTTCTTCGGTACAATTTAGGTCAGTTCTTACTGAACCAATAGCAACTACATTTCGGACCGTTAAAGAATCTTTTATTACATCAAAACCTTCGTAGTAAGTGCAACGATCTGGTTTTAAATAACGTACAGAAATGACGTAGGTTTCATTAAGATTAAACGATTCTGGTACATCGGCATCTATAATTTCCAATGCAGTAAAATGAAAATTGGCGCCATCATCATCAATTGAGCAACTATTGCATATAAATGCTATGACAACAGTCAAAAGCATAAATTTATTCTTCATCATTACAATTATTTATGTATTAGATGAAAACTAAATACAATGGTTGCGTTAACGCAACCATTGTTTATTTTATGAAGCTAAATTATGCGTTAAGCGCGTTGATTGCTTCTCTAATTTTACCGTCTAGTTCTTCAAATAACTCTGGGTTATCTAACAATAAATTTTTAACGGCATCACGACCTTGACCAAGTTTTGTATCACCATAACTAAACCATGAACCACTCTTCTTAACTATTTCATATTCTACTCCAAGGTCAATTATTTCACCTACTTTAGAAATCCCTTCTCCATACATAATATCAAACTCTGTAGTACGGAAAGGCGGTGCTACCTTGTTTTTTACAACTTTTACTCTGGTTTTGTTTCCTTGGACATTTCCTTCCGTATCTTTAATTTGAGTAGATCTTCTGATATCTAAACGAACAGAAGCGTAAAATTTTAAGGCGTTACCACCAGTTGTAGTTTCAGGATTTCCGAACATTACACCAATTTTTTCACGTAATTGGTTAATAAATATTACGGTACATTTTGTTTTGCTAATAGATCCTGTAAGTTTTCTTAATGCTTGGGACATTAAACGTGCATGAAGACCCATTTTAGAATCTCCCATTTCTCCTTCAATTTCACTTTTTGGTGTCAACGCTGCAACAGAATCGATAACTACTATATCAATTGCTCCTGATCGTATTAAATTATCTGCAATTTCTAAACCTTGCTCACCATTATCTGGTTGAGAAATTATTAAGTTATCGATATCTACGCCTAGTTTTTGAGCATAAAAACGGTCAAATGCATGTTCTGCATCAATAAATGCGGCAATACCACCATTTTTTTGAGCCTCAGCAATTGCGTGCAATGTTAATGTAGTTTTACCAGAGGATTCCGGCCCGTATATTTCAATTACACGACCTCTTGGATAGCCGCCTACGCCTAAAGCAATGTCTAAACCTAATGAGCCAGAAGGTATTACTTCAACATCAGCAACAACACTATCGCCTAATTTCATGACAGCACCCTTTCCATAGGTTTTATCCATTTTGTCAAGGGTCAATTTTAATGCTTTTAATTTTGCTTCTTTTTCAGAACTCATTTTTAGAATTTTAGGAAAGCTAAATTACCATTTCTTTTTTGATTTGAATAATATTGAAACCGATTACGCAACCATTTTGGACATTTACTATCTATTATAAAATAGAAATTGTTTTATTGGATATAAATCGTTGTTTTAGTGTCAGCGGTTAATGGTGACTATTTCCTTTTTGTATTCTATAAGAATGCTATGAAAAAGAAAAAATGGAATAGTCTATAAAGAGCCTTGTTTGTAAACGAGGCTCTTTTTTATGTCTAAAAGATTGTAAACGTTGCTAAAGCAGGCGTATTTTTTCAATATTATTATTATTTTTGCCCCTCAAAACTTTTCTATAAACTTTCTGTCAATTGGCAGACTTAAATTATTAGTATAGCATGCAACTGTACAATACATTAAGTGCAATAGAAAGAGCAGCTTTAATTGAAGAAGCTGGTAAGGAACGCCTTACTATCTCTTTTTATACCTATGCGCACATTGGTAATACCAACATTTTTAGGAATCATCTTTTTATTAACTGGAACGATATGGATGTTCTTGGGCGAATTTATGTAGCTCATGAGGGCATAAACGCCCAACTTTCCGTACCAGCAGATAATTTCAATATATTTAAAGAACACCTAGATAGCATTTCTTTTCTAGAGAATGTACGCCTAAATATTGCCATTGAGCAAGACAACCTTTCGTTTTTAAAGTTGAAAGTAAAAGTGCGAAATAAAATTGTTGCGGACGGACTGGAAGACAACTCATTTGATGTTACGAATAAAGGAATTCACGTTGGCGCAGAACAGTTCAACGAACTTATAGAGGATCCAGATACGGTTCTTGTTGATATGCGAAATCATTATGAAAGCGAAATAGGCCATTTTAAGAATGCCGTAACTCCAGATGTAGATACGTTTAGAGATTCGTTAGATATTATTGAGCGCGATTTAGCGGATCATAAGAAAGATAAGAAACTGGTAATGTATTGTACTGGCGGAATTCGGTGCGAAAAAGCAAGTGCTTATTACAAACACAAAGGTTTTGAGCAAGTATATCAGCTTGAAGGCGGTATAATTGAATACACAAGACAAGTAGAGAAAAACAATCTTGAAAATAAGTTTAAGGGTAAAAATTTTGTTTTTGACCACAGAAGGGGCGAACGCATTAGTGAAGATGTTATTGCTAATTGCCATCAATGTGGGGAGCCTTGCGACGAGCATGTAAATTGTGCAAATGAAGCATGCCATTTATTATTTATTCAATGCCCAGCTTGTGCAGAAAAAATGAATGATTGTTGTTCAGATGCTTGTAAAGAAGTTCATGAATTACCTTATGAAGAACAAAAAGCATTAAGAAAAGGAAAAGTAGTAAGTAATAAAATATTTAAAAAAGGACGCTCAGAGGTATTGAAGTTTAAGAAGTAATTGGTCGTTTTAATAGTAAATAGCAGGAATACTACTTTTTTATAATGTAATACTTAACCTTTAATGTCACTATTATAAACCTATACCAAGAACTTAGCTTTTATTTCACATTAAAAAAACTGTATCTTTACCTATAAGTTTTTTATGAACCTTTTTTGGTGAATTTTCAAAGATTCGACCAAATCAATATATATAATATGGGTTGTAGTAGTTGTTCTACCGGTAAGGATGGACAACCAAAGGGATGCAAGAATAACGGTACTTGCGGTACAGATGGTTGCAATAAATTGACAGTTTTCGACTGGCTTTCCAATATGTCGCTCCCTAACGGGGAACGACCATTCGATTTTGTTGAAGTTCGGTTTAAAAATAGTAGAAAAGAATTTTTCCAAAACACAGAAAATCTTTCACTTTCCATAGGCGATATTGTAGCTACTGAGGCTCAATCTGGTCATGACATTGGTATGGTCACTTTAACGGGTGAACTTGTTCGTGTGCAAATGAAACGCAAGAAAGAAACATTTAATGACGCTCCAGCGCCTAAAGTATATCGAAAAGCAAGTCAAAAAGATATCGATATTTGGCAAAAATGTCGTGATAGGGAAGAAGAGATTAAAAAACGTGCACGGGAAATAGCTATTATCTTAAAGCTTCAGATGAAGATTTCTGATGTAGAATTTCAAGGAGATGGTTCTAAAGCTACTTTTTATTATACTGCAGATGAACGGGTAGATTTTCGTCAGTTAATTAAAGATATGGCTAAAGCATTCGGTATTCGTATCGAAATGCGTCAAATTGGGTATCGCCAAGAAGCTCAAAGACTAGGTGGTATTGGTTCTTGTGGTAGAGAATTATGTTGCTCTACTTGGCTTACAGATTTTAGGTCGGTAAGTACTTCAGCAGCCAGGTATCAGCAATTATCTTTGAATCCTCAGAAACTCGCAGGGCAATGTGGCAAATTAAAATGTTGCCTTAATTATGAGTTAGATGTATACTTAGATGCATTAAAAGATTTTCCTGCGCAAGACACAAAATTATTTACTGAAAAAGGATTAGCTTTTTGCCAGAAAACTGATATTTTTAAAGAAATGCTTTGGTTTTCCTATAAAGAAGACCCAGGAAATTGGCATGTGCTTTCTAAGGACCAAGTCAATGAAATATTACAGAAGAATAAGAAGAAAGAGAAAGTAGCTAGTCTAGAAATCTATGCAATAGATATTGAAGTTGAGGAAAAAGTAGTTTTCGAGAATGTAGTTGGTCAAGATAGTCTTACTCGTTTTGATAAACCAAAAGGTAGTGGTAATAAGAATAAAAACAGAAACCGGAACCGAAACAAAAACAAGAATAAAAACAGAAACCGAAAAAGAAATCAAAACAATGCATAGGCTAATTTGTTGTTTTTTCGCAGTTACACTTTTTGTTTCCTGTAATTCAAATATTATAAAATCTGAATACCAGTCTTTAGAAAATGGTGTTTGGAATAAAGATAATGTGCTTCAATTTTCGCTTACTGAAATGGATACGGTTAATCAACTTGATATATATATAAACGTTCGTAATGATAACACTTTCCCATATAGTAATTTATTTTTAATAGCATCGATTACAACTCCAGAAGGTCAAGTTACAAAAGACACATTGGAGTATGAAATGTCGTTACCGGATGGCACTTGGCTAGGAAAAGGCAGTGGTAGCATCAAAGAAAATAAACTATGGTATAAGGAAAACATCGTTTTTTCATCTTCAGGCGTATATACTATAGAGGTATCACAAGCAATGCGCAAAAACGGGAAAGTTTCAGGAATAATTGACCTTGAAGGCATAACCGATGTGGGTATTGAAGTAACAAAAAGCATCCCTTAGATTATGGCAAAAGTGATAAAGAAAAAAACAACGAATAGTTTTTCCAAATTCATCTTGTGGTTTTGGGTTTTATTTGCGTCTGGTATAGCCTTGGTGGCGCTTATATTTTTATCCGCATCATGGGGACTGTTCGGAGAATTGCCTCCGTATGAATATTTAGAAAATCCACAGACTAATTTAGCATCGCAAATCATTTCGTCTGATGGTAACTTACTAGGAAAGTTTTATTTAGATGATAACCGTACCGATGTAAAATTTGAGGATTTACCGGAAAATTTGGTAAATACGCTAATAGCAAGCGAAGACATTCGCTTTATGGATCACTCGGGAATTGATGCCAGAGGAACATTAAGAGCCTTTGCTTATTTGGGCAGTAAAGGTGGGGCAAGTACAATTTCTCAACAGTTGGCAAGACAACTTTTTGTAGGCGTGCGTTCAAGAAATAAGTTCGAAACCATTCAACAGAAAATAAAGGAATGGGTATTGGCTATAAGATTAGAGCGTAGTTATACTAAAGAAGAAATTATAAGTATGTATTTAAATATTTATGATTTTGGAAATAATGCGGATGGAATACGTTCCGCAGCACGTATTTACTTTGGGAAAGAACCAAAAGATTTGAAAGTGGAAGAATCTGCAATGCTCGTTGGTATGCTTCAGAATTCGTCTTTATTCAATCCTTTAAGAAGAGAGGAACTTACTTTAAACAAGAGAAATGTTGTTTTAGGCCAAATGGCAAAATATGACTACATCACAGAAGCTGAAAAAGATTCGCTACAGGCCACCAAAATGGATATTAATTTTAATCCAGAAAATCATAGAGAAGGTTTAGCTACCTATTTTAGAATGTATTTGCAACGTTTTATGAAGGGATGGATAGACAAAAATCCAAAACCTGCTATTGGAGATGAACGTGATCGTTACAATTTATATTTAGATGGATTAAAGATTTATACTACCATTGATTCAAAAATGCAGGCGAATGCTGAAGAGGCGGTCAATGAGCATATGACCAAATTACAAGCTGAATTTTTTAACCAAAATACGACGGTTAGAAACCCTACCACTCCATTCTCGGATATTACCCCGGAAGAGACCAATAGTATTATGGAGCGCGCAATGAAAAATTCGGAACGATGGCGTATTATGTCCGATGCTGGCAAATCAGAAAAAGAAATACGAGAATCTTTTTCTAAAAAGACCGAAATGACGGTTTTTGATTGGAAAAGCCCAACGAAAGAAAAGGATACTATACTTACACCATTGGATTCTATTCGTTATTATAAAACATTTTTAAGAACCGCCATGATGTCTATGGAACCACAAACGGGACATGTAAAGGCATGGGTTGGTGGTATAAATTATAAACACTTTCAATATGACAATGTAATTCAAGGGGCAAGACAAGCGGGGTCCACTTTTAAGCCTTTTGTATATGCAGCAGCTATTGACCAATTACGCTTGTCTCCCTGCGAAACACGTCCAGATACGCAGTATTGTATAGAGGCAGGTAAACATGGTAATATGGAAGCTTGGTGTCCTAGAAATTCTGATTTAAAGTATTCGGGAACAAGCTATACATTAAAAAGAGCACTTGCTAACTCTGTAAATACTGTTACTGCCCAGTTAATAGATGAGGTAGGACCAAAATCTGTCGTAAGTATGGTTCGTAATTTAGGACTTAACGGTGATGTTCCAGAAGTGCCATCAATTGCATTGGGCACCTTAGATGTTAACGTATATGAAATGGTTGGCGCATACGGTGCTTTTGCGAACCAAGGGGTATATGTTAAACCAGTTATGGTAACTAGAATAGAAAATAAAGATGGTACAGTATTGTATGAATATGTTCCTGAGACAAAGGATGTTTTAAGTAAAGATGTATCCTATGCTATTTTAGATTTATTGAAAGGAGTTACACAAGGTGGTTCAGGTACGCGTTTACGCACAACGGGTTACAATAAATGGAGACCAGAATATGATGAGATAATTACGGGCTATCCATATGAGTTAACAAACCCAATTGCGGGTAAAACAGGTACAACTCAAAACAATAGTGATGGTTGGTTTATGGGGATGGTTCCTAATTTAGTAACTGGCGTTTGGGTCGGTGGAGAAGAAAGGGCAGTTCATTTTAAAAGTATTACCTATGGTCAAGGTGCATCAATGGCATTACCAATTTGGGGACTTTACATGAAAAAGAATTATGCAATGGAAGAACTGGGTATTTCTAAAGAGGATTTTGTTAAACCAGAAGATATGTCTATTGAAATAGATTGTGATAAGTTTACTAAAGAGCTGCGACAAAATAATGATGTTGAAGACGATTTAGAGGATTTGGATTTTTAATTCATAAAATTAACAAGCATCAAAAGGTCTTGGCATTCGCTAAGACCTTTTTTATTATATCCCATTTAAAATCGGTATTTTAGTATCAAGATAATAAATGATCATATGATACGTAAAACAGTTACAAATGTAACCGATGCCCTGGATGGAGTAAAGGATGGGATGACCTTTATGTTAGGAGGTTTTGGTCTTTGTGGGATACCCGAAAATGCTATTAGTGAATTGGTAAAGCGTGGCGTTAAAAATATAACTTGTATTTCTAATAATGCAGGGGTCGATGATTTTGGCCTGGGGCTATTGTTGCAGAAACATCAAATTAAAAAAATGGTGTCTTCCTATGTAGGTGAAAATGATGAGTTTGAACGTCAAATGCTTAGTGGAGAACTAGAAGTAGAATTGACCCCGCAAGGCACGCTTGCAGAGAAATGTAGGGCTGCCCAAGCTGGTTTCCCTGCTTTTTTTACACCTGCTGGATACGGCACCGAGGTGGCACAAGGAAAAGAGGTTAGGGAGTTTAATGGTAAAATGTACATTTTAGAAGAGGCTTTTAAGGCTGATTTTGCATTCGTAAAAGCCTGGAAAGGGGATGCGGCAGGGAATCTTATATTTAAAGGAACCGCAAGAAACTTTAACCCGTGCATGTGTGGCGCTGCAACTATCACCGTTGCGGAAGTTGAAGAATTGGTACCTGAGGGTGAACTTGATCCAAATCAAATTCATATACCAGGCATTTTTGTGCAACGCATATTTCAAGGTAAAAATTACGAGAAAAGAATAGAACAAAGAACTGTACGTCAAAAATAGAATCATGTTAGATAAAAACGGAATTGCAAAAAGAATTGCACAAGAAGTGGAAGACGGGTATTATGTAAACCTAGGTATTGGTATACCAACCTTAGTTGCTAATTATGTACGTGATGATATAAGTGTGGAATTCCAGAGCGAAAATGGAATTCTTGGTATGGGACCTTTTCCTATAGATGGAGAAGAAGATGCTGATTTAATTAATGCGGGTAAACAAACAATTACGGCTTTACCAGGAGCATCATATTTTGACTCAGCAACGAGTTTTGGAATGATAAGAGGTAAACATGTTGACCTTACTATTTTAGGAGCAATGGAGGTTGCAGAAAATGGGGATATTGCAAATTGGAAAATACCTGGTAAAATGGTTAAAGGTATGGGCGGAGCTATGGACTTAGTGGCATCTGCAGAAAATATTATTGTTGCTATGATGCATACGAATAGAGAAGGAGAATCTAAGCTTTTAAAAAAGTGTAGCCTGCCTTTAACCGGTGTTGGTTGCGTTAAGAAAATAGTAACTAATTTGGCCGTAATTGAAGTCACTGAAAATGGATTTTTACTTCTAGAAAGAGCTCCGGGTGTAACGGTAGATGAAATTAAAGCTGCAACCGAAGGTATTTTAATCGTAAATGGCGATATACCAGAAATGGATTTAGATTAGTGATATTTTACTTGACTTGATGTGTCATTTTATTTGGTTTACAACAAGTTGTAACCAGTACGCAACTATTATTTTGACTTTAGGGAGTTAAGTTAATATATTTAGAAAATTAAGAACCCAATAACCTTTTAATTACTTAACCGAAATGAATTCTCAATTTAACCACAGATCAACTGAAGAAAAAATACAAGTTTATAGAAATGATTTTTTCAGTGGATTTTTAAGACTTACTAAAAAGTTATTTATGTTATAAATTACTTTTATGAAATTATTAAAGAGCGACTTTTTAAGTTGCTCTTTTTTTTTGCCCCATTTTAAGGTCATATTTTATATCACTAATACATTTTTTATTTTAATGACCAATCTTACTTAAGTTCACCACATATTTTTAAGTTTTTACCACAAAATTTATAATGTAAGAAAAATACTACATATATTTATACTGTAGCTATAAGTAGATCCCAAGTCGCTTATGAAACTTAACCTAAATGAAGTATGTATTAAGTTGCCTCGTCCTATTGGTACTAGTTACCTCGTGTTCAAAAATTGAACAAAATAACGACCCAATCGTTGGTATTTGGAAGCATACGGTAAAAACAGCTACCAACTTAAATAAAATGGTCGTTGATAATGAAGAATGGATTTTCAATGATGTTTTTTTAGGAAGGTTTCATGGGTATAAAAGTGGAAAGGTTGTCTATCAAACAGATTTTAAATGGAGCGTAAACGGTAACATATATATCGTAAGTTACCCAGGCACAGATTTCCCCGACGATTTTGTAAAAATAAAAGAAACTGATGAAGGTACTGTTCTCATGAGAATTGAGGGTAAAGTATTCGCAGAGAAACAATAATAAGTTCGCAAATGAAAAATGCCCACGAACAATAGTACTGCAATTAATTAGCGATACAAAGAACAGTAAAGTTATCAAATCAACCATTTTATGAAATTTCCCCCGATTAGGAGCAAAGTAATTTGCTCCTTTTTTTATTTTAGGGGTATGGAACTATCATTCAAACTTTGTTCTTTATCTGAACTAGCGCAATTAAGAGAAATATCTGAGCAAACATTTGTTACTGCCTTTGCAAAAGATAATGATCCTACGGATTTTAAACGATATATAGAACACGCATTTGCATTAGAAAAAATAAAGGGAGAACTCTCAAATCCTAATAGCGATTTTTATTTCGTTTATGCCAATGATGAAGTAGTGGGTTATTTTAAGTTAAATGTTCAAGAGGCACAGTCAGAACTTAAGTATGATGACAGTATAGAATTGGAGCGCATCTATGTTTTGCAAAAGCATCAAGGTTTAGGCTTAGGAGTACAGTTTCTTAATCATATCAAAAAATTGTCTCAAGGAAGGAAGAAGAATATGTTATGGTTGGGTGTGTGGCAAGAGAATAAAAGGGCCATTGAATTCTATGAGCGCAACGGATTTCAAAAATTTGATACACATCCTTATTTTATAGGTTCAGATAAACAAACAGATTGGTTAATGCGTTTCGATTTAAGTACCTTGTAACTTTAAACTAACTTTTATGAAACTACGTTTTTTCACATTAATTGCGCTTTTTGGTTTTTTAAATCTACAGGGGCAAGAATATTACTTTCCAGAACGAAATGCAGATTGGGAAGTAAAATCACCAAAAAATTTTAAAATTAAAGATGGAGCCTTAAAGGATGCAGTAGATTTTGCTGAGGCAAATGAATATTCTGGTTCTAGAGATTTACGTATTGCTATCATAAAAAATTTTGAAAAAGAACCTTTTCATAAAATATTAGGTCCAACCAAAAAGCGTGGTGGACCTGCAGGTATGATTCTTAAAAATGGATATGTGGTTGCTCAATGGGGAGATACCAAAAGAGTAGACATGACTTTCAGTGTTACCAAGAGTTTTTTAAGTACAATGGCTGGTCTTGCCGAAGACGAAGGGATTATATCGGATACAAAAAATTTAGTGGGTGATTACATCTGGGATGGCACTTTTGACGGTTCCCATAATTCTAAAATTACTTGGGAACATTTGTTGCAACAAAACTCGGCTTGGTCAGGTGAACTTTGGGGAGGAAAAGACTGGGCAGATAGACCACCAAGCGAAGGCGGTATTGACGATTGGAAATTGGCTGCGCCTAAAGAACCGGGTGCCGTAATGGAATATAATGATGTGCGTGTAAACGTATTGGCATATTCACTTACACATGTATGGCGTAAACCAATGCCTTTGGTTTTAAAAGAAAAAATTATGGATAAAATCGATGCTTCTTCTACTTGGCGCTGGTTTGGTTATGATGATGCTTGGACAGAGATTGACGGACTACAAATGAAGTCGGTTACTGGTGGCGGACATTCAGGAGCCGGAATATTTATAAGTGCCGAAGATATGGCTCGCTTTGGTATGTTATTTTTGAATGATGGTAAGTGGAAGAATGAAAGATTGATTTCAGAAAATTGGATCAAGAAAGCTACTACACCGTCAACACCAAATGTAAACTACGGTTATATGTGGTGGTTGAATAAGAAAGGTGCTAGACATTGGGAAGGGTTATCTGAAAACATCTACTACGCTGCAGGGTTTGGAGGTAATTTTATCGTAATAGATAAGGAACATGATTTGGTAGTCGTTACCCGTTGGTTAGAGCCTGATAAAGTGGGCGAATTTATGGCTAAGGTAAATGCTGCCTTTTAGTACTTGCCATTAAAGTTTGCATAAAATTTCAACCGCTTGTTCTAAGGTTTCCTGTTTTTTCGCAAAGCAGAACCGTAACATATAATCGTTTCTATTAGCAACATTAAATGATGAGATGGGAATGGATGCTATTCCGTTTACTGTGATTAACCGCTTGCCAAGAACTTCATCTGCTTCATTCGAAAATGTGGTATAATCCAATAGTTGGAAGTAAGTTCCTTGTGATGGTTTAAATTTAAATTTAGACGATTTTATTCCTTTTAAAAAGAAATCCCGTTTTTTTTGGTAAAAATTGTTCAAATCTAAATAATGAGATGGATTTTTTAAATAAATAGCCAATGCACGCTGCACTGGGTGGTCTACACAGAAAACCGCAAATTGATGCACCTTTCTAAATTCAGCCATTAATTCAGAAGGAGCTGCACAATAGCCAATTTTCCATCCAGTAACATGAAATGTTTTTCCGAAAGAGGCACAGATAAAACTTCTATTGGCCAAATCAGGAAATCGTGAAGCACTTTCATGAACTTGTCCGTCAAAAATAATGTGCTCATATACCTCGTCGCTGAGCAAAATTATATTAGTAGATTTTAATATCAATTCCAATTGCTCCATGTCCCATTTAGTTAGAATCGTTCCGCTTGGGTTATGAGGTGTATTTATAATCACCATCTTGGTTTTATCGGTAATCTTACCTTGAAAAGTGGTCCAATCTATTTTATACTCGGGAGCATCTAATTGAACATAAATTGGTATTCCTCCATTTAAGATAATTGCGGGCTCATAACAGTCGTAAGCGGGTTTTATGACAATTACCTCGTCGCCTTTGCCAACAAAGGCTGTAATAGCCGTAAAAATAGCTTGGGTGGCACCAACGGTTATCGTTATTTCATTCTCTGGAGAATAATTACGATTATGGAGCGATGTTATTTTCTCTGAAATGATTTCTCTTAATCCGTAATATCCTTGCATGGGTGCATATTGATTATGACCAGCAGTTAATGCAGTACAGACTAAAGACTTTAAGGTATCATCTGCCTCAAAATTGGGGAATCCCTGTGAAAGATCAATGGCATGATGCTTTCTTGCAAGATTGCCTACCGTGGTAAATATCGTTGTCTTTACATCAGGTAGTTTTGATGCTTTTATATGTTGTCTATAGTCCATAATAGTAAATGTATGAATTTTAAATACGGACATAAAAAAAGCCCAACCAATTGGCTGGGCTTCTTTATTCCATTAAAATGAATTATGCATGCTGCATTTCATGTTTTCCTTCTTTTATTTCCTCAATTAATTTGGAATTAAAAGCTGGTAAATCATCCGGATTTCTACTTGTAACAAATCCTTCATCAACTACGACCTCTTGGTCTACCCAATTGGCTCCTGCATTTATTAAATCATCCTTAATAGAGTTAAATGATGTCATTTTTCTTCCTTTTACTACTCCTGCACTAATCAATGTCCACGGAGCGTGGCATATTGCCGCTACCGGTTTTTTAAGTTTAAAAAAGTCGCGAACAAAATCTAGAGCAATTTCTTCCCGTCTTAGTAAATCAGGATTAATCACTCCACCTGGTAGTACCAAGGCATTGTAATCTTCAGCTTTAACTTCATTTAAAGTTTTATCTACCTTATAACTGTTAGACCAATTACCATTTGCCCAACCTTTTATTTCTCCGTTTTTTAAACTTACAATCTCTACATTAAAGCCTTCTTTTTCCATCGCTTCCTTTGGAGATTTTAATTCACTTTCTTCAAATCCATTTGTAGCTAATATTGCTATCCTCTTCATAATATTTAGTTTTTAACGATTAATAATTTGTTTAATACTAAGTTACACATCAAAGGGTGGAATGTTCGTTAAAACCCTATTAAATAAGGGTTCAAAAGGGTTAAACATTTATTAAATGAACTTTAAAAAATTTATTTTGTGCTCATTTGTACGGTATTTAAATGCCCTATTATTATTTCAAGACACGCATCAAGGTTTTTTTTGACTTCTGTCTCCCAAAATCTAAATATAGTATAGCCTTTAGAAGTAAGTTCTTCATTGACTTCCTTATCTCGCTGTATATTACGCTCTATTTTAGCTATCCAAAATTCTCGGTTCGTTGTCACTTTTGGTTTACGTTCCTCCCAATTTTTACCATGCCAGTATTCGCCATCTATGAATACGACGGTTTTGTACTTGGGTAGTGCAATATCTGGCTTTCCAATTAACTTTTTATAATCAATACGATATCGGTATCCCGCGGCGTACAATGCTTTTCTAAAGGCAAGTTCTGGTTTGGTATCCTTCCCTTTTATTTTGCTCATTATTTTAGATCGCTCGGGAGTGGTGTAGAATCCTGACGCTTCGTTGAACCTTGGTACTTTAATTCTTTCTTTAGAATAGTTTTTGGACATATGTTAAAATTAAAAAATCCCGAACCTTTACGGTCGGGATTTTTTAAAATTTTATGATTGTATGCTTAACTTTTAACGTTCGCGCTTAAAAATTCGCGGTTCATCCTTGCTATATTTTCTAAAGATATCCCTTTAGGGCATTCCACTTCGCAAGCACCCGTATTGGTACAGTTACCAAAACCTTCAAGGTCCATTTGAGCAACCATATTTTTAACACGGTCAACAGCTTCCACCTGACCTTGTGGTAATAATGCATATTGAGATACTTTAGCACCAACAAATAACATTGCAGAAGCATTTTTACAACTTGCTACACAAGCACCACATCCAATACAGGTAGCGGCATCCATAGCTTCATCTGCGGCATGCTTTGAAATAGGAATGGCATTTGCATCTTGAGTATTACCTGATGTGTTTACAGAAATATAGCCACCTGCGTGCTGAATTCGGTCAAAAGAACTTCTATCAACAACCAAATCTTTTATAACAGGAAAAGCTTTTGCTCTAAATGGCTCTATGGTAATAGTGTCACCATCTTTGAACATACGCATGTGTAATTGACAGGTTGTTACACCTCTATCCGGACCATGAGCTTCGCCGTTGATGAACATCGAACACATACCACAAATACCTTCACGACAATCATGATCAAAAGCTACAGGTTCTTCACCTTTGTTAATCAAT
Source organism: Maribacter hydrothermalis (assembly GCF_001913155.1). Classification (GTDB taxonomy): domain Bacteria; phylum Bacteroidota; class Bacteroidia; order Flavobacteriales; family Flavobacteriaceae; genus Maribacter; species Maribacter hydrothermalis. Next base: position 2,072,668 of record NZ_CP018760.1, read on the forward strand.
TGTTCGTTCAAAACATCCATCATCTCTAAAAAAGACATGTGTTCAGAAATTTCTGTTACTTTATAATCGACCATCGAACCTTTATCTTTAGGCCCTTTTTGTCTCCAAATTTTTAATGTCAGATTCATAATTATTTCGTTTTTGGTTGTTCGTTGTTCGTTGTTGGTTTAGAAAAACCAGCAACTAGCAACCATCAACTACTTATAACTTCTTTGTTTTAACTCAATTTCATTGAACTCTAATTGTTCTTTATGTAAAACAGCAGCACTAGGTTCTCCTTTGTATTCCCATGCAGAAACAAATGCGAAATCAGCATCGTTACGTTTCGCTTCTCCTTCTTGTTCTCCCCCAATTTCAACAGATTCTTCTCTAAAGTGCCCACCGCAAGATTCCGCTCTTTCTAAAGCATCTTTAGCAAATAATTCACCAAGCTCTAAAAAGTCAGCTACACGGCCTGCTTTTTCCAATTCTGCATTTAATTCATTTGCTGTACCTGGTACACTTACGTTTTTGTAGAAATCTTCGCGAAGCTCTTTAATTTCAACCATGGCTTCTTTTAAACCGGCTGCATTACGGGACATACCGCATTTATCCCACATAATTTTACCTAATTTCTTATGGTAATAATCAACTGAATGAGAACCTTTATTGTTTAAGAAGAAATTAATTTTGTCAGTTACTTCTTTTTCAGCTTCATCAAATTCTGGAGTATCTGTAGCTATCTTCCCTGTTCTAATTTCATGAGAAAGGTAATCTCCTATTGTATAAGGCAATACAAAATAGCCATCTGCTAAACCTTGCATTAACGCGGAAGCTCCTAATCTATTTGCTCCGTGATCAGAGAAATTTGCTTCACCAATACAGTAAAGACCATCTACAGTTGTCATTAAGTTGTAATCAACCCAAACACCACCCATGGTATAATGCACCGCTGGGTAAATCATCATAGGGGTTTTGTAGGGATCTTGATCTACAATTTTCTCATACATCTGAAAAAGGTTACCGTATTTAGCTTCAACTATTGCCTTACCTAAATCGTATATTTTTTCTTTGGATGCATTCTCTATATTGTGAATCTTAGCTTGCTCTTTGCCATATCTTTCTATAGCAGAAGCAAAATCTAAATAAACAGCTTCGCCAGTTGCATTAACTCCGTAACCAGCATCACAACGTTCTTTTGCCGCTCTAGAAGCAACGTCACGTGGAACCAAGTTACCAAATGCCGGGTATCTTCTTTCTAAGTAATAATCTCTCTCATCCTCAGACAAATCGGTCGGCTTTTTCTTGCCTTCACGAATGGCCATTACATCATCAATATTTTTAGGAACCCAAATACGTCCATCATTACGTAATGATTCAGACATCAACGTTAATTTCGATTGATAATCTCCTGAACGAGGAATGCATGTTGGGTGAATTTGTGTATAACATGGGTTTGCAAAAAACGCCCCTTTTTTATGTATTTTCCAAGCTGCAGTAGCGTTGGATCCCATAGCGTTGGTTGATAAGAAATATACATTTCCATAACCACCCGAAGCAATAACAACAGCATGTGCAGAATGGCGTTCTATTTCGCCTGTAACAAGGTCGCGAGCGATTATACCACGAGCTTTGCCATTCACCTTAACCACATCTAGCATTTCATGACGGTTGAACGGGGTAATTTTACCACGTGCAATTTGTCTGTTCATTGCAGAATAAGCACCTAATAGTAATTGTTGTCCTGTTTGCCCTTTTGCGTAAAAAGTTCTTGAAACCAACACTCCACCAAAAGAACGGTTGTCTAAAAGTCCACCATAATCACGGGCAAAAGGAACCCCTTGGGCAACACATTGGTCGATGATATTTGCAGATACTTCTGCTAATCTATATACGTTTGCTTCTCTTGAACGGTAATCTCCACCTTTTACTGTATCGTAAAACAAACGATAGGTAGAGTCACCATCACCTTGGTAGTTTTTTGCAGCATTTATACCACCTTGTGCAGCAATAGAGTGTGCTCTTCTTGGAGAATCTTGGTAGCAAAATGTTTTTACATTATAGCCTAATTCTGCTAAAGTTGCAGCAGCAGAACCACCAGCTAATCCTGTTCCAACAACGATAACATCAATATTACGTTTGTTGGCAGGGTTTACCAGATCAATATGGTTCTTATAATCGGTCCACTTCGTTTTCAACGGACCTTTAGGTACTTTTGAGTCTAATACAGACATAAGTAATTGGTATTAATGATTAAAATGATGAAAAAGGGCAATGAATATAAAACCTAACGGAATTATAATTGCATACACCTTACCAAACAATTGTAATTTTTCTTTTCTCATACTAGTTGCTCCGGCAGATTGGAATGCAGAACTAAAACCGTGCATTAAGTGCAGCGATAAGAATATGAATGCAATAACATAAGCACCAACTCTTAATGGACTTACAAATTTATGGGTAAGCTCCTCATAATATCTGAATCCTTCACCATCGGCTAGTAAACCACTCATGTCACCTTCAATAAACTTGGTGTTGATTTCTGGAATCCAGAAGTCGATAAAATGAAGTACTAGGAAAGCCAAAATAGCTAATCCGCTGTAAATCATATTACGGCTCATCCAAGATGAATTGGCAGCACCATTGTTTTTAGCATATTTTTTTACCCTGGCACCTCTATTTTTAATTTCTAAAATGAAACCCATCACAAAATGATAAATAACTCCGAAAATTAAAATAGGTTGCAAAACATATTGTACGGCCCAAAAAGTACCCATAAAATGTGACGTTTCATTAAACGCATCGGGACTGAAAACCGATAAGATGTTTATTGCAAAATGCTGAAGTAGAAAAAACATTAAAAAGAAAGCAGAAAGTGCCATTGCGTACTTTCTACCAATCGAAGATTTAAAAAATCCGCTCATTAGTTGATAATTTTATATGCGAATTTACATCACAAGCAAGTTATTAACAAGAATTAAGAGGTTTTAGTATATCTATTTAGACTGATTTTAAAATGACTTTTAAGATGTTTAAGAATTTCCCTCTGTTAAGTCTCTAAAATTGTTAAATCTTTAAACAAAAAGTGGATTAAATATGAGTAGGCTAGACCGTTTTTTTGGAAATATGTAGGACCCAATCTACAGCTTTGTCTAAATCTGTAAATCTTTTAATTTTTTTTGGAAAAATTACCTGTTTCAGTATTGAGCTGAATATATTGTTTTTTAAAGCGCCAACAGCAGCAATGTGTTCCTTGTCTAAACAGTTTTTGTGAAACTTGAACCAATAAAAAGGGGCTACATGATATTTATTGATTCTATTGGCAATATAAATTAATTGAATATGATCATCATAGATTTCTTAGGTGGCATATACCGCTTTCTTGGCAAAATCCAATTTAAAAAGAAACCCTTTTTGTATTTCAGATAGTACGATACCTCCTTTAAAGAAATAGAATACTCCAAATTCGAATGCTCTGATTGCTTTTATTGGCACCGCCAAAAGGGTATAATACCCCGAGGCTTGCCTCGAAATTAAAAGTTCGTTTCGGGCGAATGCCTCGTGGGCTTGCCCCGAGGTAGTTTACTTGATTAATTAATTCGAGTTCTTGAATTCTTTCCATCCTGTTTATCGGACGGCAAAATAACTGGATATTAACCTAATAACTTATAAAAACATTGATGAATGGTAAGATTATTAGTTAGGAATCTTTGAATGATATGTTGCTATTATTTCTCCATATCTTTTAACTGTATTGCAAGGGCTTTTGTAGATAGTTGTACTTCTATGAGGCTTAGAATTAAAGAAATCATAAGTGCTAAAAGGCTAATTCCAAAAATAATATTTGCCAAAATTGAAAATTCTAAATATATCAATGCCATAGTAATAACCGCCAATAGAAAGCTAAAGATAGCTGTCGCCTGCATATTTTTGATGATAGTCAATCTTTTGTTCAGTTTTTTTACTTGTAATTTAACTGACTCGGATTCTGTTTCTTGAAATTTTTGATGTAATTGTCTAATAAGTGCCGCTATAGCTAAATAACGTGCGTTATATGCCAGCATGGTTAAAGAAATTGCAGGGAAAAGTAAAGCTGGTATTCCTAAAGTTAGTTCCATATCATTTTAATCTGTAGCAATACCAAAGTAAGTCCAAGTTACATCTTTTAGGTATGGGTTTTTTTGTCCATGTATTTCCCCAGGTTCTATAGTAATACAATTTCCAGGTCCGACCTCATAATCTTCACCTGAGATGGTAAAAATTGCTTTGCCCGTTTGTATATGAAATACCTCGAACATAGTGTCATGCTTATGTAGATCTACTTGTTGGCCAGGTTTAAAAACTGCGGTCCCGTACATCATCAATTGTGGTATTTCTCCACGATTTATTAAAGTTCTTTTTTTAATGGCTTCGTTATGGCTAACCCCTAAATCTGGCAATTCGTTCCAATCAACAATCTTCATCAGGCTATTCTATTTCAAAAGTGACGTTTTCACTTGTTCCATTTCCTGTAATTTCTACTAAGTAAGTGCCTTTTGGTAAGTAGGTACTACCGTTATCTGACTGTTTCAATTCTGTTTTATGTTTTTTAAGGTAATTTAACTTTCCAATCTTTGTAAAGGCCAAGTCATATGATAAAATGTTCAACCCCATATTGGCTGTTATTTCAGTTTCGCTCACAATAATATCATCCGAAGATTTAATTTTTGCTTGATAAACATCATCTCTATTAGAATAAAATGTAATATCAAGACCTGGAGTACTTGCTTTAGACCATGAGCTCCATGAATTCCCCCATCTAATAGAATGCTTTATGTTTTCTAAAGGATAAATATGTAACTCTTTTTTCAGGATTTCTGATGTCAAGTTTTGGAGTGATGCTATTTCGGCCTTATAGATGCTTCTACCATGCGTACCCACCAATAAATGTTTAGCTTCTTTCTGAATTACTAAATCATGAATGGCAACGGCCGGAATTCCATTTTTAAATGATTCCCATGAATCTCCTTTGTCCAATGATGCGTATAATCCGTTATCGGTTCCCACAAATAATAAGTTTTCGTTTTCAGAGTCTTCAATTATAACATTAACAGGTGATGCAGGTATGTTGTTAGAAATGCTCTTCCACGTGTTGCCTTTATTTTCGCTAACATATATGTAAGAAGTAAAATCGTCTGAACGATACCCATTTAAAGTAGCATAAACTCTATTTTTATTATGTTTAGAAGCTACGACTCTACTTACCCATAAATTTTGCGGCAAGTTTTTGGAAATATTTTCCCAATTACCACCACCGTTATCTGTTCGGTGTATAAGCCCATCATCACTACCGGTATATAGTAATCCGAATTTAAAGGGAGATTCAGTAATTGTAGCTAAAGTTCCGAAAGCAACATTACCCTTTTTTCCACCTTGAGTTAAATCACCAGAAATGGTTTCCCAAGTATCGCCTTGGTCTAATGAACGGTGCAACTTATTACCGCCCATATATAAAATATCTTGATTATGAGAAGATAATAAAATTGGGGTCTGCCAATTAAAACGATAAGGTGTTTCTCCTAATTCATGTTTTGGTTGAATGTAGGTACGTTTGTCATTTTCTAAATCTAATCTAAAGTAATTTCCAAATTGAAAGCCTGTATATACGATATTTGCATTTCTAGCGTCTACCTGAACTTGCATGCCATCCCCACCTAAAATTGATTTCCAAGGATACTGTCCTGTTTGGTGCCATTCTGTACTTGCTTCGGCATTATGTGGTCCCATCCAAACGCCATTATCTTGTAAGCCTCCATATACATTATATGGTTTTTCATTATCTACCGCAATGGCGTAAAATTGCCCTACGTTAGGCGAATTATTTTTTACCCAACTTGCGCCATCATCATAACTGGTATTTACACCACCGTCATTTCCATTGATTAAATGCCCTGGTAAATTAGGGTTTACCCAAACGGCATGATGGTCAGAGTGTACATTGTCCCCGTTAATTGATTTATATGTTTTTCCTCCATCTTTTGATGAGATTATGGGTACGCCAGATACATAGATTGCCTCCGAATTTTTAGGGTCTATACTTATTTGGGCAAAGTAATACCCATAACTATAAAAGAGGTCATCTATATAGTTACTATTTTGTTTTACCCATTTTGTTCCACCATCAGTACTACGATATACTTCTGCGCCAATTACCGGAGTGTCGAAAAGTAAAGAATTTGCATCTTCTAGGTAAAGTGCAAGGTCAACTGGTTTAACCGCGTTACTACGTACCATCTGCTTTACATTGGCAGCACGGTATTTTTCTTGAAAATTATTTGTTTTAAGAAAATCATTCAGTTCCTTATCATTAAGATTTAGAAATTCTTCTTTTGACAGCGATTTAAAATCATCTTTTGTTAAACCCTCTTGTTTTTCTTCTTTCTCTTTTTCTTTATTTCTTCTAAACTGATTATCATGAACGGCGTAAATAATATTATCATCAAAAACAGCTAAGCCTATTCTACCAACGCCTTCACCAGTTGGGAAGCCACTGGTTGGTGTCGATATTTTAGACCATGTTGCACCTGCATCCGAACTTTTGTAAATACCAGAACCACTACCATTTCCAATAAAATCCCATGCTTTTCTATCTTTTTGCCAAGCAGCAGCATATTGAATATTAAAATTATTTGGAGAAACCGCTACATCGATAATCCCTGTGTTATCATTTATAAACAAGGTGTTTTTCCATGTTTTACCACCATCTGTTGTCTTATAAATTCCACGTTCACTATTAGGGGAATATAAGTGACCTGCCACCCCAACTGTTACTTCATTGGCGTTATTTGGATTTAAAACAATACGTCCAATATGGTGCGAATCTATTAAACCCATGTTTTGCCAGGTTTTACCGTTATCTGTAGATTTTAAAATCCCAATTCCAGCATAGGAGGAACGGGAAGCATTGTTTTCTCCCGTGCCAACCCATATAGTTCCACTTTTCCAATGTACAGCAATATCACCAATATTCTGAGTCTGAGTTTCGTCAATAACCGGCGTAAAAGTTGTTCCGTTATTATTGGTATACCATAATCCACCCGAGGCATAAGCGACATAATATTCCGTGGGGTTATCCTCATTTACCGCTAGGTCAACTACACGACCACTCATTACGGACGGACCAATATTTTTTAAAGGAATATTTTTTACCAATGAATTGGCATCCATCGCTTGTTTAGCTATTAAAGATTCTTCTACTTTTTGTGCTGTTGTAGGTTGAATTTGTGCCGATGCTATTGAAATACTGGCGAATACTAATAGGTAAAATTGTTTCATTTTCGTGTTTTTGATACTGCTGACGGTAAGTTACTGATTAGTTTTGAGAAGGCATTTTTAAAGTCTCGACCAATTCTTTTGTTTTTGATGCAATTGATAAGTTCGCTTCCCTTATATTTTTTTCTACTGCACTGTCCGATTTTGGCAAGGCATCATTAACCGTAATAATGGCTTTTGTATACCAATCTTCCCAAGCTTTTAGAAGAACAATTTCATCCTCAAGGTCTTCACCATTTTCTACCGCTTTTTTACTCAATTCAAATTCATTTTCTAAACGATTGATGGCACGCTGCTTCAAATTTACAACTTGATCTAAGGCAAATTGAGTGCCGGAGTTCACTAATTCCATTCCGCTGACCAATGCTGTTGTACCTACATTTTTTAAGGTTTCTTGAGATACCTTGTCAATGCGGTCATTATCCGTATGGTAAAATTGGTCTGTAAAATGCCAAAGTAATAGTCCTGGAATATCTGCTTGTAAAAACGGAGTATGATCACTGCCGCCTTCAAAAGGGTTGGTTTCTACTACCCAATTAGCATATTTACCTTGTTCTTTAAATTTCGAAATTATAAAATCGTTGAGGTAATGAGGTTTCATATCCTCTAATTTTAAAACTTCACCACCCCATTCGCTGTGTTTGTCTTTTCCACGTGTCCAAATAGCGCTTGGGTCAGGCATTTTTTCAATCAAAAAAGTACCTCCTGTTACAGCTGTATTTTCCCCTACCATGTCTAGACTTATTCCCCATTTTATCCCTTTTGCACGTTCAGGATCTTCTTCGATATATCTTCGGGTAGAAATAATTTCATCACCCCATAAAAAAGTCATGGTTCGTTTGAATTCTATTTTCTTTTCAGAAAATAATTTGGCAGCTATTTTAGCCATTTCTAATTGAGCGCCAACACCCGTAGCATTGTCATTTGCCCCAGGTTCTTGAATGTGTGCACTGTATACTAAACGTTCATTGGGCAATTCGCTTCCCTTTATATCGGCAACAATTGTAAGTTCTTCAGATGGGTATCTTTTAGTTTGGATGTTTACCAAAACATCTGTAGTTCCTTTTTCTAAACGAGCAGTCAATTTTTCTTTTGCTTCAAAGGAAAGTGCAATTCCCCAAAAATCACCATCATCTTGAGACGGAAGACTTCTAAACTGAATGGAGGTCTTATTTTTCTCTGGTTGTAAATAATTAGGATTGTCATAAGAAATAATCCCAATTGCTCCTTTTTCTATTGCCGTTTTATACAAACGGCGTGCGCTCATTTCCGTAAATAGTATTTTTCCTTTTACATTGGCAGAATCTAAACCTTCACTTGATTTTATCCATAGTACCTCAGCCTTAATTCCATTTTCGGGAGTAGAGGGGGAGTTTAAATAGGTCATGTTCCTATTTGTTTTGGATTTAAGTATGGGTTCCGTATCTCCTGTAATTTGTAAAGATGCAGATACAGACTCCCAAGTATTATAATTCATTTCCCGTTTTTCAATACGGTATGTTAACCGGTCACTGTCCTTTGCAATTTCTTCCAATACATATCCAGATGCTTTTAGACTATCAGCTATGAGATAGATGGTTTTATTAAAACCTGTATTGCCAACTACGCGCCAATAATCTTCTACAAAATCAGTGGTCTCATATGCAAGCTGACCCGTAAATTCTGGACGGACAATATCAAAATAATCTACAGGAACTTCTTCACCATGTTGAGAACACCCTATTAAGAAGGAAAAGCAGAGTAGTGCGGGAACAATACCCTGCTTTACTATTGTTTTTTTAATTGAAACTACTCTTCCCATTTCCAGTCGTTACCAATAATCAATTTCTCTTTTAGGTCATTCATGATCATAAACTCTTTAGTAGTTTCGCTATCCATTTTGGTTGCTGGTAATTTATCGGCATTCGCTACTGCGTAAAGCATCATGGTACCAAAACGAGCTGTGTTTTTCATGTGGTCTTCGTTTACCAAATTGAAATCATCGCAATCGGAATGGTAGCAGCCATAAATTGAACGGTCCAGATTACTGTGTACAGATAAAATTGGAACACCTTCTAACATAAACGGTTGGTGATCGCTATGTAAACCAGATTTGTTAGAAAAAGTATTTTGGTAGATAGTATCTTGTTGTTGAATAGCAGCACCTAAATCTGTAAAGAATTTTTCATCATCTAACTTACCGCCAGCATTCATACCAATTGGGTTGCCAGACATATCTAAATTCATCATGTATTTAATGTTTTCGATAGTATTATTTTTAATGGCTTCATTAACTAAGTGCTTAGAGCCAAGAAGCCCTTGTTCTTCTCCCATGAACATTACAAATTTTACGGTACGTTTTGGACGAAGGTTATTTGCTTTAAAAGCTCTTGCAATATCTAAAACAGCAAATGACCCAATACCATTATCAATAGCACCGGTGGCTAAATCCCAAGAATCTAAATGTCCGCCAATGACAATTTCCTCTTGCGGAATTTCTGTTCCAGGTAATGTTGCAACTACGTTTCTTGCTTTTATAACATCACTAGAATTGTTCATGTCTATTTTGGCCGTAGCTTTTTTAGATGTCAAAGTTTCTTTCAACGCCATACCGTCTTCCTTACCAATACACACAGCTGGAATCGGAATTAACTCGCCTGTTACAGAAGCCGTACCCGTTAATAAAACACCATTGTCAACTTGGTTTATAATAATGATACCAATTGCACCATATTTAATGGCTAAAGCGGTTTTTTCACTACGGTGTAAATTACTTAGACCTTCCTCACTATTTGGTAAAATAGAAATATAGACTAAGGCTATTTTTCCTTTCACGGCGCCTGGGTTTGCTGCATAGTCTGCATCTAAACCATTGCCCATATCTACTATTTCGCCTGTAACGTTTGCTTCAATGGGAGAGTGCCCTAGAGTTACGACTTTAATATCTTCATCGTTAATTTGTAAGGAAACTTCACCTCTTGCCCAAGCTTCCACTTCAAAAGTTTGGTAGGCTACATCTTCAAAGCCGAATTCTTTAAATTTATTATACGTGTATTCTTCCGCTTTGGCTCCGTTAGTGGAACCTGTTAATCTATGTCCAATGGTTTCTGTTGCTTCTTTTAAAGAACTATATCCTTTGGAGTTTGCTTTTATTTCGGTATCAATGCGTGAAAATAATTCAGCTTGTGATTCTTCTTTTTTTGTTTCTGTACAAGCTTGTAGGCATAGTACGCCTATTAATAAGTAAGCAATTTGTTTCATTAGTTGTTTGTTTTTGGTTGAAGCATACAAGTTAGCTATTTAGTTACAAATAATAGATGCTTTACAAGTTGTTAATCTTATAATTCTATCTCCTAAATTTTAAGGATACAAGACTTAATGCGTAATTTTATATCAAAATAGAAATTCATGAAATACGATCAAATACCTAACTCCTTATTTAAAAAGAACCGTAAAAAGTTTATGGACCGCATGCAGCCAAAAAGCATTGCTGTTTTTAACTCTAATGACATTTACCCAATAAGTGCTGATAGTGTTTTACCTTTTGAGCAACATAGAGATATCTTTTACCTATCTGGAGCTGATCAAGAAGAAACTATTTTGGTTTTATTTCCTGATGCTATTAATAAGAAACATCGCGAAATTCTTTTTGTTCGTGAAACAAACGAACATATTGCCATTTGGGAGGGTGCTAAACTGACCAAAGAAAAAGCTACTGAAGTCTCCGGCATTGAAACTATTTGTTGGCTGAAGGAGTTCGATAAAATTTTCTTCGATTTAATGACCGAAGCCGATACTATATATTTTAATACCAACGAGCATTACAGACAAGCGGTAGAAACGCAAACGCGTGAAGACCGTTTTATTGAAAAATACAAACATCAGTATCCTGCACATAAGGTTGCCAAGAGTAATCCTATACTTCAGGAAATTAGAGGAGTTAAAGAGCTTGAGGAACTAACTATTATGCAAACTGCGTGTAATATCACTGAAAAAGGATTCCGTAGGCTGCTTGGTTTTGTAAAACCGGGAGTAATGGAATATGAGATTGAAGCTGAATTGCTGCATGAATTTGTTAGAAATAGATCTAAAGGTTTTGCTTATCCACCAATTATTGCGTCTGGGAACAATGCCAATGTGCTTCACTATTTAGAAAATAATAGGCCGTGTAATAATGGGGATATGATTTTAATGGATGTTGCTGCAGAATATGCTAACTATTCTAGTGATTTAACCAGAACCATACCTGTAAACGGAAAATTTACTAAACGCCAAAAAGAGGTTTATAATGCCGTTTTAAGAGTAAAAGATGATGCGACCAAAATGTTAGTGCCAGGCACATTATGGGCAGAATACCATAAAGAGTGTGGTAAATTAATGACTTCAGAATTAATAGGACTTGGGTTATTGGATAAGGCCGATGTGCAAAATGAAAATCCTGATTGGCCTGCTTATAAAAAGTACTTTATGCATGGTACTAGTCACCATATTGGATTAAACACACATGATTACGGTGCATTGAAAACACCTATGAAAGCAAATATGGTATTTACCGTAGAACCGGGAATTTATATACCCGCTGAAAATATGGGTATTCGTTTAGAGGACGATGTGGTTATTAAGGAAAAGGGAGAACCGTTTAATTTAATGGCAAATATTCCTATTAAGGCAGATGAGATTGAAGAATTAATGAATAAATAATACCAGAAAATGAAATTAGTTTCGTGGAATGTTAATGGAATAAGGGCTTCTGTAAAAAAGGGCTTTGAGGATGTTGTTAAAGATTTTGATGCAGATGTATTTTGTGTTCAAGAAACAAAAGCACAAGATGATCAGGTTGCCGAAGCATTGAAAGATATTACCGATTACAAACTTTACAGTAATAGCGCTGAAAGAAAAGGATATTCTGGAACTGGAATTTTATCTAAACAAGTACCTGTGAAGTTTAATAAGGACATGGGTATTGAAGTACATGATTTGGAAGGACGGATTACACATTCTGAGTTTGAACATTTTCATTTAATCAACGTGTACATTCCTAACAGTGGTAACGGATTAAAACGTTTGGATTACCGTGCCGGATGGGATATAGATTTTACCAACTACCTAAAGGAGTTATCTAAATCGAAACCTTTGATTATTACGGGCGATTTTAATGTAGCACATACCGAGAACGATTTGGCAAACCCGAAAAGTAATTACAATAAAACATCAGGATTTACCCAAGTTGAAATTGACGGATTTGAGCATATGCTGAACGAAGTGAAATTGGTAGATAGTTTTAGAAAGTTGCACCCTACGACTTTTGATAAATACACCTTTTGGAGTGCAAGAGGTGGCGCAAGAGAACGTAATGTAGGTTGGCGTTTAGACTATTTCTTAGTAAGTGAGTCAATTTGGGACAAAGTGAAATCAGCCGAAATTCATGATCAGGTTATGGGTAGTGATCATTGTCCTATAAGTTTAGAAATAGAATTTTAGAATATGAGGTTCTTAGTATTGATTCAAGATGCTTCTGAGATTGAGAAGAAAATTCAAGAAGCGCCTGATAATTCTTATGAAATAGGTATAGCTATTGGTACCTACCTTCCTTTTGTAGTGTTGGTTTTAATAGCTTACGCTTTTTATTATTATTCTAAAAATCGAAGGAATACAGAATAACTAATTAAATGCTATTTGGCTTTTTCTGGGTTAGCACGTTTGTAATAACAAAGACCAAAAAAGCCGGCAACACCCAACCCAAACTATATGGTTGAAGCGGAATCCAAGAGAAGGTGTCTTTAGCAATATCAACCGTATTGATGCTTCCTAAAAAGTCAGGAATACTAAAAATGAATGTTACTATAGTAACCGCTCTAAAGACCAAAGGGGAGGCATATTTTTCAGGAGTAACATTTAGTAGAATTAGAATAATGGTAATGGGGTAAATGAACATTAAAGCCGGCAGAGCAACTGCAATGATATAGCCAACATTAAATTGCCCCATCAGTACGCCTAAAATACTTCCTGTAATAGCAGTAATGGTATATGCCAATTGAGAGTCATTGAATCTTGATCTTACAAAATCTGCTGTTCCCGTTACAATACCAACTGCGGTTGTAAAACATGCAACACCTACTAAAATGCTTAAAAAGAAATTGCCAATAGTACCTAAGCTATTTATGGTTAGGCCAGAGAGTAATGCGGTTCTTGTCGTATTTGCATCAAAATTATCATGTACTAAGGCCCCTGAAAGTATTAATCCTAAATAGATTAGAAAAAGGGCTAAACCAGCTAACCATCCGGCACTACGAATTAATGATTTTTTGTCTTCGTATGTAGCGTTCTTGTGCCTTAAATTAATAGAAATAATAATAACTCCGCCGACAACAACTGCTCCAATAGCATCAAATGTTTGGTAACCTTCTAAAATTCCATTAGTAAACGGACTAGTGATTGTTGTAGTTCCAAAATCAAATGAAAAAGAAAAAACGGTAATTCCTATAACCAAAAGAAGAATCAGAATAATAGCGGGAGTTAAAATTTTACCTAGTATTCCTAATATTTTAGAACGGTTCATAGCAAAGACCAACACTAATCCAAAATAAATACTACTGGTAAACCATGAAGAAATATCCCAAAAGGGCTGTATTGCCATTTCATGGGTAACCGAAGCTGTTCTTGGGCTAGGTAATGTAATCGAAATGCTGTAAATTAAAAAAGCATAGATTACGCTAAATGTTGGAGAAATCTTTTTTCCAAAATCAATAAGTGTGCCTTGTAATTTTGCATGTGCCAGAATACCTAGTATGGGTATAATTACTGCAGATATGCTAAATCCGATAGTTATAATTAACCATTGATTTCCTGCGTTAAAACCTAATAATGAGGGTAATATTAAATTACCAGCTCCAAAAAATAAGGAGAACAGAGCAAAGGCGGTTACAAAGATTTCTTTCTTCTTTAACATGGCTGCAAATTAAGTGAAAGAATATGAAATTATTGACAAGCTTAAGTTTTTGATTTTGTAAGACACCATAAAAAAGTCAATTGACAACAGGTTAAGTAGCTCTTGCAACAAATACTAGTGCAGTCTGCTAATATAGAGTACATTAACCGAACGAAAGAATGAGTAATCAATTTTCTATATTTTTTAAACTAAAATTTTTAATCGCGTTTTATCGATTGCCCAAATTGAAAAACCAGTAATAAAACCTACAACATGAAAAAAATATTCTGCAACATTTTTGGACATCATTATTCAGTCTCAAAAAAAGTGACTTCACATATTAAAGAGTACAAATGCATTCACTGCCAAAAACAAGTAACAACAGATGTTAGTGGAAATCTTGCCGCACTAACACCCGAATTACAAGATATCAACAGAACTTTAGAGCATATTTACCAAAGAAGACATACGGCTACGCAACAAGTTGCATAGTAATTATCTAATCGGTAAATGAATTCCAGCCCTGTGCGGTTAACGGAATTTTTGCATTGTTCCTGGAAATTAAGAAAGCTCCTTCGCCTTCACCCGTAGTATGCCCCACGACGGTTAAGTTTGGATTGCCCTTTATTTTTGGGAATTCTTTTTGGTCTATAGTGAACAACAATTCATAATCTTCACCTCCACTTAAAGCAACAAGTGTACTATCTACTTTAAATTCCTCACAAGCGGCAATTACCGTTGGGTCCAATGGAATTTTATCTTCATATAGGTCTATTCCAATTCCACTGCTTTTACTTAAATGTAAAATTTCTGATGAAAGGCCGTCACTAATATCAATCATGGCTGTTGGGTGGACATCTAATTTTTTCAAAAGTTCGGTAATATCTTTACGAGCTTCCGGTTTTAGCTGCCGTTCTACTATATATGAATAGGGCTCTAAATCTGGCTGATTATTCGGATTAACTTTAAAAACCTCTTTCTCTCGTTCTAAAACTTGTAGACCCATATAAGCAGCGCCAACATCACCTGAAACAACCAAAAGATTATTAGGCTGCGCTCCTGATCTATAGGCAATATCTTTATCATTTGCTACACCAATAGCTGTTACGCTAATCATTAATCCGGTTTTGGAGGAAGTTGTATCGCCACCAACTAAATCAACATTATAAGCGTTACATGCCGTAGCAACACCAGCGTACAATTCCTCTAATGCTTCTAAAGGAAACCTATTGGAAACGGCAATAGAAATGGTTATTTGTGTAGCCATGGCATTCATCGCATATATATCGGATAGGTTTACCATGATAGCTTTGTAGCCCAAATGTTTTAAAGGCATATAGGCAAGGTCAAAATGAACGCCTTCAATTAATAGGTCTGTACTGATTACAGTTTTTTTGTTTTTAAAATCTAAAACTGCAGCATCGTCTCCAATTCCTTTTAATGTTGATTTTTGGGAAATTTTAAAATCTTTCGTAAGATGATCAATAAGACCAAACTCACCTAGTTTTTCTAAAGATGTGTTTTCTTTATTCTTGTCTTCTAGCATGATGCAAAAATAAGAAGTAAAATAAGATGTATGGAATAAATAAACCCAAAGCTTTTAAGCTTTGGGTTTATAATTAAATTTATAAAAATGTTTGGTGCCTATCCTAAGGAATAGCCATCTCTATAAGTGCGTTTCACATATTTATTTGCAGGTTCAAAATTGGTAATTTTCATATTAGCTGCATCCCATTGTAAACGTTTTCTTCCGTGATATTGCTTTCCACCACCCCAGAAACTTTGATTTTCTACTGAAGGATCTACTTCGAAATATGATTTTAAAGCTAAATTTCCAATTAATATACTTTCTGTAAATGGTCCGGCATAATCAAAAGAAGAACTGGTTTCTGCATTTCCGTAACCGGCCATACATGCGTTTACCCATTGTAAATAGTGACCTTCTGGCACACGTGCAATAGTTTGTTCTACTTCAAATTGTTCGTTTAAGGTTAACGGTAACAAACGTGGATTTGCACCATAACAATCTGCCATTAATTTTCCTTTAGTTCCAATGAAAAGTACGCCGCCATCCCAGTTTCCTAGAGCTTCGTCATCTCCTAATTCTTCAGGTCTTTCAGGAAGCAACCCTCCATCCATCCAAGTCACTTTTATTTTTCCTTTACCATCCGTTCTAGGGTAGCTTAGATGTATTTTGCTAGAGTTCGGGAAACTCTTCGGGTAATCTTTATATTGGAAATTTCCGCTGAAGGAATCGGATACACTACATTCTACAGTATCTGGGTATAATATTGGTAATATTCTATACACCGGGTCCATAATATGACAGGCCATATCGCCCAGGGCTCCTGTTCCAAAATCTGACCAACCTCTCCAATCAAATGGTAGGTAGGCATCATTATAATCTCGCATTTGAGCAGTCCCTAACCAAAGATCCCAATTCAGACCTTTTGGTACGCGGTCTTTTTTTGTTGGTGTTTGTAATGCTTGAGGCCAAATAGCTCTGTTCGTCCAACATTTTACGGTGTGTACTTCACCAATTATACCCGTATCATAAATTTCTTTCATGGTACGAACACCGTCACCAGATCCACCTTGGTTACCCATTTGTGTAACCACTTGGAATTTTTTTGCTGCTTCGGTCAACATTCTTGCTTCCCAAATATCATGCGTCAATGGCTTTTGAACATATACATGTTTGCCCATAGACATTGCCTGATAAGCGGCAACTGCATGATTGTGATCCGGTGTAGATACAGATACTGCATCTATATTTTTACCTTCTTTGTCAAGCATTTCCCTAAAGTCATTAAAATAACTGGCTTTTGGAAAGGCTTCTCTTGAAGTAATTGCTTGTCTATCATCAACATCGCATAGGGATACGATATTTACATTAGGACTTTCAGCAAAGGAGGCAATATCACTTTGTCCTTTACCACCGGCACCTATACCTGCAATATTTAATTTATCACTTGGAGCAATAAAACCTGGGCCACCCAAAACATGTCTTGGTACGATCATAAATCCGGCTGCCGCCATACCGGTATTTTTCATAAATTTCCTACGGGTGTTTTTGTTTAATTCTGTTTTTTTGTTTGACATTTGGTGTTGTTGTTTAGTAATTAGTCGATTTAGACTTGAAGATAATTCAATTCACACAAATATATATAGCTATTCGAAGATTTGTTATTAATCAAAAAAAGCAATTACTATCTTTAGGTATTGAATATAAATAGATTGCATGAAAAATGCGTTGTGGTTTTTAACATTTATTTTGATTTTTGGTTGCAGTTCTGATGCTAGTGTAGAAGACGAACTGGAGGACCAAATGGAAGAAACGTCACCTTATAACCAAAATGTAAATTCTATAGTGCCATGCGAGAACGGGTTTGCCGGTATATACCCATGTAAAGGGTATGATCTTGTTGCTGCTATTCCTTTGAGCGTATTTTCAGCTAACGAGGCAAATGATATTTGGGGTTGGACGGATGCCACAACTGGAAAGGAATATGCTATTATGGGTCTTGATAACGGCACTGCTTTTATTGATATTTCTGATGCCATAAAACCAGTTTATTTGGGAAAACTGCCTACAGCAACGAGTTCAAGCTCGTGGCGAGATGTAAAAGTTTACGATGATTATGCGTATATTGTATCTGAGGCTAATGACCATGGTGTACAGGTATTCGACTTAAAAAAATTACGAAACGTAAATAATCCTCCAGAAGCGTTTACTGCTAATGGTCGGTATACCGCAATTGGTAATGCACATAATATCGTTATAAATGAAAATAGCGGGTACGCTTATCCGGTAGGTACAAATAGAGATGATCAGTATAATGGAGGAGTACATTTTTTAAATCTTCAGAACCCTACGGTACCGCTACTTGATGGTGGTTGGGGATTAAATGGCTATACACATGATGCTCAGGTAATTACCTATAATGGGCCAGATGTTAATTATGTTGGCTCCGAAATATTTGTAGGGGCAAATGAGGATCAAGTTGTTGTTGTAGATATTTCAAATAAAGATGCACCGGTAACCTTGGCAACGTTACCTTATCCAAATATTGCATACACGCATCAAGGTTGGTTTACAGAAGATCATCGTTATTTTATTTTAGGTGATGAATTAGATGAGGTTAGACAAGGATTTAGAACACGTACCCTTATTTTTAATATGGAAGATTTAAACAATCCAGTGTTACATCATACCTATTCTGGGCCTACAAATGCCATAGATCACAATGGTTATGTTTTAGAAAATGAGTTTTTCTTGGCGAATTATACGGCTGGGGTTCGGGTTTTAGATATTTCTAATATTGAAAATAAAACGGTAACCGAAAAAGCTTTTTTTGATACGTATCCTTCAAATAATAATACTCAATTTGCGGGTGTATGGAGTGTTTACCCCTATTATGAAAGTGGTAAAATTGTGATAAGCGATATCAATAGCGGATTTTTCATTATCCAAAAATCTAATTAATTATGCGAAATATACTTCTAGTACTACTTTTTTGTATTCTCTTTTCGTGTGCAAAAGAAGATGCTGAAGTGGTTATGGAAGGTTTGGGCACCGAATTTAAAGGCGAATTAGATTGGATAAAGAATTTTGGAGGTAACCAGGATGACAGCGCACAAGCTATAATCAAAACTATTGATGGTGGTTATGCAATTTTAGGCTATACCGGTAGTATTAACGGGGATGTGTTAACAAAAAATGAAGAAGAAAATGACTACTGGTTATTGAAATTAGACAAGGATTTTAATTTAAAATGGAATAAAACCTACGGTGGCAGTAAAGATGATATTGGACAAAGTTTAGCACAAACAAGCGACGGTGGATATATATTAACGGGTTATGCCATGAGTAGTGACGGCGATGCTACAAATAATGAAGGCTTTCATGACAATTGGATTTTAAAATTAAATGCTCAAGGCGTGTTGGAATGGGAAAGTAGTTATGGTTTTTCGGGACATGACCATTCGTACGACATTATTGAAGCAACACAAGGAGGTTATTTTTTCACAGGTTTTCTGGACATTACTTCTGCAAGGGCAGATGGGAACACTGAAAAGGGTAATTCATTAACAAGTCATGGAGTAGGAGAATTTTGGGGTACAAAAATTGATGAAGACGGTAAAGTACAATGGCGAGGCTATTTTGGAGGAACCAATAATGACAGGGCCCACAGTGTGGTTCAAACAAATGATGGAGGTTATGTAATGGCAGGCTTTACTGAAAGTAACGATTTTGACATTAGTAATACCAATGGAAGTTATGATTTTTGGGTAGTAAAAGTAGATACTTTTGGTAATTTACTCTGGGAACAATCATATGGTGGTGAAGGTATTGAAGTATCTTATGATATTGCTAAAACAGCGGATAATGGTTTTGTTGTAGTAGGGAATACTTTTAGTACAAATGGGGATATTTTACTAAACCATGGAGGGTCTGATATGTGGATGATAAAACTAGATGAGGATGGTAATTTAATTTGGGAACAAACCTACGGCGGTAGTCAATTCGATTTGGCGCAAGCTGTTGTTCAAAGCAAAGATGGAGGTTTCTTAATTACTGGTAATACAAAAAGTGATGATAAGTTCAGCACTATAAATTATGGTGAAAACGATATTTGGGTGGTGAAAACTAACTCATTCGGCACCTTAGTTTGGCAAAAATCTTTTGGTGGATCAGGTTTAGATTTTGGACACGACCTACTCGAAAATGCAGACGGAAGCATCGTCGTAATTGGGGAATCTACAAGTACAGACTTTCAAACCTTGACTTCTAAAGGAAAAGCAGATTTAATTCTTCTAAAGATTAAATAATAAGACTTATTACAGGAATAGTATTTCTCTATCAATGTATACGTTATAATAATGTTAGGTTCCATGGTAAAAACCTACTTATGACGTATATTTGTAAACTATTTAGATTAAATCTAGTTAATTATGATTCAAGTATCAGAAACGGCCAAACAGAAAGTCATCAACCTAATGACAGAAGAAGGTTTTGATGCCACAACGGATTATGTGCGTGTTGGAGTTAAAAGCGGAGGCTGTAGTGGGTTGTCTTATGAACTAAACTTTGATAATAAAAAAGATGATGCAGACAAGGTTTTTGAAGACAATAACGTACGAATTATTGTAGACAAAAAGAGCTTTTTGTATTTAGTAGGTACGGTTTTAGAATACTCTGGCGGACTTAACGGAAAGGGATTTGTTTTTAATAATCCAAATGCCCAAAGAACGTGTGGTTGCGGTGAGAGTTTTTCATTGTAAAAATTAAGTGAAGTTTTAAATATGTAAAGGGCTGTTTGAGTATTTTTTAACTCATTTGCTTTTTACTTTTTAACTATAACATATGGCATATACAGAAGAAGAATTAAAGAAAGAACTGGAAACCAAGGAGTATGAATATGGTTTTTATACAGATATAGAATCGGATACATTTCCAATTGGCTTAACCGAGGAAATTGTTATCGCCATATCCAAGAAAAAAGAAGAACCAGAGTGGATGACACTTTGGCGTTTAGAGGCTTTTAAAATTTGGAAAAATATGGAAGAGCCTACTTGGGCAAACGTACATTATGAAAAACCAGATTTCCAGAAAATCAGTTATTATTCTGCACCAAAATCTGCAGATCCTAATAAAACGTTGGATGATGTAGACCCAGATTTGTTAGAAATGTATCGTAAACTGGGCATTTCAATTGATGAGCAAAAGAAACTGCAAAACGTAGCAGTTGATATTGTTGTCGATTCAGTTTCAGTGGCAACTACTTTCAAAAAAACTTTAGCAGAAAAAGGAATTATTTTTATGCCTATTTCCGAAGCTATAAAGGAGCACCCGGAATTGGTGAAAAAGTATATGGGTACAGTAGTACCAAAGACCGATAATTTTTACGCTGCTTTAAATTCAGCCGTGTTTACAGATGGATCTTTTTGCTATATCCCAAAAGGGGTACGTTGCCCAATGGAACTTTCTACCTACTTTAGAATCAATCAGGCTGGTACAGGTCAGTTTGAGCGTACATTGCTTATTGCCGATGAAGACAGTTATGTTAGTTATTTAGAAGGGTGTACTGCTCCATCAAGAGATGAAAATCAATTGCATGCAGCCGTGGTAGAGCTCATAGCTTTAGATGGTGCGGAAATAAAATATTCTACCGTTCAAAACTGGTTCCCGGGCGGTAAAGATGGTAAAGGTGGTGTTTATAACTTCGTTACTAAAAGAGCCATTTGCGAAAAGAACGCTAAAGTGTCTTGGACACAAGTTGAAACGGGTTCGGCAGTAACATGGAAATATCCTTCTTGTATTTTAAAAGGAGATAATTCCATAGGTGAATTTTATTCTATTGCGGTAACAAATAATTATCAACAAGCAGATACAGGTACTAAAATGGTTCATCTTGGTAAGAATACTAAAAGTACTATTATTTCTAAAGGTATATCTGCAGGTA
Organism: Maribacter hydrothermalis; assembly: GCF_001913155.1. Lineage (GTDB taxonomy): Bacteria > Bacteroidota > Bacteroidia > Flavobacteriales > Flavobacteriaceae > Maribacter > Maribacter hydrothermalis. The sequence goes on from NZ_CP018760.1 coordinate 2,094,331, forward strand.
AATCGCAAAATAGTTATCGTGGTTTGGTACAGGTAAATAGTCGTGCCGAAAATGCCCGTAACTTCTCTCAATGCGATTCATTGTTAATGGGTAATGAATGTGGTGCACATACCTTTCCTTACATAGAAGCGAAGAATAAAAGTGCTATGATAGAGCATGAGGCGACCACTAGTAAAATAGGGGAAGACCAAATTTTCTATTGTAACCAAAGAGGTATACCTACGGAAAAAGCAATTGCATTAATTGTAAATGGTTTTAGTAAAGAAGTACTCAATAAATTACCAATGGAATTTGCAGTAGAAGCGCAAAAATTATTGGAAATTAGTTTAGAGGGTTCTGTTGGTTAAACAAATCATTAAAATGATGATAAAAAACGTATTAATCATAACAGTTCTTTTTGCAGCATTTAGTTGTAAGGAAAACAAAAAGGAATCTAAAGATTCATCGGCTGCCATAGAGGTGGTAAAGCCAGAAGTAAAACTGTACACTTTTGATGGTGGTACGGTGATGGTTAATAATTTAGAATTATTTTCTCAGGATACAACCTATCAAGGACAAACAAAAGAATTTGCTGATCCTTTTTATGTTATTAGTCACCCGAAAGGAAATTTAATGTGGGATGCAGGTTTACCTGAAGGTTTAATTGCAATGGGAGAACCTTATACTGAACCTAGTGGTTCATTTACGGTATCTAGAAAAGACTCTGTTGTAAATCAATTGAAAAGCATAGGAATGTCTCCAGCCGATATTAAATATATTGCTTTGTCTCATACTCATTTTGATCATAGCGGTCATGCAAATGTTTTTAAAGATGCAACATGGCTGGTTCAAAAAAACGAATATGATTTTATTACTAGTGAAGAAGCACAGAAGAATAATGCTGATTTGTACAACGCAATAAAAGAATTGACCGTAACGGAACAACTCAACGGAGAACATGATGTTTTTGGAGATGGCACGGTAATTATCAAGTCTATGCCGGGACATACACCTGGGCATCAAGTGTTGTATTTAGATTTAGCTGAAACTGGATCCGTATTACTAACCGGGGATTTGTATCATTTATATGAAAATAGGGAGAACAGAGGTGTTCCTATTTTTAATTTTAATGTGGAACAAACATTAAATAGTATGACTGAATTCGAAGCATTAGCGAAAGAAAACAATGCTAGGGTTATCATGCAACATTCAAAAGAAGATTTTAATAAAATGCCTAAGGCACCAGAATATTTAAAGTAACATATTATGTTGAAAATTAAAGATCTACATGCTAGCGTAGAGGATAAAGAAATATTAAGAGGAATTAACCTTGAAATAAAAGCGGGTGAAGTACATGCAATAATGGGCCCTAACGGTTCGGGTAAAAGTACATTAGCTTCTGTTATTGCTGGTAATGAAAATTTTGAGGTTACAAAAGGCTCAATAGAATTGAGTGGTGAAAACTTAGAAGATGTTTCTCCTGAAGAAAGAGCACATAAAGGCGTTTTTCTATCTTTTCAATACCCCGTTGAAATACCTGGTGTTTCTGTAACCAATTTTATGAAAACAGCAATTAACGAATCGCGTAAGGCTAGAGGTTTGGAAGATATGCCTGCAAAGGATATGTTGAAATTGATTCGTGAAAAATCTGAATTATTGGAAATTGACCGAAAGTTCTTATCTAGATCATTGAATGAAGGTTTTTCTGGTGGCGAGAAAAAACGTAACGAGATTTTTCAAATGGCAATGCTAGAACCTAAAGTTGCTATTTTAGATGAAACTGATTCTGGTTTGGATATTGACGCTTTACGAATTGTTGCTGGTGGAGTAAATAAATTGAAAAGTAAAGACAATGCTGTTATCTTAATTACGCACTACCAACGTTTATTGGAGTATATAGTTCCTGATTTTGTACATGTTTTACATAACGGTAAAATTGTAAAATCTGGCGGTAAAGAACTTGCTTTAGAACTTGAAGAAAAAGGATACGACTGGTTAAAGCAAGAAGCAGCGGTGTAATTAAGTATACAGTATTCAGTGGCGGTAATCAAAGATTATAATTGCCAACTGTAACTGTAAATGAGCAACTGAAAAATTATGGATTTAAAAGATAAATTGATTTCCTCTTTTATGGCGTTTGAGAACAACGTGGATGTTGAGCATCCGGTACACGATGTTCGTACAGCGGCTATAAAAAACTTTGAGGAAAAAGGGTTTCCTTCTAAAAAGGAAGAAGCTTGGAAATACACATCATTAAATAGCTTACAGAAAATAGACTTTAGCATTTTTCCAAAACAGGAAAATGCATTGGAATATAAAGATGTAAAACGCTATTTTCTTCACGAAATTGATTCGTATAAAATTGTTTTCGTTGATGGCATTTATAGTTCTTACTTATCTGAAACTACACACGATGGGGTAGACATTTGCTTAATGAGTTCGGCGTTGACAAAACCTATGTACAAGCAGGTTATCGATGTATATTTTAATAAAATAGCATCTAAAGAGGAGTCGTTAACTACATTGAACACTGCGTTCAGTAGAGAAGGGGCATACATCTATATCCCAAAGAATAAAATGCCTAAAAAACCTATTGAGATTTTGCATTTCTCTACAGGGAACGAGGCATCACTTTTATTGCAACCAAGAAATTTAATCGTTGTTGAAGAAAATGCCGAGGTTCAAATTATTGAACGTCACCAAAGTTTAACATCTAACGAAGTACTTACGAATGCCGTAACTGAAATATTCGCGGCTAAAAGTGCTATTGTTGATTTTTATAAAATTCAGAATGATGCTCCTACAGCATCGTTGATCGATAATACCTATATAGACCAAAAAGACAAGAGTCTTGTTAAGGTACATACCTTTTCTTTTGGGGGTAAATTAACGCGTAATAACCTTAATTTCTATCAAAATGGGGAGTATGTAGATTCTACCATGAAAGGCGTGACTATTTTAGGTGAAAAACAACATGTAGATCACCATACTTTAGTGCATCATATTGAGCCTAATTGCGAAAGTCACCAAGATTATAAAGGAATTTATGGTGATGCCTCTACAGGTGTTTTTAATGGTAAGATTATTGTAGATAAAATTGCTCAGAAGACAAATGCTTTTCAGCAGAACAATAACATTTTAATTAGTGATAAAGCAAGCATTAATACAAAGCCGCAATTAGAAATTTTTGCCGATGATGTAAAATGTTCTCACGGTTGTACTATAGGTCAGTTAGATGAAGATGCCCTTTTCTATTTACAGACCAGAGGTATTCCACAGAAAGAAGCAAGAGCCTTATTAATGTATGCCTTTGCAAATAATGTGTTGTCTTCGGTACGTATTCCAGAACTAAAGACTAGAATAAATAAATTGATTGCTAAGAAACTAGGGGTGAACCTTGGGTTCGATTTGTAGAGATTTTCATTATTTTATTCAATAAAAATTAACGGTTCGTTAGGTTATTCTTAACGAACCGTTGTATTTTCTTACGCCAGTATAATCTATTTTAGCGCGGTTAATTCCTAACTATAATACATATGAAAAAAGTTATTCTTGTCTCTTTTTTAGTTTTCACTTCTTTAATAATGCATGCTCAAGACCAGAAATGGAGTATTGAGGCTAATTATCCTTTAAATGTTTCAGACAATCTAAGTTTTGGTGAATTGAATGGTGTTGTAGATTTTGGTATTAAATATCGATTTGTTCAGTTAGGTGCCGTAAATATAGGCGCTGGTCTTAATGCTGCATTTTTAAAAAACCATGATGAATGGACTGCTGGTAGTCAAGAGGATGTTGATGTGGTAAATGATTATAAGATGAAAAAGCTTTTAATTCAACCGAAAGTGTTTGCTGAGTTGGCAATACCTGGGTTTACGAAACTTAAACCTCAAATTGCGTTGGGTTATACTATAGTTAATGATGATTATTATTATAAAAGCGGCAGTAATACTGAAGTTGATGATAATTCTACCGATGGTGGGTTAAACTTGAATTTAGGTCTGTCATATGATATTTCTAAAAGGTTCTTCCTTCAAATTCAATATGATTACATCAATATAAATAAAAAAGGAGATACTGTTATTAATGGCGAGACTTTGCGCTATGATTATAATGATAACGGAAGTCTAATAAAAGCCGGTGTCGGGTTTCGTTTTTAATTCCCATTAAACACAGATTATCACAAAAGGATAAGTACAATACCCGATATGTTTTCATTATCGGGTATCTTTGTATATAAGAAGATTGACTATGTTAGATATTAAAAAAATAAGAGCAGATTTTCCAATTCTTAAGCGCGAGGTAAATGGTAAACCATTGGTCTATTTAGACAATGCCGCTACTTCGCAAACTCCACAGCAGGTTATAGATGCAATAGTAGATTACTATCAGAACTACAATGCCAATATTCACCGTGGGGTTCATACGCTTTCACAAGAAGCGACCGATAAATATGAGCAGGCAAGAATAAAGATTCAAAAGCATTTTAACGCGGCTAAATCTTACGAGATTATTTATACATCGGGGACTACGCATAGTATAAACCTTGTTGCAAACGGATTCTCTGAATTGATTAAAAAAGGAGATGAGGTTTTGGTTTCTGCAATGGAGCATCATTCTAATATTGTCCCTTGGCAAATGCTTTGTGAAAGAACCGGTGCGGTTTTAAAAGTAATCCCAATGAACCAAGATGGCGAATTACGCATGGATGCTTATAATGAGCTTCTTAACGATAAAACAAAATTGGTTTTCTGTAACCATATTTCTAATGCTTTAGGGACTATTAATCCAATTGAAGAAATAATTGAAAAGGCTCATAAAGTTGGTGCAGCGGTATTAATTGATGGCGCTCAGGCAGCTCCGCATTTGGTAGCAGATGTACAGGCATTAGATGTTGATTTTTATACCTGCTCCGCCCACAAAATATGTGGACCAACAGGTGTTGGTATGTTATATGGTAAAGAAGAGTGGTTGAATCAATTACCACCGTACCAAGGTGGTGGCGAAATGATTGCCGAAGTAACTTTCGAGAAAACTACCTATGCAGACCTACCTCATAAATTTGAAGCAGGGACACCTAATATCTGTGGCGGTATCGCTTTCGGAGCGGCATTAGATTACATGAATGGTATTGGCTTTAATGAAATTGCTAAATATGAGCATGAGTTGCTTGATTATGCTACGCAGGAATTATTAAAGATAGACGGATTAAAAATTTACGGGACTGCAAAAAATAAGACTTCTGTTATTTCATTTAATATCGAAGGTATTCACCCGTATGATATGGGCAGTATTTTAGATAAATTAGGTATTGCGGTGCGTACAGGACACCATTGTGCACAGCCTATTATGGACTTCTTTAAAATACCCGGCACCGTGCGTGCTAGTTTTGCTTTTTATAATACTAGAGAAGAAGTAGATGTGCTTATCGCTGGTGTGTTAAAAGCGAAAAGTATGTTGTTGTAATACATTGTTTAACAAGTAATGTTAAGGTTTGAAATCCTTCAATTGTTATCGTATTTTTGCATAAAATAATGTAATGGAAATTAAAGAGATACAAGAAGAGATTATAGACGAATTTTCCATGTTCGATGATTGGATGCAGCGATATGAGTATATGATTGAATTAGGAAAATCGCTACCATTGATCAAAGAAGAATTTAAGACCGATAATAACATCATTAAAGGTTGTCAAAGCAAGGTTTGGGTACATGCTGAATTAGAAGATAACAAATTGGTTTTTACGGCAGATAGCGATGCTATTATTACCAAAGGTATTATTGCAATTCTAATACGTGCTTTTAGTAACCAGAAACCACAAGATATTTTAGATGCGGATACGCAATTTATTGATGAAATTGGCCTAAAAGAGCATTTGTCGCCTACACGGGCAAACGGTTTGGTTAGTATGATCAAACAATTAAAGTTATACGCAGTAGCGTATCAAACACAAATTGAAGAATAAGATTATGAGTAATGAAAATATAGCTGAAGACAGCGCAGAATTAGGAGAGAAAATCGTTAAGATTTTAAAGACCATATATGACCCAGAAATTCCTGTAGATATTTATGAATTAGGCTTGATCTATGACGTTTTGGTGAATGAAGATAATGAAGTAAAGATCTTAATGACACTTACCTCACCTAACTGTCCTGTAGCTGAGAGTTTACCGGCAGAAGTAGAAGAAAAAGTGAAGTCGCTAGATGCCATTAAAGATGCTGAGGTAGAAATTACTTTTGATCCTCCTTGGACACAGGACTTAATGAGCGAAGAAGCAAAATTAGAATTGGGACTTCTTTAAAAACTATTCCATTTCGATTTAAAAGATGCTTGTATGCAAGATGAAATCGTAAATAAAGTTGCCCAGAGCAAACTAATTACTTTTAACCTTGAGGATTATTATCCCAAAGGGAACAGAATGGTTTTGGATATTAAAGATTGGCTGTTTGAAGGTTTTATTTTAAGGGAAAAAGAATTTAGAAACTATGTAGATGAACATGATTGGTCTCAGTATAAAGATGCCTATGTTGCCATGCAATGTTCTACCGATGCTATTGTGCCAGGTTGGGCTTATTTATTGTTAAGTGTAAAGCTTAGCGGTATTGCAAAAAAGGCAATTCAAGGAACTTTAGTGGATTTAGAAACAAGTAGTTATCAATCTATTATTGAAAATATCGATGTTGCTGAGTATCAAGACAAATTAATAATTATTAAAGGATGCAGTAAAAAACCTGTGCCTTCTAACGCTTATCTGTTTCTCGCTGAGCGTTTAAAACCTGTTGCAAAGTCCATTATGTATGGTGAGGCATGCTCTTCTGTGCCGTTATATAAAAGAAAATAACAAATTCCTATTTATAGAATTTGTCAAGTATCCTTACCTTTGCAGCGCTATAAACTATAAACATTAAAAATTATGAAAAAAATTGTTTTAACACTTGCCCTTGCTTTTGTTGCAACTGTTGGTTTTTCTCAAACAGAAGAGGAGCTTAAAGGTCAATTAGGTGCAGTTAAAGATTCTATCGCTGCTATTCAAGGTAGAGCTGATGCTATTCAAGGTAAAATTGATGCATTACCAGGGTGGAAAAAAGGAGCTTTTGGTACAATAGGTGTTAACCTTAGCAGCTTTAATAATTGGTACGGGCAAGGCACACCAGATGTATCTTCGGGTAATATTGGTGTAACAGTAAATGCATTTGCAAATTTAACAGAAGAGAAGTTCTTTTGGAGAAACTCGGGTAATGTCAACTTAGGGTGGGTAAAATTCGATGATAAGAATGATGCAACCGATGATGATAGCTTTAGACAAGGAACGGATGTTTTCAATATAACTTCACTTTACGGAAGAAAGTTAAATGAAAAATTCGCAATTTCTGGTTTAGGAGAATACCGTACTACGCTTTTAAATAACTTCAATGATCCTGGATATTTAGATTTAGGGGTTGGTGCTACTTGGACACCAATTACAGATTTAGTAGTGGTTATACATCCTTTAAACTACAACTTTGTATTTAGTAATAACGATGCTGTTTTCGAATCTTCTTTGGGAGCTAAAATTGTTGCTGATTATACAAAGAAAATTGGTGCCGTAAATTTTAAAACTAACCTTTCTATGTTTCAAAGTTATAAGAGCGGAGACCTTTCTAACTTCACCTGGATCAACTCTTTTGGTTATACCTTATGGAATGGTATAGGTTTAGGGTTTGAGTTTGGTTTACGTGATAACAAGCAAGAGGCTTTAAATTACGCTTTAACTGGTCCGACACCAACACCAACAGCTACTTTTGACAATATAGATAATAAATTACAGACCTATTTCTTAGTAGGTCTTAACTATGCATTTTAATGTATAAGGATTAAAATAAATACCATTCTTATAAAAAAAAGAGCCCTCTATTTAGAGGGCTCTTTTCGGTTAAGTAGTATCGTAAAATTTGGGGTTTTACTTTTAATTTTTAAAAGAAAAATATTGATTTGGGGTCAATATTTTTACTTGAACACTTTGTAAAATTAGAGCAAAGGATTTGTTGATGATAATTTATGTTGTGAACCCAACTTAAAATGTGGTGAGATTTATTAATGGTTTAATTTCATCGATGAACTGCACTAATTGCATTATAGTTGGAAATTAATATTCGTCCAAATGCTCAGGATACAGAAAATTATTATAGGGAAATCGAGTAATATGGATATCTCTTACTTCGTCATAAACACGCTTTCTAAATTCATCTAAATTTTCCTTATTTAAAGCTGATATGAAAATTGCTCTATCGCCAACCTTTTCCATCCATGTTTTTTTCCAGTCACTTATGGTAAAATGTCTTCCTGTACGTTCGGTAGTTAAATCATCTTCGTCAATAGTTTCATGTTCATATTGGTCGATCTTATTAAAGACCATAATTATTTTCTTATCCGAACTTTTAATTTCTGATAAAATTTTGTTTACAGACGCTATATGCTCTTCAAACTGTGGATGCGAAATATCTACAATGTGAAGCAATAAATCGGCTTCACGAACTTCATCTAAAGTACTTTTAAAGCTCTCAACTAACTGCGTTGGTAGTTTTCTTATAAATCCTACTGTATCACTTAAAAGAAATGGTAAGTTGCCTATAACTACTTTTCTAACCGTTGTGTCCAATGTGGCAAACAGCTTATTCTCCGCAAATACATCACTTTTACTGATAACGTTCATTAAGGTAGATTTACCTACATTGGTATACCCAACCAAAGCAACTCTTACCAAAGCACCGCGGTTACCTCTTTGGGTTTCCATTTGGCGATCAATCTTGGTCAGCTTCTTTTTTAATAAAGTAATTCGGTCACGAACAATACGCCTATCCGTTTCAATTTCTGTTTCACCAGGTCCGCGCATGCCAATACCCCCCTTTTGGCGCTCTAAGTGCGTCCAAAGGCCTGTTAGTCTTGGCAGTAAATATTCGTATTGCGCAAGTTCTACCTGAGTTCTTGCATAGCTCGTTTGCGCTCGTTGAGCAAAAATGTCCAATATTAAACTGGTGCGGTCAATTATTTTACAACGTAATTGCTTTTCAATATTGCGTTGTTGACCAGGGGTAAGTTCGTCATCAAAAATTACGGAGCCAATTTCATGTTCTTCGACATATTTTTCTATTTCCTCCATTTTCCCTGTACCTATTAAGGTTTTAGGGTTGGGGATATCCATACGTTGAGTAAACCGCTTTATTACTTCTCCGCCAGCAGTATAGGTAAGGAACTCTAGTTCATCTAAATATTCCGAAACCTTTTCTTCATTTTGTTCTTTATTGATTACACCAATAAGAACTGCTTTTTCATAATCTATACTTTTCTTTTCTATCATAAATATTGTAAAGTGCAAAATTAAGCAATTACCGATAAGCTATTTCGTATTTTTATTGACCCATTTAAAATGTTACATGCGAATACCATTCTTTAAAAAAAAATCAAAAAAACAGAAATATACGGTTGCGTTCTACAATTTAGAAAATCTATTTGACCCAGAACGGAATTCAAAAATATTAGATAAAGATTATACTCCTAATGGGGCAAAAAAATGGACGGTAGAAAAATATCGTCGTAAATTATCTAAACTGGCTAAAACTTTGGTAAATATTGGAGAAGCAGATCATCCTTACCCTCCCGCTTTAATTGGAGTTGCAGAGGCGGAAAATAATAGTGTTCTAGATGCATTGTTAAATACTGGATCTATGAAGGATATAGATTATGGGTTTATTCATTTCGATTCTCCAGATGAACGGGGAATTGATACAGGACTTATTTATCGTAAACGCTTTTTTAATGTATTACATTCGGAACCACTGGCATTACTTGTAAATAATGAAGCAGGGATAAGAGACACGACTAGGGATATCTTATATGTAAAAGGGGAGCTCAATAAAGAATTGGTTCATGTTTTTGTAAATCATTGGCCATCTAGAAGAGATGGTGATGTCCAAACCGAATACAAAAGGGTAATTGCAGCAAAAGAAATTATTTTAAAAATAGATACTATTAAGTTAGAAGAACTGGACCCTAACATTATTATTATGGGGGACTTTAACGATGACCCCAGTTCAAAGAGTATACAAACATTAAAAGAAGGAGCAAACTTGTTTAATCCTATGGAGACTTTACATATTCCGGAAAGTAAAGGAACATCGGTTTATGGAGGAAAGTGGAATATGTTTGACCAAGTTTTAGTGTCAAATTCGTTTTTAAATTATGAAAAAAATACCCATAGTTTAGATTCTGCGGCAATCTATGATCATAAATCATTAATGGAAAAAAAGGGCAAATATAAAGGTACGCCGTATAGAACTTTTGTATCAGATAGATATATGGGTGGTTATAGCGATCATTTTCCCGTCTATGCTATGTTTACATTTAATTCTTGATACCTAGAAAAAAGAAAGAAAAAACTTACACAACAAAAATTGATGTTTTCACAACAGCTTCGCCGCAACATCTAGGTAATTCATCGAATAAATATGTTCCTTAATCGAAAATAACTTTTGGTTTTTATATTTGTAGTCCAAATCTTACAATATTAAAACCTAATTATGAATACCAAAAAATCTACCTACAGTGCAAGTAGTATTCTAATATTACTTTTTTTAGTATTCTCAGTAGTTGCGAACCTTAACGGACAAACTACACAGCAACGATTAAAAATAGCTTCAAACAACAAGAGTGTGGAGTTGGCTAATTTTAAAACTAATTTGGTTTCTGAGTTTGCTCTTGAAAGAACGCAACTTAATGCGGCAGCGAAACTGAACAACTGGAAAATTAAAGAAACGCTTGCCAATGGTAAAAAAATAGAATTACAGGCCATAGGCGAAGATGGTAGTCCTTTATATTACGAGACGTATTCGGATGAAGCTGGTTTTGTATCTAGAGCATCTACTTTAAATACAAATGGTCTGTTGGGTCTTCATTTAGATGGGGATGGTATGCAAGTTGGTGTTTGGGATTCAGGGGTTGCCTTAGAGAATCATGTGGAATTCGCTTCTAGAATTATAAACGGGGATAATACAACAGAAATTGATCCGCACGCTACTCGTGTAACCGGAAGCATAATTTCTGCCGGTCTAAAGAAAGATGCAAAAGGTGTAGCCAGTATGGCTAAAGTCGTTTCTCACGATTGGACCAGAGATAAAATAGAAGTTACGGGGGCTGCCTCAAAAGGATTATTACTTTCTAATCATTCCTATGGTATTAAAGCGGATAGAGTACCAGACTGGTATTTTGGGGCATACACGAAAGTAGCCCAAGATTGGGACAAAATAATGTATAATGCGCCTTACTATTTAATGGTGTCTGCCGCAGGAAATGCACAAAAAAGTAGGGATAATGATTCACCTACATACGGATCAACTACTGATGGTTTTGATGTGTTGTTAGGCTTTACACTTGCTAAAAACGCAATTGTTGTGGCAGGTGCCAATTCTAATATTGATAGAAACGGAAATTTAAAGAATGCGGAGGTATCTGCTTATAGCAGTTTTGGACCTGTTGACGATGGTAGAATTAAGCCAGATATTGCAGGAAATGGTGGCTCGGTACTATCAACAGATTCATTTAGTAATACTAGTTATAATACATCTTCTGGTACTTCAATGGCTACGCCAAGTGTTACGGGTTCTTTATTATTATTACAACAGTATAATGAGCAATTATACGGGTCTTATATGAAAGCGGCTACCTTAAAAGGTTTAGCATTACATACAGCTGATGATGTTGACGCACCAGGGCCCGATTATAAAATGGGCTGGGGTATAATGAATACGATGAATGCAGCTCAGCTTATTAACACTAAAGAGTTTACAAGCCATATTGCCGAAGAATCACTAGAAAACGGAGAGGAGTTTTCTTTTGAGATAACAGCAGAAGGAAATAAGACCTTAATAGCATCGATTTCTTGGACCGATTTAGAATCTTCCTATATTAATAACGGAGAATTAAATAATACTACTGCCGCACTTGTTAATGACCTTGACATAAGAATTATACAGAATGGAAAAACATTTTTACCATGGAAATTAAATCCCGCCCAAGCTAGTAGTGCAGCAACTAAAGGGGATAATAATGTTGATCCTTTCGAAAGAATAGAAATACCTAATGCAAATGGTACGTACACTATAGTAGTAACACATAAAGGCGAGCTGGTAAACAGAGTTCAAGATTTTTCATTAATTCTTTCTGGCGTGCGTATGACGACATGCTCACTAGATGCTCCTGATGAAATTAACATAGAAGAAGCTGAAGCATCAAGCGTAAAGCTACGTTGGAATGCTTCTGAAGATGCTCTTTATGAAGTACAGTACAAAGAAGTACATGAACAAGACTGGACTACAGAATATATTTCAGTTAACAATTTTGATTGGAAAAACTTAATTCTAGACAAGACGTATTCTTTTAGACTTAGAACATTTTGTTCTCAAAATATTGCTTCGGAATACAGCGACCCAATTACTTTTACATTTATAGGTGCCGAAACGGAAGTAGAAACTTTACAAACCCTAAGTGTAGATTCTGAAATTCCTTTTAGTGTTTATCCTAACCCTGCGGTAGACGAGATTCATTTAAATGTTGAAACCAGCGATACCACAATGTATCGAATACTAAGTACAAGTGGAGTGGAATTAAAAATGGACTCTGCTACAAATTCAAAAATTAATGTGTCCGACCTTCCTACAGGATTGTATGTGTTGCAAATTCAAGATTTTGACGTTAATAAATCTGCCAAATTCTATAAATACTAGAATACCTATTTTATTCTTCTAGATATCGTAGTAAATGAAAGACCTTGTTGGCCCACTGTAGAATTCATAATGCCTTCAAATAAAGGTTCCGGACAACCTTTTGGGGTCTTCCATTCAAATATAAAATTAGACCCTGTTCCGCCAGATATATCCATTTCGTCAATAATAATTTCAGCGGTTTCTAAGGGAGCTAAATAAATGGGGTGGTTAAAGTAATTTCTTAACGAAACGCCATGCGTGTCAAAATACTCCGCTTTTAAAAGGTATATAGTATCAACATCACTAGTGTTACGTAAACTAACCATAGCGGTTAAATTATGCGTTTTATGTTCTGAACTACTGTAAATTTGAGAATAGATGGATAAATAGGACTTCCCATATTCCAAGGAATCTTTTACATTTAAAGTAATTTTCCTTTTAGACCAATTTTCAGGATTTATAGAACTAATCTCTTTTTCTTGCATACAACTCATTACTAGTGCGGCTATAGAAAATAGTAGAATAAATTTTTTCATAGGTAAGGTTTAAACAAATGTTGTTACTTTCAAATTTACATCATTCATACTGTTTCTACAGTGCTGATACTACTTTTAGTAAAGAATTATGTCGCTTTTTAAACGCTAACTCAATTTAGTTACCTTCTTTACTTCAATATCTTCTAATAAGGACTCATTTCTTAACCTTAAGTATACTTGTGCCGTAGTTAGGACATCTAATTCGCAATACTTTATAATTCTATTTAAGTCGTTATCATCATAATAAACGGCTCTTACCATACTGCCATCTATATCTTCTTTAGGAGAAGGTATACCTAGAACATGCGCCATTAGTTTAAGGGAAGTATAGTGCTTGTAATCGCCAAATTTCCATAGTTCCATGGTGTCTATATGAGGAATTTCCCACGGTTTTTTACCAAATAAGTCCAATTTATTTGGTAATGCTATGCCATGAATAATCATTCTACGTGCTATGTACGGAAAATCGAATTCCTTACCATTATGTGCACAGAGTACATGCTTTACATGGTTAAAATGCTCTTCCAATAAATCTTTAAAATCCTGTAGTAATTTTATTTCATCACCGTGAAAAGTGGTGATTCTAAAACTGCGCACCTCTTTTTGAAACGTAAAATAACCTACAGATATACAAATAATTTTACCGAATTCTGCCCAAATACCTGCGCGGTCATAAAATTCTTCAGCGCTTACTTCATCTTTTCTTTGGTATTGAGATTTATGCGCCCATAGCTCTTGAGTAGTTTTGTCTAATTGGTCAAATGAACTTTTTTCGGGTACGGTTTCAATATCTAAAAACAAGATATTTTCAAGATGTATTTTATCTGCCATAGTAAGGTAAGATACTAATAAGTAGGAAATTATGGCAATTTTAATGTAGATGAGCTTATTAAATTTTGATTAAAGATGAGTATATAACATTTGTAGTATAATAAAATTACTTGATGTTTTTCATTTTTAGTGTAATTTCTCCAATGTTATAGGCATATATAGAAGCCGGTAGAAAAGTGAATTTTAAATTTTGAATTTCTTTTAATCCTAATTGGTCAATTGATGTCACAACGGCTGATTCAAATTTATTTGTTGTACAAAATTTAATTAAACTTTTCAGCTCTTGTGGTTTATCAAAATACCTGTTACTCCATTTGATTTCTACTCCCCACACAGGTTTATAATTTTTGTCATCTACTAAAACTAAATCAACTTCACCCTCATTTCTCCCTTCTTTCCACCGAGCGTATGTTAGGTCTAACTGTTCTCTATGCATCCATTGAGACAAAATTGCTGTTTCTACCATGTTTCCCATTTCTTGGTCCGTTTCTATTATCGGAGAAAATAATGCGGTACGAAGGGATGGATTTGTTAGGTATACTTTAAAACTTGTAATTCTTTTCAATCTCTTTGCATTAACACCAACCTTGTTCAACACTTTAATTAGAAAAGCAGCTTCTAAGTATTCTAGATATTTTTTTAGTATTTCTTTTTGAATTCCACTTTCTCTGGACATTGTTTCATATGAAAATTCATTTCCAGTATTGTAAGCAATGTATGTAAAAAACCTATTTAGTTCTTGTACATCTTTTATTCCGTACAAACTGGGTAGGTCTCTGAGTAAAACTTTATCTACAATATCGTTTTTTACATATCTACCCATATCTCCTTGTATTTTTTCGTTTAAAACAACCTCTGGATATCCTCCAAAATTTAAGTAATGAATAAATTCTTTATTCAGTGCTTTGGTATCATGAGATAAGCAATATGGTATATCCTTATTTCCATATTGAATAGCACCTTCAAAGATTAAATGATTTAATTTTTTTAGATGAATGTATTCTTGAAATGTTAGTGGAGGTAGTAAGAAATCGGTAAATCTACCAGCTCCACTTTCAGTACTATGCCATTTTAAAGCTGCAGCTGCTGAACCAGAAACAATGAATTTAGTCTTTGGGTAAGTATCAACTAATACTTTTAAATGTCTTTCCCAATCTTTTAAGTATTGGATTTCATCAAAAAACACAAAGCAACCATCAAGATTTTTGAGATTTAGAGCATTGTTACAAAGTATTAATATATCATCTAAGCTTAAATTGACATAAATTGGGTTATCAATGCCAATAAAAAAGAGTTGTTGTGGATTTGTCCCTTCGTTCAGTAGGTTTTCTATACAATGAAATAACATTACTGTTTTACCAACTCTTCTTGGTCCCATTAATACCAGTGCTCTATTTATACTTCTTTCAAGTACAAATGGATAAAATAAGTCAAAGTATAATCTCTTGGACATAGAACTATAAGTACTGGGTACCTCTTTGGTAACCCACCATGGATTTTCATAACGCAAACGTTCAATGATTTTTTCCGTCGGAATAAGATTGTTCATAACTACATTTTATGCTTAAATGTACAAATTTTGTGATAATAGATATATTTAAAAATATCTATTTGTGCAATTAATGTAGATTTAAAGATTAATAAGGAAGAAAAATAATTTATTTAGTAATTAGGTTTTTTTTAAAAAAGTACATTGGTAAGCTTAATAGGATTAGCCAAGTGTGTGTTGAAATTCAGAAATTAATATTGCGAAATTTAAACATTTAAAATAATAGGTTAATCGGTGAATTTACTTCTTTTCTACCCGTAAAATCTTCTCCATTTTACGACCGTTTGCAAATTCATCTATCAGCTTTTCCATTTGTCTACATAGTTTGTAGACATCAAACTCATCTTCAATTTCTTCTATACGATAGCCACAAACAACCCCTTTAATTAGGTGTGCATTAGTATGTATTTTTGCTTCTTTAAAAAACTCCCTAAACGTTACTTTCTCTTCAAGAAGCGTTTGTAATTTGTTTTCGTTAAAGCCCGTAAACCATTCAAGTACTTGGTGGAATTCTTCTTTAGTTCTCCCGTTTTTTTCCAATCTATTCCAATAGAGAGGGTAAATAGATGCAAAAATCATATTCGCTACTTTTTCATTTTTTTCGGGAGTAACTTTCATTTTTGGTGATTATAAGTTGTATTTGTCGGTTCAGCTTAAGACTTTCTTTCTATTTTTAAACACTATTGGCTTCTTTGTTTTAAGTTAAAGATATCAATGAATTTGTGCAATTCATCTTCCATATCTGCTGTAGGAAAGTATTTTCTCATTTCAGAATCGTATTCTATCCACTTTTCTAATCCAGAATCTTTTGCAAAAGAATACATAATTTGCTCTATATCATCAGTTTCTTTTGAGATGTCGTCATCATTATCTTTATAGCTGTTAAGCATCCATTCTCCGCAATACATTATCGTTAGTAAAGTTTTATATTGTTTTTTTGTCAATTCTATTTTCATCAAATGGCTGTTTTGGGAGTTTTTTTAAATTCTTAATATATCTGGCATTATTGTACGGTTCACTAGTTTTCATTATTTGAAATAATTCAACTGAGATACATTGTCCAATCATTTGTCTAGTTTGAGAATCATCAAACTCCTGACTTCGCAATCTATCGAAAGTGGTTTTTGTTTCAGGAGGATTGTTTTCCTTGATTTGATTTTTTACTATTTCAAGAATTTGATTTCTTAATATTTCGTTTGTCTCCATAAATAGATGGTTTAGATTGTTACCCAACGTTTTTTCTGTCCGAGTTGGCTTTTTCGCATCAGTGGTAAGTCCATTTATTCCAATCGAGTAATTTTTTCATCAAACCAAACATCTTCATAACCTTTACTATCAATTTGAAATCTAAATCCGATATCAAGACCTAAATACTTTGATATTTCTGGTTGCATTTCAATTAAATGCTCAATACAAATTGGTTTAAAGAAATCATCAGAATCAGACCATTCTCCGCTCCAAATATACCAACCATTCATTGTTCCGTGTGCTGGATGTCTTAATCCATTTATTGGTTCAATCTCTAAATCAGTTGCTATTCCAACAAAGAGTTGTCCGTCTAAAGGCTTAAATTCCGAATTATATTTTTTACAAATTGACTTTTGAGATTCAATATTTTCCTTCAATATTTCGATTTTCTAAAATTGCGCGGACTTGAAAAATATACCCAAGCCCTTAAATTAAGTACTTTCCGCCCTATTTGCTACAGGTATTGTTGTCGCACGTTTTTACTTAATTAATCGTTTTTTATTTTCTCTCTAATTATTATATAACTCAGAGTTATAAAAATGCATATTCCGACTGTCAATAATCCGTATTGGAGTAATCCTGTAAAAACAAGTGTAACAAATCCATAATAGCGAAAATTACTCGATTTTTCAACTAGTTGATTTATTACATTATTATTTTCCATTAAGAAATAGCAGACAATACAGACTATACTAATTATATAAAGTCTAACAATTTTTAATTTTTTTTATTTCGATTTAATGTCATCCTCAGTTTTAAATTCGCCATCAGGACCAGCAGACATAATTAAAAATCCTTTTCCGTTTTCCGTAATTGTAAATTCATATTCCCTATTCCAAGCGTCTTTTTTCCAATCTTGTCTTATTGGATTATTTCCGATTAGTTCTTTCAGGTCTGATGGGTATTGTCCTAATTTTTCATTCCAATTTTCCATTCTTTGGCTAATTTCGGCTATTTCTTTTTCAGTTTTATCCGGATAGATAGAAGTTCGTTGATAACCGAAAAATAGAAATGCGCTTATACTTCCAACTACTACAAACAAAATGACCATTATTGAACTCGGTTGCAAAAAATATTTTTGAATAGGTCTTTTATTACCGTCTTCTTTTTCTTTTTTACCTATTAGTTTACGATGTTTATAATCTTCACGAATTAGGCCAAATTCTACCAAAGTCGAAAGTATTAATTCAATCATTTTGTTGATTTTGGTAAATGTTCTACAACGTTACGGCTAAGCGCAGTGCGGAGGCAAGGAAACTTTTTAATTCCTTAACCATAGGGTGTCATTTTTATTATATGCCACAAGACCTAAATTCCTTGCAATAAATATCTGGTTGGGTTCCCTAACAGGATTGGTTATTTGCAGGATATTTTGATATGTTTTACCCTCGAGGGATAAAGTAACGAATAATTGAAAGATTGAAGATTCCAGACCATCGTTTAGAGATTCAAAACTTTTTACGGAAATGGAATCATTTATAATTTCCAAATCAAATCTTAAATCATCGATTGCGAATGAGTTAAGAACCAATTCTCCTTTATTAAAATTTCGTACTTCATTAAAAAAAACTTGTATTTCCATCAGGGGTCTTATGAAATGAGAGATATGAACTAAAACATTCCCTATTTCGACCTCCAATTGGAATTAAGGCACTTAGTCCAGGGTTTTCAAATTCTATCGTGAAAGGTTCACTTATTTGGTATTCAGAAGAAAGTTCAATAGTTTTTCCCTGTCCCTGAAAATGATATTCCGGCCCCCTTGGAAGTAAAATCCATTCACTGTCTGCGATTTCAAAATCGAACCCATCACATTCTAGTGTTATAATTTCAGGTCCATCATCAATAGTACAACCTGAGACAAAAGCCATTAGAAGATAGATACTTATTTTTTTCATTCAAACATTTGCTAAATTATTAAAGAAAAAACTTTTTTTTTGACACAGTACCTATGATTTCGTTGCGGACTTTTACAACGGAAATTGTCCGGGAGAAATCGGTCCCTGTTAATGGTTGATAGGTTTAAATTTAACGATTATTTAGCAATGAATTATAGCCGGTGGTGCGCAACGTTATTTATTATATTTCCTATTGATTTTCTCTCTGATTTTAATTCTATCGTAACTCTCAAAAAATAAATTATTCAATTCAGGCTGATAATCACTTATCCTAAGATCTATCTCTGAACCTTCACATTTTGAAACTACAATGCAATCTATACTGTCTTTATGTTTTCTTGTTCTAAATTCGTACCGCTCTCCAAGAAAATTATAAGATATATACAAATCAAGATAAGTATTTGAGGGATAAGCTATTCTTTCTATTTTCCCTTTTATTTTCTTTCCTTTTTCTATCAAATCTAAAGGATTGATAGATTTTCGGGTAAGTAAAATGTCGGAGTATTCGGGGTTGTTTCGGTCATATATTACTTTATAGAATTCATTTTTTTCTGCTTTTCCATTCCAGGAATCTGTTTCATATATCCATTTATCATTATGTAGGAATTTATAACTCACACGACTTCTTTTACCTTTTTTTACGCTAAGGATTTTCGCATAAGAAAAAGCTTTGTTTTCATTTATTCTTTTTTCTTTACTACTTTCATTCCAATGTATTACAGTTATTACAGCAACAACGAGTAAAATGGAACCTAAATGTTTCCTTAAAACTTCTTTCAATAAATATAGGTTTAAATGTTGTACAACGGTCTCGAATAGGCAAAGTGCGGGATTTCAAGGCACTTCACTATCAAACCACTACTTTGTTATTATAGTCTTTAAAGTTCAAATTTACCTAATCGCCCGTATTGCTTATATTTATTGTTGAGCTTTCGTTATTCTTTTTCCTCAGTTCCCATTAGTCTTTCTCTAATCTGAGATTTCTTATGATAAAATCTATGATTCAGCTTTGTAGATTCAACTACTACATATTTCAATCTACCATTATTATAAAGTTCAATAGTCTTTCCAATCAAATTGAGGATATATTTTTGTAAGGTCAAATTAATGATTCTAGCTGGAACTTGTAGAATCATTGGTTTATTATTCTTTTCTCCAGTAACTAATGAACCGTCAGAACCGACATTAATTTTAATTGTACTATCTTCAAATCCTTCTGACTTAAGTACTAGATAATTACAAAAAACAGACTGAGTAAATTGTTCTGAAAATTCCTTAATAGAAATTCTCTCGCCTTGTTGAGTGAGGAAGCCACTTTTTAGTTTTTCTAATTCCTCAGGAAAGTTTATTGTATCAATAGGGTTAATATCTTGGTATTCTTTGATGTGAGGAGTAAACTTTACATTTTTAAGCATTTTACTAAGAGTGCTTTTCTCTGATGAATCAATAAAACCTTTATTATCAATTTCAGATGTAAAAAATTTCTCTCCATTAAATAATTGATATTCAACTTGTAAATATTCTGATTCTGTGTATAGCCAGAAATTATATAAAAACTGTGAAGAATGAATAGCTCTTTTTATAAAGTCGCCATAAGGTTCTAAATCTTTTAAAACGAGCATTGATTTTCTATCAGATGTTTTTAATTCAACTATTCTAAAGCCTTGTGATTCAATTCCAGAATAAAAGTCTAATAATTTGCCATCATCTCTTATATTAATTAAGGTTTTATAATATTTATTTACTTCGGATTGTACATTTTCTAGGTTGTCAAATCCGAAAATTGTCTCAGAAATCCGAACTAACTTGAAAATCAGTAGAATTCTTTTTAATATTTCAGATAATTCCTGTCGTGTTAATTTGAATTCAAAAACATTTCCACTTTTATTGAAGCCACAAATTATTTCATTGTTTATTATTCTTGAGTTATGGTGATATGCAATATTTCTCCATTGATTTAATCTAATATCATGCGGTTGCAAAATCAAAAGTTCTGTCAACTCCGTAGTATTTATTAACTCATCAATTACGACACCTAAATCTTTCTGTTTTATCTCTGTGATATCATATTGCTTATTTCTTTTTATCTTATTGAGTTGAAGAAGCATTTTAAAAAAGGATTTTGACAATCCTTCAATTGTTTGACCAATCATATGCAATGATTCTTCAACGAAATCTTCAATACACAATTTATGAAGTTTCATTTGATTGTTATGTAGACTCCAAAACCTTGAAACACTCTGAGTTGTTTCAGGCATCCATTGTGCATATGATTCAATTGTTAGTTTTTCGTTCTTTTCTTTAGCTCCATTAAAAATGTCTAATATATTGTCAAGAAACCTCAAAGAATCTGGATATTCCTTATAAACCGATAAATATGCTAACCAATTGGATGTTAAATCAGAAACAGCGTATTTTTTTAAGTTTTCTTGATTTGAGAAATATGGAGCAAATGAATCTATTATTGAAACTTTAATATCATCAGGGGTTAGTCCAAAGTCATAAAAATGAGAAAGAGGACTTACTTTGTCATAATATTTTACTTTCTTATTCTCCATCAGTTTGCAGTACGGTTTTTCATAATGTTTGTTAAGGCACATAGTTTACACAAGTTAAAGATTAAGGTTTACACTAAATTAATTTCTAATCTTGTTGCCTGGTCTGCGAGCCAAAGCTTTTTGTTTTATTTTTATCTTTTTCATTTTAAAAGCCAAATCAAAAAGATTTGGCGGACTTAGCAAACACGCCCAAGCCTTTAAATATAGGACTTTATACCCTATTTGCTATAGGAATTGTTAGCAAGCGTTTTTTATTCCACCTCTATACTCAGCCGATTAAATTTATCGAAATAGTCAATATTCAGCTCTTCAAGTTCTTCATAAGTGACCACTTCAATGCCATTAAACATTCTATTTAGGTCTCCTGAAAATTTGTCTTTCATTTCAAGTTTTTCCTCTTTTCTGCCCGCAAGCAAAATATGGTCGAAATTTTCTGTCTTATATCCCAATTTGAATTCTATTTCTTGTTGGTTGTCTTCCCTTTCTGAATATTCTTTGTATCTCCATACTTGTTCTAAATGTGATAAATAATTGCTACTGAACTGAGGTCTTTTCGTTTTCTTTTTTACATAAAAAGTTACATCTTCTTTTTTGACTTCAAAAAAAGTTGTTTTTAGAAATTCAGGAAACTCAGTTTTGAGGATGTAATCACATTCTTCATTCGTTTTTTCATTTAAGTCATATAGATTTTTTTCATATTCCAAATCAATAAATGCGTCTCTTAAAAGAATCATTTTATTCTGATTAAAAAACTTGTGTAATATTGTGCGTTCATTATTTTTTCTATCGTACTTGATATGTTTGTTGTAGGTTGAATTGAACTTCATTATTGATTGTTCGATTTCCTTTCTTTTTATGATTAACCAATCGTAAATCAATGGTGTTGGTAGCTTAATAAATTCTTTAGATACGATACCAGTTTTGAGTACAAAGTAATTTTCAAAATTTTTACCGATTTGATTTTTGTAACGGTTTTTATAAAAAGTTGATTCTTGGAAATTGTGAATGTTTTTATTTAGTATTTCTAGATTTTCTAAATCTGTTATTAATCGTTTTCTCCAAGTCCTTATTGCGTTTTCAAATTCTAAAATAAAATTGTCGTGTTGACCAACTTTATTTTTCTGTATGACAGCTTGCCATATATCTTGGGATACAGTTCCTCTCGTTTCTATATTTGTATAAAGTATTACAGGAATTGAACTTATTCTAAAATTTTCCTTTGAGTAAGATGTATCAAAACTATTTCTGAATCTAATAATTTTTGATGCTTGTAGGCTATCTACATTACTTGCAGATGATTCGTTAGTGATTATTGCATCTATATGAAGTTTCTTGTTTTCTAATTGCTCAACAATGAATAATTTGAGTTTTTCAAATGAATTACAAAAGATTAATTCGTTTTCTTCATATCCATAATTCCTGAAAATATTCTTGTAAGTTTCCTCCGATGATTTAAAATCGTTAATTAATATTTTCATTTTTTGTCAAATGCTTGCTAACAATTATATATATGTACAATTACACTTATACCCTTATATCTCAGAATATATGTAAGAGATTATTTATCCAAGTTACTAATTTACTAGTAAAGAATAAACCTACAATTAACAGCTCACATGCCATTACGGGAAACCATAATCATCATAAATTTTATACGGCTAAAGGAGGTAGGTAAGTAAATTATCCTAAAATCAACTAACCGACCAACTAGTCTGTTTTTTACTTGCAAAATGAGTTGAGAATTGCAGAAATTAACGACGGCATTTGTAATTGTATCGATAAAATGCGAAGTAAACGAAGTTAAATTGATGTTTTGGGCGCTAAACAAACCAAGCAGTTTGTTTTGTGATAAGGAAAAGTTGCTGTTTTAGAATAAACTTTGCTGTTTATGGGGACTTTCATGTTCCAATAACCACTTTTTTCTATGTAATCCGCCGGCATAACCAGTAAGTGCTCCATCAATACCAATAACTCGGTGACAAGGAATAACAATCCAAATGGGGTTTCTTGCATTTGCGGATGCGGCAGCTCTAATGGCTTTTACATCTCCTATTAATTTTGCCACTTCTAAATAGGAGGTAGTTCTTCCATACGGAATTTGTTGTAACTGCAACCATACCTTTTTTTGAAATTTAGTGCCTTCAGGATTAAGGTCCAATTGAAATTCTGTTCTTTCTCCTTTAAAATATTCATTTAGTTGGTAGACGGCATCTTCAAGAGATTCGGGAATTATATCCGTAAGTGTTTCGTCAGAGTCTAAAACAGTAATAGCGGAAATGCCTTCTGTAGTGCCAACGATTTTAGCAATTCCTAGCGGTGTATTAATATATGCAACATCGTCCATTATGTCTTAGATAATTTATTCGTCTGGTGAAGTAGGATTTTCAATTACTCCTGTTGCCTGTGCGCGTTTTTCCCAATTTTTACGAGCAAGACTCTGTAAATCGGCAATATTATCGCTCTCGTCCATTATTTCTAGCCCTAGTAGCGTTTCTATAACATCTTCCATAGTTACAATACCACTTACAGAACCATATTCATCTACAACAAGAGCAATAGCTTCTCGCTTTTGAATAAATATTTCGAATAACCTTGGTATGGGCGTACTTCTTCTTGTTACTAGTAATTCTCGCTTAATTTCCTTTAACGGAATTTCTCCGTTTTGGTTAATCATTTCTTCAAGTACATTGTCCTTTAAAACAAAACCAGTAATATTATCCATATTACCTGTATAAACAGGTATTCTAGAAAAACGTAATTTAGGATTATCATTAAAAAAATCGCCTATTGTCTTTTCTTCAGAAGCAATTTTCATCACTGCTCTAGGTGTCATAATATCCTTAACTAAAACTTCATCGAACTTTAATAGGTTTTTTATAATGGTAGATTCTGATTTTTCGAAAACACCTTCTTCATGTGCCATATCTGTCATAGCATGAAAATCCTCACGACTTAAAACGCTACCATGGTGCTGTCCACCGCCTACCATTTTGGTAAAAAGACGAAGTAGCCATAACAAGCCTGTGTATTTTAGACCCAAAACCATAATGTTTAAAGCTTTGGTTGAAAAGTTGGCCAATTGTTTCCAATACGTTGCACCAATAGTTTTTGGGATAATTTCAGACGCCACTAAAATAAGAATGGTCATAATGGTAGATACAACTCCGACCATTAAATCTTCGGTAAACGATATGCCTAATATAGTTTTGGCTTCACTACCGTATAATTCGGCATAAGCAGCCTTTGCTTGTACACCTACTAAAATGGCACCAACGGTATGGGCAATAGTATTTATGGTTAGTATAGCAATTAACGGTTGGTCAACATCTTTTTTAAGTGCCTCTAGCGTTTTAGCATACGCATGGCCTTCTTTCATTTTTACATTAATGAATGTCGGAGTAATACTTAACAAAACGGCTTCTAAAATAGAACACAGAAATGAAAAGAAAATGGAAATGAATGCGTAAAAAAGTAGTAAGCCCATAGGGTTGTTTTATAAATCTAAGATATTAATAAAAATACTAAGGTTTGTGCTGTTTTGCCTTATCAAATGCCTGATAAAATATTTGTTGGATGGATGAACGAATATTTAAGGTGTAAAGATTTCTGTTTTCACGGGTAGGATACACACGGTTCGATAGAAAAATATATACCAATTGATGCTCGGGATCAGCCCAAACAAAAGTACCTGTAAAGCCGCTATGCCCAAAACTTGATGCACCAACTTCTGGGGCAGGGTATGCGTCCGCAATTTTAAAAGTGTTGTTCTCTAAATAGGGTTTGTCAAAACCCAAACCTCTTCTGTTATCGTTTTCAGGATATTGAACTTTGGTAAATTCCTGTATTGTGTTTTCGGAAATATAACGCTTACCAGCATAAAGTCCGTTTTGTACAAATAGTTGCATAATAATCGCTAAATCATTTGCAGTACCAAATAAACCTGCGTTACCCGAAATACCGCCTAGTAAAGAGGCATTTTCATCGTGTACCCAACCTTGTGTTAAGGTATGTCTGAAGATAGAATCTTCTTCTGTCGGTACTATTTTGTTCGGGAAATTTTTGGTGCTAGGCAGAAAACCAAAAGTTTTCATACCAAGTGGTTTGTAAAATTCCTGTTCCATATAATCTTCATACGGTATACCTGTAATTTCAGTAATGAGCTCAGGAAAAATAAGAAATGTGAGTCCGGAATATTTATATTTTTTCTCAGCGGAAACTTCAGAACGATTTATGATGCGGAACATTTTTCTGTTGAATCTATTTTTAATATAGATTCCCTCAAATGCTTCATTACTAAATCTATTACTGTATTTATTACGAATAAATCTATTCTTATACCGACCGTTATTTTTTAAGGTTTCGTTTAAAAATACAATATAAGGTTCAAGTCCTGCTTGGTGCGCCAAAATTTCCCTAAGCGTAATGTTTCTCTTGTCCTTTTGTCTTTTCCAAGGTTTCCAGTAGGTGCTAAAAGGAAGGTCTAAATTCAACTTCCCTTCATCTACTAATTTCATAATGGCGGGTAGTGGACCTAAAATTTTGGTTACGGATGCTAAATCGTAAATATCATTTATAGCTACAGACTGAATGCTATCATACGTATGAAATCCGTAAGACTGATGAAATATAATATTACCTTCTTTAGCTATTAAAACCTGCGCCCCTGGAAACGCATTATTTTTTATACCAGTTGTTACAATACTATCAATTTTATGATTAATAGATAAGGAATCTAACCCATAGTTTGTTAATGAGGATTCTTGTAAACTAGAACCAACAGGAAGCAGTAATGTTTTGGGTATTGGTTCTTGAGAAACAACAATGCCACTAAATAAACCAAAAAGTATAAAAAATAATTTATTCATCGAAAAAAATATAACATACTGTCTAGCCTAATAACTTTACAGCATCTTTTGCAAAATAACTTGCTATAATATTGGCACCAGCTCTTTTAATAGCCGTTAACTGTTCTATCATAACCGCATCATGATCTAGCCAGCCTTTTTCAGCTGCAGCTTTTACCATGGCATATTCACCAGAAACTTGGTAAACGGCAACAGGAACATCAACTTCATTTCTAATTTCGCGAACAATGTCCAAATAACAAAGTCCTGGTTTCACCATTACGATATCTGCGCCTTCTTCAATATCCATTTGTGTTTCGCGAATGGCTTCAAAACGGTTTGCAAAATCCATTTGATAGGTTTTTTTATCCTTAGGTACATTTTTAATAGCTACAGGAGCGGAATCTAAGGCATCTCTAAACGGGCCATAAAAAGCACTTGCATATTTGGCGCTGTATGCCATAATACCGGTATTTAAATATCCTTCATCTTCTAAAGCTTCGCGAATACTTAAAATACGACCATCCATCATATCACTAGGAGCAACGAAGTCTGCACCTGCTTTGGCATGTGAAACACTCATTTCCGCCAAAACTTCAACACTATCATCATTAAGAATTTGTCCGTCAGCAACAATACCGTCATGTCCGTAAGAAGAGTAGGGGTCCAAGGCAACATCTGTCATTACCAACATTTCCGGACATGCATTTTTAACCGTTTTAATAGCCAATTGCATTAATCCGTTTTCGTTCAGAGCTTCAGAGCCACTGTTGTCTTTTAAATTGTCAGGTACTTTAACAAATAGTAGAACAGAGCGCAAACCCATTTTCCAAAGTTCTTTTACTTCTTTGGTTAAATGATCAAGACTAAGACGATAGTAATTGGGCATGGACGGAATTTCCTCTTTAATTGCTTTTCCTTCAACTACAAAAAGCGGGACTAAAAAATCACTTGGTGAAATAATGGTTTCCCTCACCAAACTACGTATAGCTTCTGAACTTCTAAGTCTTCTATTTCTAATAAGTGGGTACATAATTCAATTTTTGTTTCTTTATTTATTCAGATTCCTGACTTTTTTTGATAATGTTTTTTAGCCGTTCTTTTCTTAGCTCAGCTTCTTTTTTCAATTTGTTCTTCTTCCTATTCATTAGCTTGGCATGCTTTGCTTTGTTCAATGTATTTTTAGCCTTGCCTTTTTTAGCCATATCTATCTTTCTAGTTTCTACAAAAATACGTGAATTTGAATAATAGCTACAGTCGTTAGTACTTATTTTTATAGGCTTAGAGACTTAGTGATTATAGATGAAAATTTTAAAATGCAAGTAAACCTGGCGAAATTGCTAATAGAAGTTTTTAGAACGTTTTCATGAACATTTAAAAAATGAAGATTTACAAGCTATTGGTCACCATTATCTGTTAAAACTATACTTGGACTTAAAAAGTGAATACATATGGGAAAGCCAATAGTAATACTTTCCCTAACCTTAACGATTAAAAATCAATGAAAAAGTGATTGTTGGAGTTTTTTATCCCAAAAAGAAAGTTCCATTCAGTTTCTTATCAATAGATATGTGCGTTATTCTTTTTCAAAAAGAGAAACCCGTTTAAACATTCCATTTCCAATTTAAATGAGCATTTTTTTTAACAAGTTTTCGATTGTACGTTTAAATAAGAATAATTACTTCTATTTTGTAGGTTTAATAGTATAATTAAAATTAGATTTTTTATCACTATTGTAACTTTAATATAGTTTTAGACACCTATTGGACAATTGAATACTAACCATGAAAACCGATTAAATTATGCTTTCGATTACAAATTTGAATAAAACGTACCCGAACGGTACACAAGCTTTAAACAATGTCAATTTAGAAATTGGCACGGGTATGTTTGGACTACTTGGCCCAAATGGAGCAGGTAAATCATCTTTAATGAGAACTATTGCCACGTTACAATTAGCGGATAGTGGTGAAATTATGTTTAACGATATTGATGTCTTTCAACAGCCAGACGAGCTTAGGAAAGTGTTGGGTTACTTACCTCAAGATTTTGGAGTGTACCCTAAAGTATCTGCAGAAATGATGCTAAATCATATTGCAAAAATAAAAGGTATTCAAAGTAAAACGGATCGCAAGGCGTATGTAGCCGATTTATTGAATAAGGTAAATCTCTATAAATTCCGTAAACGTAATCTAGGGGATTATTCCGGGGGTATGAGACAACGTTTTGGTATTGCCCAAGCCTTAATAGGCAATCCTAAATTGATTATTGTGGATGAACCAACAGCAGGACTTGATCCGCTGGAACGTAATCGTTTCCATAATTTGCTAAGTGAGCTTGGTGAGGATGCTGTGGTCATATTATCTACCCATATTGTAGATGATGTAATAAATTTATGCACGAATATGGCGGTATTTAATGAAGGTAGGGTGGTAGTGCAAGGGCATCCTTTGGAACTTTCAAATACCTTAAATGGTAAGGTGTATCGCAAAAGCATTGCAAAGGAAGAAACAGAATTATACCAATCAGAACATAACGTGTTGTCCACTTATTTACGTAGTGGTAACCTGTATGTAAATGTATTTGCAGAAGGTAATCCTGGTGAAGGGTTTGAGAAGGTTGCCAATAATTTAGAGGACTTTTATTTCTATAGTATTAACCAACCACAAGCTGTATAGACATGAAAGAAATATTCTTATTTGAGCTTAAGTATAGGCTTAGGCGTCCGGTGACCTATATCTACATTTTTATTATGTTTCTTATACCATTTTTAATGGCGGTATTTGAAAAATCTGTGACTGCCGAGTTTACCAATAGTCCAAGCAATATAGTCGGAGTTCTTGGGGTTTTAAGTGTTATATCACTATTCTTTTACGCGGCTATTATGGGAGTACCTGTGTATAGGGATGAGGAGCATAAAACTGCACAAACGTATTTCACTTTTCCAATTTCGGAAAAGAACTATATAATGGGTCGTTTTTGGGGTAGTTTCACCATAGTTACCCTAATGAATTTAGCGGCCATGTTCGGAGCTATTTTTGGTTTTGTACTGGGGGCTTTATTAAATAGACCAGATTATGGTACGTATGCAGATTTTAATTTTTGGTCTTACTTTTTGCCATTTTTATACCTGTTAGTTTTTAATTCATTTTTTATAGGCAGTCTTTTCTTTTGCCTAATGACATTCTTTAGAAGAATGCCAATTTTGTACTTAGGTGGCATTGTAATTTTTATTATAAATATGTTGTCCGGTCAACTGTTATCAAGTTTAGATACCGAATGGCTAAGTGTTTACGTAGATCCTTTTGGAGGATCTGCATATGGCTACCTTTCTAAATATTGGTCTGTAAACGAACTAAATACAACGCAACTTTCTTTAACGGGTAAATTTATGCTAAACCGACTATTATGGTTAAGCATTGGTATTATCATATTCTTGTGGACACTTTTTAAATTTTCTTATAAAGGATTTCTGTCTTCTAACAAAAGGAAGAAAATAATAGAGGATAATGAAATTATAGCATCTTTTGAGCCAATTAGCGTGGTCCAAGAATTTAGTACAAAGGCACGTCGTCAAAATTTGTGGTCTTTAAGTAAGATTGAATTCTTGTCCATAGTTAAGGAACCTGTATTTCTTATTTTAATAGTTATCGGGGTTATTGTTGCAGGGTTTATTACCTATCAATCAAATCAATATAACGGTACTTCATCTTTACCGCTTACTAGGTTTATGGTTTCTTTTATTTCTGCCGGTTTGGCCTTGTTTTCAACCATTATACTTATTATTTATGCTGGCGAAGCGGTGCATCGTACTCGAAATAATAAAACCTTTGAGTTCTATGATGCACTTCCTGTAAGTAATACCACACTGTATTTATCAAAGATCATATCTCTCATTGGAGTATCGATTTTATTGGTATTAATCAATATTTTGGTTGGTATAATATACCAAACGGTTAATGGATACTTTACTTATGAGTTAGGCATGTATCTAACTTATAATTTTACCAGTCTTTTTCCGTCTTACATTGCAACATTACTTCTTGCGTTTTTTATACACGTGCTCGTAAACAATAAATTTTTAGGTCATTTCATTGTAATTATTGTTTATATCGGAGTGCCAATTTTAGTGGATTTAGTACTAAAATCTAGTAATCCACTTTTAAGTTTCGCAGCTACTACACCTTCTTTTTTAAGTGATTTAAATGGATTTGGACATTACCTAACCGGTCAGTTTTGGTTAAACTTATATTGGATACTTTTCACCTGCTTTTTAGCGGCAATAGGAAAAGTATTTTGGAGTAGAGGTTTCTATTCTTCTGCAAAAGAACGTTTAAAATTGGCAAAGAGTAGATTTAAAGGTAAAACCATTGCGTATACATTGTTCTTTCTTTTAGCCTTTATTTCAGTTGGGGCACATAGCTTTTATAATTTAAAGGTTTTAAATCATTTAGAAGATGAAGATTATAGTAATAAACTTTCTGCCGATGCTGAAAAGATATATGGGAAGTATATTGATAAACCACATATTCAGGTAATTGATTTAAAAGCTGATATAGATATATATCCAGATACTCGTGGAGCAGATGCAAAAGGGGTATTTAAAGTGGTAAACCCATCAGAAAAGGCAATTGATACGGTGTTAATGGAAGTGATGTTTCCTACGTATGATACAAAAATCACAAAGGTGATTTATAATGGTGAACAAATTAAACCGGTTATTAGTGATTCTTTATATCGACTGTTTATTTATAAATTGCCCAAGGCCCTGCAACCTAAGGACACTGCTAATTTGATAATAGAGACTAAAGTTCGTACACATGGTTTTGCAATGGATAGGGAGACTGCCGTTTTAGGTAATGGCACCTTCTTTGATCATGGTATTTTTCCTAGGTTTCATTATGAAGCGGCACTCACAGAAAATGGTGTTCGTAAGAAGTACGGTTTAGAAGAATTAGATTTTATTTTCCCGCCTAGAACGGATAGTGTTGCTTTAAAAAAGAATTTGTTTAATGAGGACAGCAATTATATGAATTTTGAAGCAACCATTAGTACATCAAAAGGTCAGACCGCCGTGGCGCCTGGTGTTTTAGTCGATACATGGGATAAAGAAGATAGAAGCTATTTTAATTATAAGATGGAAGACAAATCTGACTACTTCTTCAATTTTGTTTCTGCCGCTTATGATGTAGAAAAAGATGTTTGGACTGCACCAAGCGGAAAGAAAGTAACTATCGAAATCTATCATTCTCCTAAGCACAAAAGAAATTTGGCTTCTTTTATAAAAGGAATTAAAATTTCGATGGAATATAATTCTAAGAATTTTTATGAATATCCATATTCTGTGATTCGGATAATTGAATTTCCTGCCCATTCTGCTTTTGCACAATCTTTTGCCACGACCATTCCATATTCTGAAGATTTTGGATTCGTAGCTGACTTTTCGAGTGAAGAGGATTTCAATTATGCTTTTAGTACCACATCGCATGAAATTGCGCACCAGTGGTGGGGACATATTGTAACCCCTAGTAATACCACAGGGGCTAATATTATTTCCGAAACCTTGGCAGAGTATGTTTCTTTAATGACATTAAAACAAGAATATGGTGAAAACGGAATTAAAGGGTTCTTAAAACCTTCTCTAGATGTATATCTCTCTAGAAGATCATTTAGCTTTAAACCTGAACGACCGTTAATCGATGTTGAAACGGCACAGCATATTTGGTACCAAAAAGGTTCTATGGTTATGTATGATTTACAGGATGTAATTGGTGAGGATGTTATAAATGCCGGCCTTAAATCCTTTTTGAACGAATACAAGTATTTTGAAAAAGGGGTATATGCAACTTCTGAGGATTTTTATAAAGCAATTTATAATGTTGCGCCAGATTCTTTAAAGTATAAGGTAGATGACGGTTTCAAAGAAATAGTTCTTTATGAAAATCGCGTAATGAATGCGAAAACTAAAAAGCTAGATAGTGGAAAATGGGAAACAACATTTACTGTAAACTCTAAAAAAATATATTATGACGATAAGGGTAAGGAGAAGTTAATAGATGATAAAAAGAACTTGGTAGATATTGGACTCTTTGGAGAAGATGTTACCGGAGAAGATGGTGTTACTATTAAGAACCCATTTTACTTTGAACTAAAGTGGCTTTCTGCTGGCGATAATACATTTACTATTATTACAGATGAAAAACCCTTAAAAGCGGGTATAGATCCTTATAATAAGTTAATTGATCGTAATTCTGACGATAATTTAGAAACAGTAGAAGAGTAGAATAGTTAAATTCATTTAGTTTAAACCTGTTCGTATATGGCAATAGTCATCAACCGGACAGGTTTTTGCTTTTATAAAGTACTATTTTCATTGTTTTTATGTTTAATAAAAGTATTTAACCAACGCTTTTTCATTGCAAGATCTAAGTAAAATTCTAAAGTTTAAGTTTTCTTGGCGTACCTATCAACAGAAGTTTCTAGATGGTTTTCAAGAGCATATTAAAGATGAACATTTACATGTAATAGCTCCACCGGGGTCAGGTAAAACCATACTAGGTTTAGAAATATTAATTCGTATTGGGAAACCTACATTGGTTTTAGCACCAACACTTACCATTAGAAATCAATGGCGCTCTAGATTAATGGAGTTTTTTACGGGTGATAATGAATTCAATGGATATTCCCTAAATATTAAAGCACCTAGCCAAATTACTTTCTCGACTTATCAATCTTTATTTTCACTTTCTAAATCGTTCAATGAGAATGCAAAGGAAAAGCTGTTAGCGTATGTAAAGAAACATAAAATTGAAACATTGGTGTTAGATGAGGCGCATCATTTAAAGAATGAGTGGTGGCATTGTCTATATCATTTAAAGGAAATAGAAGGTTTAACGGTGGTTTCGTTGACCGCGACGCCGCCATATGATAGTACGGCAACTGAGATTAACCGTTATTTTAGTTTATGCGGACCTATTGATGATGAAATTGGTGTGCCAGACCTTATTAAGAATGGAGACTTATGTCCGCATCAAGATTTTGTATACTTCTCAAGACCGGAAGAAGCCCAAATTCAATATATCATCAATTATCGGGAACAAATATTGAATTTTACAAA
The DNA here is from genome assembly GCF_001913155.1 of Maribacter hydrothermalis. Taxonomy (GTDB): domain Bacteria; phylum Bacteroidota; class Bacteroidia; order Flavobacteriales; family Flavobacteriaceae; genus Maribacter; species Maribacter hydrothermalis. The sequence goes on from NZ_CP018760.1 coordinate 2,127,623, forward strand.
TAGGTTAATTGCGAACACAGGGTTGCAAGAAAAGTTGATAACCTCAAATTTTTATACAAATCCTAAAGAATCATTAGAGTACATTTATCAATATCCAAGTTTTTTCTCTTCCGTAATTATTTATCTAAATTCATGCGGGTATGCTGTAAATGAAGAGAATTTAAAGATACTTGGCTTTTCTAATAATGATGTTACTTTCCCTAGTTTCACATATGAATGGTCCGAAATATTCTTACAGCAGCTTTTAATAGACCAGCGAGATAATTTTATTGATTTTGAGGATGTTTTATTGCCTATTGAAAAGGAAATGAAGCAAATAGGGGTTTTAGAAAATAAGCGGGTAAATTTTGTGGGTGATGAGGTGTTGTATAGAAATTTATCTAATAGCCCAAGTAAGTTAGAAAGCATATTTGAAATCGTAAGGAACACCGATGAAAATTTAGGTGATACTGCCCGAACTGTTATTTTGGCAGACTTTATTCGTAAAGAATTTTTAAATTTTGAAGGTAGTGAAACCAAAACCTTAAATAAATTAGGGGTTGTTCCTATTTTTAAATACATATTGGCTAAGGAAGCTACAAATACTTCGTTGGGTGTATTAACAGGTTCGTTAGTTATTCTTCATGAAACTGCAGTAGTTCACTTAAAGCAATTATTGTCAATTAAAGAACTGGCTGTAAACCCTATGGACGGCTCAGAGGGGTATGTTTTTATTAAAGTGCCTAATGCGCTAAAAAATAAAATCGCGGAATCTGTTACACAGCTTTTTGAAGACGGAGTTATTAAGACATTAATAGGTACGAAAGCTTTTTTGGGAGAAGGTTGGGATGCTCCTTGTATTAATACATTATTACTTGCTTCTTATGTTGGTTCATTTGTTTCGTCTAACCAAATGAGAGGACGTGCCATACGTGTTGATTCTAAAAATCCTGATAAAATAAGTGCCATTTGGCATTTAGCATGCTTAGATCCTACCGCAATTGATGGTGGTAAGGATATGGAAAAACTTCAACAACGTTTTAAAGCTTTTACAGGTGTTTCTTTACGTGGCGAAGTTTATATTTCTAATGGAATAGACCGATTGGTATTACCTTTGAAGTGGTCTGAAACTACCGATTTATCAACGATTAACAGAGATATGTTGGCTAAAGCACAACAGAAATCAGTTATTGGCGATAGATGGAATGAAGCAATTAAAAAAGGAAACATTTTAGTTCGAGAGCTTAAGATTCCTTTTAGCCAGGACCAGCCTTTTGCTAAAACGAAGCGACTACATGCCCTAAATGCTGGTAAATATGTTATGCTTGAAGTGGTTTTGGGAGTGTCATTATTTGTGCCAGAATTTATACTGAAGAATATGGGTGCCGTTTTGAATAAAGGCATAGTGCAAATTGTTTATTTATTCTTTGTGGCACTTATTCTAGGTTTTGGACCAAAGACTTTTAAAGCTCTAAAACTTTACTTCTTGTTTGGAAATCAATACAAGAAAACTAAGAAAATAGGAAAAGCTGTATTTGAATATTTGTTGAATACTAAAAGCTTGAATTTTGAATCTAATACTGCTGTGATTAATGCCGAACAAAATAGAAAAGGAACGTTTTCAATTTATCTGAAAAATGCAAGTCAGCATGACAGTACTATTTTTATTTCAATTTTAGAAGAAGTTATTGCGCCCATAGACAACCCCAGATATTTACTGATTAACGGAAACTTTATAAAGAGGAAGCTTGGTATTCGTAATTACTATGTTGTACCAAAGGAAATTGGAAAAAATAAAACAGAAGCCATAAGGTTTAAGAAATATTGGAATAAACATGTTGATGGTTCCAAGATAATATTCACCCGAACGTTAGAGGGAAGAAAGGAGCTGTTAAAAGCTCGGTTCTCGCATCTCAAATATCAATTTGAAGAGGTCTCCCAAAAAGCGATTACTTGGAAATAGAGATTTACTAGTTCACTAATAACTTAAATTTCTATTTCGCCTATCAAATAACAAACCGCGTATCCCGATATTTTTACGCGGTCTCCAAGATACTCACATTGTATATCGCCACCACGTTCAGAGAGTTGTTTTGCGGATAATTTTGTTTTATTGAGTTTTACTGACCAATAAGGCGTTAAAGTGGTATGCGCAGAACCTGTAACAGGATCTTCAGGAATACCGCATTGAGGGGCAAAAAAACGGGAAACGAAATCAACGTCATTTCCTTTTGCAGAAACAATTATACCTCTACAATCTAGTTCATTTAATAAATGAAAATTAGGAGTTATGGCTTCTATTGCTGCTTGGGATTCATAAATAAGCATGTAATCTGTTTTGCCTTTATAGGTCTCTAGAGGTTTCTTGCCTATCGCTTTTGATATGTTTTCTTGCTCATAAACAGCCGTTAAATCATCCGTAGGGAAATCCATTGTTAATAGTCCCGATTCACTTTTTTGAACCAATAATTCACCACTTCTAGGCGAAATAAACCGTAGCGAATTTTCTTTGAAACCGTAGTAGTTGAACAGAACGAAGGCAGTTGCAAGGGTAGCATGTCCGCAAAGGTCAACTTCAATTTCTGGGGTAAACCAGCGAAGTTCAAAATGGTCATTTTTTTTTACAGCAAAAGCCGTTTCCGCCAAATTATTTTCCGCGGCTATCTTTTGCATTAAATTGGTATCTAACCATGATTCTAGAATACAAACTGCAGCCGGATTTCCGCCAAATAGTTTTGTTGTAAACGCGTCGATCTGAAATATTTTTTGTTTCATTTGCATAGTTTATTCTAACCCAAATTTACGACTTAGCTCATCGGCTTTTTCAATCCATTTTTTTGGAGCATCAAATCTATATCCTACATAAAATTCAAGAAAACTTATAGAATCGTCTAAAATGAAGTTTTCATCGGAAGCGTGACTTAATAATTGTGTATTAATATTGACACCGCTAAAAAATGTTTCGGAATTATAACCTCCTGTCATTCTAAATACTAATTGAGCTAAACCATTTAATGAAGATTCACCATCCGCTTTTGAATAGTTGAAGCCCAAGCCACCAGTAGCGCCTGCAGATAAAAGGTAGTTTTCATCAAATACCCAATTATAGTAATACCCAGGACCTATGGCCAATTTAAATGAATGTTCAAGTTGGTTTTCTATTAATGGATCTTCTAACTTAAATTTCGTGTAATAATAGGAAACCCCTGGAATAAAGCTGCCAACACTTTCTGTCTGCCATTCGTTTTGAAACCCAATGGCACGAAAAGAAAAATCAGGATTAAAAATATAGCTCGATGTTCCTCCAATTTTAAATGTTTTTAAATCATCTATAGGTAGGGTTAAATCTTGAGTTCTAAAAAAAAAACCTTTTTGTTTATAGAGGTCAATAGTTTGCATGTATTGTCCAAAAAAGGTACGAATATTAAAGGTTATAAGTTTCGAGTCCCCATTGTCTTTATTTTCAGATAGAAAGTTTGGGGCATAACCAAAATCCACTTCTAAAAATCGAAATAGAACCGACAAACCTAAATAACTTTTGTCATTGGGTATAAACTCGGTCTTATTGCGTGTAATCTTATCTCTAAGGGTGAAACTATTAGAAGTCGTCTGTAAAGACAGTCTAACGGTTACCTTGTCAGGAAAGGCTTCTTTATGTTGTGAATTTTGCGAAATACTTAATTGCGCAAAGCATAGCAAAGTCCAAAATAGAATGATTCTTAAACCCATTCTTTTGGTTTCATCAATATGTCAATTAAACGCTCTTCTTCACTTCCCTTTTCTGGTCGATGATCATATCGCCACTGTACATGTGGGGGTAAACTCATTAAGATACTTTCTATTCTACCATTTGTTTTTAATCCGAACAGGGTACCTTTATCATGGACAAGATTAAATTCTACATACCTTCCTCTTCTAATCTCTTGCCAATCCCTATTTTCCTTGGTGTATTCGAGGTCTTTTCGTTTTATAACAATCGGTACATAGCACTCTAGAAAACTATTTCCTACTTCCGTAACAAAGTTGTACCAGTCTTGCATATCCATCTCAGGAGTTGCTTTACAATAGTCAAAAAATAATCCTCCTAGCCCACGAGCTTCGTTTCTATGCGAGTTCCAGAAATATTCGTCGCAACGTTTTTTATAGGTATTGTAGAAAGATGGATTATGTTTATCACATGCTGTTTTACAAACTTCATGAAAATGAACCGCATCTTCATCAAATAGGTAATAGGGAGTTAAATCTTGACCGCCGCCAAACCATTGGTCTACTATTTCGCCATCTTTGTCATACATTTCAAAATAACGCCAGTTTGCATGAACGGTAGGCACCATAGGATTCTTTGGATGTAATACTAAACTTAATCCGCAGGCAAAAAAATTAGCGTCTTTTACTCCAAAATAGGCTTTCATGCTTTCGGGAAGTTCTCCATGTACACCAGATATATTTACGCCACCTTTTTCAAAAACATTTCCGTTTTCGATAACCCTGGTTCTACCGCCACCTCCTTCTGGTCGAACCCAGATATCTTCTTTAAAAGTAGCTGTGCCATCTACCTGTTCCAATTTTGAAGTGATCGTATCTTGAAGTTGTTCTATGTAAGCGTAAAATTTATCTTTCATTCTGTAAGACGTATAGTTCCATATCTAACGGGTCTTCGTTAGGTGGTGTGTGCTCTTTTAACAAAGTTTCTTCCCAAATATAATCACAATTTTCTGCTACTTTAATACTGGAAAGGTTAGTTTTATGTGCAATTATTCTAAGTCTATTTAAACCTTGTTCATTAAAGCCCCACTCTGAAATGGTTTTAACGGCTTTAGAAGCAAAACCTTGGTTTTGATGGGTATAGCCGATGCAATAGGCAATTTCAGCTTCTTTGGCTTCTCGCTTTAATTCTTTAAGATAAATAAGACCTATAATTTTTCTATGCTCAGGCTCCTTTAACGTAAACAGGTATTCTTTGCCCAGAAGAAAATCGGACATCTTTTCTAGCACGAATAGATTGGATAAGGTTGGATTTAAATTTGACTCAACTGTTTTTGGGAAGTAACGTGTTATATCATCTGCATTGGCAGAAATAAAATCACACAATCGCCATCCATCTTTCTCTGAAATCGGATTTATTTCGAATTCTGGAAATTGAAATGAGTTCATAGTATTATTGAAATATCGGCCGCTTTTTAACTATGCAAAATCCTATAAATTAGCCTTGCTTATATTCCTTTACCGCATCAATAAACGCCTTGGCATTTTCAACAGGAACATTTGGCAGAATACCGTGACCTAAATTAACCACGTAACTATCTTTGCCAAATTCATTGATCATTTGATGTACCATCTTCTTAATTTCAGAAGGTGGAGACAACAAACGCGATGGGTCAAAGTTACCTTGTAGCGTAATTTTACCACCACTTAGATAACGTGCATTTCTTGCAGAGCATGTCCAGTCAACACCTAGTGCCGCAGCACCAGATTTTGCCATATCGCCTAAAGCAAACCAACATCCTTTACCAAAAACGATAACCGGAGTTTCGTCTTTTAAAGCATCAATAATTTGCTGAATATATTGCCATGAAAATTCTTGGTAATCTGTTGGCGATAACATGCCGCCCCAAGAATCAAAAACTTGAACAGCATTAACACCAGCGGCTACTTTTGCTTTTAAATAGGCAATGGTGGTATCTGTAATTTTCTGAAGTAATTCGTGAGCAACAACGGGTTGTGTAAAACATAATTCTTTAGCCTTATCAAACGTTTTGCTTCCTTGACCTTGTACACAATAACATAAAATCGTCCAAGGGGAACCAGCAAAACCGATTAAAGGAACTTCATCGTTCAGTTTTTCTTTAGTGGCTTTTATAGCTTCCATTACATAACCTAATGTTTCGTGAACATTTGGTACGATAACGCTGTCTAAATCTTTTTGAGAGCGAATCGGATTAGGTAAGTAGGGACCAAAATTCGGTTTCATTTCCACATGAATGTTCATGGCCTGTGGTATTACCAGTATATCACTGAATAATATAGCGGCATCCATTCCGTATCTACGTATAGGTTGAACCGTAATCTCTGATGCCAGTTCCGGAGTCTGACATCTGGTAAAGAAGTCATACTTTTCTTTGATGGCCATGAATTCAGGTAAATATCTACCTGCTTGACGCATCATCCATACTGGTGGTCTTTCTACCGTTTCACCCTTTAAGGCCTTTAGAAATAAGTCGTTTTTTAAGGTCATATTCTTGTAATAGCTTTTAGCTGCTAGCCATTGGCTTTTAGCTATTCTTTATCTTATTAATTGGACTATTGATCATTTTAGATACTGTTTCAATCTATTGAAAAAATGATTTTAAGTCTCTTATTCTATTGTAATAATGCCAACAGCCAAAGGCTAATCTTTATAATCTGCATTCACCAACTCAATTACACTTTCTACAGTAGGTATTTTGGCAACTTTTACTTCCTTGAAATGTTCTCTGGCAGCTTTTGCAGTGGTTTCGCCAATGCAATACGCAACTCTATTTGTTGAATTTTCTTTTAAATAACTTTCTACGTTCGACGGACTAAAGAACATAATGCCTTTTGCGCTTTTCGGTATTGCTTTGCCAGAAAGTTTGGTTCTATAAGCTTCTATTGCTTTTACTTCAATATTGTTTTCCTCTAGAATACTTGGTAACTCGTCTAAACTTAAATTGCCATGAAAATAAGTAATATCTGTACCGTCAATATATTCGACTAAATAATTGGCTAGATCTTTTGCATTATTTTCATAATGCGTGATTTTACCGAATACATTTTTTATTAATCTTCGGGTTTTTCTACCCACGCAGTAAATATTTTCGAAATCTAATTCTGTGGCACTTTTACTCGCTAAAACTGCTTCAACCGCATTTTTACTGGTGAATACAACGTTTTTATGTGCCTTTTTCAACACAATTGGTGAAATACGATTCGGACTAATTTTTATAAAATCATCTGAATCTGCATTAACAGAAATGTTTAATAATAATTGTTGTTGCGGAGTCAGTTTTTTGGTAGAGAAAACGTTGACTTCTAATCCGGCATTTGCCAGTTCGGTCATTAATCGTTTACCACCTCTCGCTAAAATACTTTTAGCACAGTCTACACCTAAGTTTTGATGTTTACCTAATGGTGCGGTCAATTCTGCTTCCAGCTTTTTGCTACCGTCAACATTTAACAACACCCCTTTTAGGGTAACAATATTTTCTTTGTTGATATATGATAAAGCTCCGATCGGTGCACTACAACCACCCTCTAATTCTCTAAGAAATTCTCTTTCTAATGTTACACAAGTATCCGTCTCTTCATGGTTCAACTGTGCACAAGCTTCACGAATTTCTTCATCGTCTTCCATGGCAACTACCATTATTGCTCCTTGTGCAGGTGCGGGTAACATCCAAGTTAGCCCTATGGTGTTTTCTGGTTCTAAACCAATACGTTCTAACCCGGCAGCGGCGAAAATAGCCCCGTTCCATTCGTTGTTATACAACTTTTCTAATCGGCTATTAATATTTCCCCTTAAATCTACCACGGTATGTGTTGGGTATCTATTTAGCCATTGCGCTTGTCTACGTAAACTACCTGTGGCTATTACACCATCACGTGATCCTAAAAATTCTTCATTGTCCTTAAAAGCCAAAATATCCATGTAATTTCCGCGCTTTATAACTGCGGCTTTTACTATACCTTGTGGTAAGGAAGTGGGTACATCTTTCATGGAGTGTACTGCAATATCAATGTCACCATTGATCATGGCAACATCCAATGTTTTGGTAAAGACACCGGTAATACCTAATTCGTATAGAGGTTTGTCCAATATTAAGTCTCCCGTAGATTTTACAGGCACCAATTTTACGTTATAACCTAATGCTTGTAATTGACTTTTAACGGTATTTGCTTGCCATAACGCTAATTCGCTATCGCGTGTGCCTAATCGTATTACTTTACTCATTTTTCGTCCAATTCTAATTGAAATACTTTTTGGATAAATTCTAAACTTGAATTGGAATCTACCGAGTCATCTTTAAGATGATTTGCAAATTGTGTTGTTATTTTTTGAATGATGCGATTGGTAATTACATCGGCCTGGTCAGCATTAAAATTGACCGTTTTTTTAGATTGATAGTTAAGCTCTTCATCCTTCATGGTTTTTAGCTTTTTCTTCAATGCTTTAATAACAGGAGCAAATTTTCTAGTTTCTAACCATTGGTTAAATTCATGCTTTACTTCTTCATTGATTGCCTCCGCTTCTGGGATAAACAGCTTTCTTCGCTCTAAAGTTTCATCGGTCATTTGAGATAAATGATCTAAATGAATTAGCGTAACATTTTCTATTTCTGATATAGAATCGTCTACATTTTTAGGTACGGAAAGATCTAAAATTAATAATGGCTTATTTGTATAAATTAATTCTTTTGTAATCGTAGGTTTCTGTGCTCCTGTAGCTACTACCAAAATATCCGAAGTTCTTATTTCTGACTGTAAATCGCCATAATCTTTCACTTTAAGATTAAACTTGCCTGCAATTTGCTCGGCTTTACCTTTAGTTCTATTGATTAGGGTGATATGCGGATTCTTGGTGTGCTTTATTAAATTTTCACAGGTATTGCGACCAATTTTTCCAGTTCCAAATAAAAGAATATTCTTGTCGGTAACATTTTCTACATTTCGCAGAATGTATTGAACCGAAGCGAAGGCCACAGATGTAGCGCCAGATGAAATTTCAGTTTCATTCTTAATACGCTTGCTCGCTTGTATAATGCTATTACAAAGTCGCTCTATAAAATGATTGGCAATTCCCAATTCTTTAGAACGCTTAAAACTTTGCTTTAATTGACTAATTATTTCAAAATCACCAAGTATCTGGCTATCTAATCCTGTACCTACACGGAACAAGTGATTAATAGCTTCTTTGTTTTTATAAACATATGCCACTTCTTGAAATGCTTCAACGGTTCCGTTAGAGTGGTCGCATAATAATTTTATAAGCTGAAAAGGATGTTGGGCAAAGCCATGCAATTCTGTACGGTTACAGGTAGATGTTGCCAGTAAACCGTCAATACCTTGATTTTTAGCTTCTACCAATAGGTTATTTACAGCAACTTCATCCAAACTAAATTTACCACGTGCCTCAGCATCTGCCTTTTTGTAGTTAAGGCCGATGGTGTAAAACGAGTTGTGTTTAGAAATATGGTAGTCTTTCATAAAGCGGATACAAAAGTATAAGCATCAATCAAATAAAAGTAACGCTTGCGGTACAATAAGTATCGTCTGCAGAATTTTTGGTCAAAAAATGATATTTATCAGTTAAATAGCTATAATTTTATAGTGTTGACAGCTAAATTGAATTCGTTTATTTAGATGCTTTCTAAATAGATAAAAATAATTTTTATAATATGGATGTTAAAAATAACGCTCAAGGGTCATATGACGAAGTTTTAATTGAAGACGGATTTTACGTTCTTAAATTTCAGAACGAAGAGGATATGATTATGCAGTATACTCGTGAAATTAATAAAAGATTTATACAGTTTCATTTTTGTTTAAAGGGTAGTGGCACCTATAATTTTAACCAAGGAAATTATAGTTTAGATGTTAAAGAAGAGAATTCTTTGTTACTGTATAACACGCAGTTGGATCTGCCATTGAATTTGAACCTTAACCCTAAATCATCATTGGTTTCTGTTGTAATGACCTTGCGAAAATTTCATTCGTTGTTTACTGCAGAGGCAGATTATATTCCGTTTTTAAGTGCTGATAATAAGGAGAAAAAGTACTATGCTCAAGAGCCATTTTCACCTTCAATTGCCGTTATTTTGAGTCAAATTGTGAATTATAATCTGCATCCATCTATAAAATCACTTTATGTAAAAGGAAAAATTTACGAGTTGATAGCCTTGTATTTTAATAGAAGCCCAAATGCCGATATTGAACAATGCCCTTACTTGGCTGATGAAGAAAATGTAAAGAAGATAAAAAAAGCCAAAGAAATTATTTTGGCGAATATGGCCGAACCACCAACTTTGGCAGAATTATCAAGCGAAATAGGATTAAGTTTAAAACGTTTAAAAGAGGGTTTTAAGCAAATTTATGGCGACTCGGTCTATAGTTTTTTGTTTGATCATAAAATGGATTATGCAAAGCGACTTTTAGAAACCGGTCAGTATAATGTCAATGAAATTGGACTTAAAGTTGGGTATAGCACCTCTAGCCACTTCATTGCTGCTTTCAAGAAAAAGTATAATACCACACCTAAGAAATATTTATTGGCACTATCAGGAAGTTAATAACTTATAACGGTCTAGCAACCATAATACCCGTATTGCTTTTGATCCCTTTTAGGTAATCTGCCAAAGGCTTTTTAGAAACCTCGACTTCCATTGACCCTGTTGATGCATGTAGTAAATGAATTCTGCCATCTTTTTCGCGAGTTGCAATTCCTGTATGGGTAACATCTAATCCCTTGATAGAGGTAGCCAAAGCAATGATATCTCCAGACTGAATTAAATGTTCGTTCTCCGCAATTTTATCTTGTGCCAGTACACAAATAGCCTGACTATTTAAATAATTTTCAGATGCTTTAATCTTTGAGAAATTAGTGTCATCTGCCAAAAATGGATACAAATCTCGGTGGGTGCTCATGAAATTAATGTCCTTCGTGATTTCTGCACCTCCAATTTCACCCGTTATATCTTTAAGTAGGCCTTTTTTGGCATTATTTGCAATCCATTCAGAAAAGTAATGTAAGCGAGAAGCATAACCGTCTAATGCTCCATCTTTATATCGTATAATTTCCAAATTTTTTAGGTAGGCCTCAAAAGACTTTTCTTGCTGACGGAGCAGAAGTGAAAAAGCAAGTACATTTTCAACAAATGTAGTACAATCCAATCCTTGTAGATTTACTACAAGAGTTTCAGTATCGCCTATTTCAAGTGTTTTGGCTACATAAGGAGTTTTCATAAACGACTTACCTACGTTTACCATGGTTTCACCGAAATTTCCTTGAAACATTCCGTCGATTTCAATTAGTTTGTTTTCAACGGCTGTTTTGTCTTTTGGAGAGCAGGTAATTTTTTGGGCGGAACTAAAAGTAATAAATCCTAAAAGTAAGATGGTTAAAAATGTTGTTTTCATAAAGTAAAATAATGAATTGTTATTTCTTGTTTCGTAAATTAGATTTAAAATATGCCCCGCATGCCCTGAAGTTACTTACTAGTGTCTTCCAACAAAACTCTATTTCGTACAATACTCTCTGGATAATTTTCCTGTAAAAAAGTAATTAGTTTCTCGCGTACAAATACCCGTAAATCCCAAAGTGTAGAAGCGTCTTTGGCACTGACCATGGCCCTTATTTCAACACATGTTGGCTTTGAATCGGTCACTTGAATGTTTTGGTTTACGCCATCCCATAAATCGGTGGTTTTTAATACTCGCTCCAGTTCTGTTCTAAGAGCATCGAACGAAACTCTATAATCGGTATACAAATAAACAGTACCTAAAAGGTCAGCGGATTTCTTGGTCCAGTTTTGAAAAGGTTTTTCAATAAAATAGGAGGTAGGTACAATTAATCTTCTCTTATCCCAAATATTAACCACTACATACGTCAATGTAATTTCCTCAATTCTACCCCATTCGCCTTCTACTATAACAACATCATCTATTTTTATGGGCTGCGCAATGGCAATTTGTATACCGGCCAAAATACTGGCAATCATTTTTTGGGCAGATAGACCTACAATTATACCCGCTACACCTGCTGAGGCAAATATGCTTACCCCAACTTCTCTTATACTTTCAAAACTCATTAAAGCAATACCAAGACCTAAAACTATAATGATAACAATTACAATGCGCTCAAGAATATTAAATTGGGTGTATATTTTTCTTGCTCTATAATTGTCAACGGCCTCAACATCATAGTTATTAATGATTTTTCTTTTTATAATTTTTAAGCCCGCAATAAGCAGCCAAGTAAATGCGAAAATTATGGTTATAGTGCTAATTTTACTTAATACATAGGTCATTTCTTCATAACCAAGAATATTGTGTAAGGGCTTTATTCTAATTGCAATTGCTATAAAAATTATAAATATTGGAGCTGATACTTTTTTTATGTTCTCCTTGTCAAGCAGGTACTTAGGGTTTTTCCCTAATCTTCTTAAAATTTGAATCGTAATTAATTGTAAAAACAAAAGAATAAGAATTGCTCCAACAATGTAAATTAATAAGGTAGGGTTTTCGGTTAATTTTTGCATTTTGGAAACACTTTCTAAGGTTACTTACAAACTTACACATTTATATTCCTATAATTTTTATAGGTGTACCATCAGTTTTACTTATGAAATCATTAAAAGAATTTTTGGATCTATTACGATGGTCCTCGTACAAGTCTTATTTTTGCAATTGAAAAATCAACAGCTATGAAAGGAGTATTATTGGTCAATTTGGGTTCACCAGAGAGTCCTACCGCAAAAGATGTTAAGCCGTATTTAGATGAATTTTTAATGGATGAGCGCGTAATTGACGCTCCTAAATGGTTAAGAACTATCTTGGTAAGAGGTATTATTTTGCAGACTAGACCAAAGAAATCTGCTGAAGCATATGCTAAAATTTGGTGGGAAGAAGGTTCTCCGTTAGTGGTAATATCTGAGCGATTCTCCGATAAATTGAAAACACAGACCGAAATGCCAGTGGCTTTAGGTATGCGTTATGGAACAATGTCTATTAAAAAGGCAATGCAAGAACTGAAAGAGAAGGGTGTTGATGATGTACTTTTAGTTCCGTTATATCCTCATTATGCCATGTCTAGTTTTGAGACGGTAGTCGTAAAAGTTTTAGAAGAGCAAAAAGCTGGTTTTCCGGAAATGAAAATTACTACACTACCTGCTTTTTATAAGCATCCGGAGTATATTAAGGCACTTTCAGAAAGTATTAAAGACGGACTAGAAGGTTTTGATTATGACCATATTTTATTCTCTTACCACGGTATACCCGAACGTCATATTCGTAAAAATGATCCTACCAGTTTTCATTGTAAAATAGATGGTACGTGTTGTAAAGTAAATTCTGTTGCGCATAATACCTGTTATAGACATCAGGTTTATGATACTACCGAAATGGTAAAGGCATATTTGGGTTTACAAGAAGAACAAGTAAGTTCCTCTTTTCAGTCTCGTTTAGCTGGCGACCCTTGGTTAAAGCCTTATACCGATTATGAATTCGAACGCTTAGCAAAAGAAGGAAAAAAGAAACTAGCAGTAATTACTCCCGCTTTCGTTAGTGATTGCCTAGAAACATTAGAGGAAATTGCCATGGAAGGGAAACATCAGTTTATAGAAGCTGGTGGTGAAGATTATAAGCATATTCCTTGTTTGAACGATAATGATTTATGGGTTAAAGTAATGGCAAAATGGGTGAACGATTGGCAAGCAACTAATAAACTAGATGTAGTGCCCAGCACTTAGAATATTAATTTTTTATAAATAGTAAAATTTAAATGGCAAACGTTTCCGCAGAACAATTGGGTACGGAATCAATATCGAGTTTGCTTATTAAACAGGCGTTACCAGCAAGTATAGGGATATTGGTAATGTCGCTGAACGTTCTTGTCGATTCCATTTTTGTCGGTAATTGGATTGGTTCTATTGCCATAGCAGCTATCAATGTAGTACTGCCCATTTCCTTTTTTATTGGTGCTTTAGGTATGGCAATTGGTATTGGGGGCGCCAGCATCATTTCTCGTGCATTAGGGGCTAACAATAAAGAAAAGGCACTACGAACTTTTGGAAATCAAATTTCATTTACCATTCTTATTACTGTCATTATGGTGGTATTAGGGCTAACGTTCGTAGATACGCTTATACCTGCATTTGGTGGTAAAGGCTCCATTTTTGAATTGGCTAAAATCTATTACGTTATTGTGTTGTACGGAGTGCCGTTTTTAGCGCTTAATATGATGGGTAATAATGTTATCCGATCAGAAGGGAAACCCAAGTTCGCCATGATCGCTATGATTATACCATCCGTTGGTAATCTTATTCTAGATTATATTTTGATTAATGTGATGGATTATGGAATGGAAGGTGCTGCTTGGGCGACTACCATCAGTTATTTACTATGCTTCCTGTATATTTTTTACTTCTTTTTATCTGACTTTTCAGAATTAAAACTGAATCCAAAATATTTACCCATCAACTTTTCCATTTTAAAAGAAATAAGCTCACTTGGTGGAGTTACCCTTGCTAGGCAGGCTGTGGTTAGTGTCATCTATCTATTGATGAACAATATTCTTTTTGATTTAGGTGGCGAAGCTATGGTAGCTGTTTATGCAATTATTGGTAGAATGTTGATGTTTGCTCTTTTTCCAGTTTTTGGGGTTACGCAAGGATTTCTACCCATTGCAGGGTTTAATTACGGAGCTCAAAAATATGATAGGGTAAAGGAGTCTATATACACTGCAATAAAATTTGCGGCAATATTGGCGACAATAGTTTTTGCGGGACTTATGATTTTCCCTGCTGAAATAGCGGGACTCTTTTTAAGTCATAAACCGGGCATGAGCGAATTTGAATTGGCAACCAATGCTTTTGTATTGGAAAACACGCCATCAGCAATGCGGTGGGTGTTTGCTGCCACCCCAATTATTGCACTTCAGCTTATTGGTGCCGCTTATTTTCAAGCAATAGGAAAAGCAGTACCAGCATTGTTATTGACTTTATGCCGACAAGGCTTTTTCTTTATTCCTTTAATCTTAATTCTACCCAACTATTTGGGTGAGCTTGGTGTTTGGATTTCCTTCCCCATTGCAGATGTACTTGCCACTATAGTTACTGGATATTTTTTACGTAAAGAGATTAATAGAACGTTGGTGGGTTAATTTCTGATGTAAAACCAAACCCTATTCCAAAATCATTCGTAAGTAGTGTTAGAAACGCTAAAGAATATATTATGAATTTCATTTTATCACAACTAATCGCCAGTGCCATTTTTTTATTGGTATGGAAACTTAAAGAATTGATAAATAACCACATAACCTATGGAAAACTACTTAAGGAAAATGTTGTTAAAGTTTCTAAAGTTAAATATTAGTTGGTAGGTAGTGCATGTAGCAATTCCATCCCCGTTGAAGATCTAGGCTTAAAACCTGTCCAATCTTTTTCATTTGAATTTTCTTGTACGTCTAAGAACTTGGCGTTGTCTTGATTTTTAAGATGCTTACCTATGAACGCAGTTACAAAATGCTGATTTATATTGTTTATTTTACGTTGATCCCAAGATGGTTCTGCATATCTGTAGTATTCGTCAATATGAAGTCCTGGAGCTAAAGATTCTGTTGGTGGAGGGTTGGGAGCTACGTTATGTCTTGCGTTTTCGTAAGTTAGTAAGTAACGGTCGGCATTTATTGCTCCCTCGAAAATTGCTTTTATTCCTTTTTCATAACCTGAAATATCATCTTGGCTCCCGGCAACAAAGAAAGTAGGTGTTTTTAATCCTTTTAGTCCTTCGGCGTCCCAAACACCCCGTTCCATTCCCCATGGGGCAAAAGCTACGATTGCTTTAATTCTAGAATCTGCCATTTTCTCGTATTCTGCATTTCCTGCTGTGTTTACCGAGATTGCAGTGCTACCTCCTGTCATTCCTGTAAAGAATTGTCCTAAGCCTGCACTATAACCGGCTCCGCCAACATTTAAAACTCCATAACCACCCATGGAATACCCTATTATTGCGGTGTTGTTGGCATCTACCAATCCTTCGATTTTACTCATTGAACCTTTTGCTCCTAATTTTTCCATTTCATTAATTACAAAGCGGATGTCTTTAGGCCTATTCAATAAGGTGCTTTGAAAAGCATTGGCATCCTTAAAAGTAGAATCTGTATGATCAATAGCCGCTACGATATATCCTTTTGATGCTAGATTTTCTGTCAAGTAAGTCATTAAGTATCTAGAACCTACATATCCGTGAGAAACTATTACCAAAGGAAATTTATTTCCTTGTAATGCGTCTGCATCTCTGTAAGCTCTTCCTTTGAAAGTGAAAGGTACAAGTGGTCTCAACGAATCTCCTTTAGTTCCCATTACTTCATTATAATCTACCGTTTTTGCATTATTGCTTACACTCGCTGGGTACCAAACTTCTATGGTAATAGGTCGGTCATAAGTAGGATCTTGACCTTCTTTAGAATTCAAAATATCAATTTGATCAGGGTTGACAAGATTTACTGTTTGCACGCCAACTTTGTACTCTCCTCTTGCACTTAGTTCTGGAGCGTCGGGCATTTCATCTCCATATAAAAAGTCCTGCGTTTGGGCATTTACAGTGCTAATAGTAAATCCATTAAAAAAAATGACAATTAACGATACCGAAAATAATAGGATTCTAAATTTCATAATTACTGATTTCTTGGCCTAAATATAGGAATACTTTAAATAATTAATACTTTAGGTGTTGAATGTTGAATCATTATTATTTTGGATGGATGACTCTCTGACCCGTTTTGTGATGCCTGAAAATTTGAATTATAATTGTAGATTATTTATAGATAAGTCCAAAGAATTATTAATTTGATAATTACGTTTTTATGGAAATGCTAATTAAATCTTAAAATCAACATTTCAACTACAAAATGTTTAATTTTAGAGAAGACTAACTTCAAACTATCAAAATGAAAAAGCACCTTACCAATGCTGGCATTATTATGCTTGCACTTTTACTATTGCCTTTATCCTTATTATCACAGAGAAAAAGCAAATCTCAAAGTAATTCCCCAACCTATCCAGAAGAATTATATTCTAGTTTAGAATATCGTTCCATTGGTCCATTTCGTGGTGGTCGTTCAGCAGCTGTAACGGGTGTGCCTGGCGAACCTAATTTATTTTATTTTGGCGCAGCAGGTGGCGGAGTATGGAAAACTTTGGATGGAGGTCGTACCTGGGATAATATTTCCGATGGATATTTTGGAGGTAGTATCGGTGCCGTGGAGGTAGCTAAAAGTGACCCGAACGTAATTTATGTAGGTGGTGGCGAAAAGACCTTAAGAGGTAATGTATCTTCTGGTTACGGTGTATGGAAAACCGAAGATGGTGGAAAAACATGGGCTACTGCAGGACTAGAGAAAAGCAGGCACGTACCACGACTTCGCGTGCACCCTACAGATTATAATACGGTATATGCAGCGGTACTAGGCGATATTTATAAGCCAACCAAAGACCGCGGAATTTATAAAAGTACCGATGGTGGTAAAAATTGGAAACAGGTTTTGTTTGTTAATGAACAAGCGGGTGCGGTAGACTTAACTTTCGACCCGAACAACCCAAGAATTTTATATGCTTCTACATGGCATGCACAACGTACGCCATATAGCTTAATTAGTGGTGGAGATGGTTCTGCTCTCTGGAAGAGTATGGATAGCGGTGAAACCTGGACTGAGATTTCTAAAAACGAAGGTTTCCCGAAGGATACTTTAGGAATTATTGGTGTAGCTGTTTCACCAAAAGACTCTGAAAAGGTTTGGGCAATTGTAGAGAATAAAGACAAAGGTGGTTTATACCGTTCAGAAGATGGTGGTAAAACTTGGTCTCTTGTTAATGAGGAAAGAAAAATTAGACAAAGAGCATGGTATTACACTAGAGTGTATGCAGACACACAAGACGAAGATGTGGTTTATGTGTTGAACGTAAACTACCATAAATCTACGGATGGAGGAAAATCTTTTAATACATTCAACGCGCCACATGGTGATCATCACGATCTATGGATTTCTCCAGAAGATTCGCAGCGTATGATTATTGGTGATGATGGTGGTGCACAAATTTCTTACGATGGTGGTGAAACTTGGAGTACGTATTACAATCAGCCTACGGCACAATTTTACCGCGTAACAACGGATAACTCTTTCCCGTACAGAATTTATGTTGCCCAGCAAGATAATTCTACGTTACGTATTGATCATAGAAGCGATGAAAGCACTATTGGTGATGGTAACTGGGAAGAAACTGCTGGTGGCGAATCTGCCTGGATAGCTGTGGACCCTAAAGATAATGATATTGTTTACGGCGGTAGTTATGACGGATTCTTAACCAGAGTAAATCATAAAACAGGTACTGTTAGAGGAATAAATGTTTGGCCAGATAACCCAATGGGTGCAGGGGCCGAAGCTATGAAATATCGTTTTCAATGGAATTTCCCTATCTTATTTAGTAGACATGATTCTAATAAATTATACACCTTTTCTAACTATGTACATGTTACGGAAAACGAAGGGCAAAGTTGGGAGGTTTTAAGTGGGGATTTAACTAGAAATGATCCAACTAAATTAGGTTCTAGTGGCGGACCAATAACCCAAGATAATACGAGTGTTGAATATTATTGTACCATATTTGCGGCTAATGAGAGTCCGTTGAAGGAAGGTATTCTTTGGGTTGGTAGTGATGACGGATTAATACATGTTTCTAAAGATTCTGGTGCTACATGGGATAATGTTACCCCTGCAAATATGCCAGAGTGGAATATGATAAACAGTATTGAACCTTCTAATTTTGATGAAGGTACATGCTACGTAGCCGCGACTAGATATAAGCTAGGTGATTTTCAGCCATATTTATACAAGACCACTGATTATGGTAAAACATGGACAAAAATAACCAACGGGATTCCTTCTGAGCACTTTACAAGAGTAGTTCGTGAGGACCCTAAAAGAAAAGGTTTATTATATGCAGGTACAGAGACAGGCATGTATATTTCCTTTAATGACGGTGCTAGTTGGTCTCCTTTTCAAATGAACTTACCAATTGTTCCTATTACCGATTTAACCATAAAAGATGATAATTTAATTGTAGCTACTCAAGGTCGTAGCCTTTGGATAATAGATGATTTAACCGTGTTACATCAATTAGATGAAAGTAAGAAGAATGTGAACACTGTATTGTTTAAACCAAAAGATTCGTATCGTACAAAAGGTAGAGCTTCTAAAAAACCTTCTAAGACTTCAGGACAAAATTTAGAAAATGGTGTAATCACTCATTTTTTACTAAAGAATTATTCGGAAAAAGACACGGTACAGTTGACCTATACAAGCATGGCTGGTGATACATTGGCTCTTTATAAAAACCATTTGAAGAAAGGTGGGTCGCTGAGCGGAGTCGAAGCGAAGAAGTTGGAAGTAGAAAAGGGCGGCAACACTTTTGTTTGGGATACCCGTGGAAAAGGAGCTGAAAAATTAGAAGGAATGATCTTATGGTGGGCAAGTTTAGATGGTGCTAAAGCGGTACCAGGTAATTATAAAGTCCATTTAAATGTTAACGGAACCAATAGCAGTGAAACGTTTACCATTTTACCAGACCCAAGAGCAGAAAGTTCGGTAGCCCAAATGCAAGAGCAGTTCGATTTTATTACTGATATCAATACGACAATCGAAAATGCGCATCAATCGATAAAGAAGATTAGAAACGTTACCGAACAATTGAATTCATTTACCGAGCAGTATAAAGATGATGCTAGAACCAAAGATTTGATAGAGAAAGCTAAAGTAATGAAAGAGAAGCTTGGCGAGGTAGAAAAAGCATTATACCAAACTCAAAACAGAAGTGGTCAAGATCCTTTAAATTTCCCAATTAAATTAACCAATAAATTAGGTCATTTAAATAGTTTGGTTTCAATTGATGATTTCCCACCAACCGAGCAAGATATTGCGGTTAAGAACGAATTGACAGCTAAAATTAATAAAGAGCTACAAATTTTTAATAGTGTAATATCATCAGAACTTAAAGAATTTAATAAAAGTTTTAATGATCTGAATTTGAACTACTTATTTATTGATGAAAGTAAGTAAAATACAAAACTGTCATTTCGAGTGAATTTTTGAAGAATGAAAAAATTAGTATCGAGAAACTTTTATGTTCCAAATGGTTCTCGATACAATTTTACTTCACGTTTTACTCGGAAAAAAACTACGCTCACAGACAATTTAGGATACCTAAAACAGCAAACAAACTAACGAATAATGAAAAAACAACTACTCTTATTTATGGCGGTACTCGCAACCACCATAACTTTTGCCCAAACAGCTAATGATTATTTTGAACCTTTAAAATTTAGAAATATTGGTCCATTTAGAGGTGGGCGCTCGGTGACTGCTACAGGAGTTATTGGTGACCCTATGACGTACTATATGGGTACAACAGGTGGCGGAGTATGGAAAACAGAATCTGCAGGGCAAAGCTGGGAGAATATTTCAGACGGATTTTTTGAATTAGGGTCTGTAGGCGCGGTTTCCGTATCGGCATCTAACCCTAATATTGTTTATGTGGGTATGGGCGAACATGCGCCACGTGGGGTAATGACATCTTACGGTGACGGAGTCTATAAATCTACAGATGCCGGTAAAACATGGAAGAAAATGGGTCTAGAAAAAACCCAACATATTTCACGAATTATCATCCACCCAACAAATCCCGATATTGTATATGTGGCTGCGCAAGGTGCTCTTTTTGAGGGAAATGCTGAACGTGGAATCTATAAATCCATTGACGGTGGTAAAACATGGGTAAACACGTTGTTTGTGAACAATTTAACGGGTGCTTCTGAACTTTCTATGGATGCTAATTATCCTGAAATTATGTATGCCGCCATGTGGGAGCACCAACGTATGCCGAATATGGTGGTAAGTGGTGGTGTAGGTAGCGGATTATATAAATCTACCGATGCTGGGGATACTTGGAAAAAAATTCATGACGGTCTACCTGAGGAAAAAGGAAAAATGGCGATAGCTGTGAGTCCGTCAAATTCGAACAAAGTTTATGCACTAATAGAAAGTGATTCTAACGCTGATAAAGGCGGATTATTCGTTTCTAACGATGCTGGTGAGTCTTGGACTATGGCTAGTGGGGATAACAGGCTAGTACAACGTGCTTGGTATTATATTGAGGTTTTTGTGGATCCTAATGACGAGGATACTGTCTATGTTTTAAGTGCCCCTGCATTACGTTCTGAAGATGGCGGTAAAACATGGGAGAATGTGGAGGTTGCCCATGGCGATACGCACGATTTATGGATAAATCCAGCCAATTCTAAAAACATGATTTTGGCAGATGATGGGGGTGCTTCGGTATCTTTTGATTATGGTTCTACATGGTCTACACAAAGCAATATGCCTACTGCGCAGTTTTATAGAATTAGTGTAGATAATTTGTTTCCCTATAATATTTATGGTGGTCAACAAGACAATACCTCGGTAAAGATTGCCAGTTTATCTACGGGTAGTTATAGTATTACAACAAGAGATTGGACGGACTCTGCAGGTGGTGAAAGTGCTTTTTTGGCTTTTGACCCAGATAACCCGCGGTATGTTATGGGTGGTCAATATTTAGGGACGGTAGAGGTAATGGATATGGTTTCCAAAGCATCTACTCAAATTATGCAAGCACCTATTCAATATTTAGGTCGCGAGGCTAGAGATATGAAATATTTGTTTAATTGGAATGCTCCTATAATTGCTTCTACACATGAATTGGGTACATTTTATCATGGAGCACAATATGTATTTAGAACTCGGGACATGGGTGTTACATGGGATAAAATTTCTGATGATTTAACACGTGATATCGATGCAAAACAAGGTAATGGCGGCGGACCATATACGAACGAAGCTGTAGGTGCAGAAAACTACGGTACGTTGGCTTATATTTTAGAATCGCCACACGAAAAAGGACACATCTGGACAGGTAGTGATGACGGATTGGTTCATGTAACGAAGAACGGTGGCGAAACATGGGAAAACGTGACTCCTAAAGGATTAAAAGAATGCTTGATCAATGCCATAGAGGTTTCTCCTCATGATCCAGCAACAGTTTACATTGCTACAACAAGATATAAGTTCAATGACTATACGCCAGGTTTTTATAAAACAACCGATTATGGTAAAACTTGGACTGCTATAAATTCAGGAATCCCTTATGGTGCTTTTACACGTGTAGTGCGTGAAGATGAGTTTAAGAAAGACTTATTATATGCAGGTACGGAAAAGGGAATCTATGCATCATGGAATGGTGGAAAATCTTGGGAACCGTTTCAATTAAATTTGCCGAAAACACCTATTACCGATTTAAAAATGCACAAAGGCGATATGGTGGTTGCTACATCAGGTCGTTCTTTTTGGATTCTTGATGATGTGGTTGCTCTGGGACAGTATCAACCTTCGAAAAAAGGACTTCAAATTTTAAAACCTAAAGATACTTATAATGGTTCTTGGGGGAGTCCGTTAAATGGTAATTCCGAGGAATTTACAGGTAGTGATACGTTTGATGGTATAAACCCAGCTAACGGCATAGTTCTATATTATGAACTTCCCAAAATAAAAGACAGTACGGCTATTACTTTAGAAATTTCAGATGCCAAAGGAAAGGTGATTAGAACTATCAGTTCAGAAAAAGACCCTAACTATATTCCTCATAATGGAGGTGGCGCACCACCAGCGCCAGTTTTAAGTAAAAATACAGGATTAAACCGTTTTGTTTGGGATATGAAAAATGCGATAATGCCAGGTATTCCAAATGTGTATATTGAAGCTGGTTTTAGCGGACACAAAGTATCTCCTGGAACGTATACTTTTAAATTAAAGGTCGATGGGCAAACAGTTTCAACAACAGGAACAATTAAAGAACTACCTACCTATGAAACAAAGCCTGGTCAGTACGAAGAGTTTGATGCGTTTATGACTAAGGCAGAAACAGAGTTGACCGAAATGCATAACATGATCAATCAACTATATGCTGCTCAAAATGATTTGGTAGAGGTGTTGAAAAAAGTTACGGACCCGACAGTGAAAACTGCTGGAGAAAAATTACTTGCTGACATGAAAGCTTGGGACGGCGATATGGTACAACGTAAATCTCAAGCATATGATGATGTAGAGAATTTTCCTAATAAGTTTTCAGCAGAATATATATTTATGATCAATCAAACGAATAGTAGTATTCCAAGATTGAACAAGGCGAGTAAAGACCGAAAGGCTGAGTTAGATGCACAATGGTCTACTTTAAAGGTAAAAGGGAATCAACTAAAGAATACTGCAATACCTGCCTACAACAAAACCTTGTGGGATGCAGGAATTGGCGCTATACGATTATAAAATAGATTCTATTCACTTTTACTAACTTTGAGCTTAATTTATATTATTAATGAGAAGTTAGTATAAAGTATTGAGATTTAAGTTTTAAAAAGCACTTGAAACTTGTTTCTTGAACTTGAATTTTGAGTTTGAAATTGTTTTTTAATCCTATGACAGAATATTACAACTATATAAAATCCCTGCATCTGATTTTCGTAATAACGTGGTTTGCAGGGCTTTTTTATATCCCTAGATTGTTCATTTATCATATAGAAGCCAATTTAAAACCATCTCCTGAAAAGGAAATTTTATCAAAACAATTGAAGTTGATGACAAAACGGTTGTGGTTTATTATTACATGGCCTTCTGCGGTTTTAGCCACTTTTTTTGCGGTGTGGCTTTTAATTATTTACCCAGGTTGGTTAACACAACCATGGATGCACGTAAAACTAGGATTTGTGTTGTTATTGATTATTTATCATCTAAAAAACCATCAAATATTCAAGAAGTTTCAACGTGATGATATTCAGTACACCTCTAAATTCATGCGTATATGGAATGAGGGCGCAACGCTAATTTTGTTCGCTGTTGTTTTTTTAGTGATTCTAAAGAATTCTTTTAATTGGATTTTTGGAGTGATAGGTATCCTAGTGTTGGGAGTTTTACTGATGTTGGGCATTAAGCTTTATAAAAGGTTGAGAAATAAGAACCCGGAGGTATAATATATCTATGTCTGTAACGATTTTTTAGCTTTTTGTGCGGCAATTTTGGCTTTAGGTAAAATAAACTTAAATGTTGACCCCTGGTTTTTTCCTTTAGATGTGGCGGTTATGGTACCATTATGAGAAGCCGCTATTTGTTTTACCATATAAAGCCCCAGGCCAGCACCCTCAACATGATCATGAAATCGTTCAAAAGGAGTAAACAACTTTTTCAGGTCGAGCTCATCCATACCCGACCCATTGTCTTGTATCAAAAAAGTTGTATAATCACCATTATCTTCGAAATTTACGGTTATTTTAGGATTAGGTTGATTTCCCATATATTTTATGGCATTATCTAAAAAGTTGCTAAAAACTTGAATTATTCTTTTACGATCACCAAAAATTTCGGGCAGATTTTCCGCGACGGTAAGTTTTATATTTTCTTTTTGGAGTTTACTCTCAATAAGATTTCTTGATAAATTTAATATTTCATTGGTGTTTAATAATTCGTTTTTATTCTCAATTTTACCAAGTCGTGCAATTTCAGTGATATCGGCTATTAATTCGTTCATATTGTTGCATGAAATATCGATTAAGCTCAAGTATTCGACTACATTTGGGTTTTTTTCTAATTCCATTTCTAATGGAATTAGACTGGCTAGTCCTTTAATGTTGCCTAGCGGACTTTTTAAATCATGTGATACTGCGAAGGTAAAGCGTTGAATTTCTTCGTTTTTTGATTTTAAATTGTCTGCAGCCTCTAAAAGTTTGTTTTTTTGATGTTGTAATTCTTTTGTGCGTTCCCCTACCTTTAACTCCAATTTTCGTTGAGTCCCTTTAATAGTTTTAAGTTTAATATAATAGGCTATATATAAAAGTAAAAAAACTAAAACAGCCATTAAAAATTGAAACCACCATGTTTGCCAATATGGAGGAGTAATGGTTATATGGAGGTCTATTTCATTATCTATCCAAACGCCATCAGAATTTGTCGATTTAATTTTGAGTGTATATTCTCCCGGATTTAAGTTGGTATATGTCGCAGTGGGATTATTACCCACATAATTCCAATCCTTTTCAAAACCTTCTAGAAAAAAAGCATAATTGACACTTTCGGGGTGCCTAAAGGTGAGCGCTTTAAAATCAAAGTTTATTACAGATTGGTCGTAGCTAAATGTAAGGGAATCTAACTGACTTATATCTTTCTCTAACACCCCAAAATTATCATTAGGCAATACGGGTCGATTAAAAATTTTAAGCCCTGAAATAAATAAGGTAAGGGTGTCTTTACGCTTTTCAACATCACTGGAAGAAAATATGTTAAAGCCGTTTATTCCTCCAAATACATATTCTCCTTTACTGGTAGTTAAAGTTGAACTTGCTATAAATTCTTTAGATTGTAAACCTTCGCCAACCTCATAATTAATTGTTTCTGATGAACCTGTATCATACTTAATAATACCATTTTCAGTGCTTAACCATAAATGATTATCATGATCATCAATAATTCCTTTAATGGCATCATTTTTAAGACCTTCAAGTTCTGTGATTGCTAGGAAAGAGTCACTTTTTGGCTGGTATTTATTAAGACCACCCTGTGTGCCTACCCAAATAGTGTTTGTATTATCCTGGATAATAGTATTTATGAAATTATTACTCAATGAATTTTCTATACTGTAATGCACAGTTTCCCAAGTACCATTACGGTCGGTCATTTTAAAAAGACCAGAATTTAAAGTGCCAATCCAAATATGACCCTCGTCATCTTCAAATATTTTGTAAATAGAATTGATTTCGCTGCCATCTATTTCTGATGTAAGACTAATATTTTCATGAGTGTTTGTTTTCGGATCAAATATTTGTACCCCTGCAAAATAATTAATGATCCAAATACGTCCTTTTTTATCCTTTAAAAAATCAACTATAATGTTCGAGTTTAAAAATGAATTTTCGGTGTTTAATTCTTTGAATTTTTTAGTTTTGGTATTAAATACCGTAATTCCATTAGTCCATGTTCCTGCCCACAACTCATCTTCTTTGGTCTGTATAACTGATAGTATTACATCACTATTTAAAGTTTTATTTTTTAAGGAATAATGCTCAAAAGAATCTAAAGCCCTGTTCCAATAATTTAAACCACCACCGTCTGTTCCTATCCATAGATTACCATTAACATCCTCTAAAAAACAATTTACGAGTTTGTTGCTTAGAGAATGGGAGTTAAAGGGATCCGAGTTTATATGTGTAAATTTATAATATTCAGGATCATAAAAATTAAGTCCGCTTTTATATGGAGCTACCCACATAATGCCATTACGTGTACATAAAAGGGACCAAATGGAGTTACCTGAAATTGAATTTGGACGAGAGGCACTGTATTCTATATGTTGTATAAAGTTTAAATCGTTATTATAAATATATAAACCATTATTTTCTGTACCTATCCATATATCTTTCGTTATATTCTGTGCTAATGAACGTATGCCAAAACCAGGACTTATAGCCTTTTTTTTAAGTATTAATTCTGAGTTGGGGTTTACGTTTAACTCAATTAATGAACCATCGCCGGTGCCCAATAAAAAGTTGTTGTTCTTAATTTGAATTGCAGTAATTATTTCATCTGTTTCTTGAATATCACGAACTATCTCAAGGTTGTTGTTCATTACTAGAATATTATAAGTTGCAACAACTAATATTCTGTTGTTATCCAACTTAAAAACGTTCGTAATTTGGTTGATTCTTGGATTTTCAACTTTTATATGGTCATCAGGAAGAGAGAAATGGTTAAGTTTTCCACTTTCTGGGTTGTAAGTATATAATCCTTCAGATTCGGTTCCTAACCATAAGGTTTCATTTATTTTAGTTACTGTCTGAAACCTTGTATTTTTTATAGATTGTCCTTGATTTTTAAATGGAAAAGGAGTTACAATATTTAAACTACGGTCATATAAGCTTAAACCATAGTTTGTACCAATTAATATATTTTCATCATCTTCATATAATGCAACAATATATTCGTGCATAAGACCGGTTTTACCATCTAAACTTTTGGTAAATATTTCAAAATCTTGCCCATCATACCGGTTAAGTCCATTTCTTGTCCCCACCCATATAAAGCCAAACTTATCCTCTAATAGCACTGTAGCACTGCTTTGAGACATACCGTCTTGAATATGCTTAAAGGGAATAAACTTTTTATTTTGGGATTGTGCCGTATTTGTAAAAAAAACTAGTATGTAAAAAGTAAGAAACGGAATTAAATATTTAAACAACATGTCTGACTTTTAA
This sequence comes from Maribacter hydrothermalis, assembly GCF_001913155.1. Lineage (GTDB taxonomy): Bacteria > Bacteroidota > Bacteroidia > Flavobacteriales > Flavobacteriaceae > Maribacter > Maribacter hydrothermalis. The sequence goes on from NZ_CP018760.1 coordinate 2,154,716, forward strand.
AGAAATACAAAAGATTAACGTAGTTAAATGTAAGAAATTACACCTGAATAATGTTTTTTTATGAAGCTTACTTAAATATTTTTTTATTATCGGTCTATGCGCTACACTAAATAGCATGTTCGTGAAATAATTTAATGTAATTGGTTGTGGTTGTAGTTATTATGAAGGAGGAAGAATGTTTTCAATAATTCAGTGAATTTAGATTTCATATTTGCTTTTTTTGCCTGAACATGGTGTTTGACTGTTTTTGGTGCGATATTTGCTAACTTTGAACGAAACGCATAACTTTTGTTAACAAAGTTTTCTCTTAGGACACGCATATTTGTATCAATGATTTTATTGGTGTTAATTGCATCTGTCTTAATTTTTGGCATTACTGTTTATCAGTTTAGGGAAATCAATATAGATTACCACGAAAATAGAATGGAGCGTAAGGAGGAACAGATACGCCAAAGTATTGACCTTGCCATTCAGAAAACAACTTATCCTGTTACCACTGAAAACTTAGGCCTTATTTTTAAAAATGAAATTTATGAGATTGCCGTAGTGCAAAACATGAATTTTAATATCTATAGCTTAGAAGGCGAGCTTATAAAAAGTTCACGACCAAAATTTGCCAATGATTCAATATCTATGTGTTTAGACGCTGAGGTTCTAAATAAATTAGAAGTAAGTCCTATTAAGCGTTATGTACGTGAAAATGCTTTAGCTGGCGATAATTACCAAGCCTCATTTACCTACATAGCAGACCAGAAATTTAAACCCATTGGTATTTTAAATCTACCTTATTTTGAGGATAATTCTTTCAACGACCATGAATTAAAAGAGTTTTTATTACGGTTATTAGGTGTGTATTTGTTGATGTTACTTATGGCGATATCATTCGCATTTTTTATCTCAAAATATATAACGCGATCTCTAGAAACAATATCTACTATGATGGGTAGAACGAATTTAAGCAAACAGAATAAAAAGATTTACATTGATAATCCTGGTGAAGAAATAGAAAAATTAATTGCTGCTTATAATGGAATGATTGATGAGTTAGGGCAAAGTGCAGTAAAATTGGCTCGTAGCGAACGAGAGCAGGCATGGCGGGAAATGGCAAAACAAGTGGCACATGAAATTAAGAACCCTCTTACGCCCATGCGATTAACGGTACAGAGTTTTGAACGTAAGTTTGATCCTAATGATCCTCAAATTCATGAGAAACTTAAGGAATATTCAAATACTTTAATTCAGCAAATAGATACTATGAGCAGTATTGCCTCTGCCTTCTCTAATTTTGCCGAAATGCCCGCGCAACAAAATGAAACATTAAACGTGGTTAAAATTGTAAAATTAGCTTTGGATATTTTCAATGAAGATTATATACATTTCATAGCTGATGAAGAAGAAATTATTGCGAAATTAGACCGTACACAATTAATACGCGTGGTTACCAATTTGGTTAAAAATGCCATACAGGCGGTCCCAGATGTGAAGTCGCCGAGGGTTTTGGTAAGTGTAGCATCTGAAGGGGATATGGTTAAAATATCGGTAGCAGATAATGGGCACGGTATAGAAAAGGATAATGAAGAAAAAATATTTGAACCTAAATTTACAACCAAGACTAGTGGTATGGGATTAGGTTTAGGTATGGTTAAAAATATAGTGGAAACGTACAAAGGAACTATTAAGTTTACATCGCATCTGGGCAGGGGAACAGTGTTCTGTGTTAAGTTTCCTAAAGAAAATATATAAATCAAAAAAGCAATAGCAATGTCATACGAAACTTTATTAATTGAAAAAGAGGCAACCACCGCTATAGTGACTATTAATCGTCCAAATAAATTAAACGCTTTAAATAAAGAAACTATTGGGGAGTTGCAAAGTGCCTTTAAAGATTTACAAAAAGATAAGGCCATAAAAGCTATCATATTAACCGGTAGTGGAGAAAAGGCATTTGTTGCAGGTGCGGATATTTCAGAATTTTCTGATTTTAGTGAAAAGGAAGGAAAGAAATTAGCAGCTGATGGTCAAAAAAAGTTATTCAATTTCATTGAGAATTTAAACACTCCGGTAATAGCGGCTATTAATGGTTTTGCATTAGGTGGTGGATTGGAGTTGGCAATGGCATGTCATTTTAGAGTGGCAAGTGATAATGCTAAAATGGGCTTACCGGAAGTATCTTTAGGAGTAATACCAGGTTATGGCGGTACACAACGTTTACCTAAGTTAGTAGGGAAGGGTAGAGCAATGGAAATGATCATGACAGCAGGCATGATTTCTGCGGAACAAGCACTTTCATATGGTTTAGTAAATCATGTAACAACACAAGAAGAGCTGTTGTCTCTATGCCATAAAATTATTGGTAAGATTACCAATAACTCCTCAGTTGCCATTTCTTATGCAATAAAAGCGATAAATGCTGGTTTTAAGAATACTGTAAATGGTTATGACAAGGAAATTGAGGCTTTCGGCGCCTGTTTCGGTACTGATGATTTTGCCGAAGGCACTACTGCATTTTTAGAAAAAAGAAAAGCAGAATTTCCGGGTTCATGACATAAACCAAACTGGTTATGTTAAAACGTAGCGTATTCTTTTTCTTATTCATAATCAATATATTAAGTTCTTTTGGCCAAGAAGAGCTTGTCTCGTACACTATAGGCGAAAAATTCCACGATAAATACAGGTATTCCAATATGCTTGCCATGGCAGATGATGGCAATGAAGGTATAGTAGTCGTACGTGCATATTACACAGGTATTATACTACGCCCTAAAGGATACTTTATTGAGCATTATAATAAAGATTTAGAACTAGTTACGGAATATAATTATAAGCTGAAGGATGCAAACTTCATAGATGCTTACGTTCGTAACGGTCAAGTATATCTGTTATTTTTAGAATATAGTTATAGAAACAAGAGTTACCAATACGAAGTTCATAGAAGTCCTTTTACTCAATTTCAATTTACTAAAGAAACTATATTGTCCATAGAGTCGGACCCGGTTGAACAACCATTAGATAGAAATTTTTATAATAGAAACTTCTCATCTGGCTTTACAACATCTATTTTATTTAACGATGAAAAATCAGCCTTTGCCATAACTACACATTATAAGAAAAGAAAGGTTGATCAACATATAATTCATGTGTTCAATGCCAACTTGAATAAGATAATGGAGCACGATTTTTCTGATGAGGTGGAAGAAAAGAACTATGCATTTGAAAATATAGCCTTTTCGAAAGATTTGCAGAATGTGTATTTGGTTGGTAAGGCATACTTTAAAAAGAAACGTTTTAATGCTACTGAGCGTAAGTTTCAATATGAAATGGTTAGAATTTCCAATAGTAGTAGAAGTGTACAGTCCTTTTATACTCCAGGAAAATTTCCAGAATCTCTTAAACCTATTTTTAAAGAAAATGAATTGCTATGTATAGGTTTTTATGCAGATAGAAAAGATAATAGATATAATGGCATTTCTTATTTTAATCTAGATTCTAAAACGTTAGAACTGAAGTCCGAAAAATTTAATCCTTTCTCAGAACAGTTCATGATGGACAAGTTTGGAAGGGAAGATGATAAGTCTATTAAAGACTTAGTTTTTAAAGGAATGAATATTACGAACGAAGGAACTATTCTATTTAACGCAGAAGAATATTTTACTAGTAATAGTGTACAGTCCAATTCTAGCGGTGGGCGTGTATTGGTAACAAGATATCACCATAATGATATTATTAGTGCAAAATTGAGCCCAACAGGAGATTTAGTTTGGGCAAGAAATATAAATAAAACAGAAGTTACACAAGGCGATGGTGCTTATGCATCATATAGTGCATACACTAAAAATAATACAACTTACTTTTTTATTAGTACATCGTCTGAGAATCCGCAACAATTAAGTGATGATCGAATTATGTTTAAGCAAGGGCTAAGTAGAAATAGAAATGTCTTTTTAATTCGATTAGATGAAAATGGGCATATGAAATATAATAAGGTTATTGATGATACCGAGGCACGTTTGCCGTTAATGGTATCTGCTCCCTATATTGATCGCCAGAATAATGAATTAATGTTCTACGCAAAAAGAGGAACTAAAAAACAATTGGTTCTGGTGACAGTTAAATAACTTGACTGCGAGTTTTAAAATTATAAGAGATTCTAATACCAAGACCTACCGTTCTTGTATTGAAGTTGTTTTTTGAGAATTGTTGTTCGTTAAATTCAAATTGATTAAGGGCTGTGCCAGCATTTAACCATTATAAATAAGGTATAACCCGTAAGTGGCGTTATTAGACCATTTAGACTCCTCAATACCTAAAGAAAAAGACCAATAATTTACTTTCGATTTTATTTCTTGACTTAATTCTATAGCATCAGAGTCTAAAAAATTACCCTTTGCACGTATTTTTCCGAAGTGATATTTTGTAATTAGTACAATTCGCGTGCCCTCTTCTTCGTAAAATAACTTTAGAGCAATACCCCACATAAAACCTTCAAAATATTCATTTGCGTAGGCAATATAAGTAGGAGGTCCGGTTTGTTCTGTAAAATGTTTTTCTTAAGAATTTATACCGTAATAATAAGAAATATCAACTTCTGGGGTAATACATTTATATGAGGTTAATTCTGAACCAAAAGTTATTTTATGATAAATGTTGTCATTAAATTCTTCATCAATGAATACATCATATTCACCATAAGGACTTGGTGAGGCTAATTGGCAAAAACAATAACAGTTCAAAAAAAGAAGGACTACAAAGGGTATGCTTTTCATTCAGCCAATTTAAATATTTGATTTCTTTAATGTATAAAAATTTAAATAAATAGGATAATTTCCATATTTTTGGATAAAATCCTAAATTTAATGAATTCTAATTCCTCGATTAAAGGAAGAGGTTCCCAAAAAAATACCAGTAATAAATTTTCTGCATATAGCTATGAAACTAGAAATGATTTTCTCGAATTCTGCCGTTTAGAAGGGGAAGTTGCTGATAAAAATAAAACCCAATACATTCCTATTTTTCCTAAAACCATAGTGAATAAAGTAACTAGCCCAGATGTGGGCATGAGTTATTCTATGAATATGTATCAAGGTTGTGAGCATGGTTGCATTTATTGTTATGCTAGAAATACACATGAATTTTGGGGCTATAGTGCCGGACTAGATTTTGAGCGAAAAATTCTGGTAAAGCGTAATGCTCCCAAACTTTTAGAAGCTAAACTAAAAAGTAAAAAGTGGAAGGCCTGTACCATTGTATTATCCGGCAATACAGATTGCTATCAACCGGCGGAACAAGAATTTCAGTTAACTAGAAAATGTTTAAAGGTATTTTTGAAATATAGGCATCCTGTAGGTATTCTTACTAAGAATTCTCTAATCTTGCGTGATTTGGATATTTTGAAAGAATTAAATGAATACGGACTAATTGGTGTTAATATTTCAGTTACTTCTTTATCAGAAGAAACTAGAAGAATATTAGAGCCTAGAACTACTACCATTAAAAAAAGACTTGAGGCCATTCGCATTTTATCTGATAACGGTATTCCCGTAAATGCAATGCTTGCACCAATAATACCAGGTATAAATAGTCACGAAATTTTAAACCTAGCAAAGGCAGTATCAGACAATGGAGCTTTATCTATGGCATTTACTGTAGTTCGGTTAAATGGGGCCATTGGTGAAATTTTTACAGATTGGATTCGCAAAGCCTTACCTAATAGTGCTGATAAAGTTTTACATCAAATTCAAGAATGCCATGGAGGTAACTTAAATGATAGTAGGTTTGGTTTACGCAGCAAAGGAGAAGGTAAAATTGCGACTCAAATTCATGATTTGGTGCGCTTAGCAAAGCAAACCTATTTTAAAAACAAAAATTTCCCTAAACTAAATACAAGTTTACACGAGTCTTATAAATGTGGTCAATTAAAACTATTTTGACTTCATTTTTTTTAAAGAATTAAAGTGACTGCATGAAATTATATTTACTGTCCGAATTTTCATTTTATCAATATAACCACATGATTATTAGAAGAATATTTTAAATAAGTTAAAAAATAAAGGATATAAGTTATAATCTTAATTTAAAATTAAGTGCAGAAACGATACTTAAAATAAATCTTTAAAAAGTTTTGTTAAAATAACATCCAAAAGTTGATTGTAAGCGTAAATAGGTGGAATTAAATAAATACTAGAACCATTTATGAACACCGAAAACACTACCAAAATAGGAACGGAAAAATTAAAGCCAGGTATAACCAATACCAAGAAAAAATCTTTTTTCTCTAGAATTAAACATCTTATAGAAAATGCCAATGCATGGGGTATCTTCGTAATGGGCAGCACATTTGTGTTAATGTTTGGTTCAGCTTACTTGGCATATATATTACAAAACGATTTTACCCAATTACATTTAGAAAGAAGAAGCACCATGATCGGATTAATTTTTATGATTGTAGCTGCTGCCTTTTTTGTGTTTAAACTTAGTTTTTTCGTATACACATTTGTAAGATTCTTAAAGTATAAGGCAATACCATCAGTTTCAGATAAGGAATTACCAACCGTTACTGTAATTGTGCCAGCTTACAATGAAGGAAAACAAGTGTGGGCAACTTTAAAAAGTTTAGCTAATAGTGATTACCCAGAGCATAAAGTTCAATTACTAGCTATTGATGATGGTAGTAAAGATGATACATGGAATTGGATGTTAGAGGCCAAAAAGGAATTAGGTGACCGAGTTTCTATTTGTCAGCAACCTAAGAATATGGGTAAACGTCATGCATTGTACAGAGGTTTCAAAGAAGGTAATGGTGAAATATTCGTTACAGTTGATAGTGATTCAATTGTTGATAAGGATACTTTGAGAAATTTAGTGAGCCCGTTTATCGTTGATGAGAACTGTGGTGCAGTTGCTGGTAATATTCGAGTATTGAATAATGAGAATAAAATATTACCTAAGATGCTAGACGTAAGTTTTGCTCTTAGCTTTGAGTTTGTTCGTTCTTCTGAAAGTACTTTAAATTCTGTATTATGTACTCCTGGGGCTTTAGCCGCATATAGAGCAACTGCTGTTTTTGGTTGTTTAGAGGCTTGGATCAATCAAACATTTATGGGTCAGGCATCAGATATCGGTGAAGATAGAGCAATGACGAATATGATTTTGAAACAAGGTTTTCATGTATTGTTCCAAAGAAATGCATTTGCCTATACTAATGTTCCTGAAAAATATAAAGGACTTTATAAAATGTTTATTAGATGGGGTAGAAGTAATGTTCGTGAAAATATTCAAATGTCTAAATATGTATTTACAAACTTTAGAAAAGGACCAAAAGCAGGAACTAGATTGTTGTTCTTTAGTCAATTCTCAAGAATTGTACTTTGTTACCCATTTGTACTGTTCATGTTAATTTTTGTTTTTACACATCCTTTATTGTTCTTAAGTTCTACGTTCATAAGCATATTGGTTTTATCAACATTCCCAGTTATTTTTTATGCAAAACGTTATACATTAGTGGAGTCTTTTTGGGCATATTCATACAGTGTTCTTTATACTTTTGGTTTATTTTGGATAACACCTTATGCAATTGCAACAGCAAGTAGAAGTGGTTGGTTAACAAGAGAGTTGCCACAGAAATAAGAAAAGATATTTTAAAACTTAAAAAGGGTCGTTATAGCTAGCTATAACGACCCTTTTTAAGTTTTATATTTTAATAGTTGTAGTAATTAACTCAAGTTTTTTAGAGGATTCCATTCTTTATAAAATTGCTCTAGAAAAAGCAACATATACTGATGTCTTTCTTCCGCTAAACGTTTACCAGTTTGGGTATTCATTTTATCCTTTAATAAAAGAAGCTTTTCATAGAAATGATTTATAGTCGGTGCAGTAGATTTTTTATATTCAGCTTTAGTCATTTCTAAATTCGGTGGAGTGCCAGGATCATACAATGCACGATTTTTGAATCCGCCATAATTAAATGCACGAGCAATTCCAATTGCACCAATGGCATCAAGTCGGTCAGCGTCCTGTACTACTCTTAATTCTTTAGAAGAAAAGAGCTTCTTTTTTATTTTACCGTCTGTTAAGCTGGCCTTAAACGAACTATATTTAATTATGTTGGTAACATGGTTAACTGTACGTTTTGGTACGGTCAATGAAAGTAAAAAATCTTCGGCCATTTTAGGTCCAAGAGATTCATCACCATCATTAAATTTTGCATCTGCTATATCGTGTAGCAAAGCACCAAGACTAACGACTAAAACATCTACATCTTCTTCTTTTGAAATTAGTATAGCGTTATTGAAAACACGTTGAATATGAAACCAGTCGTGGCCACCTTCCGCGTTTTGTAAAGTTTTTTTAACAAAATTGATCGTAACCTCTACAATTTCAGAATTTGTCATTTAAAGCTATTTATACCACTGTTTACTGAAGCTTCTATTTGTGAAATAAGGGTATCTAAATCTCCTTTGTTTTCAATGGGTTCTTGTACATCAAAAGAAACTTTTGCACCTAAGCCCATGGGAAATTGTCCAAATTGCACTAGTTTCCATGAATTATTTATGCTAATGGGTACAATTAATGCTGATGGTGCTTTTTTAAGCAGCATTTTTAACCCCATTGGTTTAAATGGTTTAGGGTGTCCATCTCTACTTCTTGTACCTTCTGGAAATATTACAGCACTTCTAGTATGTTCTTCGATATAACTACCGAGTTTACCGATCTCCATAATAGCAGATTTACCATCTTTTCTATCAATTAATACAGAGCCACCGTGTACTAGGTTAAAAGAAACACTGGGTATACCTTTTCCTAATTCTTTTTTACTCACAAATTTTGGGTGATACTTACGCATGTACCAAATAATTGGCGGAATATCATACATACTTTGGTGATTAGTTACAATAATTAACGGCCTGTCTGTGGGTAACTTATGATTATTGGTAAACCTGTATGTAGTGCCTAAAATATTGGTACATCGCATTAAGCAAAAGTTAAGTTTGCTTACTACAGGCTTAAGGCCGTTGTAACCGAATAATTTAAATCCTAGCCATTGTAAGGGGTGAAAAATTAGAAGGCAGAGGCCAAAGGCCACAAAAAATACGGGTGTTATAATATAGGAAATCAACTTCTGCATGGTACAAAAATAAAAAACCGCTCTATTTAGAGCGGTTTTTACTACTATTATTTTATTCAATTATAGTTATATACTATAAAAGACTAGCAAAACTCTTCGTAAGCTTGTACTAAGTTTTGTGCAATCATTTCAGCTGGTCTACCTTCAATATGGTGACGCTCAATCATATGAACTAATTCACCATCTTTAAATAACGCCATTGAAGGTGATGATGGAGGAAAAGGTATCATTAAGTTTCTTGCCGCATCCACAGCTTCTTTATCTACACCTGCAAATACAGTAACTGCGTAATCAGGTTTTTTGCTGTTCTGCAAGCTCATTTTAGCAGCAGGTCTAGCATTTGCTGCTGCACAACCGCAAACAGAGTTTACAACTACCAAAGTAGTTCCTTCTTTATTAATGGCATTTACTACCGCATCTGCCGTATATAATTCTTCAAATCCGGCAGAAGCCAGATCGTCTCTCATTGGTTTTACTAATTCCGCAGGGTACATATTCTAAATGTTTAAATTAAACTAGTACAAAGATAATCAATTAGTCGTAGAGGTGCCTTACACCTTAACTTTTCCTTACACTTACTTTTAATTGGTAATATTTTATCTTTGGCGAAATTGAAATTACGATATGATAAAATGGTTGGGAGCCGTAATAGGTTTTTCTTTAAGAGGGCTGTCTGGTGCAATTTTAGGTTTTTTTGCAGGCAGTATTATAGACGGTTTTTTTGGAAATAAAAAAGGGAATGCTCGTAGTGTCTTTGAAGATTACACTAGACCAAATGTAAGTGCTGCGGATTTTGAATTGAATTTACTATCCTTATGCTCATTAGTTATAAAGGCAGACGGCCAAGTAAGTAAGTCTGAGATGGACTATGTTCAACAGTACTTTGTAAGCACCTATGGTAAAGAAAAAGCGAATGCCATTTTCAGAAATTTTAATGAAATAAATAAAAAGGGTGAAATTTCTGCCCAAAAAGTGTGTACCTTTTTAGCACAACGTACGCGTTATGAAGTACGTTTACAATTACTTCACTTTTTATTTGGTATTGCACAATCAGACGGTACTATCAGTAATCTAGAAGTTCAAAAAATAAGGGAGATCGCCGGTTATTTACGAGTTTCACTTAATGAATTTGATAGCATTAAAGCGATGTTCATAAAATCTGCTAATAATTCGTACAAAATTTTAGATGTTGAAAAATCGGCAAGTGATTTAGAAGTTAAGAAAGCATATAGAGAAATGGCCAAAAAATATCACCCAGACCGTGTAAATACACAAGATGAAGCTATAAAGAAAGGAGCTGAAGAAAAATTTAAGCAGGTACAAGAAGCTTATGAAACCATTCAAAAGGAACGTGGATTAAATTAAATTACTTAAATCTTAATACAAGTACAATGCAAGAATTTTGGTTTTATATACAATTAGGGTTACAGCATGTTTTAGATATAAATGCATATGACCATATTTTGTTTTTATCTGCGTTAGCACTCCCTTTTACTTTTAAAAGTTGGAAAAAAGTTTTGCTTTTAGCAACCGTTTTTACATTTACACATTGTTTGGCATTGGTATTGTCAGTTTATGAAATCGTAATTGTAGAAGCTAGTTGGATCGAGTTTTTAATACCTGTTACTATTATATTAACAGCTATATATAATTTATTCTATAAAGACTCTAAAGAAGATAAAAAAGCTATTTGGTTTCATGCATTGGCCACAGGTTTTTTTGGGTTAATACACGGCTTCGGATTTTCTAATTATTTTAAAATGATGATTATGGGTGAAGAGGATAAATTGGGACCTTTATTTGGTTTTGCTGCGGGCATAGAAATTTCACAAGTGGTTATTGTTTTGATGATTCTTGTATTGGCTTTTATTGCTCAATCTATTTTAAAAATAAATCAGAGGGTGTTCATTACAGTTGGCAGTATTTTGATTGCATTAATAACGCTGCCATTGTTATATCAAACTTTACCAGTTTAACATTGTTAAATTTTAGCCTAAGATTTTGTCCCTGTATAACAAAGCAGGTACCTTAGTGCTTTAAGCTTTTGAAAGCTAGTGGAATGAAAAAAGAGAAACAATTAAAGTATGACAGGGCTTATTTAAGAATGGCCAAAGAGTGGGGGAAACTATCTTCATGTAAAAGAAAACAAGTTGGGGCTATTATTGTAAAAAATAGAATGATTATTTCTGATGGTTATAATGGTACACCAACAGGTTTTGAGAATTTTTGTGAAGATGAAGAAGGATATACAAAGTGGTATGTTTTGCATGCCGAAGCCAATGCAATTCTCAAAGTAGCAAGTTCTACACAGTCTTGCCAAGGGGCTACACTTTACATTACATTATCGCCCTGTAGAGAATGTAGTAAGTTAATACATCAGTCTGGCATTAAACGTGTAGTGTATCAAATAGGTTACAAAGACGATTCTGGATTAAAATTCTTAAAAAAAGCAGGAGTAGAAATAGAACACATGACAGAAATAAATGCAGCGATCTAACGTTTAAACTTATGATGAATAAAAAATATAGTTTCCTTTTACCTATAATTATAGCCTCAGCTATTGCTATTGGCTTTTTTATAGGAGGAAAACTTAATTTTAATGATTCACCAGAAAGACTTTTTTCTACCAATTCTAAAAAGGATAAACTTAATAGACTTATAGATTATATCGACTATGAATATGTTGACGATGTTAATACAGATAGTATAGTTGATGTTACGGTAAATAGTATTCTCGAAAAATTAGATCCACATTCTGTATATATTTCCGAAAAAGAAATGGATCGTGTTTCCGATAATATGAAAGGCGATTTCGTGGGTATAGGAGTAAATTTTTATGCATATAAAGATACTATCACAGTTATTAAAACGGTTAAAGATGGTCCTAGTTTTGTAAAGGGTATTTTGCCAGGCGACCGTATTTTAATGGCTGATAACGACACCCTATTTGGCAAAGATTTCCCTAGTGAGATCATTGTTGAAAAGCTAAAAGGCAAAGAGGGTACCACAGTAGACCTAAAAATATTCAGAAAAGCTGAAAATAAAACATTTAATATAAAAGTGAAACGTGGTGTTGTCCCTTTAAAAAGTATAGAGGCTTACTACATGCTTACCAAAGATATTGGCTATATTAAAGTCAATAGATTCGCAGAATCTACATATAAAGAGTTTAAAATTTCTTTGATAGAATTACAAAAGAGGGGAGCAAAAAAACTAGTTCTTGATTTGCGTGATAACCCTGGTGGATACTTAGGAATGGCTGAAGAAATTGCCGATGAATTTTTAAAGGATGGGAAGCTAATTTTATTTACAAAGAATAAAAAGGGTAAAATAAACAAGAGTTTTGCAACTGATGAAGGTAGTTTTGAAGATAAACCTGTTTACGTACTTATTAACGAAAGGTCTGCTTCTGCAAGTGAAATAGTTGCCGGTGCGCTTCAGGATAATGATATAGGCACTATTATTGGTCGTCGTTCTTTTGGAAAAGGTTTAGTTCAGCGAGAAATGGCTTTAGGTGATGGTTCTGCAGTTCGTTTAACGGTTTCAAGATATTATACACCCACTGGGAGAAGTATTCAAAAATCATATGCAAATGGTACTAAAGATTATTATCAGCGCTTTACGGATAGATATCATAGTGGAGAAATGATTTCAGTTGATAGCATTAAAGTTGCAGATTCCTTAAAATTTACAACTCCTTTGGGTAAGGTTGTTTACGGCGGTGGAGGTATAATACCTGATGTTTTTATTCCAATAGGAAGTAATGAGGAGGAGGCAGTTGAGAGTATGGATAATTTGGGCTTTCTTTCTTTTTTCGTGTTTGAACATTTAGAAGAAGACCGAGAACGGTATGCGCAATACAACCAAGAAGAGTTTGTGAACGATTTTAAAGTAGATGATATTCTTTTTGAAAAATTTGTGGAGTACTCTGTAGATCGAAATTTACGAATGAACTTCTATGACCACGAAAAAAGCATTAAATTATTTTTAAAAGCAAGTATTGCAGAGCAATTGTTCAATACCAATATACATGCTAAAATTAAAGCTGATGAAGACACTATGCTTCAAAAAGTTTTAGAATTAGACGGTAGCGTGGTTCAACAACAGGATTCTGGCTTAATAAAAGCCAATAACTAATTCTTGTTTATTTTGTCCTGAATCTTTTTACTGGTTACAAACACCAAAAGTAAAATAATTGCACATAACGAGGCCATTATGCCAATAAGGGCTATTGTGCTATCTTTCTCAAATGGGTCGCTAAAATCTACCATAGTTACATTATAGGCAATTAATGCTACTGCAATTGCTATAAAAATGAATGATAATGTTTTGCTCATATGATTGGTTTGTTTAAAAATACAACCTTCCCTTGTTTTAGAAAAGTTGATTAATATTCGCTGCAAATAATTTAACAGCTATAGCCATTAAAATTACGCCAAATACTTTTCGAATTACATTAACGCCGTTTTTACCTAACATTTTTTCGATTTTAACCGATGACTTAAGTACAATAAAAACAAAAATTATATTGATTATAATTGCAACAATAATGTTCTCTACAAAATATTCTGCTCTTAAAGATAATAAAGAAGTCAAAGTACCGGCTCCAGCAATTAAAGGAAATGCAATAGGTACAATTGAGGCACTTTCAGGCTCGTCATCCCTATATAACGTAATGCCTAAAATCATTTCTATGGCAAGAAAGAAGATGATAAATGCTCCTGCAACCGCAAATGAGTTTACATCAATGCCAATTAGGTTTAGGATTTCTTCTCCTAAAAATAAAAATGATACCATTATAATTGCGGCGACTATGGATGCTTTTTCAGATTGAATATGGCCAACTTTTTTTCTAAGGCCTATTATAATTGGAATACTACCAAGAATATCGATAACCGCAAAAAGTACCATACTGGCCGTAGCTATCTCTCTTAAATTAAAATGAAAATCCATGCTTCAATTTTTTTGCAAATTTACGTTTATAAATAGCGGTTTGGATGTTTATTCTTGAAATATTCTAAAGCCACAACCTTTTTAAAATAATGTATCTTGCGCCTTTTAAATAATGCTATGTTTCAATTAGGAAAAACTATTGTATCAGAAGAGATTATAGAAAGGGATTTTGTTTGTAATCTTAACGCTTGTAAAGGGGGGTGCTGTGTTGATGGGGAGGCCGGCGCACCAGTTGAAGATTCTGAAACGGAGATAATGGTCGATATTTACGCTAAGGTAAAACCATTTCTACGACCCGAAGGTATTAAGGTAATTGAAGAACAAGGAGCATTTGTTAAAGGCGAAGATGGGGAATGGGAAACTCCTTTAGTAAACGGTAGTGAATGTGCTTATGTAATTTTTGATGACCGTAAAATTGCCAAATGCGGTATTGAGGAAGCTTATAATCAAGGTAAAATAAAGTGGAAAAAACCAGTTTCATGTCATTTATACCCAGTAAGAGTTAAGGAGTATACAGAACTAACCGCTGTAAATTATCATAAATGGCAAATTTGTGATCCTGCCTGTGCCTTAGGTGACGAATTGAAAGTACCAGTTTATAGGTTTGTTAAGGAGGCTTTAATAAGAAAATTTGGTGATGATTGGTACAAGGAATTGGAAGTAGTCGCTAAGGACCATCTTAAATAGTTGGGATATAGATAATTATTTGTGTGCCTATAGGGTTAGTTTCATCATCGAATTTATCTATAATTTCTACATGAAAAAAGTTCTCGTAATCCCTAGAAAAATTAGCCAAGCGCTCTTTAGTTATATCAATACCGACCGATTTTCTTTTTAAAACTTTTCCGTCTTTTATCTTTTCAGCAGCTTCCCTGCCTACGCCGTTATCGGTGATTATTATTTCAATAAATTCGTTTTTTCCTTTCTTTATTTCTAAGTCTATATTCTTAATACCATCTTTAGATGATAAGCCATGCCATAAGGCATTTTCTAAAAAAGGCTGTAATATTAAGGAAGGTATTTTTATGTTATGCGTATTTATATCATCTTTTATGTGTACGTTAAAATTAATTTCGTTAGAGAATCTTATATTCTCAATGTTCATGTAAAGCGCTACTGTTTCTAATTCTTCTGCTAATGATATTTCTCGTTGAGAAGATGCTTCTAGTATTTTGCGAACTAATTTGGAGAATTTGTTTAGATAATGAACCGCATTTTTCTTTTCATTATTTATAATGTATAGCTTAATAGAGTTTAATGAATTAAATAGAAAATGAGGATTCATTTGACTACGCAACATACTTTGTTCAAGTGTTAGTAGTTTCTTTTCAGCATTCAATTGACTTTGTCTGTATAATATGTACAAAATGCCTATGAGTAGCACTAAGAAAACGCCAATGATGATTAATATAGTTTTGTTTTTTCTAAGTTTTAAACGGACAGATTCATTTTCTTCGGCTAGTCTCTTAAGTTGATTTGTTCTCATTTGAGACTCGTATCTTAATATCATGTCGTTTACATAGCGCAAGTTTAGAGAGTTGGTAATACGATCCTCATACTTTTTAGATTCTTTAAAATAGCTCATACCTTTTTGGTAATCATCCTTTTTAATCCAAAGTTCGGATAAGAACTTATTTGCCTCTGCAATTTCAGCGTTAAGATTATATTTTTTAGCTAAGGATAAACCGTTTTCTAAATTGGTTTCTGCAGCACTATAATCCCCAAATCTGGTTAAGGCCCAACCAAGGTTAATTAAAATAGTAGTAACTATTTTTTGATCTCCTAATTTTTGAGCTTTTTTTAGGTTTGTTTGTAACAGTAAAACAGCTTCATTTATTTTACCATTATGTACATAAACATGAGCAATACTATAATTACAAATAATTTTTCCTTTTTCGGAATTGATGATTTCATTATAGACTAAAGATTTTCTAAAATTTTGAAGCGCAGGTTCTAGCATTCCTTGGGCTTCGTAACATTCGCCTAAATTTTGATGATTAATGGCTAGGCCAAGTTTGTTATCCAATTCTTTTTCAAGAATCATGGAACGTTCAAATTTTTCTATAGCCAAATCGTATTGTTCAAGCATTTGATAAATATTACCAATACTATTTAACGAAACATTTATACTACGTTTTAGCCCTATACTTGGCTCAACTACTGTTTCCGCTAATTCTAATGCTTCTTGACTAAAATCTAGCGCAGATTTTATGGCGTCAGTTCTTCTATATACAACGCTAATCATGTTTAGACTATAGACTCTGAATTCAAGACTGTTGGCCTCGAACGATATTGACAATGCTTCTTGAAATAAGTCTAGGGCTTTTTGATATTCAGAAATATCACGATATATTCTACCTAATTGATTTAAAGCATAAGCTTGACCGCTTAAGTAATTCTTATCTTCTGATTTTTGATTTACATAGCGTATTAAAGTACTGTCCTTTCTAAATGGTCGAAGAACTTTATCAATTTCCGCGTATGTTTTAGGGGCAGCTTGTATTAGACTATCTGTTTTCTTTTCAAATTCTGGTGTTATTGATTGAGAATAACTTTGCGCCGAATGAAGTAATAAGTAAAGTATTAAAAACAATAGATTCAACTTGTTTTCAATAGCAACTTTTGTAGGAAAAATATTAAATATACTGTGGTTTTTATTCATAAACGGATTACAACAAATCTAAAAAATCTGATTTCTTTTGTCTAGAAACAGGTATTTTATGGTTAGATTTTAGCACCACATAACCATCGGTTTTTAAAAATTCTTTAATTTTATATAAATTTATTATATACGAATTATGTATTCTGAAAAAAGAATCGGAAGGTAATAATTCATTCACTTCTTTAAGTTTTTTAGTGAGTACAATTTTTTGTCCGTCGGTCAAATATATCGTGCTATAATTACCATCAGATTCTGCGTATAGTATTTCTTCACTTTCAAGAAATAACAATTTGCCGTCTGTATTAAGAGTTATTCTTTTATGAATGGCCCTAGAGTTAAAATTAAGAAGGGCTTTCTCTAATTTTTCTACCGAAAAATTTTTATTATTAAATTTCTTAATTTTAAGAATAGTATCTTCTAAATCATCTGTATCTATTGGTTTTAACAGATAGTCCAACGCTTCATTTTTTATAGCTTTTAAGGCATATTGATTATATGCTGTAGTTATAATTACGGGAAAATTTTTATTTATTAGTTTTCCTATAAATTGGAACCCATCCATTGTTGGCATTTCAATATCTAAGAATAAACAGTCGGGAGAATTTTTTTCTAAGTAATCTAAAGCATCATTTGGATTGGTGAACGAGGCTATTACATTTATCTCGTCACTAAAATTTGTAAGCTCCCAAGTTAAACTTTGAATAGCTTTTATTTCGTCATCAACAATAACAGCTCGTAACATAATAAATGGTGTATCAATTTAGAAAGTTATGAAAAAATAGGTGCTTATATGTTTCTAATTTTCAGTTTTGTGTCAATGGAAGTAATTTTGGTATAATTGGTTCAATTACAGGTAGTCATTTTTATTAATTCCAACTCAAAAAAAGAACGAAAAGGACTACAATCTATTGAAAGTAGGTAGTTTCCTGCTTTTTTAATTTCCGTTTACACAAAAAAAGGAACAGGTTATACAATAGTAACGTGCGCCTTTTTATCTTAATATACCTTTATCGAGGAAGTTATAATTGGTTTAAGTTCAAAAGGAAGATGAGAAAATGTAGCTTAATGTTTGTTTTGTTTGTAATATTTTTAGCGATTGCAGCTAATATTATGAAAGAAGATGAAAGTTCAGGCGAAATTTTAACGGTTGCCATTGACGTTCAAGAACCAAATAGGCAAAGACCTTGAATTTACTTCTGTGCTATTAATTTATAATAAGATTTAGTTAATTGGCACAGTTAACTTGAAAAGTGAAACTTGTAAATATTTAGTTTCAGGTAAGTTTAATTAGCGAATAGTTTGTAATACAACATTTATTGACACGTTAGAACAAGGTATTTTGGAAATAAAATAATATCCTAGCGGTGAAAACATGTATCCAAGGATAATAGTGAAATTATGAACATTGATTTAATTAGTACAAACCGTTAAGATTATAATGGGCTGGAAATGAAAAGAGATTATAAAATAAAACTTTTAGATCGCTTATAAAATAAGTTTAATGGTGTTCATAGTTTGGTTGATGTAGGAGGTTCGGAAGAATTGTCTTTTTATACCAACGAAGGTAGTATTGAAATAGCTGAAAGTCTTTGCTAATTCCATTTTATGGAGTTTTTCGGTTTCATTTAAAAATGTAGGCGAAGAATCTTTACGAATTAAAGTTTTTTAATACAAACTAAATATTTAAAGCAAAAATTAAAGTACGGTTCTATATAAAATAGTGTATGTTATTTTATTTCTAATGTTTTGAGCGCCATTTACAGTAAGATTACGATTAGTCGTAATAATTGCAATCTAAGACAAGGTTTCGGGGGAACTACCTTTATTAGATTTGGTGGGCATTTTTCAAATTAAGAGCATTAGAGGGGCCGTACAATTTTTGAATCTTCATTACATTTGACCGTACTTTTTTTAATTTAAAAATAAACCACCTAGTATGGTTTTATATACTTTTTGGTTTATAAAATTATTATTGCATTCTTCAAAAAAGTTACATAAAAATGGTGTGCTGCTAAAGTTAATGAACATCACTTGCGACCTTAGATTTCAACATTTTGTGTTAAAAACTTTGCGCTAGAAATACATAATAGCTCTTCATATATTGAATGCATTTTTGAATCTTTGTTAGTCCTTACAGGAAGGTATCATTCAACTTTTTTAAAATTATAATATTATGTCCACAGCCTTAGAGCCAATTTTGGAAGCAAACGATGACCGCTTTGTTATTTTCCCAATTAAACATGATGATCTCTGGGAATGGTATAAAAAATGCGAGGCATGTTTTTGGACCGCTGAAGAAATTGACCTTCATGAAGATTTAACTGATTGGAATAATAAGTTAAACGATGATGAGCGTTACTTTATAAAACATATACTGGCATTTTTTGCGGCTTCAGACGGTATTGTCAATGAAAATTTAGCAGAAAATTTTGTAAGCGAAGTACAGTATGCCGAAGCAAAATTCTTCTATGGATTTCAAATTATGATGGAGAATATTCACTCTGAAACATATTCCCTATTAATTGACACTTATGTAAAAGATGAAAAAGAAAAAAATATACTTTTTAAAGCGTTAGAAAATTTTCCTGCAATTAAAAAGAAAGCCGATTGGGCGTTAAACTGGATTGAATCACCAAGTTTTGCAGAGCGCTTAATTGCTTTTGCGGCTGTGGAAGGTATTTTCTTCTCGGGTGCTTTCTGTTCTATTTTTTGGTTAAAGAAAAGAGGTTTAATGCCAGGATTAACATTTTCTAATGAACTAATATCAAGAGACGAAGGTATGCACTGTGATTATGCTGTTCATTTACATAACAAGCATTTAATGAATAAGGTGCCTAAAGAACGTATAAAAGAAATCTTAACCGATGCTTTAGAAATAGAACGTGAGTTTATTACTGAGTCTTTACCTGTAAGTTTAATTGGTATGAATTCAAAGCTAATGACCCAGTATTTAGAGTTTGTAACTGATCGTCTTTTAGTTGAGCTGGAATGTGATCGTGTATATAACTCATCTAATCCTTTCGACTTTATGGATATGATTTCATTACAGGGTAAAACCAACTTCTTTGAAAAACGGGTTTCGGAATACCAAAAAGCAGGTGTTTTAAATGTAGACAAAGACGAAGATTCCCAAAAAATTAGTTTTGACGCTGATTTCTAAATAGAAAAAAATGGTCTTTCTTTTACACTAGAATATTTAGGACTTATGTTCTAAAGGTGATTTAGGAATTTAGTATATAAATATAGAAAAGGTAATTAATTTTAAAATAAGTGTAGCCAAATGTATGTAGTTAAAAGAGATGGAAGAAAGGAGTTGATCATGTTTGACAAGATCACCGCTAGAGTACGAAAATTATGTTACGGTCTAAACGGACTTGTAGATCCATTAAAAGTAGCTATGCGCGTAATCGAAGGGCTTTATGACGGGGTTACAACTTCAGAATTAGACAATCTTGCTGCGGAAATAGCGGCTACGATGACTACTACACACCCAGATTATGCCAAATTAGCTGCTCGTATTTCTGTTTCAAACCTGCATAAGAATACCAAAAAGTCATTTTCTGAAACAATGAATGATTTGTATACTTATGTAAATCCAAGAACAGGTAAAAAAGCACCTTTATTATCAGATGAAGTCCATAAGGTAATTTCTGAAAATTCAGAAAAATTAGATTCTACTATTATATATAACCGAGATTTTGGCTACGATTATTTCGGTTTTAAAACATTAGAACGCTCTTACCTTTTAAAATTGAACGGCAAAATTGCTGAAAGACCACAGCATATGTTAATGCGAGTATCTGTGGGTATTCATTTAGACGATTTAGATGCTGCAATTGAAACCTATGAATTAATGTCTAAAAAGTATTTTACACATGCTACTCCGACATTATTCAACTCTGGCACACCTAAACCTCAAATGTCTTCTTGTTTTCTTTTAGCTATGAAAGATGACAGTATTGAAGGTATTTACGACACCTTAAAACAAACAGCTAAGATTTCTCAATCAGCAGGAGGTATAGGTTTATCTATTCATAATATTAGAGCTACAGGTTCTTATATCGCGGGAACAAATGGTACCTCTAACGGCATTGTTCCAATGCTTCAGGTGTTTAATGATACAGCTCGTTATGTTGATCAAGGTGGTGGAAAGCGTAAAGGAAGTTTTGCTATTTATATGGAGCCTTGGCATGCTGATATTTTTGAGTTCCTAGATCTCAAGAAAAATCACGGTAAAGAGGAAATGCGCGCAAGAGATTTATTTTACGCCATGTGGATATCCGATTTGTTCATGAGAAGGGTAGAAGCAAATGAAGATTGGACACTTATGTGTCCCAATGAATGTCCAAACTTATATAATAAACATAGTGAGGAATTCGAAAAGCTATATCTTACCTATGAAAAAGAAGGTAAAGGACGTAAAAAAGTTAAAGCTAGAGATTTGTGGGAGAAAATATTAGAATCTCAAATTGAAACTGGTACACCATACATGCTGTATAAGGATGCAGCAAACCGTAAGAGTAATCAGAAGAATCTAGGTACAATTCGTTCATCAAATTTATGTACCGAAATAATGGAATATACTTCGCCAGATGAGGTTGCTGTGTGTAATTTAGCCTCTATTGCATTACCTATGTTTATTAAGAACAATGAATTTGATCATAAGGAATTGTTTAGGGTTACAAAACGCGTAACTAGAAATTTAAATAAGGTAATTGATAGAAATTATTATCCTGTTAAAGAAGCTGAAAATTCTAATATGCGCCACAGACCAATTGGTCTTGGCGTACAAGGTTTGGCAGATGCGTTTATAATGTTACGAATGCCATTTACCAGTGATGAGGCTAAAAAGTTGAATCAAGAGATTTTTGAAACATTATATTTTGCTGCTGTAACAGCTTCTATGGAAATGGCAAAGGAAGAAGGAGCCTATTCAACTTTTGAAGGTTCACCCATGTCTCAAGGAGAATTTCAACATAATATGTGGGGAATAAAGGATAATGAATTATCTGGAAGATGGGACTGGGATAAACTAAGAAAAGAAGTGCAAACTAATGGTGTTCTTAATTCTCTTTTAGTTGCACCAATGCCAACAGCTTCTACATCCCAGATTTTAGGAAATAACGAATGTTTTGAGCCTTATACCTCTAATATTTATACGCGACGTGTGCTTTCAGGTGAATTTATAGTCGTTAATAAACACCTTTTAGAAGATTTAGTTGGACTTGGAATGTGGAATGAAAATATGAAGCAAGAATTAATGCGTGCTAATGGTTCTATTCAACATATTGAAACTATCCCTCAAGATATAAGAGATTTATATAAGACAGTTTGGGAACTTAGCATGAAAGATATTATTGATATGTCTAGGCACAGAGGATATTTCATAGACCAAAGTCAGTCTTTGAATTTATTCATGGAAAACGCAAACTATTCTAAGTTGACATCTATGCACTTTTATGCATGGAAAAGCGGTCTTAAAACAGGAATGTATTATTTACGTACCAAAGCTGCAGTAGATGCAATTAAGTTTACGTTAGATAATTCTAAGAAAAAGGAAATTCTGGCCGAGGAAACAGTTACAAAAGAAGTTATTACTGCCTCGACAGTTGAAAGTGTAAAAAGTAACGCAGAAATCGTTTCTAAGCCCTTGCCACAAGCTGAATTGGATATAAAACCAATGTCACCCCAAGAAATGAAAGAAATGATTGCTAGAGCCAAAGAAGGCCAAGCTGATGATGATTGCTTAATGTGCGGTTCTTAAAAAATTTATATAAATAAAAAAGACCCCAATTAAAGGGGTCTTTTTTATTTACGGCTAAGCCGAGGTTAAGTTAAGGGGGGTTCTTATTTGTCGTTGGTATAGTATGGCTTTAATGCAGTTGTAAACAACAATGCAGCCATATAAATAATTAAAATAGTAATATAGTTTTCCATAGCCTAAGTATTAGATTATAAGGTATATACGGATTAAAAGACGAATTGGATCATGGAAACTTAATAGTATCATTAAAAATACTTTGATACATTAATTTTATTGCATTTTTTATATTAATCCATTTATAGTTTAGTCGCTTTTGAAATAGTTCAATTGAATTTGACTTTATCGTTTTATAGAAATAAAAGGATAATTTGGATGCCAAAAATAATGTGACATAGACGAGTAATAGCTGTAGGTATTGGGACATATACAAAAGAACGAATAAGTAAGTAAATTCTTACTTAGTAATTGTGTATTTCATCGAAAAGCGATTGACTATTCGATGAAATGCATTTTGTATGCATAATTCATGTTTTTGATATTTATACTACATTGCTATTTAAATAAAATCATCTACTTTCTGATAGGCATTTATTACCGCACGTTCCCCTTCTTTTCCTTCCCGAGAGTTACCATGTTCCATACCCAGTATTCCATTAAATCCTTTATTATGAATCCATTTAAATACATTGCGGTAATTTATTTCTCCCGTAGTTGGTTCATTTCTTCCAGGATTATCTCCTATTTGTATGTAGGCTATCTCATCCCATGAGGATTCCATATTGGGGATTATGTTTCCTTCCTGTATTTGTTGATGATATATATCGAATAGAATTTTACAAGACGGTGAATTAACTGCTTTACAAATTTCAAATGCCTGTGGCGAGTCGGTCAAGAATAAGCCTGGATGGTTTCTAAAATTTAAAGGTTCTAAAACCATAACAATTCCGTGTGGTTCTAATAATGCCGATGCTTGTTTAAGAGTTTCAACAACGTTAGCTGTTTGGTACCCTACTCTTAATTTTAGATCTGCATGGCCCGGTACAACTGTCATCCACTTAGCATTAACTCGTTTAGCCACATCAATGGAATCTTTAATGTAGTTTAAAAATTCGTTGCGTTTGTCTTCATCGCCCGAAGCCAAGTTTGGAGCAGTCCAATATATTTCGTGGGCAACGAAAACACCCATTTCTAAACCACGTTTATACATGGTTGCTGCCATTTTCTTCTGTATTTCTATAGGCCGTTTACGCATTTCATTATCTTCAAATGCTGTGAAACCTTCGTCAGCCATAAAATTTAGTTGGTCAATAGGGTTGTCACCTGCATGATGTTTAAACATGCCCAAATGTGGTGCATACTTTAAATTGTAATTATAGGCATTCTTGTTATTGGAGAAGGTGTTGGCGTAACTTAATGAGCTTCCTATCGAAATTGCGCCTGTGGTTAGCGCAGATTTTTGAATAAAACTTCTTCTTTTCATGAGTAGTGTCTTTAAATGAAAATAGCCAGGAGCGATTAACAAATCATGCTCATGGCTATTGAATATTAAGATGATAATTGATTATAAGGACCATGCCTTACCACCTGTAAGCTCCTGCATATCTCCACATGGAACATACTCCCCAGGAACTGGTAAATAAGCTAAAACCTCTTCACCAACGTATTCAGAAGCCTTATAGCCCCAAATGGTCATTCCTCTTAAGTTATTGGCGAAAGCGAATCTGGTTGTATCATCGTCTAAAGTTGAGGTTTGTCCTTCAGCTATAGCTTCTGTATAACTATTTATAGTTTCGAACATTTCGGCTTGTTGATCCTTTGTATACTTTAAGGAAGTCGCTAAAACAGGTTCTAAATCTTCTACAGTTAAGTCGTTCGCATTTTCTTTGCCAGAATCAGCTAAGGCTTTATCTATAAACCTGCCCATAGACATTTTAAAGAAGTCTTGTTGCTCTTTCTCCATAACGTCTTTAGCAAACTTGTCAATAAAAATATCAACCTGTACTTCTGAAGCAGAAGGAGTATCTGTTTTTGGTAAAATAATATCTACCAACTTAGAAAGTACTACACCTTCATTTTGAGCCAAAAATTCTGGAGTCCAAGTTAAGGCTGGTTCACTCTTACAACTTTGAACAATTGATAACAAGGTTGGTGTGGCCACCATATATCCAAGTGACATTCCCATATTTTTTAATACACGTCTTCTATCCATTATATGTTTCCTTTTTTAAGTTCTTTAACTGCATGGTCAGCAGCTCTGGCCGTAAAGGCCATATAAGTTAATGATGGGTTAACGCAACTAGCAGAAGTCATAAACGACCCGTCAGTTACATATACATTTGGCACATCATGTAACTGGTTATTTCCGTTTAAAACAGATGTTTTTCTGTCTCTCCCCATGCGGGCGGTTCCCATCTCATGGATTCCTAAACCTAATGCACTTTCATTATCATAGCCTTTAACCTCTTTAAGTCCGGCTTTTTCTAACATTTCAACAGCTGAATCTAAAATGTCTTTGCGCATTTTAAGTTCGTTTTCTTGAAGCTCGGCATCAAAAGTAACTGTAGGTAATCCCCAGTCATCTAATTTATCGTAATCTAATGTAAATCTGTTGTTTTCATAGGGTAGTACTTCTCCAAAGCCCATCATACCAAAAGTCCATCCACCTGGTTTAAGTACTGCTTCTTTTAAGTCTTTACCATGAGATAATTCGGCAATGGATTCTTCCCAGTTACCTCTAGATGCTCCACCTTGATATCCAAATCCTCTCTTATAATCTCTATCAGAATCTCCTCCTAAGTTTCTAAATCTAGGAATGTAGATTCCACTTGGTTTTCTCCCCTTGTAATATTTATCTTCAAATCCATCGAACTTTCCCGAAGCTCCTACTTGAAGTTGATGGTCCATAATGTTACGGCCCAATTGATCAGACTCATTACCCATACCATTAGGGAAACTTTCAGATTTTGACTGCATTAAAATAGAGGTGGATGCAATTGCAGAAGCACATAAGAAAATAACTTTTGCCTTAAACTCGAAAGTTTCTTTGGTATTAGCATCTATTACTTTTACACCTGTTGCTTTCTTTGTTTTGGGGTCATAGATCACCTCATGAACAATAGAATCTGGTCTAAGTGTCATATTTCCTGTAGCTTCAGCTGCTGGTAATGTTGAAGATAAACTACTAAAGTACGCTCCAAAAGGACACCCTCTAATACATCTGTTTCTAAATTGACATTTACTTCTTCCGTCAAATTGCTTGGTTCCTGTAATATGTGCTGTTCTACCAGCAGTTACTACACGGCCATTAAAATTTTCTGCAACTTTATCGCGGAATTCTTGTTCAACACAATTTAGGTCCATCATTGGTAAAAATTTACCATCAGGTAATTGTTCAAGTCCTAAATTTTCGCCACTAACACCAATATATTCCTCAACCTTATCGTACCAAGGTGCAATATCTTTATAGCGTACAGGCCAATCAACGGCAATTCCTTCTTTTTTATTTGCCTCAAAATCAATATCACTTAGACGATAACTCTGACGACCCCATTGTAACGAACGACCACCTAAGTGATACCCTCGCATCCAATCGAATCTTTTTGTTTCGTTATATGGGTGCTTCAAATCATTTACAAACCACATGTTACTGGCTTGATTTGTAGTATAACCAGTCCTGTTTTGCTTAGGTTGTTGTTCAATTATTTCTTTAGTAGGTTCACCTGCATTTGGAAAATCCCACGGGTCCATATTTGCCGTTTCATAATCATCTATGTGCTTTACCATTCTGCCGCGTTCTAAAACTAGCGTTTTTAAACCCGCCTCACATAATTCTTTTGCGGCCCAACCACCACTAATTCCTGTTCCTACAACAATAGCATCATAGGACTCTTGCTCTTCATTGTAATAAAATTTGCTCATAAAAGTTGTTTATGCTCTAAATTTATTAAATATAAAATTAATTCTATACATTTATTCTTCATTCTTCTTGCGTATTTCACTGTTATTGGCAAGTAAAATGAATAAAAAGCTAAGGTAAAGGTTAAAAACTAGTCATTTACCTATAATTTAAACAAACAACAAACAACCAAAAATGAAAAGTAAAAAATTAATTAGAATCGCTTTTATTGTAGGAATTGGAATTTCGTTATTAGGAACGTACGCTTGTAAAGAAAATAAAAAAGAAAAAGTAGAAGAAATTGAAATTGTTGAAGATGAAACTAATACAGCGCCATTTTTTGAACTTTCACTAGCACAATGGTCAATGCATAAAATGATAAATGACGAAGGAGTAGATCCATATTCTTTTGCTGAAAAAGCAAAGAATTGGGGTTTTACTGGACTTGAATATGTAAGTCAATTATATAATCCTGAATTGTCTGATGCAAATTACTCTGAAGAGGCAATGGCAAATTTCGTCGAAAAATCCAATGCAGAGGCTAAAAAATATGGGATGAAAAATGTTTTGATCATGATCGATGGTCAAGGTAATTTAGCTGTTAACGACGAAGCGGAAAGAAACGAGACTGTTGAAAAGCATAAAAAATGGGTAGATGCTGCTGCTGCAATGGGATGCCATGCCATTAGAGTGAACCTTAATGGTAGCAATGTGCCAGAAGAATGGATCAAAAACTCTGTAGACGGATTAACAAAATTAGCTACCTACGCGAAAACTAAAAATATAAATATTTTGGTAGAAAACCATGGTGGCTTGTCTTCTAACGGGGAACTTCATGCACAGGTAATGAAGAATGTAAATATGGATAACTGTGGCAGTTTACCAGATTTTGGAAATTTCTGTATGGAACGTAAACCGAATAGTTGGGATTGTCTAAAGGAGTATGATAAGTATAAAGGTGTTAAAGAGTTAATGCCTTATGCAAAAGCAGTAAGCGCAAAATCTAATAATTTTGATGCTGATGGCTATGATACCGGTATAGATTATGTGCAAATGCTAAAAATAGTAAAAGACGCAGGTTATACAGGATTTATTGGTGTGGAATATGAAGGTTCTGAAATAAGTGAAGAAGCTGGGATTATTGCTACCAGAGATTTATTATTAAAGGCGGCAAACGAAATAGAGTAATCCCGAGGGTATGATTTATGGAAGCTTTTTTTAATAAAATTTTCGACTATAATTTTCACTGTAACAAGAAACTAATTGAACAATGTTTAGCGCTTGAGGCTGTTGCGCCAAATACCAAACGGGTATTCAGCCACATCTTAAACGCACATCATATATGGAACGCTAGAATTTTAAATAAACCTAGTGAATTTGAAATTTGGCAAGAGCATGAGGTAAAGGACTGGGAAGAGATTCATTACGAAAATCAGCGTAGTTCATTTGACATAGTTTCTAGTGCCGAAAATTTTGATAAGCGTATTGACTATGAAAATATCGAGGGGCGTTTGTTTACGAATACCTTGCAAGATATTTTGTTTCATATCATAAATCATTCTACCAATCACCGAGGCCAAATTGCTGTAGATTTTAGAATTAGCGGAGAAGATCCAATCGGTTTTGATTATGTTTATTATAAAAGATAGATGAAAAATAAAGTTAGAGTACAGTTATGCTTTATGATGTTTTTGGAATTTTTTATTTGGGGTGCATGGTTTGTCACCTTAGGTACATTTTTAGGAAACAATTTAAAAGCGACTGACGGGGAAATAGCATTGGCATTTTCAACACAATCATGGGGAGCTATAATTGCTCCCTTTGTCATTGGTATCATTGCGGACAGATATTTTAATGCAGAAAGAATTTTGGGAGTTTTACACCTTGTTGGTGCTACTCTCATGTATTTCATGTACCAGAGTACTGAATTCGACATGTTCTATATCTTAGTTTTAGGGTACATGATTTTATACATGCCAACTCTTGCATTGGTAAATTCAGTTTCCTTTAATCAAATGAAAAATCCCGCAAAAGAATTTTCAATGGTTAGGGTCTTTGGAACCGTAGGATGGATTATTGCAGGACTCTCCATTAGCTATATTTTTAGTTGGGACCAAGGAGAGAATATTGGCCAAGGTCTACTTAGAAATACTTTTTTAATGACAGCTATTGCCTCTTTTATTTTGGGGGTATTTAGTTTTACCTTACCTAAAACACCACCAAAAGCTGCTAGTTCGGAAAAACTTGGTATAAAGGAAATTTTAGGGCTGGATTCCTTGAGCTTATTCAAGGATAAGAATTTTTTAATTTTCTTTATATCATCAGTTCTAATTTGCATTCCGTTGGCATTCTATTATCAAAATGCGAATCCGTTTCTTGTTGAAATAGGCATGGATAATCCTACAGGTAAAATGACATTAGGTCAAATTTCGGAAATTGCGTTTATGTTGCTACTACCCTATTTCTTTACCAAATTCGGATTTAAGAAAACTATACTTGTTGCTATGGCGGCGTGGGTGGCACGTTATTTATTATTTGCATTTGGTGATGTTAATGAGCTTGGCTTTATGCTGATTATCGGTATTGCGTTACATGGTATATGTTATGATTTTTTCTTTGTTTCTGGTCAAATTTATACGGATAGTAAAGCAGGTGATAAATTTAAAAGCTCTGCGCAAGGTCTTATAACTTTAGCTACTTATGGGGTGGGTATGTTAATAGGGTTTTGGATAGCAGGAAAAATATCAACCGCTTACCTGTTAGCAGATGGTAAACATGTTTGGGAAACCATTTGGATGTATCCTGCTGGTTTTGCGTTAGCTGTGTTTATTTTATTCGCTATTTTTTTTAAAACAGAGAAAATAGAATATCAGTCTTAGATAAATTCTTTAATTTAAACGCCTGAAAATTGCTGCTCATAAAATGTTATTTCTGGTTTTTAATGAATAAATGAGCTAATTTTTTTTAGATAGTAATAGAAACACAAATCCTTAAGGATTTTAAAAAAAAATATTTTCAATTTAAACAACAACAAAAATGCCAAAGAAAATACGATTAGGAATATTAGGAGGTGGAGGAGATTCATTAATAGGAGTGTTGCACAGAGTAGCATCATTTATTAACGACAACTATCAAATAACAGGGGCTGTTTTTAATCCTGATTTTGATGCAAGTATGGAATTCGCCAAAGAAATAGATGTGCCTTTAAATAGAATTTATAAGGATTTTGATACTTTAATTGAAGAAGAATTAAAGTTGCCAAAAGATGAGCGTATTCAAGTTTGCTCTATACTTACGCCTAACTTCTTGCACTACCCAATGGCAAAAAAATTATTGGATAACGGTTTCCACGTTATTTGCGAAAAACCAATGACAACGTCATTGGCCGAAGCTAAAGATTTACAGAAATCTCATGAAAAAGCGGGTACTGTTTTCGCTTTAACGCATACCTATACCGGTTACCCAATGGTGCGCCAAATGCGTGAAATGATTAAAGCGGGTGCGTTAGGTAAAATTCATAAAGTAGATGCAGTATATTACCAAGGGTGGATTAATACTATTATCCATGATAAAGAAAAGCGGTCTTCGGTTTGGAGATTAGACCCAGAGAAAGCAGGTATAAGCTCTTGTATGGGCGATATAGGTGTTCACGCATTTAACCTTGTAGAATATACTACAGGTCTTAAAATAAATGAGCTTCTTTGTGACTTCAATTACCTTTACGAGGATAATAAAATGGACGTTGATGGTACCGTACTTATACGTATGGGAGATCATGTAAAAGGTGTTATTAGAGGTAGTCAAGTTGCTACCGGTGAAGAAAACGGACTTGCTATTTCAATATATGGGGAAAAAGGAGCTTTTCGATGGGAGCAGGAACGCCCTAACTTTTTATATAAATTAAGTGATACAGAACCAACACAAATATATAAACCTGGCCATGCCTATAATTCTGAACTATCTTTAGATGGCACCAAATTACCTGCTGGTCACCCCGAGGGAATTTTTGATTCAATGGCGAACATCTATAAAGGTGTTGCAAGAGCTATTAGAGGTGAAGAATATAATGATGGCGAATTCCCTACTATGAAAGACGGTGTTCGTGGCATGAATTTTATTGAAGCAACGGTAGATTCACATAAAAGTGGAAATAATTGGGTAGCATTAGAAAACTAAAAAGTATGTAGATAGTATAAAAAAGAGCCGCAATTTGCGGCTCTTTTTGTTTTATTAAGTAGGATGATTTTTAAGAGTTTACTTTTTCTATGGTTTGGCACACAACGATCATACTTTCTCTAGGTTGTCTATTGAACTTTTGCAATTCTTTAGTGAAAAAATCCCAATAATACTTTTTCCAGCTATTCAAAGTTTTATCACCATTTCCTTCTAATTGGGCATAAGTTTCATCAATACTAAAATAGGGTTTTAGTGAAACGGCCTTTGTGGAAACAATGCATTGTGCCTCGCCACTCCAATCTGTAACCACAATATAATCCCCAATTTTAGGTAAAGGCTCATTGCGGTTTTGCAATCCTAGTAATGAATATGAGATTGCTTTTTTAGTTCCATTTTTAATTAGTTTGGCAATTTCATTGGCATCTTGTTCATTGTCGCCAAAATGCATGGTTTTTGGTGCCTCATGAAAGACATCCTCAAGGTGATTTTTTAAATAATTCCCCCACATATTTCTGGCCGAAGCATTTTCCATAAGCTTTAATTTTCTTTAATCTATAGGACTTAATAAACGTTATACTTTGTAATTAATTTTAAAATCAAGAAAATTTACCTGCTTTTAATTGCTCGGCTGCATGATTTGCTGCTCTTGCTGTAAACGCCATATAGGTTAATGATGGGTTTACACAGCTAGATGATGACATAAATGCACCATCCGTAACATATACATTTGGAACTAAATGTACTTGATTGTTTTTATTTACTATAGAAGTCTTTGCGTTGTGACCCATTCTTGCGCCGCCCATTTCATGAATTCCTAATCCAGGTCCGCTAGACTCTTCATATGATGATACATCTTTAAAACCAGCAGCTTCAAACATGGTTACAATTTCTTTTTTAATATCCTCGCGCATTTTATATTCGTTTTCTTTGAATTCCACATCAAAAGCTAATTGTGGTAGTCCCCATTTGTCTTTTTCTGTTGGGCTTAGGGTAACTCTGTTATCGTCATAAGGTAAAAATTCCCCAAATCCGGTTACTCCTATGGTCCATCGACCTGGTTTTAACACTGAATCCTTTAAATCTTTACCATAGCCTAGTTCCCCAATCTCTTTTGACCAATCTCCCCTACTTGCTGTTCCTTGATATCCAAATCCGCGTAAATAACCTTCCCGTTTTGTCTTCTCGTTAAGGTTTACGAAACGAGGTATGTAAAATCCGTTGGCTCGTCTTCCTTTATAATATTTATCTAGATAACCTTCAACCTTAGCTGTAGCACCAAGTTTATAATGATGGTCCATAATACCTCTCCCTAGAGCATCGGAATCATTTCCTAAACCATTAGGGAAACGCTCAGATTTAGATTGTAACAAAATACCTACAGAGGCCATTGCCGAAGCGCATAGAAATATGATTTTTGCTTTGAATTCAATTTTTTCATTCGTCTCCGCATCAATAACTCGTACACCTGTAGCCTTTTTAGTAGCGTCGTCATACATGATTTCATGAACTATGGAATTAGGTCTTAATGTCATATTACCGGTACGTTCTGCTGCAGGCAATGTAGATGAGTTACTGCTGAAATAGCCTCCAAAAGGACACCCTCGCCAGCAACGATCTCTGTTTTGGCATGTGCCACGACCTTCAAAAGATGCATTTGGGTCGGTAATATGGGCAGTTCTACCTATCGTTATCAATCTACCATCATCAAACTTAGCTGCAGTTGTTTTTTTAAAATCTTCTTCAACACAGTTTAATTTCATGGCAGGCTGAAATTTTCCATCGGGCAATACATCTAATCCTAAGGCTTCACCGCTAACTCCAATATATTCTTCAACCTTATCATACCAAGGAGCAATATCTTTGTACCGTACCGGCCAGTCTACACCAATAGCTTCTTTTTTGTTTGCTTCAAAATCAATATCGCTCCAACGATAGCTTTGACGTCCCCAAGTGAGCGACCGCCCGCCAACTTGGTACCCCCTAATCCAGTCGAAACGCTTGGTTTCTACGTAAGGGTGTTCTAGGTCATTTACGAAAAAATGTTTAACATCCTCACGTGGTGCCCAATTTACACGATGTTGCACATGATATTTTTTTTTATCCTCCTTCGATAATTCTCCCTTAAGCGGGTAATCCCAAGGGTCATCGTTCATGGTAGGGTAGTCCTCTATATGTTTTACCATCGGGCCACGTTCCAAAACAAGGGTTTTTAAACCCTTCTCAGTTAATTCCTTAGCAGCCCAGCCACCACTTATTCCTGTTCCGACTACAATTGCATCGAATATTTCGTTCTGATTCATACTTGAATTTTTATCTTTTTCTAATGGTATTGCCTATATTTATAGCAAATCTCCATAGTATTGTGAGTTACTCAAAATAATTCTTAAATATAACATTATTTGACGCATTTAATGTGTCAATTACAACAACTAATTCAAACAACAGATAGTATAATTATATGAAAACAATCAAAGGACCAGCCGTATTTTTGGCACAGTTTGTAGACAGTAAAGCACCATTTAATTCCTTGGACGGAATGTGTAAGTGGGCAGCTGATTTAGGTTATAAAGGAATTCAAATACCAACTTGGGAATCTTTTTTAATAGATTTAGATAAGGCTGCAGAAAGTCAAACCTATTGCGATGAGCTAAAGGCTAAAGTAAACTCTTATGGTTTAGAAATAACAGAACTTTCAACACATCTACAAGGGCAACTTGTAGCGGTACACCCCGCATATGATTTAATGTTCGATTCATTTGCTCCAAAAAATGTACATGGTAAACCAAAAGAAAGAACCCAATGGGCGGTAGAAACAGTAAAAAAAGCGGCAACCGCGAGTAGAAGATTAGGTTTAAAAGTACATGCTACTTTTTCTGGCTCTTTGTTATGGCATACTATGCATCCTTGGCCGCAAAGACCAGCTGGTTTAGTGGAAATGGGCTTTGAAGAATTAGCAAAAAGATGGACGCCAATTTTAAATCATTTTGATAAAGAAGGAGTGGATGTTTGTTATGAAATACACCCTGGCGAAGATTTACATGATGGGGATACTTTTGAGCGTTTTCTTGAAGCTACGGGCAATCATAAACGAGTTAATATTTTATATGATCCAAGCCACTTTGTATTACAGCAGTTAGATTATATCACGTATATTGATCACTACCATGAATTTATTAAGTCATTTCACGTGAAAGATTCTGAATTTAATCCTACAGGTAAAAAAGGGGCTTTTGGTGGTTATAATGATTGGGGTAATAGAGCAGGTAGATACCGTTCATTAGGTGACGGACAAATAGATTTTAAAACCATATTTTCTAAATTAACACAATACGGATGTGATGTTTGGGCAGTAATGGAGTGGGAATGCTGTATTAAGAGTCCAGAGCAAGGTGCGCGTGAAGGTGCCAAGTTTATATCGGACCATATTATTGAAGCTACAGAGAAAACTTTTGATGATTTTGCAGGTGCAGAGATAGATAAAGAAATGTTGAAGAAAATGTTGGGACTTTAAAAACAAGAAAATGAAGAAATATATATTTAGTGCAGTATGTTTGGTAGCTTTCGTTGCATGTAAGCAAGAGAAAAAAGAAGCAACTGAAACTGCGATTGTTGAAGAAGTTGCCGTTGTTGATAATGAGTGGGAGGTGTTGTTCGACGGTACAACGTTAGACCAATGGAAGGAGTTCAAAACCGACGGTATAAGTGATGCTTGGAAAATAGACGGCGATGCTTTGGTATTTACTCCTCCTGCAGAAGGTGAAGAGAAAAAAAACCATGATTTGGTTACCAAAAAAGCGTATAATGATTTTGTGCTGTCCTTAGATTGGAAAATTTCCGAAGGTGGTAACAGTGGGGTATTCTGGGGTGTAAGTGAAGATGAAAAATTTGGAACGGGATATCAAACTGGACCAGAAATTCAAATATTGGATAATGATAAGCATCCAGATGCGAAAGCGGGTACAACGCATCAAGCTGGTGCATTATATGATATGGTTTCACCTACAAAAGACGTCACTAAGCCTATAGGTGAATGGAATACAATGGTTCTTACCGTTGATCATAAAGAGCATAAAGGTAATGTTACCTTGAACGGAGTGGAAATGGCGTCATTTCCTGTAGCAAACGAAGAATGGGATGCTATGGTTGCAGAATCTAAATTTGCAGGTTGGGACGGATTTGGAAAATACACTACAGGTAAAATTGGTTTACAAGATCACGGAAATGTGGTTTCATTTAGAAATATTAAGATCAAACAACTAAAATAACATTATTACATATGAAAAATAGATACTCATTACTACTGTTAACTGCTTCTTTTGGGGTAATATCTTGTCAAGAAAAAGTAATGGTAAATGCTGATAGCAGCATGGAAGCTGTAAAAGATAGTGTAATCGTTCACGAAGAATACATGGGTGAAGAACCAACTACGCCCGAAGGAACTGAATTCTACGAACCTAAAGTTGCTGTGGTAAAACCAGGGGCAGCTAATTCCGCACCAAGTGATGCAATTATTCTTTTTGATGGTACTAGTCTAGATAATTGGGTTAGTTCAAATGACAGCACAGCAGCTAAATGGCACTTGAACAAAGATGGGAGTATGACGGTAAATGATAAAACAGGCAATATACAGACTAAACAGAATTTTAGTGATATACAGTTGCATATAGAGTGGAAATCGCCATTGCCAGTACAGAGAGATAATCAAAATAGGGGTAATAGCGGAGTTTTTTTAAACGGCATTTATGAGGTACAAGTGTTGGACCAAAACGATAATCCAACCTATGTAAACGGACAAGTTGGTTCTATATACAAACAACATGTGCCATTAGCAATGGCTTCAGTACCTACTGGTGAGTGGAACACCTATGATATTATTTATCATGCTCCAGAATTTAACGTGGATGGTGGTAAAATAAAATCTGGCGATATAACCGTTATCCATAACGGAGTTTTAGTTCAAGATCATGTGGAGCTTAAGGGCACTACCCCTTACATAGGCTGGCCAAAAAACCCTCCGCACGGTAAAGGACCTTTATTATTACAGGATCATGGTGATGATAGTCGTGTAAGTTTTAGAAATATCTGGGTTAGAGAATTATAAAATTTTAGAACATTTATTAAAGGAGTAAATCAGGGATAATTTTCTGACTACTCCTTTTTTTTATAAGGTGATGATACCATTTACTTTAAATTTGTCAATTACCTTACCTTTGTCAAAATCAAAAATGTATTTATGATTCAATCGATGACCGGTTTCGGAAAACATGTAGTTCAATTACCAAATAAAAAAATTACTGTAGAGATAAAATCCCTGAATAGTAAAAGCATCGATTTAAATGCCAGAATGCCATCGAGCTACAGAGAAAAGGAATTAGAATTAAGAAAATTAGTAGTCAATTCTCTTCAACGTGGTAAGGTAGATTTTAGCCTTTATATTGAATTAACTGGAGATGAAACAACCTCACAAGTAAATGAAGTTGCCGTAAAGCAATATATGGTTCAATTACAGCAAATAGCTTCAGGAGATGACTTAAGGCTTTTAGAAATGGCATTACGTTTTCCTGATGCGATGAAAACGGCAAAGGAGGACATTGATGAAGACGAATACGAAGCAATAAAAGAAGCTTTAAAAGAAGCTTTGGTCGAAATAAATAAATTTAGATCTGAAGAGGGTAGTGTATTAGAACAAGATTTTTTAGATAGAATATCTTCATTAAAACAATTGCTAGAGAAGGTAATTGAAATAGACCCCGAACGTCAAGGTACAATTAGAGAGCGTTTAGAAAAGGCCGTTCAAGATTTAAAAGCAGAGGTAGATGCGAATAGGTTTGAACAAGAGCTTATTTACTATTTAGAAAAATATGATATTACGGAAGAGAAAGTCCGCTTAGCAAATCATTTGGATTATTTCAGTAAAACATTAAAATCTAATGATAGCAACGGTAAAAAACTTGGCTTTATTTCTCAAGAAATTGGTCGTGAAATAAATACTATCGGATCAAAAGCAAATTATGCGCCAATGCAACAAATAGTGGTGCAAATGAAAGATGAGCTTGAAAAAATTAAAGAACAAATGTTAAACGTACTATAGATGAAAGGTGGTAAGCTTATAATTTTTTCTGCACCATCAGGAAGTGGAAAAACAACAATTGTACGACATCTCTTAAATCAACCTGAACTAAATTTAGCATTTTCTGTTTCAGCTACTTCAAGGCCAAGGAGAGGAAAAGAAAAGAATAAAGAGCATTATTATTTTATGTCGGTTTCCGAGTTTAAAAATCATATCAAGAATGATGATTTTTTAGAATGGGAAGAAGTATACAGAGATAATTTTTATGGTACTTTAAAAAGTGAGGTTGAACGACTTTGGGCAGAAGGTAAAAATGTAATTTTTGATATTGATGTTGTTGGCGGACTTCGTATTAAAAAGAAATTTCCTGAACAGACCTTAGCAGTTTTTGTTAAACCTCCTAGTGTAGATGAATTAAAGATTAGACTTAAAAAACGAAGTACTGAAAGTGATGACAAAATAAATATGCGTATTGCAAAGGCTTCGGTAGAATTGGCAACTGCTCCACAGTTTGATCGTATTATTAAAAATTATGATTTGGAAGTAGCCTTAAAGGAAGCTGTAGATTTGGTTGCTACTTTTGTGGCTGAGGATAAAGAATAAAGGGTTATGAAAAAAGTAGGACTTTATTTCGGAACCTTCAACCCTATACATATTGGTCATTTGGTCATTGCTAACCATATGGTGGAGTTTTCTGAGCTAGATGAGGTTTGGTTTGTCGTAACTCCTCAAAGTCCTTTTAAAGTCAAAAAATCACTTTTGGACAATCATCATAGATATGAAATGGTTTACCAAGCCACTAAGGATTATTCAAAATTAAAACCTAGTAAAATTGAATTTGATCTGCCACAACCAAACTATACGGTAAATACACTTGTTCATTTAAATGAAAAGTACCCTAAGGGATATAGCTTTTCATTGATTATGGGCGAGGATAATTTAAAAGGTCTTCATAAATGGAAAAATTATATAGCCATTTTAGAAAATTATACTATTTACGTTTACCCAAGAATATCCGAGGGAGCTATTGAACATCAATTTAACAACCATAAAAAGATACATCGTGTAGATGCTCCAATAATGGAAATTTCTTCCACTTTTATTCGAAAGGAACACAAAAATGGCAAGAACGTTAAACCCTTATTGCCTCCTGAGGTATGGGTGTATATTGATGAAATGAATTTTTACAGATAGTCAGTGACCTTACTACAAATTAATTACCTTACAGGAACAAAGTTTGTTGGGATAATGTTTTTGGTCTATGCAAAGGCTAGGGATAATTGTCCGTCTTGGATGTCATCTAAAACCCATTGGCCTTCCGTATATTCCAATATCCAAA
Source organism: Maribacter hydrothermalis (assembly GCF_001913155.1). Taxonomy (GTDB): domain Bacteria; phylum Bacteroidota; class Bacteroidia; order Flavobacteriales; family Flavobacteriaceae; genus Maribacter; species Maribacter hydrothermalis. Next base: position 2,192,696 of record NZ_CP018760.1, read on the forward strand.
TTTTATCTTCATCATCAAACTTATTACTGCCTTGTACAATTTTATTGGTATCCCTATTTATCATGTAATCCATTATATTGGCTGTAATCAAAAAGGCAATTCTTGATCCTTCTAAATTTTCATTTTCTGAAATTTCTAGGTAGAGTGGTTTAACAGATTTAATTCCATCAACTTTACACACGTTTTTAAGGTTGTTTTTTTTCCATTCATTTAAATGAACCAATTGTTGATTTTGCCAGTACCAATGGCTAATATAACTTGATGCCTCTTTTAAATCTTGGTTGTTCCATGCAATGTATACTCGGGTGAATATATTGCGTACATTTTTATCTAAATTTAACCAAGAGAAATCTTTATTTCTTTGGCCTAATTGTAATAATTGCTTCTTACATTTTTTAACAGCAAAGAATTCCCTGAAATAAACATAAAGCGTTAATGGAAGTAGTATAATGGCTAATGTGCTCATTAAAATTTTACCCCACCAAGTCTTAAAAATTGCTTTCACTACTGTTCCGCCAGGACCTGCATACATTGGGTCAATGTCAAAAAAGACTAAGGTTACTATAAGCACCAATAGTATAAAATGGCTCTTTCTCATAACTAGATGTGATTAGGGTACTTTAATTAACTTTAAAAAAATGGTTTTAGTGTGTAAATAGCATTTTAAAGAGAACTAGCTTTCTGTAGAATATCCGTTGCCAAATATTTATCTGCCTTGTTATAATACCATTTGCGAACCTTGGGTATTTTAATGCCATTTACGGTAATCATATCAGATAGTAAAATATACTCGCCGTCGTTTTTGCTTTGATCATGAAAAAACTGATATACTTCCATAGCGTAGGTCTTTGGGTCAAAGTAAAAATACCAAGTATCTTTACCCACTTCTTTTTCGTAACCAGCTTTAAGTACTAAATACTCTTTTCCTTTGAAAGTCTTTTTTTGAACTCTAGCATCTACAATGGTTCCAGGGTCTTTTAGTTTCATAGGAAGACCATATAAATAGGTGTAATAGTTCTTCATCATTTTTGCTCTATCGCAAGAAATTCTTAAGCTGTCTTTTATATTGGGTGGTATTGTAGTACTACCGTTATATTTTAAGGTACAATCTTCTTTGTTTAATTCTGATTCTATTGTGTAATTGTCTTTTGTAACCGTAGATTTAAAGTAACTAGCAGGCAAATTAAGTTCAATAAGTGTGCTTCGTTTAGCATTTTTAGAATCTTCCATTTCTATTAGCATTTCACCATTAAATGATTTCCAATTGCCTTCTGGATCATGAAACGCTATAGATTTTTCTAGAAGTTGTTCACCGCTTAATTCTTGTCCAAAAGAAGAAATAGTTACTACTAGGGTTATTAATGAAAAAAAGTACCTCATCATCATTTTTGTTTGATGACAAGGTACTTATAATTTAAGATTTTAAAAACTCTACCTACTTTTTTGGTTGATCTATTGTGGCAGGTTTAATTGAACCATCGTGTTCATTATGATATTGCTGCAATAAGTTCATTGTAGACGTTATTAAGTCTTTTGTTTCTAGAAGCAATGAAAAGTAGAGCGTGGTGTTTTTAGGACTAGATTCTTCTGTTCGCGTTCTTGCTATCTGTGTTTGTATTTTATCGGAAACCATAGCAAATAAATCTTCTTTCTGATTTAAAACTAAACCTATTTCTTCAAAGGATTGATTAGCAAATGCAGTTTGTGTCTGATTTAAAATTTCCTCTAACTTTAAATCAATTTGCTTTAACTCCTTTATTTGATTGTATTTTAATTTTTTATGATTGTTGTTAACGTGCTTATGGCTAACTTTTCCAATATATTCTAAAGACTGAGCAATATCTGTTAAATAGCCAAGTGCATTGATATAGAAGTTACTTGCGCCAACACTATTCTCATCAAGATTTTTAATGAAGTAAAAGATATGGTCACGTAAATCATCAATTTCATTAGATAGTTTCTCGCCTTGTTTTTTATTTTTCTTAAGTAGACTAACATCTTGTTTAGCAAGTCCGTTAATGGAATTGGTGTAAATTTTATTTGTTCTTTTTAGAACATTTGAAATGTTTTTGGCGCTCTCTATAATTACACCCTGTATAGAACTACTTTCAGCTCTGTTTAGTGAATCTTCGGCACGTAATTCTTTTGCCTTTTTATTATGCGAAATATAATTTCTTGCTAAAAGTAATATTGCTAGTAATAATAAAACTGCAATGGCCGCGCCTTTTCCAAAACTTATTAAGGCTAAAATGGCTCCTGCTGCTATAAAAGCAATTATTGCTGTACCGAACCACCCGCCAATTACATTAAGTACTCCTGCAACTCTATATACCGCACTCTCGGCACCCCAAGCTCTATCCGCAAGAGATGTACCCATTGCAACCATAAAAGTTACATACGTAGTTGACAATGGCAATTTATAAGATGTGGCAATAGAAATTAATATACCGGCAACCATAAGGTTTACCGCTGCACGGACCATATCAAATGCAGGTAATTCGTGAACTTTGTTCTTAGACAAAGTAATTACAGGTTTCTTAAATTGATTGTCTATTTTTTCTTGAAGAGCGGTAGGTATTAGGCTTGTCAGAAATTCAGAAAGTGTAATTGTAAATCGTACTAAACTCCTTGATAAAAAGTTTGGTTGAAATCGTTCTTTTGTAGCTTCCTGACTAGATAGATCCAAGGAAGTTTTTACCACACTTTTAGCTTTGCTAGAAAACCATAATGTAAGCACCATTACCATTCCCGCAATGAATAACATCAATGTAGGAGTAGGCACTTTCTGTGCCAGTATACCCATACTAAATTCTGAAGCGGCAACACCAGAGGCCATCCATGCTTCATAAGACTGCCATGCGGCAATAGGTACTCCAATAAAATTAACTAAGTCGTTACCGGCAAAAGCTAAGGCCAAAGCAAATGTACCTACACCAATAATTAATTTATAAATATTTACCTTGGCAAATTTCATTAAGATAAACGAAACACTAGACCAGATTAAAAAGTTGAAAAGAACAAGATAAATTACTTGGGTTTCTAAGAATTCTTTTATGGTAATGTTACCAATTATTGCATAGCTTTCACTAGCAAAAGAAGTTCCACCGATACCTTTCATTAAAATAAAGTAAGTAATGGAAGACAAGGCAAACCCACCAAATAAAGCACCTACCCATGTTGATTTTTTCTCAAAGTTATAAGATAAGAGTAGTCTAGAAGCCCATTGAACCAAAGCACCTACGGAGAATGCTACCACTACAGAAAGCAATATTCCAAAAATAATTTGAATAGCCTTGTCGTTATTAATATAATTAATGACATCTGAAAAACTTCCATTATCCGCTCCAATTTTAATTAAAGACATAGCAACGGCCGCACCTAATAGTTCAAAAACTATCGATACAGTTGTCGATGTAGGCATGCCAAGTGTATTAAAAAAATCTAGTAACAAAATATCCGTTATCATTACAGCCATGAAAATGAACATGATTTCGTCGAAATAAAATTCACCTGGATTAAAGATTCCTTTTCGAGCAACTTCCATCATACCACTAGAAAAAAGTGCTCCGGCAGCAATACCGAAACTGGCCACAATCATTATAGTTCTAAATGAAATAGCTTTTGAACCTATTGCTGAATTCAAAAAATTCACGGCATCGTTACTTACCCCAACAACAAGATCCGCTATAGCTAAGATTGCTAGTGCTATAAGCATTAAAAAATAAATATTGTCCATAATATTAGTACGCTAAGAATTTACAAATATCATTATCGCTTTTTGCTATAATGTTACTTTAAGGTTATTATTTGTTAAAAATGAATGTCTAATTGTAATCTATACATTAAAGCATCGTTGCCGGTTTCTTCTGAAAGATAACTTAGATCGGTTTGTACTTTTAAACTATGTCCTACTATATATTTAGAAAGCCCAAAAGTGTATTGAGATTGTGGGTTGATTCCTGTAATTTCTCTATCCAATTTAATAGTTGTAAATCGGCCAGATATTTCCCAGTCGTTTTTGAATAAATACCCAGTTTGCAGGTTTAGCCCATTACCCACTTGTACTTCGTCTCCTGTAAGTGTTCCGTCCAAATTTTTTGCTAACGGGTCTTTGGCCGATCTGTGAGCATATTCTCCCATAAATGAAAATCCATTATATTTAAACATCGCATCTACATAAAGGGTACTAATGTCTGTTTCATAAAATCCATAATCAGTAAACATATATGATCCCTGGTTACTTCTAGTCTTTACGGCATTTTTGTTTATGTCATACGTAGCTGCTAGCATTAATTTTGGTGTTTGTTCTCTTTTTTGGTCACTCCCTTTATAGTCGCCTTTACTTTCAAAGGTTCCAAAAGGTAGTAATTCTAAACGTGATGTGTATTGATGGCCACCTAAATTTCCTGTAGTTATATTTCTTCCCTCTCCTTGAGAGAGTGCAAAAATCTCCCTTATTAAAAACTTATCCGAAACATAGTGATGGTGTCTTAGTTGAAACCCCATATCCCTATCAATATTAAATCTGCTATTTAATAAAGAACGGTCTACTTGCATTAAGTTAGCCGAGGAAATTACACGTTCTATATTTCCTGGTAATTTAGTTTGGCCAAACCATAGAACAAAATTTTTATGAAAATTCCATTTTACAACTGCATCATATATATATCGTGGTGAGTTGCTTGTAAACTGTGAACCGCCCGATAGATCTCGGTTCGAGAGTCCAAGTTCTAATTTGTATTCTAATTTAGGGGAATAAGCATATCCGTCAAATTTAAGCCGTGCCCTTCTAATTAGAAAATTTTGTTCCGGATTTACTATGTTTCCATCAATTACGCCCCAATTGCTTGTGGCTAAAATTTGCATTCGGGTACCTACTTTCATGGTCCAAGAGCTGTCTTGACCTACAAGATTAAATAGGCCTTTGCCAAACGGGGGCGAGTTGGTTTCTTGACTAAGAACGCCAAATGAAATTAAAAAAAACGCCCATAGCAAATTGAAATTGATTCTCATCAAGTATTAGTTTTTGTCGGTTGCAAATGTCTTGAATGTATGTTAAGGTAATGTTTTCTTAATATTAACTCTTTAAGAATTATTTTTTCCATTTATTGTCAATAAAATAGACTTTAGTTACCTGGGCAAAAAAGAGAATATAAAAAAGCTACCTTGTTTAAGGTAGCTTTAAGATTTCAAAAAACTAGTCGACAAAAACTAATAGTAAAAGAAATCAAGTTTTCAAAAAAGACATTTACGAAGTTTAATATTAGTAGCCATCTTAGTGTAAGGCTATCATTATGTAATCTTTAATTTTTAATCAATTATTGTTTGTACAATTTGCTGGTTTATTTAGAAACTGTTAAACTTGAAAGGTTTAAAGTTTTAGCTTTAAGAATTGCTTGTATTTTAGTTGTTTTACCTACGACAACAATTATTGGTAATTCAATAGTTTCATAACCTAAAAACTGTACAACTAAGTTATATTCACCAGGACTAAGGTTGTCAAACTCGAAATTTCCTCTAAAATTGGTGCGTGTAATTTTATCGGTATTTTCTATAGAAACAGTTGCCATTAGCATTGGCTCATTTAATAGTTCTCCATCTAAGATGTTTCCTTGTACAGCGCTTTTATCTTGTCCAAAAGTAACTGAACATATTAGAAAAGTAAAAAAGTAAAAGAGGTGTTTCATGTAAGCCTTAAATTTGTTTTACAAACTAACAGTATTGAAGTTAAGTTAAGGTTAGGGATAAATTATTAAAGTATATTCTAATGGTTAAGATATCGTTTAGCTAAATACTTAATGTGATTTTGGATATCTTAATTGAAGTTTCAAAAATGTATCTTGCAGGCCATTAAAAATGTACGAACATGAATTGGGAGGAACTATTGTCGCTTAGAAGACAAGGAGATAAAAATAAACGATTGCGAAATGAGCAAGATGAGACTCGCTTAGGGTTTGATGTTGATTATGATCGTATTATTTTTTCTTCAGCCTTTAGAAGCCTCCAAGATAAAACCCAGGTAATTCCATTATCTAAAACAGATTTTATCCATACTCGATTAACCCACAGTCTTGAGGTGTCGGTCGTGGGTAGAAGTTTAGGTAGATTGGCCGGTAAAAAGATTATTGAGAAACATCCTTATTTGAGTGAAGTTCATGGGTATAAATTCAATGACTTTGGAGCCATCGTTGCTGCTGCGGCCTTAGCTCATGATATAGGAAATCCGCCTTTTGGACACAGTGGCGAAAAGGCAATTGGCGAATATTTCAAAACAGGTAAAGGACTTACATATAAAAAGGAGCTTTCAAAGGCCGAATACCAGGATATTATAGATTTTGAAGGTAATGCCAACGGGTTTAGGTTAATGACGCAAGATAGGGCAGGGGTTTTAGGAGGATTACGCCTTAGTTATGCAACTTTGGGAGCATTCATGAAATATCCTAAAGAGTCACTACCCAAGAATCCAACAAAACATATATGTGATAAAAAGTTTGGCTTTTTTCAAAGCGAGAAGAATAATTTTAAAAATATAGCAAACGATTTAGGACTGCCTATTAGAAGTAACGACAATACAATTTCTTATGGAAGACATCCACTAACTTTTTTGGTAGAAGCTGCCGATGATATTTGTTATACTATTATTGATTTTGAAGACGGTATTAATTTAGGACTTATTTCTGAAGATTATGCTTTGGAATATCTAATTAAATTGGTGAAGGACACTATAAATACCAAGAAGTATAATTCATTGGAATATATGGAAGATAGGTTGAGTTATTTAAGAGCCTTGGCAATAAATACTTTAATACAAGATGCCGTTTCTATTTTCATTGAGAACGAAGAAAGTATTTTAAATGGAACTTTTGAAACAGCCTTAATGGACAAAAGTGGATTTAAGGCTCAAATTGAGGATATCATTAGTTTAAGTGTTCAGAAAATTTATCAATCTCAAGAAGTAGTAGAAAAAGAAATTGCGGGCTATACTATTATTTCGGATATTTTAGATGTATACATTAATGCATTAATTGGTAAAATAGATAATGATACATCAAATTACCATAATCTTATACTAAGAACCTTACCTAAGTTTTATCAACAAACAGATAAATCACTTTACCATATTTTACTTAATACCTGTTGTTATGTTGCCAGTCTATCGGATAGCGCTGCAGTTCATATTCATAACAAAATTAAAGGAAAGCAACTTTAAAAATTATAGAGTACCCCAACAGCCAATACTTGCTTAAACTGAATTTTAGGTGTACCTGGGTCTGTGATCGTGCCGCCGTCATTTTTTACAACATCGAAAAGTATGTCGTCATCATATATCATTTGTGTGCCTAAACTGGTGCTAATAAACTTATTCACCTTCATGTTTAGATTTAGCTCCCAATCAACATCAATGTTACCAAAGCTTTTTAGATAGTCGGTATATAGATTGAGCCTACTTTTCATTTCAATATTTTCAGCAATAGCGTAATTGAAATTATTGGTGATAAGTATACCAATTTCTAAAAGATGATTTTCACCTGGAGTAATGACATTTCCATCACCATCTAACTCTGCTTCTGCGACGCCAAAAGCTCCACGATCTGCCAAATCTTGATCTAAAACAAAAGTTGATTTTTGTGTAAGTGGTGATAAATACAAATTAAATTTATCATTTTTTGAAATAAATGAGGTACCAGCACCAAATAGAAGATATCCTGGAGCCATAAATCTAGAAATAGGTGTATCCCTATCTGGATATTTATAACCGTTAGAAAATTGAGTGTTAAAATTTAATTGAACCGAATAGAACCATCTACTGGTGTTGTCTTTTTTAAAACCTAAGTTGGAACTTAAACGAATAACATCCTCTGTTTTTCTGAGTTTTCTACCATCTTGGGCATTTAGTCCATAGCGCAATTCTAAGTTATTTTCCCATTGAAAATTACTGAATTTGTATTTTCTGGCAAATTTTAAAAATCCTAGACCACTTACGGCATTATCACCACCCGCATTCCAATTCACAAACGCTACTTCACTTATATTAATACCAAAACTATTTTCAGTTTCCCAAAATGAAGGCACCCTAAAGCGTTGAAAACCTTTTTCCAAGGTTTTCGTTTTATTAAAATCTATATTGGGTACTTGAAGGTTTACGTCTTTTCTTGGGGAATATATTTTATCTAAAGTTCTGCGAATTACAATGGTATCAATTGCGACGCTGTCTACAATTACACTATCCACAAGTATAGGTGCTGGTATCGTATCTTGCGCATAAGACCAAAGTGTTACAAAAAAAAGTAACGGACATATAAACGAAATGGATTTTGAAGCTAATCTATTCATAGAAATTGTTGTACATATTTTTTTACGGACATCTTATCTATTCCCGCCTCTTTATATAAATTCTCATAATCTCCATGAGAGATAAAAAAATCAGGAATCCCAAATATCTTAATTTTTTTATGGATTTCAATGTTATTTGCAAATTCTAATACCGCAGAACCAAATCCGCCAATGGCAGAACCGTCTTCTAACGTAATTATATGGTCAAATTTTTGAATTATTTGGGTAAGTAAATCTACATCTAATGGTTTTATAAAAGGAAAATTGTAATGAGCAATAGGAGCATTTTTATCAATTTCATTAATTATTTCAGAAGCTATATTGCCAATAGGACCAGTAGATAGTATGGCAATTTTATTACCTTTCTTTAATTGAGTTGCCTTGCCAATAGTTATTCTTTTCATTGGTTGCTGCCAATTTATAATGCTACCTCTACCTCTGGGGTAACGAATGGCAATAGGATGTTCTAACCCTAATTGTGCTGTAAACATTATATTTCTTAGCTCAATTTCATTTAAAGGTGAAAAAATAATTAGATTAGGAATACATCTTAAATACGAAATATCGAATACCCCATGATGTGTTGGGCCATCTTCCCCAACCAAACCAGCACGATCCAGACAAAAAATAACTGGTAAGTTCTGTAAAGCAACATCATGTATTACTTGGTCATAAGCTCTTTGTAAAAATGTAGAATAGATATTGCAGAAAACGATCAAACCATCAGCTGCCATACCCGCAGCCATAGTTACCGCATGTTGTTCTGCGATACCAACATCAAAAGCTCTTTTTGGGAAGGCGGTCATCATAAATTTTAATGAACTACCAGTGGGCATGGCAGGTGTAATACCTACAATTTTTTCGTTTTTTAATGCCAGTTCAACAAGTGTTTTTCCAAATACATCTTGAAACTTTGGAGCTTCGTTTATTTCTTTCTTTTTATGTATTTCGCCAGTTTGTTTATCAAATTTTCCCGGAGCATGATAAATTACTTGATTTTCTTCCGCTTTTTTTAAGCCTTTTCCTTTGGTAGTAATTACATGTAATAATTTAGGCCCTTCAATGTTCTTTAAACGTTCTAATTGCTTAACCAAAGCAGGTAAGTTATGACCGTCTATGGGACCGGAATAATAGAAATTTAGGCACTCGAAGATATTCTCTTCTTTTGCGGTACCTGTTTTTACATTGGTCAGGTATTTTTTTAATGCACCTACACTCGGGTCTATACCCATGGCATTATCATTTAATACCACCAATAAATTTGCATTGGTAACACCTGCATGGTTTAAACCTTCGATGGCCATACCGCTTGCAATAGAAGCGTCACCAATAACAGCTATATGTTGCCTTTTTAGATCTCCTTGTAGCTGGGCAGATAGTGCCATACCAAGAATAGCAGATATAGAAGTGGAACTATGTCCTGTACCGAAAGCATCAAATTCACTTTCTTTCATTTTTGGAAAACCACTAATGCCCCCAAATTGCCTGTTGGTTTCAAAAATATCTTTTCTGCCGGTTACTATTTTATGCCCGTACGCTTGGTGACCTACATCCCAAATCAATTTATCTATTGGGGTGTTAAATACATAATGCAGTGCAATAGTTAATTCAACAACACCTAGGCTGGCGCCTAAATGGCCTTCTTTTGTTGAAACAATGTCTATAATAAATTCTCGAAGTTCCATAGCTAACCCCTCTAAATCTTTAAGGTTTAGAGATTTTAGATCTTGTGGCGAATTTATATGTTGTAGAATTGCTTTCAAATTGTTTAGTAATGGAGCACAAAAATACTTTTTTAAAAATGAAACTATCGTATTTTTGGGTCTATGGTTTTACCCTACGACGATACTTATTTTATGAAAAAGGCGCTTTTAGAAGCACAATATGCTTTAGAAGCCGGGGAAGTTCCTGTTGGTGCTGTAATTGTGGTGCAAGATCGAATTATAGCTAGAGCGCATAATTTAACCGAAAAATTAAATGACGTTACTGCGCATGCAGAAATGCAAGCTATTACTTCTGCCGCTAATTTTTTGGGTGGAAAATATCTTAAAAATTGTACGTTATATGTAACTCTAGAGCCCTGTCAAATGTGCGCGGGAGCTTTGTATTGGAGCCAAATAGGTAAAATTGTATATGGCGCTACAGATGATCAACGAGGTTGTGGTGTAATGGGAACTACGTTACATCCAAAAACTAAAATGATTGGAGGTATTCTTGAAGAGGAGGCTTCCAGTTTATTGCATCAATTTTTTGTAAAAAAAAGAATCTAAGAATTTAGTTTAAATATAAAATGTACTAAGAAGCTTGGTCATCTAATTTTTTAATATTGGAAAAAACTATTATAAAACCTGTATTTGTCCAGCAACAGTTCCTTTTCTTCCTTCCTCTTCTTCATAGCTCACTTTATCACCTTCTTTAATTTGAGTGCCATGTAAAGCGGTAGCGTGAACAAAAATATCTTTTCCTGTTTCCTCATTGGTTATAAATCCGTAACCTTTAGATTCATTGTAAAATTTAACGGTACCAATCATTGTAGTAAGATTTTATTATTAACACTCTAATTTAATATAATTTTACTTTAATTGGTAGAAATTTGTTCTATAACTTCTATGGATTGTCTTGATTATCAGTGTTTCTGGGTTTTTTACCTTGCATTTTACGTACGTTGTCATCTGTCAACATATAATCTTTTAACTTTTTTCCTTTACTTTCTTTAATGAGAAAAAGAGGCATCGCCAATAAAAACAAACCTAATGTGCCTGATCCTATAAATTTATTGGCAGTTTCTACTTGCCCTTCATCTAAAGTAAATCCATAAATTATTAATCCAATTGAAATAAGGGTAACTATAATTATTAAGTATTTCATATAGGTGCTTTTTTACTTGGTAAATCGTATCAGTTCACGTCTATAGGCAGTTAGTAATTTAGATTTTGAAACAAAACCCATGTATTTTCCATCTTTTACTACAGGTAAATTCCAAGCGCTACTATCTTGAAATTTTTGCATTACCTTTTGCATACTATCCTGGCCATAATAAATATATTCGGGCGGTTTTTGCATAAAGGATGCTACTTTTATTGTTGAATATAAATTGGTATCGAACATAAATTCTCTAATATCATCTAATAAAATAATACCTAAAAATTGATGTTCAGCATCGACTACGGGAAAAATGTTACGTGTAGATTTTGCGACAGAATCATGCAACATTTCGCCCAAAGTCATTTCTGGATGAACTAGTTTAAAATTAGTCTCTATAACGGTATTTAACTCCATTAAAGTAAGTACTGCTTGATCTTTGTTATGTGTTATAAGATCTCCGCTCTCGGCCAATTCTCTTGTGTAAATAGTATAATCTACTGTGTTTTTTGTAATGATATAGGAGATAGATGCCGTAATCATTAAGGGCACAAAAAGCGCATACCCACCTGTAATTTCAGCAATAAGGAATATTGCAGTTAATGGCGCATGCTGTACCCCGGCAATAAGACCTGCCATACCAATTAATGTAAAATTGCTTTCTGATACTGAAAAGCCTAATCCAGAGTTATTTATAACTTTTGCCACCACATTACCCAATGCACTACCCATTACCATAGTAGGGATAAAAATACCACCTGCGCCACCTGCGGCAAGTGTTGTAGTCATGGCAACCGCTTTAAATATGGTGATGCCAAACAGTAGGGCTATTACCACCCAAATATTACCAATATAGGCATCAAGAGGTGTTTTGCCCAATGCTTGTATATGGTCTCCTTTCAATAAATTGTTTATAAAGGCAAACCCTTCTCCGTAAAGTGGCGGTATAAAGTACAACATTACTCCTATTGCCAATCCACCTACTAAAAGTTTGTATTTTGGACTCTTTAATGGTTTAAAAAGGTTGATAATACCAAAGTACATTTTTGTAAAATAGATTGACGCAACCGCCGTGCCTACGCCTAAAAAAACATAAAATAAGGTGTCTTTTACCTGAAATGGTTCTGTGATAGAAAAATTGAATAAAATTTCATTACCCATAAAAAAATAGGAGGTAAGTACACCACTTATTGATGCTAAAAGTAAAGGCAGCATCGATATCATGGTTAGATCAAGACTAAATACTTCTACAGCAAATATAATGGCAGCAATGGGCGATTGAAATATGGATGATATAGCACCTGCCGATGCACATGCTATTAATAATGAACGGGTTTTAGAATTAATATGAAAAAGCCTTCCTAAATTAGAACTTAATGCTGCCCCTGTTGCTACTGCCGGACCAAGTAACCCTACCGAACCTCCAAAGCCTACCGTTAGTGGAGCTATAATTAGTTGGGTATACATTTGTTTAGCATCAATATTTGCCTTGTTTTTTGATAAGGAAAATAAAATGGAAGAAACGGCATGCTTTAATTTCTCTTTATGTACGTATTTTACATATAGATAGACTAATGTAAGGCCAATAATAGGGAGAATAAAATAGAGTTGATTGCTGGAAAATATGATTCCTTTTTCAAGAGATGCTTCAATAAAAAAAGTGATATTTTTAAGCGTAACAGATGCCAACCCAGCTAAAAGACCGACAACTACACTAAGAATGTATATGAAAGTTTTTTGGGAAATATGTTTATATCGCCATTTATAAATACGTTTTAAAAGTTTGTTTCTTTGGATGGGCATTTTTTAGCCAAATCATATATGGCGTTCAAAGGTATTTAATTACTTGCTAAGATTTTGGTTTTAAGCGCTTCTAAATCTTCAAGATAAATTTGGCGTAGGGTTTCTGGTGCTCAAACAAAAAATCCTGCCCAAAGACAGGATTTTTAATTATAATTTTATCAAGATGGACTATTCTTGAATATCTAGTTTCAAACTCAGTTCTTTCAATTGTGCATTATCAATAGGTGCAGGTGCATCGATCATAACATCACGTCCACTATTATTTTTAGGAAAAGCAATGAAATCTCTAATGGTTTCTTGTCCGCCTAAAATAGCTACAAGTCTGTCCAAACCAAATGCTAATCCGCCGTGTGGTGGTGCTCCGTATTGGAAAGCATCCATTAGAAATCCGAATTGTGCTCTTGCTTCTTCAGGTGTGAAACCTAAATGCTTGAACATTGTTGCTTGCATATCTTTATCGTGAATACGAATAGATCCGCCGCCTATTTCATTTCCGTTCAATACAAGGTCATATGCATTTGCACGTACTGCCCCTGGATCAGTATCTAACATTGCTAACTGACCTGGTTTTGGTGATGTAAATGGGTGGTGCATTGCATGGTAATGACCAGTTTCTTCATCAAGCTCCAATAATGGAAAATCTACTACCCATAACGGGGCAAATTCATTTGGATTTCTCAGTCCTAGTTTGGTTGCCATTTCCATTCTAAGCACACTTAATTGTGATCTTGTTTTATTGGCATCACCAGATAATACGCAAATTAAGTCACCTGGGTTAGCACCAGTTGCCTCTGCCCATTTAGCTAAATCGTCTTGGTCGTAGAATTTATCCACGGTAGATTTAAAACTACCATCTTCATTACATTTTACATACACCATACCATTTGCGCCAATTTGTGGGCGTTTTACCCAATTTACCAAGGCGTCCAATTCTTTTCTGGTATATTCTGCAGCACCAGGTACAGCAATACCAACTACTAGCTCGGCAGTGTTAAAAACGCCAAAATCTTTATGCTGGGTAACTGCATTTAACTCGCCAAATTCCATTCCGAAACGAATATCTGGCTTATCGTTACCGTATTTTGCCATGGCATCATCATAGGTCATTCTAGGGAACGAATCTATTTCAACACCGTTCACTTCTTTTAAAAGGTACTTCGTTAAGTTTTCAAATACATTAAGAATATCTTCTTGCTCAACAAAAGCCATTTCACAATCTATCTGTGTAAACTCTGGCTGCCTATCGGCACGTAGGTCCTCATCTCTAAAACACTTTACAATTTGAAAATATTTATCCATACCGCCAACCATAAGCAACTGCTTAAAAGTTTGTGGTGATTGTGGCAATGCATAAAATTGCCCTTCGTTCATACGACTAGGCACAACGAAATCACGAGCACCTTCTGGTGTCGATTTTATTAAATAAGGAGTTTCTACTTCTATAAAGCCTTCGCCAGATAAAAATTTACGAACCTCCATTGCTACCTTACTTCTAAAAATAAGATTGTCCTTTACAGGGTTTCTACGGATGTCTAAATACCTATATTTCATACGGAGATCTTCACCACCGTCGGTTTCATTCTCTATAGTGAACGGTGGAGTTTTAGATTCGTTTAAAATGGTAAGTTCAGAAACTAAAACCTCAATATTCCCTGTTGGAATGTTTGCATTTTTCGAAGCTCTTTCAATAACCTCTCCTTTTACTTGAATAACAAACTCTCTACCCAAATTTCTTGCCTGCTCTAGTAGTTCAGCATTTGTACGGTCTTCATCAAGTACTAATTGTATAATGCCATAGCGATCTCTTAGATCTATCCATACTACGAAACCTTTATCTCTAGTTTTTGCTACCCAACCAGATAAGGTTACCTTTTGGCCAATGTGTAATTCTCTTAATTCCCCGCAGGAATGGCTTCTATACATAACACGTTCTTTAATGAAAGCGCAAATTTAAGAAGTCTATTCGATTATAGGTCTATATTAAATGTAGGTTTTATAGGATTATGGGTTTGGTGAGCAATTAAATGCAATAATAGTTAACTAATTAATAAACAAATATTTAAAACTCCAATGTTAATTTAATGTTATGTAAAAGTTATCTTAACATTGATTAATTGAAAACTACATGTATATTTGTATTGTTAGTGTTAAAAAAGAACATTATTTAAAAAAAT
Source organism: Maribacter hydrothermalis (assembly GCF_001913155.1). Taxonomy (GTDB): domain Bacteria; phylum Bacteroidota; class Bacteroidia; order Flavobacteriales; family Flavobacteriaceae; genus Maribacter; species Maribacter hydrothermalis. Next base: position 2,207,869 of record NZ_CP018760.1, read on the forward strand.
ATATATCATGAAAAAAATACTTATTATAACCGTCATGGCTTTGTCTTTTGGAGCATATGCTCAAGTAGATCCTACTTTTGAAAAAGAAGGAGATAAAATAAAAGCTACCTATTTTCACGCTAATGGAGAAAAATCTCAAGAAGGTTACTTTCTGAATGAAAAATTAGAAGGGCAGTGGAAAATGTTCAATGAAAAAGGAGATAAAATTGCCATCGGTAATTATGATAACGGTGTTAGAACTGGAAAGTGGATATTTTGGGAAGGTGATGTAAAAAGTGAAGTAAATTTTGACAATAATAGAATAGCTAGTGTTACTAAAGCAAATTCTAAAGATCCTGTAGTAAGTAATAAATAACTAAAAATTTCTATAAAAAAAGCCCCGTATCTATTAGTACGGGGCTTTTTTATTTTAGTTACTGTTGCATTAAGCAACACTATTCAGTTGCGTGTTCTCTTCATTGTTCTGATTACTTTTACCCCTAAATCGTATTTTAATTCTATATACGATATTAAATAAAACTGGTACAATAATTAGCGTAAGGAAGGTTGCAACTATTAATCCGAAAATTACTGTCCATGCCAATGGACCCCAGAAAACAACGTTGTCACCACCAATATAAATATGTGGATTAAATTCTGAGAATAGAGCAAAGAAATCAATGTTTAGTCCAATAGCTAAGGGAATTAAACCCAATACAGTAGTAATTGCTGTTAAAATAACTGGCCTTAATCTTGCTTTACCGCCAACGACCATAGAATCAGTTGCATCTTCTATAGTTAATAGGTCGCTATCGTCCATTCCTAATTTTATCTTTTTACGATCTACCAATATTTGTGTATAATCCAGAAGTACTACTCCGTTATTTACTACAATACCCGCTAAAGAAATTATACCCATCATGGTCATCATAATTACGAAAGACCAACCTGTGATCATTAATCCTCCAAATACGCCAATGAAGCTTAAGAAAATAGCTATCATTATAATCAATGGTTTAGAGATACCACCAAACTGGAAAATAAGAATTAGCATAATTAACCCTAGACCAGAGAAAAATGCACCAACTAAAAATGCTTGTTGTTTTGCTTGTTCTTCAAGTTGGCCTGTATAATCAATTTTAACTGATGATGGCATCCCTTCAAAACTTTCCATTTCTTTTTGAATTTCAGCAACTATGGCACCTGCATCTGTAAAACCAGGTTTTAAACCCGAGTATACAGTTACAACTCTTTTACCATCTCTATGTTTAATGGCACTAAATCCTGAGGTGTTTTTTTCCCTTGCTACAGCAGAAATAGGAATTTCCTTTATTTGACCATTTGCAGGATCTCTAAAAATGATATTCTGGTTAAAAAGAGCACTCTTGTTGTAGCGCAAATCTTCGTTGAATCTTATGTTTATGTCATAATCTTCACCATCTTCCTTGTACACACCTGCTTTTTCTCCAAAAAGTGAACGTCTTAATTGATTGCCTACCTGGCCTACAGCCACACCCAATTCACCAGCTTTTTCACGATCTACAATTACCTGCATTGCGGGTTTACCTTTGTTTACATCAATCTTTAATTCTTCTATACCAGCAATGTTCTTTGTATTGACGAAGTTTTTAATGTCTTCGGCAGTATTAATTAACTCATCATAATCATTGCCTTCTAACTCAATGTTAATTGGGAAACCTGCTGGCGGACCATTTGCGTCTTTCTCAACGGAAATGGCTACACCTGGGTAAATGCCTTGTAGTGCTTCTTGCACACGCGCCCTAATATCTTCTGTATTTAGTCCGTCTCTATATTTATATTCACTAAAATTGACCGTAATTTTTCCTTTATGCGGCATTTCGGCAGAAGAACCACCATCGGTAAGTGGGTTACCTGCTCCTTCACCTACAACAGAAACTGCAGATGTCATCATGAAATTTTTACCATCTTTTTGGTATTTAGGGTCATCCATAATGGCATACACCTGTTTTTCAACCTCTAATGTTATTTCATTTGTTTTTGTAATAGCTGTCCCTTCAGGATATTCTACATACACATAAATTTCATTTGGCTTATTGTCAGGGAAGAATTCAATTTTGGTTCGACCGCTTCCAACGGACATACCGAATAGCATAAAAACACCGATTAACATAAAAAAGGTAATGCCAAAATACCAATATACATTACTACCTCTTAGTGCATGTTTTAAACGGACCTCATACCAGTTTTCAAAACTGGACATCGTTTTCTTTTGAAATTTTATTGCCGAACCTTTAATAATATATTTATAAGCCCAAAACATGATTGCCGTAAGTATTAAAACAGAACCTAAGCCACGCATTGCCCCACCAAATAGCAGTATTAATATGCCTAAACCACCTAGAATTAAACTCATTCTAATTAGTTGTTTTAGCGTAAGTTCTTTTTCGTCGGTACTCATAAATTTAGAAACCAACATGGAGTTCATGAAAATTGCCACAAACAAAGATGAACCTAATACTACCGAAAGTGTAATTGGGAAATAGATCATAAATTGACCAAAAATTCCAGGCCATAATCCTAAAGGTACGAACGCCGCTACCGTTGTAGCTGTAGAGATAATAATTGGATAAGCAATTTCACCAATACCTTTTTTGGCAGCATCTATACGAGACATGCCTTCATCCATTAATCGGTATACGTTTTCAACTACTACAATACCATTATCTACTAACATACCTAGACCCATAATCATCCCAAAAAGAATCATAGTGTTGAGTGTATAGCCTAACCATGAGAGTATTACAAATGACATGAACATAGACATGGGTATGGCGAACCCAACAAATAAGGCATTTCTAAAACCTAAGAAAAACATAAGAACCGTAACAACAAGGATAATTCCGAAAATAATATTGTTTACTAAATCATCTACTTGGTTTAACGTTCGCGTAGATGAATCATTAGCTATAGAAATATTTAAATCTGGCGGAAAATAGTCTGCTTTTTCCTTCTTTACCAATTCTTTTATTTTGTCTGCCGCAGAAATTGAATTTCTACCAGCTCTCTTTTTGATATCTAGCATTACTACGTTATCTCCAAATTCACGAGCGTAAGTAGTTTTATCTTTTGCTTTAAAGTTTATAACTGCAATGTCTTTTAAATAGACCGCACCGTTTTCCGATTTAACAACGAAATTGTTTAGTTCTTTTGGGTCTCCAATTTCACCTAAAATTCGTATGGTTCGTCTTTGGCCAATGGTTTTTAAATTTCCGGCAGACATTGTCATATTACCATTGCTAATTGCACTAATAACATCTTGAAAGCTAATTTTTGCAGCCATCATTTTGTAGATATCTACGCCAACTTCCACTTCTAATTCTTGTGCACCACGAATGTCTGCTTGCTTTATTTCAGGTAAGTCTTCTACTTCATCTTGCAGGTATTCTGCAAACTCCTTTAATTTCTCAACAGGATAATCTCCTGTAAAATTGATGTTCATAATTGGTACTTCTTCAGAGAAGTTAAGGTCAAATACATTAGGCTCTACCTTAGCACCGTTGAAAGTTGGCCAGTCTTCACTTGCCTTTTCGCTGTCAACCTCATCTTTTACTTTTTGTTTGGCTTGCTCTACCGTAATTTCTTCATCAAATTCAATGGTAATAATGGCATAATCTTCTTGGGAAGTAGAAATAACTTCTACGACATTACTTATATTCTTAAGTCTATCTTCTAAGGGATCGGTAATTAGTTTTTCAATATCCTCTGCCGTGTTTCCAGGGTAAGGTGTGCTTACGTAGATTTTAGTTTCTATAATTTCAGGAAAATCTTCTCTAGGCATTGCCATATAGGCGTTAAAACCTAACCAAAGAAATATACCGATCATTACATAAATAACCGATGGGTTATCAATGGCCCAAGACGATAGGCTGAATTCCTTATCAGCGTTTTTTTGTACTTTGCTCATCGATTTCTATTTTTTGATTTTTACTTTTTGACCGTCTTTTACACTTCTAGCACCTTCTTTAATAAGATGGTTGCCGTCAGCTAAACCAGTTAGCACTTCAATTTTTGCACCTTGTGTTTTACCCGTTGTAATAATCGTTCTTTTAACTAATGCCTCTCCTTCAGGATTTGGCTCTTCAGCTACAAAAACATATTGTTCACCTTCGGCATTTTCAGATATTATACTGGTAGGTATAAGAATTGCATGTTCACTGGTATAATCGTTAATATTTACTTTAGCAGTAAGGTTAGGTTTTATTTTACCTTCTTTATTACTTACAGGAATCTCTATTTCAAAAGACCTATTTGATGGATTAATGAAATTACCTGTTTCCCTAACTTGTGCCATTACACTATCTCCCAAAACAGGAAAATAAATTAAAGCTTCTTTACCTTTAACAACACTTCCTAAGTATGTTTCTGGCACTTCTACTGCTATGTACATGTCAGATAAATTCACAATACGAAATACTTCTGAACCTGGACCCGGAGCAACAACAGTTCCTTGATCCTTTATAACATTATCTATAATACCGGAGAAAGGTGCTCTAATAGACGATTTACCTAGTTGGCTTTGCGTTTGCGACACCATATTTTCTGCAGCTTCATAATTTGTTTTCGCTTGTAAGTACTGAATTTCGGAGCCTATGTTCTGATTCCATAAGCGTTCTTGACGCTCAAATGTTGTTTTTGCCAAAGCAGCTTGAGATTTTAATTGACTTAGTTGATTGGACATGCCACCATCGTCTATAGTGGCAAGTAGTTGCCCTTTAGCTACCTTGTCGCCTTCTTTCACATACACTTTTTGAAGCGTACCTGCCATTTCTGGGTATATTAAAACGTTTTGTTTGGTAGACACATCTCCCTGTAATTCTAAGTAATGGTTGAAAACTTCTTTATTTACAGTTAATGTGTTTACAAGGGGTAATTTTTCTTCATTACCTAATATGGATATCATAGAGTCTAGTGACTTTATCTGCGCATCAATTACATTTTGTTGAGCTGTAACTTCGTTCTTTTTTGCTCTAATTTCTTCTAAGTTCCCTTTTTGTATAATTTCGCTTACGGACTGATCTCCACCACATGAAAATAAGCTGATGGTTACAATTAATAAAACAAGTATTTTTTTCATGAGTATATTTTTAATGATTGATTGTTTAGGCTTTTGTATTTAAAATGATTTCCAATTCGGTTTTTTTATTGATGACTTCTACCATAGATTGTAAAAATTCTTGTTGTGTAGTATATAACTGTGTTTGTGCTTGTCTTAACTCAAAACTTGTTGCAAGTCCTTCTGTGTATTTAATTTGATTTTTGTTTTCAATACGTTCAGACAGTGTAAGGTTCTGTTTGGCAGTTTCGTAGTTTGCAATTGCTAACGTATAGTTGTTCTTGGCATTTTCTACCTGTAATCTTATTTGTTGTTCTGCTTCAGTTAATTGTGTTTTCGCCTTTTCTAAAGCAATTTTAGCACGCTGTGTACTTGCACTTCGTTTAAGCGAACTAAAGATGGGAATGTTTAAATCAAAGCCCATTATAGAGGAATCGAACCATTGTTGGTCGCCGTCAAAAAAGTCGAAATTGCTTGAATATGCGGAACTACCGTAGTTTACAAAAGCATTTAAAGTTGGTAATGCTCGACTTTTGGCTAGTTTCCACTCAAAGTAGCGTTGTTCATTTAAATTTTCAGCTAGTTTATAATCAACGTTATCATTAATGTTGAAGTCGGCACTAAGAATATTTAAATCCATTTTAGATACCGTTAAATCTTCTAGTCTTTCCTGTAATTGTGTAGGCGCATTTAAGTCTAAACCCATGCTAAGGTTTAACATTTGCAAGGTAATTTCTTTAAGCCTTATGGCATTAGCAAGCTGGTTTTCTATTGTTGATAATGTAATTTGTAGTTGATCTACACTTTCTTCTTCTCCTAATCCGTTTTCGAATAACTTAGCCGTTTCGTATACATTTTTCTCTAAAGTAGTCTTGTTTTTTTCTAAAATAGCAACGCTTTCTTCGGCCAAAAGAACATTGCCATAAGCTTCAACCACTTGTTTTCGCACATCTAAATCTGTTTTTTCCTTGTTATTTGCGCTATAACTTAGAAAAGCTTTCGTTGCCTGTACACCTACAATATACGATCCATCAAAAATTTGTTGGGTTAATGTGGCAGTTGCCGTGGCGGATTGAGGTTGCGAAAAAACAACCGGTATAAAGGTACCTGGTTCTCCGCCAGCCAATTCAGCAGGCAATAGAGAAACTGGTTGTTTTAATTGATTTTGGTAGCTAATAGCTCCGTTTATTTGTGGTAGTCCACCTGCTATAGTTTCCCATTTTTGATTTTGTGCATCGCTAATATCTCTTTTTGCATTAATAACCGAATAGTTGTTTTCCAGTGCAAATTGGATGGCTTCTTGGAGGGTAAAAGAATAGGATTGCTCCTGTGAATATCCTAAGTTTATACTTAAAATAGTTATTAAAATTAGTAATTGAATTCGCATTTATTCTTGATTTGAATTGATGATGTTATTTAATATGGTCTTTCCTTTGGGTGTTACAATTCCTCTTAGGTGATATTCTAAAAACGCGTCCATTAATCTGGATATAGGAAAACGGTTTATGGGGAATATGCTCTGGTCTTTTATACTATTCATACCAGTGAAATATATTCGCGCAACAAATTCGGGTTCAATATTATTTCTAAACAACCCTTGTGCTAGTCCACGTTCTACATTCAATAGAATACAGTTATGCATTTTATCGAATTGCATGATTTTGAGATTTTTATGGATTTTTGGGTAATATTTCATTAATTGATACTGCGGTGAACTTTTTTCGTCATTTAAATGAGACATCACATATTTTTTAATCTCATATAATTCTTCGATTGCGTTTTTCTCCATCGCTATAATTAAGTCTATACCATCACTTAAATCGCAGAATTTATTCATCACGCAATCTTCCACTAACGAAGTCTTGTTACTGTACTCGCTATAAATGGTTTTTTTAGACATACCAATTTCATTGGCTATATCGTCCATGGTAATACTCTTAAAACCACGTTCTAAGAAAAGCTGTGAAGCCGTATCCCTAATTTTTTCTTTCATAACGGCTGCAAATATACATCAGGAAACTTTAGAAACTAAAAAAGTTTCCAAAGTTTTACATTTATTTAATATTAGGATGTTTAATTCAACCATTGTTTGCAGACTCGTTTCTGGTTACATAATCTTTATATGCTTGCTCACCTTCATTTTTCCAGAACTCATCATAATGCTTCCATTTCGTAAAATCATTTCTCATTGGGCTGCATGGATTAAATCTGGAATGTTTCTTTTGTTTCTTATTTTTTCTTTTACTGGATCCATCGCCACCACCAAAACCAAAGATGATTTTAGATAATAGCAATATTCCCACAGCTTTCCAATAATCTAGCTCTGGTAGTCCAAATATATCGGGCATAAGCCAATTCCATAAGCGCATTACTATATAGCCTACCAAAAAAGCTATTGCTAAGCCCAATAGGATGTAAAAGAGAATTTTAAATGCCTTATACACATAAAATTGGGCGGTTTTTTCCATGTTTCTTTCCGTTTTAGATTTCATAAGTATGTTTTTTAATGTGTTGTAGTTCTATGTTTTTAAATAATATGGATAATGCTCTATGTCGTCTAGACATTAAAGTGCCTTGTGGAATACCTGTTTCTTGGGCAATTTCTTTGTAGGTGTAATTCTCAAAATCTACCGCTATTATAATATCTCTGTAAACCGGTTTTAAAGTGGAAATTGCCACTTTTAGTTTTTCTTGTATTTGCTCGGGATACTCGTTTGATGTTTCATCATAAAATATGCTTGTGAATTCTGTCCAGAGTTGTTCTAATTGTTCTTGGTCTTCAACACGTTTTTTCTTGGTGCGTAATACATCTGTAATCTTATTTTTTACAGCACTATATACAAAAACTCCTATGTTATTAATTGGTAAGGCATCTAGTGGTCTTGAAAAAATACGTAGGGCAACGTCTTGAATAATATCTTCGGCGTCACTTTCTGATGTTTGTTTAATCTTAGATTGAATATAGCGTTTTAGCGAGCCATATTCTTCTTCAAAGAAATTGTTTAGGTTGTTGTTATTTTTTTGGTTGGATGCCACTCAAGAGTTTTTCAATTGGTCTTCACTTATAAAGACGAGGAATTTAAAAGCTATTGCATTTGTGGCGAAGATATTTTAAAATTAATTGCTTTTAATAAGTTAAGTACTATAAAATCAACAGTTTATATTTTCTTTTTTATTAGAAAATAGATAAGTACAATAAGAGTTAATATGCCTAGAATGTACCAGATTTTAGATATTTCTTTTTTAGGTTGATTGATTTCAATAATTTCTAACTGTTGATTGACTTTTACATTAGTAAGAAATTGAGTGTTTCCGCCTGTCCAGTTTACAATTACGGAATCAATAGCAGTATTATCTCCCAAACCAAAGTGTGCTATTACCGAATTTTGTGATAAGTGGCTGGATCCACCACCATCAATTTCTCTTATATTTTTTTTTCCGTTGGTAACTATAGTAACACGAGACCCAATCCCATTAGATTCTGATTTTACTCCTTTTAAAGCTACTTTTAACCAATTACCATTTGCAATATCATTTCTAAAAAGTCGCGTTGTTGAAACTATTGGGTAATTTAAAATTGGCTTTTGGTTTACTACTAAAAGGTCCATATCGCCATCATTGTCCATGTCAAAAATTACAGAACCTCTACCAATCCCGTAATCATTAATGGCTAATTCTCTTCCCTTTTCAGTAAAGGTGTTGTCGTTACTTTCAAAATAGAAATTACCCATAGGTGTGCAATTCGGATTCAAATCTCCATTACATACAAACAAATCTAAATCCTCATCATGGTCAAAATCAGCAAAATTAGCTCCCCAGCTTATGGCTAAATTGTAGGTTCCCAATTCTTTGGCTTTATCAACAAATGGTTTCCTGTTGCCTTGGTTTTCCATAAGCATATTGAACTTTATGTTGGTAATATAATAATCCATCCATCCGTCACCGTTATAATCACCAACTGCAGCGCCCATGGCGTTTATTTTTAGGCCCATTCCAGATTCTTTACTTGCATCTTCAAAATGGTCGTCAGGATATTCGTTTCGGTATAGAAAATTAGGAACGGCTTTATACCCAAAATCCTGATTTACCAATAAATCTTGGTCATGATCATTGTCATAATCTGTAAATACACCACCAAAACCAAATCCTTTATGTCCTAAACCATATTCGTCATATACGTTTTCAAAATTTTTACCTTCTTTATTTTCTAGTAAATAACTTTTAGCAGTTTGGTTGGCGCTAACAATAGTTGCATCTTTTATAATTCCTAGTTTGCCCGTAAACTCTTGAAAATAATTACCAACAAACAAATCGGGATAACCATCTGCATTAAAATCACCAAAACTTGGACCTGTACTGAATGAGTTTAAGTCCTCCAAACCGTATTCTTTTGTGACATCGTTGAAAGTGGCATCTCCATTATTTAAGAAGAGTAAATTTTTAGCTCGAGGTATTACGCTTTTACCGTCGGTAGTTGTAATGGTGGTGATGAATAAATCTCTATATCCATCTTTATTAATATCAGCACTTACGACACCTTGGGTAACATAATTATTAGTTATTTCTAGCCCAGAGCCTTTAAATATATCCTTAAAGGTGCCATTGCCATTGTTTAGGTACAGTTGATCAGATTTTATTCCCCCGGTTATATAAAGATCTTCGAAACCATCATTGTTAAAATCAAAAACTGTAACACCACCGCCAAATGTTCCTTCGTACACTTCATATTGGTGGTCAATACCAGCAGCTTCTGAGACATCTGTAAAAGTTTTTTGCGCATGACTTATCCATCCATAGAAAAAAAGTAGTGTACTAAAAAATGGTATTAAAGACTTTGAGTTATTTTTCATGAGTGTTTTTCCATTCTAAGGCATAAATATTCTTGGCTATTTCTACTCCTTTTTCTAACCCTACTTCATTATCTAATTGAGTATGTATTCCGCCATAAAATCTTGAATCTGCCGTTTCTTGTGCTGCTTGCCAAAAGGTGTCAAAAGACCTAATTACAAAATCGGTTTCTTTTAATTCGTCACGTGCTCTGCCTTCATGGGCTCTATCTGTAAAAGTAAAATCTTTTCCGAAGTTATGCTCTAGTACAGTTGCTGCCGCTGCCGCTTGTATAGCATGCCCTGATGGAAATGACGGGAAAGGTGGATCAGGCCAAAATGATTCCCATTCCTCATCTATATATTTTGGTATAAAGGTATTTGGGCGTTCGGTGAAAAATTGATATTTCCATTTCCAACAATTAATAAATGCATCGGCAACAGCCATACCTACTTGCGCGTAGACCGCTGCGCATTCAATTAAATTTGAATCATGACCTTTTAACGCCAAAGTTGCAAAGTAATAAGAATGACCAGGGGGAGTAAAACTTACATCTGGGTCGTCTCCCCACCATATAGCAGCCTCTTTTTCTAGTTGGGTAAGTTCTAGATCTTTTAAATATACATTTTCGAATTGCTTGTAATATGGAGAGCCAACAGTAGTGTCATAAGGTATCATAGTTGGGTCTTCAAGACCTTTGTTCGTTGAGGCAAAGGTTCTATTTTCTCCCCAATGTGGGTGTAATGGGTGGTGGCTAAAAGATTGGGCAAATAATGGAGGTTTCCAAGCGCCAGGTCGGTCTGGATGAACCATGGCTTTGTCGAAATTTTTCAAATATCCTCTATGACCGCCATCGGTTTTAGACCAGTTAAAAATGATATTTGCAACAGATTGTCCATATGCAACCGAACGGTCTATAGTCTCTTTATCTAAATTAACTTGATATAGATTAAAAATGGCCTGTTCAAGAGAATCTATTTTTTGAATGTTTTCTTCGGATGTTTGAACGTATATATTCTTTAAAATTTCTGATTGCCCTGCATTTAATGCCAATACCCAGTTATATTCTTTTGAATCATCTACAATAGGAAGCATATCTAAACCTTTTAATTGCCCGTTCATTGATTTATACTCAGAAAAACCGGGCACTATAGATTCATACATGGTGAGACCCATATACCCAAATGCCCTAGATGCAAAAGTGGGAGAGTTAGAGGGTGTGTATCTAGTAATAAACAAGGTCATATTCGCCCATTCTAAAGCCACTTCTTTATCACTCATTTTTGGCTGCTCGGTTGTAGAACATGCTACAATAAGCAAGAGAAGTACTATGGTAGAAATTTTTATAAGTGTTTTAATTAAGGAACTAGTCATCGTTAAGTTAAGAGCTATTTTAAAAGTTTATAGGTTTTAGTAGGTGCGCCGTAACTGGTTATAATAAGTTCATTATTTATCATTACTGCATTTGTATTGCTTCCTTTTATTGAGAGTCCAGATTTTGGCTGTGATACATGTCTAAAAGTACCATCCCCAACACCTAAAAGCACTGTGCCGTAATTGGCATCAAACTTTCCTATTCTTAGTTTATAAAAATCATTGTTGCCTAAAAGTAGCAAATCTACAATACCATCATTGTTTAAATCTGAACTTAATATTTCTGAAATTGGGGAGTATTGGGCTTGAACAGGTAATGGTATGTTTTGATATTTACTACTTGCAGTGCTTATTAAAACTGTTGTTTCTTGATGGGTTACTGTTAGTTTAGTAGCTTTCTGCAATTCGGCTTCACTGAAAATATCTTTTAAAGTTGCATTGGCATATTTCTCATAACTAGTAAAACGCCTGCGCAGGCCTGAAAGTTGACCCAGTAACTCATCTCTTGTGAGGTATGGATAACTTTTGTCTTCTACATAAAAATTTAAAATAGGGTCTAAAGAGCCATTTTCATCAAAATCAGCATAATATAATTCAGCAGGGGCATCGGTACTTAGTTTAAATTGAGTATTGCTGCCAATATTACCTGCAACAATATCTGGTTTACCGTCACTATTTAGGTCGGTTACATGAAGGCCCGTCCATAATCCAGATAATGGTTCTTCCAAAAACTGATTTGTTTTTTCTATTAATTTACCATTTTTATTGAGGTAGATTAAAATAGGCATCCATTCTCCTACTACAATTAAATCTTCTTTTTTATCACCGTCCAAGTCTACCCATGTTGCGTCAGTGGTAATTCCTAAGTTTTTCAATTCTGGCTGAATAGCATTGGTCTTGTCCGTGAAATTACCTTTGCCATCATTTATTAGAATATAGCTGCTAGATGATTCAGGAAAACGACCGGGAGTAATGGATCCACCAACGAAAATATCTAAAAAGGTATCGTCGTTTACATCTGAAAAAGCAACTGAACCTGTGTTTGTTGGTATACTTGGTAGGGCAGATTCAGATTTAATAAAACTTCCTTTCCCATCACCTAAATACAATCGATCTTGTAATAAAGGGTCATTTTGGGCAAAGTTATGGTAGCCACCACTGGCAACGTACATGTCTAAGTTACCATCATTATTTACATCAAAAAGTGCGATGTCTGAATCGTAGCTTTCTTTGTCTACATCAAAACTAGCATTGACTTTTTGAGTAAATTTCTTATTGTTGGTCTGTATAAATATGGATGTTACTTGCCCAATGCCACCACCAATGACAATATCTTCTAATCCGTCATTATTGATATCTCCCTTAGCCATTGGAGGGCCGTCATGAGATAATTGTTTTAGTAAAAGAGATTGTCTTTTAAAGTCATTTATAGAAGAAGATTGGTGTTGATAGTTTAGGCCACTTTCTAACTTTGAAAACAAAACGTCCGGTTTGTTTTTTATAGAAGTTGAATATTTAGCATTTTCTTCCCCTAACACCAATAATTGATTTGCAGAAACTTGTTTTAGGGTTTCTGTTTTACCAGAATTCCAGTTTACGACTAACGAATCTATTGTCGCGTTTTTAGCCAAACCAAAATGTAAAATTGTTGATACAGTAGATAAATAGCCTTGTGTAGGCATTTGCTCTAAAACCTGTATTTGTCCGTTGGTAAATACACTAACTTTTGAGCCTATGCCATGCGTGTTTCTACTATCTCCTTTAAGTTCAATGCTTAAGTAGTTGTAATCTTGGTTATTACTATCGTTTCTATAAATAAAAGCAGGTTTATTAATGTTGTTGACCACCAAGTCTAAATCGCCGTCGTTATCTAAATCTGTATAAATAGCTCCATTGCTGTTTGCGGGTTGATTTGTGCCAGAACTATTGGTGGCGTCCGTAAAGTTAATACCGTCTTTATTGGTGTAAAAGAAGTTTGTCAAATTTGAAGCAGGCATTTTTTTTATCAATTCTAAAACATCTTGTCGTTGCAAACGCCCTTTAGTTTGAACAAAATTTTCCATGTAATTGATGAAATCTAAATTGGTATAATCTCTAAAATATCCATTTGTGATGTATAAATCTTTAAATCCGTCATTGTCAAAATCTGCAAATAGGGGAGCCCAGCTCCAATCGGTATTTGATATGCCAGCTATTTGCCCTATTTCGCTAAAAGTATCATCGCCATTATTCAATTGCATCATATTACGCATATACTGATGATGAAATCCGCTTCTTAAATTTAAATCGAATTTTTCATAATTATCAGGAGATAATAATAATTTCTGGCGTTTATTATCCTTAGGTAGCATGTCTAAAGTGAAAATATCCTGTAGTCCGTCATTATTAATATCAGCAACATTGTTCCCCATAGAAAAGTGACTTGTATGTCCCATTTGCGACCCTAGTTGGTCTGTAAATGTCCCGTTTTTGTTGTTGATATATAAATAATCTGGAATAGTATAGTCATTAGATACATAAAAATCTTGCCAGCCATCATTATTTATATCACTAATGCCTATACCAAGCCCGTAGGTCAGTGCAGAGCCGCTTAAGCCTGATTTTATGGTTACATCATTAAATACATTTTCTTTTTGTTCAAAAAGCCGTATGCCTTGTAAGGGGTCATCTTTTTTTAAAAATTCCTTGGTACTTACTTCATTTAAAACAGGGAGAGATTTAGGATTGTGATTTAATAAAAGCATATCCAAATCGCCATCTCTATCATAATCAAAAAAATACCCTTGGTTGCTAAATGCAGCACTTGCTAGCCCATATTTTTCTGCTTGTTCTTTAAAAATAGGAACGTTATTTTCATCGTTTCCTTGGTTTATAAATAGTTGGTTTTTACGTTTGGCATCGGGTAATGCTCCAGAGTAGCATAGATACAGATCTAACTTTCCATCACCGTTTACATCTGCCGAAGTTATACCTGTTTTCCAAGGACCTGATCTTCCTTCTACCTTAGCGAGTTGAGTAATGTCTTTAAATTTAAAATCGCCTTCGTTTAAATAAAATTTATTTACACCCATGTTAGAGGTGAAATATAGGTCTTGTAAGCCGTCATTATTAAAATCACCAGTGGCAACACCACCGCCGTTGTATAGGTATTCATATACTAATACATTGGCATTAAGACCTTCTTTTAAAGTATTTTGAAAACTAATATTAGTTTCAGTTTCACTTAATAGGGTAAAAAGAGGTGTATTTTCTATCGAAGATGTTGCGTTTTCTGCATTAAGATTTTTTGCCTTATTGTTACAACTTTGCATTAATAAGAATACGATAAATACAAAGGGAAATAGTTTTTTTCTCATTTGTTTAAAAGTAAAAAATCTATCCCAAAAAGGGATAGATTTTTCCATTAACTCAATTTAAAACTAACTCAAAAATAAATTTATTTAATAACCGGGATTCTGAACTAATAGTTCATTACGGTTGATTTCATCTCTGCTTATTGGCATGTAGTACATTTTGTCGTCCCAAGTTCTTGTTTCGTTATCATTGTTATCAACTACGGTGTATGTATAATCATAAACTGAAGTATCATGTTGATACGGAGATCTTGGGGTTGCACCTGCTTTTAAAGTTGCAGATACTTTCATCACTTTAATACCGCGACCTAAAGTTTGATCGGCAATCATCCATCTTCTGGCATCGTGGTATCTGTGCTCTTCATAAGCTAATTCAATTCTTCTTTCGTTTATATAGGTATTTAACAAGTCTGCACCAGAAACAGTAATTGCAGGCATACCAGCTCTAAAACGAATTTTATTCAGCCAGTTCCTAGCTTCGCCTTCATCGCCAGTTGCAATAGAAGCTTCAACGTAATTAAGAACTATTTCGGTATATCTAATAAATGGCCAAGGAACTACTTGTGCACTCGATTGATTGTCAACCACAGCTGGATCTGCATCAATAAATTTTCGAACATAATATCCTGTTCTACTACCATTCCAGTTTTCAATAGGCGAATCACGCATATCAACACCAGCTATAATACCGCCACTTCCATCAGCATAGGTTCCTGTTTGAATTTCATCAAAAGGATCAATAGCAGCAACGTCATCTGGTCTAGGTTTCCAACCCGAACCATCGTAAAGAATAGTCGCCGATAATCTAGGGTCTCTATTTTCATAAGGAGCTGCGGCATGTTCGGGATTATTCCAGTCGAAATCAGAACCATCCATCATTTGATAATCATCTACCAATTGTTGAATTGGAGTGTTGCCCGCCCAGTTATGATAACCGTTAGGGCCGTTATTTATACCTTGGTGAATTCCACCCAAAGGCCAATTACTTTCTACGGTAAATAATGGAGTATGTGTACGTTCAAATAATAATTCTGCTCTAGCAGCCGGATCACCTATAGCGCTTCCGCCACCCATAGAAATAGAAACATGGGTTTGTGTAGCTTCTTCGGCAGTTGCTGGTGCGGTTAAATCCAATTTATAACCCGTTGTTTCATCTAAAACAGCTTTCGCCGCAGCTTTCGCTGTATTCCAACGTGCAGCTCTGTCGCCAGATGTGTACGCAACTAAATCAAGATTGGAATAACTTCCTAAAACTGACGATTTAGCACTTGCCGTTGGACCGTCACGTAAGTCGCTTGCCGCATAAATCAAAACTCTTGATTTAAGACCCATAGCGCTTAACTTAGATGCTCTACCGGCGGTAATGTCTTTTCCGTCTAACAAGGAAATTGCCTGATCTAAATCAGCAACAATAAAATCTACATTTTCTGCAAAGGTACTTCTTGCTACCGAATAGTCTTCGTCCAAGCCATAAGGCGTGTCAATTAACGGCGCACCTCCATAGTATCGCATTAATTGATGATAATAATATGCTCTTAAAAAATGAGCTTCACCAAGTAAGCGATCTTTTAAAGTTTGATCATCAAACGTTGCATTTGGTAATTCTTGTATGGCAATATTTGCCTTTCTAACTGCCAAATACAACTCATTCCATTGTGGTATTATATTTACGTTACCTGTCCCCGCTGGAGAAAGTGAGCCTTCGGTAATAACGTTAATACCTCTTCCAGAGTGCGTAAACATTGCTTCGTCTGTTAGAGACGCAAGCCCTTCTTCTTCAAACCCTCCATAGCCAAGGGATGAATACACATTAAATACAAAAGCTTGTGACAATGCACCATCTGCCCAAGTGGCATCAGCCGATATGGAATCTAATGGTTGGGTTTCTAAAAAGTCTTCGTTACACGATATCGGTATTAAGGCTACCGTTAACAGACCTAAGAGTACTAATTTTCTTTTTTTCATGATTTTTTTTTTAAAATGTTAAACTAAAACCTGTATTAATAATGGTCTGTTGTGGATAAAACTGGCCACTATTACTTGTTGATTCAGGATCATAAATGTCTTGTGCTGCCCAGGTCGCCAAATTAAGACCACTCATGTATACCCTAAATGCAGATAATCCAAATTGGTCAATCATTGCTTTTGGGAAATTGTATGCTATTTGAACGTTTTTAAGCCGAATGTAATCTTTACTATATAAATTATACGTGTTGTTACCGTATGAACCACCGCTGTAATAGGTGTCACCTCTACTCGCTAATCTTGGGTGTACACTACTTGGATTGTCTGGACTCCATCTATTATCAAAGCTATATTTAAGATAATTTCCTATATCGCCCGATTCAGTTAAGATAGGTAACTTTGCTCCTGTTGCTCCTTGTAATAGCACCGATAAATCAAAATTCTTATAGGAGGCGTTAAAGGTTGCGCCAAAGTTAAAGTTTGGCACAATACTATTATCCAATCGAACCTGGTCTAAATCATTAATAGCACCATCACCATTAATGTCCTTAAATTTCATGTCTCCGGGTTCCAATTGTGGTTTTACCGCACTATAATCAAGTGTATTCGCATTTATTGCTGCCTCATCTTTGAATACTCCGTCAGATTCATAAACTAAGTATGATCCAATTGGTTTGCCTTCTTGCAATTGATAATCCGGTGCGCCAGGAATTTCATCTAAAAATACGACACTGTTTTGGGCATAACCACCATTGACACCAACATCCCATTTAAAACCATCAGCATCTCCACCATAGTAGTTAAGTGCAAATTCAAAGCCTTCGTTATCTACTTTACCAGCATTAACAGGAGGTAATAAATCTGAAATACCTGAAGAACCTGGAGTGGAACCTGTTTTTTGAATTAAAATTTGATCACGTCTGTTTAAAAAGTATTCTAAAGTAAAGCTCAGTTTTCCATTTAGGGTAATACCGTCAAGACCTACATTGAGGTTATTTGCTCGCTCCCATGTAAAACTAGGGTTCGCCAACAACGGCTCTGTAAGAGTAGTTTGTACTGCACCATCAATTGGATAACTACCAAAATCATAAATGGACAAATAGGCATATTCCTGTAATGCACCTTGAAAGAAAACTTGGTCATTACCCATTTGACCATAAGAGGCACGTAGTTTTAGGTAATCGATAGATTCAACATTGAACCAATCTTCTTTGTTGATATTCCATCCAACCAAGAATCCAGGGAAAAAACCAAAACGATCGTCACCTGGAAAAATATAAGACCCATCATATCTCCAAATAAACTCGGCTAAATACTTTTCCTTAAAATTATATTGTGCACGACCATAATATCCTAAGCGGGTTCTATTATATCCAAAACCATCAGTTTCTTGGCCTATTTCACCACCTACACCTATTTGATCAACAGCAGATGATAAGTAGTTTCTTCTAAAGGCTGATAAAAATTCGCCCTGAAAATTTTCACGGGTAACACCGGCTAGTAAATTAATTGTGTGATCATCACCTATTGTTTTATCATAATTTAGTAAACCTGTTAGGTTGGTGTTTAAAACGTTTAAGGATGCTTGAGTTAACCTTGGGTCAGTAAAGTTAGATCGGATTGCACCGCTTAAAACCGGATTTCCGGTTGCAATATAATTGGCACGATCCAATGAATACAATGTCCAAGGTGTTTGCCATAATTTTCTGCGCTGTTGGCTTTGGTCAACACCAGCCAACAGGGTTAAGGTTAAGCCTTCGACCCATGGGTTTTTAATATCAACGGAACCTGTAAATTGCAAATAATCCGTTGGTTGTTTATCATAACCCGTTGCATTGGTAGTTATAACTACAGGCTGTTGTCCATTTTCAATATCTGGCCCTGGTAAACCATTTGGCCAAACAGCTGGCTCGTTGGGTCTACCTCTCATTAACATCCTAAATATAGCACCAGCACTCTCTGTTGGGAAATTTCTATATTCTTTTCTATATCCCATCATTAATTTAGTAGAAATATAGTCGTTGACCTTTGCATCGGTATTTAACCTAAAATTATACTGCTGATAGCGGTTGGCTGAATTTTTGTAAATAGCACCTTGATCTGAATACCCAAGTGATGCGTAGTACTTAAGATCTTCACTTCCACCACTTACAGAAAGATTATGCCGTTGTTGTTCTGCCCAATCTTGAAAGGTAGCACCGAACCAATCCGTATCTGGATATAACCATGGATCCGCATTTGTTCTATGGTTATTTATTGTTTCGGGACTAAAAGCGGCGTTTACAGTTTCTGAGGTTCCAGGAATAGTATAACTGCCTGTGTTTTGAAATGCGGTATTTGCAGCGCCCCATTGACTTGCAGGAATATTACTGTTATAAATGGACAACTCGTTCATAATTGTCTGATACTCAACAGCACTTGCCATTTCAGGAACTCTTGTGGGTCTAGTAAGACCAAAATCAGCACTATATTTAATTTCCATTTTACCAGCATTGCCACTTTTTGTGGTTACAATAATGGCTCCGTTTGCAGCTCTAGCTCCATAAATAGCAGCGGAAGCATCTTTCAAAACTGAAATATTTGCGATATCATTTGAATTAATACGGCTAATGCCACCGTCCCTATCAGGAATACCGTCAATTACAACTAGTGGTTGATTGTTACCCAATGTGTTGGTACCACGAATACTAATAGTAGATTGGTCATTGCCGGGCTCACCACTGGTTTGAATGATAACTACACCTGGTAATCTACCAGCAAGGGAGTTAGATACACTAATAGCTGGTGAACTTTCAAGAACTGGACCTTGTACTGCTGTTACTGCACCTGTAACAGTCGCTTTCTTTTGAGTACCATAACCTACTACTACAACCTCTTCTAGATTAGCAACATCCTCTTCTAAAGATACGTTTATGGTGCTTTGATTGTTCACAGGAACAACAGCGGATTTAAAACCAATGTAGCTGAATCGTAAACTGGTTTTGCCTTCATTTAAGGTAATTGAGAAATTTCCGTCAAAATCGGCCTGCACCCCTCTTGTGGGGTTATTGGCATCAATGACTGAAACCCCTGGTAATGGCATGTTATCTGCAGCAGATGTTACCGTACCTGTTACTTTTACTTCTTGTGCATAGATACTCGATAAGAGTACCCCACCAAAAAATAAAATCATCGTTAAGATTGCATGATTTCTAATCATGAACAACTTAGGAAAATTAATTTGATAATTCATAAAATAGGTTCTTAATGGGTTGTTAGTTAGTTTTTGAGCACAGTATAATACATGTCTACTTAATTATTTAAGACTATGATACACTATGCTACTACTAGCAAATATATAATAAAATGTTAATTTAATAAATTTTGGCATATTAAATTTTGTATATCACAATAAAAACATCAGATAATGTTAATATGGTATTATGATTTTTTAGTGGTAATTGAGTATTTATAGGGGTTAGACTTTGATATACTTGATTAAATTGTATATTCGACATATTGTAATAGTGTTTTATTTTATGCCTGTCGTTAAAAAAGTATTAAGCTTAAAACAGTACAATAGCCTTTCAAAGCACGAACAATTGGTGCAAGGGGTTATTGAATCAATAGAAGAGGGTAAATTGACTATTGGTGACCAATTACCTTCCATTAATAATATGGTTGACGAAATTGGTTATGCTAGAAAAACCATTTTTAAAGCATATGAAGAACTTAAGAATAGAGGCTTAATTGAATCAAGACAGTTAAAAGGTTATTTCATAATTAGTCAAGAAACTAATATTACAAAAAGAATGGCCTTGCTTTTATTTGCATTTCAAAGCTATCAAGAAGAATTTTATAAGACATTTAGGAAAGAAATGGGAAAGCGATTTCAAATAGATGTGTTTTTTCACCATAATAACTTAACCATTTTTGAGACTATTCTTACCAATATAAACGGTAAGTATGGAATGTATATAATAGCACCCATTCAAGACCCAAGTGTTGTACCGATGCTTCAAAGTATTGAGCCTAAAAAATTATTATTGGTTGATAGGTATTTAGATTTAGGAAAGCCATTTTCTTATATCGCTCAAGAATTTGAGAATGTAATTTATAATTCCTTGGTAAAGCTGCTTCCTGAAATTAGAAAATACAATAAAATTATTTTATTCTTTAATGAAGAAAGTGACTATTCTCCAATTTCCATAAAACATGCGTACGAAAGATTTTTAAAGGAGTATGCAATTAATGGCACAGTTAAAAAAAATTATTCACTTGGTGCTGCCGATAAGGGAAATCTCTATTTTATATTAGGGGATACCATTTTATGGCAGGTTCTTAGAGATTGTGTTCGGAAAAAGTACAAAATTGGAGAGGATATTGGGATTCTTTCGCAGAATGATAATGTAGCAAAAGAGATTGTATTTGGGGGCATTACAACTATTTCAACAGATTTTATCGAAATGGCCAAAATGGCAGCTGAACATTTAAAGAAGGAGAAAACAACGCAAGTTATTATGCCATCAAGGTTGATTAAACGTAATTCTCTATAAATCGTTTTAAACTTTTCTAATAGATTTCAAATTTTCCACCTAACCTTATGTCGATGCTAACTTTAGATTATTGGCTCATCAAAGGTTAATACGAGTTTAATGCAAACTTTATTTATTCTATTTTTGAAGAAAATTGCATGAATGCATTCAATAACTGAATATCGAGAGGAGTTTATTAAGTATTTAAACTCAAAACAAATTACAAAAGAACCAAGAAATCTCTATGAACCAATTACCTATATTCTTGGTTTAGGTGGTAAACGCTTAAGACCTGTTCTTGTTTTAATGACAGCAGAGATCTTTGATGTAGATTTTAGTAAAGCATTAAATGCTGCTACCGCAATAGAAATATTTCATAACTTTTCTTTGGTGCATGATGATATTATGGATGACGCGCCTGTACGTAGAGGTAAAACTACCGTGCATGAAAAATGGGATATAAATACGGGTATTTTATCTGGGGATGCTATGCTAATAATGGCATATCAACTTTTTGAGAATTATGAACCTACTGTATTTCGTGATTTGGCCAAACTTTTTAGTAAAACAGCATTAGAAGTTTGTGAAGGACAACAGTACGATGTGGATTTTGAAACTCGTGATGATGTAATGCTGCCAGAGTATTTAAAAATGATTGAATGTAAAACAGCAGTGTTAGTCGCTGCAGCTTTAAAAATGGGGGCTATTGTTGCAGGAGCCTCCGAAGCTTCGCAAGATCAGATGTATGCATTTGGATTAAACCTAGGCATTGCTTTTCAGTTACAAGACGATTATTTAGATGTTTTCGGTGACCCTAAAACGTTCGGTAAGCAAGTTGGTGGAGATATTATCGAAAATAAAAAAACATATTTGTATTTAAAAGCAATGAATTCTGACTCTGTGGTAATAACTAAAGAGTTGGAACATTTATATTCAATACAGCCCAAAGAATCTGAAACCAAAGTAAACGCAGTTCGTTCTATTTTTATAAAAACAAAAGCAGATATTGCAACGCAAAATGCCATTGAAGACTATACTACAAAAGCCTTTAATGTGCTTTTAGAAATGGATATTGAGCAAAGCAAGAAAGATTTGTTAAGGCAATTTGGTGAAAATTTAATGAACAGAAAGGTTTAAAATATTCTTTTAAAAAGAGCCTTTATAAATGGAAGTTTTGGGCATGAATTTATATAAGTAATGTCTTCTTTAAGATTTGTTTCTTCATCTAGAAATTTAAATACTTTTTGCGGTTTTAAGGATTTGAAAATTGATTCAAAAATTAGATGTCCATTGGCATTGTTTTTACTTAAAACATCGAGAAACAGCATATCATAAAACCTAAACTTATTTTTAAGTTTTAGCCTCTGTAATGGTTTTCCTTGTTTAATTAATTCTACTAGCTGCGGAATTTTTTTTGTAGTACTCATTAGTGTGTATCCTGTGCTAGGTTTAGCCCATCCGCCAGCAGTGCCAATATATCTTATTCTATTGGTATGGTGTTCTCTAAAATCATATGCGGTCATGGGTATACTACCAGCTTCTTTTTCTATTATTTCATAAGAATTACATTTATACCTTTCTAATATGTATTCTTTAATTGCATGCTCATATTCCTCTTTGGGTAATCTGTTTTTTGAGAATAAGGTATATTCTATTAAAGCAGTATCAGTACTATATGGCAGTACATACATAAAGCGTGTATTTTCTTTTTGTGGAATTGAAAAATCCATATATGTTACCTCAGAAGCATTGAAGACAGGCCTATCTGTTTTTATTTCCCAACCCACAAAATGTTGTTGTAAAACCGGATATTTTTTTTGCCGGGTAGCCATCTTATAATCAAAAAGGCTAGAGAAGATATATGTTCCTGTAAATTGGTGATGTTGGGTTACTACAACGACTTCAGTGCTGGTTTCCTTAAGTTCAAGAACTTCATCATGTATAAAAGTAATGTTTGTATATTCCTTAAGATTACCTAAATAGTAATTGTAAAAATCAATTCCCTTTATCATTTTATAGGAGTAAGGAGCAATTGCATTTCTTTTCGAAAATTGAGCTCCTTCAAAATGAAGCATATCCCATTTTTTATATAGGATAGCATCGAATTTACCATTTCCTTTTTCCCAAAAACACCAAGTACGATCATTTGTGTTTTTAGCGTCTTTGTCAAGAATAAGAATCTTTTTATCTATAAAAAAAGTATCTTTTCCCATAGCATCTGCTAATAATAGACCAGATGCGCCAGCGCCAATAATAATGTAATCGTACGTATTCATGATTTTTTGAAGGTATTTGTGAAGTAGATTTCCTTCTGTTATCAAAAATACGAAATTACGTTAGTTTATTTTCGTTAATTTAAGGTGTACCGTAAGCCTAAAAATGACTTAATGCCTTGGTTAGGTCCATATACATAAGATGGGTCGAAAGTAAGTGCGTTGGGGTTGTTTGGTGTTGCAACTGCATTGCCGTTGCTGTCAAAAGCTACTTCTTTGTCAAAAGGGTCATTTGCGCGGGCTATAATAAAAGGATTTCCATTGTTGGGTGTCCAGTTTAATAGGTTTTTGACACCCGCATATATTTCAAGATTCTTTATGGCATTATAAGAAAACTGAATATTTTGAATGCTCCAAGTTGGAGAAGAATCTCTTCTTGGGTCACTATCCCCTAGTGTAGGTAGTCGCATTGGCCCATAAAGATTTCCAGTGTAATCTATAGTTAGATTCCAAGGTCTAACGGAATATGTTAATCCCCAATTGGCGGAATAACTTTCTGTAAGTATTTGTCGTTTTGTTACGCCGTCTTCCGTATTGCTGACATCTTGTAAAGTGCCACCTATCATTAGTTTAAGACTATTAGGAAAAACAATATCCATATTGGCACTTACACCTTGCGAAATAGATTTTCCGTTTAAATTGTCATAAATAATTTGATTCGGATTTGTATCGTAATCCGGTAGTATCACATTTTGAAAATTGGTGTAAAACATAGAGGCATCTAAGGTTACAAAAGTACCATTGTCGCCATATATTTTTTTAAGGTAGTTTACGTTAATATTGAAAGAACGTTCTGGTTTCAATTCCTCGGTAATTATCACATCTCGTGAGCCTGTTAATGCAGCATGTTCTTCTGTAAATAAATTAACTACTCTAAAACCAGTACCTGCATTTAAGCGTAGAATATCATTGTCAGTAAATTTAAAACGGTACGCGCCTCTTGGTGTAAAAATAGAACCATGTCTGCTGTCATAATCATAACGAGCGCCCATAAGTAGCGAGTGCTTTTTATTGAATGCTATTTCATCTTGTAAAAAAATACTAGGGATAACGACTTCATCTGGTTTGTTCCCGTTACTATCTGCTGTGGCGGTGGTGTTGTCGTCGTAATAATTGTAACGCAATGCAGTGCCCGCTAATAGACTATGCTTGCCCAACGTTTTATCCCATGTTATTTGTGTAAAACCAATTCGTTGGTCAGCTAAGTAAGGAACATTACCATAAACCGAATTTTGACTATGGTCATTATAAGAGAAAGAAAGCATTAATTGTTCTTCCACAGGAAGCTGATATTTCCCTAAAACTTCCCATCTACGGGTGTAAATACTTTCGCCATAAACGTCATCCCCACCTCTAAATTCTGGTGTCCATTGTAATTCTCCTCCCCATCGGTCTTCATAGAAGTAGCGACCAGCAAGTGAAAATATACGAGCGTTTTTACGTGTAAAACTCCATTTTTGGAATACAGAAATACGGTCTTGTAAAGTAAGGTCGGTAAAATTATCTCGGTTATTATCTATGGGATTGTCGTATTTAAAGTAGTTAAG
This sequence comes from Maribacter hydrothermalis, assembly GCF_001913155.1. Lineage (GTDB taxonomy): Bacteria > Bacteroidota > Bacteroidia > Flavobacteriales > Flavobacteriaceae > Maribacter > Maribacter hydrothermalis. Next base: position 2,232,796 of record NZ_CP018760.1, read on the forward strand.
TCCTAATAAAACGTTTGCTTTTTTGCCCATATTAAATTTGGTGCCTAAGTCTAGATTATACTCGCCCCAATCCGTAATAAAACTATCTCCTGAAAATTTAGGCGCAGTAAGGTTATTTTTGGTGATGATATTTATTAATCCGCCTACAGCTTCACTTCCATATAACGTAGAGGCCGGACCTTTTACAATTTCAATTTGTTCAATAAGAGAATTTGGTATACCAGATAAGCCATAAACGGTTCCCAAACCACTAACAATAGGCATACCGTCAATTAAAACTAAAGTATAGGGTCCTTCTAAACCGTTAATATGAATATCACCTGTGTTGCATACATTGCAATTTATTTGCGGGCGAACACCGTTTACATTCTGTAACGCTTCAAAAATACTTGCGGTAGGGTTTTTCTTGAAAAAGGTAGGTTTGTATACCTCTACTGGAACAGGACTTTCTAGTCTGCTTACAGGTTTCAGTGTTCCAGTAACTACCATCTCATCTAAAGATTCTGTAGCAGGTTTTAGGTCTATGTCTATAGTCTGATTTTGACCTTCCTTAATCGTAATTGTTCTATAATATTTTTCGAATCCTATGGTAGACGCAATAAGTGTGTATTTACCTGGTGAAAGGTTTTTTAACTCATACTGCCCAATCTCATTAGATGCAGTACCTATTTCGGTACCCTTTAAAAAAATATTTACGTAGGCTTCTGGTAGTCCATTCGATGAAATCGTGCCTGTAGTGGTCGAATTTTGAGCACTTATAATTCCAACACTAAAAATAGATAAGGCAAAAAATAATATTTTAAACATCTAAAATTATATTTAGACAAAACTAAAAAATTGTTTTTACGTATAAAAATGTATTTTTGTGTTTATATTGATTTAGAATGACTTTATCGGAAGAAGATTATATTAAAGCTATTTATCATTTAAGCGAGTTTAATAGCAAACTTGTTGCTACAAATGCTATAGCGGAACAGATGAAAACCAAACCATCATCAGTTACCGATATGGTAAAGAAACTGTCCGAGAAATCTTTGGTTCATTATAAAAAATATCAAGGTGTTTCACTCTCAGAAAAAGGAAGGTTAGTAGCCTTATCCATTATTAGAAAACATAGGCTTTGGGAAGTTTTTTTGGTGGATAAATTAAATTTTTCTTGGGATGAGGTTCACGTGGTTGCTGAGCAGTTAGAGCATATAAAGAGCGATGCCTTAATTGATAAGTTAGATGCCCATTTAGGGTTTCCTAAGGTGGACCCACATGGTGACCCAATTCCCAATAAAGACGGTGTATTCAGCAAGTCTGTTAAAAAATTAATTAGTGAGTTGCCTGTCGGTGGCCAAGGTGTATGTGTTGGGGTAAATGATTCATCGGCAGCATTTTTGAAATTTTTGGATAAAAATAAAATCGCACTGGGCGACACATTTAAAATACTTGAAAGAGAAGAATTTGATGGTTCGGTTACTATTTCAACAAGGGCTGGGTCTATTCGTATTTCTAAACAAATAGCATCAAATTTATTTTTAGAGATAGTTGATGAAGAGTAACGTTTTAAACAATTAATAGTATCGTTTTATGGACCAAATAATTAGTTATTTCGAATCAATAGACCCCGTATTAGCGGCTTTCTATGCTACCTTATTTACATGGGGACTTACGGCGGCAGGTGCGTCATTGGTTTTTTTGTTTAAAACATTAAATCGCGCTGTTTTAGATGGGATGCTTGGTTTTACAGGAGGGGTAATGGTAGCGGCAAGTTTTTGGAGTTTGTTGGCACCTGGTATTGAAATGAGTCCTGGGGACGGATTCGTAAAAGTGATACCTGCGGCAATCGGGTTTTTCTTTGGTGCAATGTTCATTTTTGGATTGGACAAAGTACTTCCTCATTTACATATTAATTTTAAAGAAAGTGAGGCCGAAGGGGTTAAAACGCCTTGGCGTAGAACCACCTTGCTAACATTGGCAATTACAATGCATAATATACCCGAAGGTTTAGCAGTTGGTGTTCTGTTTGGCGGCGTTGCAGCTGGATTTGATGGCGCATCTATTGGTGGGGCGGTTGCCTTGGCTTTAGGTATTGGATTACAGAATTTCCCAGAAGGCTTTGCCGTGGCCATGCCATTACGTAGACATGGGTTAAGTAGAACTAAAAGTTTTATGTATGGTCAAGCATCTGCAATAGTAGAGCCAATAGCAGCTGTTTTAGGGGCATGGGCGGTAATGACTTTTCAGCCTATTTTACCTTATGCACTTTCTTTTGCAGCAGGAGCAATGATTTTTGTAGTTGTAGAAGAGGTAATACCAGAAACTCAACAAGACAAATATACCGATATTGCTACTATGGGCTTTATTGGTGGGTTTATTATAATGATGACCTTAGATGTAGGTTTAGGATAGGACATAGTCTCTTCTAAATGAAATAAGACTGTTTTTTAATGTAACGGTAATTTAATACCACTTTTACCGTTTAAGACAATAGTGGTATAAACGTGATATTTATAGTTATTTATGCAGTTTACTAAGAAAAATTGGGTTTGGACAATTACGTTAATCTTAACTGTAGTTCTCTGCACATATGTGCTTATACTTCACTTTAAAAATTGGGTAAGTAGTGATGCTGATAGTTTAAAATTACGATCCGGATTTTATGCTATTGAGATCCCATTTAACCAATTAGATAGCGTTGTATTTGTTGAACGACTGCCACCTATGGAACGTTTGCATGGTTTCTCTGCAATGGATATGGAAAAAGGTATTTTTAGACAGTTTAAAGATTCGTTGACCGAAAAAAAAGTGTATGTATTTGTGGATAACATTAATCAACAAAAAGTTAAGTTGGTATACAAAGACTCCTGCTTGGTATTTTTTAACTTAAAAGATTCTGTAGAAACTCTTCGGTTAGTAGATAAGATTTCTTCAAAAATAAACGTATCAACAGCACCTAATTAATCTTTTATAAGGTTGCTTTAAATTATGGCATTACTATTGAATATGACTTTAAAATAGAATTAGTGAGGGTATGATAAATAGAAATTTCTTTTTGTTATTAATTTTAGCCATGCTATCAAATGCAATAAGCGCTCAGCATAATCTTAGCCTTACTATTGATGGAGTTCCTTCGGATAAAGGAACTATTTGTTATGCCGTTTATACTACCGAAAACTCCTTTTTAAACTTTGATAAAGTTTATAAATCGGGTTCGGAGAAGGCGGTAAAAGGGAGTACTGCTTTTAGTATTTCTAATTTACCAGATGGGGATTACGCCATTGCTATTTTTCATGATGAAAATGGCAACCAAAACCTTGATACAAATATGTTTGGCATTCCAAAAGAACAAGTGGCTTTTTCAAAAGGGAAGATGAAAATGTTTGGCCCACCAAAATTTGGTGAATGTGTTTTTAGCTTTAATACTTCTATGGAAATGAATATTAGTTTAAACTAATTGAACTACTAATAGCTGGTAATTTTTATTACACCGTTAGAGCCTTGCGTTCCATAGACCGCAGCATCTGCACCGGTTAAAATGATAATTTTTTTGACATTATAATTTTCAATTAGTTCATTTATAGAATTAAATGAATTACCGATAACTTGATTGTTTAGAACATATAATGGTTCTTGATTGCCTACTGACCCAAATGAATTTGATGATTTGTTAATAACGGGTAAATTGTTATATAATACCACTCCGGGCAATTGAGTTATGCGCTGTATTAAAGTAATATTTGCCCTGTTTTTATCTTTAAGTTCATTGTTCAATGAAGATGTAGTTTTAGTAGAATTACTAGTGTTTTTAGATACTCCACAACTACTTAAAAAGAAGACTGCTGCGAACCACATTAATATATAATTTTTCATTTTTCTGAGATAACCGTTACCGAAATTTATAAAATATATTTGATGCATGTATCTTTACTACAAAAACAATATGGTTTTAGTAGCACAGTTAGTAGGTACATTATTAGGGTTATTAGCGGTTATTTTTGGAGCTTTTGGTGCGCATTTGTTGAAAAAAACATTTACGGTAGACCAATTGAACAGTTTTGAAACTGGAGTTAAATACCAAATGTATCATGCATTATTAATTATAATGCTAAGTTTTAATCTCAACCTTGAAACTGATTTAGAGAAAGCTATAATTTATTGTTTTATTATTGGAATTCTATTATTTTGTTTCAGTATTTATGGTCTATGCATCTCTGCATCCAAAGGAAATAAAATAAAAATATTAGGTCCAATAACGCCAATAGGAGGACTTTTTTTGGTATTTGGATGGAGCCTGCTGCTTTACCACTTTGTCAAGAATTTAATATAATCTACTCAGTGGAAGCCGATGTAAATTCTTTAATTGCGGTATTAGGTTCCATAATAGCATAACCTTCCCAAAATGTTGGATCGTATTTAGGCATATATGTGGGGGATATGGTGTTGTTTTCAGTAAACCCATCATAGGAAGCCTGACTAATTTGTTCAGCCTCAAAAACGATCATTTCATTTTTAACAACATTAATAAACACGAAATCTATATCACCGGATAATTCGTTTTGTTTATTTCTACCTTTAACTATTTTGTTTTTTTCAATTATTTTTAAAGGTCTCCTTAGTCCAATTCTTGTACCCGTTTCTGATTCTAAGTAACGTAACCCATAAGAGCCATTAGGACTCTTGCCATAAATAATTTTACCTTTAGAAAGATACTTATTGGCTGAAATGCCGAGTAAATTAAATTTTTTAACAGGTTTAATATTGGTATAATCTACTTGAAGTATGGCAAAATCATCAGAATTTATGTATAAAGTACCCTCATAGTCAGCAGAGCCGCTAGGCTTAAAACTTAGTACATATACAGCATCGTTTCCTAAATAGGTAAATTCGTTTAGGGTAAAGTTGTACTTTCTAGATTTAATAATAAAGTTAAGGTCAGTATCTTCTTGAGTTGGTAAACCACTTAAAATAGAACTCAAATTCCCTTTTTTCCAATTTGCATAGTTCTTTTGCTCTTCTTCTTTGTTTTTCTTTTTCTCCTCAAGCTCCTTATTTACTGCAGCTACATCTGTAGAGTCAACCTCTTCTTCAAAAAGCTGGCTAACTTCATCGGAATCTATTTTAGTGCCGAATAAGCCTGATTTTATTTTAAAATACGAACCTGGTTTTACGTTGTCTTTTAAAATTTCATTAAATTTTTCTTCTAGTTTTTCGGCATCTAAATCTTTGCTTTTGTCAAATAGTTTAGAAGCCTTTAATAGATCTAGTTTTTGTGTTTCCTTGGTATAATTGCCATATAAGTCACCAACAATTTCAGAGTAATAGCTATTGTCTTTAGGAACTGTGGAAATAACGCTATCTAAAAATTGTTGGTTTAAAACGTCAATTGAAGATTTTTTAACTTTAAAGTCACTTTTCGTCCAGCGGTCAAAACTAGATTCTCTATGAAAAAGTCTCTTTTTAGTTAGGTCGTTAGTGTAATTTTTTTCAAGATTATCCTCAACCAGGTCCATAATTTCATCAGCAGTGTAATTCTTATTAGAAACAATTACTTCTTTTAATTCAATAGCTTTAGGAGTAAGTAATATTTTGTTTGTGGTGAATTCGGCTATAGGTTTAGATAGCGTTTCATAACCCATTGAAGATATTGTTAAGGAGTCAGTATCTTGGATAGTCTCATTTAAAACAAAATTGAAATTACCATCTTCATTGGTTATAACGCCTTTTTCTTTTAGCTGAACCGTCGCGTAGGGGATAGGTTGCTGGCTTACGCTATCAATTACAAAGGCACTTAAACTTTGGGCATTTGCGGTAAATAGAGTGAAAATTAGAAATAAAAAAAAGGCCGGAATAGGTAATTTTATAGTCATACGTTCGATTATTCTAACGCAATCTAGACGAACCTAGGAGAGAAACGTTACAATTTTAGAAATTGTTAAGAGTCATTTAATTCTAATTTAACTAATTGAAGTATTTAGTGGCAGCCACAATCATTTGGGCCACAGGATTTTGAATTGCTTTTTTTTCCTGCCCAAATAGATTTTGGAAGTAAAAATTTGTTCACTAAATAACCAACAGAAATAGCCAAAGTAATGTAAACTAAGATGTGTTGTATCATGTGTTTTTATTTTAATAGTTGATAAGCAATTAAAGCTACAATGTAAGCAAAAAGGCTCATAAATACGAGCTGACCGGCTGGCCATTTCCAAGAATTGGTCTCTCTTTTTACTACTGCCAAAGTACTCATACATTGCATGGCAAATGCGTAGAACAACAGTAATGAAATGCCCGAAGCCAAATTAAACAATGGTTTTTTAGTTCTAGGGTTGACTTCTGCGGCCATTCTATTTTTTATAGTTTCCTCTTCGTCATTACCAACACTATAAATGGTAGCAAGCGTGCCTACGAAGACTTCCCTGGCTGCAAAAGAAGTAAGAACGGCTATGCCAATCTTCCAGTCGTAACCTAATGGTCTTACAATAGGTTCTATTGCTTTTCCCATATAACCCATATACGAATGCTCTAGTTTGTAGCCTGCAATCTCTTGAGCTAAAGCACGTTCCTCAAGTTCATTTTTTTGATTAGTACCACTTACGTCGTTTAAATCAATTCCATCTTGGTGGTTGTCAAAATAAATTTCGCTACTTGTACTAAAACCTTCTTCTTTTACTCTATTTGTTACAATAGTTTCTGCATTTTTAAACTCATCAGAAAATCCGTTGGAGCCTAAAAACCAAAGTATTATTGAGATGGCAAGTATTATTTTACCAGCTCCAAAAACAAAACTTTTAGTCTTTTCAATAACGGTATACCCTACATTTTTAAGCAATGGTAATTTATAATTGGGCATTTCTACTACAAAGAAAGATTTGCTCTTAATGTTAAGAATTTTATTTAAAATAACGGCCGATAATATGGCTGCTCCAAAGCCCATTAAATATAAGGACATTAAGGTTAAAGCTTTATAACTTAAACCAAGGAAGTTTCCCTCTGGAATTACCAGTGCAATTATTATTAAATAGACCGGTAAACGTGCCGAGCAGGTAGTAAATGGTGTTACTAAAATAGTAATTAGTCTTTCCTTCCAGTTTTCTATTGTTCTAGTAGCCATAACTGCAGGTATTGCACATGCGGTACCAGAAATTAAGGGTACAACACTTTTTCCACTTAGGCCAAAGGGGCGCATAATTCTATCCATTAAGAATACAACCCTACTCATATAGCCCGTTTCTTCAAGTAGTGCTATAAATAAAAATAAGAATGCAATCTGAGGAATAAAAATTACAATACCACCTATACCAGCTAAAATACCTTCCGCAATAAGATTGGTAAATACACCAGGTGGTAAGGTGTCTTTTACCCATTCTGTAGCTGAGGCAAAAAAGCCATCTATTAAATCCATTGGGTATTCGCTCCAGCCATAAATAGCTTGAAAAATGGTTAATAGAATTAGAAAAAATATAACGTAACCAAAGACTTTATGGGTCAAAACCTTATCTAAAGTTGCTCTAAAACCTTTTGCAGCATTAACGTCAATCTTATAGGTTTCTTTTAAAATACCATTGATAAATTGGTACCTTAAAATCGTCTCTTTTTGCTGTAGGCGTTTTAGTTCTGATTTTGATTTTGTTGCAAATGAAGATGTGTCTTTAATTAGCTTTTTTTCAAGAGGCATAAAATTCACATCTTGGGTAATTACCAACCAAAGTTTGTAAATATCTTCTTTCGGGAATGTCTCCCGTAGCTTTTCAAAATAATCAGGGGCAATTACAGAAATATCAACGTTTTGAGCATTAGATAAATTTTTGTAATCGGCAATAAGCTCTCTTAACCTTTCAATACCTGTTGCTTTACGAGTGCTAACTAAAGCTATTTTAGAATTAAGTTTCTTTTCTAGTAAATCTATATCTATCGTAATCCCTTTACGAGACATACGGTCAGCCATGTTAATCACTAAAATAGCTGGTATTTTTAAGTCTTTTATTTGAGTGAAAAGGAGTAGGTTTCGTTTTAAATTTTCGACATCGGAAACCACAACGGCAACATCTGGGTGATTCTTGTCATTTTTGTTTAATAATAATTCTACGGCAACACTTTCGTCTAACGACGTTGTATTTAAACTATACGTACCTGGTAAATCTAGAATGTGTGCCTTTACCCCCCTAGGTAATTTGCAGATACCTTCTTTTTTTTCAACAGTAATACCCGGGTAGTTACCCACTTTTTGATTAAGTCCTGTGAGTTGGTTAAAAACAGATGTTTTTCCGGTATTTGGATTGCCAATAAGGGCTACATTAATTTGCTTGCTCATATAACCACATTGTCTTCAATGATATCTAACGCTATATGAAGTGCCATTTCTCTTCTAATGGCAATATGTGAACCATTTACATTAATATAAATAGGGTCTTTTAATGGTGCTACTTGTATCAATTCTACTTCATTGCCTGGCAAACAACCTAATTCTAGTAACTTTATTGGCAATAAGCCTTCAGTGAATTCCTTTATAATTCCCTTTTGACCTCTCTTTAAGTGTGCAATGGTAGTTTCCAATCTTTATTTAGATTCATTATAAGTAATGACAAAAATAAAGGAAATATTTTAATTAGGGATTAATATCCTCTTAAAATAAGACACGCATTTTGCTGCTTTCTATTTAATGGTATACTATTTATTCGACGTACGATGCTTTTAAAATTTTAAGGTCCTCTAAAAGTTTAGACATATCATCATTATTGGTGCCATCGTAAAACCCACGAATACGTTTTTCCTTATCGACCAAAATAAAATTTTCGGTGTGTATCATATCAAAAGGTCCACCATCACCATCGGTCTTTACGGCCAAATACGATTTACGTGCTAGGTCATAAATTTGCTTTTTATCACCAGTAACTAAATTCCATTTGGTGTCGTTAACCCCTTTTTCAATAGCATATTTTTTAAGTTGGGCAACAGAATCGATTTCAGGAGTAACGGAGTGAGACAAAAGAAGCACATCAGTATCATTAATTAGCTCTTTTTGTAATTCTGCCATATTTTTGGTCATAATTGGGCAAATGGTAGGGCAGGTAGTAAAAAAGAAATCGGCTATATAAATTTTGCCTTCATAATCCTGTTGAGTGATTATCTTTCCATTTTGATTCAAAAAAGAGAAATTCCCAATGGTATGGTATTTCTTAACATGCTGTATTTCTTCAGAAACTAATTCTGAATTTACCATTGCAGGTGAATACACCGGAAGTAACTTTACCGGTTTTAGGGCATTATAGAAAAGATAAATAATAACTGCTGATATAGCCAGTAATACTAATCCGAATAGCTTGAATTTAGCGAAGAAAGACCGCATTATTTTTTTTGTAAAGGTACGCTAGGTCATATTAGATTTCAAGTAAATTTATGCCATAGGCTGATAAAATATTCTTAAAATACCTATCCCTTAGTGTGTTTCTTTTTTTTAGCGGATGTAAAAATGTACTTTTGTCCGATTTTAATTTTCAGGAAAAAAGAATGAGCCCTATTATTATAAAGACCATACAATTTTTTTTAAGCCTTTCTATACTTATTGTACTTCACGAGTTAGGTCATTTTATACCAGCAAAATATTTTAAAACCAGAGTAGAGAAATTTTATTTATTTTTTGATGTAAAGTTTTCACTCTTCAAAAAGAAAATTGGGGAGACAGAATACGGTATTGGTTGGTTGCCTTTGGGCGGTTATGTAAAGATATCGGGAATGATAGATGAAAGCATGGATAAAGAAGCCATGGCCGAGGAACCAAAAGAATGGGAGTTTAGAAGCAAGCCTGCTTGGCAACGGTTAATTATTATGCTGGGCGGTGTAACCGTTAATTTTATATTGGCTGTTGCAATATTTATTGGCTTGGCATTTGCTTACGGTGAACAATATATTTCCAATGACGGACTTAAAGATGGTGTTTGGGTTACTGATTCTACCTTAGGAGATGCACTTGGCGTACAAACAGGGGATAAATTTCTAGACATTGATGGTAAAAAAGTAGAGAAGCTACAAACAATACCCTATGAATTGGTCTACGGTGAAAAATTCACCATCGAAAGAAACGGCAATAAGATAAATAAAGAAGTTCCTGTAGATTTTATTGAAACAATTTCAGATAATAGAGATCAAGCCCAATTTATTAAACCAAGATTGCCTTTTGTTATTAGTCAAATTCCAGAAGATTCACAAAACGAGGCATCTGGTTTTGAACCTGGTGATGTCTTTACCAGTATTTCCGGAACGCCAGTCGCCTACCAAGATCAAGTTTTTCCAATACTTGAAGCTAATAAAGGAACCACGGTAAATGTTATCGTGAAACGAAATGGAGAAGAAATACCCTTAAAAGCGAATATTTCTGAGGAAGCCAAGTTAGGGTTACTAATTGGTTTATCAAGTGCAGAAGCTGACGAACAAGGATATCTTAAAATTAAAACTACGGATTATTCATTTGTAGAATCTATACCTGCGGGATGGAACAAAGGTGTTAAGACACTTACAGATTATATTAAAGGGATGAAGAAAATCTTCAATCCTGATACCGGGGCATATAAAGAGGTTGGTGGCTTTGCGGCCATTGGCGGTATGTTTCCTGATACTTGGAACTGGCCAGCATTTTGGGCAACAACGGCTTTTATATCCATTATTTTAGCGTTTATGAATATTCTGCCTATTCCTGCATTAGATGGAGGCCACGTAATGTTTTTATTATACGAAATGGTTACAGGTAGAAAGCCTAGCGACAAATTTTTAGAGTATGCACAAATCACTGGATTTTTTATTTTAATAGCACTATTATTATTTGCAAATGGTAACGATGTGTATAAATGGCTATTTAAATAAAAAATTAATTTTTTTGTTTGGCGAGTTTCAAAAAACAACTATATTTGCACCCGCTTTAGGAAACTAAAACGGGTTATTTTCCTCCTTAGCTCAGTTGGTTAGAGCATCTGACTGTTAATCAGAGGGTCCTTGGTTCGAGCCCAAGAGGGGGAGCGAAAAACGAAATCCAATCTATTTATTTAGGTTGGATTTTTTGTTTTTGGTCAATACTGGTGGTGCTTTGTACTGTTTTTTTCTAAAATCGGCATCCTTTTTTATGGGGATAAATCACTACTGAAATTCTTGTGATATTGGACCTATATATGCTTCTGGTTGAAGTTTTTTACGTTCTTCAATCGAAATATTTGGGATACGATAGTTAATACCTAATATTCTTAATTTTTCATACTGTAAGGATAACCGTTCTTGAAACGATTCCCAATCAATATTTTCCTCGGTGCTCCAACCTTTTTCTGCAACAGCGAATAGTCTGGGGTAGGTCATATATTCCAAGCGTTTTTGATTGTCAATAAACTCCGTCCAGATACCTGCCTCAAGACCCAAGATTTGGTTGGACATGTTTTCATCAAAAGATTTAGGAATTGGGTTCCATTGATATAGTGCTTCCATTGAATTTGGTCCATTATGCAAGCCTTCCCAATTGGCACCAGCTTCTTTTAAGTCGCTAGGGTAGTCCAAATACAAAAAGTCTACCGGGGATAGAATAATTTGATAACCACGCTCTGCCGCAGTATGTAAAACTTTGGGAAATTCTCCGCGCCACCATTGCAGGATCGTCCCCTTATTGACACCAAAATCCGATGCTTCGTCCCAAGCAATTGGTTTTAATCCAGACGCTACTATGAAATCGGCCATTCGGCGGTCGAACCACCCTTCGAATTCATGTTGGTTCCTGAGCTCCAATTCCTTCATTTTCGCCAACATATCGGGTCGCCCTTCCCAATTATGGTGTCTTACCTCATCGCTTCCATAATGAACATAGTCGGTATTAAAAATATCGGACAAGCGAAGGATTACGGTTTCTATCATTTTAATGGCATCTTCATTTGCAATATTAAGGGTATTGTTGCCCCCACTAAACTCTGGATACGCTCTTTCAACAGCACCTGAATGTCCAGGGACATCCACTTCGGGAATTATGGTAATATGTCTTTCATTGGCATAAGCCGTAATTTCCCTAGCCTCTTTTTCGGTAAGATACATTGATTGGCCATCTGGATTTGTTTTATCTCCCAGTGACCCAATTTCAATAAGTTTAGGATATTCCTTGATTTCGATTCGCCAACCGGTATCATCGGTTAAATGAAGGTGCAAGCGGTTCATTTTATGTGCTGCCATTTGGTCGATCAGTTGTTTTATCGATTTTGGCCCAAAAAAATGTCGTGAAATATCGAGCATAGCACCACGCCACTGAAATCTGGGCTCGTCGACAATGGCTAATTGATTGAATTTAAGTTCTGATCGTGGCGTATTTTTTTTGATAACCGGTACTAGTTGTAAAAGCGTTTGAAAGGCATAATAGTATCCTGCTTCCGAAGATGCCTTTATCACTATTTGTTCAGCGGTTATATCCAGGAGATATGCCTCTTTGGCCAAGGAATCTTCCTGGACCAATACCATAGCATTTTTTTCGACCTGGGTAGTCGCAATTGGGCTGGACCACCCTATTAATTTTTCTAGATCTTTTTTAAACATTGTTGCAGCGGTACTTTGTTCTTCCGTAGAAAATACCATTTGTGTTTTGGCGTCCAATGTAAAATAACCTTCATAAATTTGGACTTGCTGAGGTTGCGGAACAATTGGTAGCACCAGGTCGGTTCTTTCTTTCGGAATCGAAGGATTGTTACAAGCGACCAAAAGAAAGCCCAAAAGACAAGTTGAAAGTGTAACTAATGTTTTCATCTTAGCATTTTTTAAATTCGTTATTAATAATATAACCAGATTAGATTGGATTATTGTTTGATAAAGTACAGAAGTTCATCCAAGGCTACCTCGAATGTTTTATTACTGCCTCCACGATATGTTTTGTTGTTTCCTGTTATCCATTTGCCCTTGGGCAAAAGTACTTTACGTTTATTTTCTTCCTTATCGAGAACAGGCGCAACGAGAATCTTCTCGCCCAACATAAATTGATCTTTTATCCTTTCGAAACCTTGATCAGGATACATATATTCCATTGTTCTTACAATGGGCTCTCCGGTTGTTGCCGCTTCCTTTGCCAAACTCATAATATAGGGGGTAAATTCTTTACGAAGTTGTACCGCCTTTTTTACGGCTTTTAAATGTTTCTCGTCCAGAATCCGCCACGGGGCAACGGAAAATTGCATCATGGGCATCAACGAATGTACCTGTGCCGACCTTACAATTAAATCTTGGTCAATGGTTTCGGTATGCAGAAAAGACTTGAATTCACCACCACCTATCATATCTGGGCAAGTAAAGGCGTAGCCCATTAAGCCTTGGCTAGTAATGTTCAGAATTATAGTTCGAAGGTCGTTCCAATTATGACCTTTATCACTTAGGCGTTGTACTAATGGAAGTCCTGCCATTTTCCACGTAGCGCGATACTCGTTCAACGGAAAGTCCAATCCAATTTTACCAAATAATTCGGAATGTTCGTTCGGAGTAATGTCCTTCTTAAAGCTTACCAAGTAATCTGGATAAAAGTAGGAATCGCCCGCATCGAATTTAAAGCCATCTACGCCGTATTCATCGACCAATTGTTGTAACTGCGATTTAAACCAATTTTCCGCTCCGGGATTTGATAGGTCTAGCACGGCGCTAACACCGTTCCACCAATAAACCATAGCTGGTCGTTCTACTTTTATCCATGGAGCCGCGGTTACTTTGGCGTCACTTGCATTTTTTATTGGCACCGCCAAAGGGTATAATACCCCGAGGCTTGCCTCGAAATTAAAAGTTCGTTTCGGGCGAATGCCTCGTGGGCTTGCCCCGAGGTAGTTTACTAAAAAATTATTTTTGGCCAATTCGCGGGAAATGTCAGAATCTGGACTCACAAACGGACATACCCATAACATTACTTTAAAACCTATTGCATCTAGTTCCTCCATCATTTTTCTAGGGTTAGGGAAACGGTCGGGATGAAAGTTCCATTTTCCATGGTCTTCTTGCCAGTTGTCATCTATCATAAGCACACCCGGTGGAAAGCCATTATCAATAATGGCATGGGCATATTCCAATATATCGTTCTGATTCTGATTATACATTAACTCTATCCACGTATTGTATTGTGGGGAGGAAAAAAGGAGTTCATCGGGCATCTTTCCATTTGCGGCAAAGTACTTTTTTGAAGCATAGGAAAAGGCTTCTTTTAATGTACGCCCTGCATTTTTTTGTAGTAACTCGCCTTTAGCTTGAATAGAAATGGAATTCTTTGTAAATGTAAACTCAAATGATTTTTCCGACCAAATAACCCGTCCTTTGTTCGAAATAAGTAAAGGCTGTAATTGATTTCCCTTGTTGTCGTTATACATATTGGAATACGTAAAACCTTCTTGATAGGGCATTGAAACGCCATCATTGACAGCACCACCCCACCAGAGTTCATCTTTGAGTAAAGAAATAGTGATTGTTTTATCATTGTTTTCAAGATCATTATTCTGGTGAATGACCTGAGCTGAATACACCTGCCCGATACTGACTAAAGGAATTAAAATAATTAGACTGAAAATTGAATTGAATAGTTGTTTATTCATTATTTGCCCTTAAATAATAAGCTGAAAATATACCCAAAAAAAAAGCAGGAAGCTAGCCCATTGAACAAAGTAAGACCAATTGTGTAAAAAGCACTTTAAAGTTTTAAATAATGTGGTAATCGTTGCCGCTTGTATGTAGGATGTAACTAATGGAGTACTGATGAAGTAAAGACAGTGTTTTAGCTCTACCAATTAATATAGCTATTACAGCGTTGACCTAAAAAAATAAATAGCCTCATCAGGAATAGTATCTACAATAGTATGTTCATGTTTTTTATATCTGGACCTATCTTCTTCAGGAGCATTTGGAAATTCGTGTGTTCCTATAATTTCGGTTTTTACTAAATTCCAACCAGGCTTAAAACTTAGGTCGTAACTAACACTAGTTTCAACCAGTAATGGAGTTCCCGTATTACTTAAATCTCCTTTCCAATTTTCGTTTGCCTTTATGGAACAAGCTTCGTCAACATAAACCCATGATAATAGATACCCTTCATCGCCAAAATATAAATCTCCGGGCGTTAATAGATTTCGGGTTACCTTTACTGAGTTCCCGATTGTTAAAATACCTATTTGCTTTTCGTTTTTATAGACTAATATATAAGAGTTAAGTTTAAAACCGGCACCTCCATTGCTATATTGATATACATCAGAATCGTGAATATCAAAAAAGTTATTGCTGTTCTTAAAATTATGTAAAGGTTGTACAACAGGAACTTTCATTGTTGGATTTAATAAAATACTTCCATCCGATGTAATCACTCCGACTTTTACATATTCTACTGCATCTTTTTGGGAGTCATAGCGATAGTTGTAAACAAGATCGGCTTCTCCATTGTGCCAATTTTTAAATCTATTATTTTCACTGGCTAATGTGTTTTTCCAATACTTATCTTCATTTTTAGTGGCATTGGTTATAGGTTCTGCGTTGATATTACTATTCTTTTTTTGTTCAAGATTTTTCTCTTTTGCATTGGCTTGCTGTAACATTTCTTCAAGATTCATACATTCCATAATGCTATCGCGCATTCTCAATGCTTTGTCTATCATTTTTTGCTGTTCAGGAGTTTGCGAGAAACCTAAGCAACCAATAAAAAAAAGAAGTATGGGTAGGATTCTATAAGTTGATTTCATATTTCTTAGATTAAAAGTACTTGCCAATCCACTTTGTATTGGGTGGTGTTGCTTGTGATGAGGTAACTATTATAGTACTGGGCTTATTTATTTTTTCAAATACATTTTCTTCATACATACTTGGCACTTCATGTTCCATTGTGCTTTCAATTTGATATTCAATAAAATTAAAACCAGCTTTTAATTGTAAATAGTAACTATAGTTTGTTACAATGGTATCATCTTCTGTGTTAGATATGGTGGACGTACATTCCCCTTGAAAACTAAAATCTGATTCTATGTAAACCAATTCAAAATAGGACCCCAGAATAGCGTTTTTATCACCATAAGATTCTAGCCAAGGAACCATGTTTTCATCGGTTACCATAAAGAGCAGTCCTGCATACGGGTTCTCTTTTGTACTTAATGAAATATAGCCAACATTAATTGCTCTACTATTCTCTTCTTCAGAAAGTATGTCATAACTGCTATCACATTTAGAAAATAGAGTGAAAGCAGCATCCGACAAGAAATTGGCCTTTGCTTCATCACTAATAAAATTTAAATCTTTGGGAAATTTAAAATCCAACTCTCCCGAATCAGATACGGTACCAATAGCTATTGGATTGTCCATGCCAAAAGAATACAAGACTAAATCCATAGCTTTTAACGGGTAGTTTTCTACTATAGAATTCGTTTGGCCTAGTCCTAACTGAAGGACTAAAAGCATCAATAAAAAAGAAATTTTTTTCATAATAAATTAGTTTAGTGTTGTGAATTTTAATTTGATAGTTCTACAAGTATATTTGGATTGTAATAGCATATGAATCCTAGTGCAAGAAGTAAGATTAACAGTGCTATAGTATTTGGTATTCCATCCATCCTGCCTGGTTCTAGGGTAGCTATGCTAGGGTCTGAAGGATTGTAGTAAACAGTTACTTGTTTTCCTTCTTTATATTTATTCATTAAGATACTCGCTTTCTTTTGTGAAAAATTTTTAAATGAGTTTGCAAAAAAGGGTTTTTCATTATGATAGGTGGTACCATTGATTTCATAGGAATATAAAAAATCTATGATTTTGGAAAGTGGAAAATCAAGGGACTTTACTACCACTCCTTTAACTTTTGGCCATTGTAACGATTGTTTTGCCCACCAAAAAAGGCGCAACTTCATTACCAAAAATGGCAATGTCACCAATTGTAGAATAATAGCTGCTATTTGTAATTGACTAAATGAATTGATAAAATCCATAGTGGAATAGATTAGTTGTTTAGATCTTTAAACCGTTTTAAATCATCAACTCGTATAGCATCCCAAAGTTCGTCAACATTTATTCCTTTGCCTTCTAACGTTACATAAAATCGATTGTCGTAGAGAAACCTAAGTTCAGATTGATAATCAGATTTGGTGTCTTCATCTCTATCCGTGCCAAATGTTAATATGCCATTTCGTTCTTTTTTTGAATACCTTATGGTGTTATTATACTCGGAGGTTATCTTATTTAGATGTAACATTTTTAAAGGAATTATAGCTCCCATAACATTTTTGCCAGCAGCATCTAAAATTTCCATTCGTACCATATCTTCTCCAAACATTCCAATAACAGTCTCATCTGAAGAAATTCTAGATTCCTCTGTGTCTAAGGCTAGGTTGCCCAATTTCCTCGGGAATGCCAGCAGTAATTGCTCCTTAGTTAACAGTGTTTTAGTACCTAATTCTTTTAGAAGAAGATTGTATTTTTCATTTATATCTTCATTCTTTCCAGTTACTTCGTTTAATATTCCTTCCATAATCTTAGATTCATTTGAATCTGATTTCGGAGTTTCTTTACAAGCTACTAGTAGCACAATAATTAGGGTTAGATGTATTATTTTTTTCATGTTATACGTTTTTATATTTTTCCAATAATGAGTTTTGAAACTTCAATGGCTTTTTCTTTGTTTTCAGTTGCATTAGTAGAGACTTTAACATGCACATGAAACATAAATTTATTTGATAAAAATGTTAGTTGAGACATTCTTGCATCCCAAACAGCCGTAGATCCTATATTTGGAATTACTTCTGACTGCTTATAAATTGATGTAGATCTCTTGAACATATCTTCATTTGCATTTTTTACCATCACAATTAAAACTTCACTAGGTATAGTTGATTTAATCTCTTGACCTCCAAAAGAAACTGATTTAATTATTTTCCCATCCTCCCATTTAAAAACACAAGTAGGGTACGTATAAACAACATCTTTCATTTCTACAGGGTATTCTGTTATTTTAAACATACTTTCCACTTCTTCTTTTGAAATGACATCACAGGGCGAGTTTAGAGCAGATGAATTTTTGGATTCAGCACTTTTATCCGCTGTTTTATTTTGAGGTATATTGGTTTTATTCTCTTTGTTATTACATGCAAATAGTAGTGTAGTAAACAAGACAATCAGTAAATTGGTTTTCATATTTTTCATTTTAATTGTTGTAATAATTAGTTCTGGCAAATCAATTATTATTGCATTTTGCTTTTTTAGTTTATAAATGATGGCATTGTAAAGACTTGTGCATTGGGCATGGTTATCTGCTGATTTTCATAGTAATAATAAATAGCTGCCTCGTTTTCAACTAAAGATTCTAATCTTTTTTGACTGTCAAAAGTGATCGTAAGCCTTCCTTCGTAAATAAATACTGTTTTTTCAGTTCCAATACCACCACTAATTTTTTTAGCTCGTGGTTCTTTTTCTAACATAGTGATGGTAACTTCAGCTGCAAACGCAGGTATTTTGTGCATTACGGAGCCTTTATTCATCTCCAAGCCTGCAAAATCCATATTTATGGACGAAAGTTGTGAAACAGCAGTAAACATTTGAATCAATTTGGTTTTTATCCAACCTTTGCCTGGTGCGTTTATATAAATGTAGCCTTCTTCGTCTGAGAACAAGTTTTGGTTTTCGGCTGGGTAGGTTACTTTTAGACCATAATTATCCGCATCAAAAAACATATTTACAGATGCATCCGATGATTTCATAACAATGCGCATATCGGAGCTTCCGGTTGACACATTAATCATTTGATACCCATAATTTTCTTCACTAAAATGAAAAAAGCCTTCTAGTTTTACCGAGCTAGTTTTTTTCAAGTCTTTTTTTAAATTCACCCCCTTAAAAGTAACTAGGGTGGTTTTTTCGTTTTTACCTGCCTTTACTTCTATATCATCATAATAATCGGTATCAGGTAGAAAGGAGATATGATCTAGAACCGTGGTACCATCAACTTTTAATGAGAAGCTCATGCCTTTGTCTTGTATTTCTTGTGTGGTATACCCTAAAAATTCTAAAGTAAAACTGGCTTTTTCAGGTTGGTCATCTTCCAGAATACCCTCAAAAGGATAAACTACGCCATCTTGCAACTCGTTCTTTGTTTTTTCATCAATAAAACTTATAGGTTCTATAATATGCATTGCGTTGCCTTTGGTAGCCATTTTTAAATACGTATACACTTCAATAGAATCGCCTCTTTTTTCTTCGCTTTCGAAAGTGCGTAAATTCTTTTTCAGTACATCGGGAACATTTTCGAATGCTGTTGGTGAAGTTTCACCATATTGCAACATGCGGTCATACATACTATTAAATGCTTTTTTTGCATCGGTAGCAATTACGTTATTATGCCAATAGAAAAGTTGACCATTTTGTAATATATTATCAAAAGTGGTCTCTACATCGCCACGCTGACCCAACTGACAAGCACTCAAAATAAAAAGCTTATTATTTACATCTGGATATGCCGCTGCAAAAAACGCCGGAGTTAAAAAAATTTCTGTTGGAGTAAATGCTAAACCAGAAACATTTTTTAAAGATTCTTGTAGTTCTCTTCTTCTTTCATCAGAGGTAAATGTTATTCCTGTTGCAATGTAGGATTGGCAATTGGTTGTCATGGTAATTATTTCGCCCTCTATGTTACAGGTCTGTGAGCCATGTGTGCCTAAATGAACAACGTCATAATCATTAAAAGATAAATAGTCTTCTATGGTAATTGTTTGCTCCGTTTTGCTCGAGTTTGCTTTTGAAGTTATTCCGCCTCTATAATTTTTATTCGTTTTTAATTTTTCTAATGGTACTAGAACATCGCTAGTGGTTGCGAAATGCCACGCATAGGGCGATAATAGTAAGGCTTTTTTATTCTGTCTATTTTCCCCGCGCTGTGCACCAACAACATTGGCGTTATTCTCGTCTACTTTTGGAGGATTAAGCATCGTCATTGAGGGCATAGAGTTACTAGTCCCTCCCTTCGTTATTGATGAAAACTCCTTGAGTTTAATTAACATTGTAGGCCCATTTTTAAGCCTAAAACTCAACAATTCATCGCCTACACCAATTTCTTGTACTTCAGGAATTTGGCGAAGCTCTTTTACCAAATTATCCACTGGTTTTAATTGTATGGTATCTAAAATGGTAAAACCTTTTTGAATAACAGAATCTGGCATTTTTGAAAAATCTTCCAAAATGCCATTAATATTACCTGAATTATCTTTTTTGCCGTCATTGCATGAAAACAATAAGAATGAAATTAGAATTAGGAATATGTTTCGCATTAGAATTTTATTTAGAAGATTTTTACTGATGGCTTTGCTGATGAAGTTCGATGAGCCGAAATACTAGGTTTTTTATCATCACTAAACCACATATATCCTGTAAAATCATCGATTTTTAGTGCCCCATATTCAACTATCATAAAACCCACGTCCCAGCCATTAGCTTGATAAATAGTGCCTTCAAAAACCGCAGGTTTATCGCTACTGAAATATCCTTTTACATCATAACTTTTAATAGTGCCATCTACTTTAACAGAAATTTTCGCATATACCTTAGTTATACTATTTTTCTTTTCACCGGTATCCAATATTTTAAAGATATCCCCGTTTGTAGACTCCCAAGTTCCCGTCCACGTAGGGTTGGCTACAGTTGGTAGATTAGGCGATACAATTACTGGCAAAACTGTTCCCCAAACTTTTACACCGTTCCAATTATCGGAACCCCATTTTGTGTCGGTTTCTGATTTATGGTATCCATCAAATTTTGTTTTATCGTCAGAAAGTATAAACCGGAACTCCCCTTTTTTTCCAAGACTGTTTTGGTAAGGCGCTCTATCTAAGCGCGTATACTTGCCTATAAGCACACCATCTTGCTCTCTTGCATCTATTAATTGTCCTTTAGGAAAGGTTCCAGCATAAGCGCGGCCATTTTTAGTTATGGTTACTTTGCCATATTTAGTATCCCATGCTCCGGACCATGAATCTGTCTGTGCATACATTGAAAATGATAGTAAGAAAACAACGCTCACTGTTGCTAAAATTTTAAATGAATTTTTCATGATTGCTTTTTTATTTGTTTATTCTTTAGTTACAATAACACTGTTTACTTGGGCATTAAAAACTCCGCTCGTTAATTTAGTAGCTATCCCATTTTTCCAAATGGTTGCAATTTTATCTTCACTACCACCTACATAAATATTGTCTTCTAGCGCAAAAACGGATGTTGCTGTGGCATCTTTACCAGTAAGTGATAGAGGTTCTAAAGGAAAATTATTTTTCCAAAGTGTAGCAACCCTATTCTGCTCTGAATCTGTTATGGACCCTACAGCATACACATCTTTATCTGTGGCATATACCGCATTGGCCGTTCCATTTGTAGAGCCGTTAGATAGTTGTGTGGGAACACCATTTTCCCATATGTAGGCCACACTTTTTCCATTTTTAGATTGAGAACCAATAACATATAGATTAGACCCTGACACAAAAATTTGATTTGCCGTTGAACCATTTTTATTATCGCCCAATGAAGTTGGTACACCATTTTTCCAGATTTTGGCAACAAAAATTTTTGTTATGGGGTCTTCTTCATAGCCAGCAACATATACATCATTTCCAGTTACAAATACAGAGGTTGCCCAGGAGTGATTTTTGCTTTGGCTTAAAATCACCGATTTACCGTTTATCCATAATGTAGCCACGTATAGTTCACCATTTATAATTGGATAAACCTCCTTACCAGCCGCATAGACTGTATCTTTTGAAACAAATATGGATGAAAGAAATGCCACCCTAGATCCATCGCTTTGTGGAGATTTCACTCCATTCTTCCAAATGGTAGCAATGTTGGTTGTTCCATTATTTTCATAGCCACCGATATAGACATCTTTATCCACCAAAAAAACTGAGTTTGCATAAGCGTTATTTGCTCCGTTAGTAAGTGAAGTTGCTACTCCGTTTTTCCAAAATTTTGCAATGTTTTTTATTCCGTCAGATTCAAATCCAACGGCATAAACATCAGTTGTAAGTTCTGGTTCCGGTTGTGGTTCGGGTGCTGGTTTAGGTTGTGTTTCTTCTATAACAATTTGTACTGGTTGACTATCATCATCTTTATTACAAGAAAGTATAAAGCCCAAAAGAAAAAATAGGAGCGAACGTTTTATTATGGTTTTCATGATTGGTATGTTTTTAAATGTTTTTCAACCATTCTTTATATTTTTCACCTAAAAAAGGTACTGGTGTTTCTTTTCCGTTAATGGCATTCATAAGTCCCATAACCCACATGTAGAGGAGTACAAAAATTCCCAAGATGTTTATAATCCATCCTATAATCGGAATCA
This sequence comes from Maribacter hydrothermalis, assembly GCF_001913155.1. Lineage (GTDB taxonomy): Bacteria > Bacteroidota > Bacteroidia > Flavobacteriales > Flavobacteriaceae > Maribacter > Maribacter hydrothermalis. Next base: position 2,255,102 of record NZ_CP018760.1, read on the forward strand.
TACCTATTATACCAAGTGCCAAACCCGTTGCTGCCAAGCCTACTGATTGTCTTATGTGGTAGCTAGCAAAGGCATCTTTTTTTTCGTTATTCATGACAAAGGCGATTATTAATCCTATAATGGTGATATAGGCTATGGTCGCTATTTTTTTACCTTCGTCAGCTACTGCAATACTGTTATTTGTTGTTTCCATGTTGTAAGGTTTTATATTTTAATAAATTCTACTCTTCGGTTATTTGCTCTTCCTTTTTCAGTGTTGTTATTATCAACAGCTTCTGTTTCCCCTTTACCTATAAACTGTAGTTTATCTTCATTGATGCCAAACTCCTCTATCAGAATTTGACGTACAGAAGCCGCTCTTTTTTCAGAAAGGGTTTGATTGTAATTGTCATCACCTTGGTTATCTGTGTGCCCAACTATTTGTATGTTGATGTCCGGGTTATCGCGTAACATATTGGCGATGTCTAATAATATGCCGTACGATTCTTTTTTTACGGTTGCAGCCGCAGTATCAAAATAGATGCCTGTAGTGCTGAATTTTCCGTTTTTAAGCAGAAGGGAACGTAAGTCTTCGGTAGATTCGGAAATTCTGAAATTTGATATTCCTACAAAGTGGTCTGATTCAGGAATAATGTCTAAAGCTTCAATTAAAAAATACTTACCTGTACTTTCTTGAATTAAATTGGGAGAGTCGATTACTTTTTCTTCGTTCACCCACATTCTCAGCCTTTTTTTATTTACCGCGATGGAGATATGAATGGTGCTATTTAAATATTCCATAAATGATCTATCGATAGTGCTACCAACTCTCATTTCAGCTCCCCAATTAGAAACTTGACTTACGTTAAAACCACCAGATGAAAGCAAAATTTCTACTACCGATAAAATGCCTCCGCTACCACCAGCGTATGATTTTTTGGACAATAATGTAAAAAAGAGTTTACTACTTGGTTTTCCTGTACCATAGCCATTATTGACTAAATCAAATTCTATGGTATAATTTTCTGGTAATATATTTTCCATTGTTGGTAAATACCCAGAACGCCTTACAATAGATAGCCATTTATCTTCAGAACCTTTAATTGTCACTACTTCTCCAGAACCTCCTGTTTCCCAATTGGCAGGAAAATCACCTAAGGCATCCGTTTTAAAATCATCGTAAAACAATAGCTTGTTTCCGGGGACAAAAGTGAAATTGCTATAGATTCCAAATTGATTATCCGATGAGTTACTGTTCGTAATTTCACCCTCTTCATAAATACCATCGGATTCTCCATGATCATTTTTAGTTGTTTTTTTGTTCTTCTTCTTTTTGCCGCCTCTTTTCCCATCTAAAATGGTGTCCATGGTTTTTTCGGTTTCTTTGTTTACTTTTTGTTCTGTTTTTCGAATGACCGCTTCCTTTGCGGCATCTTCTGCTCGTTCACCAAGTCTTTTTAGGAATTGAGCTTCTAATTCTTGTACGTTTCCTACAAGTGCCATTAAGAAAAGTACCGTGATTGCTAATTTTCGCATGATTTATATGTTTTTCATTTATCTTTAGTCAGGGCAAAAATTGCATTGTTAACATTTTATTTTAAAAAATAACACCGATTGTAATTTCACCTAAAGATTTCCAAAAAGAGTAGATGGAAGAAAACCATATAAAAGCACTAAAAACGGGAGACCCTTTAGCAGTAAGTAAGCTTTACAATAGCCAAAGGGAGGCTTTTTTAAATTTTGGAAAAAAGTATGGACTATCTTATGATGACTTATCGGATATTTATCAAGAAGCTTTTATAGCATTGAGAAAGCATGCTTTAAACGATAAATTAAGTTCCGTAAATAGCTCTTTAAAAACATACCTTTTTGGTATTGGAAAGTTTATGATTTTTGACCTATTAAAGGAAAAGAAGAGAACTACTTCTTATGAACCATCAAAAAGTGGAATACATGATGCAATTGAAATTATTTCTACGGAAAACAATGAAAACGAATTAAGTCATGAACAAGGTCTTTTAAATACCTATTTTAAAAAATTAGGAAAAAAATGTCAAGAAGTGTTAACCTTGTTCTATTCTAGAGGACTAAGTATTGATGAAATTGTGGAACATTCAGATTATACCGATAGCAGTGTTGTAAGAAGTCAAAAATCTAGATGTTTAAAAACCCTGAAAGACATGATTAAATCGTAGCCTATGACAAAGCAAGAAGATTTAATTGAAAAATATATTCTTAACAAACTAAGTTCTGAAGAAGTATTGCTGGTTGAAGATCTCCTAAAAAACGATGCAGAATTTATTGCTGAATATAACTTTCAATCCAATTTAAAAACGGCCATTAAGAAAGAGGATGATGATAATTTTAGAAATTTAATTTCAGAATTAGAATCGAAAGCTAGAAGTAAAGATTCATTACCTCGCCGTTCATATGTAAAGTGGATGGCAGCGGCCAGTATAATTCTACTTTTAGGGTTAAGTTATTTCTTGACTTTAAATCAAAAGACCTCTACAGATGACTTATTTGTAAGTTATTTTGAGCCCTACCGTAATGTGGTACAGCCCATGCAAAGAGGTAATGAACAGCAAGATGAAAAAAGCCTTGCCTTTTTAGCCTATGAGAAAGGGGAATATGATAAAGCAATAACTTTATTTTCAAATTTGTATTCTGATACGAAAGAACCTTATTATTTGTTTTATAAAGCCAATGCCTTGTTAAAATTAGAAAAGGCTAAAGAAGCAGTTCCGTTATTGTTAGAACATTTAAAAACTACAGATACATTAACAGAAAAAACGAAATGGTATTTAGCCCTTGCGTATTTAAGGCTTAATGATGTTCCTAATGCTAAATTAACATTGGAAAAAGTTATTTCCGATGGTAATTATAAAACTATGGAAGCACAAAAACTACTTAAAGAGTTTAAATAGTTTTTTGTTTAAAAACCAAATTAGAAGTATTCCGATAATGGTTAAAATTGACCACAATAAATAATTTGTAGTGTTTAATGCTGCAGTATTGCCGGTTATTAAAATACCCGACCAATAGTATGGGTGTCTTAAAATAGCATCATCATTTGAGTTTAAGTAGCTTAATTTTGCCTGCCGTAATGCTTCTTTTTTGTTTAAACCATCACTTAGGTTTTCATAAAATAGTTTCATTATTTCAGAAGTGCTCTGGTCATTTATTTTCCACAAAGAAGTAACTAATGCTGGCACACCAGCATAATTAAAACCTCGTGCCAAACTTAACATACCTTCGCCTTTTTGTAATTTCCCAAAACCCGTTTGGCAAGCGCTTAAAGTTACCAGGTCTGCATCTATGTGATAATTATATAAGTCTTTAACATAAAGTAAATTGGAATTGTCTTCAGTATCTTCAAATGCTAAATAAGAATAATCTGGAAATTCGTCATTGGCCGAAGCGTGGGTAGCAAAGTGAATTAAATTATATGAACCAAAATCCTTTTGAAAATTTTCTATACTTGCCTTATTTCCATCGTAAACAGTTCCTTTAAAATAGGCAGAAATATTTTGTGCTTCTTTTCCATTATAAAGTAAAGGTCCAAAATCAATTCGTTCTTGACTAGCTTTTTGTTTTGAAGTGTTTTGGTTAAAATGTGGAGCAAATATCATGAGCTTATTACTGCTTTTAACCATCGTCTTATTCTGTTCTTGTAGTAATGTTGCAGAACTAGCATAACTTATGGTGTACTTAGAAAGTAAATATGACCTTTCATTTTCCGAATTTGTTTGCAACACATCAAATGGTATATAATTAAGCACATCATCGGCAAGAATAATAATATCTGAAGTATGGTTAGCGGCAAGTGCAGGCTCAATAATTGCTTTGTAAATAAGCGCGCTGTTTTTGCTATAAGCTGTTCTATCTTCAATGTTTGGTGTTGATAATTGACGGTAAAAATCGGTAATTGTTTTCTTTAAGTTTTCGTTAAAGGGTAATTTATAAAAAGTTTCATTTTTATGATTTAGTACGATGAGTAATATGGAATTATCCGTAACTAAATAACTGAATAGCGATTGGTTTTTATTTAATTGTTTTTTTATTTCTTCGGTAGAAATAACGTCCGACATATATTTTAATGCATGGTATTTTGGGTAGTCTTTTTCAATTTTAGCGATGTAATCATAATATCTTTTTTTAGTTGTAAAAAGTGAGTCGATTAAGGCGTCTTTTTCATTTAGTTTTGAATTGAAAATTTCCTTGTCTAAATAAGATATTTTAGCCCTATATAGTTGCTCTTCACTAAATACATCTTCTGGTATATTTCCATATTTGGTAGCTTCCGAATTTCTATGAGCCTCCAAAAGAGCAATACTTTTGCTTTTTTCTATAAAATAAAAAGCATCATTTAGGTATTTTTTTTCTTTGCTCTCTTGGTATAAATCATAAGAAATTAAAACCATTGTTTGAATAGTAGGATAGGTTTCTGTAGTCAAAAACTCTTTATCTAATTTACTTTCAAATTCTGGTCGTAAAACATCTAATGTTTTTATAAAGGCTTTAGAAGTGATATTTGCTTTTTTTAAATATTCAATATCTTTTGTAATGGTATAACTCTCTAAAAGAGTATTGAGTTTTTCTTTTAAAGTGGTAATTAAGACTATTTTAGAAAGTACCTTGTTTGGATCGGGATTTGAACTAAATTCAGGGTTGTTAAAATCGTCTTCTAATTGCATCAAAGCTCTTTGATAGTTCGTTAAAGCAACTTGTATGTTCTTTTTCTTTAAAGCCACCTTTCCCAAACGTGCATAAACCTCTGCAAGATCTGGATGTTTTTGATTTTCTCGGTAAGTGGTTATTTTTAATAATGCTCTAGTAAAATAAGCTTCTGCTTTGTCAAAATCTTTAAAACCTAAATAGGCATCGCCATATATTAAGTCTACCTCCCTTGAAAATGGATTATCTTCAAAATGTAGCTGGGCACTTTCATCCAATGTTGCAATGGCTGAGGAGAAATTTTCTTGTAGGTTATAATTTTTAGCCAATAGAATATAGGTAGAGAGAATTCTATTCTTAAAACTAGGGTCTTTTAACTGTGATTTATAAAATTCAAGAGTTTCAATCAGCAAAAGGTTTGCTGCCGTATAATTTTTTTTACTTTCATAGACCTGTGATAGCAGTTTTTTAGAGTTCATTGTCGAAGTGGTCCAATCGATAAAACTATCTCGGTAGGTGGATACTAATGCAATATCTTTTTTGTAATTATACTCGGCTAGTTCATATTTGCCTGTGTGTTTGTAAATTGCCCCTAAAAAGCTATAAACACTTGATAAAGTGGCCAAATCATTACTGTTGCGTTGTTCTTTAGGTATTGATATAAGTTTTGTGAGGAGTTTTTGAAAATACCCTTTAGCAGTAGCATAGTCTTTAATTTTATAGTGATAATTACCTTTGTCAAAAAGCAAATAATCTTTATAATAATTAATGTTTTCTAAACTTTTAAAACGCTGATCATGGAGCAAAAGACTATCTTCTTGTTTTAAGTTTTTTTGATAATTTTTTAAATCATAATAGTGCCCATTGGCATTCATTAAATAAATATAAGCACTTAGCATATATTCTAATTCATTCTGCTTATCCCCTAAATCAATTGTTTTACGATAGTAATGGTAGGCACTGTCTTTATTGGTATAGTGATAATTATAGGCATTGTTATACGCCTGTTCTAATTCTGAAGTTTGTGAGTTAGAACTCTGAAAACAAAGAAAGATTCCAATTTGGAGTATTACAAGATACTTCATAAAAAAAGCTCCCCTTTTGCCGGAGAGCTTAAATATACTGATTTCAAGTAATTTACATACTAATTACTGGAGTTGGAATAGTAATTTCGCCAACAGCTTTTGTTTTTAGTGTGGTGTACATAATTCCCTCTCCTTTTAGACCGGTTTTTAATTGTAGGGCACTTTGACCAAATTCATCTTTAATGGACTCAAATGTTGTTTTAAACGATTGATTTTTATTGTTTTTCATGATAATATCAGTAACCATTAATTCTTCGCCTAGGACTATTACAGATTTTGAAGAAATATTTTGTATGGGAATGCAATTGTTTTCTCCGCCTACTAGACATGGCTTAGGCGGTGGAATTGGACCGATAGGTCCTTTAGGTTTTTTTATTGAATATAAAAATTCATTAAATCGAATTAATTTACCAATCTGAATTTGAATATTTTCAATTTGTTCCATTGCCTCTTTGTTGCCATTTTCTAATTCGGCAACCAGTTTTATTTTTTGATTTTCTAAATTTTTAATTTCCGCTTCTGCACTTGAATAATAAATTTCAATGCCATAGAGATAGTTATCTTCTTGCTCTATCATTGTTTTGGCGGTAATTGCCGTTAGCTCTTCTTGTGATGATTGCTCTGGACTGCTACAAGATATCAGTAACAACGAGCTTAGAAATAGTGTTAAGTAAGTCATGTTTTTCATTTTTAGTTCAGTTAATTTATAGTTAGTCTTTAATTTTTATTGTTTGTTAACAATAGGAGGGAGAGTAACTTAAAATTAGTAAAATAATAAACACATTCATTTTGAATTCTCTTAAATTTAAGTGGTTATTAAATGATTGAATTACAAGTGCTTATTTCGCATAATTCAGTCCCAATATAAGGGGTGAAACAAAAAATCCAACCTAAATAAATAGATTGGATTTTTTGTTTTTGATTACTATTAATGATACGGAATACTGTTTGCGGTAATTTACTGATATTAAAGACTATAAATTTTTTATAAACAAACTGTACTACAATTAAATAGCAAACCAATCAGTAACTTCTTTAATGATTTTTTCGTCTCCACAATTCTTAAAATCAAACTCATTGGTTTTTGGGTTGTAAACGTAATCTTTACCCCATTCTTTAAAATTGTGAGCAACTTCATTAATAGCATCACAGATATAAACTAATTCTTCATTAGACGTAATAGGATGTAATGACAATCGTACCCAACCAGGTTTGTCAGTCAAATTACTGTTTTCAATGTCTTTGGACATAGTCGTAGAAGAATCGTTGTCCATATCAAATAGATAATGGCAATAGGTGCTGGCACATGACCAACCTCCTCTAACTTGAATTCCAAATTTGTCATTTAATAAACGAACCACAAGATTGTAATGAGCTCCTTCTATTCCAAAGGAAACTACTCCTATGCGTTTTGCATCATTATCACCTAAGATAAACAGACCTTCAATTTGTTTAAAAGCTGTAAAACATTGCGCTAATAATTCTTCTTCGCGTTTTTCAATGTTCGAAGTGCCCATTTTTTCTTTTAGGCGAATAACAAGAGCTGTACGCATTACTTGAAGAAAACCTGGGGTTCCACCATCTTCTTTAGTTTCAATATCTGTATAATAGCTGTATGCGCCCCATGGGTTGGTCCATTTTACATTTCCACCACCAGGTACATCGGGACAATTCGTATTGTACAGATTTTTATTGAAAACTAATACGCCACAAGTACCTGGGCCTCCTAAGAATTTATGTGGAGAAAACAGTATAGCATCTAAATAAGCCTCTGGGTCTTTTGGATGCATGTTTATTTCTACATAGGGTGCAGAAGCAGCAAAATCCATAATACATATTCCTTTGTTTTGGTGCATTACTTTTGCTAGTTCATGGTATCTAGAAATTATGCCCGTTACATTGGAACAAGCTGTAAATGCTCCTATTTTTTGTGGGCGGTCCGCGTATTTTTCAACTTCCGCTCTTAGTTTTTCAGGACAGATAAGGTTGTTTTCATCGCAAGGAACAATAACTACATCAGCAATGGTTTCCATCCAAGGAACTTGATTAGAATGGTGTTCCATGTGAGAAATAAAAACAACCGGACGTTCATTCTCCGGTAATTTTATTTTATTTTTTATCGTGTCTGGCCACCGAAGTCCCATTATACGTTGAAGTCTAGAGAGCACACCCGTCATACCTGTACCGGCAGTTACCAGTACATCATTTTCATTTGCATTTACATGCTTTTTAATTATTTCTCTAGCATGTTTATAGGCATATGTAGATGCTTTCCCTGTTTCACTTGAAAACGAATGTGTATTGGCAATCATTGGGCCTATAGTATTTCGCATGGTGTCTTCAATGGGGCCATAAAGTCTGCCGCTAGCAATCCAGTCTGCATAAAGTAGATTTTGAGTTCCATAAACCGAATCAAATTTGGCATTTTCTCCTACTACATGTGATTTAAATTGAGTAAAATGCAGTTCAAGAGAAGATTGCTTTAGCTCTTTTTGAGATTTAGCTGTTGCCATATTAAAGTATTTTAATGAAAACTGGGTGGAAAGATACTAAGGGTCGTTCAATTACTTTAGTTATGTCAATATTTTTTTTGGACGTACGAACAAAGTTTAAATACTTTCAACATTTCGGATAATTTGAATTATTATCAGAAAAGGCAGTCTTTTTTTGTAAATGACATCGCCAATCTTTTTCAATATCTTTGATTCACCAAAAAAATGTATTTACATCATAACATATGTCGAACTATTTAATTACAGTAAACGAGGAAGAATTAGAATTCAAAACTAGCGATGCCGATTCTTTAGATAGCATTGCCGTTAACGCACAAACCCTTCATGTTTTAGATAACAATACTGCTTTTGAGGTAGAAATACACCATGCAGATTATTTAAACAAGACTATTTCACTTTCTGTTAATGGCAATATATATGAGGTTAAGCTTGAAGATGAATACGATCAGCAGGTTAAAAAAATGGGATTGCTGGCAGTAACGACTCAAAAACTGAATGAGGTTAAAGCTCCTATGCCCGGGTTAATTGTTGATGTAATGGTTGAGGTAGGTGAAGAGATTGTAGAAGGCACTCCATTGTTAGTTTTGTCGGCAATGAAGATGGAGAATATTATTCTTGCTCAAGGTGAGGGAATAATTAAATCTATTGAAGTAAAAAAAGACGATGCCGTAGAAAAAGGGCAGGTAATTATTGAAATGGAATAGAAATACACGATGGTCATAAGAGGAAACTCTTGAAATTTAGATGTAAATCGTTCGAAATTAAACCTCGATTATGGAGTAAATTAAGTTTTAATGAAAAAAATATTGATAGCCAACCGTGGTGAAATAGCTTTGCGAATAATGAAAACTGCCCAAAAAATGGGTATCAAAACAGTTGCCGTTTATTCAGAAGTCGACCGTCATTCACCCCATGTAAAATTTGCCGATGAAGCAGTATTGTTAGGGCCTGCGCCGTCATCAGAATCTTATCTGGTGATGGAGAAAGTTATTAATGCTGCTAAGGTAACAGGAGCAGAAGGTATTCACCCAGGTTACGGATTTTTAAGTGAAAATGCTGTTTTTGCTCAAATGGTCCAGGATAATGGTATAGTGTTTATTGGACCAAAACCTCATGCGATTAAGGTTATGGGGAATAAACTAGCGGCAAAAGAAGCTGTTAGAGATTATGATATTCCTATGGTGCCTGGTATTGAAGAGGCAATAACCGATGTGGCTTTAGCAGAAAAAGTAGCTAAACAAATAGGCTTTCCAATTTTAATAAAAGCTTCTGCAGGTGGTGGTGGTAAGGGAATGCGTGTGGTTGAAAACTTGAAGGATCTACCAGAACAAATGCAACGGGCCATCAGCGAAGCACAGGCTGCTTTTGGAGATGGTTCCGTTTTTATAGAAAAATATGTGGGCTCGCCCAGACATATAGAAATTCAAGTACTTGCCGATACGCATGGTAATACGGTTCATTTATTTGAGCGGGAATGTAGCGTGCAAAGAAGGCATCAAAAAGTAGTGGAAGAAGCTCCATCAGCGGTTCTAACTCCAGAAATTAGAACAGCAATGGGTGAAGCTGCTATTAAAGTGGCAAAAGCTTGTGATTATGTGGGTGCTGGTACCGTTGAATTTTTACTGGATGAAAAAAAGAATTTTTACTTCTTAGAAATGAACACAAGGTTGCAAGTAGAGCATCCAGTTTCTGAATTAATATCTGGTATAGATTTAGTAGAACAACAAATTAAAGTGGCCCGTGGCGAAAAGTTAGCTTTTACCCAAGAAGATTTGAAAATAACAGGTCATGCGCTTGAGGTTCGTGTGTATGCGGAAGACCCGTTAGCTAATTTTATGCCTAGCATAGGTACGTTATCAACTTATAAAACCCCGGTAGGAGAGGGTATTCGTGTTGATGATGGTTTTGAGGAAGGTATGGAGGTTCCTATTTATTATGACCCAATGATTTCTAAGTTGATTACCTATGGAAAAAACAGGGAAGAAGCTATTCAATTAATGATAAAAGCAATTGATAACTATAAAGTTGAAGGTGTTGCTACAACCTTATCTTTTGGCAAATTTGTATGTGAGCATGAAGCTTTTACTTCAGGAAATTTCGATACACATTTTGTCAAAAACTATTATTCTCCAGAGCATTTAGAAAAGCAGTATGCTGAAGAAAGAAGAATAGCGGCATTAGTTGCCTTGAAGCTATATTTAGAAAATGATAAAATAGTAAAAATTCCGACTAAAATTTCTTCGAATTGGCAGAAGAATAGAGCTTAGAATTGCAAATCGATTTGAAAAACTAGAATGAAAGATAATAAACAAATACTAGCAGAGAAACTGGCATTGGCTAAACTAGGTGGTGGTCAAGTACGTATTGATAAACAGCACGCCAAAGGAAAGTTAACTGCTCGCGAACGTGTTCATTTTTTGTTAGATGAGGGCTCATTTGAAGAAATGGGTGCTTTAGTTACCCACCGTACTAAAGATTTTGGTATGGAAAAACAAGTCTTCTATGGAGACGGAGTGGTAACTGGTTATGGTACTATTAACGGCAGACAAGTTTGTGTTTTTGCACAAGATTTTACTGTTTTTGGGGGTGCGCTATCTGAAACCCATGCCGAAAAAATCTGTAAAATTATGGATATGGCCATGAAGATAGGTGTCCCCATGATTGGTCTGAATGACAGTGGTGGCGCTCGAATTCAGGAAGGGGTACGTTCATTAGGTGGCTATGCCGATATTTTTCATAAAAACGTAATGGCATCGGGAGTAATTCCGCAGATTTCTGCAATAATGGGACCTTGTGCCGGGGGAGCGGTATACTCGCCTGCAATGACGGACTTCACCTTAATGGTCGAGAACTCTAGTTATATGTTCGTTACAGGTCCTAATGTGGTAAAAACGGTAACAAATGAAGAGGTAACATCAGAAGAATTGGGTGGTGCAATAACACATGCTACCAAATCTGGAGTAACCCATTTAACGGCTGCGAATGATATTCAATGTATTAATCAAATTAAGAAGATGATTAGTTACATGCCTCAGAATTGTGAGGATAAGCCAACAGATATTCCGTTTGAACTAGGTAATGAAGTTCGTGATGTATTAGAAGATATTGTTCCTGAGAATGCAAATCAGCCTTACGATATGCGTCATGTCATCAACGGAATTATAGACCAAGATACTTTCTTTGAAATACATGCAGCATATGCAGACAATATTGTAGTAGGTTTTGCAAGGTTAGGGGGTAAAAGTATTGGTATTGTTGCCAATCAGCCTATTAGTTTGGCAGGTGTGTTAGATGTTGATAGTTCTAAAAAGGCAGCACGTTTTACTCGTTTTTGCGATTGTTTTAATATTCCACTTTTAGTATTGGTAGATGTACCAGGATTTTTACCAGGTACAGATCAAGAATGGAATGGTATTATAACCAACGGCGCAAAGTTATTATATGCTTTAAGTGAAGCTACCGTGCCTAAAGTAACGGTTATTACCAGAAAAGCATACGGTGGCGCGTATGATGTAATGAATTCTAAACATATTGGTGCCGATTTAAATTATGCTTGGCCAAATGCAGAAATTGCAGTAATGGGAGCAAAAGGAGCAAGTGAAATTATTTTTAGAAAAGAAATTAGTGTGGCTGAAGACCCTGTGGCGAAATTGGCGGAAAAAGAGGCCGAGTATGCAAAATTATTTGCAAACCCTTACAGTGCTGCACAAAGAGGTTTTATAGATGAGGTTATTTTGCCAAAAGACACAAGAAGAAAATTGATTAAAGCATACACAATGCTTGAGAATAAAGTAGCAACTTTGCCAAAGAAGAAGCATGGTAATATTCCGTTGTAAATGTTGATTTTTTAAAAATCAAATCTTAAAGTGTGTTTGGCGAGTTGCATAAATAGCTTATGAATTTAAATCAGGTAACAATTCCGTCTATTGATTTGACAAAATCAATTCCGTTTTACGAAAAGTTAGGAATGCAATTAATTGTAAAAGCGTTACCTAATTACGCAAGGTTTCAATGTCCAGACGGAGGTTCAACATTCTCTATTCATCAAACTAATAATTTGCCAAAAGGAGAAGGCATTTATGTTTATTTTGAATGTATGGACTTAGATAATTTTGTTGTTGAGCTTAAGGAAAAAGGAATTGAATTTGAGCAAGATCCTACGGACCAAACATGGTTATGGCGAGAAGCAAGATTAAAAGATGTTGATGGAAATCAACTTATTTTGTATTATGGTAGTGAGAATAGATTAAATCCGCCATGGCGTATAAATAGTGATAGTATTTAAATAAGTTAAAAAATGAGTAATATTCCTTTGTTTAATGAGTTTTCGGCTGTTTCTGCAAAGGAATGGAAACAAAAAATTCAGTACGACTTAAAAGGTGCAGATTATAATGAAACCCTAGTTTGGGAATCTCCAGAGGGGATTAAAGTAAAACCTTTCTATCATTCAGATGATGCTGTTCCAACTCCAAAAAACTTAACAAGTAAGTCCATTTGGAAAGTTGGTCAATTTATCTACGCGGGTAATGCTACTCTAGCAAATGAAAAGGCTTTAAAAGCACTTAAGAGAGGGGTAGAGAGTTTGTCATTTACGATTCCTTCTGAAGAAATAGATATTTCTAAGCTATTAAAAAACATAGCAATAAATAGTATTCCCGTTTATTTGAACATGGAGTTTTTATCACAAACTTATGTTCAATCTATTTTTGAATTAATAGGCCCGGATAATGAGAATATTCATTTAAATGTTGATGTTATTGGGCACTTATCTAAAACTGGAAACTGGTTCTCGAATCTAGCAAAGGATATTTCTACCCAAGAAAACATATTAAATGGTAAGTTTAAAAATGTGTTAAGTGTAGATTCTTCTTTGTATCAAAATGCGGGTGCGGACATGGTGCAACAATTAGCATATTCCTTAGCCCATGCAAATGAATATTTAAATCTATTTTTCAAGAAAGAAAAGCAAGTATTCAATATTACCTTTAAAGTATCCGTTGGGACTAATTACTTTTTTGAAATTGCTAAAATAAGAGCGCTACGGTTATTGTGGAAAACAGTAGCAGCGGAATATAACGTAGCTACAGATTGTCATATTATAGCAACTCCTACCAAAAGAAATAAAACGCTATACGACTACAACACTAATATGCTACGTACTACAACAGAATGTATGGTAGCAGTTTTAGGCGGAGCAGATACAATTGTTAATTTACCTTATGATGCCATTTATCATAAAGACAATGAATTTGGAGAACGAATTGCTATAAATCAACTTTTGTTGTTGAAAAACGAGAGCTATTTCGATAAAGTAGAAAACCCTGCTGATGGCGCCTATTACATTGAAAGTATTACAAATCAATTAACAGAAAAAGCACTGTTATTATTTAAATCAATTGAAAATGGTGGTGGGTTTTTAAAGCAACTCAAAGAAAATACCATTCAAAGAAAAATACAGGAGAGTGCTGAAAAAGAAATGTTACGATTTAAAGAAGGGCGAGAAGTTTTAGTAGGCACTAACAAGTATGTAAATGAAACCGACTTAATGAAGGATAATCTTGAATTATATCCTTTTTTAAAAACCAAGACTAGAAAAACATTAATACAACCTATTCTAGAAAAACGCTTAGCTGAAGATGTTGAACAAAAAAGATTGGATGATGAGTAGGAAAGATTTAAGTCATATTACCTTGAGTACGGATGGTGATTCTAAAATAATCGGGGTCACTGAGCGTAGCCGAAGTGAGGCCTATGAAAATGCGGAGAAAATCATTTTGAAATCTGCTTTTTCAAAAGAGGATATAAAAGAAATAGAACACCTAAATTTTGCTGCGGGTATACCGCCATTTCTTCGTGGGCCTTATTCCACAATGTATGTTCGCAGACCTTGGACTATTCGCCAATACGCTGGTTTTTCTACAGCAGAAGAGAGTAACGCATTTTACCGCAGGAATTTAAAAGGTGGTCAAAAAGGACTTTCGGTAGCTTTTGATTTGCCAACCCACCGTGGTTATGATAGTGACCATGAACGAGTAATTGGTGATGTTGGTAAGGCTGGTGTGGCCATCGATTCCGTTGAGGATATGAAGATTTTGTTTGATGGAATTCCGTTAGATAAGATGTCCGTTTCAATGACTATGAATGGTGCTGTTTTACCAATTATGGCATTTTATATAGTGGCTGCAGAGGAGCAAGGGGTTGATAAAGCATTACTTGCAGGAACCATACAGAACGATATTCTTAAGGAGTTTATGGTGCGTAATACCTATATCTATCCACCAAAACCATCTATGCAATTGGTGGCTGATATTTTTGAATATACAAGTCAGTTAATGCCAAAATTCAATAGCATTAGTATTTCTGGGTACCACATGCATGAAGCCGGTGCTTCCGCGGATATTGAATTGGCATATACGCTTGCAGACGGATTAGAATATATTAAAACCGGACTAAAAGCGGGTTTAAAGATTGATGATTTTGCTCCGCGATTATCTTTTTTCTGGGGTATAGGGATGAATCATTTTATGGAGATTGCCAAAATGAGAGCGGCAAGAATGTTGTGGGCAAAATTGGTGAAGCAATTTAACCCCAAGTCGGAAAAATCGCTGGCCTTACGTACGCATTGCCAAACTAGTGGTTGGAGTTTAACAGAGCAAGACCCATTTAATAATGTTGCTAGAACTACTATTGAAGCTACTGCTGCCATTTTAGGTGGTACACAAAGTTTACATACAAATGCATTGGATGAAGCTATTGCGTTGCCTACAGATTTCTCTGCCAGGATAGCTCGTGAAACTCAAATTTTTTTACAAGAAGAAACGAAGATTACTAAAACTGTTGACCCTTGGGCAGGCAGCTATTATGTAGAATACCTAACCGATGAGTTGGTAAAAAAGGCTTGGGTCTTAATGGAAGAAGTAGAAGAGCTTGGGGGCATGACAAAAGCTATAGAAGCAGGAATTCCTAAACTGCGCATAGAACAAGCAGCTGCTCGTAAACAGGCTCGTATTGATAGTGTAAATGATGTCATAGTTGGTGTTAATAAGTTTCAGTTAAAAGAAGAAGACGATCTGCAGATTCTAGAAGTTGACAACCAAGAAGTGCGTAGACAGCAATTAGTGCGCTTAGCTTCTATAAAAAATACAAGAGATGAGAATGCTGTGAATAATGCTTTAATAGAATTAAAAGAGGCAGCTAAGCTAAAAATGGCGGATAATGACCAAAATTTACCTGCAGATAAAAATTTGCTTGCATTGGCTGTAAATGCAGCTCGCGTTCGTGCTACTTTGGGTGAAATAAGCGCTGCATTAGAATCGGTTTTTGGTCGCCATAAAGCAGTAATTAATTCTTTTTCTGGGGTGTATTCTAAAGAAATTAAAGATGATAAAAGCTTTTTAAAAGCAAAAGTATTATGTGATCAATTTGCAGAGCAAGATGGTCGTAGACCTCGTATTATGATTGCTAAAATGGGTCAAGATGGGCATGATAGAGGAGCTAAGGTTGTTGCTACTGGTTATGCTGATTTAGGTTTTGATGTTGATATTGGACCTTTATTTCAAACTCCTGAAGAATCAGCAAAGCAGGCAGTTGAAAATGATGTGCATATTTTAGGTGTTTCATCTCTTGCGGCAGGGCACAAGACATTAGTGCCCGCAGTAATTAAAGAATTAAAAAAATACGGTAGAGAAGATATTATGGTTATTGTTGGTGGCGTAATACCTAAGCAAGATTATCAATTTCTATATGATGCTGGTGCCACTGCTGTTTTTGGCCCTGGGACCAAAATTAGTGATGCCGCAATTCAATTGTTAGCTATTCTTATTGAAAAAGAATAGCTGACAATAAGAAGCTTGTTATTTTTCATCTTCTTGCTGGGTCTATTTTAGATATTTCAAACAATATTTATTGAACGATAAATTTCCAATGGATGGGCTTACCAATGGGGGTTACTTCTATGATAAAGAGTTGATTAGAAAGATAAGAATTTATTAAAATATTTGTAGAAATTTGGTTGTTGAGCATATGTATGGTTTAAGTATTACCATGCTGTTTATTCATATCCGAAATTATTAGAATTAAATTGCTCAGCAATTGATAACTACCACATGGTCAGTCTTTAAAATCGAAAAATATTCTAAAAATTCTGTTTTTAATTAAGAAGCTTAGAAAGAAAAAAGAATAGTTTTTTATATAAAATTTGTAAATAAAAATTAAAGTTGAATAAGATGTGACTACCATGAAGAAACAGTTTTGAATAATAAAGGTGCAAACCAAATCTCTTGTTCAGATAAAGGCCATCAATTAAGTAAATACCCAAAGTTTATTGTGTTTGTATGCTAATTGGCTTTTAAATTTTAAATGAAGGTTTTAAAGTAAAAAGACTCATTTTTTAAACTGTAAAGAATTGTCTGTTTTATTTTATAAAATCTATTTTTATATACTATAATTCTCAAAACGAAAGTTCTTTTGTGTTTATCATTTTGTAGATAGGTAAACATCAGTTTTTTATTACTATTTTTAACATATATTCTTGTTAAAAATCGGAAATTGACTACACGTAAAAAAGATACTGAGCTACAAGAAATACATCATCAAATATTTATTGAGCAGGCACCTACGGCAATAGCTATGCTAAATACGGACATGGTTTATTTAGCAGCATCCCAACGATGGTTAAAAGACTTTAAATTAGTGGATGAGAAAATAGTTGGCCGGTCTCATTATGATATTTTTCCGGAGATAGGGGACGATTGGAAAGCTAAACATCAACTATGTTTAAATGGCGCTATAGATGTTTGTGATGAAGCTCCTTTTTATCGTAAAGATGGCTCAATACAATGGATTTATTGGGACGTTCGGCCATGGTATAACTCCAATGGTGAAATTGGTGGTTTGCTCATGCATACAGGAGATATTACTATACAAAAAGAAAAGGAACTCGAGAAAAAACGTTTTGAATCTATCTTAAAAGATACTAGTGAAATTGCTCGTATAGGAACTTGGGAAGTTGAATTAGGGAACAATGATGTAATCTGGAGTCAAATAATCTATGATATTCATGAAGTACCTGCGGATTACAAACCAACTTTAGATAGTACTTTGGAGTTTTGTGAAAATGATAAAAGTAGAAAACTGGTTGAAAATGCTCTAAATGATATTATTGTAAATGGAAATGAGGTTAATTTTGAGTATGAAATTAGGACTGCCAAAGGAAATCTAAGGTTCCTTAAAGTAATTGGTAAAATAGAATATGTTGATGGTATTGCTTCTAGATTGTTTGGTATATTACAAGATGTTACTTCATTGAAACATTCTGAACAACGCTTAAATAAAGCGCATGCTGAACTAGAGGCAATTTTTAATTCTAAATATACCGCTATTATTACTACGGGTAAGGACGGAATAATTAATAGGTTTAACAGTGGTGCAGAACAATTATTAGGATATACCGCCAAAGAAATGGTCGGATTAAAAAAACCTAGTGTTTATTTACTGGAAGACGAATTAGAACAGTTTAAAACAGATATGATTTTAGAATTTGCTAAAGATTCTACAGATAGCAATTTCAACTATAGAAACGAGAATGTTAATGATACAAGACAATGGACCTTTGTAAGAAAAAACGGAACCACATTTCCCGTATTATCAACCATAACGGCCGTTAATGATAAAAAAGGTTTAAATGAAGGCTTTATTGCGGTTGCTACCGATATTTCAAAAATTAAGGAGGTAAAAAATGAATTGCGCAGAAAAAACGATTTATTAATTTTAGCCGAGCAAATTAGTTTAATGGGACATTGGCAGTGGAATACTGTTTTAGACCATGTAAAGTGGTCCCAAAACCTCTATACCTTAGTTGAATTGGACGAAAATTTTATTGATTTAAAATTTGACACGTATTTTGGGTTTGTACATCCAGAAGACAAAGAGATAGTAACTACTTATTTCAATAAAGCTGCAAGTGATAAAAAGTTCTATAATTTTGTACACCGAATTATAACTACAAGCGGAGTTGTTAAAACAATTCAATTAATGGGTAAAGTCATTACCAATGAAAGTGATGAAATTGTTGAAATGATTGGAACGGCGCAAGATGTAACCGAAGCTAAAAAAGCAGAGCAAAAGCTCATAGAAGCAAAGGAAGAATTAGAAATTATAGCTCATAAATTATCGCATCAAAATAAACAACTTGCAGATTTTACACACATCACTTCTCATAATTTAAGGGCGCCTGTAGCAAATCTTAATTCATTATTGGAGATTTACAACTTATCAGAAAATGAAAAAGAACGACTAGATATCTTCGATAAATTTGAAACCGTTACACACCATCTCTCATTCACATTAAACACCTTAATTGAAGCATTAAAAACTAAGATTAGTGATTCTGAAGAAGACCTTGAAGATATAGATTTTAAACAAGTACTTCAAAATACGAACGAAATTCTAAGTGGTGTAATTTTGGAGTCGGGAGCTATAATTAACAGCGATTTTACACAGGTACGCAGTATCTCCTATAATAGAATTTATTTGGATAGTATTTTTCTGAATTTAATAGGGAATGCCATTAAGTATAAATCAGAAGATAGAATACCAGAAATATTTATAACTTCAAAATTAGAAGATGGTAAAATTACCCTTACTTTCAAGGATAATGGACTAGGTATTGACTTAGACAGACACAGACATAAGTTATTTGGTCTAAATAAGGTTTTTCATAGACACCCAGACGCAAAAGGGGTGGGTCTATTTTTGACAAGAACTCAAGTAGAAGCAATGGGTGGCACTATCTCAGCCACCAGCCAAGTTGATAAGGGTACAATTTTTACAATAAACTTTAATTAAGCTTACTATGGATAATATATTAAAAACGTGTATTGTTGATGATGATTCTATTTATAGATTTACTATGGTCAAAACACTTGAGTCAACTAAATTTCCTATGGATATAATGGTCTTTTCTGATGGAGAGGAGGCTATTAATTTTATGTTAGATAATATTGATGAAAATTCAAAATACCCTGATGTAATTTTTCTAGATATTGATATGCCTATTATGGACGGCTTTCAATTTATGGAAGAATACATAAAAATAAAGCCAAGAGTTGGAAAAAAAATTACCATTTACATGGTTTCGTCTTCTTTGGATCCAGTAGATATTGAAAGAGCCAATAATATTAGTGCAATTTCCGATTATATTGTAAAGCCTATTGGAGTAGGGAGGTTAAAAAAGATTATTGAAGAATTATTAGAGGAGCGAAAATAATTACGATATAGTACTATAGTTTTTGTTGGTGGTATAATGTTTTAAACTAGTATTCAATTGAATTGAGTTAAGCTAATCTACTAAAGACCTCTATTTTTGAGGGAACCAAAAAATTAGATTATGTCTTTACTTACTATAATTTTAAATATTCTTTTACCGCCATTAGCTGTTTTTATGAAACATGGTGTTGGTACTACACTCCTAATAAGTATATTATTGACTTTACTAGCTTGGTTGCCAGGAGTAATCCACGCTTTTATAGTTAATCAATAACGATTATCTTAGATAAAATTTAAATTAGAATATTTTTTAACTAATAATCTGAATAAATCCTCAATACACAATTGATGACTTATTCAGATTTTTTTTGTCTCTGCTTCTATTTCCATTAACTTCAAATTAAAATATTGCTTTTGACAAACCAATGTTTTCAGTAATAACTTTGAATCGTTAGTAGTATGTTCCTTTTTCGACCAACTATTTTTAATTGAATATGTAGTTATAAACTAAACACTAATTTCGTAAATAATGAACCAGGTAATTAAAATCGCTATCATTTTTCTGCTACTTGCGGTAGGGTGTAAAGAGCTAAATAAAGAAAACCAAAATGATGATTCAACGGGAAATTTAACACAAGAAAATCCCATGAATACGGCTGATACTATTGTCAAGGAAGCTATTAAAGTACATGGCGGAACATTATATGACAGTGCAGCTTATCAATTTACGTTTCGCGAAAAAAAGTATTCTTTTGATAATAGAAATGGGAATCTCTATACCGTAAGTTCAAAAGATAGTTTAGGAAATACGATTGTAGATATTTTACAGGGAAATAGTTTTGTTAGAACAGTAAATAATAACGCAGTAGAACTATCCAAAAAGGATGTATCGAAATATAGTGAAGCTTTAAACTCGGTTATTTATTTTGCTACATTACCTCATAAATTAAATGACAAAGCTGTAATAAAGGAAAGCGTTGGGGAAGCGATCATTAAAGGGGAAGATTATGATATTATAAAGGTTACTTTTAATAAAATTGGTGGTGGTAAAGACCATGATGATGTTTTTATGTATTGGATAAATAAAAAATCTCATTATATAAATTACTTGGCCTATAGCTATAGTGTAAATGAAGGCGGTGTTCGTTTTAGAAGTGCCTATAACCCAAGAACTATAGATGGTATTCGTTTTCAAGATTATATTAATTGGGAGGCTCCAATTGGAACGCCATTAAAGGACTTGCCGGCAATGTTCGAGAAAGAACAATTAAAAGAACTATCAAGAATTGAAACAGAAGAAGTTCAAAATTTAAATTCCGGGAGTTCAGTAGAATAGATAGCTTTACAAGAGCTTATTTAAACGATATTGATATATTAAAGGGAATACTATTTATTTAATGTACATATTGTCTTAGTAATTATTCCATATTTTTATTGTAATTGGCTAGTTTAAAATTCTTCATTAGTAATACTCAAGAGAAATCATGGGAGTTAATGACATTAATAAAGCAAAAGAATTAACATACAAGTTTGCAATGCAAGAAGGCCGGCAACCTAGAATTATGATTACCGACTTAAGCGAAGTTGGTCAGGACAAAGATGTTAAAAAAAGAGGGTTAAAATTTGCAAATTTAGGTTTTGATGTAGATATATGTCCGCCTTCTCATAATCCTAGAGCTCTGGCTAAGCAAGCGGTAGAGAACGATGTTCATTATATTTGGTTTTCTTATAAATCAAGTAATAATATAGTCTTCGTATCTAAAATAGTAGAAGAGCTTAATAGCTTCGAAAGAGGAGATATTGGTATTGCTATTGGTGGTGAAGTACAGCAAAAAGAATATGAGCTTTTAATAAAAGCAGGGGCAACTGTAATATTTGAACAAAACTCAAAAATTAGTGATGCAGCCATTCATATGCTAGAACTGCTTTTGGATAAGTAATAAAATGGGTGTAGATTAAAAAAATGCCGAATAATATTAATCATTCGGCATTTTTTGTAACTAGTTTTTTTATTATGCCGTAGCAACTTCTACTTCACTTTTTTTGTTTTTCAACCAAAAATAGAGAATGGTAAATAGTACTATTAAAATTGCAGGGAATAGCACCATTGTCCCTAAAGTCTCTTGACCAGAAACCAATTCTAACTCATCGCCAGTTAAGCCCTGTGCCTCTGCAGCTGCTCTATCAGCATCAATCCATCCGCCAATAATAGGTTGAAAAATAGAGGTCGAAAACATACCAATTGCACCAATAATTGACATACCAAGGGCACCTGTTTTAGGAGTTTTAGTTGCCGCTAAGCCAATCATGTTGGGCCAAAAATAAGCGATACCTAATGCAAATATTACAGCTGCAACATAAGCCATTGCTCCTGTTTGGGTACTAAATAAATAGATTCCAATAGTTGCTAAAACGGCAGAACCTAAGAGCACACCTGTCTGGTCAAATTTTGCTACCATATTACCTCCAAAATATCTTGCAATAGCCATTAAACCAGCAGTTAAAGCTAAAATTAATGTTGGTTCAGCACCGCTTTTTGAAAGGATAAGTCCAACCCATTGGTTTGGTCCAAATTCAGAAATAGCAGTAAGTGCCATACAAACTGCAATAAATAAAAATAACGGCGTAAACATTCCTTTTAAGTTTCCACTAATAGTAGCAGCCTCTTCAATTTTAGCTTTAGGCCAAGTTTGACCATAGAATAAATAAGCATAGATAACAGCTGGTATTAAAAGCAACCATACTTGGCTCTGACCAATAATACCGAAATCCGTCATAAAGCCAGATAATAAGCTTCCTACGGCAATACCGCCAGGAAACCACATATGAAACCGATTTAACATTGTACTCATTCTATTACCTT
Organism: Maribacter hydrothermalis; assembly: GCF_001913155.1. Classification (GTDB taxonomy): domain Bacteria; phylum Bacteroidota; class Bacteroidia; order Flavobacteriales; family Flavobacteriaceae; genus Maribacter; species Maribacter hydrothermalis. The sequence continues at coordinate 2,277,484 of NZ_CP018760.1, forward strand.
TGTATGCATCAGCAATCATTGGGTTACAGGCAGCTTCGGTACAACCGTTACCAAGCCCTATAAGTAAGTTGGCCACTAATAGGCCCATATAACTTTCAGAAAAAATTAGTAATAAAATACCAATAGCATGTGCAAAAAATGCAAATTGCATAATTACTTTTCCACCTACTTTATGATATATTAATCCTCCAATTACCATGGCAATTGGAAAACCTGCAAACCACATTGAAGTAATTAATCCGGCTTGACTTGCGCTTAATTCTAATTCTGTTTTAAGTTGGTCTAGAATACCTGCGGCAATCGCAAAAGAAAATGCGGTAGTAATTAAAGCGAAACAACTGGCATAAAATAGCCTATTCGCATTTACATTAGAATTTGTACTGGAACTTTCCATATTTGTGTTGATTTAGTAGTTGTTTTGGTTAATTTGCTAAACTAATAAAAATGAAATTATAACAACACTTTTTTAGTAAAATGATACCTTAAGTACGACAGATTGCACAAAATATAGTTTTTACCTAATTTTAATTGTTTTTTGTGTAATTCTATTTTGGGCTTTTTTACCCATATGGTGTTGATTATGAGGAATTAGATAACCTAGCGTATTAATTGCGAAAACTAATTTAAAAGCTATGAAATATTGTATTTGGATTTATTTGCCATTTTTAATGATAAGTTGTGCTGATATAAACAAAGGTTTAGACCGGGAAGTACCATCTGCTGAAGTAAAAGCACACGAAGATTACAACCCAGAGGCAGCATTGGATAGTCTAGGAATTGTTTTAAGAGATCAAGGAACTCCTGTCGCAAATTATGTACATGCTGTAAAAGCAGGGAATCTTATATTTTTAGCAGGAAAAGGACCAAAACAGGCCAATGGCGAAAATATTGTTGGGAAATTAGGCGATGGCTTAACTGTAGAACAAGGCTATCAAGCGGCAAGAGAAGTGGCTATTAATCAGTTATCTGTCTTAAAAGCGGAGCTTGGCAATCTTAATAAAGTAAAAAGAATTGTAAGTGTACACGGTATGGTCAATGCAGTACCAGATTTCAAAGACCATTCTAAAGTAATTAACGGGTATTCAGACTTAATGGTAGCTGTTTTTGGTGATACTGGAAAACATGCACGTGCCGCAGTGGGTATGGGTTCATTACCTGGTAATATTGCAGTAGAGGTGGAGATGATTGTGGAAGTTTGGGAATAGCATAATCAACAACAAAAAAAAAACGAGATTTATATCTCGGTTTTTGCTTGTATACTGATAGTAGATGTTTTAAATAATTTTTCCTCGGTGAGAAATGGTAATCGTATAATAGACTGTTTTTGTATTATTAGATTGTGACCCTGTAATAAAATAACCAAATTGTTCTTTTGTGATTTTCACATTAGAAAGTTCTACATTTTGACTCCAAGTATGAAATTGCATTTTGACTTTTACGTTGTTTCCAGAAGAAGAAATCGAAATGCTTTCTACGGTCTTTTTACTTTGAAAATTATTTCGGTCGTTAAATGCTGTTTCTACATTTTCAATTTTTAAAATATCTCCTTTTGTTAATTTTAGAGGTCCCGAACCAAATGTGGTAAATGGCAATTCTACATTACCATCTTTTTTAACTGTTGATGAGCTTATATGAGCATTAAAAATAAAACCTTCATTAATTTTGGAAACTAAGCGCTCAAAAACTGTATTAATATACTCAAGGTTTTCAAGCGTAATAGTTGATTTTAATGCCTCTGGATTATCTGCTGCCTTAGTACTGTTAAAAGTGAATACAGCTAAAGTAACTAACCCTAATAAAATTGTTTTCTTGTAATTTTTCATAATTTCTGTTTTTATAGTTAATTAAAAATTTATTCGAACCATATTTTTGATATCGCTAGGTTGCAACCTGTTTTACTTCTAGAATCGAATTGAAGTCTTATATAGTCGATATCAGAAAATGTGAAGCCTTCACCTTTTGGTTTTATTTCCGTGAATGGTATTGTGAATACAAACTTACCCTCACGAGCCGGCACATGTTTCCCATAAGCTGCATAGCCGTGGTTAGTGAATAGGTTTAGGTTAATGCCGTTTACCGTACTCTTTGCTTCAAATTCAACCTTTAAAGATTTGTAATTGCTAGCGTCTATATTTAGTGGCGCATTACCATCTTTATTGACGCCATAGTTTATATAAGTAGTGCCTCGAGTGTCATAACCGTAGCTCATGACAAGGATTCCTTTTTCAACGCTTAGTTGCATGTTATGCCCAAATGGATTTTGATTGAGTTTCGCAAACACTTGGCGGTTTTGACCAATAATATGATCGCCCGTTTGTAGTTTTCTGCTTTCACTCATATCAGTGAAAATCAAATTGGATATTTCACCAGTTGTAAAATCATCAATAAGAAGTTGCGCATTTATTGTCATGGATACTGTTAGAACAATTAAGGTGATCAGTTTTTTCATTTCAACATAGATTTTGGTTACTGCTATTCATGTAGTTCACGTCAAAAGGTTAACATTGGTTTTAATTATTTACTTTTAAGTGTTAACTATTTATCCGTAAATACATTAAATGGAAAATCATTCAGATGAAACTTTATTTCAAGCACTTAAAGAAGGCTCTGAATCTGCTTTTAAAAAGGTATATGAAGATAATCGTGAGCTGTTCTTGAATTTTGCAAGGAGATATTCACTGGCAGATGAAGAGGTGTTAGACGCATACCAAGATGCTTATGTGGCATTGTACGAGAATATTCAGAATGGAAAACTAACAACATTAAAAAGCTCCTTAAGTACCTATTTAATAAGTATTGGTAAGTATAAAATAATGGAGCGATTAAGAAAAAGAAATAAACACACCAATAATGAATTGTTATTAAATAGAGTAGAGGAAGAAGATATAGTTATTGAAGAATTTGATATTGATAATCATGAGTTATCAACTGAGCAAAAATTATTAAAAAAGTATTTTGATACTTTGGGAGAAAAATGCCAAAAGATATTAACGCTTTTCTACTACCAACAATACAACATTAAAGAAATAATGGCAGAAGGAAATTACAATAGTGAAAATGTGGTTAAAAGTCAGAAATCAAGATGTTTAAAAACATTAAAAGAAGCCATTAACAATGCCTCCAAATTATGATGGATAAAGAAGAATTAGTATTAAAATATTTTGACGGTTCTTTAACTGAAGAAGAGAAAGTTGTATTTGATCAGCTGGTAGAAAGTGATGCTGAATTTAAATCGCAAGTTGAATTTGAGAAGGATGTTAAATCTGTTATACGAAATAAAGAAAATGACAGTCATAAGAAAAAACTACAAGGTTTTGAATCGGAATTAAGCGGTGGATCCACCCAGAAAAATCGAACTTTTTGGAAACCACTTAGTATTGCTGCGAGTATTGCTTTATTGATAGGTGTAAGCTGGTTTGTTTTTAATTCTGATGTGTTTAATGGAACAGCGGAATTGTATGCCTCTAATTATGAAAAATACCCTAATACAGTGTATACCATAACTCGTGGCGATGCTACGGATGAGTCATTGGAGCGTTTAGCTTTTGAAGCCTATGAAACCAATGATTATGATGCGGCTATTACATATCTTACTGAGTTAAAAGAGAAAACCAGGTTAGATTATGTAGATTTTTATTTAGGCCAAGCTTACCTTGCTAAAGGAGCTAATTTAAAAGCGATAAATAAATTTCAAGAAATTATATCTATAAATAGTGAGTTTAAAGATGAGGCCTATTGGTATGCCGCACTTTCGCATCTTAAATTAGATCAAAAGAAAGAAGCTGAAATTTTGTTAATGGAACTAGTCAAGATGGGTACTTATAAAATGAAAGAAGCAACGGATTTACTTGAAAAACTGAACTAATTTCTTTCTTCCTAGAAAAATTAGTATGACAATAATTATACCTCCGTACAAATACCATTGCCATTTAGATGAGGTAACTAAAGGTTGGGTGTTTCCTTGAATAATGTAACCAGACCAATAATACGGGTGTGCTAGTCCATTTTCGCGATTCTTTTGTAGAAAGGAAAGTTTGGCATCTCTTAATGATGCATCTTTCGTTTTTCCATCGGCTAAGTTTTCATAAAACATACCCATGAGGTTGGCTGATGAATTATCATTTACTTTCCATAGTGTACTTGATATGCTTGCAGCTCCACTATAGAAAAATCCTCTTGCCAAACTTAAAAAACCTTCACCTCGTTTTAACTCGCCTATTCCGCTTTCGCACCCGCTTAGGGTAACAAGACTAGCATTCAAGGTTAGATTATATAAGTCTTTAACAAAAAGTAAATCATCAGATTCCTTTTTGGGAGTAAAAGCTAAATAAGAATATTCAGGATTTTCATCATCAAAAACCGCATGTGTTGCTAAATGTAATACCGAATAATCTGATAATGACGAAGTGAAATTTTGAAGGGTAGCTTGGTCATTTATAAAAGACTTTCCTTTAAAGGAGGTTAGAATATGTTCAACTTCGTTTTTATTATGCGGTAAATTGCCCAAAATATGAGAACGACTGCCGCCCGTAGGTCCGTTAGAGTCAAAACTAGGTGCAAAGGCAAGAAGGTTAGTACTGGTTTGTTCTTTACTATTTAATTGAGACCACAGGGTAGCAGAGTTTACATAGCTAAGGTTTCTATCTTCAATCAAGTAACGATTTTCTTTATCATTAGTGACTAAACTGCCAAAAGGAATATAGTTTAACAACCCATCTGGTGCTAGTATTATTCTTTCTTGAGGATGTAATTTTAAAATTGGATGCAGTAATTTTTGATAAATTGTATAACTTAATTTAGAAAGAGAATCCAGGTTTGATTTCGGATTCGAAAGCAAGGCATGTAAGTCATTTATATCACCTTCAAGTTTTGGAGTAATTTCAATTTTTTGAAAAGATTTCTTATTTTTTGAAATTGCAATAGCGTATATATTTTCATTTCCATAGAACCAAGAAACAAAGAGTTCATTTTCGGTAAGGTTGTTTTGAACATCTTGGAGTGATAAAATTTTGCTATTATACTTTAGATCAAAATAGGTAGGGTAGTTTGTTTCTACATCAACTATTAAATTACGAAGCTCTTGATTTAAGCTGAAAAGGTTATCCTCAAGTGAAGAATTAGAATTTTCAGAAGAAGTGAGTTCCTTTTCAACTAATGTAATTTTGTTTTTTAATAGATTTTCCTGTTCTCGAATTATTTTAGGAATGTTTGCAAATTCTGTAGCTTGTGAAGATAATAGCGCTTCCATTAACAACACCGATTTGCTTTTTTCTGAATAACGAAACGCCTCATCAATATAATAATCATTTTCAGATGTTTTATATAGGGTATATGTGGATTCCATTCCCGACTCAAAAAGCGGATAGGCATTTTCGATTAAAAAAGCTTTATCCCTGTCATTTTTAAATGATGGTTTTGACAAATCAATTGTAGCGATGGCCGTTTCAATTACATTAAAGTTCGCTAAGTGGTCATCATGGGTGCCTTTTTTCTTAAGAACGGTAGATTTTGAAAGTAGTAGTGGTAAAACCTCTTGTTTCTGTAAAACATTAGTTGGATCAGGATTATCCAAAAAGGAATGTGAATTAAAATCATTTCCTAAATTAATTAAGCCTTTTTGATAGTTATCCAAGGCTTTATCCCACAAACTTTGTTTTTCATAAGTATCCCCTATCTTCTTATAAATAAGAAATTTATTTACATCTGGGGTTACTTCTAGGGCTTCAAAGAATGTCTTGATGGCTTCATTCAACTTATTTTCAGTAACTAGGATATCTCCTTTTGTAGAAATGTAGCTGAAGTTAAATGGATCTTTTGAAGCTTTATATTTTTCAATTTTATTCAAATAAAAATATGCGCTGTCAATTTTACCTAAGACATTATATATTTTTGAAAGCATAAGGCTGGTGGTAACAATACTATTTCTTTTGCTTTGATCATAACTGTCTTCTGCAGCACTAATGGTTTTAATAAAAATTTCTTTTGATGAGGTATACTTCTTCTGAGTATATAAAGAACTTGCGTATAGGTTATATACCTTGTCCAGACTTTCATTTTCGTGAGGTAAGTACTCTTTGTAAAGGCGAATGTTTTTTTGGTAATATTCATCTGCAACTTCAAACCTGTCTCCTTCCGCATTTATATTGGCAATAAAACTATAACATGTAGATAAAAAACTTAAGTCATCTGCGCTCTCTTTATACTTGTCCGTTTTAGTTAAATCAGCGATTATTTCCTCGAAATAAAATTGAGATTGAACATAGTCTCCTACTTTGTGGTAATAGTTTCCTTTGTTATAATTAAGGTAATTTATTTGATCATCTCCGCGGTTTGGTAAAGTGTCCAAAACGGAGCCATTATTTTGAATGTGATAATCAATGGTCTTTATTGTTGATTTTATTTTATCGGTATCATAATAATATCCGGCTGCAAAACATACATAATTAAGATTGTCAATTAAGGTAATATAGTCACCCTCTTTGAGTGCTAATTGATACATTTCGTTATAATAGAAGTAAGTGGAATCCTTGTTGGTGTAGAAAAAAATACTTGCCTTATCTTCCAGTGTTTTCAACCTTTCCTTATAATCTTGCCCAGAAAGCAAGATAAAATTCAATAAGAAGAATGTTGAAATAAATTTTTGGACATTCATTTATAAGAAGATCTGGTTTTAAGAAAGATACAAAATTGATAAGTATCTTAATAGTTGTTATGTACCACAGTTACAACTAAAAAACCCCTAGAAGGGGTTTTGACTTTTTAATAAACTTTAATTAGATTAATTAATGTAAGATTCTATAGAGAATGGCTCAAAAGCTCCATCTTTAGTTTCTCCGCTAGCTTTAACAAGAATTTGACCTTTATAGTCGGCTGTATTAAATTTTAAATGGATATAATTTAAATATCCTTCAAAGTCGTTTAAGGGTTTTGGATATCCTTCTGTACGTGCAATAACATTGTTATTTTTATCATAAATTTCTATTCGAAATGTTTCATAATTAACAGGTAAGGTAACAATTTCTAAGCCTTCCCAAAAGTCGTTACAATTTCTCGGCCTTGGACAAGGTGGTAACGGTTTGGGACCTTTTTTGTAGACCTCATCTAGGTATCCTAAAATTAAACGCTGTTCATTTAGCGCAGTATCTTTTTCTAGAGTAGCTTCAACATACCTTTCTTTCTGAGCATTTGTAGCTTGTCCTAAGTCCAAAACCATTTTTAAATCTTTAATTTCCGCCTCGAGCATAGCTATATGGAAATCTAGGGATTTAGCCTTAATGTCCTCTGAGAATATATAATTTGTTTCTGTTAAAATGGAATCCTTGCTATCAATGTTTCCATGATAGTCTTTAATGCAAGATGAGAATATAACGACAGAAAAAAGAGATAGTAGAATTTTTGTTTTCATAATTTTGAAATTTATAGTTTGTTAAAAAAAGTTGGTCAAAAGGATATACTCAAAAGTATGTGGTTTACTATTTATTGACTATGAAATATGTAACTAGTGCTGTAGGTTATGTAACAATGACTTTTTTCATACCTCTGGTTTAACTTATTATTTATAATTAATGATACCAGAAGAGAAAGGTTAACACCCTTCATTAATTTTTACTAATGAGACTAGAATTTCTATTAGCTGTGCTTAAGAAGCACAATGCCGTTATTCTTATTTTCAAATGTAGATTCATTAAAAAATGTTTCAAACGCTTGCTTTAAAACCTCTCTTAAATTTTTAGAATATTGTGTATTAATTTGTTGTTGGTCTTCTCTTTCAAGTTTTCCGCTTATGGTTATTCCTTGTACTTTAAAATGAATGCCGTTAGCCGTTTTTTCTGGATCTAATAATAAGCTTAAATATATGTCGCCAGACCATTGTACAGTATGTGGCGACGAATCTGAAGTTCTATGAACACATGAGAAATCATTTAGTCGACTTCTAATGTTGATAGTGTCTAACGCATTGAATTTTAAAGTCAAAAACACTTTCCCGTATTTATTAGCTCTAAAATTAGTTTCAACACTTGTGGTAGGCTCAAAGTTGTATTTGAAGTATATTGGGCCAGCTTGTCTATTTCCCGCTTTTGGTATTGGTTTTTTTACTGTGGTAGAGTCAATTTCCGGTGCAATATCTAGCTTATTTTTTATTTGAAGGGTAGTTTTGGCATCATACCAATTTAGTTCAGCTTTGTCTTTTAAGAAAGTTAGATGAATGTTGTTTGCTGTTTTGTTATTTAAATTTTCAACAAGACTAATAACTTCGTTTTTTGTTATTGTTTGACAGTAACTTATGGTTATCATTAACATTAAGGATATATGTGCTACTATATTTTTCGTATTCATGATTTTCTAGTTTAATACGTGGTATTTTTAAAATGGTCATCAATTTGCCGTTTAGTATATATTCTTTGGTATACATGGGTAAAACCATCAATCATGTTATCTTTTATATATAATTTTTTGTTGCTAACAGTAAATGAACCCCAAAAAGTGAATTTATCTTCTATATGAATATTGTAAACACTATCTATACTGCTATAAACCGATTTCGATTTCCTTAAATGAAAATTTGACAAAGATTTTAAGGAGTCTTTTAAGTAGGCCCTGAATTTACAGTCCGATGAAAATAAAATAGCGTCGTGATTGTAATTAGAATGACCATATCCTGCAATTCCCCCACTTATCCTAACAAGTTTCCATCCACCAAATAAACTGTCTGGCGTTGATTGTGATGATAAGCCGTTTAAAAGGCAAAGGTTAATAACTAGGAAGAATATTAGTGTAGTTTTTTTCATCGTAATTGGTCCTCTTAATTTGGCAATATCAAAACTTCTACACGTCTGTTTTTTGATCTATTTTCTTCTGTGTCATTTTCAACCAAAGGCTTAGATTCGCCTAATCCCATTTCTTTCCAACGAAAACCACTACTAGGTATAAGTTTCTTTAATTCTGCTGAGACACTTTTGGCTCTCGCCAGTGATAAATTTTGGTTGGTTTCTGCACTACCTACATCATCTGTATGGCCCTCGATTATTACATTCCCTTTTTTAAGAACCGCAATATTTTCAGATAGCTTTTTTAATGCAACTAGTCCCTCTGGTTTTAAGTCAGATTTTCCTGTTTCAAATAGCACCTTGCTGTCAAGATTTAAGCGCATGGCGGCACCAATTGCAGCAATGGCGTCTACATCTGCCCCGGGTAGTCCACTTTGTTTTTTTAAATCGGTAAGACGTACATAGTAAAATAGTTCGCCGGGTTTTACAAATGTTGAAATATCTACTTCGGCAACACCACCATCAATTTTGCCTACATGAATCCAATTTTTTCCATCTTTGGATATTTCCAAATCGGTCGGTTCAATTTGCCCTATTTCAAAAATGTAAAGGTCAGGACCATTTACATCGGTCAATGCATTATCAGTGAATTGAACCGTAATGCCGCCACCTAAGCCAAGACTATGAATGCCTGTAACATCTTCCATGTCAAAACCTTTTAGGAAATCTGGTTCTCCAAGTACATTGTTAACTTCTTGGGTTAGTAAAAGTGGGTGATTGGCTTTTACAACTTCATCGGCAAAAGATAGTTTACCCAAAGGCAGATAAACTGCTTTATTCATGTGTCCAACATATGTTTCCCCAGCCTCTTCTCCAAAATAGAGGTCGGGATTTAATTTTTGAAATTTGTCTTTGGCAGCTTTTGCTTTTCTCTCAAAATCTTTTTGAAATACTTTAACGATTTTTTTACGATATTCAATTGTTTTTTGATACTGTGGACTCGCTTTTAACGCGCCAGATGAGATGTCATTTTCAGTTTTTTCGAGATCAGCCAAAACCCGATTTGCTTCTTTAACACTGTGCAATTGTCCCGTTACTTTTTTTAATTGTTCCATTTTCTGTTTCTCTTCAACACTAGGTGGAACCTCATTTTTACGTTCAATATCACGCATGACATAGCCAGCTTCGGTCAAGTCTAATTTTTCCATAATATGGGTGCCCGCTAAAGAGTCAATTGTTTTAAGTTTTGCCATTGTGGCCTCTGGACCAGATTCTGCTTGAACGGTTAAAATGGCCTCTTCTAAAGAAACTCCTGTTGGTGTATTTTTCGTTGATAACTGCTCTTTTGAGAGTTTGCCTTTTAATTTTGGTTCATTGTAAATTTCAATTTCTCTATTATTCATTGCTTCTTCGGCAAGAATTTTAAGGCTATCGGGGTTGTTTATGAGTTTTTGCATATCCTCCCTAGATACTCCGCTTGCTTCTAACAGATCAAGAATGGCATCAGTTTTTAATAGGTCACCAAAAGAACCTAAGTCTTCTGAGCCTTGGCTGTCAGCTCCACTCATTTGTAATAGCTTCTTTAAAGCAATAGCTTCTGGCGAGTCATTATCAGAGTTCTCATCACTACTGCCCATATCAAACAGGCCGCCTAATTGCTCCATTGATTTTTCTAGATCATCAGTAGAAATATTGGTTTCATCTTTATTGCTATCAGGTCGTATTTCTGAATTTTCTTCTGTGGCCTTTTCATTGGTTTTATCCTCACCACAAGAAAGAATAAGTAAGAATATACAAAGAAGTATTAAGTAGTTTTTCATGATTATTGCCTTTTGTATTTGTCTGCCATAAACTGAAAGTAAATGAAGCCTGCATGGTTGTACCAATTATCATAGCCTAGCATAGATTCACATTGTTCTATAGCTCTTAAATTTTCTTCCAGTGCATGAATCATTTCAGCATATTTGTCATCATACGCTTTGTTTAGTGTTGGAATTGATTTTGTTAAAATGATCATTTTTTGACTTTGCCATGCTAAACCAGATACGCCATGAACAGCCGATACATCATCTCCGAAAGCAATTCCTGCATTTATTTTTTTCATTGCATGGGAGTAAATTACTCGGAGTCGTTCTAAGTTTAATCGTCTGTTGTTTAGATTGTCATATTCTTTTTCTAAACATGCACAGCCCGCTTCATTGTCGTTTTCATTTGGAATGAATGTTGATATTGCACCTAGAATATTAGCTTCGGCGTATGTAACTTTATAGTCCGCATTCTTAAATTTTAATGTATTAAGATTTCCGTCAATGGCATTAATGAGTTTTATACTTTTTGATAACACCAAAGGCATGTCATTGGACTTATTGGTTTTGATTTTAGTTTTCTCCGGATTTTCATTTTCATCAACAGGAAAGTTATTCTCTTTATTTCTTTTTGGAGGATTCACAAAATCATCCTTATGATAGTTTATTGGATTTCCTTTGTTGTCGTATTTAGGGCGTTTGTAGTTGTCGTATTCAATAGGTTTCTTATTGGCATCTAAAGCGGGTCTAGACTCTGTTTCACCTTCTGCATATTGAATGGGGTTACCATTAATATCATATTTAGGACGCTTGTCGTCACCAAATACAGGATAATCTATACGCTCGTTATTTCTATCATATACAGGTCTTTCAAAATAATCTAATTCGTTGTTATGTACCGGTTCTCGATACTGAATAGGATCTCCATTGATATCATATTTTGGAAGCTCTTCATTGGTAAATACAGGATATTCTATAGGTTGGTTGTTCCTATCATACACTGGTTGTCCCAAGGAGTTTAATTCATCATAGTCTATATTTTGTTCATCATTATTATCCGAATTTGAATTTGATGAATTTGTAGTTAAAGGTTCATAAGATGAATCAGTATTTGAAGAATTACTAGAACCTTGCCTAGGTGAGTTAGAATTACCGCTATCAGCACCATTTCTGTTAGTTCCAAATTGTGGAGGTATACATGAAGAGGGTAATTGTGGTCCTCCGCGAGGATCAGCTTGTGCATCATCATCATCAGGACTTAATCGTCTCGTAAATTCATTTACTACGCTATTTGCCCTATTAAAAAAATCTTCTATGCCATCATGGTTTTCGTAAATAAATTTAAGTGATTCAGTAAAAACCTCGGAAAGAGAAGGGCTAGCACCAGCGGTTCCAATTTGTTGGCCTAAGCTGAAACATAATAGAATAAGTAATGTCTTCGCCGATTTCTTTTTTATTAATAAAAGCACTAATAATATTGTGATGATGCTGAAAAACCCAATTACAACATAAAGTATTGTGTTTGTGCCGCCTGTACCTGATTCATTTTGTGGTTGAGAAATGGAATTTGAAGCGTTAAATACTTGTCCGCTTCTGGTAGCAGCAGCTTCGTTAGCAGGATAATATAAATTACCCATGTACGGAATATTTTCACCATTAGTCCAAACAGCAAGTTGAAAAGAAATATTAGGTATTGTACTCGTAATAACGATTCCAAACTTACCTGCCGTTTCAAATGATTCTTGAAATAAACCATTTTTAGTATGTCCGTTAATTTTACTGTCTTTCCAGTTATCTTTAACAATATCTACTTTAATATCAGCATTTTTATCTGAAATAACGGTAACCATTATTTTCTGTAATAGTGTTGTACCTTCTGCCCAAAAACGAAGTGAATCTTTTTCTGTTTCCCCTTGCATGTATGAAGAAATTACTTTCTCATTCTGCGAATCTGGACTGAATTCTAGAGTGTATACTTGGTTACCTGTATCTAATTCTGGCATTTTTATTTCATCTTGTGCAAATGCACCAATACCAAGTAGTAGAAAAATATGGAATAGTAGTTTTTTCATGACATTTTTATTTTCTGTGTTTTTGTAATAAATAATTCGCCAAATCAGTCATTTTAAGTCGTAATTCTTCATGTTGTTCTTTGGTACGGTTATTATTAGCACTTTTAATTCCGTAATGTATTAAGAAGGCGTGGTCATAATTTTCATTGTAAATGATTATTCTTCCATGGGCAGGTTGTTGTGCTATATAACAATCACCCGTTTCTGCTAATTCTATGTCCATTCCCATTATTTTTATACCATCTTCCTTTCTTTCTAAATAACTAGCAATTTCTTTCTTGTTCTGTTTTTTAGAACTTGGAGCCGAACTCCAGGAGATGTGCGAGTCTCCACCTAAGGTGTTTTTTCCGAATCCAATAAGTTCAAAAGAGCATTTGTTTTCAGAAGAATTATCGGTTTGGCTAAGGTTTGATTCTGGTACTTTTAGCACTTCCGCTACTTCAGAAATACGCATATCACATTTGTAATCAGTTAGTAGTGAACTGTAATCGCCAGAAGTCATAGCATTATTTTCTTCTTTTTCTAATGAGACTTGTTGTACCGTATCAGTTTTGCTAACGCCTTCTTTTTTAGGACTTTCATTACAGGCAATTACTAGAGAAAGAAATAGTAGGGCTATTGTATTTTTCATATTATAGGTTTTAAAATGGTTTTTCATAATCTAAAGTGTTAATACTAAATTCATTTTCAATTAGTTGTGTGCAAATCATTTTAATAGGTTTCGCATTCTTCTGTGAATAATCTATCATATTCATTTCTAGAGTTAAACCATCTACCATGCTTACCCAAGATTGGTCTATACCTTTTTTTGTTTTTATTCTTTTTGTTTTAAGTTTCGTAAATGCTTTCTGAAACGAAATATCAGCTTCTTGGGTTACCCAAACAGAACCTGATAATTGAGGCCCGGTTACCTGAAACTCTTCACATTCGTACCCTAAAACCTTCTTAGTTTGCCCAGTTGGAGTTATAGAGTAATCACCTTTATTCATTTCTAGATCAGAAGAATCTTCTAAATCTATATGTATTGAATTCATTGTTCTTTGTCCGTCCATATCCATAAAGGTGTGGATGGAAGAGTTTGGTAAATCCATGACTGTTATAAATTCCTGGTCTTTACCCATGCTAAAAGAACTACCCATGTACTCATGTTCATTAGTGAGATAATAGGTTATGTCTGTTATTTCGTTATCACTAGTTATTTCCATAACATATTCATGACTAAAGGAGTATAACTCTAGTTTCTCTGCTTTTTTATTTTTGAATAGCCTGCCTTTATTGTTGAAAACCGTATCAAAAGACTTTTCTGTTTCTCGTTCTGTTTTTTCAGCAACTTTACGTTCTACAGTCTGTGCGGCTGCTTCTTGAGCACGTTCTGTCAGTTTCTTAAAAAATTGAGCGTTTGCATTTGTGGTTATGCTAAATACAAACAGTAGTGCTATAAGTTTAATGGTTTTCATAATAGTCCTTTTTTAATCGTTTGCCTTTTAATGACATGATTAAAAAAAGGTTAACATCAATCTTTTTTTCTGAATGATATTTGTTGAATTACCTTATTGTTATGAATAATCTTTAAAATATAAAGTCCATCTTTTAAATGATTAATATTCAAGTAAATCTGTTTTTCTGGGAAGCGATGAATTGAACCCTTAAGACCATAGTCTTCTTTCTTCATTGTCTAAATGACTTTGAGATTAGAATTACACCAATTTGATTACCTATAAAATTAATTCATGTAATTAATAGGAGCTATTTAGTATGTAACAATGGTTATGAGTTATGTAACATATTGTATTTTAGTAGGTTGGTGTTAGGCTTCATTTTTTAAAGAAATATATTCTGAAGGGGTACAATGATATACTTCTTTAAAACATTTGCTGAAATATGCATGATTGTTAAACCCTACACTATAGCCAATTTCTGATATATTAAAATCAGAAGTTTTTAAAATATGTACAGCCAATTTTAAACGTTGAGAACGTATAAATTCTGTGGTTGAAAGCCCTGTTAGTGCTTTAAGTTTTCTATGAAGTTGCATTCTACTCATAGACACACAAAGGCTAAATTCTGCTGCGCTAAAAGAAGGATCTACAAGTTTTTTATCTAAAATGTTCTGAATTTTGATTAAGAATTTTTCATCTACCGACGATACTGCAATTTCCTTTGGTCTTAAAATAATTTCTTGGCTGTATCTAGATTGCAACTTTTTTCTAAGTGCTACTAAAGATGTTGCTTTGCTTTGTAATATTTTTTGATTGAAGGGTTTTGTAATGTAATCATCTGCGCCAAACTCTATACCCATCAATTCATTTTCATCACCAGCTTTTGCCGTTAATAGTATAATGGGAATGTGACTGGTGCGTTCATCATTTTTCAGTGTTTTAGTCAATTCCAAACCATCTTTCTTCGGCATCATTACATCTGAAATAATAATATCGGGTATTTCATGTAATGCAATTTTAATTCCTTTTTCGCCATCGGCTGCTTGTAAAATAGAATACGTGCTTTTAAACGTGTTGCTGAGTAATGTTCTTACATCTTTATTGTCTTCGACGATAAGCAATATGGGCAGGTTATTTTTTTTGTGTGGGGATTCTTCTAGATTGGTTTTGGCTTCAGCGGTGGTAATCACTTTTAACGTTTCTAAATCTGGGTTTTCAATAATCTCTATATTTTTAAGTTTGATCTTATCCATACAAATGGAAACATTGAAATGGGTCCAGTTTTGCTTCTCGCTACTCACATCTATTTTTCCTCCATGTAACTCAGTTAGCTCTTTAACAAGAGATAAGCCTATACCTACACCTTCGTTAAGTCCATCGGTCTGATAAAATCTGTTGAAAATCGTTTTCATTTGGGTGGTAGAAATACCATTACCAGTATTCTTTATTGAAAAATACAAGTAGTTATGATCAATGTTCGCATTAAGAAGAACAGCACCTTTTTCTGGCGTATATTTTATGGCATTTCCCAATAAATTAATTATAATATTCTCAATAGCATCACGATCAAACCAACCTAATATATCGGTATTGGTTATTTGAAGTTTAAAATGAATGTTTTTTTGCTGTGCTAGGAAAGAAAAAGATTCACTCCAAGCCGCAATCATTTGCGTAGGATAGCCTTTTTGAACACGTAGTTTTCTATTTCCACTATCAATTTTAGACAATTCTAATAACTGATCTACCAAAGCCGACAATCTTTCGGTGCTTTTCTGGGCAATTTCAAAATGCTTTTTTTGGTCTGTGGTTAAGGTTGTATTGGATAAAGCCTCTTGTAAAGGTGCAGAGATTAAAGTTAACGGAGTTCTTAACTCATGAGAAATGTTGGTGAAAAAGTCCGTTTTTAGAGCATCAACTTCTCTTAATTTATGATTTATTTTCATTCTATTTCGATATAGAATAAAAATGAAAATTCCAATTAATGAAGTAATTATAATAATGCCAAGTAGAAAATTCCGTTGTGCCTTTTGCTTGGTATCTGCTAGCTCATGTTGTGTTTTTAAAAGTGCCACTTCTTGTAACTGTTGTTCTTTGAACTTTAATTGTTCATCTAGTATAAATCCGTTAGCATTTTCTTGCTCTTTTAGGAATGCAATTTGTTTGTCATAAGCTACTTTGGTCTGGTATGCGTTGGTATAATCACCTACTAACTCATAATAACTTATTTCAATTCTATTTAAATCCGTTTTATAACCTAGCCTGTCCGTTACATCGGGATTTTGTCTCGCTTTTTCTAAATGAACCAAGGCTTCTTTTGGATTATTTAGGATTATAAAAAGTTCAGCCCAGTGTAGGTGAACAACGCCTGTTAATGTGGAAGTATTTTGTTTTTCTAATAAGGCTCCTACATTCGTTAAATGCTTTTCTACTTTGGTGTATTCCTTTTTTTTAAGATACATTTTAGCAAGACCTATGTTAGCAATATTAATTGCGGTAGGGTCACCATTTTTTTTGCCATCAATTAATAATTGTTCATATAGTTGAATGGCTTCATTAATCTTGTTTTCTTGTACGGAAAGTTTTATCAAAAGCCTATTTGCTTCATATTCCCCTGGCGGATATGCTACGTTTTTTGAGATTTCTATACATTTTTCTATGTATTTTTTGGCTAACGGATTATTTCCTTTGGCATCTAAATAAATTTCCGCGATGTAAGCGTTTACACGAGCTAGTAAAGAACTTTGGGTATTGTTAATTTTGTATAGTGAATCTATTTTTAGATATAGATTCATTTTCTTGCTCAAGTCTGGCTCGGCAGAAGCAAACATAGAATATGCAGAGGCAATACCTTCTAAGTAGTTAGCTTTTTTAGAAAGTTGTAGTATGTCATCATATCTTAAAAGCGATTTTTTTATCTCTCCTTTAAAATATTCATGATTTGCCAACCACATATTACTATTTACAGTTAAAGAGTCAATTCTTTTAGCGCTACTTAATTGATAAGCCTTTTCGTAATGATGTTCTGAGGAATCAAATTGGCCTTTAACAAAAAAGTACTGACCTAGATCTTGATGATAATAGTATGAAGAAAAAAATGAGCTATTAGTTTCTTTATCCGTCTTTAATTTATTTACATAGTATAAAGCCGAATCTGGATTTTTGAAAATTAGACTTTTAAATTTTTGGTGATAATCTTTGTAATCGGGAGATTCTTGTGCAGATAAAAATGTAAAGCCAAAAAATAAGAATATTGACAATACCTTTCTCATTTTATTATGGTTTACCCTAAATATAAATAATTTATGGGTTGCAAGCTATTTTAACATCATGTGAAACTATTTAAAGGAATAGGTTATACCCATTAGTAGTGACCTCGGCAAGAATCGAACTTGCATCTAAAGTTTAGGAAACTTCTATTCTATCCATTGAACTACAAGGCCAATTGTTTAAAAGGTAGGGTTATTTATGATTCGTAAATACTGTAATGACTATTCCTTAGTTTCCTGCCTTTTAGACCATATTTCATACATAGGTTCTCCTTTACTGTTATTACCGGTATGGTGCCAATCATTGCCTTGCAATTCATAATTAAATTTTAATTGAGCGCCTACTCGGGTATCATCTTTTGAGAAAAATTCTATTTTTTCGGTATACACACCATCTTTGGCAGTATAGCTTCCACCACCGGTGCCAGAAAAACGGAAAGAATCTGTATCATAGGCAATCCATTGAAAAGTACCATCCTTTAAGAATTTCAGTGTTTTTCTAGTGCTTTCCTCACCACGTCTTTCCTGTCCAGTATCAGGACCTCTAGTGGCAAAAAGCCATTCGCCATCTAAATCTTGAGTCTCAATTTTTACAGGTTTAAGCATAAGCTCTTGAAACCAATTTAAATGAAGATTTTCGCCAACCATTTTTATAGGAATAGAAAGCTGCCTAATGGAATCTTTAGGATAGTCCGAATTAAATTCTAAAAGAACAACCAGTAGGTTACCTGTGGCAGTACTTTCAATTTGGGTAAATCCACCCATGGTCTTTGTAAACTTAGCAGGATTATTTTCGTACTCGTTATATATAAAATAGTCATTGTTAAGTTTAATTTGGTGTATGGATCTAGTTCCATTTTCTTCAATAGTATCTGTGTATACGCCTGGTAAAACCTGGCTGTAGGCGTTAAAACCTGTCAGTAGTGCTATTAAAACTAAAATTGAATAATTTATTTTATAAAAAAATATAATTTTTGTCATGGCTTCCGATTTATTAATTATTTGATAATAAGATATTTGTGATTTAATTTAGTGGTTTATTTTTAAATTAAAAATACAATAAAGCAACTTATCGTAAAAAAAATGAAAACCCTTGTTTTTTCATTTTTTTTTATTTCATTTGTTCTCTATTAATAACCTAATATTGGTGTTGAAAATTACAGGCTTTTAGCTAAATAGTATGTATAATTTTTTCATGTTTTGGTGTAATCTCAATTGGACGTATTTTCCAAAGATGAAGTATAAGAAAAGTAGCCAATTAAATTTACAGATGACTAATTCTTATGCAAAAATTATACAAAATCAGCACCATTACTTCTTTATTCCCACAACACAAAAACAAATTTTAGTGTGATTATCTACTTAGATGGTTATGATTTCTTAACTTTCAAAATTTAGGTTTATCACTATATTTATAAAATATCAAATTCAATATAATTCAATTTCATGAATACCAAATACATTGATCTTATTGATCAAACTTATTATTTCCCACAAGAAGAGTTTAATTTAGAAGGTGAACATTTACAATTTCATGGTATACCATTGCACGACTTAGTTCAGGAATACGGTAGTCCATTAAAATTTACCTACCTACCAAAAATTTCTGAGAATATTTTAAGAGCCAAAAACTGGTTCACAAATGCTTTAGAAAAAAATAATTATAAAGGAAAATACCATTATTGCTATTGTACAAAGAGTTCTCATTTTAAGCATGTAATGCACGAGGCTTTGAAGAACGATATTCATATGGAGACATCATCTGCGTTTGATATCGATATTGTTGAGAAACTTAAAGCTGACGGTAAATTAACCAATGAAAATTATGTTATCTGTAATGGCTTTAAAAGAGAAAAATATATAGATAACATTGCAAGATTAATAAATGGCGGTCATCAAAATTGTATCCCAATTATTGATAATTATGAAGAAATAGATTTATTAACCGATGTAATAAATGATACGTTCAAAGTAGGTATTCGTATAGCGTCTGAGGAAGAGCCTAAGTTCGAATTCTATACTTCTAGGTTGGGTATTGGATATAAAAATATTGTACCGTTTTACGAAAGCCAAATAAAAGATAATGATAAAGTAGAGCTTAAAATGCTGCACTTTTTTATCAATACAGGTATTAGGGATAATGCCTATTATTGGAACGAATTGGTAAAATGTCTTAAAGTATATGTTCGTTTAAAAAAGATTTGTCCCTCGTTAGATAGTTTAAATATTGGCGGAGGTTTCCCTATAAAAAATTCTTTGCAGTTTGATTATGACTATCAATACATGATAGACGAAATCTTGAACCAAATTAGTATTACCTGTTCTGAAGCTGATGTTCCCGTACCTAATATTTTTACAGAATTCGGTAGTTTTACCGTAGGTGAAAGTGGTGGTGCCATTTATGAGATTCTGTATCAAAAACAACAGAATGATCGTGAAAAATGGAATATGATCGATTCCTCCTTTATAACAACATTACCAGATACTTGGGCAATTAATAAACGTTTTATTATGTTACCAATTAATCGTTGGCATGATGAGTATGAACGTGTACTTTTAGGGGGGCTTACCTGCGATAGTGATGATTATTACAACAGTGAGCAGAACATGAACGCTATTTATTTGCCAAAATACAGAAAAGACAAACCTTTGTATATAGGCTTTTTTAATACAGGAGCTTACCAAGAATCCATAGGGGGTTATGGCGGATTGCAACATTGCTTAATACCACAGCCAAAACATATTTTGATTGATAAGGATGAAAATGGTAATTTCACACATAAACTCTTTAGAGCCCAGCAAAAAGCAGAAGACCTATTAGATATTTTAGGTTATGATGTTGAAATAAGTAATGAATAGTATATTTTGGTCTAATAAAACGATAAGCATTGAATAACGTATATAATTGAACAGTTTCTATAAAAACCACTTAATAATAGCTAATATATCATGAGTACATCTAAGAATTATGCCGGTATTTCCGATGAATTCGCCCAACTAGAGAAATCTAAAATTATCTTGATTCCTGTTCCCTATGACGGAACCAGTACTTGGGGCAAAGGAGCAGATAAAGGACCTGAAGCTTTTTTAGAAGCTTCTGAAAACATGGAATTGTATGATATAGAAACCGATTCTGAAGTTTACAAACAAGGTATTCACTTAACAGACCCTATAACTGAAAACAGTTCGCCAGAGGCAATGGTAAATGAAGTTCATAATATTACGAAAGACTTTATAAAACGTAATAAATTTGTAACTCTTTTTGGTGGAGAACATTCAGTATCTATTGGATCTATTCGTGCATTTAACGAATGTTTTGATGACCTTACAGTATTGCAGATAGATGCTCATGCAGACCTTAGGGAATCTTATGAAGGTACAAAGTATAACCATGCTTGTGCTGTATATGAAGCTAACCAAACTACAAATTTGGTACAGGTTGGTATTCGTTCTATGGATGTCATTGAAAAAACCTTAATGGATGATGAGAAAACATTTTTTGCCCATGACATGGTTAATGATGAATATTGGACAGATAAAGTGATCGAAGCAATGACCGACAATGTTTTTATAACATTTGACTTAGATGCTCTTGACCCCTCTATAATGCCGTCTACAGGAACTCCAGAACCAGGTGGTTTGCTTTGGTACGAAACGTTAGATTTTCTAAAGCAAGTATTTGAAGATAAGAATGTTGTAGGTTTTGATATTGTAGAGCTTTGCCCCAATAAAAACGATAAATCATCAAATTTCTTAGCAGCAAAACTTTATTATAAAATGCTTAGCTATAAATTTGCAGGGCAAGATATAGATCAAGAGTACGATAATACTTTTGATGTAGATTATAAATCAAATACGAATTCAAAATTTGAAGATGACGAAGAATAAAGGTGCTATCACTAATTTTATTGAAAAGTATTATTTACATTTTAACGCAGCTGCATTAGTTGACGCTGCAAAAGGTTACGAAGACCAACTAAATAATGGAGCCAAAATGTTGGTGTCATTAGCAGGTGCAATGTCTACCGCTGAAATCGGTAAAATATTTGCTGAGGTTATTCGTCAAGATAAAGTTCAAATCATATCTTGTACAGGTGCAAACCTAGAAGAAGATATTATGAACTTGGTTGCCCATTCTCATTACAAACGTGTGCCTAACTATAGAGATTTAACGCCGCAAGATGAGTGGGACCTACTAGAAAAAGGCTTAAATAGAGTAACGGATACATGCATACCAGAAGAAGAGGCATTTAGAAGATTACAGGAGCATATTTTTAAAATATGGAAAGATGCAGACACTAAAGGCGAGCGTTTTTTACCTCATGAGTTTATGTACAAAATGTTACTTTCTGGAGTTTTAGAGGAATATTACGAAATAGACCTTA
Source organism: Maribacter hydrothermalis (assembly GCF_001913155.1). Classification (GTDB taxonomy): domain Bacteria; phylum Bacteroidota; class Bacteroidia; order Flavobacteriales; family Flavobacteriaceae; genus Maribacter; species Maribacter hydrothermalis. The sequence continues at coordinate 2,299,219 of NZ_CP018760.1, forward strand.
AAGATTCTTGGATGTACGCTGCCGCAGAAAAAAACCTGCCTATCATTTGCCCTGGTTGGGAAGATAGTACAATGGGCAACATATTTGCATCATACGTAATGAAAGGTGAGCTTAAGGCGAGCACCATGAAGTCTGGTATTGAATATATGACCTTTTTAGCAGATTGGTATACCGCTAATTCTGAAAACGGAATTGGATTTTTCCAAATAGGCGGAGGTATTGCAGGAGATTTTCCAATTTGCGTAGTGCCAATGTTGTATCAAGATATGGAACGTACTGACACGCCGTTTTGGAGTTATTTCTGTCAAATAAGTGATAGTACAACCAGTTACGGATCATATTCTGGTGCAGTACCAAATGAAAAAATAACTTGGGGTAAATTAGATATAAATACTCCGAAATATATTATAGAAAGTGATGCGACGATAGTGGCACCTTTAATTTTTGCTTACCTATTAGATATGTAATTATGGACAAGAACGCACATTTAAATAGAGTCATTGTTGACTTTAAAAAATTGACCCCAGAAGTACTAAAACTTTTGGTAGAAAGATATCCTGATGGTTATGATGATCGTAATATTATCTCTTTCAGAAACGGACAAGGTGAACGTATTGAAGCGGTTGAGGTATTAACTGAAGACACCAAGTATTTAGTTAAGATAAGTGCTAAGCTTGAGTATACCATGGAGAATTATGATGAAGATGATTATGAAGATTTCGATGATGATGATCCAACTGCAGTAGTAGAGCCTGATCCTGAAGATATGGTTGATGGCGATGATGAAGACTAGCATTATGGCTTAGTAAGCGCTACATATACAATTAAATAAAATTAAAAATACTCCTTTTTCGGTTTGCGCTACGTATTCCGGAAAAGGATTATGTTCTATATATATCTTTTAAACTTAACACCGTTGTATCCACAGCACCTATATGAAAATTGATGAAATTGAGAATATTGAATTAAAGTTTTTAGATCTTGATGATTATCAAGAATTAAAAACGGCAATGATTTCTGCTTATGCCAATATGCCTGGGTCTTATTGGAAAGAAGAGCATATAAAATCTTTAATCGATAAATTTCCAGAGGGTCAAGTAGTTATTAAAATCAATGGACAAATAGCGGGTGTGGCCTTGTCTATAATTGTGGATTATGATACATTCGATGATAATCATACCTACGAGCAAATAACAGGTAAGTATTCTTTTGATACCCATAATAATGCAGGCGATGTACTTTACGGCATAGAGGTTTTTATAAAGCCAAGTTTTAGAGGTTTACGTTTAGGAAGACGTTTGTACGATTATAGAAAGGAACTTTGCGAGAAACTAAACTTAAAAAGTATTGTATTTGGTGGTCGTATGCCAAACTATCATTCTCACGCTGCTGAGCTGTCTCCAAAAGAATATATTGCTAGGGTTCGTCGTAAAGAAATTCATGATCCAGTATTAAACTTTCAAATTAGTAATGATTTTCATCCTGCTAAGGTAATGAAGGGTTATTTGGATGGTGATAAGGCATCGCAGGACTTTGCTATTTTAATGGAATGGGATAATATCTATTATCAAAAGCCATCAATAAAGGCTGCTACCAAAAAATCAATTGTTCGCTTAGGGTTGATTCAATGGCAAATGCGCCCTTACAAAGATTTGGAAGAGCTTTTACAGCAAGCGGAATTTTTTATAGATTCTGTTTCTGGTTACAGGTCAGATTTTGCGCTGTTTCCAGAATTTTTTAATGCACCCTTAATGGCAGGTAACAATCATATGTCCACAGCCAATGCCATTAGGGAACTGGCCAAACATACGCAAGCCATAGTTCAGAAATTCTCTGAATTTTCCATTTCTTATAACATTAACATTATTTCTGGAAGTATGCCTGAAATGATAGATGGCCGTCTTTATAATGTAGGTTATCTATGTAGACGCGATGGTAGTGTGGAACGTTATGAAAAACTGCATGTAACTCCAGATGAGGCAAAGATTTGGGGAATGCAAGGTGGTACCCAGTTAAAAACTTTCGATACGGATTGTGGCAGAATAGGGGTTTTAATTTGCTATGATTCTGAATTTCCTGAACTAAGTAGGTTATTAGCAGATGAAGGCATGGATATTTTGTTTGTTCCATTCCTGACCGATACCCAAAACGGATATTCACGTGTGCGCCATTGCGCTCAAGCACGTGCAATTGAAAATGAATGCTACGTTGCTATCGCCGGTAGTGTGGGCAACTTGCCAAATGTTCAGAACATGGATATACAGTTTGCTCAATCTATGGTGTTTACACCATGTGACTTCTCTTTTCCTACAAACGGTATCAAGGCGGAAGCTACCCCAAATACAGAAATGATTTTAATCGCAGATGTAGATATAGACTTATTGCGAGAGCTTAATCAATTTGGCGCGGTACGCAATTTAAAGGATAGAAGAACAGATTTATTTGAGTTAAAAAAGAAATAAGGACAACTCCATAGTATTTAGGAGTCAAAAATAACAATTTGGACAATTTACAGATAATAGGTAGCGAAGAGTGGTGCGTTTTTAAAGAACTAGGAATACCGGCTATTAAAGCAAGGGTGGATTCTGGTGCTAAAACATCATCCATACAGGCAACCAATTTAAAAGTTATAAATAAAGGAGGGCAAGAGTGGGTGAAATTTGAAGTAAGCCCATTGCAAGAAAATAGAAGTATTGCCATAGAATGTCAGGCAAGATTGGTTACTCGTAGAATGGTTAAAAGTTCGTCGGGTATCTCAGAAGAACGGTTTGTTATTAAAACACCTGTTACTATGGGTGATGCTACTTTTGATATTGAACTTACACTTGCAAACAGAGATACGATGGAGTTTCGTATGCTGCTAGGAAGAGAAGCGCTCAATGATCGTTTTATTGTAAACCCAGCGGTTACATGTCAATTGAATTCAATTGATGAAATTGAAATCAATAAAAAGTACGCTCCGTATTTTAAAGAAAAAACAGGATTAAAAATTGCTTTGCTTGCTAGTAATCCATTGCTATATAGTAACAAAAGACTAATGGAAGCTGCTGAAGCCAGAGGTCACGAAATAGTGTTTTTAAATGTGGAGCAAGTTTATATGAAGCTTGATGCACATTCACCGGAAATAAGATATCGTGGCGGTAGTATTCTCAAAGATTTCGATGCTGTAATACCTAGAATAAAACCTGCCGTTACTTTTTATGGTTGTGCATTAATTCGTCAATTTAAAAATTTAGGGGCATATTGCCAAAATTCAGCCGAAGCCATTTCGCAATCTAGAGATAAACTTTTTGCCTCTCAACTATTTTCTAATAACGATATCCATATCCCTATTACCGGTTTTGCTAAATCTCCGATGGATACCAAAGACCTTATTAAAATGGTTAACGGTGCACCATTAATTATAAAATTATTAGAGAGCACACAAGGTAAAGGTGTTGTGTTGGCAGAAACGAACAAGGCGGCAGAAAGTGTTATTAATGCTTTTAAGAGCGTTAACACTAATATTTTGGTGCAAGAGTTTATTAAAGAGGCAAACGGGCAAGATATTCGTTGCTTTGTAGTAAATGGCAAAGTTGTAGCTAGTATGCAAAGGCAAGCGCAAAAAGGAGAATTTAGAGCTAATATTCACCAAGGGGGTATTGCATCTATTATTAAAATTACCCCTGAAGAAAAGAAATTGGCACTAAAAGCGGCAAAAGTATTAAACTTAGCTGTTGCCGGGGTAGATATTATACGCTCTAATAAAGGCCCATTGTTACTTGAGGTGAACTCTTCTCCGGGACTAGAAGGTATTGAAAATGCTACAGGAAAAGATATCGCAAATGCTATGATAATGGCAATTGAAAAACGCTTGAAATTTCAATAAATAAATAAAATTTGAAGAAAAAGCTAAACCTTGTTCTTCAAATTTTCCAACATAGTTGCCGTAGTTTTGGAAAGGTCAAATTCTGCCTTCCAGTTCCAATCCCTTTGCGCAATGCTGTCATCGATACTATTTGGCCAAGAATTGGCAATTTGTTGCCGGCTATCCGGTTCGTAGTTAATTTTAAACTCAGGCATAACCGCAGTTATACTTTCTGCTAATTCTTTAGGAGTAAAACTCATTGCCGCTAAATTATAAGCAGAACGTTCTTTTATATTTGTTTCTGGAGCTTCCATAATTTGCAAAGTGGCACGTATGGCATCATCCATGAACATCATGGGCAATTTTGTATCTTCCCCTAGAAAACAAGTGTAGGAGCCTTCAGCTAAAGCTTTGTGATAAATTTCAACCGCATAATCTGTTGTTCCTCCGCCTGGCATGGTTTTCCAGCTTATGAGTCCTGGATAACGAATACTTCTTACATCAACATTAAATTTATTAAAATAATATTCGCACCAACGTTCGCCAGATTGTTTACTAATACCATAAACCGTACTAGGTTCCATTATAGTGTTTTGTGGTGTATCTTCCTTAGGAGTATTTGGACCAAAAACGGCGATGCTAGACGGCCAGAAAACCTTGTTTATTTTTTTCTCTTTCGCTAAATTTAAAACATTGAATAAGGTGTTCATGTTAAGGTTCCATGCGCGCATAGGAAATTTCTCTGCCGTAGCACTTAGCATGGCAGCCATTAAATATATTTCGCTAATATCATAGTAGGCAATAACTTCTTCAAGAGCATCATAATTGGTAGCGTCTAATATTTCAAATGGTCCAGAAAGCATTAATTCATCGTTTCCTTCTCTAATATCACTAGCAATAACATGGTTGCTTCCGTATTTTTCTCGAAGTGCTAAAGTTAGTTCTGTACCAATTTGACCGCAAGCTCCAATTATCAATATATATTTTGGCATTTAAAATAGCGTTAAATGAATAATGTATAAAGATACCTTTTCTTAAAATTTGTACATTCGCTTATGCCTAAAATTATCTTTTTTTTAATAGTAATACTTCTAATTGGCTCGTGTAAAGATGCTAATCTAGAAACTTTAAAGGTTCAAGAATCGAAATGGGAAACTGTTACCGACAGCCTTCCCGTAAAGCTTAATGTGGATGTTAAAGCTCAAGCCATACTTAATGATTGGAAAGATTATATGGTATTGGAAAGAAGCTTTGATAAAATTTATTCAACCGAGAACAGAGAAGATTTTGTCTTAATAGTTGAAGAATTGGTAGAAAATCAAAAGAAGATGGAAGAGGGTATTTATCCAGAACGTTTTGATGTTGCCCAAATTAAAAGTAGACAGAAAATCTTTAAAACATATGTGTTAAAGACCAAAGGGGATTTGGAATATCGTCAAAACCCAAAGAGGTCTTTGGTAGAAATGATAACTGCCTTTAATGAACTTAGAAACCAGTTTAACGTCATAGTAAAAAATACATTACCAGATGAATTACGTGCAAATGAAGACAATTAATATATTGTTTTTGCTTATCGGAACACTACTTTTTGGACAGAGTAGCGATAAAATTTTAATTGCTAAATCTATAGATAAATGGCATGCTGCAGCTGGGTCAGCTGATTTTGACACCTATTTTGACCTAATGACCAACGATGCCGTGTTTATTGGTACAGATGCAACTGAAAATTGGCAACGCCAGGAATTTATAGACTATGCTAAGCCTCATTTCGATAAAGGTAAGGCATGGAATTTTACTGCCGTGGAAAGAAATATCTATGTTAACGAGAGTGCAAATTTGGCTTGGTTCGATGAGCTTTTAGATACCCAAATGAAAATATGTAGAGGGTCTGGTGTTTTAAAGAAAATCGACGGAAAATGGAAAATAGCACATTATGTACTTTCAATAGCTGTGCCAAATGAAAATGTAGATGAACTTGTGAAAATCAAAGGTAAACAAGATAGTCTTTTGCTAAAACAATTGAAATTGAAATAAAAAAATGCGGACCGTTTAGATCCGCATTTTTTTATCGTTTGGTACTTAAACGTTATTTTTTCTCTTCGGGTGTATCTTTTCTAGAGGTCAAAGCTTGCTTGCTTAAACTTGCTAAATTAAAATTAGGATCTATTTGCAAAGCTTGATCAATGGTCGCAATGGCTTGGTCAATATTATTTTTGTCAATATTGTACTGTATTAGACCTTTAACATGTAAAAAAGCCGCTTTTAAAGGAACTTCATAGGGTTGTTGGCGTTCATAAAAGGCATATTTCATATCATCAGTTGCATTGGCAATGCCATATTCTACATTTGTCATTGCGCCCGTATTGTCCCCTAATTGTACTTTTAAATCTGCTAATTCGTAAGCTAAATATGCATTAGGTTCTCTTGTATTTAATACTTCAAATTGCTCTAAGGCTCTTTTAGGTTGGTTTAAGGCCTTCAAAGAAATAGCTTTTACTTGTACGGCTAAGTCAGAGTCAGTAGCTAACTTTTCTATACCAATAGTATTTAAGGCTTGTAAATGCTGATTGTCATTGGCATAGATATACGCTAGGGTGTCATTTCTTTCCTTCGAAGGGGATAAAACATTTAAATGGGTTAACGCATTAATTACACCATCAACATCTCCTTGTAAACGCATTTGGTCATAAAACGCTTGATAATGCTTTTGTAATTCTGTTTTTGTTTGAGAATAGGTATAACTGCTAGAAAATAATACGGCAATTAATACTATTAAAACTGTCTTTTTCATCTTTATAGTTCTATTTAAGGTGCGCTAAACTATTAAAATATTCTGTATGATCTTGTTAAGGAAAGCCTTAATTGTTAAAAAAGAAAAAAGGCGCTTTAATGGCGCCTTTTAAATATGGTACTCTTTTGCTATTTTAAGTTAGTTCCAATACATGTTTAGACCTTCTAAAGGAACTTAAAAGTTTGGAGTAAAAACCTATGCTTTTGTTGTCCTTTTCAATACAAGAGGTTAAAAATTTATACAAATTATTGAATAGTAGATTAGTATAAAATGTAGGTAAATAGGTATTCACGGTTTTAGGGTCGTATAAGCTATCATCTTGTATTACCTCCATCTTTATTCTGTGACGATGATAATCTATAGTAACATTAGTAGCATTATAATACTTTTTCAATAATGCAATATGTAATTGTTCATACTTTTTAGAACTATTAAAGTTCGTACAACTTAGGGAGATGAGTTTCTCTAATTCAACTAAAACCCGCTCCTTTATTTTTACTTTCTTCATAACATTTTGGATTTATATTGTTAAACAAAGATATGTCATACTTCGTTAAGTAGCTGATAATCAATAAAATGTTAACTATATTTAGGGCTATTTGTTGTGAAATTTGCTTTTAATGTGGTAAACCTTCAATATATTGATGTGAAAAATGTGTAATCTTTAATAAGAAAAAACTTACAAGAATTAATTAATTTGTATGTTTTTGTATCATCTGATTGATAAGTAGGTGGTGTTAAACCTTTATCTAATGCTAGTTTTGTGTAGTATTCTTTTTTAGTTGGGTGTTCTGGATATACGGCATTTAATACTTCATTCCAATACTCATGGTTTATAATAGCTAGTATTATACCAATGCAATCATCTAAATGAATAAGATTTACTGGCGCATGTCCTCCTTTCATATTTTCTTTTCCAGCTAACATGGTAATAGGATGCCTATTCGGCCCAATTAAACCACCAAAACGAATAATGGTCGTTTCTAGTTTAGCATCGTTTTTAAAAAGATCTTCGCATTGCAGTAATTGTTTACCCGATTCTGTAGTAGGTATAGGTATAGTTTTTTCGGTAACAATTCCTTCTGCCTCTCCATATACCGCAGTGCTGCTGACAAAAATTATATTGATTACTTGTGATTTATTAATTGCCGTATGTAATAATTTGATTTTTGATATGTAACTCTCTTTAGGCCCATTACCTCGTAATTTTGGCGGAATATTTACAATCAATATTGTTACACCTTCGAGAAACGCTTCAATATTACCATGAATACCTTCTTCAGACAACGAAATCTGGAATGGGGTAATTCCTTTCTCTTCCAATAGCGTAAGCTTTTCTTTAGAGGTAGTAGTTCCTTTAACAAAATATCCTTCACTAATAAGATTTTCTGCTAATGGTAGCCCTAGCCATCCGCAACCAATAATTCCAATTTTTTTATTCAAATTTAATTTTTTGTATTGTTAATATGGCGTCGTTTAGAACAAACGGCATTGGTATTTGGTTTTCTTTTCTTTGCGGCACTGTAAACAAGTCATTATTTAATAAATCGTTTGAGGCTTCATAAACAGTTAATTCTAATTTGCCATCTGCGGGCACTTCTATATTCAACTCTGTATAGTCCATATCGCTTATATAATGAGTAATCAATTTACCATTGCCTCTATTTTTTAAAAAGTGCTCAGAGAGCTCAATGCCATTAACATTAGCTTTTAAAATATCAACCTCGTTGGTAAAAACTTCTAATCTGTTAATAGGTCTGTTTGGGGTTATACAAATGCGCAAATGTCTGTTTGTACCTATAACTGTATCTAATTGTGTTTCCATATTCGGAGTGGCTACTTTCTTAATGGGAGCAACATTGGTATACGTAAAATTAGAGGCATATTTACTACTAATAGTAGTATTGGTTAATGTATTGTCCACATCTTTTTTGTCGGGTATAAATTGAGTAGTCCAGTTAGATGGCTCATGTTCGTAAGTTGCCCACACTGCTGTATTGTCATCCGCATTTAATACATATAATAAACTTGTTGGTTTTGGACTTTCATTCGTGAAATTAGAATTCGTGTGTGCTGAAACTATAAAACCTGCAAAAAGTATAAAGCTAAGAAATGATAACGCCGCTTTTTGTCTGTATTTCGTGAACAAGGGCAGTAGTAAAAAGAAAATTAAGGTAGTTAACAAAGTGGTAGCTATCATCATTTTTAAACCAAGACCAACAGGAAACATTTTAACGAATGGTGATAAAATAAATAATGCAGGAATACCTAAAAATGTCAATAAAAACGGATTTGGGTTTTTCTGATTTATATGTACATATAAGCCTACTAAAAAACTAAAAACAGGAACTATAAAGAAAGCAGCTCCTTTTAAATATATAGCTAATAATCCACATAATAGTAGCCATAAAAATAGTGGGGCAATTAATAAATTGGCTGTTTTTACAACTTTGAATCTGTGGTAAGCATAAAAGCAAATACCTATTGAGAAAAGTGCAAATGCCATAATATAAGCATGGCCGTTGTATGTAAACCCATGTAAAATGTCGTTATAACTTGGATATAACCATTTAAGTATGGACCAACTATAATAACCGACTATCCCATTTATAATTAAAGAGAATATAACAGGGATAAAACCTTTTAAAACATCTTTGCCATTTAATACCTTCTTTCTAAATCCGCTTACTAATAGAATAATAAAGAATATAATTGCTAAAAGTAACATTGGCATAATCCATTCAAAAGGGTAGGAGACCATTTTGAAAAAAGGAACATTAAAATATACATTGTCATTTAAGCTTTTTAAATTATTTAAATCAATAGTACTAAAATGATGTAATAATGGCATTAGGTAACTTCCTTGGTGTGCTAGGGTATTCCTATCTAAACGCTCATAATTGTCATTAGCTGTATGGTAGTCAAAATGGTCATCTATAAAAGCAAAGTTGAATCCTTCTACATCCCCATCTTCTCTAAAAACAGTTAAATCAGTATCATTGGGCAGCATTTTATAGATGCTGTAAGCAAGAGAGTTTGCAACAGGAAATTCTGGATTTGCCTTTATGAACTCGCTGATTAAACGACTATTTCCCCTATTGGTTTCCATGAGCATGTAGCTTGGGCCACCACTACCACGTGCTTCAAAATTTAAAACGAGCCCTACATCTCTTAACCACTCGTGCTGGTCTACGAATAAATCTGCCCCGTTAAGTCCTAATTCTTCAGCATCGGAAATAAAAATAATAATGTCATTTTTTGGGTTTTTATTTGTTTTCAAGAATGCCCTAATTCCTTCTAGTATAGTGGCTACACCGCTCGCAGCATCACTTGCACCCATAGAGGAGTGTGGGCTACTATCATAATGACTTAATAATAATAATGCTTTGCCATTTTCACTGCCTTTAATACGGGCAAGAATATTCTCTGCCTTACTTAAATTACCCCAATCACCTGCGGTATACCCTTCTTGTAATGTAGTTTCTAGGCCTAATTGTTCAAGTTCGGAAGATATATATGCACGAACTTGGCTATGACCAGCAAAGCCAACGCCATGTGGTTCTTTAGAAAGTTCTTTTACATGTTTAAGAGCTCTATCGGTAGAAAATTCTGTTTCCGAAATTGAATCATCAGGACTATATTGGGGTAATAGCACACGAAAACTCCAATAAATAGCAAGAATAATTAAGAGTAAAGTTAAAATGGTTGGTGTCTTTTTCATTATTATGATATTCTATTATAAAGCCATAAATTATTAAAAAATATGTTGCTTATGTCGATTTTTATTAGTAAATGTGGTATTTTTTGCTATCTTTAGTAATTAACCTCTAAATAAAACTGTTATGGGAATCAAGAGCTTTCAAGGCGTTCGAAAGGTATTAAAAAAAGAATTTGAAGCCCCAATTTTGGTCGCTGATTATATGACTACTAAGTTAATCACTTTTTCGCCAGATGATTCAATTTTGGCGGTAATGGAGCAATTTGCTAAACATCATATTTCTGGTGGTCCTGTTTTAGATAGTAGTGGGTTTTTAGTAGGGATCATTTCTGAAGCGGATTGTATGAAGCAAATTTCTGAAAGCCGCTATTTTAATCAGCCTATTTTAGACAAAAGTGTTGAAAATTTCATGACAAAGTCTGTAGAGACAATCCCTCACGATATATCAATTTTTGATGCGGCAGGTATATTTGCCCAACACAACAGAAGAAGATTACCGGTAATGAAAGATGGCCTTTTAGTAGGTCAAATAAGTAGAAAAGATATAGTTATTGCCGCACTTAAACTTAGCGGCCATAATTGGAAATAGATCTTGTAATGTACAAAGTACAGAGTAAGAAGTACAAAGTTGATTTATAAAAAAGTCTCATTTTAAGGAGACTTTTTTTTATATAGAGTTCAACAGCCAACTACTCTCTCTTTACAATCATATAAAAGTCATTATCCAAAGGTAAATACCCTAAATCATATAGAAAGAAATAAGTTGTTCCTTTTTTGGTAGTATACAAATTGGTTATATAATCGAAATCAAAACCTTTATCTATTAAACGTGTTCGCGTAGTTTTTGTCTTGCCATCGGTAAGTTTATAACTGTCTAAAACTCTATAATTTTTTCGTAGTCTATTATTAATGTTTCTAATTAGATTTTTACTTTCTGGGTTTACTTTATTATTATAAGCATTACGACAGTAGTCATTGCAGAATTTTTTATCAATTCTACCATGTACTTCATTACCACATTCTAAACATTTTTTTTTCATCTATTGTCTATGGTAGTTAAATTTTACTTCATTAGAGCTACCATCTTCTTCACCAATTTCTACATACATGTTAATTTCCTTATCTGAAATGCGTTCAATGGTAAAATCATTAAAGTATAGTCGGTTTTCTTCTAATTTTACTAATTTAAAATCTATGGTTTCATCTTTTTCTTCCCAACCACTTAAATCACCATTAAAATGTTTTAGCTGTAGAATTAAGGTGTCCTCTGTTTCTCGAATATGCCCAAATTCATAAAAACTAATGGCATCATCTGCAACTAATCTAAAAGAAAACATCATTACCCCTCCTAATGGTGGACTCCATATTTCTTCTGCTATTCCACCAAAGGCCTCGCCTTTCCAATGGCCAGTTAGCCACTCAATGTTATTTAGAGTTGCATCTGGACTCTTCATACCTTCCTTATAAGAGATTGTATTTTGTGCGTTTAGCAAACAAGTTGCAGAAAGTAAGAAATAAATCAAAATTTTCATATTGGAGTATTTGCAACAATATACAAATTAAACGTTTACAAACGTCTTTACTTATTTTTCGTAGAATTCAATCGGTAGGTTGTCTGGGTCGGCAATAAAAGTAAATCGCTTATTAGTAAACTCATCTAGTCTTATAGGTTCTGCAATAACATTGTTGTTTTTACAATGGGTGATGATGGACTCCAAATCCTCTACTTCAAAAGCTATATGTCGTAATCCGCATGCCTCTGGTCTAGAAGGTCTATAAGGCGGATTTGGAAAAGAAAATAATTCAATAATATAGTTGCCATTCAAAGCCAAATCTAATTTGTAAGATTGCCGCTCTTTTCTATATACTTCACGAATAATTTCTAAGCCTAAAACATTAATATAAAATTGCTTGGAAATCTCATAATTAGAGCAAATTATGGCGGTATGGTGTACTTTGTTCATTGGTTAATTTGAGTACTATATTCTAAAAACGAATTACGGTGCGAGGAGCATTTAATTTTTTATTTACATTGTGCTGCTTACTTTAATCCTGTAAATTGGAATTATGTAGGTTATAAATACTTGCTCCTAACTATTCCCGATTCTCATACATTTTAATCGCTTGCAGGTAATTCATAGCTCCTTTTTTTGAAATATCATTTACAAATCCATCTAACTCTGGGTGATTTATTTTTATCCAACCTACCAAAGAATCTCGGCGTTGTGCCCAAATATTCCAGTTTACATCAATGTAGTCCAACTCCTCAAGTTTTGCGATTTTATCCGAGGTTAAAGTTACTTTGACATTCAACTTTAACGGATTATTTTTTAAAAACTCATTACGGATATTGTTTTGAGAAATAATTGCAATTATTTCCTTGTTCTTTTCTTCTATTTCAAGAAGTTCATAAGTTGGTTTAAAAATGGAGTCCCATTTATAGAATTCATAAAAACTATCCTTGTTAAAAGTCGTAACAAAATCTCCAGAAACCATGGTAATACTATCATGTACTACAGCTGTAATTTTGTTATAGTCACCAGAGTCAAAAGCTTTGTAATAGATAGCGATAGCCTCTTTGTGACTTAACTTTTCATTGCTGCAAGCACACAATAAACCGATTAAAAATAGAATAACAAAGGTGTTTTTCATCTCTTTACTATTTTAAGGATATTACCATTGTTTTAATCTTCACCGCTTTTTCAAAATGATCTAATCTATGTTCTAAAATCCACCAATGCGCCACTTTCATTAATAGTTCCGGATTGTCATTTTTGTTTTTGAAAAAGGCATAGAACGATAATCCTACATTTTCTCCTTTAGCTGCAATTTTAGCATTACAAACTTGTATAATCTTTGATTTTATTTCCTTGTTCATTTATTATTCCATCTTTTTTTCAAATATCAACTCAAAATAAGAAGCATCGCCATAACCAGTTGATGCAGGTGCAAATATTTGAACAAAACGCCCTCCTTCTTTTGCTTTGGATGCTATTATTTCATGGTTGTTTGAATTTGGTTTTGAAGTAAAAAAACCTCCTAAGCCTATTTTTACATAATGATATTCATACATAAATTCTCTTTTTAAATTTATTTCAAAATCTTAAGTTTATGTTTCTGCAATAGTCCCGTAAGATTGTCTTTTGTAAATATGGCACCGTTAATTGAATTATTTTCAGGGTCGATACTAAAATTTATTGCGGTACTAAAATCTGTTTTTTGCAAATTTGATCTTCCAAAAATGGCTCTTTCTAGGTCGCATTCATCAAATTTTGCTTTACTTAAGTCCGTATTAGAAAACTCGGCTTCATTTAATTTGCAGGACATAAATTGTTGGCCAGTTAATTTTAAGTCTGTAAAGATTGCGAAACTTAGATTACAGTTATAAAAAAATAAATCCATCAAAAAAGAATGACAGGTATTAAAAGCAAGTCCCATGAGTTTACAGTGCGAAAATTTTACCTCTTTAAAAGTGGTGTTTACTATGTTAGCATTACTCAGATTGCAATCCATAAATTCACACTCTAAAAAAATTTGGTTATCCAAATATCCCTCAGAAAAATCGCAACTTTCAAAAATGCAATTCTCATATTCCGCCCTTGGTAATCTGGTGGTGGTATAGTTTTCTCCTTTAAAGTTTTGGTCTATTATTAATTTTTTCACTGACTCTTTTAATTTTTTCCTTCGGATAATATAATTGCAGGGATTTCTAAACTCTTGAATAAAGTATTATATGCTTTCATTTCTGTGTTGATTATGGCATTATGTTCTGCTTTAAAAGAACTCCATGCAGTCAGTAAATCCTGTAATCTTTCTTTTGCGCCGGCGGTAACCTTTGGTTCGGCAACATCAATATATCCTCTTAAATTAAGTAATTGTGAATTCAACTTATTTTCAAAGTTGATGACATCTTGAAACGTTTTCTGGTTCGGTTGAATCAAGTTTTCTTCCCACGTAGATATTCGTTTTACTAAGGTGTCGCCCATTTCTAAGAGAGCTGTTGCTTTTGAGTTTTCTTTAAGCAATTTATCAAATTGTGTTAACTGCGTTTTGGCTGAACGCATTTCATTTACCGAAGTATGAATTTCATGAACCGTTGATTCTATAGTTTTCATCATGGTTTGTTGTTCAGCATAATCCGCCGTACTGGCTTTTACCTTTGGGTGAGGTAAAATAGTTACCGTTGTTTCTGCAGTTTGTTCACCTAAAGTAAGGCGTAATACATAGTTGCCCGGACCAACTGTAGAACCGTTTAATCCGCCAAGGACAAAAACCTTATCCACAGCGGGTAGATTTTCACTTTTAAAATCCCAAGTAAAGCGGTTATAGCCTTTTTTGGAAGTAAGCAAATCTGGTTTTGACGGACCACCAGGCCAAGATTTAAAATTCTTATCTTTTTGGTTCGTAACAGTACGGATAACTTCACCATCTTTTAAAACTTCTAATTTTAGTTCAGTGCTGTCCTGTGCTTGACTCAAATAATAATCGAAAGTAACTCCACTTTTTGGGTTACTTCCTAAACCAGGTATAGGTTTGTCATTAGATCCTCCCATAAACAAATAGGTGTCTTTAGGAGCAAAAATATTGACTTCTTGCTTAGGGGTAGTGCTGTTTTGTATTGCTGCTAAATCATCTAAAATCCAGAAAGCACGGCCTGCAGTGGCGGCAACCAAATCATTATCTTGAATTATTAGGTCATTTATTGGAGTTAAAGGCAAGTTTAACTGTAGCGATTGCCAATGTAAACCATCATCTAAAGAAACAAATAGTCCAGTTTCGGTACCTGCGTATAGAAGTCCTTTTACTTTTTTGTCTTCTCGTACAACACGTGTAAATGTATTGTCGCCTGTAATCCCATTAGTGATTTTTGACCAAGTGGTTCCGTAATCTGTAGTTTTGAATATATAGTTATCAAAGTCCATAGACTTGTAACGCATTAATACTATGTATGCGGTTGCTGGGTTGTGTGGTGATACCTCAATGCTATTAATTATTCCTTCTTTGATACCTGTTGGCGTAACATTAATCCAGTTAGTACCTCCATCTTTTGTAACATGTACCAAACCATCATCACTACCGGACCAAAGTACACCTTTTTCATGTGGAGATTCTGTTAGGTAGGTTATTGTGTTATATATTTCGCCACCTGCTGCTTCATTGGTAAATGGACCACCACCTAGACCATGTTTGTCTTTTTCATCTCTAGTTAAATCGGGACTAATAACAGACCAACTATGACCTTCATCGGTAGATTTGAATACTACATTACCACCGTGATAAATTGTTTTTCTATCGTGTGGCGATGTAATAATTGGCGCATTCCAGTTATACCGATACTTGGCATTTTCTGGAGAGATACTTAGTCCCAATTCCGGATACTCTTTTATAGGTTTAGATTCTTTCGTGTTTGCATCCCACTTATCAATATTACCTTGGTATGTACCACCGTAAATCAACTCAGGGTTATCTGGGTCGAATGCTAAAAAAGCACTTTCACCGCCAGCAACGGCATACCAATCTTTCCAATCTATTCCGTCATCATTTGTTCTTGAAGCAATGGCAACTGTTGAATTATCTTGCTGGCCTCCATATACATTATAGGGTACTAGGTTATCTGTAATTACTCTATAAAATTGCGCTGTATTTTGATTTTCTTGTGTACTCCAACTTTTACCGCCGTTATTCGAAACATTAGAGCCACCATCATTGGAGTTTATCATACGTTGATTGTTCAATGGGTCTATCCATAAATCATGATTATCACCATGTGGTGTAGATAAGGGTGAAAATGATTTTCCACCATCAATTGAAATAGTCATAGGTGCATTAAGAACGTAAACGATATTCTCATTTTGGGTATCGGCAAAGATTTCCATGTAATACCATGAACGCGTAATATTAATGCGGTCTTTATTGATTAAGGTCCATTTTTTACCTGAATCATCAGACCGATAAACACCACCTTTTTCTCCTTCTGCTTCAACTACTGCAAAGACACGCTCAGGATTTGCTCTGGAAACAGAAATACCAACTTTTCCCATTTCTTTTGGTAGCCCTTCTTTCAACTGTTCCCAAGTTTCACCACTATCGACCGATTTGTATATGCCTGAGTTTTTACCGCCAGATTCCATAGTCCAAGGGAAACGTCTGTGCTGCCACATGGCTGCATATAAAATAGTTGGGTTCGTCATATCCATTGATAAGGCAGAAGCTCCGGTTATCGTATCTACGAACAGAACATTTTTCCAAGTCTCGCCACCATCGATAGATTTATAGATACCTCTCTGAGATGAAGGGCCATATTGCGCTCCTTGTGCCGATACAAAAATGATATCTGGATTGGTAGGGTCTATAATAATATCAGATATATGTCTGGTTTGGTCAAGACCCATATGTTTCCAAGTTTTTCCAGCATCGGTAGATTTGTAAATACCGTCGCCCATAGAGGTCATAACACCCCTAGCGGCATGTTCGCCCATACCAGCTATTACTATATTCGGGTTGCTTTCAGATACTGAAATTGCACCAACCGTAGCTGTTTTTAAGAAACCATCGGAAATATTGTTCCAGGTTAATCCATCATCTGTAGTTTTCCAAATACCACCACCAACAGTACCCATATAGTACACCATAGGTTGCCCTAATACTCCCGTTGATGCAACACTTCTTCCGCCTCTAAATGGACCAATATTCCTCCATTTTAATCCGGTGTAAAGGGAGTCTTCTAACTTAATTGTCGGTTCGGTAATTTTGTTTTTTCTACGTTGAGATTGTAAGGCTAATGGCACTAAAATAATTAGTACAAGTAGCAGTCTAATGGTTTTCATTTTGTGGTCGGTTTTAGTTTTTTAATTGTTAATCTTGACCTCCTTTGCGTTGAGGACTTCTTGGTGTTGGCCACTCTCCTTTTTCGCCAGATCTAGGATTAATGCCTAAAACAGCTTTTTCTCGAGATGTTTTCTCAGGGTCTTCACAAGCCATATAGGTAAGTATAGCTGTTAGTATGGCATTATTACGTACATCATCAAATACAATTTTGTCATATGTGTCTAGATTGGTGTGCCAAGTGTAATTCCAATAATCCCAACTAAGAGAGCTTAAGGAAAATGCTGGCGCACCTGCGGCTACAAATGAAGCATAATCTGAACCTCCACGCCCTGGAGAACCAGGGAATGTGGTTTCTATTTCATTTTTATACGTTTCAGGCACGGCCTCTAACCAACGCCCTAAATAATCGTAGGCATGCAGAAATCCCTGTCCCGATAAGTTTACAACACGACCGGTTCCGTTATCTTGATTGAAAACAGCCTGTACTCCGGCTACAATATCTGGGTGATCTTCTACAAATGAGCTAGAACCGTTTAGACCTTGCTCTTCACTTCCCCAATGGCCAATTAATATGGTTCGTTTAGGATTTGGATATACTTTTTTAAGTATACGAGCGACCTCTAACATCGTAATAGTTCCAGTGCCGTTATCTGTTGCACCCGTTCCTCCATCCCAAGAATCGAAATGGGCAGATAGTATTACATACTCGTCAGGGAATTCGGTACCTGGTATCGTTGCGATAGTGTTGAATGTTGGAACTACACCAAGATCTTTTGATTCCGCAACAATTTTGATTTTAGTATCGGCACCATGTTCAACCATTCTGTACAACATTCCATAGTCCTCCAAAGAAATATCTACTGCAGGAATTTTTTCGGTACCTGCACTGAATATTTTGTTTGCTCCAAAACCTTCGGACCATCTAGACTGTGCAATACCTACTGCACCTGCTTTTTCAAACGCTGCATTTATGTTTCTACTAGTATAGCCTGTATTACTTATGTTTTGTCTCCATATTTTTTCAATGGAATCACGCTCCATTTTCATTTTTTCGAAGGATGTTTTTGTCGCGTATTCTTCCCAGTTTTCATCTGGCCTGCCTGTGGGTTGTAGCATACTTACCATTACAATTTTTCCTTTTACATTAGGAAGCCATTTTACAAATGCCAATGAATCTGCAAAACTTGGTAATGTAATTAATGATGCCGTAACACCTTTAGAACTAGTCCCTGGATTCCATGCCAATTGGGTAGCATGTAGTGATGCTACTCGTGGGGATACCATATCTACATGCGTAATGCCTCTTTGCCAACCTTTCCACGTTCCCCATTGTTGGTTCTCGGCAGCTATTCCCCATTTTTTATAGGTATTTATTGCCCAGTCATGAGCTGTTTTCATTTCTGGAGTACCTACTAAACGTGGTCCGTTGAGGTCCATTAATTCGTAGGCCAATTGTTCTAATTGGGAGTTTTCAACTCCTTCTTTTTCAATGGCATCAACAATATCCTTGGTAGTTTGGGATAATGCGATAGTGGTGCATAACAAGTATGCACAAATAAGTAGTCCTTTTTTCATGTTCAAGATAGTTTGTTCCTTGAACTAAGATACTCATTTAAGGTCGGAAGGAGAGTGTTAAAATTTAATGGTTTTCCTTAAGGATTTAGAAAGATATTCTTTTCTAAGATATTCCCTACGTGCTTTGCTTCTTTCTCTTTTAAATTCGGGTTTCTCTAATGGGAAATCTTTTATAATTTTACTTACAAAGGTAAATCGTGTTTAATAATTTTTTTAATATTTGAAATATAGATATGCTTTCGCCAGCTTAATCATCAAATGTACTGGTGTAGCTGATATTTACTTTAGGAACAACTGCTGATACTTTCAGATATGGGTAAATTTTTGCCCTTTGTTGGTCATTAAAAAAGCTAGTTTTAAAAGAAACCACTGTTTTTAATTCTGGAATGACATCAAAATAATATTGTTGTATTTGTTCCTCATTGGTCAATGCTATCCACACCTTTAACATTGAAGCGTTTAAAAGCTACATAATAATCATGGGTTCAGATAAACCTAACAACTATTTAAGTCTCTTGTCCAAAGACAAAATCGTTTGCAATAATACATTTGCGCCGTTCGCCATATCGGAAGCTGAAGTAAACTCCTTTGGTGAATGACTAATGCCATCTTTGCTTGGTACAAATATCATCCCGGTAGGTGCAATAAGTGCCATATCCTGTGCATCATGACCTGCACCACTTGGCATAAACATGTAGCTCAAGTTTAGCGATTTAATACTTTTTTCAATTTCAGACTGAATCAATGAATCCATAATTGCTGGATCTGCCGTCGTATCTAGTTTTTTGAATGTAATTTCTACTCCCGATTCTTCATTAATTTCTACCGCTCTTTTTTCGATAGCAGTATATATCTTTTCAATTACTACAGAAGATAAATCGCGTATTTCTAAACTTGTAATGACATGACCCGGAATTACATTGGGTGCGCCTGGTTCAGCGGAAATTCTACCTACGGTGGCAACTTGTGCACCGTCGAAACTTGTAGCAATTTCATTGACTGCTATAATGAATTTGGAGGCTGCCAATAGTGCGTCTTTTCTTGCGTTCATTGGTGTTGTGCCTGCGTGATTGGCAAATCCGTTAAATTCAACATCCCACCATTTTAGCCCCACAATACCTTTTACAATGCCGATTGCTAAATTTTCTTTTTCAAGTGTTCCGCCTTGTTCAATATGTAATTCTAAAAAGGCAGCAACATCTCCTTTTTTACGTGCTACTTGTTCTATTCTTGTGGTATCTCCACCTAAACGCATAACACCTTCGCCCATAGTGAAACCAGTATTGTTTTTTATACCTAATGCACTTTTATTTAAATGCCCTACAATAGCACGGCTACCCATTACTCCACCTTCTTCATTAGAGAAAATGATAATCTCTAAAGGGTGTTTTGTCTTAATTTTTTTTTCGTTTAGAACTTGAAGCACTTCTATTGCTGCCATTGAACCTAAACAGCCATCGTAATTGCCGCCATTTGGAACGCGATCTATATGAGAACCAAAGGAAATAGGTTTCATATTAGAATCTGTTCCTTTTCGTATGCCAATAACATTGCCGGCAAAATCGATATGTGTTTCTATGTCCATAACTTTCAATTTCTCAATAACCCATTGTTGGGCAGCAATATCGGCATCGCTAAAGGCAACCCGTTCTGTTTCGCCATTTTCTTGAATACCAAACTGGGCAAGCTCTATGATTCGTTTTTCCAACCGGTCTTGATTCACCGAAATTTGAGCGTTCACGAACAGTAAAGGATTACTAATTAAAAATAAGGCAATTATGATTTTAAAGTTTCTCATGTTCATTATTAGCCGATTCCTAGTTTTTCCCTATTGAAAATGCAGTTAGCCATAGGTGCTTCATCTCTTAAAATTGCCAAAGTGTTTTCAACCGTCATTGTGCACATTTTGGTGTAGGTAGTTTTTGTTAAGCTTCCTAGATGTGCGGTAATCAAAACATTTTCTAATGGTACTAAAGGGTCGTTTTTATCAGGTGGTTCTAGTGCTAGCACATCGGCGGCAAAACCTGCTATCTTTTTAGCTTTTAATGCATTGAACAATTCATTCTGGTCAATGATTCCGCCTCTTGCGGTATTGATTACTAATGCTGTAGGCTTCATTTTTGAAAGTGCAGAAACATCTATGAGGTTTTCTGTTTTAGAAGTTAAAGGTAGGTGTAGGCTTATGCTATCTGAAGTTTTTAAAAGCACGTCGAATTCAAGAAAAGTATAGGGGACATTTTCTTTATTAGAACTCCAATACACCACATTCATTCCTAAAGCGGTAGCAATCTTCGCTACTTTTTTGCCAATATTTCCCATGCCAATGATTCCCAAAGTTTTTCCGTGTGTTTCATCGCCAATGTACGTGCCCCTGTCTGCCCATCTGTTTTCCTTTACCATAGTAACGGCATTGTAAAGATTTCGCTGGAGCATTAGTAATAGTGCAATGGTATGTTCCGCAATAGTATCGGCATTAGAATTGGGGGCATTTACTACTTTGATTCCTCTTTTGGTAGCGTGCGAAACATCAATATTATCTAAACCTACTCCACAGCGCGAAATTACCTTTAGCTCTGGTAACTGTTGCATTAATGAATCTCTGACTTGTCCCTTTCCACGTGTGATTATGGCATCGATCCTATTGTTCTGGATCTGACTTTGTAACGATGCTTCATCATACCCCGTTAAAATATTCATGTCCGATGCTTCTTTCAGCATTTGCAATGCATCATCGGCTACGGTTTCCAATAGAAGGACATTTTTACTCATTGGATTTATGATATAATGTAGCATCTTTAGATTTATATCCGCGGAAATCATTTCTTCCAGATACATAAATTCCTTCCTTGAACAACTCGTCCTCAAAAATCTTTGGGTCAATATAGTCACCTGGAACAGAAGATAGTTCTATCAAATTACCCGAAGGGTCACGGACAAACATTTGAATGGCGCCGTCCGGTAATTGGCGCACTTTGCCCCACGGTTTAATATCTATAATACCAAGCTCTTTCATTCGGAAAAACATCGTGTTTATATCATCAACCTGAACACAAATATGACCTCTAAATGAAAATTCATCTTCCCACTCGGTCAAGTGCAATTGCTGTTCTTCATTGAATTTAAAAAATGCCGTTGGGTAATCAAACAAAAATGCGGGAATAGCTTCCAATCCCAATTCCTCTTCATAAAATTTACATGCTTCCTCTAGGTTGCTTACAACCAATGCAACGTGGTTTATATGTACTGCCTTTGCCATAATCTATTGTTTAAAGTCTTTTACAAAATCCCAATTTGGGGTCAATCCTAATCCTGGTTTATCCGGAGCAATTAACATTCCTTCTTTATCAACCGTAATATCTTCTTCTACCAAATCGTACATCATTGGGTTACCTCCTAAAGAAAATTCTATAACATTTGCCGATGGAGAAGCGAAGGCAACTGAAAGACCTGCCATAAAAGAAAACGCTGATCCCCAACAATGCGGAGCCAGCTCCAACTGGTAGGTATGTGCCAATTGCGATACGCGCATAGCTTCGGTAATTCCGCCAATAATGGCACAATCGGGTTGCAATACATCTAAAGCACGTTCTGCTATTAAGTCGCGAACGTCAAAAGCGGTGTATTCACTTTCTCCTGCAGCGATAGGGATAAATGTATTTGCGCGCACTTCTGCGGTACCAATTTTGTTGTCGGGACTAATAGGTTCTTCGAACCAATATAAATTACAATCTTCTACGCCTTTTGTAAACTGCTTGGCTTCGGGCACACTAAAAGTACCATGTGCATCGGTCATTAATTTAATATGGTCTGGTAGAGCTTCACGAGCTGCTTTTACTCGTTTTACACTTTCCGCTACGGTTTCATCCATAATGCCAACACGCATTTTTACGCCGCTGAATCCTTTTGAAGTATACCCTAATAATTGCTCACCGATGGCATCTGCTTTTGCCCATCCGCCACTGGCATATGCTGGCATTTTATCCCGACAACTTCCGCCTAACAATTCAACAACAGGTGCTCCCAATGTTTTTCCTTTAATATCCCAAAGGGCGGTGTCAATTCCGCTCATGGCTGAAATCGTCAATCCTCTTCTTCCTAAAATCGGAAATTTTCTTCCTCTGGAAAGCGAATAATGGTCTCTTGTGCCATTGTACACATGTTCCCAAATGCGAGAAATATTTCGTGCGTCTTTACCAATTAACTGTGGCTTTAATTCATTCTCTATACAGCTTACGATAGAAGCACAAGACCCCGATGAACCTACCGCTGCTTTTGCCTCACCGAAACCTTGTAAACCAGAATCGGTAGTTACAACGACCAAGGTCATATCAAAATTTGTTAGTAAGCCATAGTCAGAAAAATGTTGTTTTTCTTTTGGTATAGGGCAGCGTAACCAGTATGCTTCTATATTGGTAATTTTCATTAAATAAGTGTTTTTAAGGTGTCGATTGATTTTTTGGTAAGCATGGTATAAAACTCATCAGTTATGGCAGAACTACCATGGTCTTCCAAGAATTTCTTTTGCTCTGCGGTCAATCCTTCAGGATTAGCTTCTATAGAGTTTGGAAACGGATTGGCAGGAGTCCTATCCAATGGCGCACAAAATTCTACGGATAGTACTTTGTCGTACTCGATTTCTTTAAGCGTAGAAATGATTTTAGACCAGTTTAAATGACCCATTCCCGGTGCCATTCGGTTATTGTCGGCCACATGGAAATTTACCAGTCGCTTGCCTACTTTTTTTATAGTTTCATACATGTTCACCTCTTCTAAATTCATATGAAACGTATCTAGGCATACACCGCAATTAGGCCCTACGGCTTCAGCCAAAGCCAATGCCTGTTCGCCACGATTAATAAAATAGGTTTCAAAACGGTTAATAGGTTCAATACCAATCTGTAGACCGTGGTCTTCGGTATATTTGTAGATTTCTTGTATACCTTTAACAGCCCATTCCCATTCCTCATCTGGTTTGGCGTCTGGTACAATTTTACCAACAGTGGCAGGTACCAAAGAAATTACTTTTCCGCCTAATTCATAGACCATTTTCGCAACGTCTTTTACATATTGAACCGACATTTTTCGTTGTGCTGGATCTTTAGCTAGCAAGTTTCGTTGCTCTAACATTAAGGTTACCGATCCCCAACATTTTATACCATAAAGGTCTAAAAGCAATTGGGCTTTTTTAATGTCGTAACTCTCTGGTGCTCCTTGTATTTCTATGTGGGTGTAATCTAATTTTTTGATTCTATTGAGTGTGTGTTCTAGCGATTCGGCACGCATCCAATTATGTATGGCTAATTCCATGATAAATGACTGTTGTTTGGTTATCCTATAAATTCTATTTTTCTGTGAGATCCATCGCAAAATGGTTTATTTTCAGAAACACCACAGCGGCAAAACCCGGTAATACCATTTTTTGTAACAATCTCGCCCGATGCTAATTGAATTTGTAGGTTTCCTTTTATTTTTAGCGGACCGTTATTCGTTACTATAATATCTGTAATATATTGGTCTTTTAATTCGTTATCTTCCATTTTATCGTTTTTCATGTAATACGTTAATGCACCAGATGGGCATTCATTAATTTGTTTTTTTAAGGCTGAGGTATCCGTAGTTTCTGGAGTAATCCATGGTCTTTTGTTTGGGTCGTACACATTTGGGAGCATATGAACACATACTTTTGCATGAATACATTTTTGCGGTTTCCAAACTACTATAAGCTCACCGTTGCTATACTCTTTTACAAGTTCTTTTTCCATGATCTAATCTTCAATATTAATACCTTTCATAACCAGTTTTTTCCATTCCGGATGTTTTTGTAAATAATGCGCTACAAATGGACAAAGCGGAACTAATGTTAGGTTTTGTCGTTCAATATCTTCTAAAACTTTAAGAACTAGGGTAGAGCCAATACCTTTTCCTTCCATAGATTTTGGTACCTCTGTATGGGTCAAATATATTTTATCTTTCGCTTTTATGTATTCGATATACGCGGTGACATCGCCTACAACGGCTTCGTACCTTTTTTTAGATGCAATATCTACTAAATTCAATTCCATGGCCCTTAAAAATTTAGAAGTTTTAAGGTAGGGAAAATATGTTTCTTTTCGAAGTTATGGCAATAACGAATTGTTAAATATTGAAATCAGCTTTTATATTGGTAATTATTCTAAGTCATTTTATAATGCAATTGACAGATTGTATATGTATTGCTACAGGTAATGTTTATACATAAAAGTACAATTTGAAGATTTAGATGAAGAAAGATTACAATATCAAAGAATAAAATAGCGTGGACTATATCATTATTTTTTTATAGTCCAGAAATCCTTTTTAATATGTCAACGGGACTATAACTGCTTACATTCGATATCAATGTTTTGGATTGTAATATGCCGTCGTAGGACTTCACTCGGCCTCGCTTAAACGACATTTTCGATTTGAACACAATGGCTCAGAGTTTTTATTTGGTAAAAAGACGGTGGATGTAGAGGAAAGAACTATGCCTAGATCCATATAAGTTGATCATTCTATTATACATGACTATGAAGTTTGTTTGTTCATTGTAAAGTATCAACAATTAATGTCTTTAGAAGGTGAGGTTTAGATTAGAGTAAAATAAATATGCTATACTAACGGGTTTATACTTTCATTAGTTGAAGATCTAAAACGTAAAATGAACTCCGTACCCCTATTAGGTTCACTTTTGCATAGTACTTCACCATTGTTCATTTCAGCAAAATCTTTAGTTATCATTAAACCAAATCCAGTTCCTTTTTCGCCATGGGTGCCTTCTCGAACACTTGGGCTGTTCTTGTTTTTAGAAGTATTATCCCAGTTAGCATTCATTCCTAGTCCAAAATCCTTTACCCGTAATTCAACTATATTAGAGGTACATTGAGAAGACAATATTATTTTTTGACCTTTCTCGCTAAACTTAATAGCATTAGAGGTTAAATTACGAAGCATTACCTTTAACATGTTTTCGTCAATAACGAGTTCTCGGCAAGTTATATCTAATTCGATTTCTATAGCTTTATCATCTGCCATTCTTTTAAATTCCTTTTTTATGGATTTAAAAAGTACTTCTAAATCGCATAGTTTTTTGTTTAAAGTAACTCCTTCTAATTGTTTGTATGACCACTCAAGTAAAACATTGATCATAGAAACTCTATCGTTTACCTCATTTTTTAATTTCTTTAAAATCACCTTAAGTTCGCTTTCTTCTAATTGACTTTCAATCATTTCAATTATGGAGTTAACATTATTAAGCGGTCCTCTAACGTCGTGTGTAAGTAGTGAAAATAATTTGTTTTTAAGTTTATTTATTTTTTCAAGCTCCTCATTTTGGTTTATTAAATCTTCTTTTGCTATTTGTAAATGTTTGGTTTGTTTTTCAACTTCAGAAATAAGTATCTTATTAACATCCATTTGTATTTTCAAACTGTCTTCTTCAATAGTTTTAAACTTATAGCCAACGAGTATTGAAAAAAGTATTAATTGTAGGGTTACTAAAATAGAAGTAATTAAAACAATAAGATTAGCATCAAAATCAACATATCTTTTTAAATACCATGAACTTATATAAAGAATCGCAGAAAGTAAACAAGGGGCGTAAGAAAACAAATAGTATCTATTAAATTTTTCAGTTTTATATAATTGGATTCCAGAAAATATGTTAAGAAATATGGAAGACATCGCCGTCATTGCGGCAAACATGACAAATACATCATTTAACCAATCGAATTTGGTTATTAAATTATTTAAAATGTGTGCCACCGGTAGTCCGATTATTATAGTGGTGAATATTTTGTAAATTTTAAATAATATTGGAAAGTTATTCTCAGAAATGTTTAGATAGTTTTTTGTAAACATTAAGAGACCAAAAGTAGTAATCATTGCAGTTGTTAGCGATGCTTTGTCCGCAATAAATACAATTTGGGCGCTAAAAGAATTATTTATGATAAGGTAAAGACTCCAGTGTAAAGTGAGTCCTAATATGAGAATAAAATAATATTTTAAAATTTTATATCTAAGTACTAAATAAGATACGAAGTGATAAATGCCAAAAACGCAAAAAATAGCAGTAAATACGATGGTTGCAAAGTATCTTAAATCAATACTATTCATTTATAAGTGAAGAATTGGTTAAGTGTTTATATATTTTTTAATGGTAGAGTAATACCTCATAGTTGAATGTATACTTTATAATTGATAAATGGAAATAGATTACCGCGCTTCTTTAATTTTTTTACTGATATGGCTAAATGAAACATTTTATTTATTACAAGTTTTGGTGTTATAAAGAATAACTAAATTCAGTATAATTTGATTTATATTTATTAGAATGACAAGCTTAGAAGAACAACTTAAAAATCCGGTTTGGTATTCCTTAAAAGAAACACATAAACATTTTTTAGTCGAATATGATGGCGTTCAATTTTACAATCAAGAGGTTAGTACTTTTGGTTCTTTTTTTGACGAAACAAAAACAGTTAAGGCTTCTAATAACTATCTTAAGAATACAGATCATTTCTTTTTCGTTTCAGAAAATCAAACTCCATTAATAGATGATACTAAAGTTTTCTTGGAAAAGAAAATTGAAGGTTGCCAAATGGTTTTGAATACACTATCAGATGTTTCAATAATAGAAGAAATTGTGTTATTAGGTAATGATTATATTGATGAAATATATAATTTAATATGGTTGGTAATGCCGGGATATTATAGAAGAAGAACTTATGAAATGGGTAATTATTACGGAATATTTAAGAACGGTAAGTTAGTTTCAATAACAGGTCAACGAATGCAAACAAATCTTTTTATTGAAGTTAGTGCCGTGGTCACTCATCCAGAGTATACTAGAAAAGGATTCGCGAAACAACTAATTGCCCACACTACAAAAGAGATTTTACGAGAGAATAAAAAGCCTATTTTACATACAAACAAAGGTAATTCAGCTATTCCACTTTATGAGAAATTGGGTTATGAACTAACTAGAGATATGAACTGGTGGTTGTATCGTAAAGTGTAATTATTTTTGATTTTTACTTATAAAATATTCGAAATATTTTCTACTTATACTATCCAAAAAGTAAACGATTATAATTTTTTATAACATTAAAATATATTTAAACATTAGATTATCAATAATATAAAAGTTTTAAAACGACTGTAAACGATAACAAACGATAGTAAACGTTTCGAGACCGTTTAAAACTTCAATGCTGATCTAGGTTTGCAGTGTCGAGCCATCGAGGCTTGATAGTATAAACTGTTAAACCATAAAAATTAGAAAGATGAACGCATTAAAAAACAAAGTACAGTTGATTGGGAATTTAGGTCAAGACCCAGAAATCGTAAACCTTGAAGGAGGTACTAAATTGGCAAAATTTTCAATTGCCACGACAGAGAGTTATAAGAACGCAAACGGCGAGAAAGTAGATGATACCCAATGGCATAATATTGTAGCTTGGGGTAAAACTGCTGAGATTGTAGAAAACTTTTTAGTTAAGGGAAAACAAGTGGCAATAGAAGGTAAACTTACCCACCGTTCTTATGAAACAAAAGAAGGAGAAAAAAGATACATCACAGAAGTAAGGTGCAATGAGCTGTTGATGTTAGGGAAGTAGGCGGTTGGTCTTCACGAGGAGGTACGGCGAAGTGATCTATAAGTTAAGTACACGAATTTGTCAGATTGCTTCGTTCCTCGCAAAGACGTAATCCTTCGAAAACATCTGCCAAAAACATTTTCAAACACTATTTTTGCAAAACATGATAGCAATAGAAAAAGACCTACTCCCATTATTAAAAAAAAACTTTGGTTACGATTCGTTTAAGCCTAATCAATTATCCATCATTGACGATGCGCTTAATAATAAAGATGTTATAGCAATTATGCCTACCGGTGGTGGTAAATCACTCTGTTATCAACTAACGGCTTTAGCACTTGAAGGTACAGCAATTGTGATTTCTCCGCTAATTGCCTTAATGAAGGACCAGGTTGATGTGTTACAGGCAAACGGCATTGCAGCGGATTATTATAATAGTTCTCAATCACAAGAAACACAACAGGAGATTTTAGGGAAGTTGGAACGGGGCGAGTTGAAACTATTTTATGTTGCCCCAGAGAGTCTTGGTTTTTTTGATACTATTCTTGGAAATTTAAAGATTAGTCTTTTCGCGATTGATGAAGCACATTGCATTTCATCTTGGGGACACGATTTTAGACCTGCCTATACTCAGTTAGGCGGATTAAAAAGAAGATTTCCGAATATTCCGGTGATGGCGCTTACGGCAACCGCTGACAAAACTACTCAGGATGATATTGCGGACCAATTGCAAATACAGAATGCTGAACGTCATTTAGCCTCTTTTAATAGACCTAATTTATATCTTGATGTAAAACCCGCTCAAGACCGAATAAAACATATTCTGGATTTTTTAGATGAACGGCCTTTTGAAAGTGGAATAATTTACTGCCTAAGTCGAAAAAGCACTGAGTCCATTGCCGAGAAATTACGAAATGCTGGCTTTAAAGCAAAAGCCTATCATGCAGGTTTATCGTCTGAAGAGCGCTCTACGGTTCAAGAAGAATTTATTACTGATAAGGTTCCTATTATTGTGGCAACCATTGCCTTTGGCATGGGTATAGATAAAAGTAACGTTCGTTGGGTTATTCATTATAACCTGCCCAAAAATATTGAAGGATACTACCAAGAAATTGGTCGTGGTGGTCGTGACGGCTTGCCAGCGCATGCCTTGTTATTTTATAGTTTTGCCGATGTCGCTCAGTTACGAAGATTCATTACCCAAAGCGAAAATGCAGAAGTAGAATATGCCAAATTAGAACGAATGCAGCAATTTGCTGAAGCGTTAAGTTGTCGTAGAATTGCGTTATTGAACTATTTTGGAGAACAAGTAACCAAAGGTTGTGGTAATTGTGATATCTGTACTACTCCACCTGCTTATTTTGATGCCACTTTATTAGCCCAGAAAGTTTGTTCCGGGGTTGCCCGTTTAAAAGAGCGCGAGCCAATGGGTATGTTGATAGACGTCTTAAGAGGTGCACAAAATGCACATGTGTTAGAAAAAGGCTATCAGAATATAAAAACCTATGGAGCGGTAAAAGATGTTTCATGGTTAGACTTGCAGCAATATGTAATTCAATTGTTGAACCAAGGGGTATTAGATATTAATTTTAGGGAGGGAGCAAGGCTTGGATTAACAACCTTAGCGAAAGAGGTATTGTTTTCTGGTAAAAAGATTCAATTGGCTGTTTTACAGAAAGAAACTGAGAAGAGAAAAGCTGCGCCTAAATCTAGTATTAAGAAAACCGATTTGTTTGAAAAACTTAGAGTACTTAGACAGCAAATTGCAATTGAACAGAATGTACCTGCATATGTAGTTTTTGGAGATGCCAGTTTAAAAGATATGGAAGTCAAGCTCCCTAAAAATGAGAAGGAGTTTATGGACGTTTCTGGGGTAGGGCAGGCGAAATTAGAAAAATATGCTGTTGTATTTTTAGAAGAAATTAAAAAGCATGTGGGCACTAAAAAATCCAAACGAAAAACACACGACCAAACTTTCGATTTGTTTTCTGAGGGATTAACGGTTTCTGAAATTGCGACAGCCCGAAATTTATCTGAGAATACTATTTACGGACATTTGATGAAAAAACATACCGAAGGAGAGGAGCTCGATTTAAATCAGTTTGTGAGTATTGAGGATATTTCGAAAATAGAAAATGCCAAGTCTCAATTAACCGATGTTACCGGTCTAAAAGATTACTTTGAATTTTTTGAAGAGAAAATGCCGTATTGGAAAATTAAGCTTGCATTGTATATGTTAGATTCTTAAAGACTTAATCATTAATTGAGGAGAACAACATTTGTTTAAATTTCCAAGAAGTTTCGTCCTTTACCGGCCCTTGAGTTTGTTTCATAAGTATGCCAATTACTTTTTCTTTTGGGTCAGCAAAGTATTGTGTATTAAAATAGCCGCCCCATTCAAAAGTACCTTCACTGCCAAGGCCTCCAGAAATTTCACCTTTTTCATTCACTACAGAAAATGCTAGACCATGATATTTTGGACCGTCCCAGATATCACCTATTTGATTTCCTAAAATACTTTTAACCGTAGTTCTGCTTAGAAGACGAACTCCATTTAATTCACCTTCATTTAAATATAACTGTAAAAATGTAGCATAATCCTTTGCAGTGCTTGAAAGACCAGCTCCTCCAGAAAAGAATGTTTTTGCTCCTTTTTTGGGATAATCTGTGTCGTAAAAGGTAACCGGGTAGTTTACCCATTTATTATTCTCCTTTTTTTGTACCGTTACTAATCGGTCATGTTTTTCAGATGGAAGGTAAAACCAAGTATCGTTCATTTCTAAAGGGTCAAAAATTCGAGTTCTTAAAAACTCGTCGAACGGAATACCAGAAATTTTCTCAACGAAATAACCAAGTACATCTAAGCCTTCACTATAGGTAAAAGCTTCACCTGGCTCATGATGTAATGGTAATTTTGCTAATTTTTGTACACTTTCTTTGATAGTTATTTTTTCAGTTGTAAAAAGGTCGGTGATACCAGCTTTTGCGTATATTTTTTTAAAGCGCTCATCACCATCGATAACCCCATAACCAATGCCTGAAGTATGCGTAAGTAAATCGCGAATGGTGATTTGATTTTTTGCAACTTTAGTAGTGAAGGTGGAATCAGCCTCGTTGAAGGTGTCTATAATTTGCGCTTCGCCAAATTCTGAAATGTATTTGGAGATAGGGTCATCTAATTGAAATTTACCTTCTTCCCAAAGCATCATTACCGCTGTAGATGTAATTGCTTTTGTTTGAGATGCTATTCTAAAAATAGCATCTTTCTTTAATGGAATATTCTTCCCTGCATTGGCCATGCCGTATGATTTGTGGAAAATAATTTTTCCATTTCTGGCAATTAATGCGACAGCGCCAGGTAAATTGCCATTTGCAATTTCAGCAGATAGCATTGCGTCTATTTTCATTAGACGGTCTGGTGACATTCCTACTTCTTTTGGTTCTGTTTCAATTAGTACAGTTGATTGCGGTATTGATGATACTTGGGAAATAATTGAAATTGAAAATAAAAGGCAGAATAATTGTAGTATAATTTTCATTGCGTTGGTTTTCACGTACAAGCCTAAAGTACTGAAAGTTTAGCTAAGCATCTACGGGAATTAGATTATTAAAATTAGAAGTACATTAAAAATTAATGGTCACTCCCATTTGTCCCGGACCAAAATTAAGGTTCCAACTCACCATTTTCGTTTGGTTGTTGTATTTCTCATCATACCTTCTGTCTAAATATCTATCTATAGATTCTACTGTGGCTATACT
Organism: Maribacter hydrothermalis; assembly: GCF_001913155.1. Lineage (GTDB taxonomy): Bacteria > Bacteroidota > Bacteroidia > Flavobacteriales > Flavobacteriaceae > Maribacter > Maribacter hydrothermalis. The sequence continues at coordinate 2,331,351 of NZ_CP018760.1, forward strand.
TAAGGCAAAAGCAAAGACCATATCACTTAAAAAATGTTGACCATCCCAAACACGAGAAATACCAGGTATGGCGCCCACGGTATAAATACCTGCTTTCACCCAAGGGTTTTTAAACTGTTTTCCAATTGCATATGCATTAGTAAAGGCAAGTAAAGCATGCCCAGAAGGGAAAGAATGAAAATTTCTGCTTGAATTGAAAGGGTCAAATGTATCCTTGCCTAAATTAGCCAAAGGTCTTGCTCTACCTACCACGGACTTTAAGACCTGTTGTAAGAGTCCGGCAGAAGTTGCCGATGATATTAATAACACCCCTGTTCGTCTTAATTTTTCATTTTTTGTAATCAATCCGGCGAAGTAAACTCCAGATGTAGCTAAATAGTTATTTTCTGGATTACCATAGATCTCCCCATAGTCCCGAAGAAATTGTGGAACGCTTTCCCTGTTGTTTCGAATAAACCTTGATGTGTTGTCATCAGCTATATAAACTAGGCCAGTACCACCAATTACTGCTCCAAAATGAGCCCACTGCTTACCTTGCCAATGTAAAGGACGGGCATAAGAGTACCCAACTCCTTTAAACATATTCCCTATGTCATATTTGAACATATTCCAGCGAGTTTCGGTAGAATCTTTACTATAGTCTTGCGCGTTTAATGAAATACAACAGGTTGCACCTAAAAGGATTATTAGTTTTTTCATTGCGCAAATTTAAAGTTATGGTAGTTTATAAAATACACTAATGAGAACAATGTTTTGCTCTAAAAATTCAAAGAGTCCTTAAAAGTATAGATTTTGTGCTACTCTAAAGGTATTGGCATGAGCTTCAACAATGATTTTAATATCTGGTGAGTAACCACCGCCCATACTACATTGCACAGGGATGTTTAATTTATGACAGGTAGTTAAAACAAATTCATCCCGTTTTTTACAACCCGTTAATGTCATGCTAAGTGTTCCTAATTTATCTGTTTTAAGAACATCCACACCGCATAAGTAAAAAATGAAATCTGGTTGAACTTGTTCTATAAGTTGCGGTAATTTCTCCTCTAAAATAGAAAGATATGTTTCATCAGTAGTTCCTTTTAATAAGGGAATATCTAAATCCGATTTTTCTTTTTTAAACGGATAATTACCGACTCCATGCATGGAAAAGGTAAAAACAGCGTCGTTATTCTGAAATATTTCTGCGGTGCCATTGCCTTGGTGTACATCTAAATCTACAATAAGAATCTTTTTTGCGAGATTTTTATTTAATAGATACTTTGCGCCAATTGATTGGTCATTCAACATACAAAATGCTTCGCCGTGGTCACTGTAGGCATGGTGGGTGCCACCAGCAATATTCATTGCAATACCATGTTTTAAAGCATATTCAGACCCTTTTATGGTGCCATCGGCAATAATACGCTCTCTTTCTACCAAATCTTCTGAAAGGGGGAAGCCTATTTTACGAGCCATTTTAGGCGAAATCATCATATTCAATAAATCATAGAAATACTCTGGGTCGTGAACCGCTACAATATGTTTGTCATTAGGAATTTCTGGTTCAAAGAAATTTTCAGCTTTACATGTACCTTCATGAATCAATTGCTGCGGCAATAGCTCATATTTTTCCATAGGAAAACGGTGGCCATCGGGTAACGGATATTTATAAATAGGATGGTAGGCAATTTTCAGCATTTTACAAATATAGTGGCTTTATAAACCAAGAAGGTTCTTTATTCTTTTTGATAACCCTACTAAAATTATAGGATAAATAGGTAGATTAGTTACTTCTTTTATCTTTGCATCTTTTTAATTGTGAAAAAAATAAAATTAATATTTTGAATAATAGCTGTTGCAATGAAAACAAGAAGTGGAATTGGCAAGAAAATTGAACGTAAAGCACGTATTTCGAGGTATGTAATTTATAAAGAAACGCTTGTAGATTTCAAAGAGCAGTTTTGGTCGTTTCTTGGAGCCTTTATTGGTATTCTGCTTATTGCATTACTACAATCATATTATTTGCCTCAACTCGAGAATGTCCTTTTAATAGGGTCTTTCGGTGCTTCTAGTGTGCTTATTTATGGCGCGGTTGAAAGTCCTTTGGCACAGCCTAGAAACTTTATTGGTGGGCAGATAATCTCGGCCTTTATTGGGGTAACGATTTACAAAATTATACCTGACCTTATTTGGATTGCAGCTCCTTTAGCTGTAGCCACTTCAATAGTTGTAATGCAAATGACAAAAACCTTACACCCACCAGGAGGAGCTACAGCACTTATTGCGGTTATAGGAACTGAAAAAATTAAATCTTTGGGTTACTTTTATGTGGTTTCACCAGTGTTAATGGGAACAATAATTCTTTTTATAACTGCATTGATTTTTAACAACATTTCTAAACATAGAAAATATCCCGAAAATAGTAGAATGACAAGTAATGTTAAGCGAAAATTTCAAAGAATAACTAGAAGTTAAATTAGCATGGGTATTGTACTAAGATGATAGTTTTTATTTATGCAGTTTTAATTGAATTCGCTTTCTAGGCACATCAACATCTAAAACCTTTACAATAATTTGTTGGTGCAAATGCACATGTTCGTTCACGTCTTTTACAAAAGAATCGGATAGGTTAGAAACATGTATTAATCCACTTTCTTTAATACCTATATCTACAAAACAACCAAAGTTGGTAATGTTGTTCACAATACCTGGTAATAGTTGTCCATTATGTAAATCGGTGATAGACTTAATAGTTTGGTCAAACGTAAATACCTTTGCCTTTTCTCTACGGTCCAATCCTGGCTTTTCTAGTTCTGACCGAATATCTTCTAAAGTGGGTAAGCCAACTTCCTTAGTGCAGTATTTTTTTAAATCTATTTCTTTAAGGACGGTTTTATTTCCAATTAAGGATAAAATTTCTGTTCCCTTATCCTTAGCCATTTGCTTTACAATACTATAACTTTCTGGATGTACAGCAGAATCGTCAAGCGGGTTTTTAGCGTTTTTAATACGTAAAAAGGCAGCTCCTTGCTCAAATGCTTTTCCGCCTAATCGAGGAACATCCATTATTTCTTTTCGGCTTTTGAAAGCGCCCTTTTCCTTTCGTTGAGCTACTATATTTTCAGCTAGTTTTGGACCTATACCAGACACATAACTTAATAATGGGACACTGGCGGTATTAATGTTTACCCCAACAGAGTTTACACAACTTGCAACCACAGTGTCCAAAGAATTCTTCAATTTTGTTTGGTCAACATCATGTTGGTATTGCCCAACACCAATAGATTTTGGGTCTATTTTCACGAGTTCTGCCAATGGGTCTGCTAAACGCCGGCCTATAGAAACGGCTCCACGAACGGTGACATCATAATTTGGGAATTCGTCTCTGGCAATTTTTGATGCGGAGTAAATGGAAGCTCCGGCTTCACTAACCACAAAAACTTCAACCGGATTATTAAACATCACTTTTTTTACCACAGCTTCTGTTTCTCGAGATGCCGTACCATTACCAATGGCAATGGCTTCAATTTTATATGCATTGGCCAGTGAGCTTAATTTTTTAATCGCTCCGATAACATCGTTTTGAGGGGCGTGCGGATAAATAGTTTCATTATGTACCAAATTACCTTGAGCATCTAAACAAACAATTTTACAACCTGTTCTAAAGCCAGGGTCAATTGCAAGAATTCGTTTTTCTCCTAGTGGTGCACCTAACAATAATTGTCTTAAGTTATTAGAAAATACCCCAATGGCATCATCGTCAGCTGCTTCTTTGGCAGTTTTTAAAAGTTCGTTTGATAAGGAAGGGAAAAGCAGTCTTTTGTAAGCGTCTGCCAAAGCAAGCTCTATTTGTTTGCTACAGGCATTATTGGAGTTTATGATTCTATTTTGGATACGGTCTAATAATCGTTCGTCATCCAATTCAATCTTAACTCTAATGAATTTTTCCGATTCGGCACGTAAAATTGCTAACAAGCGGTGCGACGGACATTTGTTCAACGGCTCGTTCCAATCAAAATAGTCTCTGAATTTCTGTGCTTTTTCGTCGTCTTTTTTTGAAGCCACTACTTTGGTCGCAATAATGGCAAAACGGGCTAATTGAGACCTGATTGATCCTCTAATATCCGTTCGTTCATTAATCCATTCTGAAATGATATGGCGTGCGCCTTCTAGAGCATCATCTTCATTTTCGACGTCTTTAGTTAGGTATTTAGATGCCGTAAATTCAATATTATCATTGCGTTGTGCCATAATGATTTTTGCCAAAGGCTCTAATCCGTTTTTACGGGCAACTTCTGCTTTGGTTTTTTTACTCTTTTTAAAGGGCAGGTACAAATCCTCTAACTGCGTAAGGTCTTCAGAATTTTCAAATTTCTTTTTTAGTTCAGAAGTTAATTCACCTTGTTCATCAACAGCCTTAATAATGGCCTTTTTTCGTTTTTCAAGTATCTCATACTGTTCTTTAAACTGAACAATGGCACCCACTTGTACTTCATCTAAATTGCCGGTTTTTTCCTTTCTATATCTTGATATAAACGGGATGGTACAATCTTCATTTAAAAGCTCAATAGTATTCTTAATTCCTGTCTCTGGAAGTTGGGTGTATTTACCTATGTAGGTCAGTAATTGCATGTAAAATCGTTTAGAACTTTTAAAAATACCCATTATTAGGTATTGAAATCAAACAGTAGAAGGTATTTATTTGTCAATAGTATTCTTCCCCTATTTAATTCCCCTTGGCACGCATTAAGAATAACACAGTTATGGTAAAATAGCTGATTCTATATTTTAATAATCATTAACCAAAACTAAACTATTATGAAAGTAAAAGTATTTACAATTTTTTGTGCATTGTTGTTGACCATGGGGTGCAACAAAGACGATGACACGGTAGAAGAAACACAAGTAGAAAAACCAGAAGAGCAAGAGCTGCCCAATGAACCCACTTCTGTAACTGTACTTACCGGAAAGTTTATTGATGCCGCAGTGCAAGGATTGACTTTTGAAACGGCAACCCAAGAGGGACTTACAAATGAAAATGGGGAATTTAAATATGTAGAAGGGGAGGAAATCACTTTTAAAGTAGGTGAAGTAGCAATTGGTTCTGTAATTGCAAAAGATAAAATAACTCCTATTGATATTGCATTAGTGGCAGATGCTAGTGCGAGTATTGAAAGTCCAATAACAAAGAACATAGCAGCTTTTTTGCAAACATTAGATGATGACCAAGACCATAGTAATGGTATTAACTTAACTGCTGATGTTATTGCAGCATTGGGAGTGCAAAGTGTAGATTTTTCCAGTAGCATTACATCTACTCTTGCAGATATAATTATTAATATTTCTCTACAAACGGGATCTTATTTAGAGATTGTATATCCTGAAACTGCTGCAGTGAATATGGCTGCTGCCTTAGAGTTAGAATATACTCCACAAGAGAATTTGGCATTAACACATTTGTTGCCATTATTGGAGTCTTTATACGCTGCCGATGTGCCAAAATCTGCGGTTTATAAGAATTCTTTTAATGCAGATGGAACATTACTTTCTATGGCTATAATTTTAAGATATTCCGGTAGGGTTTTACATGAACTTACTTTTTCTAACTACAATGAAGTAGGGTTGCCTTTAAAGTTTACTAAATCAGATTTGAGCCCGAAACTTTTGGCAGGGATATATTCTTATCCGGTTAATACGTATTCAAATTCTTTTGATATTGGGTATAACTCACTTAATCAAATAGAGCAAATTACTTTTGAACCTGGTTCAACAAACTCTCAGCATATTTTTCAATTTACGGAATGGAATGAGGTAAATAAAGGGTTAATTTATATAGAGAGTATTACAGACGAAGCAAATATTTATAGTCAAGAAAAAACTTATACAAATACCTATGAAGATGATAAACTTGTTACACAAAATGTACATAGTATTTCTCAAACAAATGATGTTGCAGGCCAGTTTTTTTCAAATGATGACTATAACATAACTAGTACTTTTAAGTATAACGAGAAAAATAATTTTTCTGAAATTAGTAATTCTTCTAATAGAGAGTATTCATCACAATATCTAGATGATTTGCCATATGAGAGTATATCTAGTACCACTCAAGTTTGGAAATTGAATTATACGCAGACTAATAAACTTGCCGAATTGAATATTAACAGTAATACGATAGGGCAAAATTATACTTCTTCATTCGATAATAATTTTATGTTCGATGATTATGAATTGGTAGATGCTAACACTTTTACATCGGGAGATGGTTTTCAGCAAATAAAAACACTGCAAGGAGGTTACCTACTTACTTCGGAAAGTTTTGATAATGGATTATTAAGCTATAGTATAATATATGAGACCGATGGTTCTCATGTTGAAATGATAAATGAATATAACGACAATTCTGAAATAATTTTTTCCTATGCGAACCATTGGGTTATACTTTCAACGGGTTATTATGCGATTCAAAAAACTGAATATTTTGAAGCTGATGGAACTCTAACAGATTACTTTAGCTATGATTTTCACGAGAATGGTATTATAAAAGAAACCCGGTCTTACAATGCATTGGATGAACTTAATTGGATTGATTATTATGATGAAAATGGGTATTGGGTTAAAACGGAGTATTTTGATCTAGGTTCATTGTATTATACTTACCTCTATGAAAATGATGCCAATGGAATTAGAATAAGTGCCGAAGGCTATGATGTAGACGGTATTTTAGATATCGCATATTATTACAATGAATTAGGCAATATTTACTACGAGGAATATTATTTTGAAGGTGTTATAGAGGAATATTATAATTATAACTATGTAAATGGTATTTTAACAACTGTTGAGGGTTATTTGGCAGACGGTCAGCTATATTTAATTGAGTATTACGAAGATGGTTTATATGTAAGATCTGAATTTTATGATGCAGAGGGTAATCTTACTGATACATCAACTGGTAAATCATTTAGCGTTCAAGCAAATAGACGCTCAGTATCTTTAAAATTAGATGCCGCTAAAAGGTTACATGATTCTTATGAATCTAAAGCAGTTAAGCGTATTGTTAAATCTAAATATGCCCTTAGAGATAAATTGATGCTGGAACAGAATTAATTTATAATGTGACAATAATTGTAAAGAAAAAGCCTTCGTGAAAATATTCACCAAGGCTTTTTTAAATTATTAAAAATTGTTTTTTAGTTAATGCCCTCCCCGTTTCCTACACCACTTTCATCTGGGTTAACAAATACTAATTTGCCATCGGCATTTTCAGTCATTAAAATCATTCCTTCACTATCTACACCACGAAGTGCACGTGGAGCTAAGTTTATTAAAACGGTAACTTTTTTACCTATAATTTCTTCTGGAGAAAAACTTTCTGCAATACCAGACACTATGGTTCTGACATCTAATCCGGTATCTACTTTTAAGACCAATAATTTCTTTGCCTTTGCCATTTTTTCAGCTTCGATAATAGTACCTACACGCATATCTAGTTTAGAAAAATCATCGAATGTAATGGTATCTTTTTGTGGCATTACTTTTTTGTTTTCGTATTCGTTTGCTTTTTTTGTAGCTTCTAGCTTTTCTAATTGTGTTTGTATTTCGCTATCTTCAATTTTTCTAAAAAGCAATTCTGCTTGATTTATTTGATGTTCCGGTTGTAGTAATGCTTCTTTTGAAGAAACATCATTCCAGTTTAGACTTCGGCTACGCTCAGTCTCCGAATTTGAAGATAGTTTTAGAATATTCTTAAGCTTGTTAGAGGTAAACGGTAAAAAGGGTTCGCTTAAAACGGCTAATCCTGCGGCTATTTGTAGCGCTATATTCATAATCGTTTTTACACGCTCTTCATCTATCTTAATTACTTTCCATGGTTCTGCATCGGCTAAATATTTGTTACCCAAACGCGCAAGATTCATTAATTCTTGACCAGCTTCTCTAAACCTATAGCGCTCAATTGAACTTGAAATTATTTCCGGGTATTTTGATAATTGCTCTAGAGTTTCTGCATCAACATCAGTTAAGTTACCTACGGCTGGGACTTTACCATCATAATACTTATTGGTCAATACCACTACTCGGTTAATGAAGTTACCTAGGATTGCTACTAATTCATTGTTGTTACGAGCTTGAAAATCTTTCCAAGTAAAATCGTTATCCTTTGTTTCCGGGGCGTTCGCTGTTAATGTGTAACGTAACGAATCTTGCATTTCTGGAAAATCAATCAAATATTCGTGTAACCAAACTGCCCAGTTTTTAGAGGTAGATAATTTGTTTCCTTCTAAATTCAAGAACTCATTTGCAGGTACATTAACGGGTAGAATATAACTACCTTCCGCTTTTAGCATAGAAGGGAAAATAATGCAATGAAATACAATATTATCCTTCCCGATAAAATGTACCAATTTTGTATTTTCATCTTTCCAGTAGGGCTCCCAATCTTTTCCTTCGCGGGCTGCCCATTCTTTGGTAGATGATATATAACCTATGGGTGCATCGAACCAAACATAGAGCACTTTGCCTTCTCCACCTTCAACAGGTACAGGAATGCCCCAATCTAAATCTCTGGTTACAGCTCTTGGCTCTAAACCACCATCAATCCATGATTTACATTGCCCGTATACATTTGGTTTCCAATCGTCTTTATGACCTTTTAAAATCCAATCTTTTAAAAATTCTTCGTACCTGTCTAAAGGCAAAAACCAGTGTTTTGTTTCTTTGGTAGTGGGTACAGTACCGGTAATAGTTGACTTCGGATTTATTAAATCGGTAGCATTTAAACTAGATCCACAATTTTCACATTGATCTCCATAGGCCTCTTCATTTCCACATTTTGGACAGGTACCAATTACAAAACGATCTGCTAAAAACTGTTGCGCTTCTTCATCGTACAATTGTGCGGTGGTTTCTTCAATAAAATCTCCTTTTTCGTAAAGCTTTACAAAGAATTCTGATGCAGTATCATGATGTATTTTAGCCGAGGTTCTAGAATAATTATCAAATGTAATACCGAAATCCAAGAAGGACTGCTTAATAATAGCATGATATTTATCGATAACATCTTTAGGAGTTACGCCTTCCTTTTTGGCTTTCATTGAAATAGCTACACCATGTTCATCGCTTCCGCAAACAAAGGCGACATCTTTTCCGGTTAAACGTAGATAGCGTGCGTAAATATCTGCTGGTACATAAACACCTGCTAAGTGGCCAATATGTATAGGGCCATTTGTATAAGGTAACGCTGCAGTAATCGTATATCTAGAGGGTGATTTAATATCGGACATTAAAATAAATTAAGCTACAAAAATACAGTTTTTAGTGGGAGAATCACCATATGCATGTCAATTGTAATGCCTATCTATGGTAGTAAATACCACATTTTTTTCATGTGATGGAGTTTAGGAGTGTCGCTCATCGATTTTTTATATTAAATAGACTTAAAAATTATTTTAATGTAAGAAAATTCTGATTTATTAATTTAATTTTGAAAATGTGAGTAGTGGTACTACTAAAAAGTTAAAACTTAATTAGCATTTTGAAAATCTAGATGTTGAGGATAAGAATATAGAAGATAATATAAAAAATTTGGCGCTTGTGTATAAAAACAAGAACCAGAGAGTTCAAAAGGAATTAACTTTTGTATCTAAAATGAACAATTCAAAACTTACATAAATTTAAAAAGCCCTCTTCAAATATATTGAATTGGGCCTTTTAAAAATAGTGGGAAACTGTTTAAGCTACCATCACGGATTTACTCATTTTTTGATTTTGTACAGTAATACGATAAATGTACTTTCCGGTTGATAGTTGTTCGGGCATGCGCTCTCGTATATTTATTTCGGCAGAACCTTCGAACATCATTTCGTTAAAAACGGTGCCTACTCTCTGGCCTAGAATATTAAATAATTGAATATCTACGTGTGCTGAAAAAGGCATCTCTAAATAGATATGTGGTGTACTGTCTGTTGGGTAATAGGGTTTATGAACTACAGCGTTTAGTAAGTCTGGATTAAATGGAGTTTCCGCCTCTTCCCCTGGTGGAACAGGTGGCGTAACTTCACCATCGCTATAGGCAATATCTGGAAATGCTTCACCACTACAGCTAAATCCTAAATTTACAGGAACATAGGGTTTGTAATTTAATAGATGCGCTTCTACTAATGGGACATCTACACATAACCATTCCGCAAGAACGGTGGCGTAAAGGTCTCTAAAATCCATAGTGTACTCTAAATTACCCCTACCATCCGGATCATCTAATGTTGGGTGGTCGCCAACAAAGGCACTACCATTTAGTCCTGATCCAAAGAAAAGAGTTGGCGATGCTTTACCATGATCGGTTCCGTTAGAGCCATTTTCAAAAATTCGTCGTCCAAATTCAGAAAAAGTCATACTTAACACTTTATCATCTTGTTGTGTAAATGCTATATCTTCATAAAAATTGTTGATAGCCACAGATAAATTGGTCATTAAACGCGCATGTGCTTGTGGTTGATTTCCATGAGTATCAAAACCGCCCATTGATATCATATATACTTTGGTACCTAAATTTCCTTTAATCAATCTTGCTAAAAGAGCCAATTGGCGCGCAAAACCATTATCTTGATACTCTACTTGATTTTGCCCACGTGTGTAAGCATCGTGTATAATACCAGAATATTCGTAAGTTGTATTTGCTACTCCCCTTAAAAATTTGAGTTGATCTCCATACATACAATTATTGAAAAGAGAATTATCCAAGCCATATACTACGCCCGATTCTGCAATTTCCTCTAGTTGGTCAATATTAGATGTTACGAAAGCATAGTTGGTTTCATCACCTTGAAATACCAAATTGCCAAATTGACCAATTTGTATTGCCGCTGGTGCTGCTGGCGGATTAATTAAGTAATCTGGATAAATATTTTCAAAGTGCCTACCCATCCAACCGGTGTTTAATCCACTAAACCCTGTTGTTGTTATATCTGTATTTGCAAAAATATCCGACCCCGTAAAGTGCGATAAACTTTGACCCTCATATCCTACGCCATGTACGGCTTTAAATTGACCTTCTTGCCACATGGGTGCTAACGCATTCATATAGGATGGTACGCCAAATTCATCGGTAAGTTTTAATACTTTACTTTCAGGAATATAAATATTAGGTCGTGCATTTGCATAACTATCATATTGTTCTATTGGTATAACCGTACTTAAACCGTCGTTACCACCAGAAAGGCGAATTAATATTAGAATATTATCAGTTTCAGCTGCTGCAATCCCGGCCGACAAGGGTGATGGTGCAGAAGCGGTTAACATGTTAGCACCTAACATCATTGAGCCAGAACCTGCGATGCCCATAGCTTGTAAAAAGGAACGCCTGCTCCATGTTTTATGTTCTTCATCGTGACCTTCATGTTGAAGACCTTTAAATGGGGAATGGTGTGTATTGCACATAACTGTAGGTGTTATTTTAATTGATACTCAGGTTGTCTAGCTAAATACTGTAAAAGAAGATATACTTGAAATGGTGCTTGTTGCCAAGTAGCCAAAGTCCAAGATTCTTGGTTTCCACCTTCATAATAAACTTCTTCTATATCACTTCTGAATATGGCAAAAGCTTTTGAATATTCAGGTTCGTCTAACAGACCTTTGGGGAGTATAAAATCTATAATAAGTCTGGCGACTACGTCGGGGTTTGTGCTGGTTAAACCAGCATTTCCTGAAATATCTAAACCTAATGTTCTAAATTGTTCATTATTGGCCATGTAGAAATTTTCCAATATACTTTCTATGGTGAGCCATCGCCCAATCATAAAATTGGTATTTATCCATGATCGGTTTCGTTGCCAACCGGCAACATCAAAAGGGTCAAAAATTTCTTGACTTAATAGTGTGCTGTAATTAACCATTTCGGCAACATTCGTATCTGTATATGCGAAATCTGTTTCATTAAGCGTGTGAAAGTAAAAATCTATCGGACTTTTTATAATCACCCCAATGGCTTCATCATCAAAGAAATGTTGACTTTTAAACAGTTGCCTTAAAACAGGGGCAATTTCAAAATTATTAGAAACAAATGTAGCAGCTAAACCATTAATAATAGTCTGCGCATTATTTGCTTCATCTCTAGAATCTGGGTGTACAAAGAATTCATATAATTTACGACAAACAAATTCTGCAATTTCAGTGGGTCGTTGATCAAATAGTATGTCTATAACATCATCGTATCCCCAGTTGCCTGTTTGTCCAAGAATGGTTTTAGAACCTGCATCATGTTTCGTAGCATCGAATGTCACTGGAGAACAACCTATTTCACCACGCTCTACATATCCACTTAACGCCCTAGCTGTTTCTATAATATCTTCTTCGGTATAACCATTTCCCTCGCCAAGTGTAAAAAGCTCATAAAGCTCTCGTCCGTAATTTTCATTGGGATTGTTACCATTATTAAAAACACCATCTAAGTAATAAAGCATGGCATTGGTAAGGCCTATTTCACTGGTAAAAGTCTTAAAATTGCCTATGGAATTTCTTTGAAGACAATTTATGTATTCATATAAATATGGATTACAGTTGTATACGTCTAATTCAGTAACAAAATGATTACTCCAAAAAAAGCTTAGCCTGTCCCTTAGGTTATTATTTAGTAAACTATTGGCATACGCTAACTGAAATTCATTCTTCTGTTGATTCTTTATCTGGTTGCTGGCATCGTCGTCTTCGGGATAGTTGGCGTTGGTCCAATTTGCCCAAGTTGGGGCAGGTATAGGTGCCATATTTATGGCTTGATCTACCAAGTTATCCACTATAGCTCCTGCAGATTGGCCTGCTGCTTGATTTATTGTTGCAACCGAGGCACTGAATCCTAATCTTCTGTATAAATGTAGCGCTCTTTGTTGGTCTAAATTAGCAGTATACGGAGCAAGAGTAGAAGTATTACAATTAATGAAATATTCCATAATCTTATAATAGGCATTAATATTACGTTCGTAGAGTTGGGGCTTCTATGATTAACGTTTCGAAATTTGGTATAGTATTTTAAACTATCTATTTTCGATATTCAATTGTCAAATAACGATATTTATTAATAGAAACGCGTCGAAATGCCCTTATTTTCGATGAATTACACTATCTAGTACTATTATTATGGGAAAACATAATGAATTTGGCAAGGAAGGAGAGCAAATAGCCGTTGATTATCTTGTAAAAAATGGCTACACAATTAGTTATAAAAATTATAGATACCTGCAAGCTGAAATAGATATTATAGCCAAAAAGGGTGACATTTTAGCCATTGTGGAAGTACGGTCTAGAAGCTCAGATTTTATAGAAAATATTGCCGAAACGGTAACGCCAAAAAAAATTAAGTTACTTGTTATGGCTGCAAACCAGTATGTTACAGATAAAAATATAGATGTTGAAGTTCGTTTTGATATCATAACAATTCTTAAAAACAAGCATAAATTTGAACTAGAGCATTTAGAGTCTGCTTTCTTTCATTTTTAAGTAATCTAGTAGTTGAGTAGATTTTATTTAAAAACATTTTGTTTTATTTGTAACAAGTTGTTATATTTGCATTATAAGTATTGCATATAATGAAAACAATATCATCAGTCGTAGAAGAGTATATAAAGAAAAAACCTTTTTTACAAAGTGCTCTAGCGCAAGGAATTATAAATCTTACTTCCTTATCTAGAATAGTAAAACCGGAAATTGAGCATGAACTTGGAAAAGACATTCGTAATGGAGCAATTGTAATGGCCTTAAAACGACTTTCTGATGATCTCGAATTTAGGGCTACTCATAAAATCTTAAAAGTATTAAAGAATATTGGGGAAATTACTGTACGCTCTTCGTTAAGTGATTATACTTTTTTAGCTTCTGATAAAATATTGGTTCATCAAGCAAAATTATTAGAAGAAATTAATAACAATCAAGATGTTTTTTACACTTCTAGTCGTGGTGTAAACGAAATTAATATTGTTATTAGTAATATAATGGATAAAACGGTTGAACGCTTATTCAAAGATGAAAAATGCACACAAAAGGCAGAAGAACTTTCATCAATTACCGTTAAATTGCCAGCTGAAAATGTTTCTGTACCAGGTATTTATTACTTTATTTTTCAGCGTTTAGCGTGGGAAGGGATTGTTCTTTATGAAGTAATTTCAACCACAAATGAATTTACCATTCTTGTAAATGACGAACAGGTAGATATTGCTTTCAAAACTATTAAGGATCTAAAGTCGCTTTAGTTTTCAAGAAATTCTAAGACTTCTTTATCAGTTTCTGGTTTAGCAATAAAACGTTTTTCCGAATCTAAAATAAAATAGGTAGGAGTACTTTGAATATTAAAGGTTTTGGCATATTCGCTATCCCATCTACCTAAAGCTATTGCGTGATTAAAATCTGGAAGTGTTTCAGTTACTTTTTTCCAATTAATTTCATCATCTTCTAGTCCTACAGCTATTACTTTTAAAGTATTGAATTTCTTTAATTCTTTATGAAGCGCAGGAACTTCTTTTAGGCAGTGAGAGCATGTACTACTCCAGAAAATAAGTAAATAATTTTCTGCTTTTTCTATAGTAGAAAGCTCATGGATTTTTCCGTTACTTACCCAAGTAATTTCTGGGGATTTTGCACCTATTCTTAACCTTGAAGATGATTCAATATCGTCAACTATTTTTTGATTTCCATTCGCAATTGCCAACTTTTTTAAATGATTTGTAAAAGTATAATCTTGTACTAAACCCATTGTGTTAGCTTCTGCGATTTTCCAAATTTGATGAATTACTTTTGTCTGAAAACTAATTGGAGTGTCCTTAATTACCTCTGATACGGTTTTAATGTTTTTATTGACCTCTGTTTCTAAATCAACTTTATTTGTTATTGCCTCTGGTAATGCTGAGAAGGCATAGTTTACCATCTTATCGGTTAAAAAATTAGAGCCCTGTAAAATTAGATCGTTACAGTTTAAATTGTCAAAATAATGCTGTTTTCTATATTTTAGAAATGTTTCTAAATCTACATAAGCTTCTGGTAAGTATAATTTATTTGCTTTTATAAATCTATTGGCAATAGTGTTAGCGTAGTTTTCTTCGTAGGAGGTTTGTATGGATTTTAGCTCGTTTATTATATTTAGATATTCATTTTTAGAATTATTACCGTTCTCATAAAATTCCATTAATTTATTTTGAGCTATGGTAATTTTAGAAAAGTATTCGTTATACCATTTATTTTCTATAGAATTAGTGATATTTAATCCGTTTTCTAAACTAAAATTAAAGCTTACATTTTCCTTTTTATCAAAGATAATATCTATATAAAATTCATTTTGCGGCACGGCATATACTAATCTATACATACCTGCTTGAGCATTAACCGGCATTTGTAAAGAAAACGAACCTTCCTTTACAGCGGTATCTATAACATAATGTTCTCCACCGGGCGTTAATTCATATGCAATAAGCCATTTAAAATCTTTTGCAGGTGAGAAGTTGCCAGATATGGAACCTTGCGCTTGAATACCGAGAGATACTAAAAAGATGAGATAAATAAAAAATACTTTCATGAATATAATGCAACAACTATTGAACCAAAAAATATAGAAATAGTACTTTTCTAGTATTTTTTCATTTATAATTAATCTTATAAATTTTCTTTAAATTGAGTTTGGATTAAAAAATCAAATAATTTTTATGGATAGGGGCTCTATAATGATAAATTAATTAGTCTATAGCATTTCACTATCAATTTACATATGTCCTAAAGCTTCCATAATTGTAATAATTTCTTTCTCGTGAATAAAACCATCCGAAATTGCCACTTCATCTAAAAGCTGCGCTAATGTTTTCTTTTTTTGAATGGGCATTTGCCCTAGTATTTCATAAGCTTTGTTCTTGTTTAAATTTCTTGCTTGACCTATGAAAAAGCTATCGAAATTAAAGCGATCCATTAATTGAGTAAGCAAATTCATTTCAGCAGGGTCTACTTTACTATCGGCTAGTATTACATAATCTACCATTTTTACTACTGCTAATTTCTCATCTCTTGTAAAATCCATGCTATTATTCAGTTTCTTCACCTAAACCAATGTTAATAAATGTTTCTATTATTAAAGCCATCTCTTTTTTATGCACAGACCCATCGGATATGGCTACCTCATCTAAAATATCCACTAAAGCTTTCTTTTGTTCATGTGGTATATTGTAAAGCGTAATCAGGGCATTTTCATAATCTAACTTTTTAGTTCGTTCTAGAAATGCGTCATTAAACCCTAGACTTTTTTTAAGCTCATTTAATATTTCTAATTCTGCGGGGTGAACTTTACCGTCTGCCTGTATAACCTCGTAAATCATCTTTACGAAAGCTGCCTTTACAAACTCTTCAAACTTCATGTGTTTTTTTTATGGAGTCGAAAGATAAGGAAAACCTAAGAATTCTTAATGTACTTTGACAATGAGTTTTCCAAGGTTATTAAAATTTGTTTCGTCCGTTTTTTATTTAATCTAAAAAAGAATATGGTCCATATACGGCATCTCTAAATTGTTTGTGTAGGCCAATTTGATCATACGGGAAAAGTTGTACAAAAAGAACAGCTGTTAACTTGTTTACAGGGTCAATCCAAAAAAGTGTGGAAGCTGCCCCGTCCCAATAAAATTCACCAACTACACCATTGTTTTCTTCGGGTGTTTTTGGTGGCGCAACCCTAACTGCAAAATCAATTCCGAACCCTACTTGCCCTTTAGTAGGTAACCAAGAGCGTTCTGTAACACTATCCGCCAATTGATTTGTTGCCATAAGTTTTATAGTTTCGGGCTTTAAAATTTGTACAGAGTCTAGACTGCCTTCATGTACAAGCATTTGTGCAAAACGCATATAGTTATCTAAAGTAGAAGTTAAACCGGACCCACCACGTGTTAAGGGCCAATGTTCAGTATAATTACTATATGTTATGGTGTCTTGTACTAATTCACCTTCCCCTTTTCTTATGTATAGTTTAGCAAAACGGTCTCTATCTTCCTTTGGAAGATAATATCTAGTTTCAGACATTTTTAACGGATCTAAGATGTTTTTTCTAACATATTCACCATAAGGAACTCCTGAAATGCGCTCTACTAATAATGCCTGTACGTCTACACTTGGGCCATATTCCCATTGTGTGCCAGGTTGAAACCATAAGGGTACTTGACTCATTTTCTCAGCCATTTGGGTTAAGGTATTTTCCCTGTTCATTGCATCTGCTTCTTTTAAGAGTGCACTAAGACCTTCGATATCTGTTCTATTTGGGAAACCTGCGGTATGACGGGTTATGTCTCGTATGGTCACCTCTCTTTTTAAGGGTTCTGTAATTACTTTTCCTTTAGAATCTACACCAGCATAAACTGTCATATTTTTAAATTCTGGAAGGTACATTGAAATTGGGTCGTCTAATTTAAATTTACCTTTGTCAAAAAGGGTCATTAATGCCGTGCCTGTAATAGGTTTGGTCATGGAATATATTTGTACTATAGTATTCCTATCCATTGGTTTATTTGAGCTTAGATCAGCATGGCCAAATGCATTGTAGTACACTTCATGGCCTTCTTCAAATACAAGTGCGGATACTCCCGCAATATTCCCAGAGGTTACAAAACTGTTTAATACCGAATCTATACGTGCTTTGGCAATAGAGGTTACAATTTTTGGAGTTTCAACTGACGCAGGTTTTGGGACGTCTTTACATGAGGTTGCAAATAATAGATATGCAAAAAAATAGTGTAGTTTTTTCATGGTTTACTAGTTGATATGGAGTAGGTTAAAAATACGAATTAAAATATTCTGGGATTTATTATTTTATACTATCAGCTGAAGGATTTCTTGCCAAATTTTGGTGTTTACCTGCATGCCTTCTTTTTGAGATCTTGCTCTCGTAACTAGTGTTCGCTCTCCAGGATAGTATGTTTTGGTGCCTGCTTTTATGGGAGAGCAATCATGGGTGAATTGAATAATTTCGTTTAATAAATTTTCTTGGAAATCAGTATCGGAATAGGTACTTGGATCTATACACATAAAAACTTGCGATAGTGCCGTTTCTGTTTTCTTAAGTCCTATTTTGTAGGTTGAATTTCCAGCAGATAATAAGGTTGCTAGCATGTCTAATACCATTGAAAGCGCTGAACCTTTCCAATAGCCCACTGGGAGTGCTCTACCGGAGTCCAATATAGCTTTTGGATTTTTACTCAAATTATTATTCCTATCCCATCCGCCATTAAAAGGTAGTTCTTCATTCTTTAAATCTAAACTTTGCATTTTTCCAAAAGAAAATTGTGAAAGTGCCATATCTAAAACTACATGCCCTTCTTTTCTAGGAATCGAGATGACCAACGGATTGTTTCCTATTCTATTTTCTTTTCCTCCCCAAGCGGGCATATTAGGTATTGTATTAGTAAATAATATAGAAATACAGCCTTTTTCTGCTGCACGCCAGCCATAAGTGCCACCACGCATCCAATGATTCGTGTTTCTGAGAGCGACTAATCCCATGCCATTAGTTTTGGCTAAGTTTATTGCACGATCGGTGCATTTTAGTGCATTAAGGACTCCTGAGGCTAAATTGCCGTCCCATCTTTCCATGCAGCCCATAGATGCTATTGGTGTCGCTGTCTCATCTATTTTAATTAATCCTCTTTTGACGTAATCTATAAAGACGGGAACCCGGTTGATACCATGTGAAAAAATACCATCAATTGTACTTTCCGTATGTATTCTGGCTAGTATTTCTGCCTGTTCTTTTGTAAAGGAATATTTTATAAATAAAGACTCCAATACGGTTTTCATTTCTTCTGATGAAATACTGATTTCGCTCAAAATGGACTATTTTAATTTGATTTCTTGCGTTAATATACGTAAGATACTCACTTAGGTATAAGAAATCAAACTTGAAAATTGTTAAGGAAAGGTATGCTAAAGTGTATTGTCGTTAATGTACAAATCCAATAGCAGAAAAAACATGCTTCATAATGTCATTTTCTTTTTCATGAATATAACCATCTGAAATTGCTACCTCTTCTAGGATAATTGCAAGTTCAGACTTTTTTATTGGGGTCATATCACTTAAAATTCTAATACTTTGCTCAATATCAATAGTACGCGCTTGTACGATGAAGTTACTATCAAAATCAATGATATTCATTAATTTACTGAGGGTATTTATTTCTCCTTTATGTACTTCGCCATCGGCTATAATTACAGAATCGATTATATGAACCATTGCCAATTTTTCTGATAGCGTAAATTCCATTTTATACAATTGTTTTTTCTTTTATTTCAAATGGCTTTAAAGCCAAATATGCTCTATCTACTGATCTAATATTATCAAACACCAACAATAATCGTAAGCCGTTACGAGTTTGCTTTTCTTTTATTTTACACTGTTGTGCATGTGACTGCACATATTGTAATACTCTTGTAAATGTAGAAGTTTGATAAAATGCCGATTGTTGGTCGCTTATAAAATACCCAATCATTTTACCTTGCTTCATAACAATCTTCTCTAGCCCAATGCTATTTGCTATCCATTTGATACGAACTGAATTCAATAGATCTTCAGCTTCATCTGGTAACTCACCAAAACGATCAACCAATTGCGACTCAAATTTTTGAAGCGCTTCTTCATTCTTTACTTGATTTAGATCTGTATATAAGGTTAGCCTTTCTGTTATATTATTTATGTAATCATCTGGAAACAGCAGTTCAAAGTCAGCATCTATCTGTGTTTCCTTAACAAAAATCTTTTCATGTTTGCCCTCAACTTCTTCATATAAATCTTTAAACTCATTTTCTTTAAGTTCGTCTATGGCTTCGGCCAAAATCTTTTGGTAGGTTTCAAATCCTATTTCATTTATAAATCCGCTTTGTTCACCACCCAATAAATCTCCGGCTCCACGAATCTCCAAATCTTTCATAGCAATATTAAACCCGCTACCAAGTTCAGTAAATTGCTCTAGTGCTTCAATTCGTTTACGGGCATCGTTAGTCATTACTTCGTAAGGAGGAGTAATAAAATAACAAAACGCTTTTTTATTTCCACGACCAACACGTCCTCGCATTTGGTGCAAATCACTCAAACCAAAATTATTAGCGTTATTTATGAAAATGGTATTGGCATTGGTTACATCTAAGCCGCTTTCAACAATAGTTGTAGAGACTAAAACATCAAATTCGCTATTCATAAAACCTAGCATTAGCGATTCTAACTTTTTACCTTCCATTTGGCCATGACCTACCGCTACTTTTGCGTCTGGAACAAGGCGCTGAATCATACCAGCTACCTCTTTTATATTTTCAATTCGGTTGTGAATAAAGAAAATTTGCCCGCCACGTTCTATTTCATAACTAATGGCATCTCTTATAATTTCCTCATTAAAGCGTACAACCTGACTTTCTATTGGATACCTATTTGGCGGTGCGGTGGTAATGGTAGAAAGGTC
Organism: Maribacter hydrothermalis; assembly: GCF_001913155.1. GTDB lineage: Bacteria > Bacteroidota > Bacteroidia > Flavobacteriales > Flavobacteriaceae > Maribacter > Maribacter hydrothermalis. The sequence continues at coordinate 2,351,786 of NZ_CP018760.1, forward strand.
TCGTGCAGCCATAAGGCTAAATTGTAAAGTTCGTGGAATTGGTGTTGCAGTTAGCGTAAGCACATCTACGTTTTCTTTGATAGATTTTAATTTATCCTTAACTGCAACTCCAAATTTTTGTTCTTCATCCACAATTAAGAGACCTAAGTCTTTAAATTGTACTTTTTTATTTACCAGTTGATGCGTTCCAATAATTATATCAACTTTCCCAGCAGCTAACCGTTCAATAGTATCTTTTTTCTCCTTCGCGGTTCTAAACCTATTAAGGTAGTCTACGGTAACGGGCATATCTTTTAGTCGCTCTGTAAAAGTGCGATGATGTTGAAAAGCTAAGATAGTTGTTGGCACCAATACGGCAACCTGTTTGCCATTGTCCACAGCTTTAAAGGCAGCACGTATGGCCACTTCTGTTTTACCAAAGCCTACATCACCACAAATTAAACGGTCCATAGGCCGTTCACTTTCCATATCTCTTTTTACATCCTCTGTAGCAGTACTTTGATCTGGAGTATCTTCATAAATGAAAGATGCTTCCAACTCGTTCTGTAAATAACTATCAGGATTGTACTGATACCCTTTTTCTAGTCTTCGTTTAGCGTAGACTTTAATTAAGTTAAAGGCGATTTTCTTGACACGAGATTTGGTCTTGTCCTTAATTTTTTTCCAGGCTCCGGAGCCTAATTTGTAAATTTTCGGCGGGGCACCATCTTTGCCATTAAATTTGGAAATTTTGTGGAGTGAATGTATGCTGACATAAAGAATATCTCTTTCGCCATACATTAGTTTAATGGCTTCCTGTTTTTTGCCTTCTACGTCTATCTTTTGAAGTCCGCCAAATTTTCCAATGCCATGATCTATATGGGTAACGTAATCTCCAATTTCTAGTTTATTTAATTCTTTTAATGTAATGGCCTGCTTTTTGGCATAACCATTCTTTAAATGGAATTTATGGTATCGTTCAAAAATTTGATGGTCCGTATAGCAAACTAATTTTTGATCATCATCTATAAAACCTTGAAACAGCGGAGACACTATAATTTGGTAGTGGACCTGTTGGTTTATCTCTTCAAAAATGTCATGAAAACGTTTGGCTTGTTGCTCACTGGCACAAAATATATAATTGGTATACCCTTGGTCTTTATAAGTGTTTAAATTCTCAATTAATAGATCAAACTTCTTATTAAAAGAGGGTTGAGGTTTAGTGTGGAACTCAACTAGGCTAGGAGCATTACGCTGAGCATCTTGACTTAATACGGTAAAACCAGATAGTTGCTGACAAAATTCTATGCCGCCCATAAATAGTTCTTCTGGCTCGGCATGTTTTATATCTTTAGATAATTTGGTAAATGCTTCTTTCGCCTTTTCAAAGAAATCGTCTAAACGGTCATACAATAAATCTGTATTTTTGGCGAAAACCAATGTGTTAGATGCTATATAAGACAAAAAACTCTGTCTTTTTTCATTTAAAAACTTGTCGGCCATATTAGGCACTATAGTAATTGATTTCACCTTTTCCTTAGAAAGTTGTGTTTCCACATCAAAAGTTCTAATGCTTTCTATTTCATCTCCAAAAAACTCAACTCTATAAGGTTCGTCATGTGAAAACGAAAATACATCAACAATACCTCCACGAACAGAAAATTCACCAGGTTCGGTTACAAAATCTACTCTTTTAAATTTATATTCAAATAAAATTTCATTTAAAAAATCTAACGAAAGTGTATCCCCTAATTTCATTTTTAGGGTATTCTTATCTAACTCTTTTCGGGTGACAACTTTTTCAAAAAGCGCATCTGGGTAGGTGACAATTACCACAGGTTTTTTTCTGGAATTTATTCTGTTCAATACTTCGGCACGTAAAAGAACATTAGCATTGTCAGTTTCTTCTATTTGGTAAGGTCTTCTATAACTACCAGGGTAAAAGAGTACATGGTCTTCCCCGATAAGGCGCTCCAAGTCATTTAAATAATAGGCAGCTTCTTCTTTGTCATTGAAAATTGCCACGAAAGGTCGTTCTTCAGTTTTAAAAATGCTAGAAATTAAAAAGGATAACGATGATCCTACAAGCCCTTTTAATTGAATGTTTTTAGATTCTGTTTTTTCAGAATTAGCAATAGTATTTTGCAGTTTCCCTATTTGAGGAGACTGATTGTACCGTTGTTGGATAGAAGAATGACTCAACAGTTAAAAATTTGTGCAAATATAAGAATCAATTAGAAATGAAAAACCTCATTTTAAGGCTATTAAATCTTATACTTCGGAAATAAGATTAAAAGTGGAGCCAAATATAAAAATTATAGCATGCATTGTACCAAGTAACGAATTTAATACCTCGTAAATAAAGCGGTTATCTTTCTTTAATTTGTGGTTGAATAAGATGTTCATAAACAAAGTTTTTGCTAAAGAAAACTATTGTCTTTAAAAAAATTATATTTGTCTTATAATTAAAAAATAAGATATGTCTTTTGCAGATTTATATAGCAGTGCTGAGCACAGAAGAAATTTGGCTCATTTCGCCGCATTAGCAACGTTGGCTTCTATTGACGGGGAATTAAGTTCTGAAGAAAAAATATTATTAGACCGATTTGCCAGTAAGTTAGATATTACTAAGAGTGAATACGAAGAGGTTTTAAAAAAGGAAAATAAATATCCAATTGACTCAACACCAGACTCCGAAAAAAGATTAGAGCGCTTATATGATCTTTTTAGAATCATATATTCTGATCATGAAATTGATGATGAGGAGCGACTATTAATTAAGAAGTATGCAATAGGCTTAGGGTTTACAGGTGAACAAGCTGATAAAGTAATACAGCGTTCAATAGCTATTTTCGGAGGTAAAATAGACTTCGATGATTATCTATACTTAGTTAAACGCTAAGTAATTATTGAAATAGAATGGAAAAAGGGAGCAAATTGCTCCCTTTTTTAATGATACTTTTTTAAGAATTCTTGTAGTTTTTCAACCATGTTTCGGCTTCCACAGAAGAATGGAACACGTTGATGGAGCTCGGTAGGCTGTATATCCATAATTCTATTTTTACCGCCAATTGCTAGTCCGTTTGCTTGCTCTGCTAAAAAAGCCATTGGATTACACTCGTAAAGTAATCTTAACTTACCGTTCATTGTTACACTGCTTTTTGGGTACATGTAAATACCACCTTTGATCATGTTTCTATGAAAATCGGAGACCAATGAACCAATGTATCTAGAGGTATAAGGTCTATCGCCTTCTTCCATTTGGCAATATTTAATGTAATCTTTTACACCTTGATTAAAGTGAACGTAATTACCTTCATTTACAGAATAAATATGTCCGTTTACAGGGAACTGCATGTTAGGGTGCGAAAGATAAAATGTGCCTAACGCAGGATTTAAGGTAAAACCATTTACACCATCGCCGGTTGTATAAACTAACATAGTAGAAGTGCCATACACAACATAGCCAGCAGCTACTTGTTTATTTCCTGGTTGCAAAAAATCTTCAATAGTTACTGGGGTGCCTACTGGTGTTACACGACGGTAAATTGAGAAAATAGTTCCTACGGAAACGTTTACGTCGATGTTAGATGACCCATCTAAAGGGTCAATTAATACAACATATTTGTTTTGATGGTTATCATCATTACTATTTATACTAATAAAACTATCCTCTTCTTCAGAGGCAATACCACAAACAATTTCTCTGTTTTTTAAGGTTTGAATAAATTTCTCATTCGCAAATAAATCTAATTTTTGTTGGTCTTCACCTTGTACATTGGTTTCGCCAACTCCTCCCAAAATATCTATTAACCCGGCTTTACTTACCTCGTGATTAACAACTTTAGCAGCCAAACGAATAGCATTAATGAGTTTCGACAACTCTCCAGAAGAGTATTGAAAAGAATCTTGATTTTCAATAATAAACTCTCCAAGAGTTTGGTTTTTTTTAGATAACATGTTTTAGTTTATAGTTATATACAAATATCGGGTATTTTGTTAAACGTTCAATTTTGGTTTTAATTACATTTTGAAAATTTATAACTTTGTGTTTTATTTGTAACAATTATGGACTATATAATTAGAACAGCCAAAAGAGAAGATATGAGGCAAGTGCTTCAGTTAATTCAGGAATTGGCCACTTTTGAAAAAGAAGAAAATGCGGTAGAAGTAAGTGTTGAGAACTTGCAAGAAGATGGGTTCGGTACACACAAATTATTTCATTGCTTCGTTGCAGAAAAGGAGACTAAAATTGTTGGGATGGCACTTGTTTATCCACGTTATTCTACTTGGAAAGGACCAGTTATTCATTTAGAAGATTTAATAGTTACTAAAGAAATGCGCGGTACAGGTTTAGGTACGGCATTATTAAATGAAGTAGTTAAATATGGTAATCATTTAAAAGTAAAAAGAATTAGTTGGGAAGTAATTGACTGGAACGAACCTGCAATTGGCTTTTATAAAAGTAAAGGTGCCCATGTAATGCGGGATTGGGACGTAGTGCAATTAGATGAACAGGGAATAAAAGATTATTTAAGTGCCATTGAATAATTAAAAGAAGAACATTAAAATATATATAATTAGAGTATGAGGGTTTTTAAATTTGGGGGAGCATCGGTTAAGGATGCAGATGCAGTTAAGAATGTTGTAAAAGTTTTAAAAGAGGTAGGGTATGAAAATACCTTATTGGTTGTTTCGGCCATGGGTAAGACAACCAATGCAATGGAAGATATTATAAATGCATATTTTAATAATAAGAAAGAAATACCAGCGAAGGTAAATGATATGGTAGATTATCATTTGAAAATAGTGTCTGAGCTATTTCCAAATGCGCAACATGCTATTTATAAAGAAATTAAAGTTCTTGTTGATGAAATAAATGGATTTTTGGTTTGGAATAAATCGCCTAATTATAACTTTGTTTATGATCAAGTGGTTGGTTATGGAGAGTTAATTTCTACAACCATTATAAGTGCGTATTTTAAAGAAATAGGGATTAAAAACAATTGGTTAGATGTTCGTAACTATATTAAAACCGATAGTAGTTATAGGGATACCACAGTAAACTGGGAACGTACTCAAGAGAATGTGACAAAAATCGATAAAAAGGTATTAAACATTACACAAGGGTTTTTAGGCAGTGATGATAATAACTTTACGACTACTTTAGGTAGAGAGGGTTCAGATTATACTGCGGCAATACTAGCCTATTGTTTAAATGCAGATTCTGTAACTATCTGGAAAGATGTTCCCGGAGTTTTAAATGCCGATCCAAGATATTTTAACGAAACCCAATTGCTAAATAACATATCTTACAGGGAGGCAATTGAGTTAGCATTTTACGGAGCTTCAGTAATTCACCCGAAAACTTTACAACCCTTACAACGTAAAGAAATTCCGTTACATGTAAAATCGTTTGTAAACCCTTCTAATAATGGAACTACCGTTGGTAAGGGTATTGGCATAGAACCAAAAGTACCTTGTTTTATAGTTAAGAAAAATCAGGTTTTGATAAAATTGTCTACTCTTGATTTTTCATTTATAGTTGAAGATAGTATAAGCGAGCTTTTTAAGTTGTTTCATCAACACAAAATAAAGGTTGATCTAATACAGAATTCTGCCATTAGTTTTTCGGTTTGTATAGACAATAAATTTGGAGGATTAGAGGCTATGCTTCAACAATTAAAAAGTAAGTTTAAAGTCGCTTATCATGAAAATGTATCTCTTTATACAATTCGGCATTTTGATACTAAATCTTTAGAAAGCTTGCAGAATGGTAAAGAGTTGCTTTTGGAACAGCGAGGAACGGAAACAGTACAGCTTGTCGTAAAATAAATTCCTTTTGTTTCACTTTGTACAAATAGGAAGTGACGATTCCCTTTTTCCTATATTTACAGTCTAATAAGAGGATGTTATATGGGTTTAGTTACCGCCAAAGAAGTTGCCAAGGCCATTAATCTTGCCAAATATGGAGTATTAGGGACTTTTGTGGGATGGGTGTTATTGAAGATTACCCGATTATCTACCATCAATAGATTTTATGATTCTATTGCCCATTTAGAAGGGGAGGACTACGCTAATGCTATTTTAGCGCATTTTGAAATTGACTACGAAATACCCGAAGACGATTTTAGAAGATTACCCAAAGAAGGTGGGTACGTAACTATTAGTAATCATCCTTTAGGCGCAATTGATGGTATTTTGTTGTTTAAATTGATGATTAAGCAACGACCAGATTATAAGATTATGGCTAACTTTCTTCTGCAACGGATGGTACCGTTAGAGCCGTTTATTTTACCAGTAAATCCATTTTCGGAACATAAGGATGCAAGAAGCAATATCGCAGGATTTAAAAATGCTTTACAACACTTGCAATTGGGGCATGTACTAGGGGTTTTTCCTGCAGGCGAGGTGTCTACAGTTAAAGAAGGTAAACTTATTGTCGATAAACCTTGGGAAGAGGCTGCTTTAAAATTAATAAGAAAGGCTAATGTACCTGTTGTTCCCATATATTTCCACGCAAAGAATAGTTCATTTTTTTATAGAATAGCCAAATTGGCCGATCCTTTACGAACGGCTATGATTCCTTCGCAAGTATTTAGTCAACGAAATAGACCTATTAAAGTGCGAATAGGACAGCCAATTTCAGTTGCAACTCAAAATGAACAGGAGAGTTTAGAAGAATACACCGATTTATTGCGCCGTAAAACGTATATATTGTCTAATGCATATGAGAAAGAACGTTTAATAGATCAATTGCCAACTTCTTTAAAATTACCTAAGCAGCCTAAGAAAATTGCTTCGGCTGTGCGCAAAGAAGTAATGCAAGGCGAAATTGAAAAGCTTAGAGAAAAAGATTGTCGCTTGCTTCAAAGTAAAAATTACGAGGTGTTTTTGGCTAAGGAAAAAGATATGCCATTTATTTTAAAGGAAATTGGCCGTCAACGAGAAGTAACCTTTAGAGCAATTGGTGAGGGTACAAATAAGGCTATTGACTTAGATGAATTTGATACCTACTATCACCATCTTTTTCTTTGGGACGATGAGGTTAAATGTATAGTTGGTGCTTATAGAATGGGAATGGGCTCCGAGATTTTTCCGAAGTATGGAATTAATGGTTTTTACGTTCAAGATTTATTCAGAGTTGAACCAGAACTATACGATATGATGGAACACTCTATAGAAATGGGACGTGCCTATATCACAAAAGAATATCAGCAGAAACCAATGCCTTTATTTTTACTTTGGAAAGGTATTGTACATACAACACTTAGGTTTCCTCAGCATAAGTACCTAATTGGTGGTGTAAGTATAAGTAACCAATTTTCTAATTTCTCTAAATCGTTAATGATCGAGTTCATGAAATCTAATTACTGGGATCCATATGTGGCGCAATATATTAGACCTAAAAAGGAGTTTAAAGTTAAACTTAATGATGCTGATAAAGAGTTTGTTTTTGATGAAACACAGGCCGATTTAAATAAGTTCGACCGTTTAATAGATGAGGTGGAGCCAGGCAATTTACGTTTGCCAGTGTTGATAAAAAAGTATATAAAACAAAATGCTAGAGTAGTCGCCTTTAATGTAGATCCATTATTTAATAACTCTGTTGATGGATTAATGTATATTAAAATTGCCGATTTACCAGAAAGTACGGTAAAACCAGTTATGGAAGAATTTCAAGCAGAACTTGAACGCAGGCTTCAAGAATCACAAAATATCGATAAAGAAGAATAGTTTAATCTATACCAATTACCGAACTTCTTCTTTCAAAAAGAATATTGTCGATCCATTGGCCATTTAATCTTCCAATACGTTCTCGTTTGCCAATTAATCTGAAGCCAACTGCTTCATGAACTTTAATACTACTAAAATTAGTTGGAAAAACACCAGATTGAAGTGTCCATATACCTTCTTGTTCACTGGCAGCAATTAAATGCAGTAATAAAATTTTACCAAGGCCTTTTCCTCTACTTTTTTTTGAAACATACACACTTACTTCGGCAACACCACCATATACACATCTGTTAGAAACAGGAGAGAGGGCAACCCACCCTAAAATAGTATTATTTTCTTCTGCAACGAATCTACACGTTTGCATATGGGCATTATCCCAAGAATTAAAGGAGGGAACAATGGTTTCAAATGTTGCAACTCCTGTTTCAATACCTTCTTTATAAATGTTGGCAACAAACTCCCAGTCTGTAGCCAACATTGTTCTTATTGTTATGTTGCTCATATTAAATTATTTAGCAGCAACCTCCACCTGGAGTACAAGCGGCTTCTATAACAGTTTCGGCCTTTTCTGGAACCCCACAAGTTTCTTTGGCTTTACAGTCTGTTTTTTCAACACCTAGGTACAATATAAGTTGATGTTCTTTAATTTGATGAGACAACACATATAGTTGAGCGGTATGAAATACTGAATTGCTGTATTCAAATTTTACTTCAACACCTTTTTCCATTGGTTTTATTTTATCCACTTTATTTAAGATATCCAATGCTTTTTGCGAAGTCATATAATCCCTTTCACCTATTTCTTTTGGACTTTCCCATAATTGAATTATTGTTTCTTTCCAGAAATCAGTGCTAGCACCGCAATCTACAGAGTCTATAGTTATATTTTTTACTTCCGTAATATGGTAATTAGCACCTACCGATTGCCCTGGGGCATATTCAAATACTAAGCTTTTATCTGTGTTTTCCTTTAATAAAGATAGAAATTCTTTTGTTTTCATGTTTTACGGTTTAGATTAACAGCAATTGCTTTTTGTGGTATTAAAGAACGAATTAAGTAATGCTTGTATCTTGTTCCATTTTGGAAGATTAATACAGTAGCAAACCTTTTTTCCTTCTATTTCACCTTTTATTAAATCGATACTTTTTAGTTCTTTTAAATGTTGTGAAATTGTAGGTTGTGCCAAACCAATTTCATCTACTATATCATTACATATACAAGAGTTCTGCAGACTTATGTATTGTAATATGGCTATCCGTGCTGGGTTGGACAATACTTTAAATATAATTGCCAACTCATTTTGTTCACTATTAAATATTTGTGTTTTCGATATGCCCATTTCATATTTATATATTGCAATATTACGATAATAAATAAAATAAAAAAAAGCCAGATGACATTTATCTGGCTTAAACTTTTTAGAACCAAGGTTTTTTACCTACTTGGTATGTGTTATAAAACTCTTCATCTGATTTTGTTAAATAGATGATTCCTTCAATTAATCCAATAACTCCTGGAATCCAGAAAAAGAAAGCACCGATTACCAAACAAGTAGTAGCGTAACCAGCAATAGTTACACCAAGTAGTATAAAGCCTTCTTTTTGGTAGCCTAATAGAAATTTATGAACTCCTAAAGAACCTAAGATTATAGCCAAAATACCAACTAATACCTTTTTGTTTTCTCCTCCTGCACCACTAAATGCTTCTTTTGCCCCAGCTGTAAATTCATTAGCTGTTTTTTTAGCGCCATCACTAAATTCTTTTGCAGATTCTTTTGCATCCTCTGAAAATTCTCTTGTAGATTCTTTTGAGTTATCGTAAGTTTTTTCAGTTTTTTCTTTGGCATTGTCAAAGGCATCTTCTGCCTTGTCGCCAAAATCTTTTGCAGATTCTTTTGCTTTATCAAAAGCATCTTCTGCTTTATCTCCTAAATCTTTTTTTTCGTCCGACATTTTAGTTATTATTTGGTGATTATTTATACTGTTAAATGTAACAAATATTTAGACATCACAAAAATGCTTTATCAATAGGTTCCCAAAGTTCTACTTTGTTGCCATCTGGGTCTAATATCCAACCAAATTTACCATATTCAAATTCTTGGATATCACCAACAACTGTAACGCCTTCTTCTTTTAGAACCTGCAGTAATTCAACAAGGTTTTCTACCCTAAAATTCATCATAAAACTAGATTTGCTAGGTTCGTAATACCTAGTGTCTTCGCTCATAGGGCTCCATTGGGTTGAACAATCATTACCTTCTTTGTCCTTCCACCAAAAAGTACAACCATATTGGTCGGTATTTAAACCTAAATGCTTGTTGTACCAATCTTTTACCTTGTTGGGGTCTTTTGTTTTAAAAAAGAAACCGCCTAGCCCTGTCACTCGTTTTTTCATTTCTACCTATTTTTTGATATTGTTCTCATATAAACTTATCCATTCTTGAATTGAAATTTTGGTACAAAGTTTAGCAATAAGTTCATAAGGGATTTCGTCCATACTTTTAAACCGAATACAGCTTTTGCCCATATCTAATTTTCGTTTACAATGATTGGGATATTCCGATACAAACCAATCTAATAATTCCGTATTGGCGTAGATACCTGAATGATATAGTGCTATAAAATTTTTTTGAGAAGCTAAATTTATAAATGGCAAAGGTAATTCTGGTTTTACATGATAACCAGCTGGGTACATTGAATGTGGTACAACATAACCCAACATGCCATAGCTAATTTGTTCTTCAAAACCCTTAGGTAGATTCTGCAAAATAGTTTGACGTAATTTTTCTATTACTACGCGCCGTTCTTGAGGTAGCAGATTTATATACTCTTCAATTGAATTGGCGTTATAGTTCATATTATCCTACAAATTTTGCCTTTACTTTATTTACCACGGTCTGTGCTAATTTAATTTTGCTTTCAACCGTCCAGCCTGCTACGTGTGGTGATAGTAGTACTTTATTAGACTCAATAAGGTATTGAAAAGCATCAGGAAGTGTATCGTCAGAAAACATGTTTTCAAAAGAAGCTTTTTCATATTCCAACACGTCTAAACCTGCTCCTAATACTTTGCCAGATTTTATTGCTTCGACCAAATCCGTTGTTTTTATACATTTACCTCTTGCAGTATTTATAATCCAAATAGGATTTTCAAACTTATTTAGAAAATCGGTGTTTATCATCCCCTTGGTTAATTCGGTTTGTGGTACATGTAAACTTACAACATCAACACGTTTTTGGAATTCCATAATACCTACCTGCCGTGCATTATCATCTTCAACACCGCCTTTTATATCATAACAGATTACCTCTTCGACATCAAAGCCTTTAAGTTTTTTTGCGAAGGCCTTACCCATGTTTCCATAGCCGATAACCCCTACGACCTTACCTTCTAATTCTATACCTCTGTTGCCTTCACGGTCCCATTTTCCATGTCTTACCTGTTGATCTGCAGAATTTAATTTATTAAATAAAGATAATAACATACCAAGTGCATGCTCGCCAACAGCATTACGGTTGCCTTCTGGTGCGGCCGCTAAAAAAATGTCTAACGATTTGGCATATTTGGTGTCTATGTTTTCTAGACCGGCACCTAACCTACCTATGAATTTTAGTTTTTTTGCTTTATCTAAAAAATCGTCATCAATTGTAAATCGGCTTCTAATAATTAAGCCATCATATTGGTCAATTTTATTTTCAATTTCTTGCTTAGTTGAAGTATAATCTTCGTCATTTTGAAAACCTAATTCAGAAAACTGCTCTATGATAAGCGGGTGATTAATATCTACGTGTAATACTTTCATTTAACAAGGGAATTATATTTTTGGATACACCGTTTGAGTTAATTTATCTTTAACCTTACCGGTATGGTTTGTGGTTAGTTTTTCAAATAATAAAATATGAACTTCTTCATTGTTTGTTGTCATTGGGCAATGCTCAACACCTTTTGGGATAATAATTATTTCTCCTTCATTTACTATTTCAGTTCGGTCTCTAAATTGCATGTGTAATATACCTTTAATAACATGAAATAACTCATCTTCGTTTTCATGGGAATGCCATACAAATTCACCTTTTAATTTAGCCAACAACACTTGCATATCATCAACAATTCCAATTTGGTGTGGATGCCAATAGCCTTGAACTAAATCAAACTTTTCTTTAAGATTAATACTTTTCATTTGTGCCGTAAAATTTCTGCATTTAGCGCATTAAGCATATATCCATTTTCTATGTGTATTATAATTGAAGATAACAGTAATATACGCAATGAAGATGTATTTTATTAAAAACTACACGGTTTTAAATTCCTAAAATAACCTTAGCGATTGAAAAGTAAATAAGTATACCAAAAATATCATTTCCTGTGGTAATAAATGGGCCTGTAGCCACTGCAGGATCAACACCTCTTTTATCTAAAAAAACGGGTATAAAAGTACCAATCAATGCCGCAATTATAATAACTGCAATAAGGGCTACACAAAGGGTAGTAGAAATTAAATAACTGGTACGAAAGAAGAAATGACTTATAACCAAAACTATAGCTGCAATGGCAACTCCATTAATTAATGCTAAAGTAAATTCCTTTAATAATCGATTTAAAATCTCTCCTTTTACCGTATTGTTTGCAAGACCTTGTACCATAATTGCGGAAGATTGTACTCCTACATTACCTGCGGTTGCTTGTATTAAAGGTACAAATATGAGAAGAATAGGAAATGTGCTCATTACTTCTTGAAAGCTGCTTATAATGCTAGCGGCTCCTATACCACCAAACATACCAATTATTAACCATGGTAAACGTGCTTTGGTTAGTTCCCAAATGCTGTCATCTGCTTCAACTCCCCTAGAAATACCTGCCGCCATTTGGTAATCGCGTTCGGCTTCTTCTTTTATAACATCTACAATATCATCAATAGTAATACGACCCACTAATCTACCTATTTCGTCTACAACAGGTATAGCCTCTAAATCGTATTTAGTCATAATCCTGGCTACTTCTTCTGGGTCTTCATTGACATTCACATAATCAACATTTGATATGAAAACATCCTTTATATGTGTTTTTGTTGATGTGGTCAACAAATCTTTTAATGACAACCGTCCTTTTAGCTTATCTTCATCATCAACCACATAAATAGAATGTACACGGGTTACATTTTCTGCTTGGGCACGCATTTCCTTTACACAAGTTAACACATTCCAATTTTCGTTAACCTTTACAAGCTCTTTGGCCATAAGACCACCGGCAGAATTTTCGTCATAACGTAAAAGATCTACGATATCTTTAGCATGCTCGCGATCCTCAATTTTTGAGATAACATCTTGTACCTGTTCTTTAGGTAATTCATTTATAATATCTGCGGCATCATCGGTATCTAGCTCTTCTAATTCGCTAGCAATTTCTTGAGAAGAAAGGTTGCCCAAAATAGCTTCACGGATATCTTCATCTAACTCCGTAAGAATATCCGAAGTTTTGTCGCTATCTAGGAGTTTAATTAAGTAGGTAGCTTCATCATCAGAAAGTTCATTAATGATTTCTGCAATATCAGCATAATGTACGTCCACCAATAGAGCATTAAGCTCAACATCATTTTTATTTTCAATGAGTTGTTCTATATCCGCAACTAGTTCTTCCGTAAGTTTAAAGGGTGTCATCTTCTATTTTCTTCGTCAATGCTATAAAATCTTCTACAGCCAGTTGTTCTGGTCTCAGGTCAAATATAATATCTTCTTTGAGATTATCTGATAAGGTGAATGTTTTTAAACTATTGCGCAAAGTTTTTCTACGCTGATTAAAGGCGGTCTTTACTACATTTCTAAATAATTGTTCGTCGCAAGGTAGTTGAAAATTTGCTTTACGCGTAAGTCTTAAAACACCCGACTGTACTTTTGGAGGTGGGTCAAAAACATCTGGTTGAACAGTAAAAAGATATTCGGCATCATAGAAAGCTTGTGCTAAAACTGATAAAATCCCATATGTTTTACTTCCTTCTTTTGAGCAAATACGTTCCGCTACCTCTTTTTGAAACATGCCAGAAAACTCAGGAACTTGGTCTCTTAATTCCAGCATTTTAAAAACAATTTGGGTAGAAATATTATAGGGGAAGTTTCCTGTAATGCCAAACTGTTCTTCTCCAAATAAAGTGGGAATATCAAAATTTAGAAAATCGGCCTCAATTACTTTAAAAGTGCCTTTACTTTGAAATGCCTTTGGATGTTCTAATGGAAAATTCTCATTTAGGTAGGTTATGGATTCAGTATCTAAATCCATAGCTACTAAATTACTGTTCCTAAGCAATAAGTATTTGGTTAATACTCCTGTCCCAGGTCCAATTTCAATAACGTTTTTATATTCTTTTTGTAGAAGTGTATCGGCAATTTGTTTGGCAATATCTTCATCTTTTAAAAAGTGTTGACCTAAGTGTTTTTTAGCTTTTACGGGTCCTTTATCATGCTGTTTTTTTGCGGTATACTTGTTGTTTTTATTCTTCTTCCTTTTCGTTCCCATAATAGTCTAATAAACCTAGATTACTTGGCAATATATGCCCATGCGTTTTTGCCCGATGTTAATTTAATTAGAATTCTTTCATAAGCTTCTCCTTCATAAACATCTGCCTTTTGCAATTCTTGATGTGTTAGTGCGTAAACTTGGCCTTTTATACGATTTTCTTCTTTGCCAGTATGTTGTAAAGTAGGGTAAAGACCTGCTACTTTAGTGTCAGAAATCTCATATTGCGGTAGTTCATCTTCATTTCCATTTAAAAGCCTTGAGAAAACACCAAGTTGAACTTCCTTTTCTTGTAAAGTTCCATAAGTGAACAAGTAATGTGTAGCAGTTGTTCTTTGTACAAAATATTCGTCTATAACTTCTAACTCGGTTCTAAATGAAACTAGTTTGCCTGTAAAAAGTTGTTGCGCACTTTCTCTTAACTTCGTAGCATCTTCTTTATAATAGCGCTCTAATGTTGCCTTGTCTTGCACGGTGTATTGTACTGAATAGGTGAAGCCGCCCATATCTTCTTCCACTAACACTTTAGTGAACTTAGCACTTAAAAATTTACCTGTTGCTAATACTTCTGGGATATGAATTTCTTTCATCCATTTTACCCAACTGTTGTGGCTACCTTCTTCGATATTGGTGGTAACGTTATAAATATACATGTGTTTTGTTCAAGTTTTATAATCTAAATATCTGTTGCAAAGTTACTTCAACAGTTTCTTTAAATTAAGTATCATAATGGTGTTTTTAATTGATAGAATCTCCTCTTAAAATTCTGAAGTTCTTTCTTGCTTGAGGAAAATAGTAACTGTCTTGATAGGTGTAAATTATTTTCTCGTAATTATCTTTTGCCTTTACGGTGTCCTTATATATTTTTCTGTATAACTCGCCCAAAGCATAATAAGCATCATCGGCTAAAATTCCGTTTCCATAAAAAGTGATGATTTTCTGATAATTTAGTACAGCTTCGTCATACTTTTTTTGAGATTCGTATAATTGAGCCTGTTTGAGTAGGGCTTCATCTTCAATTTTTTCGCCTTTATGGTTTTCAAGTATATCATTTAATGCAAGTATAGCATCTTCTGTTTTATTTTGATAAGCCAAAAAATCGGCACGGGCAAACTTCTTTAATGCCGTTTGTGTAGAGTCTTCCAGTGAATTATCTGAAATTAAGAGACTTAATTGCATGGCATCGTTTGCAATTAATTGGGAGGTGGAGCTTCTAAGTACTTTTAACTGTGTAAGCGCCCAATCAAAATCTCCTTTATAAAAACTGGTTTGCGCCACTTTATACCGCGCATCTTGTCCTAAAACATCATTTTTTAATTTCTGCTGTATTTGCGAAAAATAGATCAGCGCTTCGTTGAATTTTTTATCATAAACCAAAATGTCGCCTAAAGCCAATTTTAAATAGGCATTTCCGCGGTCACTTAATGGTAATTCTAAACTGTTCTTTAATAACTTTTCTGCAGGTTGAGGTTCATTTTTTTTAAAAGTTAAAAAATTAGCATAGGCTACTTGAAGCTGTAACGTTTGCGCCTTGTAACCATAAAGATCTATTAGTTCATCATATTTTTTTTGAATAGCCGCTAATTGACTTTGTGAAGAAGAACTAAGATTGATGTCGATAAGATTTAATTCCGCATTTAATTTTGTGTTTTCATTGGTAGTATTGTCAATGATATAGACGTAGATTTCCTTTGCATCTTCGTAGGCTTCTACTTCTAAGGCATTGGCAGCTAAATTCTCTAAGCGTAATGTAGAACTGCCATTTATTCGTTTTAAAATGGCCTTTTCTTGTCTAAAAGCACTACTGTACTGGTTTTGTTTAACAAAGAGCCAACTAAGTAGTTCATTCCAAAGAATGTCTGGATTCTTTTGTGCGCGTTCTAAAAGCACTTTTTTTAGCAAAAGATTGTTTTTGTCGTCGGCATTTTCAGAAACAAATTCATCTATACTTCTTAGAATGTTCGATTTTGAGGTTTTGCCGTCAATTACCAAATTTAGATAAGAATTGTACATGGCCTCCACATTGCCTTGTTCTCCGTAAATTCTTGCCAATTGAAAATTGAAATCTAAAGCAGGGTTTAATTCCATGGCGCTTTCAAACGATTTTACAGCAAGGTCCAATAAACTGTATTTTTGAAATTGAAGACCAATAGCATATCCATAATTTGGATTTTTAGGTATAATTTCTAAAGCTTTTTCGTATTGGTTTAAAGCCATTTCTGGCTGCTCCTGAAGTGCATAATTATAGCCCAAATCTATTAACAAGGTAGGGTAGGGGTTTCTATCTTTTAATCGTTCTTTTATAAACTCGCTTGCATCATCGTACCTTTTTAGTTGTTGGTAACAGGCAACCAAGTCTTGCGCATATTCTGTTCTTCGTGGGTTTTTTTCTACTAGCTTTTCATAAAAAACAACCGCTTTTTCAAAATCACCATCAGCAAAATATTGCTTTGCCAAGAAATCATCTTGTGCCCATGCCATAGTCGCTAACGATATATAAGAAATAAAGAAAAATAATAAACGCATATTCAAAGATACGCAGAATGCCGTAAGATGTTGTTAATGCTTTTATAACAAGCTTATAGTATGTATAATCGATTAGTGTGACACTATTTTTAAGCCAATTATAGAACCTATTAACGTGCTAATAAATAGAATACGTAAAAAAGTTGCCGGTTCTTTGAAAACAAATATCCCGACAAGCACGGTTCCTACAGCACCAATACCGGTCCAAACAGCATAGGCGGTACCAATTGGTAATGTCTGTGTTGCTTTTACTAAAAGTATCATACTTATTGCAAGGGTCACTAAAAACCCAAGATACCACATGTACATTTCGTTACCGGTAGTTTCCTTTGCTTTTCCTAAACAAAAAGCAAAAGCAACTTCAAAAAGTCCGGCAACGACTAATAGTATCCAATTCATAAGCTTTGAGATTTAATAGTAAAGGTCGCAGATTTAATCCAATTTCAGTTATTTCAAAATCATAAAAGAAACACCATGTAAATAGTATTTATATGGTGTTTAATTGTTATAAAGTTGAATAGCTCTGCATAGAGCTAATTGTATAAACTACTTAATCAATCATATTAAAACCACAATACGGTACTAATACCTCAGGTATTTTAATGCCTTCTGGAGTTTGGTAGTTTTCCAAAATACCAGCTAAAACCCGTGGTAAGGCTAAAGAACTACCATTTAGGGTATGTGCCAATTGGTTTTTCCCGTTCTCGTCCTTATAACGCAATTTTAACCTATTGGCTTGGTATGTTTCAAAATTTGAGACAGAGCTAATTTCTAACCAACGGTCTTGCGCAGTAGAAAATACTTCAAAATCAAAAGTAAGGGCAGATGTAAAACCTAAATCGCCGCCACATAATCTTAGAATTCGGTAGGGTAATTTTAATTCTCTTAGAATATTTTTTACATGCTCTACCATGCCGTCTAAAGCTTCATAGGATTTTGAAGGGTGTTCAACACGAACAATTTCGACCTTATCGAATTGGTGTAACCGATTTAGACCACGTACATGTGCGCCATAACTGCCCGCTTCTCTTCTAAAGCATGGCGTATAGCCGGTGTAAGTGATAGGAAAATCACTTTCGTTTACAATTACATCTCTAAAAAGGTTCGTTACTGGAACCTCTGCAGTAGGTATTAAGTACAAGTCATCTGCGGTAACATGATACATTTGGCCTTCTTTATCGGGTAATTGACCTGTTCCATATCCGGATAATTCATTAACCAAATGGGGTACTTGAATTTCTGTGTATCCCGCTTCCGTGTTTTTATCTAAAAAATAGGCAATTAATGCACGCTGTAAACGAGCTCCTTTTCCTTTATATACAGGGAAACCTGCTCCCGCGATTTTTACTCCTAATTCAAAATCAATGATATCATATTTTTTGGCCAATTCCCAGTGAGGTTGAGCAGTTGAATCTAAGCTAGGAACAACTCCCTCTTTAAAGACCTCTTCATTATCTTCTTCGGAAGATCCTTTTTTTACAGAGTCATGTGGTGCATTCGGAATCTGATATAATAACCCTTGAAGCTTTTCTTCTATGTCCGTTAAATCTTCACTTAATTGTTTGGATTCTTCTTTTAAGTTCACTGTTTGCTCTTTAAGCAGATTCGCTTCTTGAACTTTTCCAGTCTTGTACAATACTCCAATTTCTTTGGAAAGTTTATTAGATTCTGCTAAAACATTATCTAAACGTGTTTGGGTCGTACGTCTATTTTCATCTAATTGTAGTAAATTTTCTAATAGAGGTTGGGCGTCAATATTTCTCTTGGCTAAGGCAAGAATAATATCTTCTTTATTGTCCCGAATGGTCTGTATTTGTAACATTATAACATTGTATTTGAATGCAAATTTACGTTAATCTTATATTTATAAGAGTAACTTTTAAATACTAAACCTGTATTAAACTAATTTTTAGAATTTTCGAAGTTTGAAGGGTGAATCCAGTCATGATGTTTTAATCGAAACCATTTTTCTGCTGCTAAATCAGTTGTGGAATCTATAAAGGGGACATAGGGTTTACGGTTTATGCTAATCTTAGAATTTATTAGGTATACTGATACGTTTCTATTGTTTTGCTCGAATTCTTTTTTTAAATATTGGGCAAACTGCCATGTAAAATCTGGATAGGCAAATATTTTACGCTCCTGGCTGCCAGATAAATAATCTTTAGGTTCAATAATAAATTCTTCTTTAGTGTTCTTATCGACTACTTTAAAGGTGCCTTTTCCTTGTCTGCTACGTAGCATCATGCGCCAGCTCATCCTATGGCCTTCTTCACTCCATAACACATTATCTTCAATGGCATGGTGTCTTAAAGGCAATACTAATTGAATTATGAAATAAATAGTTGTGCCTAAAACTAATGTATTTTTATGGTTGGGCAACGCTGTATAGGTAGATGCGAATGCAGTTTTAGTTTTAAAAAATATTTTCCTAATTGATTCAGGTTCAAAAAAGAACACACTAAAGGCAATCGATAAATAAGGGAAAATACCTATCTGAAATATGATTGAATTAAATAAATGAAAGAATAAGGAAAGAAAAAATGCCGCTTTTCTGGTTGGTTTCCAAAGTAATGCAGGTACAATGAGCAAATCAAATAAAATACCCACGGTTCCAATTATAGTATGTACCCAAGGTTCTTGTAAAATGTCACCCACTAGCCAATAATTCTTTTTAAAATGCATCATAACGGCTATAGTGCTAAAATCTAACCAGTCTCCATACATTTTTGCTATAGATGCGTATACGTAAACTATAAATAATTGTAGAACAACTATCCATTTTACATAGGCATACATGGAATTGCTTTCTATCTTCGGATTCATTTTAACATCGTAAGATCTACTTTTTTCTGCAGGAAAAAAGCACATGAGCAATGCTATTAAAATGAGTAAGTAGTAATGATTGTTGTAGGCCGTTTTTTGCATTAAATAGGTTACGGTCCATAAAATTGTGAAGGATATGATACTTGCCCTATATTTAAACCCCATGGCAATAAAAAGGCCAAGTAAGCCCATTAAAACAAAATAGAAATACATGCCGTTACCTGGTAAGGGTTGTAGAAACTCAAAATCTATAAAAGGAAAAGTATATTTTGGTGTAATTAAATTTCGCTTTATCCAACCAGTCGCAATAGCACCAAAACATTCAAGAGAAACGAGAATACCAAAAAATATACGAAAGGCAATTAAGGGGCTATTATCTATACGTTGAAATAATAACCTATTGAGCATATTTTACCGGTTAATGTATTGTAGTGATTTTTCTTTGTCTTTTACTAATTGTGCTTTAAGCGCATCAATAGATTCAAATTTATGTTCATCTCGCAAACGGGCTAAAATATTAATTTGAATTTTTAAGTTGTACAGATCTGCATCAAAATCGAAAAAATTGATTTCTATAGATTTTTCCGTACCATTAACAGTTGGATTATACCCTATGTTCATCATGCCATAAACAATTTTACCATTTAGAAGACTGTTTACAACGTAAGCTCCATTTTTTGGTATCAATTTATAGTCCTCAGCTATTAAAAGGTTTGCTGTTGGGTAGCCTAACTGCCTACCAATGCCCTTGCCTTTTATTATTGTGCCGGTAAGCATGTATTCATAGCCTAAGTAGCTATTGGCTGTCTCAATGTCCCCGTCTTCTAGTGCTTTCCTGATCTTTGTTGAACTGACGGATACATCGTCAATTTCCTGAGCAGGTATTTCATCTACCGTAAAATCAAACGTATTTCCAAAAGCTCTTAAGTCGGTTATGTTAGCATTTCTGTTACGACCAAACCTATGATCATAACCTATTATTACTTTTTTAATATTAAAAGTGTTTACAAGAATATCTCGTACAAATTCCGTAGCCCTAAGTCTAGAAAAATCTTTAGTAAATGGGTGTATTATTAGAATGTCGAGTCCTAAACGCTCTAGAATGTTAATTTTTTCTTCAATTGTATTCAATAATTTAATGTTGGCATCTTTCTGCAAAACCATTCTCGGATGCGGAAAAAAAGTAAGAACTGAAGATTTTAGATCTGAACCCTTGGCATGGTTTATGATTTTGTTCAGTATTTTGAGGTGACCTATATGCACACCATCAAAGGTGCCTATGGTAATGACCGTAGGATATTCTTCTTTGTATTTAGAAATGTTGCGGACTGTAATCACTTATGATAGAAAATAAAAAGACTTATATTTGATTTGTAATAAAAGCCCCTTAATGATTGCAAAATTACGCCTAGTTTTTTCATTTTCCATATTATTTCTTTCCTTTTACGGGGTAGCTCAATCTACATATTGGAAAAATACGGAATTAAACGGACGCGCTAAACAATTTTCTAAGCAACGGCTGCAAGTAAATAAGGGTAAAGCATTTGTTTTAAACCAAGAACTTTTTATACAAGCACTTACCGCAAACAAGAATTCTAATGTAATTTATTTTCCAAATGAAGAGGGGATTTTAATAGAATTTCGGGTACAGGAAGCAAGTGTGTTTTCGGAAAAACTTGCAGAAAAATACCCTTCTATAAAATCGTACAAAGGTGTCGCCGTACATGATCCTACTAAGCAAGTTCGTTTTAGTGTTTCAAATAAAGGCATTCAAAGTATGACAAGTGTGGCAGGGGAGAACGGATCTTTGTTTATGCAAAAGTCAGTGGATGACACCTATGTGTTGTATAGGAGAACAGAACAAGAAAAAAGTGATATTGATTTTGTTTGCCGAACAATGCCTAGTTTAATGGAATATTCCCAAAATAACACTGCAAAGTTAGTAGATGACCAAGTATTAAGAACATTTAGGGTAGCCATTTCAGCTTCTGGGGAGTATACACAATTTCACGGTGGAACGGTTATCGATGCCCTAGCGGCTATTAATGCCAGTTTAACTAGAATTAATGCAATTTTTGAACGCGACCTAGCTATAACTCTTGAACTAATAGATAATACCGATTTAGTAATTTTTACGGACCCAGAAACAGATCCTTATACAGGCAGTTTAAGTGCACAAGTTCAAAATACACTTACAAATATTATCGGTGAAGCAAATTATGATATAGGCCATCTTTTTAATCAACAAGATAATACGCTGGATGGTAACTCAGGATTTATTGGTGCCGTATGTCAAGACAATAGAAAGGGGAGCGGCTATACCACCTTGTCTTCACCTGTTGGCGATGCCTTTGATATAGATTTGGTAGCGCATGAAATGGGACATCAGTTTGGTGCTAATCACTCATTTTCACATATTTCGGAAGGTACAACGGTGCAAGTAGAACCAGCAAGTGGCACTACGATAATGGGCTATGCCGGTATTACTGGCAACAATAATGTGGCTTCAAACAGTGATGATTATTTTCATTATGTAAGTGTGGTTCAAATTAGAGATTATCTGCAAACTATTTCATGTGGGCAGACTCAAGTTTTAACGAATTCGCCACCCACATTACTTCCTTTGTCAAATTATAGTATTCCTAAGGAAACTCCTTTTGTGTTGGTTGGTGAGGCCAATGATGTTGACACCACCAATGTTCTTAGCTATTCTTGGGAACAGATCGATAACGGCATTGTTACGAGATCTACCTTTGGGCCTGCTAATCCGGCAGGGGCTAATTTTAGGTCACTGCCTCCAAGTATTTCGCCACAACGGTTTTTCCCAAAACTTAATCGTATTTTAAGTGGGCAATTAATACAGGCGGCACCAAGTGTTGACGAAGCTTGGGAAACGCTTTCAAGCATTGGCCGTGAATTCAACTTTTCTTTAACCGTCCGTGACAATGCTTTAAATGGTGGTCAGTCAATTTCAGATGAATTAATGATTTCTGTAATTAATGATGCCGGACCATTTGTGGTAACTTCGCAGAATACAGAAGAGACATTTGAAGCAGGTTCGGTGCAAAACATTACTTGGGATGTTGCAAACACCAATGTTGCGCCAATTAACGCTGAAACGGTTTCTATTTACTTTTCTACGGATCGTGGAATTACTTTTCCAACGTTATTAGTTGAAAATACGGTAAATGATGGAAACCAAAGTGTTATTATTCCCAATTTACCTACCACTACAGGGCGCATAATGATAAAGGCCGATACTAATATTTTCTTTTCGGTAAATAGCTCTAATTTTACAATAACCCCTTCTGATATTGTATTAAATTTTAATCAGGTAGTTTTCGATGTGTGTAAACCAAATGATATCTCTATTCCTTTTACTTATGAAACCAATATAGGATTTAATGAAGAAAGTACTTTTAGTGCTATAGATTTACCAACGGGGCTGACAGCTAACTTTTCACCAATATCAGCTGATACGACCAATACCAATGTAACTGTAGATTTTGTAGGTATTTCTAATCTTTCCGAAGGTGAATATCCCATCAAAATTATAGCTACTTCTGCAACTGCTTCTAAAGAAGTTACGCTGCAATTAAGGGTGTACGATGCTATTTTTGAATCTGTTGAATTAACCGCTCCAAGTAATGGAATGGAAAATGTGTCTAAAGATGTGGTTTTGAATTGGACAAACGCCATAGGTAATACATTGTACGATATTGAAATTGCGACAGATATAAGCTTTGCAACTATTATAGAATCTGCTACGGTAAGTACCGATTTTTATGCACCATCCTTACTAGAAAACAATAGCCAATATTTTTGGCGTTTAAGACCTAAAAACGATTGCGGTGAAGGCGTTTTTGGTACTGCTTTTAGTTTTTCTACTATACAGTTTAATTGTGCTGTAAAAGAGGCAACGGCATTGCCTATAACGATATCAAGCAGTGGTACGCCCGTAATTAGTTCTAAGATCGTATTTTACGAAAATCTTGCGGTGGCAGATTTAAATGTTGTTCTGGATATAGAACATACCTTTTTAGCCGATTTAGTGATTAAACTAACATCACCAGCAGGTACAGCAGTAACATTGGTTTCTGGTTCTTGTGGCGAGGCTCAAAATATTTTGGCCACTTTTGACGATGATAGCCCCTCTTTTAATTGTTTTAATAATCCAGGTATAAGCGGTTCGGTAAGGCCATTAGGAAGTTTAAGTGCTTTTAATGGAGAATCTATACTTGGCGAATGGACCTTGGAAATACGTGATAATGCGCCTTCGGATGGCGGTCGTTTAAATGCTTTTGCTCTTGAGGTATGTGTGGAGGGAGATTTTAGACCCGATGATGATAACGACGGTGTTTTTGATGATGGCGACGACCTTTGTCCTGGAACTTTAAATGGTCTCGAAGTTGATGCTTCTGGCTGCCCTGTCTACCGTTTTCCTGAAGAAAACTTTTTGGTAAGTTTAGAAAGCGAAACTTGTAGGGATAATAACGATGGTTCGTTGACTATAATACCAAAATTAGCTCTTGATTATGAAGTAGCCATTACAGGTAATGGCATTAATTTATCCCAGAATTTTTCAAATTCCTTTATTTTGGAAAATTTGAGTTCAGGTACATATACGCTATGTATAACTGGAACAGACGGAACCATATCATATGTGGAGTATTGTGTAGAAGTTCAAATAACAGAACCGGCACCATTGAGCGTTTCTTCTAAAATAGCACTAGATGGTTCGCAAATTACCCTTGAAATGGAAGGCTCGTCGATTTATACCATCGAGTTAAACGGAATTTCTATTCAAACAGAAAAATCTAGTGTGGTGTTAGATTTAGAAAAAGGATTGAATATCTTAAAAGTTTTTACGAATATTCCATGTCAAGGAATTTATGAAGAGGAATTTGGCTTTTTTGAGAAGCCAATAGTTTTTCCAAATCCCGTTAAGGATATAGTTAAAGTATACTTAGGAAGCAACCAAGAAAAAGTGTTGGTAAGGGTGTTTAGTGTTGATGGACGATGGGTTTTTGATGAATCGGTACTATCACAAGACGGCGTCGTAGAAATAGATTTAAGCTCATTATCTACCGGTGTTTACTACCTAAAGTATAAAAGTGTAAAAATAAAAGGAACCTCAAAAGTTGTTAAAGAATGATGCGCCTTATACTGTTTAGTGTTTGTTTAGTTATCACTTTTTCTGGTTGTAAAAAGAAAAGAACGCCAATGCCTCCTGAAGCGGCGCTACTTATCTTTCCAGAAAAAAATTCTGAATGTACCACTGGCCAAAGTTTAGGTCAAGAAACCAGTCAAGTTGAGTTTCAATGGGCTGCTGCCGATCATACAGAAACGTATGAGTTAAGGGTTACGAATACTACTACAGGTACCACGCAAACCATAACATCAACAACTACATCTGCAAAATTACCATTGGCAAAAGGCGAACAGTTTTCTTGGATTGTCCGCTCAAAAAATAGTCAAGTAGAACAAACCGTGTCCAGTGAGATGTGGAGTTTTTATAATTCGGGTTCAAGAACTACGTTCGCCCCATTTCCTGCAACAATTATAAGTCCGGAATCATCAGATAATGTTTTTAAAGACTTAAATAATGAAGTTACACTTTCGTGGTCGGCATCTGATCTAGATGATGATATCGTAAGTTACGATGTATATTTTTCCGTTGAAACACCGCCTGTGGATTTAGCAGGTACATTACAGCCAACGGTAACAAGTATGAAAGTTTCTGTTACTGCCGATACGGTTTATTATTGGAAAATTGTAGTTACCGATGCAGAAGGGAATAAATCGGATACTGGAATTTATAACTTTAGGGTTCTTTAAGAATTGTTGAATTGGTTCATTGTTCTGGCAATTCCTGCAAGTGCAAATGAATTAATGATTTCTGTAGATTTTTTTAAGCGTTCGGGCAACTGATCGTTTTCTTCATCGCTCCATTTGCCTAATACATACTCTACTTGTCTTCCTTTGCCAAAATCGGCACCTACACCAAATCTGTATCTATTATATAAAATAGTTTGTAGAAACAGCTCTATATCTTTTAGTCCGTTATGCCCTCCATTGCTGCCCTTGGTTTTTATGCGTATAGTGCCAAAAGGTAAATTAATATCATCAGTAATTACAAGAATATTGCTTTGAGGTATATTCTCTTTGTCCATCCAATATTTTAAAGCTTTACCACTACGATTCATATACGTAGACGGCTTAAGACATATAATTGTTCTACCCTTTATCTTAAATGAGCCAATGTCCCCAAGTTTAGCCGTTTCAAAAGTAAATTCATTTGCTTTTGCTACTTCATCTAAAATTTTAAATCCAATATTATGACGGGTTTCTGCATATTCATCACCAATATTACCAAGGCCAACAATTAAAAATTTTTTCATGGGATCTTTCTCTTCAATACTGTTCTTCTTTGAAAAAATATAGTTTAAAAAAGCGAACATTTTCTTTTGCGATTAAGGATGTAAAAATACAAAAGCATCCTGATACTAGTACCAGGATGCTTTATAGATAATCTTAAACTAGACTGTTTATTCTTGAGCAGAATCTTCTGAAGAATCTTCCGCGCCTTCAGCACCTTCTTCTCCTTCTTCATCCTCGTCCTCAATAGCAACTGCCGTACGTGCAGTCTTAACTTGAACAACAACAGTAGTGTCTGGGTGTAGAATGGTAAAATCATCGCTTAACAATGTACCTACAGAAATGTTTTGACCGATTTTTAATTTAGAAATATCGACATCAAAGAAATCCGGTAGTTTACTTGGCAATGCTTTAATAGTAAGTTTACGTTTTCTAAATAATAAACGTCCACCATTACGAACACCAGGAGAGTTTCCTTCTAATCTTACCGGTATGTCCATAGTAATAACTTTGTTATCAAATAATTGATAAAAATCAATGTGAATGATAGCATCGGTTACTGGGTGAAACTGAATATCTTGCAATACTGCATTAATTGAGGTTCCACCATCCAATTCAATTGCAACTGTATGTGCATTTGGAGTGTAAACCAAGTCTCTGAACGATAGTTCGTCTGCTGAAAAATGTAATGGTTTATCCCCTCCGTATACTACGCAAGGAACCTTTCCAGCATTACGTAGGGCTTTCGTTGCCTTTTTGCCCACGCTTTCTCTTTGTGATCCTTTAATTGTAATTGACTTCATTATATATATTAAAAATTAATACTCTATTTAATTGTGCCTTCCATAAGGCTTGGTCAAGTCTATTTTATCTAAATTGCTATCATAATAAAACGGTAGCGGAGCGCAGCCAAAGCTACATTAAGAATTTAGAAGAAATAGAATTGTTGTTATGTACCTTATCCATTACATCTGCAAATAAATTGGCACAGCTTAATACTCTTACTTTATCACTCTTTACCTCAATAGGAATTGAATCTGTAATTATCAATTCCGTAAGCTTAGAGTTTTCAATTTTCTCGTATGCATTACCCGATAATAAACCATGTGTTGTTATAGCTCGTACACTAATAGCACCACGCTCCATCATTAAATCGGCCGCTTTTGTTAATGTTCCTGCAGTATCGACCATGTCGTCAACAAGCACTACATTTTTTCCTTGTACATCGCCAATGAGCTCCATATGCGAAATAATATTGGCTTTTGCTCTTTGCTTATAACAAACTACAACATCACAATCTAAAGCTTTGGAATAGGCATATGCTCTTTTAGAACCGCCCATATCTGGGGAAGCTATCGTAAGGTTATTTAACCCAAGACTTTTTAGGTAGGGTAAAAACAAGGTTGATGCAAATAAATGATCTACAGGCTTTTCGAAAAATCCTTGTATTTGATCTGCATGCAAATCCATCGTTATAATTCTAGTAGCACCTGCTGTCTCTAGCATTTTAGCAACTAGTTTTGCTGCTATAGGCACTCTAGGTTTGTCTTTTCTATCTTGTCTTGCCCACCCAAAATAAGGCATAACGGCTGTTATGTGACGCGCAGATGCTCTTTTTGCAGCATCGATCATCAATAACATTTCCATTAAATTTTCTGGGCCAGGGTGTGTAGAACCAATTATAAAAATTCGTGTTCCACGAATAGATTCTTCAAAAGAAGGTTGAAACTCACCATCACTGTAACGAGAAAAAATTACATTACCCAATTCCATTCCGTAAGCCTTAGCGATTTTTTCGCCTAAGATTTTACTTTGGGTACAAGCAAATATTTTCGGTTGTGGTACTTGGTATGGCATGTCTTTCTTATTGTTTTCCAAAGAGTTGCTTCTATAATTTATTGAAGCCCTTGTTTTTAAAGAGGTGCAAATTTAAAAATTAAATTTGGTTGCTAATGCATAAATCTTAATATTTTTAGTGATGGTAAGAAAATAATTATTTAGTTTTGCAGTCCTATTTTTATAGGATGCCATTTGTAAAATGGTTAACACGCTCGAGTGGCGGAACTGGTAGACGCGCTGGATTCAAAATCCAGTTCTTCGGAGTGCGGGTTCGATTCCCGCCTCGAGTACGGAGTAAAAACCTAACAAATTGATATTCAATTTGTTAGGTTTTTTTATTTTATTTAATGCCGATATTTTGCCGAAAAAAATATTTTTTAACTTTTCTTTTATCACTATCCATTTGAAATACATTTAGATTAATTCCAAAAAAAATGCCCCGAATTGGAAGTCGAGGCGGCTTAAATGTTTTCACAACGGAATAATCCTTATTGTGAATTGCTTTCAGTATGGTAAATGTAATCATTAAATTTTAAAATGGATTACGGGATTCCGTAAACACATTCTTACAATACTTTGTATTTTCATTGCATAATATATAAGCATGAAAAAAATACTTGGGTTAGACTTAGGAACCAATTCAATTGGTTGGGCGTTAATTGAAAATAGTTTTACTGAAAAAGAGGGTAAAATAAATGATATGGGTGTTCGTATTATACCAATGAGCGCTGATATTTTAGGGAAGTTCGATGCTGGCCAATCTCATTCGCAAACAGCTGAAAGAACTGGATACAGAGGAACAAGACGTTTATATCAACGGGACAATTTACGTAGAGAGCGTTTGCATCGTGTATTGCATATTCTAGGATTTTTGCCTAAGCATTATGATGAACATATAGATTTTGAAAAGCGATTAGGTCAATTTAAAGAAGGGAAAGAAATAAAGCTCAATTATAGATGCAACGTAGAAAATAAACATGAGTTTATTTTTATATCATCATTTAACGAAATGCTTACAGAATTTAAAAAAGCTCAACCGGAGTTATTTTATTTGAAGTCCAATGGAGAAGAAACTAAAATACCGTATGACTGGACACTGTATTATTTACGCAAAAAAGCACTTTCACAACCCTTGACCAAGCAAGAATTGGCTTGGATTATTTTAAATTTCAATCAAAAGCGTGGGTATTATCAATTGCGTGGAGAAGAAATTGACGACGATAAAAACAAGCAATTTGTTAAGCTTAAAGTAAAAGAAGTTATTAATTCTGGTGAAGCGGTAAAAGGAAAGCCATTGTTTGATGTAATTTTTGAAAACGGTTGGAAATACGATAAACAAGTAGTTAAAACCGAAGATTGGATAGATAGGACAAAGGAATTTATTGTAACTACAAAAGTGCTAAAGAATGGCGATTTAAAAAGAAGCTACAAAACCGTTGATTCCGAAAAAGATTGGGCTGCCATAAAAGCGAAAACCGAACAGGATATTGAGCGTTCCAATAAAACGGTTGGCGAATTCATTTATGAAACCCTGCTTGAAAATCCAACACAGAAAATAAGAGGAAAACTTGTTAAAACCATAGAACGTAAATTCTACAAAGAGGAATTAAAGAATATTTTAATCAAGCAAATTGAGCTACAACCTACACTTTTTTCAGAGGAATTATATAAGGCTTGTATTGAAGAATTATACCCAAGAAACGAAGCACACCAAAATGCTATAAAAAACCGTGACTTTATCTATTTGTTGATGGATGATATTATTTTCTATCAGCGTCCCCTTAAAAGTCAAAAATCTAACATTTCTGGTTGTCAGTTAGAGCAACGTGTTTATTATAAAGCCAATAAAGATTCAGGTGAAAACGAAGAGGTTAAACAGGCTGTAAAAGCTATACCAAAATCACATCCACTATTTCAGGAGTTTAGAAATTGGCAGTGGTTGCAAAACCTAAAAATCTATAATAAAGTTGATACGGAAAAAGGCGAACTAACCGATGTTACCAAGCAATTATTACCAAGCGAAGATAGCTGGGTTAATTTATTCAACTTTCTACAGTGTAAAAAAGAACTGGAACAAAAGCAATTCATTAAGTATTTTATTGATAAAAAACTCATTAATAAAACTGAAAAAGACCATTACCGATGGAATTATGTTGAAGATAAAAAATACCCGTTTACAGAAACTAGAGCGCAATTTATTTCCCGCTTAACCAAAGTCGAAGGTATCGAGGAAATCAACACGTTTTTAGATAAAAAAACACAGATCGGCACTAAAGACAATAGTCCTTTTGTATCTAGAATTGAACAATTATGGCACATAATTTATTCAGTTTCAGATATTAAGGAATACGAATCTGCTTTAGAAAAGTTCGCTATAAAACATCATTTAAACGAAGAATCTTTTGTAGCTAATTTTATCAAATTTCCTCCTTTTAAAAGCGACTATGGTAGTTATTCTAAAAAAGCATTAAATAAATTACTACCATTAATGCGAAGAGGTAACTATTGGACCGAAAATGATATTTCAGAAAAAGTAAAACTACGTGTGTCTGAAATTATGGAACGTGTTAATGCGCTTAACTTAAAAGAGGATTATAGCTCTAAAGAACTTGCCGAAACTTTAGTAAATGTTAGCGATGATGATGTAAAAAAGCAACTTATAAAAAGCTTTGTCTCGTTTAAGGATAGAAATCCACTAATGGGTTTAAATACCTTTCAAGCTACATATTTGGTTTACGGTAGGCACTCAGAGGTTGGTGATATCCAAAATTGGAAAACTCCCGATGATATAGACACGTATCTTAAAAACTTTAAACAACACTCGCTTCGGAATCCTATTGTAGAACAGGTGGTTACTGAAACTTTGCGGGTGGTACGTGATATTTGGAAACATCACGGCAAAAGCCAAACTAATTTTTTCAATGAGATTCATGTGGAGTTAGGTCGTGAAATGAAAAACCCGGCTGACAAGCGAAAGAGAATTTCTGAAAGAAATACCGAAAACGAGAACACAAACAATCGTATTAGAGAAATCTTAAAGGACTTAATGAATGATGCTTCAATTCAGGGAGATGTTAGAGACTATTCACCAAGTCAGCAAGGTATTTTAAAAATCTATGAAGAAGGTGTTTATCAAAACCCTAAAGTAGATTATTCAAAAGTTAGTGAAGATGAAATCACAAAAATTAGACGTAGTAACAATCCAACGCAAAAAGAAATTCAACGCTATCGCCTATGGTTAGAGCAAGGCTATATTTCGCCGTATACCTGCAAACCTATTCCTTTATCTAAATTATTTACGCACCATTATCAAATAGAACATATTATTCCACAGTCCCGCTATTTTGATAATTCATCAAGTAATAAAATAATTTGTGAAAGCGAGGTTAACGAAGACAAGGATAATAAAACGGCATTTGAATATTTAAAAGATAAAGGCGAAAACGTTATCAATGGGCATAAATTGCTAAGTCTGGCTGCATACGAAGCTCACGTTAATAAATACTTTAAAAACAACCGTCAAAAATTGAAAAATCTATTAAGTGAAGATATACCAGAAGGATTTATCAATAGACAAATGAACGATAGCCGCTACATAAGTAAATTGGTTAAAGGATTGTTGAGCAATATCGTTCGTGAAGAAGGCGAGCAAGAAGTAACATCAAAAAACTTAATTCCAGTAACGGGTTCTGTAACCTCAAAACTTAAAAACGATTGGGGCTTAAATGACAAGTGGAACGAGCTTATTTTACCACGATTTAAGCGCTTAAACCAATTAACACAAACCAATGACTTTACCACAGCCAATACTAATGGAAACACCATACCAACTGTACCGGATGAATTGCTAAAAGGGTTTAGTAAAAAGCGTATAGACCATCGCCATCACGCCTTAGACGCTTTGGTAGTGGCTTGTTGCACACGAAATCACAGTAATTATTTGAGTGCTTTAAATACTGAAAATAAAAACTATGGTTTACGTGATAAGTTGTTGATTAAAAACGATAATGATCATTATACCAAATCATTTCAAATGCCGTGGCACGGTTTTACAACCGAAGCTAAAAACCAATTAGAAGAAACAGTTATTAGTTTTAAGCAAAATTTACGGGTTATCAATAAAGCCAACAACAAATTTTGGTCTTATAAAGATGAAAATGGCAAGCTAAATCTAGATAAAAATGGGAAACCCATTAAAAAACTTCGTAAACAGACTAAAGGCGATAATTGGGCAGTTA
The DNA here is from genome assembly GCF_001913155.1 of Maribacter hydrothermalis. Taxonomy (GTDB): domain Bacteria; phylum Bacteroidota; class Bacteroidia; order Flavobacteriales; family Flavobacteriaceae; genus Maribacter; species Maribacter hydrothermalis. Next base: position 2,383,820 of record NZ_CP018760.1, read on the forward strand.
GACAACCACTGCACGAAGAGACTATTTCTGGAATTGTTAATCTACCTTGGGTAAAAGCAGAGAAAGAAAAATTTACTTATGCTACAAGAAAATCACTTGACAAGTCTTTTGACCTCAAAAAAATCGAGAAAATTACAGACACAGGTATTCAAAAGATTCTTAGAAATTATTTAATGCAAGAAAAGTTTAAAGAACTCGATAAAAAAGATAAAGAGGTCTATAATAGTGAACTTGCATTCTCTCAAGAAGGTTTAGAAGATTTAAATTCAAATATTGAACAGTTTAATGATCAGAAACCTCATAAACCAATTTATAAAGTCCGTCTATTTGAAAAAGGAAGTGGTCGATTTGCATTAGGATTTAAAGGCATAAATGCAAAGAAATATGCTCAAGGATCACCCAATTTATACTTTAACATTTATAGAAATGAGGATGGGCAATATTATGAAACAGTACCTTTAAATAAAGTAATTATTCATCAAAAAAATGCTGCAAATATGCCTAAGAAAAATAGAACTCCAGTCCCTATTTCTAACACAGCAATAAATAGAAGTAAAGAAGTTTTAGTAGATTATAAAATGACACTTTCGCCATTAGACCTTGTTTACATTCCAACAGAAGAAGAGCTTAATAATATCAATTCATTGGATTTTAATAATTTAAGTAAAAGCCAACGTAAAAGATTATACAATGTAAATGACTTTTCGGGTTATACGATTTACTTCTCTCCCAATACATTAGCGAAGTCTATTTGTCCAAAAGAAGTTGATATGAAATTTGATGAAAAGAAACAAAAACCTACGGGTTCTTTTGATTCAAAAACAGCGAGTTTAGATGGTATGAGTATAAAGGAGCGATGCATCAAACTCATTATAGACAGATTAGGAAATATTTCTAAAGCTTAGTATTATGATCAAACGCACGCTATTTTTCGGAAACCCTGCTTATTTAAGTACCCGAAATGAGCAATTGGTGGTCAACTTCCCAGAAGAAGCTAAAGAAGAAAAAACCATTGCCATTGAAGACATAGGCTATTTGGTGTTGGAAAACCAACAAATTACAGTAACCAATGGTTTATTAATGAAATTAATACAAAATAAAACGGCAGTGCTAACTTGTGACCAACAACATATGCCATGTGGTTTTTTACAGCCATTAGTTGGGCATACGGAACAAACGGAGCGTATGCGCCACCAATTAAATGCTAGTTTACCTTTAAAGAAACAATTATGGCAACAGACCGTAACGGCTAAAATAGAAAACCAAGCAAACCACTTATTGCATAGAAAAAAGAATGCGTTAAAATTAAAACGTTGGGCCAAAGAAGTTAAAAGTGGCGATAATGAAAACCATGAAGCGTATGCGGCAGCCTACTATTTTCAAAACCTATTTGATATTGATGGTTTTAGCCGTAACCAAAAAGGGCTAGCTCCCAACAATTTGTTAAATTATGGCTACGCCATACTAAGGGCAGTAACCGCCAGAGCTTTATGCAGTAGTGGTTTATTACCATCACTTGGTATTTTTCATAGAAACAAGTATAATGCTTTTTGCTTGGCCGATGACATTATGGAACCGTATAGGCCTTTTGTAGATGCTTTAGTGTATGATATTGTAGAAACTGGCTGCCAGTTACAGGAGCTTAATACCCACCTTAAAAAAGAATTATTGGCATTACCTGCTATTGATGTTTTTATAGATGGGAATCAAAGCCCTTTAATGAACGCTATGAGCCGGACTACAAATAGTTTGTACGAGTGTTTTGAAGGGAGCAATAGAAAAGTATTGTACCCTGAATTTTAAAGGTTAAAATTCGCTGTTAAACAACATCAAACAAGATGTGTTTTATGAGTAAAAATAGATTTGAACGCCTTAACCAATACCGGAGCATGTGGGTACTTGTTTTTTTTGATTTGCCAACGGAAACCGCCACTGAACGCAAACATGCCGCCAGGTTTAGAAAAGAGTTGCTTAACGACGGATTTACCATGTTTCAATTTAGTATTTATATGCGTTTTTGCCCAAGTAGGGAGAATGCCTATGTACATATAAGGCGTACTAAAAATGCCTTGCCAAAAAAAGGTAAAGTAGGGATTATGCAAATAACCGATAAGCAATTTGGAATGATCGAATTGTTTCATGGTCAAAAAGTACAGACTCCAGAGACCCCAAGCCAACAACTAGAGCTTTTTTGAATTTAAAAAAGGGAAGCACTGATACTAAGTGCAAAAGAAAATCCGCTTATTTTATATTCCTAAATAAGAGGTTAATAAACAGTATACCAGTGTTTTATGACCGGTATACTGTGAATCATCAATAAAATTAAAGAACTGAAAGCAATTCACAACATAAGTCCCGTTTTTTCGCTCATCTTCTGGACTGTGAATCATCAATAAAATTAAAGAACTGAAAGCAATTCACAACGCTGTTGTTGGTTGTGTAACTCGTACATACACTGTGAATCATCAATAAAATTAAAGAACTGAAAGCAATTCACAACGTAGGCAAGGGGAAGGAAGTAGCTATTGAACTGTGAATCATCAATAAAATTAAAGAACTGAAAGCAATTCACAACTATTGCTGCTGCTGCTTTATTTTTTGGTAGACTGTGAATCATCAATAAAATTAAAGAACTGAAAGCAATTCACAACTTTGCTGTAGGTTTATGACTTATAAATATCACTGTGAATCATCAATAAAATTAAAGAACTGAAAGCAATTCACAACTACTATGTTTACTTTTCGGTTTAAGGTTATACTGTGAATCATCAATAAAATTAAAGAACTGAAAGCAATTCACAACATGTACGGGATCGCCTTTTTAGGCGATACAACTGTGAATCATCAATAAAATTAAAGAACTGAAAGCAATTCACAACAGACTTGTACACAATACTCCTAAGAACTTCACTGTGAATCATCAATAAAATTAAAGAACTGAAAGCAATTCACAACCTGTTTCAATAATGGCGGTTGATTTGAGGGACTGTGAATCATCAATAAAATTAAAGAACTGAAAGCAATTCACAACAGGTAGAACTGATATAAGATTTAATTACAAACTGTGAATCATCAATAAAATTAAAGAACTGAAAGCAATTCACAACGGAAATATAATTAATTAAATAAATAGTAAACTGTGAATCATCAATAAAATTAAAGAACTGAAAGCAATTCACAACCAATATTTCTTTTTATAACGCTTTGTTTAAACTGTGAATCATCAATAAAATTAAAGAACTGAAAGCAATTCACAACTATTACCTACACCAATAATTTCACGCAGCTACTGTGAATCATCAATAAAATTAAAGAACTGAAAGCAATTCACAACTGATACAGGTGAAATTATAATGATGGATTAACTGTGAATCATCAATAAAATTAAAGAACTGAAAGCAATTCACAACAGGATGGAAGTTCATCATAGTCGATAAAGAACTGTGAATCATCAATAAAATTAAAGAACTGAAAGCAATTCACAACTTGCGGCCTACGGGTAAGCGAGGTCGTAAAACTGTGAATCATCAATAAAATTAAAGAACTGAAAGCAATTCACAACAAGATACTGAAATGATTGGGCCAAGTGCAAACTGTGAATCATCAATAAAATTAAAGAACTGAAAGCAATTCACAACACGGTAAAAGGTATAAAGACATTCTGCCCGACTGTGAATCATCAATAAAATTAAAGAACTGAAAGCAATTCACAACGGCGTTCGTGGAAGAGGTGACCAATAATTACTGTGAATCATCAATAAAATTAAAGAACTGAAAGCAATTCACAACAGTTCTGCTTTAAAAGAACGGGTACTGCACACTGTGAATCATCAATAAAATTAAAGAACTGAAAGCAATTCACAACGGCGAATGGACAAAAGCTTGGGAAGCGGGTACTGTGAATCATCAATAAAATTAAAGAACTGAAAGCAATTCACAACAATGCGCACCAACGACCGCTTAACCAATAAACTGTGAATCATCAATAAAATTAAAGAACTGAAAGCAATTCACAACCTATCCAAAGTTTGGTCATCTATCTTTAAGACTGTGAATCATCAATAAAATTAAAGAACTGAAAGCAATTCACAACTCTACTGGAGAAGACCAGAAACTAGCACCAACTGTGAATCATCAATAAAATTAAAGAACTGAAAGCAATTCACAACTAATTCTACCGGTGGTTGAGCGTAGCCGAACTGTGAATCATCAATAAAATTAAAGAACTGAAAGCAATTCACAACTGAGTGCCGTGCGGCAACTGTCCGCATTAAACTGTGAATCATCAATAAAATTAAAGAACTGAAAGCAATTCACAACTGCATAGACTCTTTGGTACCCGATATCAGTACTGTGAATCATCAATAAAATTAAAGAACTGAAAGCAATTCACAACCAATACGCATGGGTATACCGAATTTCTCTTACTGTGAATCATCAATAAAATTAAAGAACTGAAAGCAATTCACAACTAAGTGTTCTTCACGTTCTGCATCAAGTACACTGTGAATCATCAATAAAATTAAAGAACTGAAAGCAATTCACAACAATGCACGTAGAAGTTGAATTTAGCAGAACACTGTGAATCATCAATAAAATTAAAGAACTGAAAGCAATTCACAACAGGTAGTTTAACACCTACTTCTGCAAGTCCACTGTGAATCATCAATAAAATTAAAGAACTGAAAGCAATTCACAACCTAACGGACAGTGCGGGCATACTACGCGTTACTGTGAATCATCAATAAAATTAAAGAACTGAAAGCAATTCACAACTTCATGTCAACTATAACGAGAACTACACTAACTGTGAATCATCAATAAAATTAAAGAACTGAAAGCAATTCACAACGAAGACCACCTAGATTAGAAACATGGTCCAACTGTGAATCATCAATAAAATTAAAGAACTGAAAGCAATTCACAACTACCTGATATTGCTATTCTTATATGCTTAGACTGTGAATCATCAATAAAATTAAAGAACTGAAAGCAATTCACAACACTTTTTACAAACAGGCTCAAAGAGCGATAACTGTGAATCATCAATAAAATTAAAGAACTGAAAGCAATTCACAACGTTACATGTGCATAGCATATATACTGCTCTACTGTGAATCATCAATAAAATTAAAGAACTGAAAGCAATTCACAACCCGACGCTGCACTGGATATCAACGAGGAAACTGTGAATCATCAATAAAATTAAAGAACTGAAAGCAATTCACAACTGGCGAGGTAAACGAACATACAGGCACTTTACTGTGAATCATCAATAAAATTAAAGAACTGAAAGCAATTCACAACTATAGTTGTGTTTACCCTTGCTAAATCTTCACTGTGAATCATCAATAAAATTAAAGAACTGAAAGCAATTCACAACCTGAAGTAGTTCCAATATTTTCAGTTCCTTACTGTGAATCATCAATAAAATTAAAGAACTGAAAGCAATTCACAACTCAACCAATCCCATCTGTAAAGCATCCTCAACTGTGAATCATCAATAAAATTAAAGAACTGAAAGCAATTCACAACACCTACTATATCTACAGGGGTCTGTCTTATACTGTGAATCATCAATAAAATTAAAGAACTGAAAGCAATTCACAACTATTTCGCCCGTTGCCCTGTCCTTATACATACTGTGAATCATCAATAAAATTAAAGAACTGAAAGCAATTCACAACTACTACAAATTCCTTGGTTACAAACGGGGGACTGTGAATCATCAATAAAATTAAAGAACTGAAAGCAATTCACAACTATATTGACTCTATAGAATGGTCTCTGCCCACTGTGAATCATCAATAAAATTAAAGAACTGAAAGCAATTCACAACCAGACCCAAGAACGGAATACGTTATAGGTGACTGTGAATCATCAATAAAATTAAAGAACTGACCGAGCATAGCGACCGATGAATACTTTTTAAAAAAATAGACATGCATGAATAAAGAAATTCACAACGATTCTTTCGAGAATGATATATATCACTTCACTGTGAATCATCAATAAAATTAAAAAATTGACCGAGTATAACAACCGATGAATACCGAGCCTGATGTCGTTATTGAAACTCTTATGGCATTAAAACTTGGTCAGTTTAATAGAGAAATGTCTTTTACCACTAGAAAAATAGAAGTTTTTGCCACAATTGCCCCAGTAATGTCTAGGGTTTCTAGATTTTCAGCGCCTTTTACAACTACTCTTAGTTATTAAGAATTTCAATTCTTTTGTTGAATTTCAATATCTTAACGATTAAAAAGATTATAATGTCGCATATTTTTTTAGCGATTTTTTAAAACCACGTATAACGCAACGAATGTCAATTGTTAATTTCACATCAATTGTTTTAAATTACAATCTCTATGATAGAAACCGAAGTAACTACATCTAATACGATATTAAAACAGTCGGTTCATGATTTAAAGACCGAACTAAACCAGTATAAAGATGTTTTTGTTGAAAATAGAACCCATAGTGAGCTAAAGGCCATAGTGAGCAATAAATTTTTAAAAATTTGCAAAAGCTTTTTGTCTGTTGGTCAAAATGAACTGGAACTATTAGAGCGTGAAACTGGTGAAATTGGGGAATTAGCATATTTAATGCACTTTAGATTACCCAATTTTTTTAAAGATCTTATGATAATTCATCGGGATGTTTTATTGCAATTACAAATAGGAAAACATAAAAAGCTGGAAGGTGTTGCCACCAAGAAAGCTTTAGAATTACATAGTGCTGCATCACAAAATACACTAATAAAAGCGGTTGATTTTTTTATTCAAAAATTTAGAGAAGAAGAATTAGCTACTGAACGTATTAGTAAAACTAAAAGTGGGGTTGTCGGGAAGGTTAGGCATCATCAAAATCCTTGGAATACCTATGTTGACCAATTTGAGATAGTATTAGCGCAATTTAATACTATCAATAATAACGATGCCATCGTTAAGTTGTCCATACGTGTTTTTAAAGATTTGGTCAACCGTACCAATGAAATAACGGCACAATCTATTAGCGAATCTGAGGAAATAGTTAATAAGCTTCAATATTGTATATCAAATATTGAAAAAATTGATAGTAAGGAAGATATATTGCGCATAATACAAGAATTAGAGAAAATAGAGGTTAGCATAGATGCGCCACAAAATTACCAAGAAGGTTTTACACAATCTATAGCAGATATATCAAACAACCTGCAACGTACCAATATACCCGTAGCCACTAATGGTGGTTACCTTCTTGAACGGAAAGTGGATTTTGGCAGGTCGGCCAAAAAATGGATGGACTTCAATATCATACCCCAGGTAATTGAATTATGGGATAATAAATCGGAATTGTTTGCATTTGCCAAGCACAGTATCTTTAACCTAAAAGGCAGCCTGGTTGTTGCTAAAAATGAAGAATTTGTTTCAGGTTCTGCAATTGAAATACAATCATTAAAAAGTATAGAAGAAACGTTTAAAGAAAATTTAAAAGAACAACAAAACCTCGTTACCGCAATTTCTAAAATATTTGAAACTGATTTTTTGGCAACATCAATTTACCGAGAAGAGGAATTTTTAGAGGTTTCATTGCAAAATTCTTTAAATCAATATACTAGCGAAACAAATGATCGTTTCACTAATTGGATCGGTAAGATTAGTGGCTTTTTTGGCAATGTAAATATGGCTTACGATAAAGTAGTTTCTGTTAAGCCAAAAGATTTACTCGAAATCAGTACTGATTGCATTGCGCACAGAATGTTTAAAGAAGAAAATGCGCAATACGATATGCTTTTCTTAAACAAAAATTTTCTCGGAGACCATTTTTTGACAAGCAGAATTAATGAAGAAGAAGTTTTTGAGAAGGTTCTAGAGCAGTGGGATAAAGGGTTTCACAAGTCTGTACTTGTTGTAGGTGATAATCATAGCGGAAAATCAACTTTTATAAACAAAGTGGTTAAAAAGAGCTTGAAAAAAGAAGTAATTGCTTTAGATATAGACAGTACTATTACATTTCAAGGAAGAAAGTTTAATACCACTAAAAACCTAAAAGTAGCTTTACAGGAAATTAAAAAGTATCGATACAATTCTAAACCTATTATAATAATTGACGATTTGGAATTATGGGTAGATAAGAGCCATGCCTTTTTAGATAATATTAGGGCAGTTTTAAAATTTGCCGAGTCAGAAGCTGATGATATTTTATTGGTTGTTTCTGTATCTAAATTAATGCAACAACATCTAAACCATAGATTGTCTTTTACGAATTCATTTTCTACACTAATAGATTTGTCCAGCAGTACTAATGCAGAAATATTTAATGCTGTACGGTTAAGACATGGAGCATCTCATAGAAAATTAGTAGATATCAACGACGAACTAATTTCTCCCCTTCAATTTGAAAAACTGGTTTATAGGTTGTGTAAAAGATTTGGCAATACTATAGGAGAAGTGCTACAGGCTTGGACATATGGTACCAGTCTTACCAATGATAATAAAGTGGTGTATAGCGAAAGCACACATTATTTCCCGGATTTTTTTACCAATGAAGAGGTTATTCTTCTTAAATACGTGCTTTTGTATAAGATAATAGATGAGCGAACCATAAAATCATTTCTGGGTAAACGATATGCCTTTGGGTACGAATCTGGTTTAAAGCGGTTGGTGAATACAAAAGTTTTAGTTCGTGACCAACGTGGGTTTTTGTCGCTTAATGCGGTCGTATCTTATGAAATTCAACAAAGTTTAATCTATAGAGGAATTTTAAAATAATGGAAACAATAGAATCTTTTAATACATGGGAAGGCTTGTTTTATTTAACAACTGGTCTGTTTTTATTGTATTGGCTTATAAAAATACTTCAATTGGCAGCAGAACGGTTTCCTCGAAAAAGTTTGTTCACAAAAAAAGGTATTGACATTTTAAAATCCGTTCTTCTGGTTTTTAAACCCGTTGCTTTTTTGCTCATTATTTTAGATTTTATAGCAATTAATTATATAGTTCATGGTCTTTTTTTAACCCTTATTGGTGTATTGGCCTATATGCAAATTCGTAATTATATAAGCGGACTTTTATTAAATATGAACCCATTGGTAACTAAAGGTGCTACCATAACCATTGCTAATTTAAAAGGAGAAATAAAGCAATTGTTGCCTCAAGGTATGGTAATAAGCACAGAGTCTGGGCAAAGTTTTGTAGAGTATGGGTCCATTGATAAAACTGGTTTTTCAATTACTTCCAAAGATACTGGTATCTATAGACATACGCTTACTATTTCTGCGGAGTTAAGTAAAGAGCAATTATTAGATTTCCTTTTTGCAAATCCTATTCTAAATTTTCAAGAGCCGCCAACTGTTCGTGAAAGCGAGATCCTAAATACATTTAAATTACAATACACACTTGAAGAAGGCGGTAACGATGAGGATTTTTTAGCCTTTTTAGCCGAACATAAAATCAAAACAACCTTAACTCAAAACAGCGAAGTATAATGGAAATATTATCATCTTATAACCTTATTATCGAGGTATCTGTTATTATTATTTTATCATTTTTATTTAATAGAATTTCTAGTAAAACAAATATTCCTGCAGTTTTAATGTTGATTATTTTGGGAGTTGCTATGCAATACGCTTTAAAATATGCAAATGTTGGGGATATAGATTTTTTTCCTGTACTAGAAGTGCTAGGAATTGTTGGTTTGATCATGATTGTATTAGAGGCCGCTTTAGAGCTAGAGTTAAAGAAAGAGAAACTAATGCCAATTTTAAAATCGTTGGTTATTGGTTTGGTGGGTTTAGTTTTATCGGCATGGGTTGCAGCTTTAATATTATATCAATTTATCCCTGAAATGACCATGCAATCCGCATGGTTATATGCTACGCCGCTATCAATTTTATCAAGTGCAATAATTATACCTAGTGTTACGGGTTTAAAAGAGCATAAAAAGGAGTTTCACGTGTATGAAAGTACCTTCTCGGATATTTTGGGAATTATGATGTTCTACTTTTTAACAGGTGGTTTAAACCCAGAAGAAGATGCCGGTGTGGTCGGCTTTTTTGGGAATTTACTATTAACGGTAGTAATTGCTCTGGTAGCTAGTTATGCAATCATACTTATTTTTCAGAATATAAAAAGTCAAATTAAACTATTCTTGTTAATAGCTGTATTGTTGTTGTTATATGGTCTTGGCAAAAAAATGCATTTATCCTCACTTATTATTATTCTAATATTTGGTTTGGTTATCGCAAACATGAGGCTGTTTTTTAAAGGCAAACTAACAAAGTATTTAAAGTACAAACAAGCGCATCATATTTATCATGAGCTGCATACGATTACAGGGGAAACGGCCTTTGTTGTGCGTACATTTTTCTTTGTAATCTTTGGTCTAAGCATTGCCATTACCTCCATTTTTAATTTAGATGTAGCTATTATAAGTTCTCTTATTATTCTATCCATATACCTTATTCGTTTTGTCCTATTATTTATTTTTGTGGGCAAGGATATTCTTCCGCAACTATTTATAGCACCTAGGGGATTAATTACAGTACTTTTATTCTATGCTATACCAGCTGAAGCTCAAATAGCAACTTTTGACCAAGGTATTTTGCTTTTCGTAATTATTGGCACCAGTTTAATTATGACAGGTGCTATGATTTATGATAAACGAAGATCTAGTACAGCCATTAATGCTGCAAATAGTACTAAAGTAGGTACAGCAAAGTGGAAAGCACCTGTAATTGGCGAGCAAGAAGGCTAATAGATGATGAAAAAATCGTCCGATTTTAATCCATAATGGAGGCGAATTTATGATGTAGTACAAGATAGCAGTACGAAAAAGGGTAAAGTGTTTAACCTTGCCTCTCTGGGCATTATTATTATCAGTCTTATTGGTGTTGTTAGGAAGGGTAAATGCTAAATATTGCCATGGTTGCAGTCAAGGGTTGTTGCCTTAATTATAGTATACTTAATTAGGTAATTTCTTGGTGCGTTTTGGGTAAACTATCTTCATTAAAAGGTTAATTCAATTAAATTTGCGTCATCAATTATTTGTGCCTTAAATTCATTTGCTTATATAAATATGGTGTAAAGGTTTAATTGAATACTATATGGATCAATATGTTCTCTATTTTGGTTTTTTTATAGCGGCCTATGCTGTTATTGCAAATGATGTTATACAGACATTAGGAACCTTTATGGCATCAAATTCTGGTGTAAGGTGGTGGTTGCTTTGGGCATTTGCTTCTTCAATTTTAGCTGTTACCCTGGTTTATGGATGGTATGCATATGGAGGAGATGTTTCTTATGGACGGTTATCTGCAATTCCACTTCCAAATCCTATGCCATGGTGGTATTTATTAGCACCTATATCTTTATTGATCATCACTCGTTTTGGAATTCCTGCTAGTACAACATTTATGATCTTAAGTGTTTTTTCTTCTAGTCAGTTGATAGAAAAAATGATATTAAAATCTGTACTAGGCTACTCTCTGGCTTTTGTATTAGCATTTGCACTGTATTTATTTATTACCAAGAAGTTCGAATCTCCTGCCTCAATACGGTTAATGGACAAAAAGAAACAAAGACCCTTTTGGCTTGTTGCCCAGTGGTTTTCAACCGGCTTTTTATGGTCGCAATGGCTAATACAAGATTTTGCTAATATTTTTGTTTTTCTACCAAGACAGTTAAGCTGGGTAGAGTTATTAATATCCTTGGGATTGATTCTACTTATTATGGGGTATATATTTAATGTAAAAGGGGGAAGAATACAGCATATTGTCAACCAAAAATCGAACACACAGCATATACGTTCAGCTACGATTATAGATGCCTGCTATGGCTTGTTACTTTTCTTTTTTACGTCATTAAATACCGTGCCAATGAGCACTACATGGGCGTTTATTGGGATATTGGCGGGTAGGGAAATAGCTATTAGTTACAAGCTTAAAAAAGGAAAACTAAATAAAACGTATCGTATAATTGTTAAGGACTTTGCTAAAGTAAATATTGGGCTTTTCGTAAGTATTTTAATTGCCTATTTAATTCAGTTTTTAAAAGCATAAACTATTTTACACTTATTAGCACTGCCTCACAACTTTGAAGGTCTGAGTTAAGAATAATATTCTCAGATTTTTTACCATCAGAAATTTCAATAGAAACAGTATTAGGAGGTGAATCTCCTAGGTTGTGTGCGTAAAGAAATAGGTCGTTAGATTTTTTTGGGTCGAGTTTTATTTTAAATTCTTTTTTGTAATAGGTTAAATAGTATTTTGAAACCACCTGAACTCCATTAAGATAAATAGAAACAATATCTCCATCTTGTCGGCCGTGGTCCCAAATTTTTATAATAACTTGCTCAGAATTAAATTCGAACTCCTTTGTATAGGAAATTTTTCTTCCCTCAAAACTCTCTCTTAAAACAGGTTTAGTTTCCGTTACAGCGGTTTCTTTAGGAACGGTTGGTGTTGTTTTTTTACTTTTAGAGCTCTTTTTGGTAGGTATCGGGTTAATATTGGCTAATTGCTGTTTTTTCTTCCTTTCGTCGGATGCTGCATTGGTAATGGTAAAAAATGGTGTTACTCTTTTAGCAATGTTAAACTTATCATCAGGAAACAGTTCTATAGCTACAACTTGATATCTGTTGCCCGACCCTATATTTTTCGCGAGCTCAATACCACCCTCAAAACCATCATTTTTAAAACTTCCTAGCTCTTGCACTACCATTTCATTACGTACTAGAAAAAACCGAATAGATTTACTGGTGTCAATTTTAACGGTATTCCATTCTAAAGAAATTTTTTCTGGAATATTCCATGTTGTAGCTTCATTAGGGCTTGTAATATTTATAGTTGCCTTGTCTTGCGCAAAACTACTAGTTACTACGAAAAACAAAATGTATAGAAATGAAGTATAGGTTGGTTGCATAGATATCATCTTATCTCAAAGATAAGATTAAACGCCTAATATCCTGAAGACTAGATTTATTTCATAAAAATCTTCTTTGGTATAAAATTTAAATCAATTTTTTCTCGACAGCAATCTTAATTAAAGACGCAGCATTAGATACTTCTAACTTTTGCATTAGGTTTCGTCTATGGGTTTCTACCGTAAGCGGACTTATAAATAATTCTTCTGCAATGATATTGGTAGTTTTGCCTTCTGCAATAAGAGTAAGAATATGTTTTTCTCTTCTTGTTAACTTTGGAATATTTTTGGTGTCTTGAGCAACAGAGTCTGCTAGTATTTTTTGTATTTCTCTTCCAAAATAAAAACTTCCGTTATGTACTTGGGAAATTGCAGCTACAAGTTCGTTACTAGTAGCGTTTTTTAACAAATATCCTTTTACCCCATTACGTATCATTTGGTTTATAATGCTAGGTTCGGAGTAAGTACTTAATCCTAAAATACCAATAGTGGCTCTTTTGTGCAATATCATCCCTACCATTTCAACACCATTAATATCTGGTAAATTTACATCTAGTAAAATAATATCACAGGTATCTTTTTCTAAGAATGCAAGTGTGTCTTTACCGTTGGTAAAATAATTTTTAATATGTATTGTAGTTTCACCTGCTAAAAGGGTTTTTAGCCCTTCTATCACCATGGGGTGATCATCTACGATAACTACTTTTATTGGTTTAAGCTGCATCTATATTAATATGTACGTTAACGGTTGTGCCTTCATTTAATTCTGAACTAAAATCTAAATTGCCTTTAAGATATGCCACTCTGGTTTTTAGGTTGGAAAGCCCCATGCCCAATGGTGTGCCTTTAGTCATTTCTTTATCAAAACCAACCCCATTATCTTCTACGGTAATATCTACTTTGTTGCCTTCACGAATGTATTGCACCAAAATTTCGGAAGCATTCGCATGCTTTATGGCATTATTGATCAATTCTTGAATTACACGGTACATGGTTACTTGTTGGTTTAGGTTTATGCCATTTTCATTACCATAAAACTGTAACACTACTTTGGTCTCGTTCCCCGTCATGCTACTGCAATAGTCTTTTAAAGCAGCTTCTAAGCCAAATTTAACTAGGGTTTCTGGCATCATATTCCTAGCTATGGACCTTAGCTCGGTCAACGAATCTCCTAAATCTTTCATTACTTTTTGTAATTCTTTCTTTGGGTATTTTTTTGGCTCATCTTTATCTAATTTAGAAAGGTTTAAGCTAATGCCGGATAATCTTCCGCCTAAACCATCATGTAAGTCAATTGCCAGTCTTTTTCGTTCTTTTTCTTGCCCTTCGATCATTGCAGAAAAAATTTGGTTCTGTTGCTCTTGCTTTAATAAGTTCATTTCAGATTCGTGAAGATGTTCTTTTTTTCTTGCTTTACGGAGCCTTTGGTTATAGATGTAATAACCACCAAAAAGTAAAAATGCAAGAATAGATGCCAAACCTATTAGTAAGTAGGTTTGCGATTTTTTCTTTTCATTGGTAATGGTCAATGAAAGAATTTCCTTTTCGTTTTCAGCAGTGTTATATTTTAATTCTAATTCTTTTGTGTTCTGAAGAATTTCTTGTGTATACAGACTATCATAAATATCAATAGCCGCTACATAATCAAAATAAGCATTTTTGTAATTATTTTGCGCGGCTTCGTATTTGGACCTTTTATATAATCCTTGAAATATATTAGTCTTATTTTTCTTTTCTTTAGCGGTATTAATAAACTCGGTCATATAAGAAATAGCCGCAGGATAATCCTTTTGACTCTCACTTAAAAATGCATAACGTTGTAAAAGAATAAAGAATTCCTGGTGCATTTTATGTTCTATAATAATTTCTTTTGCTTTGTCTAAAGAAGAAATTGCATTTGTATAGTTCCCCAAACCCGAATGGTAAAAACTTTCCTGCATGTAGTAAAGTTGCCAGTCTAAAGCACTGGGGTCCTTTTCCAATGCACTTTTTGCTTCATCTAAATAGGGTTTCATTTGCTTTATTGAATCCATTTTATAGAGCAATTGAGAAAACATGAGATCGGTAAAAATGGTTCTTTTTGGGGAAGTTAACTTTTCATTTATTTTGACACTTTTAGCAAGGCTCCTATAGGCCTCGGTATACTGTCCTAAATTTAAGTTCATTACACCCATATTGGTATAAACATTAGTTAAAAAATCTAAGTCGTTCAATTTTTGAGCTATAGGAATGACCTTATCGGTCATTTCAACTTCTTTTTGTACTTCTCCTTTATAACTGTAGTTTACCGCTTTAAAATAATTACCTCTTAGCCATAATTTTAAATTTTCCTGGGCGGAATCTTGTTGTACCAATTGCTCAATAATAGGTAAGCCCTTATCTAAATATTCATCTGCTTTTTCTAAATCGAAATAGTCCATATAGGCGCCGCCAATTGAAAATAAAGCAGCAGCTTCTCCCTTTTTGTATTTAATTTTTTGACTTAATGATAATGCTTCAAACCCAGTTTTAAATGTCTCTACAGAATCTACCTTACTCAATACCAAAGATAGTTCTGAAAGTAGATTTACCTTGGCCGTATCTGTTTTTGCCAAACGTAATGCGCTACGCAGACTATCAATTTCCTTTGTATTATCAATTTGAGAAACTACAAAAACAGGGAGCAATAAAATCAGTAATAATAAACCAAATTGGTAAGTGTTTGTTCTCATAATAGCATGTTATTAGCACCAATATACATCACTTTACAATAGTATAATTGGTTCAAAATGAATATACCAGAAAACCAGTAGATAAAAATACAGCTAAGGTGGTATTTCCTAAAAGTATATGTAGCACTAACTTGTACCTATCAATTAAGTGCCAACCAACTGTATAATTATAAGAACACAAAATGAAATTAAAAATAACCCTAACCACCTTTTTATTTATCGCGCTAATTTCATGTAAATCGCAACAGTTTACGTTAGATAATCTTCCGGATAAACAATTAGTCTTTGGAAAAGGCGGGGGTGTTACAGGTGCGGTTGACACCTATGTGCTGTTAGAAAACGGACAATTGTTCCATACAAATTCACTAACTAAAATAGAGGAGGAATTAAAAAAAGTATCGGACGATTATACAGAGGAATTCTTTGGCAAATTAGAGGGTCTGCAATTGAACAATGTAGATTTCAATCACCCGGGTAATGTGTATTATTTTATTGAAGATGTAAATGCAGATGAAAGAGCAAAAGTCGTATGGGGAAGTTTTGAACATGGTGTAAACCCTGTTTATAAAGAATTATACGATAATCTAATAAATCAACTTAAATAAGCAGCTATGAATAGAACACTACGCTACTTTTTAGTTTTAAGTTTTCTTACTACTACCATAGTAATGGGGCAAGATACTTTTAATGAAAAAAGACATGATAATAGGCAGAGCACTTCAAAATCTGTACAGCCAAAACCTTTTAATCTTCAGCCTTTAAAACGCGAAACTAGAAAAACGCCTTTAATAACAGGGGATAAAAATTTTCAGATGCCTTCTATATTCAATAGAACACCGGCAAATGCAAAATTTAAACATACGTCTGTTTGGAGACAAACAAATGCTACTTCCGTATTTATAAAAAGTGCACCCACTGAAGAAGGCAAACAAAGTATGTCCAGAACATCAAACGAGTCTACGGCAAGATCTTACCTTTCTGAAATTGGTCCTTTACTACAAATTAGGGATGCATCTAATGAATTTCAATTAATAACGGAAAATACCGATGTTCTTGGGCAATCTCACCTAAAAATGCAGCAAGTTTATAAAGGGATAAAGGTATATGGGGCAGAAGTTATTGTGCACATGAATGCCGGCAAAAATGAAATTTCCGTTAATGGTGCGCCTACAGCTACGCCAACTACAGCTGTGGTTACCCCTAAAATATCTTTTAATAATGCGATCTCCAGTATAGAAACAGATTTAGACATAAAATTGCCGACTTCTAATATCTCTAAAAACGGATTTATTATTATACCGAAACCTGTTGGAGAGGTTATTTTTTACCCTATGGATAAAGAATTGGTTTTAGCACATCATATTACCGTTCATTCAAATATGAAAGACCGATGGGAATATTTCATAGATGCCCAAACAGGCGCGGTATTACATAAATATTATCATACCTGTACATTAGTGCATGAGCTAAATACTATTGAGCTTAGTGAAAATACACTAGTACGACCACCATCGAACGGATCTGGACAAGATTTAAACGGAGTTACCAGACCGCTGAATACGTTTAATGCGAATGGGACTAATTATATGATAGATGTTTCCAAACCAATGTATAATGCATCACAATCTACAATGCCCGATAATCCTATAGGAGGTATAATGACGCTTGATTTACAAAATCAAATTCGTGATGAAAACACTGTAATTTATCATGTGCAGAGTGCTAGTAGTACATGGAATAATCCTGTAGCCATATCGGCACACTATAACGCCAGTGTTGCTTATGACTACTTTTTAAATACATTCAATAGAAATTCTATTAATGGGCAAGGAGGCACAGTTTTTTCATTTATCAATGTTATTGACGATGATGGCGGCGGACTAGATAATGCCTTTTGGAACGGTACATCTATGTTTTACGGAAATGGAAGAGATGCGTTTGCACCTTTAGCTGGTAGTTTAGATGTTGGCGGTCACGAAATGTCTCATGGTGTTATTCAAAACACTGCTAACTTGGTTTATGAATATCAATCTGGAGCTATAAACGAATCTTTTGCAGATGTTTTTGGGACTATGATTGATCGTGATGATTGGCGATTAGGGGAAGATGTAGTGAACACACAATACTATTCATCTGGTGCCTTAAGAGACATGTCTAACCCCAATAATGGAGGAAACGAATTAGGAGATACAGGTTGGCAACCTAAAGATATGACCGAGTATTATACTGGTTCAGGAGATAATGGCGGTGTGCATATTAATAGTGGTATACCAAATAGGGCGTATTATTTAATTGCAACTGCCATAGGAAAAGAAAAAGCAGAGCAGGTATATTATAGAACTTTAAGCACCTACCTTACGGCAAATTCGCAATTTATAGATCTTCGGTTAGGTGTAATACAAGCTGCGACAGATTTACATGGGGCCAATTCACAAGAAGTACAAGCAGCAATTAGCGCTTTTGATACGGTGGGTATTGTAGATGGTGAAGCTACTGATACAGATAATGATATTCCTACTGTTAGTGGTTCAGAATTTATATTAAGTGTAGATATAAGAGATGAAGATCCCAATACCCTTTATATCTCAGATACTAATGGTGAAAACTATGTGCCGTTAACAACAACTAAACTTTCTCGTAAACCTAGTGTTGCAGATGATGGTAGTTTGGCAATCTATGTTACTGAAGATTATACGATAAATGCAGTCACCTTAGACCAGAATAATATTGAAGAGTTTGTAATTTCAGATGAGCCTATATGGGGTGCGGTATCGCTTTCTAAAGACGGTAATAGATTGGCAGCGGTAAGAAACGATGTTGAGGGAGTCATTTTTATATCAGATCTGGTTACTTCTGAAGCTATGATTTTTGAACTTTATAACCCTACAACAGCAAACGGCGTTACTACAGGTGAAGTTTTATATGCCGATGCTCTAGAGTGGGATTATTCTGGACAATATTTAATTTATGATGCATTAAATGAATTGAACAATGCCAATGGATCTTCTATAGATTATTGGGACGTAGGTTCGCTTAGGGCATGGAACAACCAAGCAAATACGTTTGGTGACGGCAACATCCAAAAAATATTTACCAACCTGCCCGAAGGTATAAGTATTGGTAATCCATCCTTTGCAAAAACATCGGGTAATATTTTAGCATTCGATTTGTTTGATGAAATCAATGACGCCTATGAGGTTATTACGGCAAATATTGAAACCGGTATTGTAAAAACAGTATATGTAAATAATAAACTAGGCTTTCCTAACTTTTCTAAAAATGATGACAAGCTTTTGTTCGATACCGATAATAACGGAGATGAAGATATTGCCATTATTGGTTTAGGATCAGACAAAATGAGTCCGCAAGGGTCGCCAAGTGTTATTATCCCTAACGGAATTTGGGGAATTTGGTATACGGTAGGCGCGCGCGAAACGGCTAGTAGCGAAAAAGATATTACCGATTTTAGGTTTACAGTAACCAACCCAGCATCCGTTGGGGTAATTAACGGTAATGCTATTTCCATTTCTGTTCCATCCAACATTAATCCGCAGGGGTTAGTGGCAACGTTTACGCACTCTCAAAAATCGCAAGTGTATATTGGTAATACGTTACAACAAAGTGGCGTAAATACGAACGACTTTTCTAATCCTATCACCTATACCGTTGTTGGGGAAGACGGTAGTACCAAAGCATATACGGTTACTTTGGGCGGTTCTACTACTGTTGATCCTAACGATGACGATGGTGATGGCGTGGCAAATGATTTGGATCAGTGCCCTAATACCATTGCGGGAACGGTAGTTGATTTTACAGGATGCCCTAAGTTTTCCTTGCCATCAAATAATTTTAGTATTCTGGCAAAAGGGGAATCCTGTATCTCTAGTAATAATGGCACCATCTCCATAAATGCACAGCAAAATTTAAATTATACGGCAAGTCTTAGTGGTAACGGTGTTAACCAAACACAAGCTTTTACTTCATCTACAAACTTTACTTCGCTGCAAGGTGGTACGTATCAATTATGCATTACGGTACAAGGGCAAAATGGATACGAACTTTGTTATGATATTGTTGTAGAGCAACCGCAAGCCCTTTCTGTTACTGGTAAAATCGATTCAACTAGTAAATATGTGACATTACAAATGCAGGGGGCTGAACGTTATTTTATTACCGTAAATAATGAGTTTTTCACGACTTCTGCACAAGAAATTAAACTGCAATTACAAGCAGATGTAAATACGGTTTTGGTGTCAACCGAGAAAGAGTGCCAAGGTGTTTATGAAGAAGTTATTGATTTGTCTGCAAAAACTATTATTTATCCCAACCCTGTTAGCACTGGCGAAATTACCATACAATTAACTGCGCCATCTAAAAACGTAATGAACATGCAATTAAATACGTTCGACGGTAGAACTGTACTTACGAAATCAATAGAACCTGGTACTACAATGGTGGTGTTAAATGCAGAAATACTACAAAACGGAATCTACTTGCTATCTATTAGTAATACTGAAAAAACGGAAACATTTAAAATTATTAAGCAATGAAAAGCGTATTTAAAAAAGTAATAACGGTAATAGGTCTGGTTGCTCTTGCGTCTTGTTCAGGAGGAAAAGACGACCCTATTGATAAGCCTAATGAAGGTGGTGATTTGGGTAGTGTTAATTTGGTTTTTCCTGAAAACAATTCTGAATGTACCGAAGGGGAATCCGTAAACGATATTGAGAGTACCGTCACTTTTATGTGGGAAGAAGGGACCAATGTAGATAGTTATGAAGTTACTATTCGTAATCTAAATACCAACAATATAAACACCGTTAACGCGAGTACCAATGAGAAGGCCATCAGTCTTATGAAAAATACCCCTTACGAGTGGTATGTAGTTTCTAAGGCTGCTGGTTCTGATCAATCTCCTAGTAGCGCTAAATGGAAATTTTATAATGCTGGTACAGGGGTGGAAAATTACGCACCATTTCCTGCTGCGGCAGTAAATCCTACAAGAGGACAAACAATTAGTAGTTCTAGTACCGTTATGCTAGAGTGGCTTGCTACCGATGTCGATAATGATATTGCTACATATGAAGTATTGTTTGGAACTGCGGCTCAGCCTACGGTTAGCTTAGGCACAACGACACAAAGCAGTATTTCGGTTACAGTTAGCGCAGGGCAAACATATTATTGGCTTGTTAAAACTATTGATATAGGGGGTAATTCCTCTAAATCTGAAGTGTTCGATTTTAAAGTGCAATAAAAAAAAGTTATGAAAATATATATAAAACCTAGTAACCTTCTTCTTTTATGTTTTTTGACCATTTTTATAATGGGTTGCTCAAAAGAAGATGCAGTAGAACTAAATGAGGAAGGGGAAGTAATCAACCCAGAACAGGGCAATAAAATTGTTTCTGGCGACCCAGCATTGAACACCTTAATAATGACCACTTGGGACGAGAGTATTGTAAAGGTTGATGCACAAACCGGGAAAGAAGAAATAGTCTATACTTTGCCCGACTACACGTATGCTGAAAGTCTGCCAGATTACAGTAATGGGGTGTTGTATGTGGCATCTGATGATAACTCCGTCAATGCTTTCAATGTAGCTTCCAATACTTTTTTGTGGGATACTCCTATGTTAGAGTACCATGATTCTTTAGGTATTTCAAATACCAATTGCGAAGGCGGAATATGTTATACTGCTGGCGGATATGGGGTAGTAGTTGCTTTATTAGAAGGTTCTGGAGATATAAAATGGTACTACTCCACAGATGAAGATGGTGAGTTAGATGATGTGTTGAACGAGGCCACCACGCCAATTGTTTATCAAGATAAAGTGTACATTTTTAGTGAAGAAGATTTTTTAGGGTACTACCCAGCATACATGCATGTGCTCGATAAAGAAACAGGGACACTGCTAAATAAAGTAGAGCTTCCGTATGATATTTCATCGGTGCCACTAATAGAAAATGATATTCTTTACTTACCTGCAAAAAACATGTATGCCATTAATTTAAATACCTTAGATGTACTTTGGTCGTTTGAGGCCGAAGGGGTTAGCTCACCTCAAGTAACCGAAGACAGAGTAGTTTTTCATGGTATTCCTAAAGACAATACCATATACTCGGCGCTATACTGTGTAAACAAACAAACGGGCAGCTTTATTTGGGGCAACGATACGGGGTTCGATACCTTGTGGACACCCACCGTGGTAGAAAATGTGGTTTTTGGCGTGTATGAAAAGGCTACTTCTTTTGCCTTTAGCACCAATGGAAGGCCTTTTGCCGTAAAGCTATCTGACGGAAAACAACTTTGGTACATGGAAGATGTGGTGTGTGATAATGCACCTGTATATGCAAACGGTATGCTCTATTTTCATGGACATGACATAAACGCTACTTCAGATACAGATAAGAATGTAGGTCTCATTGCAATGGATGCTAATACGGGTAAAGTTGTTTGGCTTAATAATGTTTTTGGATACGATTATGCAAATACACCTATTGTAATAGCCCAAAACGGAGTCTTTGGCCCTGGGTATTATAGGTAAAATTTTTAATAAGGGAGGTTTGTTCCAAACCCTGCCATCAGTACTTAGGTGGCAGGGTTTTTTAGTTTTATTAAAAATAATAGGCTATACCGAAGAATAGGTCTGATGCCAAGGCTACTCTAAAATTAGTGCTTTTTAAATAGCTGTCTGTTTCTTCTTCAGATTTTCTATCACCGAACGAATAGCTTAATGAGCCAATAGTAGATTCAATGGCCAATTTTTTGTTCAAGAAATAGGTGATGCCAGGGCTTATGCCGATGAATACATTGTTTCCTCTTATATCATTATTACTATCCACCCCGTTTTGATCGCTTGTATTCCAAAATCTATTATAGCCTGCCTCTGCTTGTAAGTATAGCGAAAGTTGTTTTCCTATGCCCTTATAGCCACGAATGTAGGGAGTTAAACCAATAGACTGAATTTTGTTTGTATAACGATTATCGATATCTAATCCAGTATTGGAATTTTTACCTTTCTGATTTCCGTACTGTAGTCCTACCCCAATTACGATATCATTTTTAAGGGCATAGCCGAAAGAAGGCGCTAGTACTAAGTAATGCGATGAGTTTTCAGAAACATTTTGTAATTGATTATAATTTGATTTGTTTTCTTGAAACGATAGCGAAGCGTTGCCTCTAAGGTTCCACGTTCCCTTTTCAATGACCAATACCTCCGAGTCGTCTTGAGCACACACAAAAGAGAAAATTAGGAATGCTACAATAGGTAAAAATGTTTTCATAAATATTTTTTTAGTTTAAAACCTAGCTAATGTAGATTAAAAGAAGATTGAAATTTTAGGCGAATTACTAAATATTTGTGAATACGATTAGAGTGTTAAATATTGGAAATAATCCTAATAATTGGAAAAATTCCATAATTTAGCTATCCCGATTTTTTTTAGAGGGATAGTTATGAGCAAGACCATACTTCATATAGATTTAGATACATTTTATGTGTCTGTAGAGCGTCTCAATAATCGTGAGTTACAAAATAAGCCTTTATTGGTAGGCGGTACGGGAGACCGTGGTGTTGTAGCGGCATGTAGTTACGAGACCCGCGGTTTTGGGGTGCATTCTGGTATGCCCATGAAAATGGCGCGCGAACTTTGCCCCGAAGCTTTTGTAATTCGTGGTAATGCAGGGGAATATAGTAAACACTCAGATGTAGTTACCGAAATTATAAAAGAATACGTGCCCGTATTCGAAAAATCGAGCATCGATGAGTTTTATGCAGACCTCTCTGGTATGGACCGTTTTTTTGGTTGTTACCAATATGCTTCAGAAATGCGTAAGAAAATTATTAGAGAAACGGGACTCCCTATTTCCTTTGGGTTATCAGCAAATAAAGTGGTCTCTAAAGTAGCTACGAATGAGGCAAAACCAAACAATCAATTAAAGATAGATGAAGGGTTGGAAAAGCCTTTTCTTGCTCCGTTATCCATCAAAAAAATACCAATGGTGGGCGATAAAACGTACCAGACTTTAAGAAACCTTGGTTTACGACAAGTGCGTACCGTACAAGAAATGCCCATGGAGGTAATGCAGCGTGTGCTTGGGGCTAATGGCGGGGTAATATGGAAAAGGGCAAATGGCATTGATAATACACCCGTAATTCCGTTTTGCGAACGAAAATCTATTTCTACTGAACGCACTTTTGATAAGGATACTATTGATGTAAATAAACTGCGAGGTATCCTCATTGCCATGACCGAAAACCTGGCCTATCAATTGCGGCGTGGTGAAAAGCTGACAGCTTGTATTTCAGTAAAAATCCGTTATTCAGATTTTAATACCTATTCAAAACAACTACGTATTCCCTATACTAGTGGAGACCATATTCTAATACCCAAAATTTTAGATTTATTCAAGACGCTTTATAACCGTAGGTTATTGGTGCGGTTAATTGGTATACGTTTTAGTCACCTAGTATCTGGTAATTATCAAATTAATCTTTTCGATGATACCGAAGAAATACTGAGTCTATACAACGCTATGGATAACATTAGAAAGCGATACGGAGATAAAAGTGTACTGAGAGCATCGGGGATGGGAGCAAAAACAATTGGTAGAATGCATAACCCTTTTAACGGACTGCCGCCAGTGGTGTTGGCGCATAGGAAGATTTAGTTTTTGGTTTTTGGTCATGTTTATGTCTTGTCGAGCGCAGTCGAGACCTAATTTGTTTGTTGAGGGGAGAAAACGTTTAGCGCTATACGCGTCGCGCCAAGCGCAAAAAATTTCGCAAAGACGACACCCGTTCACTGAGCGTAGCCGAAGTGAATGCCGAGTGAGAAAATAGAGGTTAGAAAAGAGAA
This sequence comes from Maribacter hydrothermalis, assembly GCF_001913155.1. Lineage (GTDB taxonomy): Bacteria > Bacteroidota > Bacteroidia > Flavobacteriales > Flavobacteriaceae > Maribacter > Maribacter hydrothermalis. The sequence continues at coordinate 2,408,291 of NZ_CP018760.1, forward strand.
TATAGAAAATAAATAGCGCCACACGCTAAGAGCAAAAACATGTACAGCGTATAGCGCGTAGCGTCAAGCGAACAGCGCAAATCGAACAACCATCAACCAACAAAAAACAACAAACAACCAAAAATGTACCTAAACTGTCACACATACTACAGCCTTCGCTACGGGACTTTCTCGGAGCTTGAGCTTTTGCAATTGGCAAGACAGCACGGGGTAACTCAATTGGCATTGACAGATATTAATAATACATCGGCCTGTTTAAACTTTGTTCGTAAAGCATCGGAATATAATGTGCGGCCTATTTTGGGTATCGATTTTAGAAACGGGGTAGAGCCTTGTTTTGTGGGTATTGCTAAAAATAATGAAGGGTTTTTGGAGCTCAATAATTTTTTATCACATTACATCCATCAAGAAAAGAAAATCCCAGAAATAGCTCCGCAGTTTAAAAATGTGTTTGTTATTTATCCTTTTGAGAAAATCCTTCAGCATGAAAAAAAAACCTTTACAGAAAACGAGTTTATCGGGGTTTCTGTAAATGAGTTAAAACGACTCCGATTTTCAAAGTTACTGGAACAGCGAAATAAGATTGTATTGCTACAGCCCGTAACGTTTAGGAACAAGCGCGATTTTAATGCACATCGTTTACTGCGCGCTATAGATAACAACACCTTGCTGAGTATGTTGTCGGTTACGGAACAGGCACGTGATGATGAGCATATGTATGCGTTGCCTAATTTAACAGCACATTTTTCTGAACACAGCTTTATTCTAGAAAATACCCAACGGTTAATGGACGCCTGTTCTATCCATTTCGATTTTTCAGAAGGCCGAAAACCTCAAAACTTAAGTAAATATTTAGGTAGTAAGGAAGAAGATGAGGTGTTTTTAGAGGAATTATGTCAAGAAGGATTGCCATATAGATATCCTGAAATAAATCAAGCTGTTTTAGATCGTTTGGCAAAAGAACTTCATCTCATTAAAAAAATGGGCTTTGTATCTTATTTTCTTATCAATTGGGATATTATTTCCCATGCCCGAAAGCAGAAATTCTTTTATGTAGGACGGGGTAGTGGTGCCAATAGTATTGTAGCCTACTTGCTTTTTATTACCGATGTTGATCCTATGGAGCTAGACCTGTATTTTGAGCGTTTTATAAATCTGTATCGTGTAAATCCGCCCGATTTTGATATTGATTTTTCGCATCGGGACAGACCGGTTATGACGGAATATATTTTTAATCGATTCGAGAATGTTGCATTATTGGGGACCTATGTTACTTTCCAATCTAAGGGAGTAATTCGAGAATTGGGAAAAGTGTTTGGGCTACCAAAAGATGAAATAGATATGCTGTGTAATGGCAATGTGCAGGAAAGCAGGCTAGATAACATATCTGCTTTGGTATTAAAGTACACGGAGCTGCTTCATGGTATGCCCAATTACCTGAGCATACATGCAGGCGGAATTTTAATTACCGAGAAACCCATTCACTGGTTTTCGGCAACCAATATGCCCCCAAAAGGATTCCCCACCACGCAGTTTGATATGGTTATTGCAGAAGATGTGGGACTCTATAAATTCGATATTCTTGCCCAACGCGGACTATCGAAAATAAAGGAAACCTTGGATATACTTGAGCGTGACAGACCCGAGGAATTTGCCAAGTTTGATATTCATGATATTAAAGCATTTAAAAAAGACCCCAAAATAAATACTATGGTAAAAACAGCACAATGTATGGGTTGTTTTTATGTAGAGTCACCAGCCATGAGAATGCTGTTGAAAAAGTTAGAAGTAGATACGTATTTAGGTTTGGTAGCAGCAAGTTCTATAATCCGCCCAGGAGTATCTAAAAGCGGGATGATGCGCGAGTATATTCTTCGGCATAGAAACAAGGGCAGGGCAGCGAAATTGGCGCACCCCGTAATGTTAGAAATTATGCCAGAGACTTATGGAGTTATGGTCTATCAAGAAGATGTGATAAAAGTAGCTCATCATTTCGCCGATTTGGATTTAGGCGAAGCCGATGTATTACGTCGCGGAATGAGCGGTAAGTTCCGGTCTAGGGAAGAGTTCCAAAAAGTGCAAGATAAGTTTATGGATAACTGCCGTAAAAAAGGCTATGCGGAGAAGCTCGTTAAAGAAGTTTGGGACCAAGTTGCCAGTTTTGCGGGCTATGCTTTTGCTAAAGGGCATTCGGCTTCCTATGCGGTAGAAAGTTATCAGAGTTTGTTTTTGCGTGCCTATTATCCACTTGAGTATATGGTGGCAGTGCTTAATAATGGTGGCGGATTTTATAGCCCTGAGTTTTATGTGCACGAAGCTCGTATGTTGGGTGCAAAAATACATCCGCCATGCGTAAATAAAAGTAATGCAGATAACCGTATTTATGGTAAAGAGCTTTATTTAGGACTATGCTATTTACGGGAACTGGAACAACGGGTGATGGAACGTATTTTAAAGGAGCGTACTCTAAATGGCTATTTTATGTCGTTAGAAGATTTCTTGGATAGGCTGATTATTTCCATTGAGCAAGTAAGTATTTTAATACGGATTGATGCCTTTAGGTTTACAGAAACCAATAAGCACGAACTACTTTGGAAAGCACATTTATTCTTGAATAAAGCAAAGAAAATAGACCACCCAAAATTGTTTACGCCACGGCATCAGCATTTTCAAATTCCGTCTTTGTACAGTACCAGTTTAGAGGTAGCTTTTACTCAACTAGAGCTGCTAGGGTTTAGTTTATGTAGTCCGTTTGAGCTTTTGGCAGATTCACTTCTCAATACATCGGGTAGTAAAGATTTAGAGTGCTACTTGGACAGGAATATTGATATTTATGGATATTTGGTAACGGTAAAACGTACGCGAACCCATAATGGAAAAACAATGTATTTTGCTACGCTATTAGACCAACAAGGGCAGGTTTTTGATACGGTGTTGTTTCCGCCTGTAGCTGAAAAATATAGGTTTAGAGGAAGGGGTGTATATCGTTTTTACGGTAAAGTAGTCAGTGAATTCGGGTTTTTGAGTATAGAAGTCATTAAACTACAAAAACAAGATTTCATACAAGATCCTAGATATGCAGATATGAAAACCAGTGTCAAGGTTTTTGACCAAAAGAAAACTGGAGAAGAGAAAATAGAAGTTAGAGAATAGAGGAAGTGCAGTACGAAATACGCCCAGCGCAAAGCGTTAAGCACTCAGCGCAAAAACCCTCAACCAACAACCAATTTTCAAAAAGCCTCAAGCACATATCCTAAAATCCAGAAGAGTATTAGAAATACAAAAAAGGTCCCGATACAGCCACATTTTCCGCCACCTATTTTCTTAGCCCCATACCAAGCGCCAAAGAATTGAATTAATTTTTTCATAAGACTAATTTACAAGTTTACTTGGATAGTATTCATATAAAAAGTAGCTCAAAAGAATAATTAAGAAAACATAAAATCTCTTTTTCTCTTTACTAAAAGCAGAAGAGATTTTAAATTAAACTTCATTTTGTTAATTTTTAAAAGCTTTGTCCAAAAACTGATAACGTGCATCATTTGGAGCATTTATTAACTTACTTTCGGTGTCAAGAACCATAACTGGGGGAGTAGTGTCTTTTGCTGTGGCTGCATCCCAATTTGGCAAGCCTTCGCCATTTGGATTTCCGGTTTTAATAAAGTTCGCGAAATAGGTCATCATTTCTTTAGATACTTTATAATCATCAGCGGTCCATGCATAATCATCCACCAAATGTAAGTTGCCCATACAGTATTCTATTTCGCAAGCATGTGGAGCGCCAACAGCTTTAGGAGCAGCGGGAGCATCTGATCCTTTGGTCACTGTACCACCTGCCAAACCAGAAGCTAAAGAATTATCTACTAATGGAGGCCTTAATTTACTGTATAAATACCTGTAAACAGATTGGTCGCTATTTTTTCTATGTAAATCAAACCATTTCCAAGTGCTATAAGATATAAATCTGTCTGAGGCCAAAGCTGTGGCAGATAATTCAATTTCTTTTTCTGAACCATGAGGGTACAGTTCCAAAACTTTTTTATATTGCTTTGGGTAAGCTTCTTTTACCTTTTTCACATAATTCTCTTCTGTGTAAGGACCTTGTGTAAATGCCATTCCTGGAATCTCGGCAGAGTTCCAACCTAGTAATAAAGGAACCATAGCTTGTTCTTTACTTTCAAAAATTTCGGGTAGTGTTTTTGGTAAAAAATATCCATCTAACACAGCTGGAAAACCAAATCTTTTAGACTCATTATATATTTCATACACTTCTCTAGTACTCAATTTTCGTAATTCAGCAAGAGTAGGGTACCCCGCATTTTTAGCAAACTCCATTCCCATGTTTTCAGCATCTTTTAAGGAAACCGGGGACATTGTAGGGTTGATTCCTGCACCGCTTTCGCCAATTGCACCTGCAATTAAGTCTTTAGATAATGGAGAGGCCATTTGCTGACTAGCGCCAATTGATCCAGCAGATTCACCTGCAATAGTTACTTTACTTGGATCACCACCAAAAGCAGTTATATTGTTATTTACCCAATTCAGCGCCGCATTTTGATCTAATAAGCCATAATTGCCAGAAGCTTTATAGGAGGCTTCAGCACTTAACTCTGGGTGTGCTAAAAATCCAAAAATATTTAGGCGATAATTAGTGGTAACCACAACAATACCTTCTTTAGCCATGCTTTCCCCATCGTAACGAGGTTCAGATGCATCACCTGCAACATTTCCTCCACCAAAGAAATAGACCAACACAGGTAAATCTTTTGTATTGCGGTTAGCGGGAGTCCATACATTTAAATACAAGCAGTCTTCACTAACTCCGTTAGATCTAGATTTCATATCACCAAATACCATAGTTTGCATTGGGCGTGGACCAAAGGCTTTAGTTTCTTTAACTCCGCTCCAATTATCTAAAGGTTGTGGCGCTTTCCATCTAAGCTCACCTAATGGAGGTTGGGCAAACGGGATGCCGAAATAGCGTTGAATTCCGGTATGTGTATCATAATTACCTTCTATAATACCGTTTTCAATGCTTGCTTGAACAGGAAACGAATTGGTTTCTTGTGCGGTAGCTAAATGGGTTATTGTTATGAATACAAAAAGTAGCATTGTTAAATTTTTCATTTAAAATAGTTTTCTATTGTCTCAATTTGTAACAATAATACATTTATTTTTTAATTCTATAATAACCTGACCATTAATAATTAGTATTATTGGTGAAACTTAGTTGCTAATTTTGATAATTTAGACTATTCAATCTCAATGGGCATTGAAAATGTACTAACAATGAAGCCTAATTTTTTTTAAACCATAATTCTTATGAAATCAATATTTTTAATATTCTTTTTTGTCGTTTGTACATTTGGCTTTTCTCAGCAACCTGGGCTAGAGGAACTGAACTCTATTGTAAAACCTAGAATGCGAGTAATAATCGATAATGATTTAGGCGGTGATCCCGATGGACTCTTTCAATTAGCACATCATTTAATGTCACCATCCGTAGAAATCCGTGGAGTAATTGCTTCGCATTTATATGAACATGGATTTGGTGGACCTGGAACTTCGGAGTATGCAAAAGAACAGGCAATGAAAGTTATTGAAATTTTAGAGCTTGAAAATGAACTGACCGTTTATACAGATAAAAGTGTAAGCATGACCAGTGTTACAAAACCAATAGATAGTGATGCGGTACAGGCTATTATTAAAGAAGCAATGCGTACCGATACCAATTTGCCGTTGTACGTTGTTTGTGGAGGTGGTTTAACCAATATTGCTAGTGCCTATTTGCTTGAGCCTAAAATTGCAGAAAAGATTACCTTAGTTTGGATCGGCGGTCCAGAATATATAGATATCGCAATTCCGCCACCTGGGTATACTACTCTTGAATATAATTTGGGAATTGATATTAAAGCTGCTCAAGTAATTTTTAATGATTCTAATATTAATTTATGGCAAGTTCCAAGAAATGTATACCGCCAACCCATAATGTCTGATGCTGAACTTTTGACCAAAGTTAAAGGGAAAGGTAAATTGGGGAATCATTTATTCAGCATTATGAAAGAGGCGTATATGAAATTGGACAAATGGAATATACCTATGGGCGAAGTATATATTTATGGGGATAATCCGTTAGTGCTTTTAACGGCGATACAATCTTCTTTTGAGCCAGACCCATCGTCTAGTACTTACCTTCTAAAACAAGCACCAAGAATAAATGATGAGGGAGTATATGAAAGCAATTTTGACGGAAGAAATATTAGGGTTTACCATCAGTTAGATAATAGATTGTTGTTTGAAGATTTCTTTGCAAAGTTGGAGTTGTTTTCAAAATAGAAACTTGATTGTTATATATGATATGAGAGAAGATTCTACATGGCGGTATGCTTTCAGCCCCGTTTTTCAATGACTTCGTAAGACTTTAGATTTATAAAATAGTGTTCATATATCAAAATTAAATTCGTTTGTAATTGGTGCATTATTGTTGCAGTTCCATTTTTTAAGATTTAAATGATGAAATGAGATAGTATTTATACGGTTAGAATTCTCATATATGACATTGTTAAATTATTTTTGAACAAAATTTATAATAATGGCTTCAGGATTTTTTGCAATTCTAGATGATGTAGCGGCACTGTTGGATGACGTGGCGGCTATGAGTAAAATAGCAACCAAAAAAACAGCAGGTATTTTGGGAGACGATTTAGCTGTTAATGCAGAAAAAGCCTCTGGTTTTGTCTCTGATAGGGAATTACCGGTTTTATGGGCCATTACCAAAGGTTCTCTCCTAAATAAAATAATTATTTTACCCATTGCATTTTTATTAAGCGCCTTTTTGCCATGGGCGGTAACGGTCGTGTTAATTGTTGGAGGCATTTACCTTGCATACGAGGGTGCAGAAAAAATCTATGAATATTTTGTACCCCATGAGCATGCACACATAGCAACTGAAATGAAGGAGATGACGAAAGAGGAGATTTTGGAAATTGAAAAGACCAAGATAAAATCCGCCATTGTCACCGATTTTATTCTAAGCATAGAAATTGTCATTATTGCATTAGGTGCTGTTATTAAAGAGCCCTTACTAACTCAAATTATGGTTGTCTCGGTAGTAGCCTTATTGGCGACGGTAGGTGTTTATGGAATCGTAGCCCTAATTGTAAGAATGGATGAATTTGGAACCAGATTGATTAATTATAACGAGGAGGATAACAGTATTTCCGATAAAATTGGTCACTTTTTCGTGAACGCATTACCAAAAGTAATTAAAGCACTATCAGTGATTGGAACAATAGCATTATTATTAGTTTCTGGCGGTATTTTTGTACATAATATTGATTTCTTTCATCATCTACTACCCAATGTACCTAGTTTATTGGTCGAATTTGGAGTAGGTCTTATTGTTGGGTTTATAGCTTTGCTTTTTTATATTGGAATTAAAAAATTATTTGTTAAAAGCTAGTTAGTTCTTTACGAATACAATTTAAATTGCGTTTGAATCGATATAACATGTTACATTCTGATGTAACCATAAAAAAGAAGCGGGCAAGTCTGGGTTTATCGTTTTAGTCAGTAGATTTTCGATAACACTATTTTTGTTGGCTCCTGTAATTAACAGAACTATTTTTTTAGATTGAAGAATATTAGCCATTCCCAAGGTTAATCCATAAGAAGGTTTTTTTTGCATTGTTGCTGTCATTTCATGTCGTAACGATTCTTTAGAGAGTTTGGCGACATGGCAATATGGAGCCAAGGCTTTGCCAGGCTCGTTAAAACCAATATGCCCGTTTTTACCCAAACCGAGAATACAGGTATCGATTGGACCATGCCTCTTAATTTCATTCTGTATTCTTACACATTCTTCTTCTGGGGATGCCGGTTTACTTTCAAACGAAATGTAGCGGTCGCTTAAAATTTGAAGTGGTCCAAGAATTTTTTTCTGAATAAAAGTTTCACAGGAATTCTCATCGGATGCTGATATTCCTCCCCATTCATCTAGCTTGATAACTTTTAGTTTCTCAAAAAGGCTAGGTTCACTTTTATGGGCATTGGCCAAATTTTCATAAACACCATTTGGCGAATTGCCCGTCGCCACGCAAATCAATTGCTTATTATTTTTTTTTAGATCGGTGAGTATGGAATCACTACATAATTGGCTCATTTCCTCATAATCCGAACAATATTTTATTTTCATTTGTTAATTGAAATTCCGTTTTGTACTATTTTTATACTGAAAACTATTAATCATTCCCTTTTTTCAAAGTTTATCAGGCTTGTCCACATTTAATGTGAACTGCATAAATACTTTTTATGTGTTCCGACAGATTTATATGTCGACTATATAACTTCTAAAACTACCCTGTTATCTTCGCCGGTTACGAATGGTTCTTTATTAATTTTTAAGCAGTCTACAAAATGGGCGAACTCTTAAGGGAAACCGTAGTTCCATATTTCTTCGTACATGGTATAGCTCCACCAAACAGTATTTCCAGCTTTTTCGACAGTATATCCAACACCTTTTTTGCTGTACGTTTTAATGGATTTTCCTTGGAGCACATCGGCATAGGTCACTCCTTCAGATCCATGAATTTCCGCCCTATCGTCCATACTTCCTAATTTTGTCCAACTTTCCTTGGCGCTGGCGGTGACACCATTTTCAAATAGCTTCCAGGCCTTTGCTGACTTGACCGTAATTTCGCAATGCACTGCATTTAGTGCTCCAATAACCATCATATCGATTTCCTCCAAGGCCAGCATTTCATCTAAATCAGTAAACTATTTTGGAATACCATGTTTAGTGGCAAATTTTTAGGATTGCTCTCTGTGCGCGACATCATGGTAATAATTTCTGCATCGGCAATAGTTTTCAGGGATTCAACCTATATAGAAGATATAAATTGCGAACCTATTAAACCAACGCCTATTTTTTTATTCATTGCTACAATGTTATATAACACATTCTATTTTTCCCGGGTAATCTTGTCCCTAATTTCCCTCCAAGTTATCATTTTAATGTTTTGTTTTTTGATAATTTCAGTACATGCGTCACTCATTAGAAAATCATAGTCGGCCTGCCTCCATTCCGATCCATAATCAGGATGCTCTATGGTAATGGCTCTCATTTCAGGATTATCAAAAGCAGGATGCAACAATAAAAAAGTTAGTCCTGGCTCTAAATTTTCGAGGATATCAGTATATGTTTGCTTGGCACCTTGCTTGTAAGTGTGGGGTTCCATTGAAAGAATACGATCAACTACCACAGTTTTTTCATCTAAAAGACTATTAATACTGTCGTGGTTCATGGTATATACACGGCCATCCAATAAAACAGGAAGCCCGAACTCTTTGCCTACTTTCAAATAAGCTGCCGTAAAGCCAGGGGTGCTTGCGGCAGCCCCCATGTGCGCATCTAAATGGGTTACGTCGATACCGAACCTATAGGCCTTTTTTACTTGGTTTCTAAGTTCTACTTCCACTTCCTTTGGATCTGCATAATTTTGAAGGCTATCCACTAACGCATAAAAATAACCGTTTTTGTTAAGTAAAGTTGGAACGGAATCTTTCGAAGAAACCGGTCCCCATTTATAATTTTTCCATTCACTGGTCAAGGTCATGTGCAGGCCAAAATCCATAGCTTTATTATTGCGGGCATAAGATGCAATTTCAGGAAACCATGAGCAGGGCACCATAATACTGGCTGAATTCAACGGACCTTTTTCCAAAGCGGTTATACTCGCAGCATTCTCGGAATGCGCAACACCAAGATCGTCCGCGTGTAATATCAACAACTTGGTATCGGCCGAATAACCTAAACGTTCGGCCACGGTTTTATTTTGGGCGTTTGCACCAAAATAGAATGCTAAAAGTATACATGTTACAACCCGGAATGCCCTCATAAGCTAAAAATTAATAAGGTTTAAGCGATAGTCTAAATATACACAAAATATAAGGCTAATGTTTAATTGCAAAACCAAGATAATTTCGTTTTTAATTTTAGCAACTTCCTTTTTTTGTATCTTTTTCCTAAAATAAAAATTATGATAAGATATATTTCGGTGGCCCTATTGTTCTTGTTAACTCTAAATTCAAATGCCCAGAAAGCTGAAGTGCGTTCTACTTTACAAACCTATGAGATCGAGACTGGTAAACGACAAACGATTTTGCAGGAAAATGCCCACTTTGAGGCACCAAATTGGGCTATTGATGGCGATTACTTTATCATCAACCAAAATGGCGGCCTATTCAGGATTTCAATGGATGGAAAAAAGGATAAAATAGATACTGGTTCCGCCACACGATGTAATAACGACCATGTGATTTCACCGGATGGTAAAACGCTTGCATTAAGCAATAACTTGGAAGGTGGAAACGAAGGCTGGCTGACTTCCTGTATTTTTACGATGCCAATTGAAGGAGGTGAACCTGTTCGGGTAACCAAAAATGTACCTTCTTTTCTACATGGGTGGTCTCCCGACGGAAAAATGGTTACATACACTGCATTTAGAAACGACCAATTTGATATTTACACAATTCCGATAGCGGGTGGAGAAGAAATACAACTGACCAATAGTAAAGGCCTTTCCGATGGCCCGGAATATTCTGTCGATGGCGAACATATATATTACAATGCTATGGATTCTGGCAAAATGGAAATATGGCGAATGAATGCCGATGGCAGTGAAGGGGAACAGTTAACAGATGATTCCTATTCCAATTGGTTTCCACATATTTCTCCTGATGGAAAATATTTCGTGTTTATATCCTATTTACAAGATCAAGGTAGTGCCCACCCCGCTATGAAACAGGTGGCCTTGCGTCTGTTCAATATAAATTCTAAGGAAATAAGAACACTTTATACGTTTACGGGCGGACAAGGAAGTTTGAACGTACCCTCATGGTCGCCCGACGGAAAACAGTTTGCGTTTGTAACCTATGAATATATTGACAAGCCACAGCAATTATTGACCGAGTTGGATACTACATTGATCAATGAATTATCGGATTTGGAAAAGAACTATAATTGGCAATTACTGTTCGACGGAAATTCTACCGAAGGATGGCATGGCTTTAATACCGATTCGGCTCTGGATTCCTGGGGAATTACCAATGGCGCATTGGAAATGTTGACCGACAAAGGAACACCTATTGGGCTCTCATCGGACAAGGAATACGAAAATTTTGCGCTTAGCCTGGAATTTAAAGTCAGCAAGGGGGCCAATAGTGGCATACTTTTTCAAGTTGCAGAAACCGATGATTATGAGTTTGCATACGAAACGGGCAGCGAGTATCAGGTCATTGACCACGAAGGATGGGAAAGAGGCCCTTTGGAGGACTGGCAGTTCTGTGGGGCCAACTATGCCATGTATCCACCACTGGTAAAAGCCCACAACCCCGCCGGGGAATGGAACCATGCGGTTTTAGTAGTCGATGGAAACAAAGTGACGCAAATTTTAAACGGCCAAGTGGTCGTGGAATATGAAAAATATTCAGATGAATGGAATAAATTAAAGAATAGCGGAAAATGGGCCGATTTTCCCGATTACGGAAAATACGACAAAGGTCATATTGTTTTTCAACATTTTGGGGACAATGTCTTCTATAGGAATATAAAAATTAAGGAGTTAAAATAATAGAAAAAGCACATTTATGAAAACCGACCAGAACTCACGTAGAAAATTTATAAAGAATTCTGTTACCGCAAGTGCAGGTATTACCATCGTACCCAGCTTTACCGTCAGCGGTCTGGGCCACAAGGCGCCAAGCGATAAGTTAAATATCGTAGGCATCGGTGTAGGTGGTAAGGGGCTTCAGAACCTCACGGCAATGAACACCGAAAATATCATCGGTCTGTGCGATATCGACTGGAATTTTAGCAAAGAGTGCTTTGATACTTTCCCCGATGCAAAGAAATATTATGATTGGCGTAAGATGTTCGATGAAATGGGTAAAGATTTTGATGCTGTAATGGTAGCTACGGCCGACCATACGCATGCAGCTATTGCGGCCACGGCAATGACATTGAACAAGCATGTGTTCTGTCAAAAACCTTTAACGCACAGTATATACGAATCTCGATTGTTGACCAAATTGTCGGAGCAATACCCTGTAGCCACGCAGATGGGTAATCAAGGAAATTCAGGCGACGGAGTTCGACAGCTATGCGAATGGATTTGGAACGGGGAGATCGGCGAAGTGAAAGAGACCCATGCTTGGACAGATCGACCAATATGGCCGCAAGGCCTAGAAAGGCCAAAAGAAAAAATGGAAATACCCAAAAATTTTGATTGGGACTTGTTCATTGGACCTGCCCCGATGCGACCCTATCATGAACTGTATACCCCTTGGAATTGGCGCGGATTTTGGGATTTCGGTACCGGTGCTTTCGGTGATATGGCCTGCCATATTATGGACCCCATTTATCGCGCTTTGCATTTGAAATACCCAAATGCGATTTCTGGAAGTTCTACATCAGCAAATACCGAAAGTGCTCCGCAGGCTGAAAAAGTTTTATTTCAATTCCCCGCTAGAGAAAATATGGAGAAATTGAATTTACCAGCAGTAGACATGCATTGGTACGACGGTGGTTTCTTACCTGACAGGCCGGGTATTATTGAAGACGGTATGCCTTTTATGAACGATGGTCTCGGAGGCTGTATTTTTGTGGGAAGCAAAGATACTTTGATCTGCGGCGGCGGAGGTTTCAATCCGAGATTGCTTTCTGGTAGGGTTCCCAATGTTCCGGAAACTTTAAGAAGAGTACCCAATTCCGTTGACTATAGCGATGGGCCACACGAACAAGATTGGATTAGGGCTTGTAAAGAATCACCGGAAAATAGAATCAAAGGGTCTGCTCATTTCGGATATTCGGGACCATTCAATGAAATGGTATTGTTAGGAGTACTGGCCATTCGTTTAAAAGGATTGAATAAAATATTGAATTGGGACGGTGAGCAAATGAAATTTACCAACATCGCTGATAACGAAACCATGAAAGTGGTAAAAACCTTTGGCTTTGAAATGGTAGATAGCAAACCTACATGGAATGTGGAAACCGTTGACCTCAATGCTCTTGAGTCAGCTACAGAATACATCAAGCATACCTACCAAAATGGCTGGAGTTTGCCTGATATGCCATCCTAGGTTTTAGCTATATTCCAAATTATTAAAATAGAATAAAATGAAAAGAAGACAGTTTATATCAAAAGGAACAGCGGGAATGGCCTCTTTGGGGATTATGACGGCAGTGCCCAACAACTTGTTTGCCATAACCAACAGCAAACTTGTAAATATACCCATTGGTTTTCAGACCTATGTGCTAAGAGAAGAAATCGGCAAGGACTTTACAGGAACCTTGAATAAAATGGCCAAATTAGGTTATGAATATGTTGAAATGTGTTCACCCAAAGGCTATATGGGGTCTTTTGAGCCATTGACTAAATATTCAGGGGTAGAATTAAAACAAATGATTGACGATACTGGAATGAAATGTAATAGTTCGCATTTTCAGTTCAGCGAGTTAAAGGAAAATCTTGATGATCGTATCGATTTCGCGCAACAATTAGGATTAGAACACATGGTTTTGGCCTTTGGACTAAATGCAGCCACCCTAGACGAACTCAAGAAAAATTGCGCTGATTTAAACGCAATCGGAGAAAAAGTAAAAGATGCTGGTATGATTACCGGATTCCACAATCATGCCATTGAGTTCGAACATAAGTTTCATGATAAATTAGTGTATGATATTCTAATGGAAGAGCTTGACCCTGAACTAGTAAAAATGCAATATCAAACGGAAGTGATCAAAATGGGTGTAAAAGGTTCGGAAATTTTTAACAAATATCCTGGTCGCTTCATTTCCGCACACCTACAGGATTATTCCAAAACCGATAAAACAAAGGAAATTGCCATAGGTCAAGGCATATCAGATTGGAAGGATTTCTTTGCCTCCGCCAAAAAAGGAGGTGTTGAAGTAGTCTATGTGGAGATGGATACTAATCCTCCAAATCATTTTGAGGATAGTATTACGTTTCTAGAAAATCTTTAGCGCAATGGACTTAGGTGTAAACCACTGTAGTAGATATGATATTAGAAATTTTATATTTTAGGGACGCAAAAAACCATTGCTTTTGGTTGCTTCTCAAAATAAACTATTTTGGAAATTGAAATACCGCGCTAAGAAAAACATAAAACTAACGTCGAAAACCTTATACTTAAAAACTCAGTAAAGTTTATAAATCCGTCCCTGAACCTATTGAACTATTTAGGGTCAATCACAAAAATTGTGTATGTGTTAAATTGCTTCTAAAATAAAAAAGCCCTCACTGATGTGAGGGCTTGGTTTTACTTGCGGTCTGGACGGGACTCGAACCCGCGACCCCCTGCGTGACAGGCAGGTATTCTAACCAACTGAACTACCAGACCGTGGCGTTTAGCGAGTGCAAATATATGTTGTTTATTGAATTGCACAAACATTTTTTTTACTTTTTTTTCAGTCTAGAGAAATTTATTACGTTCTACAAGAAAAGTATTGAGTACTGTGGAAAAATCTTGCTGAATATCTATGTCCACATATTTGATTTTATACTGAGCACATTTCATTTTTATGTCAGATAAATATGCGGTAATTCGTTCATTGTAAGCTTCTTTTATATTGTCTGCATATACATCTAAATGTTCACCTGTTTCTAAATCGATAAATCTTTTAGGTGTATTTTCAAAATTGAAGAATAATTCGCGCTGTTTGTCCATGGGGTGAAATAGTACCACATCATGCTTGTTATATTTTAAATGACGTAATGCTTCAAACAATTCATCATCATTTTTTTCGGTCTGAAACATATCTGTGAACAAAAAAATGAGACTTCGGCGTTTAATTTTTTCTGCAATTTGATGTAAATAGGAATACGTTTTGGTTTCTTTTGGCGGATTTTTTGCCATGCCAACTTCGCTTAATTGTGCCAATAGCATTTGAAAATGGCGTTCACTTCCTTTTTCGGACGCATAATAATTATAGGCGTCAGAATAAATACTTAGCCCAACGGCATCACGTTGTCTTTTAAGTAGGTTCATTAATGCAGCAATTGCCAAGACACTAAAACCTATTTTGTTTAATGAATGGATGCTTAAATTGTCTACCTTGGGATAGTACATAGAGGCAGAATTATCTAGTATCATATGACACCTTAAATTGGTTTCTTCCTCGTAACGCTTTGTGTAGAGTTTATCAGTTTTTGCAAAAAGCTTCCAATCTATATGCTTGGTGCTTTCTCCAATGTTGTAAATTTTATGCTCAGCAAATTCTGCCGAAAATCCATGAAAGGGACTTCGGTGTATTCCACTAATGAAACCTTCTACTACTTGGTTTGCAAGGAGTTCTAGATTTGAAAATAAGGATGATTTGTTTAATTCTGATTGTAAATTCACAATTCTAAAGATACTAAAGACCGTTTAACTTTTAGGATAAGGTGAATTAAAATTGTCCCAAATTAAAAAATCCTGCTTTTAGCAGGATTTTTTAATTTTTATATAACCTTTTTTGGGTTAGGGAGCTTCTACAAAGCCGCATCAATTGCGTCGGTGTAAACTTTTTTAGGAGATACTCCTACTTGTCTACTTACAATTTCACCACCTTTAAATACCAATACGGTAGGTATATTACGTACCCCATATTTAGCAGCGAATTCTTGGTTCGCATCTACATCAACTTTTCCTACAACAGCTTTACCTTCATATTCCGTACTAACTTCGTCAATGATAGGACCTACCATTCTACAAGGACCACACCATGCTGCCCAAAAATCTACCACTACTGGTTTATCGCTTTTTAAAACTACCTCGTCAAAAGTAGCATCTGTTATTTCTAATGCCATCTTATTTACTTTTATTGATTATGCAAATTTAGTCAATTATTCTACTGATTCCTTACGTGCTAACAATTCATTTTAACTATTAAGGTATCAGGCTAATTTATCAATTTATATAGCTCTTTTCTCACTTTGTACTGCTAAATAAAAGTTATAATTTTCATTACTATTGAGTGATATCCCTATTTCAATTTTTAAACCAAATTTAATTCAGCTTAAAATGAACGTCTTGTTTCTCTAAAAGTTGTAATAATTCACTTGAGATTTGCACTTTTTGTCGTCTGCTATTTAAATTCACCTTTATTTTTTCCTGCATTTCATATACAATAAATTGAATAGTATGGTCGCCTTTATGGTTGATAAATGTATCTTTTAATCTACGTACATTTTCTTCCTTTAGTTCGGCAATATCTAATTTTATAGTCAATTTACGTGCATAGGTTTCCATGACTTCTTGAAGTAGCATAAAGCTATTAAATTGCATTCTCGGATCTCCTTTTTTGCCAGTGTCTTTATTAATCCAACCATCACGAACAAAAAGCTTTACGTAGGCAAAAGAATTGATCATTAAAAAGTGTCTAAATTTTAGATATTCTTCACCAAAAATTCTAAACTCGAACGAGTCGGTGTAGTCTTCCATGGTAAAGGCCGCCCATCCTTTTCCGTTTTTAGAAACTCTATGCTGTACATCTGTAATAACCCCAGCAAAGGTAAGCTCCCTGTTTACATAAGTGGGTAGATCGCTTACACATGCAATATTTGCATTGCAAAAGGCTTTTATTTCTGTTTTAAAATCATCTAACGGATGACCAGATATGTAAATACCAACGACTTCTTTTTCTCTACGTAGTTTTTCCATTGTTCCCCATTCTTCGCAAGGTGGTACAATGGGTTCAGGAATTTGCACTTCACTGGCATCGCCAAATAAACTTACCTGTGCCGAGTTTTCGTTTTCTTGAAATTTTGCTCCGTACTTAATTACTTTTTCCAAAAAGGTAATTCCGTCTCCCTCATCATGAAAATATTGTGCCCTATGCGTTGTGCCAAAAGAATCGAATCCACCTGCTACTGCTAAATTCTCAAATGCTTTTTTATTGGCAGCACGAAGATCTATACGTTTAGATAAATCGAAAACGGATTTAAAGGCACCTTCTTCTTTTCTGTTTTCTACAATAGTTTCCACTGCTCCGCGACCAACACCTTTTACAGCACCCATTCCAAAACGTACCGCTCCAGCATCGTTTACGGCAAATTTGTAGTACGATTCGTTGACATCTGGCCCTAACACATCTAAGCCCATACGCTTACATTCCTCCATGAAGAACGTAACCTGTTTAATGTCGTTCATGTTATTACTTAAAACCGCTGCCATATATTCTGCTGGGTAGTGGGCTTTGCAATAAGCGGTTTGGTAGGCAATCCAAGCGTAGCAAGTAGAATGCGATTTGTTAAAGGCGTAGGCTGCAAATGCCTCCCAATCTTTCCAAATTTTTTCTAACTTATCTACAGCATGTCCTTTTGACGAAGCTTGCTCAATGAACTTTGGCTTCATTTTATCTAGTACATACTTTTGTTTTTTTCCCATGGCCTTACGCAATACATCGGCTTCACCTTTGGTAAAGTCTGCCAGCTTTTGTGAAAGGAGCATCACTTGCTCTTGGTATACTGTAATACCATAGGTTTCTGCTAGGTATTCCTCACAGGCATCAAGGTCATATATAATTTCCTCGGTACCGTGTTTACGGGCTATGAAACTTGGTATATACTCCATAGGACCAGGGCGGTACAAAGCGTTCATGGCAATTAAATCTGCAAAAACGGTAGGTTTTAACGAACGCATATGTTTCTGCATTCCAGGAGATTCGTATTGAAATACACCAACGGTTTCCCCTCTTTGGAAGAGTTCGTATGTTTTTTCATCATCCAGCGGGAAATTTTCTGGGTCTAGTTGAATGCCATGTTTTGCTTTTACAATTTTAACCGTGTCCTTAATTAAGGTCAGTGTTTTTAACCCCAGGAAATCCAT
The DNA here is from genome assembly GCF_001913155.1 of Maribacter hydrothermalis. GTDB lineage: Bacteria > Bacteroidota > Bacteroidia > Flavobacteriales > Flavobacteriaceae > Maribacter > Maribacter hydrothermalis. The sequence goes on from NZ_CP018760.1 coordinate 2,426,180, forward strand.
CTTCAACAATCCGGCATCTTCTACGACCGAGTTATCGAACTGCGTACAGTACATTTCCGAATCTTTCGCTAGCGCTACGGGAACGAACTTTGTAATGTCATCTGGAGTAATAATTACCCCACAGGCATGAATACCGGTATTACGAACAGAGCCTTCTAAAATATACGCTTGGTTTAAGGTCTCAGATTCTAGTCCGTCACCTTCAGAAATATTTAAAAGCTCATTTATTTTCTCTAATTCTTCGCTATTGAACTTGTCTTTTAAAACTTTTTCATCGACCCCAATAATCTTTTTTAGCTTAGACATGTTGGGAATCAATTTTGCCATACGGTCTGCATCTCCTAATGGTAAATCTAGCGCTCTTGCTGTATCACGAATGGATGATTTGGCGGCCATTGTACCGTAAGTGATAATCTGTGCCACCTGGTTAGAACCGTATTTTTCAATTACATAGTCCATAACACGGCTACGCCCCTCATCATCAAAATCAATATCAATATCGGGCATACTTACACGATCCGGATTTAAGAAACGCTCAAAAAGTAGGTCGTACTTAATAGGGTCTAAATTCGTAATCCATAAACAATACGCAACGGCAGATCCTGCAGCGGACCCACGACCAGGACCTACGGATACATCCATGTTACGGGCTGCTCTAATAAAATCTTCCACGATTAAGAAATAACCAGGATATCCGGTTTTCTCTATTACTTGCAGCTCAAAATCTAAGCGCTCATCAATTGCCGGTGTAATTTTACCATATCTTTTTTTGGCACCTTCATAGGTAATGTGACGTAGAAATTTATTCTCACCGCGCTTACCACCGTCCAATTTATCTTCTTCAAATTGAAATTCTTCTGGAATATCAAAAGCGGGTAATAGTACATCACGTGCCAATGTAAAGGTTTCCACTTTATCTACTATTTCTTGAATGTTGATGATGGCTTCAGGAATATCCTTAAAAAGCTCTTTCATTTCATCAGATGACTTAAAATAGTATTCTTGATTTGGCAGTCCGTATCGATACCCACGACCACGCCCTATTGGTGTAGCTTGTTTTTCTCCGTCTTTTACACATAAAAGAATATCATGTGCATGTGCATTCTTTTTCTCTGCGTAATAGGTGTTATTGGTTGCGACTAGTTTTATATTGTGCTTTTTAGCAAACTGAATTAATACTTGGTTTACACGTTCTTCATCCTCTTGCCCGTGACGCATGATTTCAATATAAAGATCGTCACCGAAGGTCTCTTTCCACCAAATAAGAGCTTCTTCTGCCTGGTTTTCACCAACATTTAATACTTTACTAGGTACCTCACCGTATAAGTTTCCAGTAAGCACCATAACATCTTCTTTGTACTTCTCAATAATTTTTTTGTCTATCCGAGGTACATAGTATTTCCCATCAACAAAAGCAATGGAAGACATTTTTGCTAAATTCAAATATCCCTTTTTACTTTTGGCGAGCATTACAATTTGGTACCCATTATCCTTTTGTGATTTGTTGGTGTGGTCTTCACAAACTTGAAATTCACAGCCTATTATAGGAGTAATTTCCTGTTCAGGTTCTGGTAATTCGTTTAACGGCTCTTCGCCTTCCTTTAAGGTTCCGTTTTGGGTAGCTTCGTAACGTTTTTGGTTTTCTTCATTTCTAGCTACTACCCCTTTGTTATGGTTCAGCACTCCGTTTACGAAATGAAAAGCACCCATCATATTTGCATGATCGGTCATGGCAACGGCAGGCATTTTTGCCTTTGCTGCAGCAGCTACTAGATCGGGAACACTTATGGTAGACTGTAAAATAGAAAATTGAGTGTGATTATGTAAATGTGCAAAACTTGCAGATTCTAACGTGGCAAGGTTCTCCTTAATTTCTTCTTTTGATGCTCCGCCCGTATCTTTTGCCCAAAGTGCATCGGCTATTTTCTTAGATGCTTTTTTAAGGTTGATGTGTTTAAGCCCAATAAGCTCAATCTCTTTTGGATTCGCCTCAGAGAAATTCTTAAAATAATCAGCTTTTACATCTAACTGCTCAATGGTATATTGCTGCTTGCGTATAAGCTCAAGAAAACAACGTGTAGTTGCTTCAACATCGGCAGTCGCATTATGGGCTTCACCAAAAGGTTCGCCAAACAAATATTCATGTAATTCGGTTAAGGTAGGAAGCTTAAACTTACCACCTCTACCACCAGGAATTTGACAAAGTTGTGCCGTGTGCTCCGTACAGGTGTCTAAAACAGGTAATTCTTGCAATGTATTTTCAACACCCAAACGGTGAAATTCCGCGCCCATAATATTTAAATCGAACCCCACATTTTGGCCAACAATAAACTTTGTTTTGGACATGGCGATCTTGAATTTATCTAAAACATCAGAAAGAGAAATACCTTTTTGTTCCGCTAACTCTGTAGAAATACCGTGAATTTGCTCTGCATCATATGGAATATTAAATCCGTCTGGGCGTACCAAATAGTCTTCATGTTCAATGCATTTTCCCATTTCATCATGCAACTGCCATGCTATTTGTATACAACGAGGCCAGTTGTCGGTGTCGGTAATAGGGGCATTCCAGTTTTTTGGAAGACCGGTAGTTTCGGTATCAAAGATGAGGTACATAGCGAGTTTTCAGTGTGTTCAACGGGGTCAGATGATTGACCTAAAAAGTGTCTATAAAATTACAAAAAAAGGAGGTGTTGGTAAAAGGAGAGTTGCTAGGAGTTATCAACGTTTAATGTTTAAGTATTTATTTGGTAAAATGCTTGCTGAAGATTAACATTATTCAAATTTGTAAATTATGAGCAGAGAGCAAGTGTTAATTGGCATTAAAGTAGGTTAGGTGTAATTTTGAATCTTGTATTTTGGAGTTTTTGAAAACGCTTATTCAAATAACATGAATTCATTGTTGCCAATTCAGCAATTTGAATTATATTTGCACCCGCTTTCAGGTTAGCTTTGCTTTTTGATGGCGAACGAGTTAAAAAACTAGAATTAATAATCAAGGGTCGGGCACCCTACAAATTAATGTGATATGCCAGTAAAAATTAGATTACAAAGACACGGTAAAAAAGGAAAACCATTCTATTGGGTAGTTGCTGCAGATGCAAGAGCTAAAAGAGACGGTAAATTCTTAGAAAAATTAGGTATCTACAATCCTAATACAAACCCTGCAACTATTGAACTTGATGTTGATAGTTCAGTAAAGTGGTTGCAAAACGGTGCACAACCTACAGATACTGCTAAAGCTATTCTTTCTTATAGAGGTGTTCTTTTAAAGCATCATTTATTAGGTGGTGTTCGTAAAGGAGCATTAACTGAAGAGCAAGCTGAAGAAAAATTCAATACTTGGATTTCTGAAAAAGAACAAGCTATTGCTGATAAAGTTGGTGGTTTAGATAAAGTTAAAGCTGATGCTAAGGCTGCTGCATTAAAAGCAGAAAAAGAGGTAAACGCGAAGCGTGCTGCTGAAGCTGCCGCTGCTGCTTTACCAGAAACTCCAGAAGGTGAAAGTGCTGAAGAGGAAGTAGAAGCTGTTGAAGCTGCCGGTGAGCCAGAACAAGCTGTTGAAACTCCAGAAGCACCTGCTGCTGAAGAAGACAAAGCATAATTTTTAAGAAACGATGCGAAAGGAAGATTGTTTCTACCTAGGTACTATCGTTTCAAAATATAGTTTCAAAGGTGAGGTGCTAGTAAAACTAGATACCGATGACCCCGAGATATACGAAAACATGGAATCAGTATTCGTTTCTTTAGGAAACAATCTGGTTCCATTTTTTATTAAAAGATGCCGACTTCATAAATCGAACTTACTTCGTATTGATTTTGAAGAGGTAAAGTCAGAATCCGATGCCGACAGAATAATGAAATCTGGATTGTATTTGCCGCTAAATATGTTGCCTAAGCTCACCGATAATAAATTTTATTATCATGAAGTAGTAGGGTTTACCATGGTTGATTCGGTTCATGGAGATATTGGTATTATACAAAGTATTAACGATACTACCGCACAAGCCTTGTTCGAAGTAGAAAAAGAAGACAAGCAATTATTGATTCCTGTAAATGATGATATCATTACAAAAGTGGATCGCGAAAACAAATGCATTTTTGTAAATACGCCAGAAGGTTTGGTAGACCTTTACTTGTCCTAAAAATTCTAATTGATTTTTCCTTAAAATAGTTTTATTATATTTTTTGGCATAGCTTATTGTGAATTAGACATTTTTTTATTTAAATTTTGTGTCTTTATAGTATTATTAGGCTTAAATGCATCGTTATTGGTCGAAATTTAACTAATAATAGATGGTAAAGTTTGTAAGTTCATGTTTGTATTGTAAAATGCCTACCATGACAAGCAAACTTAAGAATCCATTACTTCAATTTATTACTTCAATTTTTTGTTGTACAATTTTAGTAAGTTGTAATTCCAAAAATGATAAGACCATTGCTTTGAATGATGAAGCTATGGGTAACCAGATTCCTGAAAAAATAGATTTCACTTTTCATGTTAAGCCAATTTTATCTGACCGCTGTTTTATTTGTCACGGTCCTGATAAAAATGCCGTTGAAGGGAATTTTTCCCTTCATTCTCCCGAAGAAGCTTATAGGGCTTTAGGTGAACTAAAAGATCACTTTGCTATAGTGCCAGGCGATGTTTCTAAAAGTGGATTAGTAGAACGAATTAATTCAGATGATTCGAATCTAATAATGCCTCCGCCAGAATCCAATTTGGTATTGGAAGATTTTGAAAAGAAGATTTTGGAAAAATGGATAGAACAAGGCGCTGAATATAAAACGCATTGGGCTTTTATTCCTCCAGCACCACAAAAAGTACCTGAAAATGATAAGGAATGGGGAAATAATGAAATTGATGCTTTTGTTTTAAGTAAGATGACAGAAAAAGGATTGAGACCTAGTTCAAGGGCTAGCAGTGAAAAGCTGTTGAGAAGAATTACGTTTGATCTTACAGGATTGCCACCAACTTTAAATCAGATAGAGAAATTTGTTACTAATCCATCAATAGAAAATTATGGAGAAATTATAGATTCTTTACTGGTGTCCGTTGATTATGCCGAGAATATGGCTGCTGAATGGATGGATATTGCCCGTTATGCCGACACTCATGGGTATCAAGATGATTTTGAACGGACCATGTGGCCTTGGAGAGATTGGGTTATTCACGCATTTAAGGAAAATATGCCATATGATAAATTTGTAACCTATCAATTAGCAGGTGATTTGTTGCCTAATGCAAATCTAGAACAAATATTAGCTACCGGTTTTAACAGGAATCACAAAATAACCGCCGAAGGCGGAGTGATTCCTGAAGAATACCGGGTTGAATATGTAGAGGATAGAAACACTACTTTGGGTACGGCATTCTTAGGTCTTACCTTGGAATGTGCTCGTTGTCATGATCATAAGTATGATCCTATTAGCCAAAAAGAACATTTTCAATTTTATAGTTTTTTCAATAACATTCCCGAGCAAGGACTTTTGGCTAATGCAGCTGATTTACCCACACCATATATTACCGTTACACCTAAAGAAGTAAATGATGTTTTGGGGTTTATAAACCTGCAAAAGAGCTCTTTGAAAGAGGTACCTGTAATGGTTATGAAAGAAATGGATAAACCTAGACCTACGTATATACTAGAAAGAGGTATTTATGATCAATATGGTGAAGAGGTGTATCCTGATACTCCAGAATCTATTTTACCTTTCGATGATTATCCGAAGAATAGATTAGGGTTGGCAGAATGGTTGTTCGAAGATGAGCATCCGTTAACAGCAAGAGTTGCCGTAAACAGACTATGGCAACGTATGTTCGGTAGTGGTATTGTTGCTTCATCTTTTGATTTTGGTAATCAAGGTTCATTGCCTACGCATCCTGAATTACTTGATTTTTTAGCTATAAAATATCGCACAGAAGGATGGGACAATAGAAAAATGCTTAAATATATTGCTATGTCGGCAACCTATCAACAAGACACCAAGGCTACGACAGCGCAATTAGAAAAAGATCCTGAAAATAAATATTTAGCCAGGGCATCTAGACTTCGTTTATCTTCTGAGGCTATTCGTGACCAAGCTTTGGCTTTTAGTGGTCTATTGAATAAAGAGGTTGGCGGACCCAGTGTTAAGCCTTACCAACCAGATGGTATTTGGGAAGAAACTACCGGTGGTGGTGGTGGTAGTACGGCATCGTATACTTTAAGTGAAGGTGATGATGTATATAGAAAGAGCTTATATACTTTTTGGAAGCGTACTGTACCACCCCCAAGTATGATGACTTTTGATAGTAGCTCTAGGGATTATTGCTCGGTAAAACGGCAAGAAACTAATACGCCGTTACAGGCGCTTGTACTACTTAACGACCCACAAATGGTCGAATCAGCAAGAGTAGCAGCCTTGGGAGAAATGGTTACGCATCCTAATTCTGAAAATGAACAGATTAGAACATTATTTTATAAAGCAACTTCAAGATTACCAAATGAGGTAGAAGTGCAGTCGCTAGTTGAATATTATACTGAAATGTTGGGTAAAGTAGAGAGTGGGGAAATTTCGATAAGTGAGTATTTAAGTATCGGCAGAAGTGAAGTGCCAGCTGACTTAAACAAAGAGAAACTGGTGGCGATGACATTAACGGCACACACCATTTTAAATTTAGACGAAACAATTAATAGAGGCTAGTTATGAGCGAAAAGAAAATAGTTGAGGAGCGGTCTCTAATCTTAAACAGACGTTCTTTTTTAGGAAAAGCGGCAATGGGTGTTGGCGGAATAGGATTAGCTTCATTAATTGGTACTAATCTCTTTAGAAAAGGAGAAAATGGGTTATATACTGCAGATAGTGGCCCGGCCGGAGTAAAGGGAGTATTAGATTCCTTACATCATCCATCGAAAATAAAAAGGGTTATTTACCTTTTTCAAAGCGGTGGACCTTCGCAATTAGAACTGTTCGATTATAAACCTCTTTTAAATCAGCGTAGAGGGGAAGATTTACCAGAATCTATTCGTAATGGGCAACGTTTAACAGGGATGACTTCCGGACAGGATAAATTCCCATTGGTAGGCTCTAATTTCGGATTTCAAAGACATGGTAAAAATGGCACATACATAAGTGACCTCTTGCCATATACCGCCAAAATGGTGGACGATATATGTATCGTAAAATCAATGTATACAGAGGCAATTAATCATGACCCTGCGGTTACGTTTTTTCAAACAGGATCACAGCAACCGGGCAGACCAAGTATTGGCTCGTGGTTAAGTTATGGTTTGGGTAGTGAAAATGAAAATTTACCTGCATTTACAGTGTTACTTTCCAGGGGCTCAGGTAGGCCAAATGGTCAACCTTTATATACCAGGCTTTGGGGTAACGGATTTTTACATTCGCTACACCAAGGGGTACAGTTTAGAGCGGCAAAAGATCCCGTTTTATATTTAAATGATCCAAAAGGAACTACGGCAGATGTAAAAAGGTCTATGCTGGATAAATTGGCTGAACTTAATGACCAACATTATCAGGAATCTGGCGACCCAGAAATACAAAGTAGAATTGCCCAGTACGAAATGGCATACAGAATGCAAACGTCGGTGCCCGATGTTATGAATACTGATGGCGAACCAGATTATATCTATAAAATGTATGGCTCAGATGCGAAGATACCGGGTACTTTTGCCGCAAACTGTTTGTTAGCGAGAAGGCTAGCGGAGAAAGATGTTCGTTTTATTCAATTGTACCATATGGGTTGGGATCAACATGATAATCTGCCAGGTGCTATACAAAAACAGGCAAAAGATGTAGATCAAGCTTCTGCAGCATTGGTTGCCGATTTAAAGCAACGGGGTATGTTAGAGGATACCTTGGTAATTTGGGGAGGAGAATTTGGTAGAACAAATTACTCACAAGGCTTACTAACCGATACAACTTATGGCAGAGATCACCACCCTAGATGTTTTACGATGTGGATGGCCGGTGGGGGCATAAAACCAGGAATCGTTTACGGGGAAACAGATGAATTTGGCTATAACGTAGTTAAAGACCCAGTACACGTGCATGATTTTCAAGCAACAATGCTACATCAATTGGGTATTGACCATGAAAAATTCACCTATAAATATCAAGGTAGACGTTTTAGACTAACCGATGTTGAAGGCAAAGTAATCAACGATATTTTATCTTAATGGAGCGAAGAAAATTTATTATAAATACTGTTGCCGCTTCTGCTGGAATATTAACGTATTCTTCTTTAGGTGCCAATATATTGGAATATAAAGATGCCATTATTGGTCACGGTAGTCATCGGTATAAGATAGATTTAAACTGGGGTGCATTGAACCCTACTTATTATCCGGTTAATGATTGCCACGAAATGGTGCAAGATTCTAAAGGTAGAATTTTACTATTAACGAACCACACCAAAAATAACGTTATTGTTTATGATCGTTCTGGTAAATTATTAGAAACCTGGGGTACAGATTACCCTGGAGCACACGGACTAACCCTCAACGTTGAAAATGGTGAAGACTTTCTGTATATAGCCGATAACAATCGTCATGAGGTGATTAAGACCACAATAGACGGTAAGGTGGTTCAGGTGTTTTCATATCCGAAGGAATCAGGTAATTACACGTCGAAAAAACAATATATACCTACCGAAACAGCTATCGCAGCGAATGGAGATCTTTATATTGCCGATGGTTATGGTGCGCAGTATATTATGCGCTACAATGCCAAAGGTGAGTTGCTACAAACTTTTGGCGGTAAAGGTGATGCGGATAACCTTTTTAATAATGCCCACGGAATTTGTATAGATACTAGAGGAGGAAAAACACCGGAGCTTTTGATTACCGCTAGACAGCAAAATAAGTTGAAGCGTTTTACTATGGATGGGGAATTTTTAGCAAGTATAGATTTACCTGGTGCATTCATTTGCAGACCTGTTATTAAAGGTGATAATGTATACTTAGCAACGATATGGTCTGGTGACGGATCTGATGGTACTGGTTTTATTTCGATACTGGATAAAGAGAACAAACTGATTTCTGCACCCGGCGGATGTACGCCCATATATGGAAAAAATGGTTTGGAGCCCATGTATCAATCTATTAAAATATTTACGCATCCGCATGATGTCTGTGTTGATGATGACGATAATTTATACGTAGCGCAATGGAATTCGGGGAAAACATATCCTATTAAATTAAATAGAATATGATCAAACGTAAATTTTATTCCTTATTCGCAATACTCATGTTGTGTCAAGCAGGTTTTTCTCAAAATACAGTATATGCACCGACTGGGATATTTCAATTATCTGACCCACAAATTAAAGTTTCCTCCATATTTTTCGAATCGGATGTTACACTGAATTTTGGACTGGATATGCCAAATTCAACGATAAAATATACGTTGGATGGTAGCTCTGTTGACCAGAATTCAAAGGTGTTTTCTAAACCTTTGAAAATTACCGAAAGTGCCGTGATTAAGACTAAAATGTTTCACCCAGATTATATAGAAAGCGATGAAGTTGAATTAGAAGTGGTTAAAATTGCACAGAAAAGCGCTATTAAGCAAATAGAGGTTCTACCTGCTCCGAGTGAAAAGTATTCGGGTATAGGAGCTAAAGGGTTATATGATTTAAAAAAGGGTAGTGCCCAATTTGGTGGTGATAAGCAATGGATGGGTTTTCAAACGGAAAAAATAATAGCATCGCTTCAGCTTGAAAAAAATATTATTATCAACAAAATTGTAGTGAGTACATTGACCAATCAATCGAATTGGATATTCGCACCAGTAAAAGTTGAGGTGTATCATGATGATGAATTAATCGGCGAAATAACGTTTCCTAAGAGTGAAAAAGAATCTTTGAACAGTGCCACTTTTTTAAGTGTGCCAATTAACAAAGGCGTATACGATACATTGAAAGTGGTTATTTATCCGCTTAGTGAAATACCCCAATGGCATCAAGGAAAAGGAACTACGCCTTGGGTTTTTATAGATGAAATAATTATACAATAGCATGATTCAATTAGGAATACAGATAGGACACCTTCACCCGCTTTTTGTTCACCTGCCCATAGGGATCATCATGCTTGCCTTTATTTTAGAGGTATATGGTAGGCTAAAATCAAAAGACTCTTTCAGTGAAGTAGTAGAATTTACGCTTTTGGTAGCAGGTATTACGGCACTTTTATCATTAGGAACAGGCTGGTTATTAGGTGAGGAAAGCGGTTATAATGAAGATTCCCTTTTTCTACATCGATGGATGGCGGTTGCGTTTACCGTTACCACTGTACTACTCTATTTGGTGAAGCGAAGCAAGATTGTCTGGGTGAGCAAAACCTATATTCCAATGTTTATGTTAGTGCTGGCATTAATAAGTATTACCGGACATTTTGGGGGTAACATGACCCATGGAGAAGATTATCTTTTTAAGGAAAAAAAAGAAAAAATGGTAATCACTAATGTACAGGAGGCTCAAGTATATGCCCAAATTATTCAACCTATTTTAGATGATAAATGTATAAGCTGCCATAATGTAAATAAAGCAAAAGGAGGATTGGTAATGAGTACGGTTAATGACTTGTTAAAAGGCGGAGATACTGGTGGATTATTGGAACCGATCGCTGGTCAAGAAAAATCTTTATTTATTGAACGTGTGCATTTACCTATAGAAAATGAGGACCATATGCCACCAAAAGGCAAGGTTCAACTCACTTCTAATGAAAAGGCTTTGTTACAATGGTGGATAGATAATAATAATTGTTTTGAGTGTAAGGTAAACGAGCTGTCCAAAGAAGAAAAAATAGCGGCTATATTAACTTCATTAGAGCAAGATACTTCTGCCCTAGCTGTGTTGGCAAAAGAGGCTGTAGAAATTCCTAAAGAATGGTTGCAAGAAGTTAGGAATGCTGGTATATCAGTACAAACACTTTCTGGAAAAAATCACTTGTTAATGGTGAATATGGCAAGTATGGATTCCATTACAGAAGATAAAATAGAAGTTTTAGAAGAATACGCCCTTAATATTGTTGAAATGGATTTTGGGTTCAGCAATTTTAATGATGAGCTTATGGGGCAGCTGAAGCCATTTAAAAATTTGCTGAAGTTGAAACTTCAACAGACTAAAGTGACTGATGCTATTGTGGGTAACTTGGATAATTTTCAGTTGCTAGAATCATTGAACCTTTATGGTACTGCCGTTACGGATAAATTGTTGACTAAGTTGAAGGATAATAAAAAACTTCAAAATATTTACTTATGGAATACAGAGGTTACTGCCGATGGTTTGGCGCAGCTTCAGCAAAACAATCCGGAAATTACCATTCAGCAAGTAGGGGCAGACGTGTTCGAAGCAACTGTTTTAGATCCTCCCACAATTATTAGCGATGCTAGTTTTTTTAGTGACCAGCTAAATATTGAAATTGAAAGTCTTTTTGATGATACCGCAATTTATTACACGTTAGATGGTACTTTGCCAACTGAAAGTTCTTTGAAATATGATTCTGGAATTATTTTAACAACGACAGCAAATGTAAAAGCAATTGCAATAAAGAAAGAGTGGGAGCCTAGCTTAATTGCAGAACGTACGTTTATAAAAAATAACATTACTTATAATCATGTAAATCTTCTGACTACACCAAATGAAAAGTATGCTGGTCAAAAAGGAAAAACATTAATGGACAATAAGAGAGGTACAATAAATTTTGTAGATGGTAACTGGTTAGGTTTTGAGGGTAAACATTTAAATGCTATTGTTGAATTAAAAGAGCAAAATACCGTATCAAAAGTGTCTATAGGTGCTTTGTCTGCACCAGCTAGCTGGATATTTTATCCGAAAGCATTTATAGTTTCTGCTTCTAAAGACGGAATTAATTATAAAGAAATAGGCAGAAAAGAAATGGGAGAGGAAGACCCTAATGCAGAAGTTAAACTTACTTTTTTCGATTTAGACGTTGCACCTACCGATGCCAAATATGTAAAACTACAAATACAGAGTCCGTTAAAAAACCCTGCTTGGCATACAAATCCTGGCGGTAAAAGTTGGATTTTTATTGATGAAGTGGTTCTAAACTAAGACGACTATTGTTTAGTTCTTCTAAGTTCTTGAAGTATTACTATCCTGTGTAAACTATTTAGATGGTTGGTGGTTGGGTTTTAACGAATAGAGTTTTAATTGGCGAATATGCCAAGGAATTTCATTTTCTTCTTTTATAGAACTTGTAAGTTTTAGTTTTAAATGGGTTATTGAAATAGGTTCAAAATCTAAATAATAATCTTCATGAGTGCCATTGCCACTATCTAATATTTTCCAGTTTTCACCGTCATTAGAAACAGCTATTTCGTAGGTTCTAGCATAAGTTTGTAATGGTGGTGGTGCGTCTTCCCACCATCCTCTGGATATAGGTTGCGAGTTGAATTTTAAACTAGTAAGTAGTGTACTAGTAGGCAACTCTACTTGGAACCACATACCTTCTTTTTGGTTTTCACCTGTAGTCCATCCTTCAAAATTAAATGCACTTTTTGGCGAGGCAGTTCCTCCTATTCTATTTGGTGCTGTATGACTGGCAGTTACTTTCCAGTTCGGATTTAGAGCTAAAGAGGTTGGCACTGAATTGATTAATTCAGGATAGGTATAGGTACCCTTTTTAGCATTTGTTTTTTTGCGAACGTCAGCTACATATTTTTCATTTACCGGAGATGCATTATTGGATAAATTAGTTCTGATATAGGATGCAATTGAGGCGATCCAATCATCAGTCTGTTCTTTATTTCCTACCATAATGCCAGCGGGATAAGTTTTGCCATCTAATGGCCCTTCTAGTCCGTGGAGAATAGTTTTAATAATGTATTCAGGATGTTCTTGTACCCGTATAGCTCCAGATAATGGTGGCGCCATTACAGTACCATTACCTAACGGAGTTCCTGTGCCGTCATTGCCATGGCACTGAACACATAATTCATTGAAAATTACCTTACCTTTTTTTATTGTTTCTACTTCTGCTGAGGTGTAAAGATTAGAGTTTTCATTACTTCTATTTCCAGCTTTTTCTTTATTTAGGACCTGTGTGCCTACTACCTGTATTCCATTGGCTTTATTAGTATTAATAACCGTGGTAAGTTGCTGTTTATAATTAGGAATTTCCAATAGTTGAACTGTTAAAATGGCCTGTAAGGCGACATTTACATCAGTGTCTTCCATTAGTTTTAAATAATTGCCAGCAAGACTTTTATTACCGGATTTGTACAGTGTTTCACTAGCACGTATAGCTTGTATTCTAATTTTTGGGTTGCTATCGTTGAATAGTTTTTTTAAAACATCTATTTGCAATGCGCCAAGGCCTTCTAGACACCAAAGGGCATGAATTCTGGCTAACGGATTTTTATGGGACAATGCTACCTTCTTTAATTCGGGAACTGTAGTTTGGTCCCGAGAAAGAACAATAAGCTGTTGAGCTTTGTCCCGCCACCAACCATTTGGATGTTCAAGATATTTTATTAATTCATTAGGTTTCTCATCAAACATCCTGGGTTTATTTGTGTCGCGTTCTTTACTTTCATGAGTTATGCGCCAAATTCGCCCCAGCCCTATTACTTTATCTAATTGATATTGCTCTATTTTGGTTCTTAGATAGGTTCCTTTTTGTGCCCATTGACCTTCTTGAATAATACCATGATACATGTCGGTTATATACATTGTGCCATCTGGAGCGGTTGTCATGTCAACAGGTCTAAAAAGCGGGTCTGTAGAACGTAAAAATTCTGATTGTTCTGGTTGATAGACATTGTGTAAAGTGGTTAGACCTTCGGTAACAACTGGGTTTATTTGTCTTACAATTCTAGCTACAGGTTCTCCATAAAAATATTGTCCATAAAGTGATGTGGGTAGCCTATCACCACGATAAATATCGTTACCTGCCGAGCCAGTTACACGATTGGAAGAGCCGTCTGGTTGGCGTACTCTTTTCATTCCTTCTTGTAAATCCGCAATTTTTATTGGAGACCCATAGGGTATTTCAAAGCCTTCGGCAAGCTCATTTTCGACTTCAAAATTTCCATAATGCACAGGAAATTGAAAATGGGAAGGCACACCACTAGCCCCACCTTGAAACCATAATTTACCGTCATCATCATGTGTTACTCCCCATTGTGCTCTATTATATCCTGTTTCTTCACGAATTACACCATTTGGTGTTTCTTTAACCCTAAATGCATTAACAGTACTGTAAAGCCAATTATCCATGCCATAATACATAAATGCCTGTTGGTGTTCTACATTGCCTGATCTGCCATATTTAGTTGTAAACAGTTCTTTTTTATCGGCTTTGCCATCGCCATCGGTGTCAGTGTATTTGTACACATTATCTGCATCTGATTCCATTGATAAAATGCAGTCTTTTCCATAGGGTAAAACAAATCGTGGAAAAATTAGATCATCGACAAAAATAGTACCTGTCTCGTAGATACCATCATCGTCAAGATCTTCCCATCTTGAAATTCTGCTGTTTGGCTCTAATGTGCCATCGGAATCTGCGGTTAGCATATATGTTCTAAGTTCTAAAACATACATTCTGCCATTACCATCAAAAGAAATTGCACCTGGTTGTTCAATTTGTGGTTCGGTAAGTATAGGTTCTATCTTATATCCTTGTGGAAGTAAAAATTTTTTGGCTTGTTCGTCTGGGTATAATGGGAGTACAGGAGCTTTTTCGTCAAGGTCAATTCCGGCCCATTTCTCATCTTCCAAATTAGCATCTTCCGGCAGTGTCATTTTAGGTAGTGAGTCTGACATAGACGCTATTACGCTATCTACAGGATTTGGATTTTTATTGTTTTCGATGCACCCGGTTAATAGAATCATTATAAGGGAGAAACTGAAAAAGGAAAGACGTGTAATTCTATATTTTAATTGGGTTAAAAGCATTGTATTTTTTTTGTTCTTGAATTTATAAAATTAAACTATGATTGAGGGAAAAATTGGTTGTTATTTCTTAACTTAAATGGTTTAAAATGTATAAAATAATGCGTAAACCCATCTTTATTGCTCTACTTTGTTTTTGTCAAATAAGTATTAGTCAAAAGGCGAATACCAAGAAAATTACCTCTCCGAATATTATTTTGATTTTCACTGACGACCAAGGGTATAACGATGTTGGAGTTTTTGGAGCAGATGATATAGAAACACCAAATCTTGACCAAATGGCTAATGATGGTGCAAAATTGACTGATTTTTATGCCGCACAAGCGGTGTGCTCAGCTTCAAGAGCGGCCATTCTTACGGGTAGTTATCCTAACCGAATTGGTATTCATAATGCGTTAATGCCAAATAGCAAAAAAGGACTGAACCCAAAAGAGACCACAATTGCAGAAATGCTGAAAGACAAAGGATATGCTACTGCAATTTTTGGTAAATGGCATTTAGGTGATGCGCAAGAGTTTATGCCAAACAAGCATGGTTTTGATGAGTATTTCGGAATTCCATATTCTAACGATATGTGGCCACTTCACCCACAACAAGGACCTATATTTAATTTTGGCCCTTTGCCGTTGTACCATAATGAAAGTATTTTAGACACACTTACGGACCAAACAAACTTAACAACATTAATTACAGAACGTAGTATTGATTTTATAGATCGTAATAAGGACAACCCATTTTTTTTATATGTACCACATCCACAGCCACATGTTCCTTTGTTTGTATCCGATAAATTTAAAGGAAAGTCTAATAGAGGGCTATATGGTGATGTGATCATGGAGTTAGATTGGTCTGTTGGGGAGATAATAAAATCTGTAGAAAAGAATGGATTAACCGATAATACTATAATTATTTTCACTTCGGATAATGGACCTTGGTTGGCTTATGGCAATCATTCCGGTAGTGCGTTTCCGTTTAGGGAAGGTAAAGGAACCGGTTGGGAAGGTGGACAACGGGAACCTTTTATAATTAAGTACCCTAAAGAGATTAAAGGTGGAACTGTAATAGATGCACCTTTAATGGCAATTGATATTTTGCCCACTTTGGCAGAAGTTACCAGTGCAAAATTGCCCAAGAATATAATTGATGGTAAAAGCGCATGGTCTTTATTAACAGGTAAAACAAATGAGAGTCCGCAAGAAGCATACTTCTTTTACTATAGAATTAATGAATTATTTGGAGTACGCTATGGTAAATGGAAGTTGTATTTTCCTCATAAATATAGAACCATGAATGGTCAAGAACCGGGAAAAGATGGATTGCCCGGGGAATATAAAATGATTGATTTAACTGAAATTGAATTGTATAATTTGGAATCTGACCCTAGTGAAACTAACAATGTGGCAGCAAATTACCCCAAGGTTGTTGAAAAAATTCAAATATTGGCAGATAATATGCGAACACGACTTGGCGATTCTTTAAAAGATATGGAAGGCCTAGAAACCAGATTGCCTGGTATGATTGATTAGCTGAGAGGTTTTTAGTAACTCAATTAAAAATCAAGTTTATTCCATTTTAAAAAACTGGAGGTCATCGTCGTTATTCCCTACTAATACATAATTGTTTTTACCATTTATTACTGTTGTAATTTTCTTAGAATCTTTAGCGGCATAAAACCCTATTTCAGAACCTCTTTTGGCCGTAAATAAACCTTTGCCGTTACCTAATAATAAAATGCCAGTTCCAGCATCGTTTCTGGGTGTTTCTATTTCCGATACATAAAGATTTCCTATTCCTAAAACATCAAGAGCACCGTCACCATTAAAATCATTAATTAGCATATCGTTAAGGTTAGATAATTGTGCTAGATTCGGTAAATTGGTTATCTTAAATTGACCGCTTCCTTTATTTTCAATATAAACAGATGCAAAAGTGTCCGTATAGTAGTGGAGGGAGTTTTTTAATTTTTCCTCTCCGTAGACCTCTTTTAATTCCATAGACGCAAAAGCATCGTACTTAACAATTTTTTTCTTTAAAGCTGGCACTTGTTCTGAGGAGCACGAAAAGCCCCGTAGTGGATAATGTTTTTCATTATTGTAATATCCAAGAACTATATCACTATTACCATTGGCATCAAAATCATTATAATAGACATCAAACGGTTTGTCTGTGCTTGTTTTGTATTTATAATTAAGTCCAAGATTACCCGCGATATAATCCATATCGCCATCATTATCGAAATCGCCTTGCTCTATACTAAACCACCAGCCGTAACTCGATTTAAAATTTTCGGTTTCAATTTTTGAGAGGTTACCGTTGTTGTTTTCAAAAATGGTAATCGGCATCCACTCGCCAACTACGATTAAATCTAAATCATTGTCCTTATCGTAATCAGTCCAAATAGCATCGGTCACCATACCAAGGTCTATAAGGTGAGGTGAAATTTTTTCGGTATTGTTTGATAATTGTCCGTTTTCATTAATAAGTAGCATACTCGAAGGCGGATTGGGGTATTGTTGTGGGGTATGTCTACCACCTACAAAAATGTCCATATCGCCATCACCATCATAATCGGCAGATTTTACTACTGAGCCACTTATTCTACTGGCATTGAGTATAGCGCCTTTTTTAAATGTTCCGTTGCCTTCGTTTAAATAAATTCTGTCCGTATAATGAAAATCGTTCTTCGGGTATTCATTACCACCACTAACGACATATAAATCTTTAAACCCGTCGTTATTGATATCTACAAATAGGGCGTCAATATCTTCGTATGCAGCTTCTTTAGACCAGAAATTAGACTGACTTTCTATAAAGCTACCATTTTTTTGTTGCACGAATAAGGCAGGAGCTTGGTTTGCCGCACCACCAATATAGAAATCATCTAGTCCATCTTTATTAATATCACCAGTGGTTAATGCCGGCCCAAATTGTGACAGTTTATGTGGTAGCAATACTTGTTTTTCAAAGTCATCAAACTTGTTTTCTTGATGTTTGAATTTTGCAGGAAACGAGGAAGTTACATCGGCAAAAAGATATTTTTTCGATTCTTCTGTTATGGAATTTACAGCTTTTAAATCTTTTGAAGAAATTTCTAAAAATTGATTGGCTTTAATATCCTTTTTTATTGTATTATTTCCGTTTGGCCAAAGAATGGTAAGACTATCTATATGGGTTAATGAATTAAGACCAAAATGTAATGCGGGTTCACTAGTAGAATAAATGCCACGAACATTTGTACTTTCTAAGGTCTGAATTCCTTTTGAAGTGTATAAATTAACTCTGGCACCAAAAGTTGGTTTATTGGCTTCATCTTTCAAAGTAATTCTTAGAAAGTTTTTATCTGGTAATGATTCTGAATTGTTTTTATATATAAAAGCTTCGTTATTGATATTATTAACGATTAAATCGAGATCTCCGTCATTGTCCAAATCGGCATAGGCGGATCCATTAGAAAATGATTCCTCATCTAAGCCCCATTCATTGGAACTATTCTCAAATGCTAAATCTCCTTTATTTTTATAAGCATAGTTTTTTAACGGTTGAGAAGGGACCATATTTATCGCTTTTTCTAAATCAACTACGTCCCAAATACTTTCAATATTTTGTGCATTTGGATTCTTTTGAAGCCAATTTGCCCTTGTGGTATTTATATAATTGGTAACATTTTTATCGGCATCGGTATTTCTTATATCTCTTAAAAGACCGTTTGTTACATAGGTGTCTTTAAGTCCGTCATTATCAAAATCAGCTATAAGATTAGACCAACTCCAATCGGTTGCCGCCATACCTGTAAATTGAGCAATGTTACTGAAGGTTTCATTGCCATTATTTAATTGTAGTGTATTGTACATGTATTGAAAACCGCCGCCATCTTCTACCACTTTCCAGAAAGAACCGATGTTCATTCCGCTCATGTTCGATTTTAATCTAAAATTATCCTCAGAAACCATATCAAGTACAAAAACATCTAAATTTTGATCATTGTTAATGTCGGCAACATCAACTCCCATACTGTAGTAAGAAGTCTGTTTTAGCGCACTTTTTTCTATACCAGTAAATGTACCGTCCTGATTATTGATAAATAGAAAATCTGGAGCATAAAAGTCATTGGCAATGTAAAGATCCGTCCACCCGTCATTATTTAAATCACTAGCCGAAACGGCATTAGGGAACCCGGTTTTGCTAATACCGGCTATTTCTGAAACATCTGTAAATGTATCACCTTCATTTTTATATAGTTTTAAAGCATATTCAGGAATTAGTAAGTTGTCGGAGTTGTGATATTGAGATAAACTACCAGGGTTAGGAGGCTGGGTAAGTAGAAATAAATCTAATAGTCCGTCTTTATTATAATCTAAGAAAGTAGCATGTCTTGTTCTTTCGGTATTTGCAATTTTAAAGTTTTCGGCTTTTTCTTCAAAAGTACCATCTCCTTTATTTAGGTATAATAAGTTTCTTCTCCATTCTGGTTTTTCATCGTATAGCTCTCTACTTATATAGATATCTAAGAAACCGTCGTTGTTTATATCTGCAATAGTAACACCTGTGGACCAACCTTCGAAGTTTTTAATACCGGCATTCTCGGTATTGTCCGTGAAAGTTAAGTTTCCATTGTTCATGTATAGTTTATCTGGAACCATATTACCTGCAAAGAAAATATCTTCTAACCCGTCATTATTGAAATCACCTACACCAATACCTGCGCCGCCGTAAAAGTTGGCATAGGCAAAAATATTCTTGTTCTTATCGTCTTTAATTTTATTATTAAAATCAATACCAGTTATATCTGATTTTAGTAATGTAAAAAGTTTGTTACCTTCTTCTGCTTTTTCAACAGTAGAACTACAGCTAAATAGTAGTAGCGAACAACAGTAAAAAAAATGTCTAATTTTCATGATTACAAGATACTATTTTATACAAAAAAAGGAGAGTTTCCTCTCCTTTTCAAACTCAATAAAAATTAACTCAACTATTATGAGAGGTTTCACTCAAAAACCAAACTTAATTATTGTTATTGTACATCCCACCAAACTCTTGTGGTAAGTACATCTGGACCTTGTGAAGCTACCGCAGCTTCATAATTTGCGGCGTTAACACTGGCCTCGTTCTGAGAATAGGTCAGTCTTCTTGGAATAGTGCCTCCAGTTTCATTACCTGGGTAATTTGTAGGGGTTAAAACAGGAAACCCTATTCTTCTCCAATTAGAGAACGTTTCATATTCGTTTAAGAATGTAGCTGCCCAATATTGGGTGTTTATTTGTTCAATTGCATTTGTAGCATCATACGGATTATTAGTTAAGTATGTTGCAATTGCATCATCCTCAATAATTGCATCATCGCTAAAAAGAGACAGTTGCTTCATTGCGGCGGTTACACCGTTGTTATAATGTGTTTCGGCATCACCCGCTAATCCCCAACGTACATTTGCTTCGGCAAGCATAAATTCTACTTCTGCGTAAGTTTGGAAAATCATTGGAGCATCAAAACCTGCAAGAATTGCTCTATTTGGTTCAGCATAATTGTCTGTATTTTCTTCTCCGGTTTCTGCTAACAACATAGCACTATCTAAACCGTTAGGGAAACCTATTAGATCTGCTGGTGCTGTACTACCATCTGATCTTCTTGCAGCAAGTATTGGAAGTCTTGGGTCATTTCCGTCTTGTAAAAAGTCTATAAAAGTCTTGCTCATCCTTGGATTGCCATCAGCATCAAATGCTTCGGATATGCCATTTCTATTATTAGAGTCGTGTTGAAGATAAAAGATATCTTCGTTGGAAGTCATAACTCCGCCTGCTATTGCCTTAGTTACCCATGCCTGAGAAGCTGTTGGATCAACTTTTATTAATCTAAGTCCTAAACGGAGCATTAAAGAGTTAGCCAATTTTTTCCATTTAGCTTGGTCACCTTGATAGATAACATCGGCAGTTCCAAAACCAGATGTTCCATTACCTAGAGCGGCTGCAGATTCTTCTAATTCTTTAAGCATGTCTGCATAAATTTCGCTTTGCGTATCATACTTTGGAAGAAAAACGCCTTCTATAACAGCCTTACCAGCTTCGCTATAAGGAACATCACCATATAAATCAGTAAGTCTTGAAAAAGCAAAAACCCGTACAATTCTTACTATGGCCTTCATTTCTTCTGGAGCCTCTTCGTTATCTAATTGAAATTTTAAGTCTTCAACATTCTTAATTGCATTTTCATAGTAACGATCTAATAAAGAAGATGCATAACCTCTATTCCAAGTATATTTATCGCCACTCCAATATCCTGCAGTAGTTGATAAATGTTGCATCATTGTTGATTGATAGATCAATTGTGCTCTCCAATTATCATATCGTTCGCTAGATACAAATTTTAATACAGCAGTTAATTTGTTGCCTGCTGCAATCTGTGAAGGTTTTGTTGGATTTACGTTTAAATCCTCAAATCCGTCATCACAAGCGCCGACAACTAGCGCCATCATAAATAAACAAATTAATTTTTTCATATCTTTTTATTAAAACTTTAAGTTGATAGTCATACCATAATTTCTTGAAGTTGGTACACCAAAGTATTCCAATCCTTGAGAGTTTCCTACGTTATACGCGCTTTCAGGATCTATATTATCTATACTTCTAGATATATAAAACAAGTTAGAAGCAATGAATGATACATTTACATTCGTTAAGAAAACATCTTTTAATAATTTTTCAGGTAATGAATACCCTAAGCTTAATTGTCTAAACTTAATGTAATCAGAATCTTCTACGAATTCTTCTGCAATATCATTTATTTCTCCCCAATAGGTTTGTAAATTCTCAGGAGCTATTGTAGTAGTGAACGGTTGATCAGTTGCTGCGTCAATTCCAGAAACTGTTAAGCCAGTTTCTCTACCTTCTAATGTATTCTTATGAAGTCCATTTCCATAAATGGTTGTATTTGTACCTGAGAATACTTGTCCTCCAAATTTACCATCAATTAAAAAGTTAAGATTGAAATTTTTATAGGTAAATGAATTAGAGAAACCTAAAGTTAAAGGAGGTACGCCTTCACCTAATATTTTACGTTCGCCTTCAACAGCTCTAGGAACTCCTTGATCATCGATATCATATCTAATTACGCCGTTTTCATCCCTATCATAAGAAACACCGACAATAGTACCATATCTTTCACCAACTATATGAGTAATTCTTACATTTTGGGATCTTGGCTCATCTAAATTTACATCTGATCCAACTTCATCGGTTGCTTCTACAAGACCTTCATTGTAAGCCCCATTTAAAGTTACATTCCAATTAAAATTAGCTGTTCTAACTGGTGATCCACTTACTAAAAATTCAACACCTTTGTTAGATACTTTTCCAAGATTTGCCTTAGCTCCATTATATCCTGAATAAGTTGAAGTTGCAACATCTACGATGTCTTTAGTGGTTTCATTCGTATAATAAGCAATGTCAAAAGAAAGTCTATTCTTAAACATTCTTAAATCCAATCCTATTTCAGTTTCACTTTTACTAAAGGCAACTAAATTTGCATTTGGAACGGTACTTCCACTTATTCTACCTGTTGGTTGTCCATTTAGCGGATTTCCAAAGATTTCATAGGTTAAAGCTAATTCATATGGGTTTTGAGCTCCACCTGCAACTTCTGAATAACCACCTCTTAGTTTTAAGAAGCTTATAAAAGAAGGCATGTTCAACGCATCTGATAAAATTAAACTACCATTTACAGAAGGGTAGAAGTCATCATTTGGAGAAGTTTTACCTGGGAAAGACAATGTTGAGAACCAGTCATTTCTTCCAGTAAAAGTAACATAGGCCCAACGATCGTAAGAAAGTTCTAAAGATCCATAAACAGAACCAATTTTACGCTCACTGTATTCTCTTCTTCTATTAATTCTTACCGTGTTTCCTATGTCCTCTAAGCCTGGTACAATAAAATCGTCACCACCAAGAAAAAGATTTTCAGATTTAAGGTGGTTAGAGTTAACCCCTACTAAAGCCGATATTGCAAACTTGTCGGTAATATCTTTATCAGCAGCTAAAATAAGATCGGCGTCTACTTGATTTGTTCTTCTTTCTTGTTCCTCTATACTTCCTAAAGGTTTATATGCGGTGCCAAAAGGCTCAACACTTGTTCTTCTTATAACATCATTATCTATACCCATACGACCGGTTAAAGAAAGCCAGTCATTAAAATCGTATCTTAATGTTGTAGATGCTATAATTCTATTTCTTTGGTCTTCGTTTCTAAAATTATAAGCTGCAAAATATGGGTTTTGCGAGAATGTATTATTAGAGTACTGTCTTTCAGAACCATCAGGATTAGTTGATGGTTGTAATGTAAGAACATCAAAATTACCTGGTAATAAAGCAACGGTAAAGTTTGCATTACCTGGTGCATCGGACAAACGAGGTCTATTTTCAACTTTTTCTATGATATACTTAGCATTAATGGTACTGGTCAATTTCTCTGCCAAGATAGCTGAGCTATTGAACGAAAATGATTTTCTGTTTAAGCCAGCATTCGGCATTACATCTTGGTTGTTTAAATCAGATGCAGATAATCTATAAGTTAAATTATCAGTAGCACTGGTTAAAGCAACAGTATTAATTAAGGTAGTTCCTGTTCTATAGAACTTGTCAATATTGCTACCTGCATATGAATATGGTCTGGAAACACCATCATATTGTATAGAATTTGCGCCGTCAAAACGTTCTCCCCACGATGAAGTTCCTGCTTCTAAGGCACCTTCTTGCGTAGTAGGTCTAGCTCCTAATAAACCTTGGCCATATTCTGTTTGAAAATCTTGTAAAGATGAATCTACTTTGTCAAAAGTAACAGAGCTACTTACCTCTACTCCAAAACCTTTTTGTCCTTTACCGCTTTTTGTAGTAACGATAATAACACCGCCTGCAGCACGAGAACCGTACAGCGCAGATGCAGCACCACCCTTAAGTACTGATATAGATTCAATATCATCTGGATTTATACTGGAAATACCGTCTCCACCATCTGATCCACCCCACATACCAGCAGAACCATTATTGCCATTGTTTATAGGAATACCATCTACAACATAAAGCGGTTGGTTTTCGCCGGATAATGAACTGGACCCACGAATTACAACTCTACTAGAACCTGCGGCTCCGGTGGCATTCTGAGAAATGTTTACACCAGCTATTTTCCCCTGTAAAGAGTTAATTGCATTTGGTGTTTTAATAGTTGCGATTTCTTCCGAGTCAACTTCTGTTAAGGAGTAACCTAACGCTTTCGTTTCTTTACGAATACCTAAAGCGGTTACTACAACCTCATCTAATTCGCTAGCATCTTCCTCTATCGAAGTATTTATAGTAGATCTACCGTTAACACCAACTTCTTTAGTTGCATACCCGAGCGAGGAGAAAACTAAAGTGGCGTTAGCATCTACACTGATTACATAATTTCCATCAAAGTCGGTCGATGTACCGTTCGATGTGCCTTTTTCAACAACGTTTACACCCGGCAAAGGTGACCCTGTATCGTCTGTGACAACACCTGATACGTTTTTATTTTGACCTATTGCGGCTTGAAAAAATAAAAGCAATGCAAAAGTCAAAAAACTTAAGAATTTTTTGTTCATGAATTTTGAGTTTAGTTTAGGTATTTTTTAAAATACGGATTTAAGATGAGGGTTCTTATATTGATAATTCAATAATTTCGACTAATAACTGTTGTGAAAAGATTAACAACGTGTTAATATAAACGTAATTTTTTAAGAATCAAACAATAATTAGTCGTTTTGTGAGTCTCTAATTGTCTGCCATTGCTCAGTGGTTATCGCTGGTCCGTCAAAGAAAGAAACCCCTTTTGCACCATTGGTTTTAGCTTGTTTAATAGCTTCTTTTAATTCAATAGCTGTCATTTCTGGGACGTAAATACCAGTATGCAATTCTGTATTTTTACCTTTTAAATCTTCAACCCCTTGTTTGGTAGCATACCCGATCCAATCTATTTCTTCGTTATAGAATACATTATAAATCATTGGTAAAACCGCATCAACATTCCATTTATCCCATCGTTGACGAACCATATGATCCGCCATTTCTGGATAGGGAAATACTGCTGCAGTTAATAATTTACCATTGTCATGGGTAATTTTATACGCTTCGTCTACTATAGCTTTTACCTTATTTAACCTAAAATTCTTCCATTCCATATCTATTGCAGGATTACTGAAATCTTTAGGGTTTTTGTGGTGTTCTTTTTCAAATTCAGCCGTGCAAACATCACAATAACAGAAGTCATAACGTGGGAGTTCTACTTCTTGCTTTAAATCATATTTTGGTAGTAGGCCAATAGGTAAAAAAATGTCAGAATATCTAATATAATCTAAATGAAAACTGGTAACTCCTTCAACCTTGGCAAGGCCTTCTATTAAGCTAAGTACGTGTTCTCTCGATTCTTTACGAGTAGGGCACAACCATTTGTAATAACCTACATACGGCGGTTCGTCAAAACAGGACTTGCCATCTCTACTTACTGCGTACCATTCTGGGTGTTGCTCGGCAATTTTGTCCCCAGGTCTATTCATGGTAAACATCCAGGCGTGTACCTCAAGATTATATTTTTTTGCAATAGGGACTAACCTTGTCAATAATGTTGGGTCGCCGTAAGTATTTATTAATATAGCATTGATGCCATTGTCGCTGTATTTTTTAAACTCTTCATCGAAAGATTCATTAGTTCTTTCTTTTTCGGCGGTGATCCATGTCCAAAGTTTAAAGTTTTTTTCGACAGTTTTAGTATTTATTGCCAGGGAATTAGGAGGAGTAGGTTCTTTTTTTAATTCGCAAGAAGTAGCGAGTAAAATAGTGGATATGGCTAGAAATTTTAATAAGCTATTGTTTGTCATCATCGTAAGTTTCGAATTTTCCATCGTTATGTACTACAAGTTTTTTGTTGGTAAACGGACTTTTTACCCAAATGTTAAACCCAAAATTAAATTTTTCTAAAACAGCTGTGACTACTTTATTTAGTATCAGTTTGGGCTCTGTTTGCAATTGTCCATTAGTACTTGTCCAGGCTTTGTCTCCAATTTTACCATTCTTTAAATCTCTATAAAGTTTGTACAAATACCATTTAATATGTTCATCTTCCGGAATGATAAAATCTTTTTGTTTTAAATCTGTATCAGTAGCAAAATATACGTATCCCCAATGTTCAGGTTCATGCATATTAATGACTCCCTGCGGAGACCACACCCAATTATTCTCGTGAAGGAATTTACCAGTGGCATCTTTTTTTCTGCTATATTTTCCATTCTCTAAATTAAATGACCAATTAACCCTAGAGAAATTTATTCTCCAAAAATCATTTTCAGGGACTTTTGTTCTTCCGCCAGGTTCAGTAGTAAAAGACCAAGGTATGGCAATTTCAACAGACCAGCCTTCATCAATATCTGTAGGGTTATTTAAAGTGCCATTAATATGAATAGCAGATTTCAAACCTTTAAAATCCCAGCCATCTAAAATATATCCATTATTTCTATAGGGTTTAGATAAAAATAAATCCCAAACCGTATTCAAGGCATTTAATTCAAGTTCGTAATAATTATGTGTGTCACCATCAGGATCAATAAAAATTTCAAAATCGTTGTTGTAAAAAATAATAGTATCCTTTTGCTTTAAGGTAGCCCATACATGTGGCTCTTTTATTTCTGAAAAAAAGTATAGATAACTTTCATCCCAAATCATTTTTACGTTGGTCTTATACGTTGGTGTTTTGGTTCCTTCAATATCTATAAAATTTGAAGTCCATTTTGCCTTTTGCCAAGACTTTTCATCCATTTTCCCATCTATTAAGATGTTTTCAGATGTTTTGTGTGCACTATATGTTAAGGGTATATTTTGACCTATGAGGGCTGTTCCTCCAAAATAAAGTACGAACAATAAAGAAGCAACCGTCCTTTTTAATTCGATTGATTGATATTCAAATTTTAACATGCTCTATATAATTAATATTTCAATTGGAGATTGCTATGTCCCTAGTATTAAAAAATGGTTCATTTATAGAATTTTATATTTTAGTTGTTTTACTAATCTGAAAAAAGTAATATCATTTCAGTAAATATTTATACTAGAAAATCCTAAAGTTTTAGTTCCAATTTTAGAAATGAATTAAATGCTATTATTGTTTTTAATTACTTTTATCAGTAAAAGGCCCTTAATTTGCTTTAATAATAGTCTTGATTAATACCATAAGTATAAATTAATTTAGCTTAACAACTTCAGATTGAAGTCCAACGTCAATAAGACCAAATAATCCGAGTACTATTTGCCTATGAATATTAATATATTGAAGTTTTTACGCAGACCAAAGTTTTTAGGAGATAGTGATATAAAACCTTTGCATCATGTATTGTTTTGGTCTATTTATTTTTTAATCAATACTTTTCGCTGGAGTAGTATTCATAATGACTTTTTACTTTCTCTAAGAACTAATTTAATAGGTTTTCCAATACATATGTTTTTGGCATATTTAAATGCGTATTATTTAATGCCAAAATTTATTTATACCAAAAAATATTTTCAATATACTATTTATATACTTCTTGCCTTATTTGGAATGTTGTTGCTGAAATTCAATTTAACGTATTATTTGGTAAGTACAGATGTAATGCCAGAAGGTCCTGAGGAGATTAATTCACTGACAATTGGTTATGCAGTGCAAACCATGATAGGGGAGGTTTATGTAATTTCCTTTTTTACGGCTATTAAACTAACGATTGATTGGTTACGCGAAAGCAGTAAATTGCACGATTTAGAAAAAAGACAATTAAAGACCGAATTGCGTTTTTTAAGATCACAGGTGTCGCCGCATTTTTTTTTTAATACGTTAAATAACATATATTCTCTCACCTTAGAAAAGTCTGATCAGGCACCCGAAGTTATTCTTAAGCTGTCCGAGCTAATGAGATATTTGCTTTATGCTACTAAAAAACAGCGACAAGATTTAACTAGTGAAATAAATTGTATTAGAAATTATATAGATTTGGAGCGAATTAGATTTGATGATAGCCTAAGAATAGATATGAATATTTCAGGAGATCTTGATAATTGTAAAATAGCTCCCATGCTTTTAATCCCATTAGTAGAAAACTGTTTTAAACATGGAGCTAGTAAAAATATTGGCGAAATGAAAATCGTCATCGAAGTATTGGTGACTAACGGATTTATGAATTTTAGAGTTTCCAATACAATACCTAATGCAAATAAAGAATTTAAATACCCTGTAAATTCAGGAGGTATAGGATTATCAAATGTTAAAAAACGTTTAGAGCTTGGTTATGCAAAAAACGATTATGAATTATCAATATACGAGGAGAACAAAATGTTCAATGTTATTTTAAATCTTAAAGTAGTATGATTTTAAAAGTGATTGTGGTAGATGATGAACCTTTGGCGGTTAATGTGCTTAAAAATTATATTCTTAGGGTAAAAGAACTTCAGTTAGAAGGGACTTTTTCAAATGCTATGGATGCCTCTACCTTTTTAAGAGACAACAATGTTGATATTATGTTCTTGGACATCAATATGCCTTTCTTGGACGGACTGGAATTTTTAAGTACGCTACATAAAAAACCTTTTGTAATTATGACTACGGCCCATGAAGAGCATGCGTTAAAAAGTTTTGAGCTAGAAGCCATAGACTATCTAGTAAAACCAATTTCTTTACCAAGGTTCTTTAAATCCGTAGATAGGATTATAGGACTTAAACAAGGCACTAATAAAGTGGTTTCTGATAAAGAGGAAAAACCTAATATTTTTGTAAAGGTCGATAAGAAAAAATTGCAGAAAATTTATTTAGATGAGATAATGGTGATTGAAAGTCTTAAAGATTATATTAGGATTATTACGCCTACGGCAAAATATATAATACATAGAACCTTAAGTAGTTTTACCGATGAGTTGCCGGGAGATAATTTTATACGTATCCATAGATCTTACACCATTGCTGTAGATAAGGTTAGTGTCGTTGAAGGGAATAGTGTAGAAATAGGTGGAATTAGGTATACCATTGGGCGCAGTTATTTAGCTGATACAAAAAGTAGAATCTTAAATGATTTGGATGAGTAAAGTCAATTCAAATGCATTTTTTTTGGTGTATAAAGCAAAATTTAGGTTAAATTAGAAATTTCTGTTTCCTAAATAATAAGGAACATTTCATTAACATCGGAGATAAAAGCCCTGAGAATTAAATCTAGTAATCCATCTTTGTCGAAACCAGCTACTTCTATGATAAGCCAGTTGGCATGTGTGGTATTGGGCAGTAAGGAAGTATAAAATTTAGTTTGCTATCATTACTTAGAAATACGATGGCATTTTCTACTTTGCTCCCACTAAGGTAATCGGTAAATAAAGAAGCTACCAAAATATCTAAATCCCCATTATTATGGAAGTTACTGGACTTAACCACTTAGATGAAGGAATGTTAGCAAAATTTTCTGGTAAATAAATAAAAATGAATTGTGATTGTTTAGCTTAAGTAGTTGTGTTGTTTAATAATGAAAAGCAATAAATCTAAATGGGCATAATGAGTTCGATATTTATAATTACTTTTTTAGACAAAAAATAATTCCTGTAAATAAGATTTATTTACAGGAACTATAAAATAATTTAACTCATTTATTCATTGGCACCAATATCACCTTGTGCAACTAAGGTTGCCAAATCATCTGCGCTCAAATGAATGTTTATATAACCATCTACCGCAAGAACATTTTCATAATTGAATGGTGTTTCGTCATCCAATAATTCAACATGGGTTTTACTAACACCAGTAGTTCCATTTACAGGGTTAAAGGTGAAAATAATAGGACCTGTTTCTTCAGCGCTATTAGCATGTATATGTCCAGGATGCATTCCGTCCATTGGAGTTCCTGCCAATTCTATAACCGCTAATGAATTACCGCTTGCTCTTTCGTAAAAAGTAGCAGTTCCACTAATACCAGGTACATCAACCGTTGCTAAAGTATACGTTTTAGAGGTTCCTGTAAGTTCATTTTCACCTATATCACCTTGGGCTACTAACGTTGCCAAATCATCTGCGCTTAAATGTATATTAATATAACCGTCAACGGTTAATACTTCTTCATAACCGAAATCTGATTCATCGTCCAAATTCGCAACATTTGTTTTACTTATGCCGGTAGTTCCGTTAACCGGATTGAAAGTAAAAAGTATATCTCCACTTTCAGCAGCGCTATTAGCGTGTATGTGGCCTGGGTGCATACCGTCTTCTGGAGTGCCTTCTAAAATTATGGTAGCCAAAGCTTCCCCATTTTTTCTTTCCTCAAAGGTAGCTGTACCTGAAATAGTTGGTATTGCAACCGAACCAAGCTCATACGTTTTAGCTTCGCCTGTCAATTCGTTTTGTCCTATGTCTCCCTGTGCAACTAAAGTTGCCAAGTCATCTGCACTAACATGAATGTTAATATAGCCATCGTAATCTAAAACTTGAGTGTAACCAAATTCAGTATCATCGTCAAGCGTAGATACATTTGTCTTGCTTATACCAGTAGCTCCATTTACAGGATTGAAAGTAAAAGCAATATCACCGCCCTCTATAGCAGTATTCATATGTATGTGACCTGGGTGCATACCATCTTCGGGAGTATTTCTTAACATTATAGTAGCTAATGCTTCGCCGTTAATTCTCTCTTCAAACGTTGCAGTACCATCAATATCCTCTACTGCCACTGAGCCAAGTTCGTACGTTTTAGCTTCCCCTGTTAATTCGTTTTGTCCTATATCTCCTTGCGCAACTAAAGTTGCTAAATCTTCTGCACTAACATGTATATTAATATAGCCATCGTAAGCTAGGACATCTTCATATTTAAAGTCAGTGCCATCATCTAACTTGGAGACATTGGTATTACTTATTCCTGTTGCTCCATTTACATCATTGAACGTGAATGCTATATCGCCACCTTCAGCTGCAGTGTTCATGTGAATATGACCTGGGTGCATTCCGTCTTCAGGGGTGTTATTTAGAGCAATAGTTGCTAATGCTTCACCATTTTTTCTTTGTTTAAAGGTTGCGGTACCATCAATATCTTCTATTGCAACACTACCTAAAGCATATACCTTAGAAGTACCGGTTAGTTCATTTTGGCCAATATCACCTTGTGCCACTAATGTGCCTAAATCATCTGCACTTGCATGTACATTAATGTACCCATCAAAATTTAAAATTTCTTCATAGGTAATACTTGTGCCATCATCTAATGTGGAAAATGTAATGGTTCCCATTCCGGTTGAACCATCTACGGTTCCTAAAGTAATTGCAATATCACCACCTTCGGCTGCAGTATTGAAATGGATGTGTGCTGGGTGCATACCTCCACTTGGTGTATTTTGTAAATCAAGTTCTACTGTGACAGTGTTATCATCATTTTTTATGACTTTTGCCGTACCATCGATGTCTGGGTTAGCAACTGAATTTAGCTGATACGTAGTCGAATCTAATTCACCAATCACAATTGGTGGTTCAGAACCGTCATCATCACTACTACAAGAAGCAATGAGTAAAGTACCCATGATTATGGGCAAAATTAGTTTAATAGTTTTTTTAAATTTCATAGCAATTTTAATTAAAGTTTATAATATTTACATTTCATCGTCCTAACTTACCTACTATTGAAAGATACTTTTTGCTTTAAAAAATTTAAAATTGACCAGAACCGTTGTGCAATGAAAATAGGAACGGATGGGGTTTTACTTGGCGCTTGGACTGATATCAGTAATGCGGAATCTATATTGGATATTGGGACAGGTACAGGTGTTATTGCTTTAATGCTAGCTCAAAAAAGTTGTGCTGAAGTTATAGACGCCATTGAGATTGATTCAGATGCATACGAACAATCTGTAGAGAATTTTGAGAGTTCTCCATGGGGAAATCGGCTTTATTGCTACCACGCTGGTTTAGATGAGTTTATTGAGGAAGTTGAGGATTTATATGATGTGATAGTTTGTAATCCTCCTTTTTATACCGAAAATGTTGCTTCTGGTGATTTGCAAAGAGATCAGGCAAGACAAAATGAATTTCTACCTTTTAACGAATTATTAGATGGGGTTTCAAAATTGATTTCTGAAAATGGAATCTTTAGCACAATAATACCTTTTAAAGAAAGGGATGGTTTTATACAATTGGCTGCATACTATAAATTGTTTCCGAGTCGTTGTATGCATGTAAAAGGAAACCCTTCAGCTGAAGTGAAAAGGGTACTTTTAGAATTCACTAGGCAGGAAAAAGAATGCGAAATGCTAAATTTAACTATCGAAAAAGAGAGGCATGTCTACACAGTGGACTACATTAATCTAACAAAAGATTTTTATTTAAAAATGTAACTATACAGTTGTATATTGTTATATTTCTTTAATTATCTTTGATAAAAGTAATTTTATGAGACCTGATTTATTTGAAGCACCAGACTATTATAATTTAGATGATTTATTTTCTGAAGAACACTTATTAGTGCGTGATGCTGCGCGACAGTGGGTAAAAAGAGATGTGTCTCCAATTATAGAGGAGTATGCCCAAAGGGCAGAATTTCCTAAGCAAATTATAGGAGGTTTATCTGAAATTGGTGCATTTGGACCCTATATTCCCGAGGAGTATGGTGGAGCGGGGCTAGATCAAATTAGTTACGGACTTATTATGCAAGAAATTGAAAGAGGGGACAGTGGTGTGCGTTCTACGGCATCTGTTCAATCTTCATTGGTTATGTATCCTATTTATACGTATGGCACTGAGGAACAGCGTAAAAAATACTTGCCAAAATTAGCTACAGGGGAATGGATGGGATCATTTGGTTTAACAGAGCCAAACCATGGCTCTAACCCAAGTGGTATGGAAACCAAATACAAGGACATGGGCGACCATTATCTTTTAAATGGTGCTAAACTTTGGATTTCAAACTCTCCATTTTGCGATATTGCCGTGGTATGGGCAAAGAATGAGGAAGGGCGAATACACGGATTAATCGTTGAACGTGGTATGGAAGGTTTTACAACTCCAGAAACACATAATAAATGGTCGTTAAGAGCATCTGCAACCGGAGAGTTAATATTTGATAATGTAAAAGTGCCTAAAGAAAATCTATTGCCAAATAAATCTGGTTTAGGTGCTCCGTTAGGTTGTTTAGATTCTGCTAGATATGGAATTTCTTGGGGTGCCATAGGTGCGGCAATGGACTGTTATGATACTGCTTTACGATATGCAAAAGAACGTATTCAATTTGGAAAGCCAATTGCAGCAACCCAATTACAGCAAAAGAAATTGGCAGAAATGATAACCGAAATTACAAAAGCACAATTATTGGCTTTTAGATTAGGTCAGTTAAAGAATGAAGGTAAAGCGACAACTGCACAAATATCTATGGCTAAAAGAAACAATGTGGAAATGGCCATTAAAATAGCGCGTGAGGCAAGACAGGTTTTAGGTGGTATGGGTATTACTGGTGAATACAGTATTATGAGGCATATGATGAACCTAGAAAGTGTAATTACTTATGAAGGTACTCATGATATTCATTTATTAATTACCGGCGCTGATATTACAGGTATGCCAGCTTTTCAATAAACTTCATCTTTTTTTGGACCATTCGGCAACAGTAAATGTTGGATTAAGAATGTAGCTTTTATAGAATACTTCTATCGTAGTTTCATTCGTTACTGTGGTTTCTTTGTATGGGAGAAATAGGTCACCTACCATTTTAAAGTCAGAGAGGTAAGTAACTTCTTTTTGGTCTTCTTTAATAATAATTGTTGCCGATAAGGAATTGTTGAGCGTATTTATAATGTAACCCGTTTTTTCATTTGAAATTTGAGCACTAATTAAATTAAGATTTTCTCCTCCTTCAAGGGTTTCTAGAATTTTAGTTTTATCAAGAACTTTTTTTTGCAGGCCTAGAATTCCTGATATAAAAGTCAGTTTCATTTCATTTATTCGCTCTGCAGGCATTTCATTATAGCTATTGTTTTGATATGTCCATCCGGAATTTCCTTCGAGCTGTTCAATGTAAGGAAATGAAGGTTCTAGTGATTCTAGCCTAATATAATGTCGTTCATTATCAAGCAGTACTTTAAAGTTCATTCCAGAAATAACAACTTCGGCCTTTAGGGTTTTTAAGGCATCTATAGCTTGTCCTCCATGGGTCGTTTTTACGGATTGCAATACGTTTATTGCTGAAGTAACATCCGAAGTAGAAGGTTCTATTTTAGGTTGAACAGGGTCAGGATTTTTATGAATTTCCCCACTTTTTAGTTGCTCATTTTCTTCATAAAAAAAGATAGAGCCATCTAATGCCACCATAAAATCCTCACCACCATCCGCATCGTAAAAAAAGCTATGTTTTTCTATGCTTCCATCTCTATTAAATAGTGTCAAAAGTCCGTTTTTTATGGTGTATTTTCCGCTACTAGAACTTTCACTATTACTTCCGCCACCAATTCCGCCGCCGCCATCTCCACCGCCACTCACCATTACACCACCGGTGGAATTACGGTCAAACGTGCCATTGTCATAGAAATTATAGCCTTCAAATCGTTGTGTTCCAACATAAATAAGACCAGTACCCATTCCGCCAGAACTGCTTGCGCTCGAATACTTATAAAATCCAGAAGGCACTTTGTTGGCGACATCCATTTTTACCATTTGAGTACCGCCATAGTAGATTGAAGTATATCCTTCTTTATCTTCTTCAATAGTAATGGTATCATTTTCTACAGAACTATCCATGTACTCTAGAAAGTATCCTTCTTTAATTTTTTTGTAACGCCCGGTTATTTTAGTTTGCCAATCTGGTTCTTCTAATTCTTCACAAAAAGTACCGTCTGAACGTAGCAAAATAACAAGATCATAACTACTCATATTCATTCCCCATGTAAAACTTCTTCCGGCATATACTAAATCCTTGAGGTTGTTTTGCGCATGGCAAAAAGATAATATGAACAGGAAAATTAGTAGTACGGAAAATTTGCGCATTTTCATGATAACTAGCGTTTTAGTAACCGCTAATTTAGAAATTTAAGGGATAGAAACATTGAGCACCTTATAAGATTAAAATTATCTTTACACTATTAATACCAATAGGTAAAGATTTTCTATAAGATTGCTTATTCGATGGGAAAATTGGTTTTTATTCTATTATAAATTATTTCACCAGTTGCTTGGTACTATTTCTTAACTAATCTTACTTTAATTGATTTGCTAATAGGAGTTTTGCTGCGCTCAGCAAAATGGTTATAGGGTACTAGTACATTGGTTTCAGGAAAATATGATGCCAAATTACCCGATGGTATATTGTAGGGTACAACCTTGAAATTATGTGCTATACGTACTAAATTATCATATGTGCTCGTAATATCAACTATATCTAATTTTTTTAACCCTACAGCTTTCATGTCATCAGTATTCATAAAAACAATCCTTCTTGCATTATAAACACCTCGGTAACGGTCGTCAAGGCCATAAATTGTTGTATTAAATTGGTCGTGAGAGCGTATAGTCATTAGCATATATTCATCTTTTGCCAAATCGTGTACTGGTAATTTGTTAATAGTAATCTGCGCCTTACCATTTGGGAGCATGCTAAAGTCTAAATTGCGTACATTATTTGGTAAATAATACCCAGCACCCTCAGAACGTTCTTTTGTGTTGCTAAAACCTTTTGCTACCTGGTCTATTTGTGTTCTGATCAATTCATAATCTTCCCCTAAAGATTTCCACTGCATGGGGTGATTTTCGCCAAAGTATGCGTGAGCAATATTGGCAATAATTTCTGGTTCGCTCATAATGGTTTCTGAAGCAGGTTTCAAAATTCCTTTCGATTTCTTTACCCTACCCATACTATTTTCTACCGTAAAATGGCGTGGCTTACCATTTTTCATATCTTTTTCAGACCTGCCAATGGTTGGTAGTATTAATGCAGTTTTACCAGTAATTAAATGTGTTCGGTTCAACTTTGTACTTACTTGTACGGTAAGGTCGCAATTTTGAATACCTTTTGCGGTATATTCAGTATCAGAAGCTGCCATTAAAAAGTTTCCGCCAAGGCACATAAATATTTTTGCATTACCCTCGTGCATGGCTTTCATAGCGCCTACGACATCTACACCTTCATGGTCTGGTGGAGCAAAACCTAAGTGTTTTTTTATACGGTCGTTCATTTCTTTATCAACAAAATGTTGTATGCCAACACTGCGGTCTCCTTGTACATTACTATGACCGCGTACAGGACAGGTGCCAGAATTAGGTTTGCCAATAGCTCCTTTAAGTAGTAGAAGGTTTACATACTCTCGTATATTTTCAACTCCGTTCTTGTGTTGTGTTAAGCCCATTGCCCAACACACAATAATTTTAGACTTGTTAGCTAAAAGAGCTACGGTTTCATCTATTTTAGCTTCAGAAACTCCTGTTTTATTTAAAAGCGCTTTGGATGAATACGTAGCTAAATCAGAAATAAGTGCATCATAACCATCGGTGTATTTTTTAATAAAGTCGTGGTCAAATACATTTTTATATTCTTGCTCTAAAGCTAAAAGTTTTTTTAATATCAATTTTACAAGCGGTATGTCTTGATTTATGTTTACAGGTAAGTGAATATCTGCCATGTCTTCACCTCCACCAATCCAACCTTTAACATGTTGCGGATTTTTGAAATTTACCAAACCCGATTCTTCTAATGGGTTAATGCTAATTACCTTTCCACCGTTTTGCTTACATTTTTCTAATGCAGACAACATTCTTGGGTGGTTTGTTCCTGGGTTTTGACCTGCAATTAGTATTACTTCGGCTTCATAAAGGTCTTCTAAAGTTGTGGAGCCTTTGCCAATGCCTAAAGTTTCACCCAAGGCTACACCGCTACTTTCATGGCACATATTAGAACAATCGGGAAGGTTGTTGGTGCCTAATGCGCGAGCAAACATTCCATATAAAAAAGCCGCTTCATTACTTGATCTACCAGAGGTGTAAAATATTGCCTCGTCTGGATTGTTTAGTTTTTTAAGTTCGTCTGCAATTAGGTCAAAAGTCTCTTGCCAAGAAATAGGTTGGTAATGTACATTACCAGGTTTTAACACCATTGGTTCAGTTAATCGCCCAAATTTATTTAATTGAAAATCGGTTAATTGAGATAATTCTTCAACGGAGTATTTTTTAAAGAAATCTACTCCAATATGGCTTGTAGTTGCTTCATCACCCAAAGCTTTTGCACCATTTTCGCAATATTCTACTCCTGGTGCTGGGTGTTCTGGATCGGGCCATGCACAGCTAGGGCAATCAAAACCATTTTTTTGGTTCATGCTCAATAATGTTCGCATGGAACGAAGAACACCCATTTCCTTAAACGTATGTTTTAAAGCTTCACGTACGCCTAAATAACCTGCGGCATGGGTTATAGGTTCTTTAATCTCAATATCAAGAAAATCTTCAGATCCTCTAAAAGAGACATTGCGTTTATTTTTTGCATCCATGCTTTAAACTTAGTAAATGTAAAAGTAACGACAGCATTCAACACCTTAAAAACCGCCTAGAAAATGATAAAATTTACTAGACTTTATCTCAACTTAGGGTTTGGGTAATTATCGGACTGATCCTCTCTAGTATTGTCAAGACAAGTAAAATCTTTTTCTAAGAGTACGTATATATTGTTTTGGTCAATGGTGTTTGCAGTATGGTCAAAGGCGATAATATCATTAGCGAACCAACCTTTTCCATTGTTCTAGGGCACTTCTAAAATAATAGTATAGTTTTCAAAGCTTACTTTTAAATTCTCAATATGCTTATTAAGGATAACACCATAATAGAATTTTACTGCACCAAAATTAGTGCTATCAAAAATTTCCCCATCTTCGGATAGTGTTTTAACCTCTGTTTGGGTTAATCGAAACCGAATAAAATCTCCTTTTATGTGAATTTTCACAACTACATTTTGAGTTCACCACAAAAATAACGTAACTGACATCAAAAAATATGAAGTTGACATCAATTAGTTTCTAGTATGTATCCTTCCCTGTATATTTACTATGTAATAAAAACGAATTAATTTTTTTCATTTTCATATAGTGTTCTCGTAAAAGAGTCCAATCTTAATTAAGATTGGACTCTTTTTAGTTTAGCTCAATTTTAGGCAAAAGAAAACCCCGTTACAAATTAGTTTCTAACGGGGTTTTGGTTTTTAATTCTAGATTATTAACTCCAAATAGGAGCAGGGTATTTTCCCGAATCAGATTTTTCCTTAAGACTATTCATTGCTTTTTCTTTATCACTGGCATAAGTTACACCAAACCAGTCTCCGCCAGAAGGTATGCATTTTACTTCTATCTCCTTAGCTTGCAGCATTTCTTGAATCATTAAAGGAATGTACAACTCGCTATTTGCTATACGTTCATCATCCTTTAAAAACTGTCTAAATTCAGATTCTATTTTATCGAAAATAGAAGGTCTACATACCCAAAAGTTCATGCTAGCTTGCTCATCTCCAGTAAAATCTAAATTGGTATCCTCATCAACAATTTTATCAGCTTTTTGTACAAGTTTAAGACGTTCCTGAACAGAAACTAAATTGTCGCCATCAACTTCGCAAACACCTCTGGAAACTGAACCATGCTCAGATAATGTATCTTTTAATGTGTAACCCAAAAGTGCATAAGCATTGGCATCTGCTTTCATGAAATCTGCAGCTTTCTTGTATGCAGCTTGACCATAAAAATCATCGGCATTAATTACTACAAATGGGCCATTTATTACATTTCTTGCTGTCCATACTGCATGTGCAGTACCCCAAGGTTTTTTACGCTCGCCGGTGAATGTTACTCCATCAGGTAAATCAGTTAGTTCTTGGGCAAGGACATTTAATTTTATCGATTTTGGTAATCTTTTTGAAAGGTGCTCTTCTAAAAAAGAAACGTTTTCTTTTTTTGTGATAACTACAATTTGCTCGAAATTGTTCTGAATAGCGTCATAAATAGCAAATTCCATTAAAAACTCACCGTTTGGACCTAAATCATCAAATTGTTTTAGTTTTCCATATCTGCTACCGCTACCGGCAGCCATTAAAAGTAATGTCATGATTTCTGTGTTTATTATGTCAAAAGTATGAAATGCGATTAAAAATTCCATTCCATATTAGATGTATCACCATTAAAATTGATAATAAGTCAATATTAGTCAAGTAGATTTTATATTTTCAACGATTATAATCTTTGAATATGAGCACTAGAAGAAATTTTATTAGAAATGCATCAATTGCAGGTATGGGTATAGTTGCTGTACCAGGTTTTGCAAGAAATAGTTTTAACGCTGCAGATAAATTAAATGTAGCTTTGATAGGTGTCGGATTACGAGGAACCAATCACCTACAAAATTTATTATTGCGAAAAGATGTGAATATTACAGCTATTTGCGATGTTGATCCAGAAAGAATTATGATTGCCAAGAAGCATATTTCAGATGCAAAAGGGAAGGAGCCAAAGGTATTTGGCTCAAACGATTTGGATTATAAAAACCTTTTGGCGTTAGCAGATGTAGATGCGGTTATTATTTCAACACCATGGCTTTGGCATACACGTATGACTGTTGATGCTATGGAAGCAGGTAAATTTGCAGGGGTGGAGGTTTCTGCATCTAATACATTGGAAGAATGTTGGGATTTGGTAAATACCCATGAACGTACTGGTACACATATGATGATACTAGAAAATGTAAACTACCGTAGAGATATTTTAGCCGTGCTTAATATGGTGAAGCAAAATGTTTTTGGAGAGTTAGTTCATTTTAGATGTGGCTACCAGCACGATTTGCGACATGTTAAATTTAATGACGGTAAAACAGCTTATGGTAAAGGTGTGGAATTTGGAGAAAAAGGTATTTCAGAATCTAAATGGCGGACTGAGCACTCCGTAAAACGAAATGCAGATGTTTACCCAACACATGGTCTTGGCCCTATAGCTGTTATGGCAGATATTAATAGAGGAAATCGTTTTGTGTCCATGACTTCTCATGCCACAAAAGGCATAGGTTTACATAATTATATTGTAAAAGAAGGCGGAGAATCACATCCTAATGCAAAGGTAAAATTTAAGCAAGGTGATGTAATTACATCCACTATAAATACAGCTAATGGAGAAACAATCATTATAACACATGATTGTAATTTACCTAGGCCCTATTCTTTAGGTTTTAGAGTGCAAGGTGCAAACGGATTGTGGGAAGTTGACGGTAGTAGAATATATGTTGAAGGTGAATCTGAGCCACACACTTGGGGCGAAGCAAAACCATGGTTAGACAAATATGATCACCCGCTTTGGAAAAAGTATGGGGAATACGCGTTAGATGCTGGCCATGGTGGTATGGATTTCTTTGTAATGAATTCTTTCGTTGAATCTGCTAAACAAAATATAGCACCACCATTAGATGCTTATGATGCAGCAGCATGGAGTGCTGTAACTCCACTTTCTGAAGTTTCTATTGCAAATAATGGAGAACCCCAAGATTTTCCAGATTTTACCCGTGGTCAATGGATAAAAAGAAGACCTTATAATTGGATGAAAGAAACATATTAAATTTGATTTATAGTATATGCTTAGGCATATTTACTTAATAAGTACAAATAAACCTTCTGTACATTCTAAATTAATGTTCAGAAGGTTTATTTTTTTTGATGCAGAAGTTAAAATTTACCATTAACTTATAATCAAGTCTCTAAAAAAAACTGGGATTAATTAGGATAAAACAGAAATTAAAACCCAATAAAAAATCTTTAAACTTATTATGGGCAATGGTAATTAAAGTAATTTCATTTCTGTAGGATTCCAATTAACGGGCTGTTTTTGTGCAAAACTTTCATTTGCCAATAATGCGGCACCAGCAGCTCTAAGTCCAAATTCAGGGTCTTGTATTACCTTGCCGTTGTTCCTGATACTCGTAAAAAAATTATTGAAATGGTCGTAATGCGCACCTTTGTACTCCCGAGGAGCTTGCCAAGTTGTTGTACCTGTGGATAGACTAGAATTTCTAGATTCTAAGTTCTTAGCAGCATACTCGTTTTTAATTTGTTGTTGCATTTCCTCCGTAAAGGATACTAAGGAATAGCCGCTAGGTTCTAAACTTAATTTTGAACGGTTTAATGTAACTGAATTTTGTCCTATTTCCATTTCGCCCTCGGTGCCAATTAATTTAAATCCGCCACCACCACCACTTCCTGCAATGAAATTAATACGAAATGCCGCATTAAAAGGTGCATGGGTTTCTGTTTTAGGATAGTCATATAAGGTTATGGAAACGTCAGGTACATCTCGCCCGTCATTCCAATACCTCAGTCCGCCAGTGGCTAATGCTCTATTTGGCCCGTGAGAACTTATTACATAATTTAAAGTTGAAAAGGCATGAACAAATAAATCTCCCGCTACGCCAGTGCCATAATCTTGGTAATTCCTCCACCTAAAAAAACGAGTTGGATTAAAAGGTGTTTTTGGGGTATTGCCTAAAAATGTGTCGAAATCAACGGTTTCTTTTGAAGCGTCTGGGGGAATAGGATACTGCCATGCTCCCTCAGCAGAATATCGATCATTGTACATGTCTAACATAACAATATCGCCTATGGCACCATCTTCATAAAGTTTTTTTGCTTTTTCATTTCCAAGGGATGCCATTCCCTGACTGCCCACCTGGCATATTTTTCCAGAAGATTTTTGTGCTTCTATAATCTCTTGGCCTTCATTAAAATTTTGAACAATGGGTTTTTCACAGTACACATGTTTATCTGCTTTTAATGCTGCTACGGTAATTGTTTGATGCCAATGATCAGGAGTAGCAATAATAACGGCATCTATATCTTTCCGATTTAAAATTTCCCGATAATCTCGAGTTACAAATATATCTTTTCCCCATAATTCTTTAGCTCTAGCAAGTCTGCCTGTATATAGGTCACATGCTGCCACTATTTTCACTCCATCAACTTTTAATGCAGCTTGTGTATCGTAAATGCCTTGAATTCCAGTGCCAATTAGTGCAATATTTATTTGGTCGTTTACGCTAAATTCTAACTTGTTATAGTTTCTAGTTAATACTAATTGCTCATTTTTTGGAGAAGCTAATAAAAAAGGTGCCGTACTTAAGGCTGCAGTGGTCAACGAAGTTCGTTTTAAAAACAATCTTCTTGAGTTTTTTTCTTTCATATAAATATGCTTTGAAATAAGTTGTTGTTGTAAGCTAATAAAAATAGCAATTTATAATGGGCATAACACCAATCTTGATTTTAGTTCACGTTCCAGTATCTTTTTAAGATAAATTATAATGGAAATTGAGGGTGTTTGTCTTGTTATTTAACATCTTAGCATTATTTATGATTTAAATGGCATAAAATTTTTCAAGATCAACGTAATTTTGCAGTCGCTAAAAATAGACTTTTGTTGAAAGATTTGATCATAGCTGCACTTTGGAGCATTTCCCCATTAGGAGAGGCTAAGGTAGGTATACCTTATGGTTTGTTGCATGGGGTAAATATATACTTGGTATTGGCTGTTTGTTTTGCAGCGAATGTTCTGGTATTTCCTATTATGATGTTTTTTTTGAACACGGTTAATAGATATTTACTCAAGTGGCATTTTTATAAGAGGAATGCCCTCTTTGTTGCAAGAAGAGCCAAAACTGGATCGGGCGATAAAATAAAAAAATATGGGTTTTACGGTCTTATATTTTTTGTAATGTTACCAGTGCCAGGTACGGGAGTATATGCAGGTAGTATTGCTACTTATCTTTTTAAGATTGAACAAAAGAAAGCATTTTTAGCGAATACTATTGGGATATTTTTATCCTCTTTAATTGTTTGGGGAACTACTTTACTGACCATGAAGGGTATGGGGTAATATATAAATGCCCCCATTTTTATCTTTCCATTTTGTGAATAACTATACCTAAGTTTAATTTTATAAACAGACTTAGCCTTTTAAATTTGCAGCTTTTTTAAGCTATGGATACCCTTACTATTGGAGATAAATTATATAATGTTGAGCAGAATGGTTTCAACGATTTTGCTAGATATTCCTTTTCTGAAGTTGTAAGACTTACCGAAACCTTAGCGGTTTTAAAGAATGGTGTACGACTTATAAATAGACCTAAACAATCTTATATTATGGAAGATGTAGGATATTCTGTTTCTAGAAATAAGGGTACACATTGGCATATTGTTTCGTTAAAGGCGATAAGAAATGCGCAAATAGAAAATGAAAAAATAAGGATTCACGATTGGTTTGAAGCAAGACAATTTACATTAAAAGAGAAGCAATATATTTATAAGCTTTTTAAAGCGGATGAGACTAAGTAATATGTAGTATATATTTTAGTTATTACAAGAAATGAACAGACCGTTTTTTTATTTAAAAAGCTTTATTACCTTTACAGCGTTGTGTTGTGTCTCAAAGAATATTTGAGGCAATTGTGTTTATCGGTTTGTGCCGATAGAACCCAATGAAAGGCTTTCCATAATGGGAGGCTTTTTTTGTTTTTGGATTACAGTTTGTGTATTACATAGTGTAATAGTGATGCAGCTAACTTTGCCGTTTGTTCATCTACATCATAATTCGGATTCAATTCTACTACATCTAGCCCTAATAATTTACCAGATTCAAGAATTAGTTTAAGGCTTTTAAGCACAATATCAGGTGAAAAACCCATGGGTGATGAAGCGCTAACACCTGGAGCATAGGCAGACGAAAAACCATCTAGGTCTATTGTAGTATAAAGGTAATCTACATCTTCTGTAAACTGCATTAGTCGTAATTCTACATGCTCCAAATACGTCATGCAAAAATACTTCTGTTCCAAATAATGCGCCTTGTGGCTTTCAGCAAATTCAAATAGGTTTTTTGTATTGGCATCTTTTCTAATACCTAGCGCCATATACTTTATAGATTCATTTTTTGCTTCGTGGTCTGTAGCTATTTGATAGAATGGTGTGCCTGAGCTGTTGCCATTATTATTAGGTCTAAAATCGAAATGGGCGTCAAAATTGATAATTCCAATAGTTTTATTTTCTGGTATGTGCTTTAATAAGCCTTTATAATGCCCGTAAGCCAAATCATGGCTACCGCCTAAAATAATTGGAATGTTATTGTTTTCTAAAAGAAAAGCTACAGCATTAGATAAATCTTTTTGCAAAATTTCTAAGTCATCATCATTACATTCTAGATTACCAAAATCTATTAGTTGCGTTTCTTTGTTTAGATGGTTAGGCATTTTGCCTAATTGCTTTCTAATAGCATCAGGGCCAAGAGCAGCCCCAATTCGGCCTGAATTTCTTCGTACCCCTTCGTCACTACTGTAACCCAAGATTGCAATTGTTTTATTTTGGCTATTTGACAATGGGTTTTTTATAGATGAAAATTGAATTTTTTCATTCAAATATAATTGCTCATCTGAGGTTCTGCCAATCCAATTGTTTTTACTCCCAAGCTTGTAATTAGACATAAGTTTAGCAATTTTTGGTTGTAATAAATTCTAAAATTATTTGATATAAAGTAGTACTAATTTAGCTATTATAAGTTCATTGATTATTATAATATGAAGACTAATAATACGGTTTCAATGTTAAAATAAATTCTCTAAAAGCCCTTCTTCTACTATATTCGGCAAAGTTACTTTGAGTGTTTTAGTTCTTTCCATTTCCCGTTTAATGGCAAAAATTGCTTCTTCGTTACGTGCCCAGCTTCTTCTAGAAATACCATTATTAACGTCGTAAAAAAGCATATTTTTAAGTTTTCGTTCTGCATCAATTGTGCCATCTAACACCATACCAAATCCGCCATTGGTGACTTCTCCCCAGCCAACTCCACCGCCGTTATGTATAGATACCCAAGTAGCGCCTCTAAAACTATCGCCAATTACATTGTGTATGGCCATATCAGCGGTGAATTTGCTGCCGTCGTAAATGTTACTGGTTTCTCTATAAGGGGAATCTGTGCCACTGACATCATGGTGGTCTCTCCCTAAAATTATTGGAGCACTTAATTCACCATTTTCAATTGCCTCATTAAACGCCAATGCTA
This sequence comes from Maribacter hydrothermalis, assembly GCF_001913155.1. Lineage (GTDB taxonomy): Bacteria > Bacteroidota > Bacteroidia > Flavobacteriales > Flavobacteriaceae > Maribacter > Maribacter hydrothermalis. Next base: position 2,471,174 of record NZ_CP018760.1, read on the forward strand.
TTTTCGCTCGTCCTTCTGCATCGGCATATAATATTCTAGCTTTTGACCCTACTACCAATCTATTTTCTTCGGCTTCCGTAATCCATTTTATATTATCCGAAAGTTGTTGTTGAATTTCTGCCGGAGCATCTTTTTTTATTTCCTTTAGAACACGTAATGCAATAGCATCGGTCTTTTGTAAATCTTCTATTTTGCCAGAAGAACATACCCACCTAAACGGACCAAAACCATAATCAAAACACATAGGACCTAAAATATCTTGCACGTAAGAAGGATATTTAAAATCTATTTTGTTTTCTGCCATTACATCTGCCCCGGCTCTTGAAGCTTCCAATAAAAAGGCATTTCCATAATCAAAGAAATAGGTGCCTTTTTTGGTATGTAGATCTATAGCATCTGCATGTTTGCGTAACGATTCTTGAACCTTAGTTTTAAATGCATCGGGATCAAGATTCATCATCTCATTGGATTCCTCAAAAGACAATCCGGCAGGATAATAACCACCTGCCCACGGATTATGCAAAGAGGTTTGGTCTGAACCTAAATGAATGAAAATTTGTTCCTTGTAAAAACGTTCCCAGACATCTACCACATTTCCAATAAATGCAAGTGATACTACTTCACTATTTTCTTTGGCTTTTTTTGTTCTTATGACCAAAGTTTCTATATCATCAATTAATTCATCTACCCAACCTTGTTTATGTCTTTTCTTTGCCGCAAGTGAATTCACTTCTGCGCAAATTGTAATGCATCCGGCTATGTTGCCGGCTTTTGGCTGGGCACCGCTCATACCTCCTAATCCGGCAGTTAGGAATATTTTTCCTTCGGGATTTTCATCAACTTTTAACACCTTTCTAAAAGCGTTCATAACCGTAATTGCTGTACCATGAACAATACCTTGTGGACCAATATACATATACGAGCCAGCAGTCATTTGGCCATATTGTGTAACCCCTAGTGCATTGTATTTTTCCCAATCATCTGGCTGTGAATAATTAGGAATCATCATTCCGTTTGTTACCACTACGCGTGGAGCTTCTTTAGAGGATGGGAATAACCCCATTGGGTGACCAGAGTAGATATGTAAAGTTTGCTCGTTGGTCATTTCAGATAAATACTGCATAGTTAATAGATACTGTGCCCAATTTTGAAATACAGCTCCGTTACCACCATAGGTAATAAGTTCTTGTGGATGTTGCGCCACTGCTGGATCCAAATTATTCTGAATCATAAGCATGATTGCAGCTGCATGGGATGTTTTGGCAGGATAATCTGAAACTGGTCTTGCATACATCTCGTAAGATGGTTGAAAGCGATACATGTAAATACGGCCATAAGTCTGTAATTCATCAGCAAATTCTGGTGCTAAAACAGCATGCCATTTTGATGGAAAATAACGCAATGCGTTTTTAATGGCCAATTGCTTCTCTTCTTTAGAAAGTATCTGTTTTCTATTTGGTGCGTGACTTACTGATGAAGAACGCTCCTTCTTTTCAGGTAATTCAGTAGGTATACCAATCTGTATTTGTGCTTTAAAATCCATCTTTATTTTTTAAGTCTTAAATGTTTAAAAGGTCCTCGACTGCGCTCGACCAGACATTCATTTTTTAATTTCAACCAACAACCAACAACTATTTATGCTTATCAAAAACTAACTCCCCACTTTTCCAAACCATACAAGGTTTTAGATTTCCTTGGTTGTATAGAATGTCTTGATAATTATCGCTATGAAATACGGCAAAATCAGCTAAAAGTCCCGCTTCCAATTTACCACGGTCATCCAATTTCAAAGCCGCCGCTGCTCTAAAAGTAATGCCTGCCAAAACTTCTGCATTCGTCAATTTTTCAAATGTTCCTAAAATACTGGCTTGTGTTAACAAATCGCCCATAGGTGCTGAACCAGGGTTGTGGTCACTAGCTATTGCTAAAGAAGCTCCTGCATTTAATAATTTTCGTGCAGGTGTAAAATCACATCCAAGTCCAATCGATGCTCCTGGAAGTGCAACGGCTATAGTATCACTTTTGGCCAATAATGCTATTTCCTTTTCAGTGCTTGCTTCTAAATGGTCGGCACTTATTGCTTTGTGATCAACAGCAACCTTGCTTCCACTTGTTGAGAATTGATCCGCATGAACGGTAATATCAAAATTCAGGTCTGTAGCTTTTGAAAAATATGCCTGTATATCATCAGCAGAAAAAGCACTTTGCTCTATAAAAGCATCCATGCGATGCGTTAGGTTTTCTTCTTTAAGAATGGGGAATAACTCATCAGAAATCATTTCCAAATACTCCTTTTCTGTTCCTTTAAAATCTTTAGGTAGCATATGCGCTGCAAGGCACGTAGAGATCAATTCTGGCAATGCTGTATTATTAGCTTCTTTAATAGCTCGAAGCATTTTTAACTCTTCTGGTACTGATAGTCCGTAACCACTTTTTACTTCAATAGTGGTGGTGCCATTTTTTAGATGACGGTTTGCTCTTTTTATGGTGTTTGTTACTAATTCTTCCTGAGAAGCTTTTCTTGTTTGGGTAACGGTATCCCAAATGCCACCACCGGCATGTGCAATTTCTAAGTAGGTTTTACCTGCATTACGCATGGCATAATCTTTAGCCCTTGAACCACCAAAACAAATATGGGTATGCGCGTCTACAAAACCGGGCATACAAACATGATTTCCTTTAAGTGTTATGGTTTCGGAAATTTGAGCAGTTTCTTTTAGACTTTCAAAATCCCCAATGCCAGTAATTTTTGAACCTGATATGATGATACCACCATCTTTGATTATTTGCAATTGACTATCTGTAAGCGCCCCCTTTAGCGGAAGGCCTGCCATTGTAATTATTTGCTTAAACGGACCTATTAATGTTGCTTTTTCCATAATTTCAATATACTTCGAATTCAGTTGAAAATTTAGTTTTTAAAGAAATGCTATGTTCTTTTTGAACCCTATCGACCACCTTCATAATAGTCTTATTCTGAATCATTTCTATTCCTTTTTCGATATCATTAGCGAAAATGCGGTCTTTTTGGGCAAACGCGACTTGTTCCCGAACGGCATTATGAACTTCATCTAAAAAAATACCAGATTTTAAAGGTTTTCTAAATTCAAATGCCTGGGCAGCGGTTAATAATTCAATAGCCAGTATTTTCTCAACATTACCTATTACCTGTAGTGCTTTTCTACCACCAATGGATCCCATACTTACATGGTCTTCTTGACCAAGTGACGTAGGAATACTATCTGCGCTTGACGGAAAACAAAGTCCTTTATTTTCACTTGCCAAGGCGGCTGTTGTATATTGTAAAATCATGTAGCCAGAATTAATTCCGGTGTCGTTCATCAATAGTTTAGGAACACCGGGACTATTTCCTTCCAGCGCTAAATAAATACGTCTGTCCGATATATTTCCGATTTCAGATGCTGCTAAACATGCGTAATCTAGCGCCATAGCTAACGGCTGACCATGAAAATTACCGCCACTAATTGTCAATTCTTCATCTATAATTACAGGGTTGTCGGTTACTGAATTTAATTCTACCTCCAATAATTCTTTAAGGTGTAGCCATGCGTTTCTTGATGCTCCATGTACTTGTGGTATACAACGAATGGAGTAGGGGTCTTGTACTTTTTCACAGTCGATATGGTCTTCCATTATTTCAGAACCTTTCAATAATTTTTTTACCCGTTTGGCCACATGTATATTGCCTTTAAATGGACGTAAGGCATGAAGTTCATTGTAAAAAGGTTTTACGGAACCTTGTAGGCCTTCAATCATCATAGCCCCAATAATATCAGCTTGGGCCAATAGCGAATGTAATTGTGAAACAACTTTTACCCCATGTGCAGCTATAAACTGTGTGCCGTTTATTAAGGCTAAACCTTCTTTAGGACCAAGATTAATTGGTTCAAGTCCAGTTTTCTCAAATAAGGATGCAGTAGTAATAATCTCACCTTTATATTCGACTTTGCCCATTCCAATTAATGGAAGAAATAGATGAGATAATGGTGCCAAATCTCCAGACGCACCAACGGAACCTTGTGATGGTACTATTGGGATAGCATCATTTTCTATATGCCATAGAATTCTTTGTAATGTTTTTAAAGCAATACCTGAATAGCCTTTTGCTAAAGATTGCGCTTTAAGAATCAGCATTAATTTTGCTATATCGGTCTTTATTGGGTCTCCTACACCTACACTATGACTTTGTAGTATGTTGGTCTGCAAAATGTTAGTTTCAGATTTTGAAATCTTGGTAGTACATAATGGACCAAAACCAGTATTAATGCCATAAACAGGATGTCCTTTATCTACTATTTTCTGAACTATTGTCCAGCTTTTTTCTATTTTCTCCTCAGTCTCTTTAGAAAGAATTACGGCTATTTTATTGGTTGATATAGCTATAGCTTTCCCGGCTGTAAGCCAATCTTCACCTATTTTAAAAGTCTGTTTGTTCATAGCTTTATCATTTCAATATTTTTATTAAAATTAATGACTATTTTTAATACTTGGTAATATCAATTTTATCATCAATCCATAACTATGAGTAATCAAATAGAATTACGTCACCTTACTTATTTTTTGGCCGTAGCACAAGAGTTACATTTTAGAAAAGCCGCGGAAAAGTTGTTTATTTCTCAACCTGGACTCAGTCGACAGATAAAACAAATGGAAGATATTTTAGAAACCCAGTTGTTTGAGCGTAATAAGAAAAAGGTTACCCTAACGCCTGCTGGTCATTATTTAAAGGCCGAGGTTGAATATATATTTAACCATTTAGAAAAGGTAGAGCGACAATTAAAACTAGTAGGTGATGGTAATAGTGGAGAATTAAGAATTGGGTTTTTGGGCTCTGCAATGCAAGAAGTAGTACCCAAATTATTATTGAAAATAAAGGAAAGGTATCCTAAAGTAAAAACATCCTTAGAAGAGTTAGCGAATTTTGCACAGGTTGATGCTGTTTTAAATGACCAACTAGATTTGGGTTTTGTGCGTGTTTCTCGTGTTCCTAATACCTTAGAAATGAAAACAGTTTTTACGGATACTTTTTCGTTGGTTTTGCCAGAAAGATATCCCATGCTTACTAGAGAATTTGATGGTATGGAACGATTTGCAAAAGAGGATTTTATTCTATTTAGTCAGGCGTACAGTCCTTTGTATTATGATACAATAATGAGTATTTGCCAAGATGCAGGTTTTGCGCCAAAAATTTCACATAAATCTGTTCATGCGCATACCATTTTTAAGTTAGTAGAGAACCATATGGGAATTGCAATTGTCCCTACATCTTTGCAAAACGGATTTCAAATGCGGGTTAAGTTTATTGAATTAAAAGATATTCCTCAGCGTGCGGAACTATCGGTTATTTGGAAGAAAGAGCACACGAATCCGGTTCTTAAGAATTGTATGGAATTGCTTTTGGAAGGATAAGTTTTAATACTTATCTAACACAGAATGAGTTTTTGATAGGTTAATTTTACTTTGGTTTAGTGAAGAGTGAAGAGTGAAGAGTGAAGAGTGAAGAGTGAAGAGTGAAGAGTGAAGAGTGAAGAGTGAAGAGTGAAAGTGAAGGAGAAGAGAATAGAAAATAGAGATAAGAAAAATGGCCATCAGCGTATTGCGAAATGCGCGCGGCGAACAAACAAACAACGAAAATATGATATTCGATATAATTAAAAAGAGGCGCTCCGTATTTCCGGTGCAATATAATGATGTCCAAATTGAGACGGCAGATATTGAAAAGGTATTAGAAGCGGCTAATTGGGCACCTAACCATAAGTGTACGGAGCCTTGGCGATTTAAAGTGATTCAAGGTGATGCAAAAGGTAGACTTGGAACTTTCTTATCTAAAAAATATGAGGAGGTAGACCCAAGACCAAAGGCTATAAAAATTAAGAAATTACAGGAAAATCCACAAAGGGCTAGCGCTATAATCGCTATTTGTATGCAAAGAGATACAAATGAATCTTTACCGGAATGGGAAGAGGTTGCGGCAGTTGCTATGGCAGTACAGAATATGTGGTTGCAATGCACCGAAATGGGTATTGGGTGTTATTGGTCTTCACCCGGACTCATAAAATACATGGACGAATTTTTGACATTAGCGGAAGGTGAAAAATGCCTAGGATTTTTCTATATGGGTAATTTCGATGGCGAATTGAGCGACGGTAAACGCGGACCTATTGAAGCGAAAACCGAATGGATATCGTAATAGTTACACATTAATTAAAAAAAGGAAATAGCGCATTACTATGCTCCCAAGCTTTTGAAATGAAGAGTCCTAAATAGACAATAGCGACCATAAATTTTAAAAAAGTACCAGTTAAAAAACCTAGAAAAGAACCAAAAGCCGCTTTTGTGGCGGTTTTTTTGTCTGCCTTATTCAGTAGTTCTCCAATCAAGGCTCCCACAAAAGGCCATATAATAATTCCGAAGGGCCCTAGAATAGGGAATAGTAATGCAACTAATAAACCAACTGTTGTACCGATAACTCCAGCTTTTGTGCCTCCAAATTTTTTGGTACCTATGGCGGGTATTACATAATCTAACCCAAAAACTATTAGAGCAATGACAAAGGTTATGCCTAAGAACGTCCAGTTCATAGCAATAGCGCTAGTAGAATATAGTAACAGTAAACCCACCCAACTAATTGGTGGTCCAGGTAAAACAGGCAAAAAACTACCTAAAATGCCTACTAACATTAATATAAAACCTAAAACTAATAAAAATATATCCATTGTAAATAATGAGTGTTGCTGATAAGACTAATATAGGTTGCATTTGTTACATGATCATCCTTGAAACATAATTTTTTCAACTATAAAATTAGTTTAAACTAAATATTTAGTTATATTTGAGAATGCGATTTAGTATAGTTATATTATGTATTATAGTTTTATCTGGTTGTGGACAACGAGTTAGTCCTTTCTTTAAGTATAATGAAGTGTTTTCTGATACTTACAATCACGTCATAAATGATTCCCTACAATTGCATCATAAATCTTTTGGCGATGTTAGATATGCCAAAACAAAGGAAGAGCTAACAGTTGCAGTGAAAAAACGGAATAATCTTCAAAACGTTTTAATATATGGTAGAACTACTTCGGCTCCATTTTATGAATATTTTTTAGAAATGCCTTCTAAGCTTTCAAGGAAATTGAAAAACAGTAATGAAGATTTTTTAAGGGATACAATATTAGGTGGACATAAGTTTATATTTAAAGGATTTTTCTTAGATGGTTTGAATGCAAATAAGGATTTTGACCAAATTTTCAAAAATTTAATCGTTGGTGATGATTACAAAACCGACTTAGGTTCTTTTTACGAAGTTTTAAACTCGTTTAATAAATCAAATCGCTTTCTCAACGCACTTCGTGTAATAAGTCAATATCCTGTTTCTGGTAAAAATGAAGAATTTTTCAAATTGCAAATGGAATTAAATTATGCTTCTTTTTTAGGTCCTAATAATGAATATTATAGTCTATTACAAAAATGGGAAACAAGTTCAAGCAAAGATTCTATAGCAGAACTTATTATTAAATACGCTATTGAAGGCAAAAAAAAAGCATCTAAATTTATTCTAGAAAACACTAAAGACGAAAGATTGGTGATGTTTAATGAAAATCACTTTTATCCGAATCATCGAAAACTACTCATAGAATTATTGCCAGATTATAAGGAGTTAGGTTTTAAATATTTGGCACTTGAAGGTTTAGCTAATAATCAAGATAGTCTTTTAAACTCCGGACATCCTGTTAAAACTGATACTGGTTATTATACTAGAGAACAGAATTATGCTGAGTTGATTAGGTTGGCTCAATCACTAGATTTTAAGTTAGTAGGTTATGAGAGTTACAATGAAAATGAGGAAAGAGAATTGGAACAGGCAGAAAATCTTTATCGAAAAACATTTGAAATAGATAAAAATGCTAAAGTTTTAGTCCTTGCTGGTATTGCACATATTTTTGAAACAGCAGATGTCAACGGAAAATTATGGATGGCCTCTATTTTTAAAGAAAATTATGATATAAATCCTATTACATTTTCTCAAACTACTTTAAATCAGTATAAGAAACTAACAAATAGTTTGTCAATTTTGAGTAGTGAAAATTTTGAAGAAGGATTTAAAACGACTGATTACTTTATCTTGAATAATATGGATATGCGTGAAATAAAAGGGAATTTTTCATATAATAATAAGTATTCTAAACCTATTCAATTAGCGCTATTTGATAATTCGGAGTTTAAAACAAACCTAAGTTTTTTTAATAAGGTTCCTATTAAGAGTTACTTGCTTTTGCCCGGTGAAAACTTTAATACTACAATTAAAATCGAAAATACTAGAATGTTAATTTTTGATGAAGAAGGTAAAGTTTTAGAAAATCGTAAGGTTGAAAAAAATTAAAATTTACTAAAGCACCATATATTAATTGAATCACTTAAAAAAAGTAAATAATGAAACAGTTGACTAAAGCAGAGGAAGAGGTGATGATTATCTTATGGGAATTACAAAAATGTAATGTGGCCTCCATCATTGAAAAATTACCCGAACCTAAACCTGCCTATAATACCGTATCTACCATAGTTAGAATTTTAGAAAGTAAAGGTTTTGTAGATCACGAGCAAGAGGGGAAAGGGTATTTGTATTTTCCTTTAGTGATGAAGTCCGATTATAGTAACCAGTCCATCAATAAATTGGTAGACGGCTATTTTCAAGGTTCATTTAAAAGTATGGTGTCATTTTTCATGAAGAAGAATGATATGAGCCTGTCGGAATTGGAGTCGATATTAAAAGAAATTAAAAAGGAAAAACCATGATACAATATATTTTGGAGTGCATCGCTTTTCAACTTCTTTTCTTGGTTATTTATGACTTTTTTCTAAAGAAGGAGACCTTTTTTCAATGGAACAGAGTCTATTTACTAGGAACGTTTGTATTGTCCTTGATTTTACCTTGGGTAAAAATAGAAGCTTTTAAGCAGCAAGTACCACAAACATTTGTTCAATATCCTGAGTATTTATGGGGATTGCAAAATGTAAAGGTTGTAGTGCCCGTTGAAGAAACTTCTAGCTGGGACCTTACTTGGCAAGAAGGTATTTTTTATGGCGGAATGTTAGTGGCAATGTTGTTATTCGGATTAAAGATTAGACAGCTGTATCTTTTAAGAAAGAGCGGGGAGAAGGTTGTATACCCCTTGTTCACCCAAATAGTTATAGCAAACAGTTGCATTGCTTTTTCATTCTTTAAATCCATTTTTATTGGTGACCATGTATTAAAAATGAAGCATGACACCATAATTGAACATGAATTGGTACATATAAAACAAGGGCATACGTACGATTTGTTGTTCTTTGAGCTTATGCGAATTGTAGGCTGGTTTAATCCGCTAGTATACGTATATCAAAATCGTATTTCAGAAGTTCATGAATTTATTGCCGATTCCCATGTTTCTAAAGCGCATAAAACGGAGCACTACGAGCAGTTATTGTCTCAGGTTTTTCAGACCGAACATATATCATTCATCAATCAATTTTTTACACAATCATTAATCAAAAAACGAATAGTCATGTTACAAAAATCAAAATCAAAAAAAGTTTGGCAGTTGAAGTATTTACTGTTAGTGCCCATGGTGTTAGGGATGTTGTTGTATAGTTCGTGTGAATTAGATAAAACTTCTTCTGATAGTCAAGAATCTTTAAAAAGTGATGAGTTATTAATAACGGAAGTAAAGGCGGATATAGAAGAAAATAATATTGACTTAGATTTTTTAGAAACCTCCGGTTTAGCAGAAAAATATAATAACCCATCAGAAACACTCACTAAACATGAATTTTTTCTATATGAATTAGTGCAAGGTGAAATATTCGAGCTAGTAAGTAAAGGGTATACAAAGGAACATCCGGAAGAGGAACCTTTGAATATAGCATTTATGTTGCCTTCTTCTGAACGATATGATAGCTTTATCAGAGGGAAAGAAACTTTTAAATTGATAGATAAGAAGTTAAAAACATCAGTTGCATCATATGGAAAGGTTATTGCCTATTATGACAACACTTTGGAATTTTATCCGTCAGATTACAAAGAATTTGTAGTAGCGAATACCAAAGAATTAGATGCTGGTGAAATTAAGAAATTTAATGAATTGTTGGCTAGCTTAGAAAATGAGCCCGACTACTTAACGAGTATTATTCTTCATGATGATACAAATTCGTTTTTAATTGGTACGAACAATAAAGATTTAATTGGAAGTAAAGAATCATATGGAGTTCAGTTTGTTACAGAAAAGGTTTATGGCGAACTAAATAGTGTTGATGTTGCTTTCGCTGTGGTAGATGAGACTCCAATTTTCCCTGGCTGTGAAGATGCTGCTGATAAACGCACTTGTTTCAATGATAAAATACAATTACATATCAGTAAAAATTTTAATTACCCACAGGCGGCACAAGATGCCAACATAGAGGGGCGAGTAAGTACTATGTTCATCATTTCTTCAGAAGGTACTATTGAAAATATTAAAATGCGCGGTCCTGATAAATTGTTAGAAGATGAGGTGGAACGCATTATTAAACGGTTGCCAAAAATGACTCCTGGAAAACATAAAGGCAAAGCAGTTAATGTGCCTTTTTCTATTCCTATAAATTTTAAATTGCAGTAGATTAAGAATTGGCAATAAACATCTTTGCGAACGGAGTTTAGCAATCTATTTATTAGAAAACCATAAGAATAAATTGTCATTGATATAAAATACACCTTTATGAGGTGTATTTTAAATTGTTCTAATAACAAGAATTATTTATCGTAAGTTCTCTGGCTAAAAAAATCGTAATTTCACTTGTAGAACAGGTGTAATGAAACAATTTGTCTTCTTTTTTCTTTTTTTGGTTGTAAGTTCATGTTCGTTCTTTGAGTCTAAACAAAAAAGAACCCAAGAACTTATTAATGAAGAATTACGCCATATAGATTGGAACAGTGTAGATTCTTACCCGTTCTTTTATACTTGCGACGAAGCGGTTACTAAAGAACAACAAAGGATTTGTTTTGAAGAAACCTTGATTTCTCATTTTCAAGAAACCTTAAATGATTTTGAATTTACGTTGACCGATAAAGAAAGTGAAACTGTGGAGGTTATTTTTGTTATAGATACCCTAGGTAGAATAAACGTGGCCAATATTGAAAAGAATGCTTTGGTATTAAATCAAATGCCAGAATTTGATGGTGTCATTACCCAAAGCTTAAAGAATCTTCCTAAACTTGCACCTGCTTTAAAAAGAGGAATACCCGTAAATACAAAATACCGTATTCCTGTTCAATTAAATACAAACTAAGCATTTTGGCGAACGAAAAAATAATATTGGGTATTGATCCAGGTACGACCATTATGGGATTCGGACTCATTAAAGTAGTGGGCAAAAAGATGGAGTTTATTCAAATGAACGAGTTGCTTCTTCAAAAATATAGTGATCCGTACACCAAACTAAAGCTCATTTTTGAACGTACTATTGAACTAATCGACACCTATCACCCAGATGAAATTGCTATTGAAGCGCCTTTCTTTGGTAAGAACGTACAGTCCATGCTAAAACTTGGGCGTGCACAAGGAGTTGCCATGGCAGCGGGACTATCACGTCAAATACCTATTACAGAATACCTTCCCAAAAAAATTAAAATGGCCATTACGGGTAATGGTAATGCCAGTAAGGAACAAGTCGCTAGAATGTTACAAAGTGTATTAGGACTTAAAACGCTACCTAAAAATCTTGATAGCACAGATGGTTTAGCTGCTGCAGTATGTCATTTTTATAATGAAGGCCGGGTTGAGGTTGGGAAAAGTTATACGGGTTGGGATGCCTTTGTAAAGCAGAACGAGAAACGAGTTAAGAAGTAGTTTTCAGTTGGCAGTATCAGTTAGCAGTAGCAGTAATAAATAAAGTATATATGCAATTTCAAGATTTATTGGCTTATAAGAAGTCTTTTGCGCTTGCCATGAAGATATTTTACGTTTCAAAAAACTTTCCTAAAGAAGAGAAATTTTCCTTGACTGACCAAATAAGACGTTCGTCTAGAAGTGTAAGTGCTAATATTGCAGAAGCATATCGTAAAAGAAATTACCCTAAACATTTTAAAAGTAAGTTAACCGATAGTGATGCAGAAAATTCAGAAACTCAAACTTGGCTAGAGTTTGCATTAAAATGTGAATATATTGACCAATCAACTTTTAATGATTTTAAGAATGATAGTGAAGAAGTAGGTAAGTTGTTAAATTATATGATTAATAACCCAAGTAAATTCGGTTCAGAATAAGAACTGAATCTGTCAATTGAAAATTGACACTGCCAACTGAAACTGCCCACTGATACTGAAAACTGAAACTATGTCCGGAATCTACATCCACATCCCATTTTGCAAACAAGCCTGTCACTATTGTGATTTTCATTTTTCAACATCTTTGGGAAAAAAAGAGACGATGGTGAATGCATTGTGCAAAGAACTGGAACTGCGTAAAGAGGAATTCTCTGGGGAGTCCGTAGCAACCATATATTTTGGTGGTGGTACGCCGTCTGTTTTGGATACTTCGGAAATTGAGCAGCTGATAGCTGCGGTTCATGAACATTATGATGTTATTGGCAATCCGGAGATTACCTTAGAGGCGAATCCTGATGATTTGTCAGAGGAGAAAATACTACAATTGGCAGCTAGTCCGATAAACAGATTAAGTATTGGTATACAATCATTTTTTGAAGAAGATTTAGAGCTGATGAACAGAGCGCATAATGCTCTGGAAGCTGAAAAATGTTTGCAATTGGCAAGTCAGTATTTCAATAATATTTCGATTGATTTAATTTACGGAATGCCAAACATGACTTTAGAACGTTGGAAACAGAATATAAAAAAGGCATTAGGTTTCGGTATTCCGCATATCTCCAGTTATGCTCTTACGGTTGAACCTAAAACAGCACTTGCCAAGTTTGTGGAAGATGGATTAATTACTCCCACTACCGACGAAGAAACACAGGAGCATTTCAATTTATTGAACGACACTTTATTAGCAGCAGGCTTCGATTGTTATGAGATTTCCAATTTTGGGAAGCCTGGCTATTATTCACAAAACAATTCTGCCTATTGGCAGCAGAAAAAATATATAGGTATTGGTCCGTCTGCACATTCATTTGATGGTGTTCAACGTGGGTGGAATATTGATAATAATCCCAAGTATATTAAATCCATAGCACAAAACATTTTACCTATGGAAGTTGAGGTGCTTTCTTCGACCGATAAATACAACGAGTATATAATGACAGGTTTACGAACTATCTGGGGAGTTTCGTTAAACAGAATAGCGACAGAATTCGGACCTAAATACAAAGAATACGCATTACTACAAGCCGATAAGTTTTTAGAAGAGCATTTACTTTTTGTTGATGGTGACCTTCTCAAAACCACTAAAAAAGGAATGTTTTTAGCCGATGGCATCGCTGCAGATTTGTTTATGGTAAATTTGAAATAGCGGTTGTTATTATAATTATACAACTCAAAATTCCGTAATTTTCTACTTCTTAAAAACAAAATCTAGTCAGACCACACGTCTGAACAAAGGTTTACAATTTATATAATGAAGACTACCATAACCCACAATGCTAACCAGTATCAATTTGACCTGTCTAAACCATTGGATATTTCAATACCGATAACCAGTAAAAAGGACAATGTAAACGCTTGGTATGTTGATTCTCCAACAATAGAACCGCATCGGGATAAGGATTTTGTTGGTAGTATTCCTGCTGGGTCAAGTACCAATTTTTATGATATTTCATTCAATCCGCATGCGCATGGTACGCATACGGAGTGTGTTGGTCATATATCTGCAGCACATCAATCTGTAAATCAACATTTAAAACAGTATTTCTTTTTAGCAGAGGTAATTACCATTACACCAATTGAAGAACAAGGAGATTTAGTAATTACTAAAGATCAACTTCAAAAAGCGTTGGGCAATAAAACACCAATGGCATTAGTCCTAAGAACGCTTCCGAATTCAGCATTAAAACGAAATAGGCAGTATTCAAATACGAATCCGCCTTACATTTTAGAAGATGCTATGATTTTTGTCAGAGAGGTTGGGGTAGAGCACTTGTTGATAGACCTGCCATCTGTCGACAAAGAAAAGGACAACGGCGCTCTTTTGGCGCACAAGGCATTTTGGAATTTTAATGGTGAAGTGAGATTAATCGCTACCATTACAGAATTTATTTATGTTCCCGATTCGATTATAGATGGTTCGTACTTTTTAAACCTACAGGTGGCGCCTATTGAAAATGATGCCAGCCCTAGCAGACCGGTACTTTATAAAATAGAATAGTTATGAAAAATCTAATCAAATTAGAAGAACTCGCCTTAATGATTCTCGGTATTTTTATGTTCGGCTTATTAGGTTACCAATGGTGGTGGTTGCCTGTTTTAATCTTAACTCCAGATCTATCGATGTTGGGTTATTTATTAGGCTTAAAAATAGGCGCAGTGTGCTATAATGTATTCCATCACAGAGGTTTCGCCATACTTTTATACTTTGTGGGCATCTATTTTATGCTGCCCATTGTTCAATTAATAGGTACAATTCTTTTTATACATACGGCTATGGACCGTATCTTTGGCTACGGACTTAAATATGATAAAGGGTTTAAGTTTACTCATTTAGGAGAAATAGGAAATAAAAATGGATAATATTTTTGATACCATTCTTGGGTTAGTTTTAGGTGCAATTGGGATGTACTGGCTGTTCAACTTTTTTAAAGGCAAGAAAAGCAAAGAGATTACTACACACCAGTCAACCGTATTGCTAGAAAAGATGAAAAGTGTTTGTAAGTTGATATCTGTAGAAGGCGAGTTTGCCGAAATCTATAAATATGAAAACGTAAAAGACTTTATGAGTTTAGTAAGTAGTAAAAAGAAGGCGCTGGTGGTTATAAAAGCCAAGGCACAAATTGGATATGATTTAAGTAAACTACTAATGCATGCCGATGAAGCGAATAAAAAGATAATTCTCGATAATTTTCCGCAACCAGAGGTATTGAGTATTGAACCAGAATTAGAGTTTTACGATATTAAAAGCGGGTTTTTTAACTTTTTTGCTCCAGATGACCTTACCAAACTAAATGCTGAAGCAAAAGCCCATATACGTGAAAAAATTCCGGAAAGCGGATTAATGGATACCGCAAGAAAAGAAGCTTTGCAGACCGTTTTAATTATGGAAAAAATAGTAGAAACTATTGGTTGGAAACTTGATTACTCCGCACTTAAAATTCCGCAAAAACAACTAGATTTACTCCAAGAATAATAACAAACAACTCAAAATTGAAAATGAAAAACGTAATTTGTATCCTTGTATTAACACTTATGACCACAGTAACTTTTGGTCAAAATGATAAAAAAATGACTGAATTCGATTCTAATTTTTCCCACACCGTATTTTTCTGGTTGAAAAACCCTGATAATCAAGCAGATCGTACTGCTTTTGAAACTTCTTTACGTAAGTTTTTAGATAACTCGGCATATGCCAAAACACAATTTATAGGCAAGCCGCCAAAAGCAAGTAGAGATGTAGTAGATGACTCATTTACCTATTCTTTAATTGTAAGTTTCGATTCTGCGGAATCTCAACAAGCATACCAAGATGAGGCACCGCACAAAGTGTTTATTGAAGAATCTAGTGCATTGTGGACTAAAGTAATTGTTTACGATTCTACTAGTATCTAAGAAACAATATGATATTTAAAAAAGGCACTTCTCATCCTATTGAACTAACATTTAATTTTACATGCGGTAAGCCAGTAAAAGAATTATCGCATGTTTTTTAGTGACGATTATTTAAAACCATATGAATGAACGTTGAAGAATACCGAGATTACTGCATTGCCAAAAAGGGAGTAACAGAATCTTTTCCTTTTGATGAGGTTACCTTGGTATTTAAAGTAATGGGCAAAATGTTCGCCTTATGTGGATTAGAGCATGTGCCATTACGTGTTAACCTAAAATGTGACCCAGATAAAGCCATAGAACTACGTGAAGAACATGATGGTATTATAGAGGGATGGCACATGAGTAAAAAACATTGGAACACCATATACCTGGACAAAATTTCTAAAGAGTTTACAAAAGAACTTATTGACCACTCTTATGATTTAGTGGTTTCTAAGCTCACGAAAAAGTTGAGGGTGGAGTTGAAGGCTTTAAAGTAATACTCAATAAATCTACTTTTTATTTTTTAATTCCTATTCCCTCACCCAAAACCAGCATTCACTCATTTTTACTACTTTTTATAAAATGATTTTTGGTACTTAATAGTGCTTAAAACCACTATTTATGAAAAACCAAAGATCACCTCAAGAAGTAAATGCCGGCTCTATGGCAGATATCGCTTTTCTATTATTGATTTTTTTCTTGGTTACCACATCTATAGAAAATGATGCGGGACTTAACCGGTCTATGCCTCCTGATATTACTGATAACAGTGTTGATATCAAAGAGCGAAACCTTTTTGAAATCAGTATAAATGATGCTGATAAAATAATGGCAGAAGGTGATATTATACACCCTAAAATTCTTAGAGAAAAAGTAATTGCATTTATTGATAATGGCGGGTTTTCAATGCAAGAAGAAGGGTATTGTAGTTATTGTAAAGGAGAGGGGTTGGCAGATTCATCTGAAAACCCTGATAAGGCTATTATTTCTATAAAGGCACAACGAAATAGTAGTTATCCGGTTTATGTGGCTGTGCAAAATGAGGTAATAGGTGCTTACAACTCCCTCCGCAATAGAGAAAGTTTGCGATTATTCAATACCACTTACGAAGCCATTAATTCAACATATTACAATGAAGAAATAAGTGTGGAGCAAAAGGGGATATTAAAAGAACGCCTTGAAATTATAAGAGCACTTTTTCCGCAGAAAATTCTAGAACCAGAAACCGTAAATAACTAAAGCCATGATAAAATTCAACAAATACAGATCTAGTAAAACCTTACCTCCTGTTTCAACCGCTTCATTGCCAGATATCGTTTTTATACTTCTCTTTTTCTTTATGACGGTTACTGTTATGAAGAATCAAAATTTATTGGTAGAGAATACCTTACCAATAGCAACAGAAACCGAAAAGTTGGATAAGAAAGACCGAGTCATTGAAATATATATTGGTAAACCCACGACTGGCGGCAATTCAAATTTAGGGGAAGAGCCCAGAATTCAAATGGAAAATAAATTTATCACCGTAGACGAAGTCGGAGATTATGCCCTGCAAGCCCTATCATCGATGCCACAGCATTTACGAAGTGTTGCAACAGTCTCTATTAAAGCAGACATTGGGGTTAAAATGGGAATAATCGAGGACCTTAAAAGTCAACTTCGTATGGTGAATCTGTTGAAAATAAACTATACCACTTATGAAGGTGCCGTTGTAGATAATATTTAGAATGAAATGAATGTTTTTAAATCTGCTTTCCATTTATAGAAACCACTTTCTAAGGTTATCTTTGCCTTTTCTATTTTAGGTAATTATTCATGAGGAATTTAGAAGAGTTTTACACCCAAAGAGTAAAAGGTTTTGAAACTGAAATTGAAGCGGTAAATCAAAAGTTATTTACGTTCAGCGTACTTCGCTTAGTTATATTTTTGGGTACTATTGTAGCAATTTACTTTGCATCGGTAAATGCTAAATATGTTATTGGGGTGTTGTTTATAGGTATTCCGTTATTTTTGTTTTTGGTAAGTACATACACAAATCTCAAGCACCAAAAAGCTAAGATAGAGGCTTTAAAAGATATCAATACGGTAGAACTACAAGTACTGAAAAGAGATTATTCCAAATTACCGAACGGAAAAGAATTTGCAGACGATATTCATTTTTTTAGTCAAGATATTGACTTGTTCGGTGAAGGGTCTTTTTATCAAATCTCGAATAGAACCAAACTTGCTGAGGGTAGTTTGTTATTATCTGATATCTATAAAGAGAATTCAATTGGTAATATAATTAACAAGCAAGAAGCGATTTCCGAAATAGGTAAGAAAATAGATTGGAGACAAGAGTTTTCTGCTATGGCGGCATTGACCAAAACAGAAACTTCTACACATACTATTGCAACTTGGTTAAAGAACTATATTCCTTTTGTACCAAAGGCAATGAAGTTTATTCCGCTAGTATTTTCAATTATTTCAGTGGCTGTTTTTGTTGCTTACTTTTTAGATTACCTACCAGAATCTGTTTTGATTACTTGGTTGGTGTTAGGAATGATCATCGTTGGTTTGTTTACTAAAAAGGTGACCAACTTAGGACAAAGTGCAACTAAAATGAAATCTACTTTTGACCAGTACAATCAGCTATTGGCAATGATAGAAAAAACAGAATTCACGTCAGATTTGTTAAAACAGCAGAAAGCAAATATTCTAAGTAATGGTGAAAATAATTCTAAGGTCTTAAAGAAATTTGCATCACTTCTAAGCAACCTAGATCGTAATAATAATCTACTGTATTTAATTTTTGCGAACGGATTTTTCCTTCGTTCTTTAACTGACTGCCTAGCTATTGAAAAATGGATTAAGGAACATGGTAAAAGTGTAGAGACATGGTTTAATACCATCGCGTTTTTTGACGCCTACAACAGTTTAGGAAACTATGCTTTTAATCATCCGAATTTTACGTACCCAACCATCACGAATAACGGAGTGGTACTGAAATCTATGAATGCAGGTCATCCGTTATTGGACCCTAATAAAAGTGTATTGAATGATATTACCATAGCGGGCGGACAATTCTTTATTATCACCGGTGCAAATATGGCGGGTAAGAGTACGTTTTTAAGAACAGTATCTTTGCAGATTATGATGGCTAATATTGGGCTGCCTGTTTGCGCAGCATCCGTCAGTTATTCTCCTATAAAGTTAATTACCAGTATGCGTACTACAGATTCATTGACAGATGATGAATCGTACTTCTTTTCTGAATTAAAACGCCTAAGATACATTGTAGACGAAATACAAACAGATCGCTATTTTATTGTTTTAGATGAAATTTTGAAAGGAACCAATAGCACAGATAAGGCTTTAGGTTCAAGAAAATTTGTAGAGCGTTTAGTAAAAAGTAAATCTACCGGAATTATAGCGACCCATGATCTTAGTCTTTGTGCGGTTGCCGATGAATATGATGCGGTTAAGAACCATTATTTTGACGCAGAGATTATAGACAACGAACTACATTTCGATTATACGTTTAAAGACGGCATTTGCCAGAATATGAACGCTTCTTTTCTGTTAAAGAAGATGGGGATTATTGAGTAGTTTTTAAATACAAATACAAACTCAAAAAACAAACACAAGCTCAAAATAGAAGTAAATTAGTTGTTTAAAATAATGATAAGAAGCGTATATATTTCAGGTATTCTATTGTTAGCAACAACCAACAACAAAAAATGTTTGCGCTTGAATTTGATTTTTGAGTTTGAACTTGAATTTTAATTTTAATTCCCCCTTTGGGGGTTAGGGGGCAAGGGCATATGGATTCACTAACACAAATAGTACTTGGAGCAGCAGTCGGTGAAGCCGTTCTAGGCAAGAAAGTTGGCAACAAGGCTATGCTTTATGGTGCTATTGCTGGCACCATACCAGATTTAGATGTAATTACCGGCTATTTTCTTGATACTGTTACGGCTACCGAATGGCATAGAGGTTTTAGTCACTCTATTTTCTTTTCGGTAATTTTTGCGCCTGTATTTGGGTGGTTTGTCTGGAAGATAAATAAGAAAGAATCCGCTACTTGGAAAGAGTGGTCTTGGTTAATGTTCTGGGGATTATTTACTCACCCGTTATTAGATGCTTTCACTACTTGGGGAACTCAATTATTTTGGCCCTTTAAAATTCGGTTGGCGTTTCAAAGTGTTTTCGTGATAGATCCGTTGTACACGGTTCCATTTGTCATATTCCTGATATTGGCTATGTTTCAAAAACGGACTGCAATAAAACGTAGAAAATATATGAAACTCGGACTTATAATTAGTTCTGTGTATTTAGTATTGACATTGATTTTAAAAGGAATCGCTTTTCAAAAATTTGAGAAAGCGCTTGACGAACAGGGTATTGTTTATAGTGAAATGAATACGCGTCCTGCTCCTTTAAATACCGTACTGTGGATGGCAAACATAGATGTGGAAGACGCCTATTTAATGGGCGAATATTCTTTTTTTGATTCCCAGCCAATTTCGTTTATATCTTATCCTAAAAATCATGCATTGCTGGGAAAATGGGCAATGAATGATAAAATAGAACGATTGATAAAAATAACCGAAGGCTGGTACACCATTACCGAAAAAGAAGGACAACTTTACTTTAATGATTTAAGATTTGGACTCATTAGTATGAATGAAAATGAAACCCAGTTTGCCTTTAGTTATAAGTTAGTTCCGAATGGTGAAGATTTGATTGTGGAAGAAAGACCGAAATTTAAACGTGATGCGAAACGTTTACTGGGTGCGCTTTGGGAACGTATGTGGGGAAACTAACTTTTAAAATGGATATCCGATTGCGAAGTTTAAAGTCATATTATTATCCGCCTTTCCAAAGAAGGGGACATTCCAACGGTCGTTTTCATCCAAATATGGAATGCGTAGTGGTGATGCCAAATCTAAACGAATTACAAAACTTTGAATATCTAATCGTACACCAAAACCTACTCCTGCGGCAACTTCTTTTAACCAATCTTTCTCAAATTTTCCATCTGTAAAAAGTGTTTCAGAAAAGCTACTGTTCAGTTGGTCGGCTTCAATGTCAGAATAATCCCCAGTTAGCCAAACATTTCCTGCATCAACAAAAAAAGCACCTTTTAAGTACGAGAATAACGGAAAACGATATTCTACATTTGCTTCCAGTTTTAAGTTACCAGACTGGTCAAAATAATCGGTAGTGGCGTTTTCTGTTTCGGCATTAAAATTACCCGGACCTAATGAGCGAATGTTAAAGGCTCTTACACTATATGGTCCTCCTGAATAGAATTGTTTTACGAACGGTAATGTGGTACTATTTCCATAAGGCACTCCCCAACCGGCATATACCCTCGAAACTAAGGTGCGTTCTTTTTTCCATCGCAAGTATAATCGTAAATCTGCATCTGCTTTTGCGTATTGGGCATATTCCGACCCAAAAACAGTTCCGGAACCACCACTGAAAACATTCAACATATTACCCGCCAAATCAATATTTGTAGAAAAATAAATAGGAGCCTCCTTACTTAATTTCGATACTTCGTCATAAGTAAAACTATATAATAATCCAGCAATAAAGCGCTGGTCAAAACTCTGGCTTAAAAACGGATTATCATCTAATATGGTCTGGAATTCATCTGTTACTTTAGACAATTTTGAATAGTTAATGCTAATGGGGTCCAATGTGTGGTATACATACTGATTTTCTTTCCATGTATACCCAAAAGTGGCATTTACAGAATTTAACGTAAATAATTGGCTACGTTGTAGAAAATCCACTCCTAAGGATATTTTTGTCTTTGGTACCGCATATTTGAATCTGCTTGGTGAAAATGGGATGGACCTGGGTATTACAAGTTCTCCTTTAAGACCACCTGCAATGCTGCTTAGGCTAGAATTGCTCCCACTAGATAATTGTGACTCATAACTAAAACTGGCAGAAACACTAAAGGTTTCTCCGCCATTAAAAACGTTTCTATTGGTATGGCTAAGTAATATACCAGGACCTGTAAATCCGTTAGATTTAGTTACTGCTTGTAATTCTGCCCTTATGGACCGTTTTGTTAATGGCGCTAAGTAAATGCTTGCGGCCAAAGAACCGCCATCGCCATCTGTTGCAGTGGTGTCTAGTTCTGTATATTGAATGTTTACATATTTATAGCTGCCCAATGCAGAGAGTCTGTTGCTGGTTTGTTTAGAGGTGTTGGCGTCGTAGAGATTGCCTTTATTGAATAATAAGTACGATTCTAATAACTTCGGTTTAAAATACAATTCGTTCTGTACAAAATTGATACTGTCTATTTGGGTAACATTTTCTTTAGTTAAAGGTAGCGTATCTCCTTCAATAGAATAATTGGGGTACACGGTTATAGAATCTATAGTATAAGGTATAGACGCCCTTGCTGGTACATCTTTTTTCAATCGTAAAAATAAATCGAATTTTCTATTCTTATATTGGTTCGTATCCGCTTCAAAAATTAACAGGTCTTCTTGACTATTATAAAAACCTTTCTGTTTAAGTCCGTTGTTTAATCGGGCTCTTTCAGCTTTCAATAAATCTAGGTCAAACCGATCTCCTTTTACCAGCGCTGTCTCTGGTAACATTTTTTCGATTTCTTTATAAATAGGCAGCGAGTCAGATTCAAGATTGTAATTTTCCAAAACATAAGGCGCTGGCAGGCTAGCAGTATAATTAACTGAAGCAAAATTACTATCACGAACAACTTCAGATGATGAACGGCTGTAGAAAAATCCGTTATTATCTAATCTGTTCAATATCAATTCTTCAACACGTTCAGGATTAACATTTGAAAAATATACGGGTTCTTCACCAAAAGATTTATTCAAGAATTTATAAAAGAATCCCGGTTTTTCTCGTTGTGCTTTGTAATGAAAAAAGAGGGCGGGCTTCATCCCTAAAAATGTAGTGTTAGGGTTAGGTTCAACAAGGCTTAGTAATTCTGTCTCTATTTCTTTATGATCAGTAAGCTCACTATCTATTTTTAACTCAAGCTGTGCACCTGTATATAACTGTTCGCCTTCTGAAATATATTTTTCTATGCCGCATGAGTAGATGAGCAAGAATACCAAGCAGCAGAATGAGCGATATGTGAAATTATTAGTTTTCAATGTTCTCTTGTTCTTTTTTCTTTGCGTCTTTCTTAGACGATTTGTCTTCTGTATTTTCTTTTTTCAACGGATTGAACAACTGACTAAATTTGTTGAATTCACGGTCAAAAATAAATGCCACTCCGGTAACAATTAGTTGACCATCGATTATATTTTGATATTCTTGGCGCCTAAAACCTTTTAGTCTGTACGTACCTTCCTCACTTAATAAGTATTCTAAGGTTACATTCCCTATCAAAGGTGTTGCAGTTTCGCTTGATGCCGCACTGCCTTCAACATCTACCGCACTACCGGCAGTAACAATCAAACGGTCATTGAAAAGCTTTTTACTAGCATTAATATTCAGTTGTGTGCGGCTTTGAGCTGTGCCGGTTTCATAGTCTTCAAAACTATCCAAATCAAAACCAAGCTCAAAACCTGTATTACCCAATAATTTGTTAGAAATGGAGGTAAGCTCATTTGAGAGTACTTTATTAACATTGTTTCTGGCAATAGAAACGGCCCCACCGCTACTACCGTCACTACCTGTGGTTGGGTAAAAACGATTGAGTGCCAATAGGGAGAATACCTGTTTGTTCAATTCAGATTCTTGTTCGTTTAGTTGCTGAATACGACCATACACGGCACCACCAAAATTACCTTGTGCACTCTCGGGCATATCTAAGGCAAATGAAATTTCTGGTTGTGTAAGCTGTCCGTCTATATTCAAATACACTAAAAACGGAGTTAATTGTTGGTATGATCCCGAAACATTACTGTCGGTCCCATAACTTATAGAAGACATTAACGAGGATGCCGAGGTTTCAATTTCATAAATTGCGGTAACATCCATTTTGGCATCAAAAGGGTCGCCACTCCATACAATACTGCTTCCTTTCTGTAATTGAAATTCACGACTCACTAAATTGTATAAGCTAGTTCTATAAAATCCTGAGTTTAATTCCAATCTGCCAGATAACCGAATGTCTTGATTTGGGTCTATGTTTAAGTTCAATAATGCACTACCAGATGCCTGAAGTTTATCTTGTGTTTTTTCATCTAAAACAATAGTGAATTTTGCTTCATTGCCTATTTCTAATAGGGTATTGATGTCCATGCCGGCAAAAAATGAATTGGTAGTTTCTTCTTCATTTCTTGTGAGTATAGCATTAGGGTTTTCTCTATTTACAAAAATAACGACTCCATCACGTTCTTGAATGTCCAATTGATCTTGTGGTACAATATAAGTAAGGTCGGTAACATCGCGAACACGTAGTTTTCCGTCTATAACTGGTAATTCCAAATCTCCTTTAACGGTAATATCTGCCTCTATGCTTGCAATACCATAAACCAATTCATCATCTCCTTTTTTAGAATCCAATATTCTAAATTGGTCGGTTTTTACGGATAAATCAAAACTCGGGTTCGCAAAACTATTAGTAGTTACTTTTCCATCTATCGTTACTTTACCTTGGTTGATATCATTTATTGCAAATGCATTGAAGGTAATCTCGTCTTGGTCTATATCGATGGATTGATTATCGATTGACAAGGAAGTTTTATAAGCGTTTAAGCTTAGACCAAAATCATTGAAGTTTATTCTACCGGAATATTTTGGTTCAGCAAGAGTTCCTTTTACCAGTAGGCTACCATCTAAATATCCTTTGGCATTGGTTAATTGCTTGTTCGAAAATCCTTGTAAGATACTTGCTTCTAGTTTTTGAATATCTAACTCTAAATTTAAATATGCTGTATTTTCTTTAGCCGTATAGTCTC
This sequence comes from Maribacter hydrothermalis, assembly GCF_001913155.1. GTDB lineage: Bacteria > Bacteroidota > Bacteroidia > Flavobacteriales > Flavobacteriaceae > Maribacter > Maribacter hydrothermalis. The sequence continues at coordinate 2,495,798 of NZ_CP018760.1, forward strand.
CCGTTAAGGTAAGATCTGCACCACCATCTTTCATTGCCAAATCAAAATCATATTCAGATAGCGATTTAGAAGTGGCGTCTAGGGTTAGGGTGCCCAATGGATTTTGGAGGACTTGAAAATCTTTAATATCAATATCTGCTACTAACCCAGTAGCAGCATACGGATTTAGAATTACGAAGTTGCCTTCCACTTTACCTTTTACCAAAACTTCATCAGGATTAAAAAAACTTAAGAAGGTCTGTAATTGAAAATTCTCGAATAGTATTCCAATATGTTCAGTATTCATATTTGGAAACTTGTTTGAAATTTCCATTTTTTGAGAATTTCTAGTCAAGATGAAATTTTCAAAGTTGGAATATGCTTCGGAAAAAACTATGGTATTCTCCTTAGGTATTTCCCATTTCTTTTCGTTTAAAATTAAATCTTTAGGGTCAATACGGAGTTTTAGAGTATCTTTTTGGAACGCCAATCCAGATGCAATATGCATAACCTTTACGGTATCATTTCTAGAAATGAAGTCTAGCAACAATTCTTTGTTTTTAAGACTACCTTCTAAGTAAGTTTGTTTTAGATGGATAGGATCATAGTTTAAATTTGCCAAACCAGCGGAGAACTTAAGATTTAAGGAATCTCCTTTAATAAAAGCATTTAAACTGTCTATAGAGCTACCGGCATAAGAAATGTGGGGTACTTTTACTTCAGCAGAAATCTTTTGTTTTTTAGAATTAAAGTTAGCGTTTATATTTAGCGAATCTAAATCTTCAATTCCGTTAAAAAATACTTTGGATAATACTGGAGTAGGGATAACGGCAAGTGCCAGTTTAGCGTCAATATCATCTTCGGCTTCAAAAGTGTCGCCGTCAGTAGAAAAATACTGTTCTATTTGCTTTTTGAGGGCATTTGTAATGCGGTTGGGCGATGCGTTAGATGCCAATTGCCCGTTCAAGAAATTACTTTGTATTGATACGTCGGTTATAGAATCTTCAATATGTGCTTTTAAAGCTATTGTAGAAACTTGATATTGTTCATTATCTGCTATTGCTACTCCATCATCAATAGTTGTGTTGATGGTGAAATTTGACGGTACGCCCGTATAATTTCCATTAATATTTGCAGCAATTTTAATATTATTTTTTGTAAAACCTAGCTGCTGTAAATCTGCACCAACAATAGTTGAAGTAAAACTAATTTCATTTTCTTGTGATGAAAATGCTATAGAAGCATTTGCTTTCAAATTCAGATTTGGGTCATTTATACTTGCGGTGAAATCACCGTTACCATCTTTTAAATTACCAGAAATAGCTGTCTTTTCATATGTATAGCCAATGTATTGTACTTGTGAAATAGTACCGTTTATTTCTGCATTTAAATTTTCTAGCTCACTACCCGAACCTTTACCTTTTAGTTCAAGCGAAATTTTTCCCAATTGGTCGTTTTGCAGCAGCTTTCCAAGTTGTAAACTATCTACAGAAACGGCACCGTTAAATTTCATGATATCTCCAAAATCTACACGTGCATTTATGTCAGCGGTTCCTTCAGGAATTTTGATGTTTAATTCAGGATTAACCCAAGTTGTTCCACCAGATATTTTACCTTTAGCTACAATAATTTCAGGAATAGAAATACCTAAATCTTTGGATGATATTATTTTATTGACGGCATTTTTAGTACTTTTAATGTCAATACTGTTCAAATTATAAGTTAGAGAATCTGTATTGGTAAGATTGCTGATACTCCCTTTTGTGGCAAATGTAGTATCATCTCCCCACTGGAATGCCGTGCTAAAATCATTTACTTTTTGTAAACTGCCTTGGGCTTTTAAATTTCCGATAATGGGGTGTGCGGTTAACGAATCTAAATATTGATTATGAGCAAGCTCTGGAACCAATTGTAGTACATCATTAAGCTCGAGAATTAGGTCTGATAAATTGGCGGAAAGAGTGCTTTTTTCCGGATTTTTCAATGCCGCTTTTAAGGAGCTAAATTGTATTTTTAAATCTGCTTTCGCAGAGCTTTGGTTCATTTGTAAAACCAAATTTGAAAGTGAAGCGGCGGTATCTGATAAACCAGCCTTAAAAGCCAATTGTTTTAAGCCTATGCCACTCGCCTCTGAAAAGGAGAACTTAGAAACATCTAAGTTGAATTTCTCTGGTTGGTATTTTAAATCTTCAGCTTGTAGTTGTACCTTTTCAATTTTAAAAGCATTTGGGTTAAAGCTTTCATTGCTTTGTTTGGTTCCATTTAAAGAATAGCTAAACGTGTTATTTGCTATGTTGATATCATTGGCTGCAATGATAAACTTGGGCCATTCAAAGGGTACACTATTACCAGTGTCGCTTTTAACAGATGTTTCACTTTTTAATTGAATAGCTACTTGTGAGTTTTGAAATACTAAATCATTCGTTTCATATCTATTTTTAGAAACATCTGCCAGTATTTCCGTAAGTTCTATTGTACCAAGTTTTAATTGAGTCTGTAGACCATCGGGTTGACTGTTGTAGGTGATGTTTAAATTTTTTACATTAAAATCTTCAACTTCAATATATGGTAGAGCTGTACTTGTGGTGTCTTCGGTTATTGGAAATGCATGAGATTGTTGATACTTAAACTCTGTATCGCTCAACTCAAAATCATCCAAAGAAAACTTCATGACATCTAAGTCAAATTCAGATACATCTAACTTTAATTTGCCAAGTATTAAATTAATATCCGCTCCAAGATAGGCATCGCTATACTTCAATGTCCAATCGGATACATCTAAACTACCTACATCAATATTCATAGGTTCTGAAGTTGTTGCCGTGCTATCTGTTGGTGTAGTTAACGCATCTATAAGAAAAGTGAAATTAAATTCCTTAGGATTTTCCTTTCTACTAATATGGGCAACTACACCTTTAGAAACGACGCCGTCAATAGAAAGTTCATTTTTAAAAAGAGCAGGGTAAATAGGAATATCTGCTTGTAGTGATTCTGAATAGAAAAGTGTATCACCTTTTACATCCTCTAAATATACGTTCTTAATGTGAATATCTCCGGAGAAGGTTAAATACAAATTACCAACTTCTACTTTGGTATTTGTTCTGTCAGATATATACTTAGTGACTTTAGACACAACGAAGTTCTGCGCCCAAGGGGTTCTTATTACCAATACCATTATAAAAAAAAGTAAAAATATACCGAGGATAAATTTTCCTAGGTATTTTAAATACTTTTTAAGATTGCGATTTTTTTTGGCCATTTTGGTAACATGGTGTTATTGAATAGTAATATTCAACAAGGAGGCTTAAAAAACAATTATTCTAGTTGAGCCAAAATACCCGATATAATTATAATTAGTAGCACTATTATGATTATCAGATTGTAAAACCTTCTCTTTTTTTTCTTGGTTTCTTTGAGTGTTGCCATTAAAATGCAAAGTTAAGCCGTTCAATATATAATTTTAGCTTATTTGTCAAGAAGATTATCTGTATACAATATATCCTATTTTTTTGATTGTTTAAGATATAATTGAGTGTTGAGAACAGTTGGTCTAAACTTAATAACATTCCGTCTACACTTAGCTTGGCTTAAACCATAATTGGTAATTAGAACGACGCAAAGCACATACCTTTGGAGTGTAATTAAACGATTATTAAACAATAGCACTAATATTAAAGCATATGATAGCACTTAGAAACACAAAAAGAAGTTTAGGTTATTTTGAAACCGCTAGCCATGATGAAATGTTTGAAATTTCAAATTTTACTATTACAAATTCAGAATTGATTCTTGAGGCTATGGCATTTTAAAAAAAAGATGTAAAAATAGTTCCCCCCAAATCGAAGAAGGCCAATAGAAATATTGGTCTTTTTTATTTTAAGCCTTTTGTTTGTATGCTATGAAAACTATCGGCCTGTAAACGGAGCAACTCCTCTGCTTTTTTCTTTTTGTAACCATATAACTCTTCTTCACCTTTTAAATCTTCATAGATTTTTTGGTTTATTTCTCCATCAGTAGAGACTATAAGTTTACGTTGTGCCAATTTTTGCTCAACCCAAGTGGATAATATACTTTCTTCTTCCTCTAGTTTAACGTCATATTCCCCTTTTGGCGCAAGTAGTTTTGCAATGATGGGAGAAGTCTCTATTGCTAGGAACAAAAGAAATATAAAAAATGAAGGAAGCCACGGTAATTCATCTAAAGCAGTTATTCTTGCCATTAATCCGTCAAAACCATCAATAATGGGTTGCGAATTTTTGACTACCTCAGTATATTCAGTATCCAATGCGGTAATTTGAGATTCTATACCCGCTATTTTTTCTGCATTCGTAGTTTTCAGCGTCTGTAATTCGGCAAGTGCGGCATCATGCTTTTCACGTTTTTCGGCATAAACAGGTCCTTTCCCTAGTAATTTAGTTCCAGCTGTGCCTTCGGCTTCATTAATGTAAATATCGTACAGCGCGTTCGTCTCGGTTTCCTTTATTTGAACTTCGTTCTTTAACGCAGCGATATCTTGATTTAATCGTTCAACTTTGGGCGTGTACTGCAGTGCAAGTTGGTCTTTGTTGGCAAGCGTAAGGTCATTCTTTTGCTCTAATAATACCTGATTGATTTCTTTCTCGAAAATTTTCATTTCCAAAGGTTTTGATATCACAATGGCAATGATAATTGCGAGTACTATTCGCGGAGTAGCTTGCAAGAATTCTTGACCAAAGCTGTTCCTCTTTTTAATAGTGGAAACTATAAAACGGTCTAAATTAAATATCAGCAATCCCCAAATTAATCCGAAGAAAACTGCGGCATATACATTGTCAAAAACGGTGAAAAGCGCATAACTACTGGCAATAAATGCCATAATAGCAGTAAAGAATACAGTTGCACCAATACCGGCATACTTGTTTTGCTCCCCTTTGGAGCATGTTTTTAAAAGTTCCGCGTCTGCACCTGAGCAGAGAATAAAAAAGTCTTGTATCATGATGATTGATTTGATTCTTACCTACTTAATAGTGGGTAAGCTGATGATGATATATAATGTGTGAACGTAACTATTTGATTTTTGGTACTGAAAAAGCCCTCGAAAAGAGGGCTTTAACATATGTTTGACGTTGTTATTAGTTTATTGTTACAGGTTCTTTGGTAATTCTTATCATTGTCTTGCCGTTTTTATTACGAGATTCTATATTCAATTCTTTATTTTTCTTCAATAATTCAATGGCTTCGTCTGAAGATACATCCTTGTCTTCGTACATAAATAATGCTCCATTTTTTGCTGCATTTATAACGTAGTCTAGAGGTGTAACAGGATTAGGTGGTGTTGGTGGAGCCGGAATGCGTAAATCATTATGTTTTTTATATATACGAACCTCTGGCTGTTTGTTTGTGTATGGTAATGTTTCTATTTTAATATCTTTTTCACTTTTTACAATTTTAAATCCTTCTTCAGATGTTATTTTTTTACCATCAAAATAGAACTGAGCGTCTTGGTTCGCAAGATCTTTTAAAGAATTCATTAGGGTAGGTGATTTGTTAGTTTTTAAAGAACTAGAGTTATAAATATAAACTCGCATATTTTCATTAGCTGAAAAATCTGTATTTTTTTTATCAGCATCAGTATAAAAGGATGTACTAGACGTTGGGACGCCATTTAGAGCTTTTAAATCTAAATTGTTATGGTCATAAGGGTCTTGGGTTTGTATAATTTCTTTTAATTGAGCACTGGCATAGTTACTGGTATTTAAGGTCTTTGGCGCATCTGGAGAATGAGGTGGTGCAGCGAAATTTAAGGATGATTCTATATGTGTATTTGGTTCTTTTGGCGCCGGCGGAGGTGGAATGTTACTTTTTTCACCTTTTTTTACTCCAGGCGCCATTGGAGCAGGTGGTGGTTCGGGGAAATCGGGAAAAGGCTCGGCAGAAGTTTTTTGTTGGTCAGACATTAAGTCGAAGATGTAATTTAATTTGTCAACATCAGATTTCATGATTCTAATATTACCACCTTCAGCTATCAAAGTATTGTATTTATTAGCCAAATTGTTGTATTCAGCTAATTGTGCTTTTGTTGCACCATCTTGATCTTGTTTAGGTAAACATTCAGGGAAGGGTTGAGATGCTTTTCTTTCTTCTACAGTCATGTTTCTATAAATAGATTCTAATATCCTTAAATCACTCAGCGGAATTTTTCTTTTTTCAATAGGAATTGCATTGTACTTTTTGGCTAATATATTGTAGTGGTTAAAAGCTCTTTTGCTCAGATTTTCATTTATGTCACCAGAAGATGTGTATATGGCAAATTGTGCATTATCATAATCCTCTAAAGGCGACATAGCTTTTACGCTATGGCGCTTTACTATTGCATTTAATTGAGAAGCGGGTATAATTTTGTCATCGTCAACTGAAATATAATCGTTTAGGGTGTTTAACTGTATCCAGCCTGATGAACTTACTAAGTAGAGTAAATTGTCTATTTCAACAACTATTTTTTCATTGCCTTTTTTAGCTTTTTTTAGTTTTTGATCAAAAGCATGCTCTTTATCAATATCTACCTTAAATTCTTGATTCGATGAGTTTGAATAATCTCTATTGCTTGTGAAAAGTTTTGAAAATTCTGGTACATCCGAATTCTTCTTTTGAAGTCCAAAATAAAATGAGTTAATGATTTCACCTTGTATATTGCCCCAGTGTTCTTGTTGTATAAGTGGTTTATACCCATTTTTTTTAACCGAAAGAGAAAAGTATATTTCACCGGGTTGTTCTATTTCTAATTTAAGTAAATAATTTCCTTGGTTGTCGGTAGCAGTTAGTAAATTTCCTTTTTCATCTCTTATTTCGGCATTTTCTAAGGGCTGTAAAGTCTTTGAATCTACTACTGAACCTGTTAGTTTTATTATTCTTTTAGGGGCTATTTGGTTGTTACTATTTCTATTGGCTTCAATATTCTTTGTTGTTTTTTCACTGAATCCAAATAGTAAAATTGCCAATAACGGAAGCAACAATAGACTCCGAATTAAAATCTCTTTTTTTGATGTTTGTTTTTTCATGATGACAAATCGTTTTTTGATTGATGAATAATTGATGGCATTTGCGATACCAACTGATTGATGGGTGTTAAAGCTTTCGTTTGATAAGTACGACAGTAAAGTGTTTTGATAGTTTAAGTGGTCTTCTTCACCATTGAGTACGGCGCTATCTGCCAAGAATTCATGGTTTAGTTTTATGGCTTTTTTAAATACATAGATTAATGGGTTAAACCAGAATATGACCTGTAATAATTCAAGGAAAAGTACATCTAAACTATGTCTTTGGGTCGCATGGGTTTCTTCATGTCGTAAGACCGATTTTGGAATGCTTTTCGATTTAAATTTTTGTTTGTTTAAAAATATATAACGTAAAAAAGTATGCGGAGGTAGTTGTTCTTTTAGCAATACCCTAACTATAGAGTTATTTTTTATTTGGGTATTACTTCTAATACGTTTCCAAATTTTGACAAGATTATAAAGAAAGCGAAATCCGAAGCTAATAACTCCTAATCCGTAAATAGTCCACAGTATTAAAGACCAATTCACTGGCGATTTTTCAATAGCAGTAACTACAGGTGCTATCTCTGGTTGTTCATTTAGTGTTAAAACTTGGGTGACCGTAGTGCTGGGTTCTATTTTAACATATTCTGTAAAGACAACCTGGGGTATAATAAAAGAAGCAATTAGTGCTATTAATAGAAAAAATCTTTTAAAATGATGAATACTTTCCTTTTCTAAAAGAAGTTTATAGAAAAGAAGAAAAATAGCCATGCAGGCGGCGGATTTTAAAAGGAAGATTTCCATGATTACTTCTTTTTGATTTCTACGTCTATTAATTTTTTTAATTCCTCTAATTCAGTTTTACTTAAATTGGTTTCTTGGGCAAAGAATGATGCAAACTGACTAGCACTATCGTTAAAAAAGTTTTTAATTAGTCCGTTTACATGTTTAGAGAAATAATCTTTCTTCTTAACTAGGGGAAAGTATTCTCTGCTGCGTCCAAAATTCTTATAATCTATAAATCCTTTATCGGTCATTCTTTTTAATAAAGTAGCTACAGTAGTCGTTGCAGGTTTTGGATCTGGATATTCATCTAGCAAATCTTTCATAAAAGCTTTTTTCTGCTTCCAAAGAATATTCATTAACTCTTCTTCTGATTTTGACAATTGCATTTTCTACAAATTTAGAATGTGTTCTACAAACATAGAGTAAATATTTTAATTCTACAAGTGTAGAGTTAATTTTGTTTTTTTTGCTTTAGGGATAGTTATGTAAAGCCCGTATTCAATTTCTAACGATGTGTACTTGCACTACATAACCCTACTCCAATTCTTTGGGAAAAGGTTCAGTTGCCCCACTTAAAAGATGTAAATTTGTATTCTAAAAACAACCTAGAATGAGTGTAAAAGAAGATTTGGAAGCACGTAGTGGTTCCACTTGCGAATTATGTACTGGAACCAATAATTTAGAAGTTTTTGAAGTAGAACCAGTTTCTATAAGCGGAGTCGATTCTAGTATTTTAGCATGCGAAACATGCCGTACACAAATTGTAGATTCTGAGCAAATGGATGCTAATCACTGGCGCTGTCTTAATGATAGCATGTGGAGCGAATATGATTCTGTTAAAGTGGTAGCTTGGAGAATGCTAAGTAGACTAAAATCTGAAGGTTGGCCTAAAGATTTGTTAGATATGATGTATTTAGAGCCAGAGGTTTTAGACTGGGCGAAAGCAACAGGAGAAGGTTTGGCCGAGGCTGACAAGATTATTCACCGCGATGTAAACGGCGTAATTTTAGAAAATGGAGATAGTGTTGTTCTAGTAAAAGATTTAAAAATAAAAGGATCTAGCCAGGTAGCTAAACAAGGCACTGCGGTACGTAGAATTTCATTAGATCGTGAAAATGCGGAATATATTGAAGGTAAAGTAGGGCCAACGCTTACTGTAATTATTACTAAGTACGTTAAGAAAATTTAAAGTTACAAATTGTTGATAAGTTTGCAAAACCTTATTTAGAATCATTCTAAATAAGGTTTTGTTTTATGTATCTTTATATCATATGATAAATGATATTATCAAGAGACCTCAATCCTTCAGAAGGAAGTGGCTCAAATATGGGTGGATAATCAGTTTTATTAAAACTTGTTATATGGTTATCCGATTCGGTATTGATAAGATACTGTAATCAAAATTAAAGGTTCTCTGTTCCAGCAGGGAATCTTTTTTAACTATTCAAATATAACAATTTTATTCACGTAAACAATTAACCAACTACTTCTTGGTCATTTCTGTAAAATACTCATAAAAATAAGGGATGGTTTCAATTCCTTTAAAGTAGTTCCATACTCCAAAATGTTCGTTAGGGGAGTGTATGGCATCACTATCTAAACCAAAGCCCATTAAAATAGTTTTGCTCTTTAGTTCTTTTTCAAAAAGAGAAACAATAGGAATACTACCACCACTACGCTGCGGAATTGGTTTTTTACCGAATGTAGTTTCATACGCTTTTGAAGCTGCTTGGTAAGCAACGGTATCAATAGGAGTAACATACCCTTGTCCGCCATGATGCGGTTTTACAACCACTTTCACACCTTTTGGTGCAATGGCTTCAAAATGGGTTTTGAACAGCTCGGTAATTTCTTTCCAATCTTGATTAGGAACCAATCGCATTGATATTTTTGCGAATGCCTTACTTGCAATAACGGTTTTGGCACCCTCACCAGTGTATCCGCCCCAAATACCATTAACATCTAATGTTGGTCTAATGGAATTACGTTCGTTGGTAGAGTATCCTTTTTCACCGTAAACAGATTCAATATCTAGTGCATTTTGATATTTTTCTAAACTAAAAGGTGCTTTTGCCATTTCCGCTCTTTCTTCAGTAGAAAGCTCTTCAACCCTATCATAAAAGCCTGGTATGGTAATATGATTGTTTTCATCATGTAGACTAGCAATCATTTTTGTTAGAATATTGATTGGGTTGGCAACAGCTCCACCATACAAACCAGAATGTAAATCCCGGTTAGGACCCGTAATTTCTACTTCAACATAACTAAGTCCGCGAAGTCCCGTTGTTATTGAAGGGACATCATTGGCAATCATACCTGTATCCGATATTAAAATAACATCGTTAGCCAATTTCTCTCTGTTTTCAGCTACATAAATAGCTAGGTTGTTACTACCAACTTCTTCTTCACCTTCAATCATGAATTTAACATTACACGGTAGTTGGTCTGTCTTGACCATAAGTTCCAATGCTTTTACATGCATGTACATTTGGCCCTTGTCATCGCAAGCTCCACGAGCAAATATGGCACCTTCAGGATGTTTATCCGTTTTTTTGATAACGGGTTCAAACGGTGGTGAATGCCAAAGATTAATTGGATCGGCAGGCTGCACGTCATAATGGCCATATACAAGAACGGTTGGTAGATTAGGATTTATGATTTTTTCTCCATACACAATTGGGTAACCTGCTGTTTCATGAATTTCAACAATGTCGCAACCTGCTTCTTCTAATCTTTTTTTAACTGTTTCCGCCGTATCCAAGACATCTTGAGAATAAGCAGAATCTGCGCTAACAGACGGAATCTTAAGCAATTCAATAAGCTCATTTAAAAATCGGTCCTTATTCTCCGATAGATAATTCTTTACGTTTTTCATGTACTATTTTATATGACTTTTGTTAAAAGTACAAAAAGTGTGATTTTTAAATAGCTAAAATTTAGAGAATTGATTTTTTGCGTTATATTTGCACCCCGAATATCACATATCGTGATTTTGGAAAATATGCAGGCGTGGTGGAATTGGTAGACACGCTAGACTTAGGATCTAGTGCCGCAAGGTGTGAGAGTTCGAGTCTCTCCGCCTGTACAACAAGGGAAAGCCGACTTTTAGGAGTCGGCTTTTTTAGTTCTGGGTAACACATAGGTAACACAATTCGATATTTTTCTTTTGGACATTTTAGATGATACCATTTCTAACTATTTGAAGTCAAATTAATAGTTTTTAGTCATTTAGAGGTGTTTCACGCATCAGCCCCAAATCTTACCATAACTTACCTGCGCCTGGATCCTGTGGGATTTTTGTAGTGTTCCGGCAGATAAGCGTCAAGCAAAAATCCCATAGGGCGCACCCTACTTTTGATTTGGAACACTATCTTTTTCCTTTAACCATTTTTGGTACGATTCGTAATGCCCGGGATTCCGGTCAAAGTAACCTTTTAGGTTAAATATTACTTCCTGCTCTCCCTCGGTAAATGCCCTTTCCTGGACTTCCCCTATTCGGGCGACCTGCAGGGCCAGGTATCCTATGATGACCAAGGAAACGAGCCAAATCGAGTATTGAATCCATTGTTGTATTTTCGGAACCAGTTTTGCTTTTGAAACCTGAATCCTGATATCCTCAACCGACTCCCGAAGCTTTTCGGTATTCACCTTCTCTGAATTCAGATGCTCTTGGAGCAATCGTTCAATTTCGGTAGTATCCGGTATCACTTTGATGTTGTCCGTATTTTTGGTCAACCGTTCCAATCTACTAATGGACTTGTTGAACCCGTCCAGCTCGTCGGTGAGCAGTTCCATTACCTCGTCCAGCTTCTTGTATCCCATAGCTTCTTATTTTTAAAATCCTATGCCAGTATCGATGGCCTTTTTGATGGTTTTTTTGATGATATTCTTGGCAATGCTTGTGGCCAAATTGGCACTCATTTCCATGGTTTTCCCCATAAGCTGGACCGATTTGCCGACCTCTTTTGGTTTTGCAATCCCTTTGTTCTGGGAAAGTTGTGCCATAATCCTTCCTCCGGACATGGAGCGGTGTACCTCACTGGCCTTGAAGTTATGACCTTGATATTGGAACCGAAAACCTTGTAACCTGTTCGCTTTGTTAATGGTCGGAATCACTTCCACGTTCCTTTCCTGCATGGCCTTGATGTAGGAGTCCAATGTTTTTGGCCTGTCGCTCTCCATTACTTTTTGATGGATGTCCTTTATTTCAAGCCGGACCTTTATGGAATCTAGCTCCTTTTCCATTTGTACCTCTTTTACTGTTGTAAGCCCCATTTCCTTGGCAACATTTTCGGCGGCCAGTTGGCTCCGCTTGCCTATATAACTGTCATTGTAGGCCTTGCCATCAAAACCGATACGGTTCACGTACAAATGGACATGGGTGTGTGCCTTGTCCCTGTGGACAAAGGCGATGGCCTGCCGTTGCTTCAATTGCATTTCCTTGATAAACTTTTGTGTTAATTCCCCTAATTGTTGCTTATAAAGGTTCCTACCATCCTCTTGGGTCGGACTGAGTATAAAGCTTAAGGTGTTCTTTTGACAACGGGTATTCTCTTCCTGTATCAACGTGAACTCCTCGGTTATCTCTTGGGGACTGTTGCCGGCCAAATGTTGGCTGAATACGATTTCCGCATCCTTCTCCTGGTTCCAACCGTAATCGATACTTGTTCCCGTATGCGCTATGGACGTTCCTTTGCCGATCATTATTTCGTTCTTTTGAAATTATATAGGTGTGTTCGTATTTCCTCCGCCAGTTGCTCCACCTCGCTGGCCAGTTTGGGATTGTGTTTCCTGAACATGTTCCCGATCCGGGTGAAGTTTGTCTTATACTTCACCAACATTTTATAATGGTCCGATTGTTGCTCGGTCAACCGTTCGATAACGGCATTGCCGAAAGCGGAGCTGCGGCAATATTCGGAGAGGGAAATTCCCGCCCGTTCCGCCCTTTTGCTAAGCAGTTTTTTTTCGTAGATGGAGCACCGGAACTTGATATAGGTCCTTTTCATTTTTCCCTTACTTTGCGACCATCGGGAGTAAAGCGAGTTTGTCTTTGTGGCAACAAAGACACATCTCGCGCTTCCTGACCAAGTCCCTTTTTGGCATTGTAGATGAGCCATTCGTTCATATCCTTGAATCCTTCATAAAGCATTGATTTGTCCAGGCAATTTATGGAATGGGCCATTAATTTTTGGGTCGTCCTTCTTCCATTCGGATCGTTGTCCAAGTAGAGGTCGATTTGCAAATAACCTTTCATTATTTCCATTGCTTTTGAAACGAAAGCAGTTGAGTTCAGGACCAGAAAATCATATTCCGCTTCCAACATTTCATTATAACTAAGAAGGGATAGCAGGTCGAACACGCCCTCGGTAACGATGAGTTTTCCGTTTCCTTTTTTGATGTGGGTGATATCCTTGGGCGAACTACAGTTCTTATAATATTTGTTCCGAAGCTCCCAACCGCCAGAATCGTTTTTAAAACCGATGGCGAAGTAGCTTTTATTCTTAAAACTATAATGGACCTCCCTAATAAATTTCTTGGCCGTTATAAGCAAAATGTATCTAGAATTTAAATAACCCAGCAGAGCATAATTGGCAAGTTCCTTGACTTCCTTTACAAGGATCTTATCCTGTTGTTCCACTTCAAAACAGGGCCGCTGTTGAAAGAAAAAAGAGGAATTGTCGTCCCCGATGATTCTTAGGGCATCGCTTACCGTGCAGTGTTGAATCCTGCAGATCAGGTCGATAACATTCCCACCGGTTCCTTCCCCATGATCGTACCACCTATTGAGGTTCTTGGACACCTTGAAAGAGGCTTGGGTCTCGAGCCGGAACGGGCTCAGGAACCAAGCTGCTTTATCGCTTGTCGCGGTCGGAAAGTGCCCGAGTTTTGCCAGCGCTTTTTCGATGGGAAAAGCTCGGGCTCTTTCACACGATAATCCTTTTGTTCTTTTCTCTTTCATCAGCCTCTTTTATTGTTATTTCGCTTACCATCCTACCTAAGCCCGTGTTTATTCTTGTTCAGAGCTTAGGTGGGTATAAATTCGACCTTACCCATCTTACCCAATAAGGTAGGTTAGGTAATACTTAGGTAACTAGTTGTTTATATATCCTACCTTAAGGTAGCTCCCGCTGGTGGGGCGTTCCGCTTCCTTTAGGTAACCAGGTAGGTGTAATTTCACTTTTTCGACAGTTCCAGTTCCCAGGGCGTATCGATAAAGTTCGGCCGCGCCAGGTAGCCGTACACCTGTCGCTTGGGGTGCTTTATCCTTTGAAAGTTGAATCCGGATAATGCCCGTCCCAAGTTTATCTGGTTCAGGCGAAGGTTTAGGCAGCTGAGCTTGACCAGTACATCCGAGGCGGTAACGAAATCCTTGATATCGTCCGACTTTTCAAAATATTTGGAAACCAGTTCCTCCTCCGTGGTGAGCTTAGTGTACTTCTTGTTCCGCTTCTCGTTCTCTTGGATATCCTTGATGGAAAGTTCAGGATTAAAGTTTGGGTCTGTGTAAGCGAGATAGTATGCCTGTGACCATACTCCGTTGATATCTATTTCCTTCGAATACCCAAAATCGATTTTCCCTTTTAATTCAAAACAGAGCCAACGAACGGAACCGGTCTCATCATTTAAAAATGACGCCATATTGGTAGAGCCTACAAAGGAACAGATTCTGGGTAGGGTGGTGTTCTTCCGATCATATGGCAATCGTTCATTGATAAAGGTTTTGGAGAAAAAGGACTTTAGCGCATTCACATCCTTTTTCGAAAGTACGGCCAGCTCGTCCAGATTATAAAGAAAGTTCCGGCAAAGCTGTATCCTCGCATCCTTGTCGTTACTGATGTCCTCGGCCATATATTCTGCTAGCTCAGGGGGACATAGGAACCGGCACCAGGTCGATTTACCGGAGTTCTGCCCCTGATGGGAAAGGACAAAGGCCTGTTTATTGAAATAGTGTACCTCCAACGCACATTTTATCGTCCGCACCAGCCATTTCTTGAAATGATATTCAAAGGCTTCCTTCTCATAGGTCGGTACATAGGAGGCTAATTTTAGAATATGATCCTGCCCGTCCCATTTAGGGAGTTTGTCAAAATATTCCCGGATGGGATTGCACTTTGGGATCCATTCCGACCGGATAAGGGTTTCCAATTTCCCATTGGGGATATCGATGCCCGCTTTCGCCAATTCGATGATCAGGGAATTCAGGTTCAGATACTGCCATTCCATGGAATCCTTGAAGGCGATCTGGAAGTCATGAGATATCTCGTTAAATGTAATATCGTACTTACTCTCCAAATATTCCATGGTATAGTCGTAGACCGTTTTTTTCTTGGCGTCCTTTACATGGTAAAGTTGTTCGCCATTAAAAAGCGAGGTCATCACCTTCTATTTTTGAAGGTGAACTTAAGTGCATCGTCGGTAATTTCGGGATGCGATTTTCTGCCGTTCTGGAGAAGCCAATCGTTTAGTTTGCGCTTCTCAAAGAAGATCATCTTACCGTTGGGCTTTGAATGCGGGATATTTCCCGAGGCCGTCAGTTTGTAAAGATAGCTTCTGGATATTCCGGTATAGTCACAGGTCTCATCGAAGGTGAGTACCTCTTTATTGGCCGTCAATAGCCTTTCCAAACGATCAAGTCGTTCAAAGATTAAAATACTGTCCATTTGTTTCCTTTTAAGATTATTAAATGAACAAAAGCGCTTTTGTTTTCCTTTGTAGAATTCTTTGGATAAAGGTAATTGGAGGGAGGTGCTAAAACTCGATTGTGCACATATTTTTATTCACAAAATATTGATAAACAATTACTTATGTTAAATCAATACACATCGAACCATATGAAATTTGGATAATTTTATATGGTTCCAAAACGATTCAAATGATACCATTTGATTTTTGTTAAAAAAGGAAGAATTTTGAGTTATAAACAATTGACAATTTAATTATCAAGAAAATAAGGGTACTTAAAAGGCAAAAAGCTAGTCATCTGAAAATAGTTTAATTGTATTGTCCCAAAAAAAGGTTCCTTTTAAAGGACTAGTCCAAAATTCATTTTTCAGGAAGATATTTTGTCCTACAGTTGACTAGATTAATTAAATTCAATTTTCGTTAAGTTTGCATATAGGAAAAGTGTACTTATGAAATCGTTTTATCTAGCATTATGTTTTTTGCTTGCCTTGTTTTTTCTTTCTTGCTCAGGAGAAAATGAAGAAGGTAAGATTCGCATCGGTTTTTCTCAAGCGATGACCAATGACGATTGGAGGCGTTCCATGAACAACTCTATGAAGTTGCAGGCTTCTATGAACCCTGAAATTGATTTACAAATTAAAGATGCTAATTACGATGTACTGACACAAATAAAACAGATAGACGAACTTATTGCTGATAGCGTAGATGTACTAATTGTCTCACCTATTCAATCTAAACCTATTACTTCGGTAGTAAAGAAAGCAATCAAAGCCGGAATCCCAGTTTTGGTAGTGGATAGAAAAACCGAAGATCAACAATATACTTCCTATTTAGGCGCGGATAATATTGAAATAGGAAGAAATGCGGCAAAGGAAATAATTGCATCAAACTATAACGACTCCATTCGTATTATTGAAATTAAAGGTTTAGCTGGTTCTTCTCCTGCAGAGGAAAGGGGTATGGGCTTTCATCAAATTATAAACCAATTTAACCAAGCACAAGTAGTAGCGACAATCAATGGCAATTGGGAAAAAGAGTCTGTTCAAAATCGATTAAGAGTTTTACTAAAAGAGGGAGTAAAGGCGGATTACATTTTTGCCCACAACGATAGAATGGCAGTCGGCGCATGGGAAGTCGCTCGCGAGTTGGGAATAGAGAATGAAATCAGTTTTATCGGAGTAGACGGTCTTGCCGGAACTAATGGAGGAATTCAGGCAGTAAAAAATGGAGTATTAAAGGCAACGGTTCTCTATCCTACTGGCGGTGATGAAGCTATCAAATTAGCTTTGAATATCTTGAATAATGAATCGATTCCTAAGAATAATATCCTCTCAACCACCATTATCAATGAGTTGAACGCCGACATTATGAACAATCAATTTGAAAAGATAAATGATCAGCAAGCTCAAATGGAAGAACAGTTGGCAGCGATAAAAAAACAAGAGGAACTCTATTATTCGCAAAACAACCTTCTTAAAATTACAATGGCACTGTTAGCAATTATCTTAAGCCTTGCTGTTTACAGCGTATATTCCATCTTCGCCATTAGAAAGAAAAATAGGCAATTGGTATTGACCAACGATAAGGTTACCGTGCAGCGAAATCAAATTGAAAAAATTGCGAAAGAAGTAAAATTAAGTAACGAGGCGAAACTAAATTTCTTTACAGGGCTTTCTCATGAATTTAAAACGCCCATTACTTTGATTTTAAGTTCTATTGAATCAATGAGCGACTCTGCCAAGGAGAAAGGCTCTAGAATGCGGAACGAAGTGGAGTTGATACACAATAACTCTAATCGACTATTGAGATTGATCAATCAATTACTTGATTTTAGGAAAATTGAAGATCGTAATTTCAACTTAAGGGCATCAAAAACTAATTTATACAGTTTTTCAAAAATCATTTTCAAAGATTTTGAAAGAGAGGCCAAGAAAAGTAATATTGATTTCAAATTAACCTCCAACAATGAATCCTTGGATGTTTTCATGGATAGGAATTTAATGGACAAAGTATATTTTAACCTACTTTCAAACGCCTTTAAGTTTACTCCTGAGAATGGGAAGATTGGAATTACTATTGAAGATGATGAGCGTAGCAATACCGTTAACATCCGTTTTAAGGATTCAGGTATCGGAATTCCTGAAAATGAAATGGATGGGGTTTTTAAAGCATTTTTCAAAGGATCAAACAATAGAAAAAATAGTTCTGGAATAGGTTTGCACTTAAGCAAGGAATTTGTGGAGATGCACAAAGGCACCATTCAAGTGAAATCTCTTCATGGAACGGAGTTCATCATATCGCTTTACAAAGGACAAGCACATTTGGATGAAACAGAAATTATTTCAGAACAAGATTTGGTTGATTCCAATATTATTGATTTTTCCTCAGAACATTTGATTGATGATAATTATTTGGTTCAGGCACCGAGTAAAAATAAAGAGAAGTATTCGGTATTGATAATTGAAGACAATAAGGATCTATCACAATTTCTTAAGAACAAATTGCAATTGGAGTATGATATTCACCTTTCCGATGGCACAGATGCTATTGAGAAGGCTTTTGAAACTGTCCCTGATATTATACTTTGTGATATCAATCTACCAGATAAAGATGGTTTTGAAATCTGTGAAATTTTAAAAAAGGACTTACGAACTTCCCATATCCCCACTATAATACTTACAGCCTTGGGTAATAAGGAATCTTATATCAAAGGACTTCAATCAGGAGCAGATTTGTATCTAACTAAACCCTTCAGTTATTCCATTTTGGTTCAGTCGATTAAATCGTTATTGTATAATCGAGAGAAACTTCGGTATTACTATACCAGTAACATTCATAAAATTGAAGAAATAAATTCCTTTGGGAATATAGAACAAAAATTTATCCACCAATTAAATTCCCTTATCAATGAAAATTTGGGAAATTCTGACTATTCGGTTGAAAACCTTGCTGAAAACCTTACTATCTCAAGGGTTCAACTATACAGAAAAGTAAAGGCGATGATGGGTATTAGTATAAGTGATTACATTGCCAACATCCGATTGGAAAAAGCTAAAACTATGCTCGAAACGAGTTCTTTAACAGTTGCTGAAATTGCATATGCAAATGGCTTCTCTTCTCCAAATTACTTCTCTACGGCCTTTAAAAACAAATACGGCACGCCTCCAGTGGCGTTTCGTAAATCTGTTTAAGTTACATTACAGATCTTATTTCAAACATTTTTCTTTTTAGAGGTATCAATTTCTAACATTATGTAACATGAATATAATTAATGGATGCTCGTTGATGTTAAAAATTAATGGTAAGAATCTGTTAATCAATTATTTAACCTTTTTCAGTAGGTTTCTTAACAAAAACATAACAGATTGATACATCATCAAAATACATACTCATTTTTTACGAATACTTTAGTAACCACACTGGAGAATTACGATTATGAGAAAGATATATATATGGTCGATTACCGCTGCATTGGCCGGTTTTCTTTTTGGCTTTGACACTGTAGTCATATCCGGAGCCGATAAAAAGCTGCAAGCTTTATGGCAATCTTCAGATATGTTCCACGGTACAGTTGTTATGGCAATGGCCTTATGGGGAACCGTAGTGGGTGCAATTTTGGGTGGGATTCCTACGAACAAGATCGGGAGAAAGAAGACTTTATTATGGATAGGTATACTTTATACATTATCTGCCCTAGGTTCAGCTTTTGCCAATGATCCAATAACTTTCGCAATATTCAGATTCATTGGTGGTCTGGGAGTAGGCGCTTCAACCATAGCGGCGCCTGCATACATCTCAGAAATAGCTCCGGCAAAAGACCGTGGAAAATTGGTTGGACTTTACCAGTTTAATATTGTATTCGGCATTTTAGTAGCGTTCTTATCTAATTACTTGTTAAGCGGTGTTGGAGAAAATGCATGGCGATGGATGATCGGTGTGGAGGCTGTACCTGCATTTATCTATACCCTGTTTGTATTAACGGTTCCAAAAAGCCCAAGATGGTTGTTGACCAAAATGCGTACGGACGAAGCGAAAAAAGTATTGAGACTTATCAATCCTGATCAAGATCCAGAAGCATTAATGTTAGAGATTAAGACAGAAAGCGAAAACATTGTTTCAGGGGAAAATATTTTTATTAAAAAATATAGGTTTCCGCTCATGTTGGCTTTTTTAATTGCCATGTTCAACCAATTTTCTGGCATCAATGCATTTCTTTATTATGCGCCAAGAATATTTGAAGAAGCCGGTCTAGGTGAAAGCACGGCACTTTTAAGCAGTATTGGAATAGGAGTTACCAACATGCTTTTTACACTATTAGGTGTCTTTCTTATTGACCGGCTAGGTAGAAAACAACTAATGTATATAGGTTCTGTTGGTTACATAATTTCCTTATCACTAGTAGCTTGTGCTTTTTTCCTTAATTTGGAAGGCATGGCAGTTCCCATTTTCTTGTTTCTCTTTATTGCGGCACATGCCATAGGACAGGGAACAGTAATCTGGGTGTTCATTTCTGAAATCTTCCCAAATCATTTAAGAGGTTCCGGTCAGTCGTTCGGTAGTTCGGTTCATTGGATTTTAGCCGCTATTATACCTTCATTGGTTCCAGTTCTTTTTACCTCCATAGGTGCTGGTACCGTATTTGCCATTTTTGCTTTTATGATGATTTTACAATTGTTGTTCGTAGCATTTATAATGCCAGAGACTAAGGGGATATCATTAGAAGAACTCAGTAATAAACTTATAAAAGGAAGAAAGAATAAAACAGACAATATAATTGGTCATGCAGAACAGAAAGCAAACTAAGGTTATATAAAGAATTAAAAAGGATGAAAAATAAAATATACAGGTTCGCAGTAATAATAGGAATTTTTTCACTCGTGGTTTCTTGTAAAAACCCTAAGGAAAAGATCAATGGCCAAGTTCAAAGTGAACAAGATACGCTTGCCATTACTAATGAAGGGTTATACCGACCAAATTTCCATTTTACATCGGCTACAGGATGGATGAACGATCCAAATGGGATGTTTTTTTATAACGGATATTACCATCTCTATTTTCAACATTATCCTGATGGTACCACTTGGGGGCCTATGCATTGGGGGCATGCCATTAGTACTGATCTATTCAATTGGAAAGAACAACCTATAGCCTTATACCCAGACGATTTAGGATATATTTTTTCAGGTAGTGCTGTTGTAGACCATGAGAATACATCAGGCTTTGGAGCAGATGGCAAAACCCCTATTGTTGCAATTTTCACCAGCCATGACCCAAAAAAAGAGAAAACCGGTGAAATAGATGTGGAAAATCAAAGTATTGCCTATTCGTTGGACGAAGGTCTTACCTGGACAAAATACAAAGATAATCCAGTTTTAAAGAATCCAGGCGCTAGGGATTTTAGAGACCCTAAAGTTAGTTGGGATGAACAGAAGAAAAGATGGACAATGGTTTTGGCTGCAGGCCAAGAAATACAATTCTATACCTCAAAGGACTTAAAATCATGGGAGAAACTTACAAGTTTTGGAGAAGGAATCGGTAATCATGATGGTGTATGGGAATGTCCGGATTTCTTCCAATTACCGGTCATAGGAAGTTCAGAAAAAAAGTGGGTTTTGTTGGTAAGTATAAATCCTGGAGGACCTAATACAGGTTCTGCCACCCAATATTTTGTAGGTGATTTTGATGGTTCAAATTTTATTTTGGACGAATCATTCAAGCAGGAGATGGGAAAAGAGCATACTTTCTGGGTAGATTATGGTCGCGACAATTATGCTGGCGTTACCTTTTCAAATATTGAAAACAAAGATGGCGGTAAGCTATTTATGGGATGGATGTCCAATTGGTTATATGCTAACGAAGTCCCAACTGAAAAATGGCGTAGTGCCATGACAATAGCACGTACGTTAGAATTAACAAAGGGTGAAAATACGTTTCGCTTAGTTGCTAATCCTGTTCCTGAACTCAATGAATTTGCGAGTGAGAAACTTAAAAATTCCGATGTTCTACTTGAAGGAAATACCTTGTTGACCACTTCTAAGGCAATCGATTTTACACGTGCCCAAATTAACTTTAAAGTAGAAGATTTAGTTGATGGCGTTTACACTTTTGAACTGTCGAATAGTGAAGGAGATAGTTTACGTTTCGGTTATGATACCAGAAAGGGTAATTACTTTGTGGATAGAAATAAGGCGGGAATCACTGATTTTTCAAACAAATTTAGTGACAGAATTGCCGTAGCTCCAAGAATCGCTTCTCAAAATGATTGGACAGGAACAATAGTAATCGATAAAACTTCCATAGAATTATTCTTTGATGACGGCCAAACCGTAATGACAGAAATATTCTTTCCGAAAGCACCATTCGATAGTCTCTATTTTGAAGCTCCATCAGAAGAATCCAAACTCGAATACATAGAAATACATCAACTTAAATTTAACTTAAACTAAACAATTATGAAATTAAAACTCTTGCTATTATTAATGGTAATTGTTCCAATAGGTCTAATGGCCCAGGGACAGATTACAGGTACGGTCACCTCTTCCGATGATGGTTATCCTTTGCCTGGAACTTCGGTAATTATTAAAGGTACCACAACTGGAACGACCACGGATTTTGACGGTAACTATGAATTGGAAAATGTAGCTGACAATGCTATACTTGTCTTTAGCTATATTGGATTTACTAGGATGGAAGTTTCCGTAAACGGCCAATCACAGATAAATATTGCGCTACAAGAGGATGCACAACAGCTTGACGAAGTAGTATTGACTGGATACTCTACAGAGCGAAAGGTTGATCTGACCGGAGCGGTAACCGTAGTGGATATTGCACCAATCGAAGGACAAAGCTTAAGTTCTGGTAACGCCATGCAAGCTTTACAAGGAAGGGTAGGCGGACTTTTTATTGAAAAATCTGGAGACCCAACAGGACTTAGCAGTAGAATCCTGATTAGGGGTCTTACAACCTTGGGTAATAATGATCCCCTTTACGTCATTGATGGTGTACCCACAAAACGACAAGAAGTATTTGCTAGTTTAAACCCTGCGACAATAGAATCCATTCAAGTTTTAAAAGATGCTTCGGCCTCTTCAATATATGGGTCAAGAGCTGCAAATGGGGTTATTGTGGTAAGTACAAAAGGTGGTCTTAAAGGAGAACGTCTTACGGTAAGCATCAATTCCAACCTATCGACTCAATCCGAGCGGAATCAACGTTATGATATGTTGAGTTCCCAACAACGTGGTGAAGCCTTATGGCGCGCATCCGTAAATGATGGAGCGGACCCAAATGCTGGTTACGGTGAAATATACAATTTTGATTGGAACAATGATTTTACGAATCCATCCTTGAACAGTGTGGCCGTACAGCCATTTGTAGGCGGTGATCCAAATGTTCCTGCTGGTAATACCGATTGGCAAGATGAACTCTATGAAACCGGATACGTCTTCAATAATGAAGTTACCGTCTCAACTGGAACCGAAAAATCTTCGTTGTTGATAAATCTTGGCTATCTTAAGAATACAGGCATGCTCAAATATACTGGTTACGATAGATATACCGCAAAAATAAATGGTACCACTAACCTTTTCAACGACAGGGTAAAATTTGGAGTGAACACACAAATTTCCACATCAAATGAAACATTGGTTTCAAGTGATGTTGGTGGGGCGGCTACTACAGGGTTGTCCATTACATTGGCGCCCACAATTCCGGTATACGATGCCAACGGCGAATTTGCTGGACCATTAGGGGCAGGATATTCGGATAGGAACAATCCTTTGTTGATGCAATTTTTAAACAGATGGGACAATGCAACTAAAAATAACTTCTTTGGAAATGTTTTTGCTGAAATAAGTATTCTTGATAACCTAAAATTTCGCTCAAGTTTAGGTATAGATTTCAGCGATTTCAAAAGGAAAAATATAGAACCCAAAGTGTTCAACGGTTTTGTGACCAGAAGTAATAACAGGTTGATTTTTGACACCAATAAGTTGAGAACATTAACTTTTTCAAACACATTGAATTATAATTTAGATTTTGGAAAACACAGATTTGGAGCACTATTAGGTATTGAGTCGATAAGAGAAGATTTTGATACCATTTTTGTGCAGGCCGATGATTTTGCGGTTGAACAAGAATCCTATTTTGTACTTTCTGCTGCTACAGGTGCCCGCACCAATAATGGTATTTCCACGCAATACAGTCTTGCATCTCAATTTGGTAAATTAAACTATGCTTATGATGACAAGTATTTGGCATCATTTACGATTCGTAGAGATGGATCTTCAAGATTTGGCGCGAATAATAGATATGGTGTTTTCCCTGCCGCTACATTGGGCTGGAGAATTAGCCAAGAGGAATTTTTAAAGGACAGCGAATTGATTTCCAATTTAAAACTTAGGGCGGGTTATGGTGAAGTAGGAAACCAAGAAATTGGGAATACCGCCAGATTTGGCTTGTACGAATCACGATATGGTCAGAACCAAGCGCAATTGACCGGAGGATTTTTCGAAATTTATTATAATGTAGGTACTGCATATGACATTAATGGTAATAACACAGGTACATTACCTTCAGGGTTTGTTTCTACCCAAGCTCCTAACCCTAACTTGAAATGGGAAACTACCAAAGAATGGAACTATGGTATTGATTTTGGGTTTTTGAACAATAAAATTAGCGGTTCCTTTGATTATTTTACCAGGGAAACTACTGATATCTTGACT
This sequence comes from Maribacter hydrothermalis, assembly GCF_001913155.1. Taxonomy (GTDB): domain Bacteria; phylum Bacteroidota; class Bacteroidia; order Flavobacteriales; family Flavobacteriaceae; genus Maribacter; species Maribacter hydrothermalis. Next base: position 2,519,985 of record NZ_CP018760.1, read on the forward strand.
ACCCCACCAATTGCATCTGTAATTGGAGAAGGGCAACAACGGGTATTGAACGGCGCTGCAACCGCTGCTAAAGGTTGGGAATTAAATGTTGGCTATTCCAATGTTTGGGATAATGGATTTTCTTTAGGTGTTTCTACTAATTTTGGTGCCTTTAAAGATGAAATTACCTTTCTTCCAGAAGAGGTTAGAGCGGCATTTCCAGGAACTGCTCAAAATTCAATCCTTGGTCAATCTCAAACTGCGATATTTGGATACAGAACTGACGGACTTTTTCAAAGTCAGGCAGATGTTGATTCCCATCCTACTGGAGGTGTTCAAACGGGTAATGCCAGACCAGGTGGTATAAAAATAGTGGATGTAGATAATAATGGCGTTATTGATAGTAATGACCGCGATTTTATTGGTAATACCCTTCCTGATTTGGAGTATGGTATTCGATTGGATGTAGGTTACAAAAACTTTGATTTTTCTGTCTTTGGATCGGGAGTTGCAGGTCGTATCGGAGTTGATTCCTACATTTTCTGGAACAATTTTGTTCAGGGAAGGGATAATGCAGGGCTTGGTGTTTTGAATGCTTGGAATCCTCAAAATACAAGTTCTACAATACCTTCATTATCATTGGTGAACAATTTCACGGATACTTCAGACTATATTTTTAGAAACAACTCCTATTTTAAAATTAGAAATTTACAAGTAGGATATTCCTTGCCAACTGATATTATCGGTAAGATGGCAGGTATGACGGGACTTCGAATTTATTTACAAGGGGAAAATTTATTTTGGTTTACTCCTAAAGGTTATATTGGAGCAGATCCAGAGAGAATAGATGTAAACAGAATCCCGGTACCTACAGTGTATTCAGTAGGATTGAACATTAACTTTTAATAAAATATAGATAATCATGAAATATAATAGAATAATAACAACAGTGATATGCACAACCTTAGTGTTCACTGCATGTTCCGATAATTATTTGGAATACGAACCAGAAGGTGTTTTGTCAAGTGAAAACGTCGCAACTGCCGAAAATGCTGAGTCCTTGGTTATTGCTGCATATGCTGGTATTGCTAACGATGAAATGATTGGGCCTTTGACCCACCAATGGGTGTATGGTAGTGTACGATCAGATGATGCTTATAAAGGCGGTGGCGGCCGCGGGGATGTAGATGTTGTGGATAAATATGAACAATATAATCTTACCATTGCGGATATGGGAGATTGGATGGCACCCAGAACTTGGACCGATTTTTATAAAGCAATATCAAGGGCAAACTTTGCACTATCCGTTATTAATGATATCCCGGATGGTGAATATGCCCAAAAAACGACAAGACAGGCAGAATTACGCTTTCTAAGGGCACATTCGCATTTTATGCTCAAATTAATTTTCAAGAAAATTCCATATATCACAGAAAATTTAACCCAGGAAGAGATTGCTCAAACTTCAAATGATGTAGACAATGATGCTTTATGGAATACAATTGCAGAGGATTTTCTTTTCGCATACGATATCCTTCCGCAATCTCAGGATCAAGTGGGTAGGGCAGACCGAAACGCAGCAGCAGCTTATTTGGCTAAATTACGACTGTTCCAAGCATATGAGCAGAATGACCAACACCAAGTGACCAATATTAATACCACACGTTTAGAAGAGGTGATTGACTATGCGGATGAAGTTACCGGTAGTCTACAACCAGATTTTGGGGAAAATTTCTTGGATGGTTTTGATAACGGGCCAGAATCTATCTGGGCGGCACAGTTTTCCATCAATGACGGTACAACTGTTGGTAGAGTTAGTTTCGTGACTGGTTTGAATTCGCCACACGGTACAGGGCTTTATGGTTGTTGCGGGTTTCATTTGGCCAGTCAGAACATGGTGAATTCATTTAAGACTGATGCTGCCGGATTACCACTGTTAGACACCTTCAACGACACGGATATTTTTACAAATGTAGACTCCAATGGCTCAACCCCACCTGATAGTGGATTGAGTGTTGACCCAAGGATGGATCATACGGTGGGAATACCGGGAAGACCTTTTAAATATAGAAATACGGTAAGTGATTCTGGAGATATGATCTATAATTTCAGTTGGGCTAGAGATCCAGGTGTTTATGGATATTTTGGCAATATGAAAGAACAACAAGCTCCTGATTGTTCGTGTTATGTAAAAGAGGGCCCATTTGTGGGAACATCGAAAAATGTAGATTTTATCAGATATGCCGATGTACTTCTTTGGAAGGCTGAAGCCTTGATTCAATTAAATCGATGGAATGAAGCTTTGCCAATAATTAATCAAGTCAGGAATCGAGCTGCCGCAAGTACACAAAGGCCAATAGATGCAGGAGCGACAGATATCTATGCAATTGCACCCTACGCTTCTTTCCCATCAAAGGATTATGCATGGAAAGCCTTAATGTTCGAAAGAAGATTGGAATTTGCCATGGAGGGTCATAGGTGGTATGACCTTATAAGATGGGGAATTGCAGAAGAAACGTTAAATGCCTATTTGGCTGAGGAAAAAACAAAAAGAGATTTTCTTGCTAATGCCCAATTCACATCTGGGCGAGATGAATATTATCCAATACCGCAAAGAGAAATTGATTTTACTGGAGGTCTCTATGTTCAAAACCCAGGATATTAGAGGACTTTATCAATCAAGAAAATTCAGTAATCTGAGTTAGTTGAGTTAGTTTGTAAAAGCACGGGCGTTGTTTCCCGTGCTTTTTTTTTTATGAAATCTAATTGACAAAAAAAATGGAAATATCTAAGCAAAAAATAAAAGCAGTATGTTTTGGAGAAGTTCTTTTTGATAATTTTCCAACATATTCTAAAATCGGGGGAGCACTGCTTAACGTTAGCGTAAGATTGAAATCGCTTGGCGTTGATGTTTCAATGATAAGCTGCGTAGGTGATGATTCCAATGGTAAGGAGATTATCCGATATCTTAAAAAGAAGGGCATAGATACTAGCGGAATATTGGTGCAACATGAGTATCCAACAGGATTAGTAAATGTATTACTTGACAAAAAGGGTGTGGCCTCATACGATATTCCATATCCTGTAGCTTGGGATAAAATTGTAATGCTCGAAACATATAAAGACTTGGTAAAAGATAACGATGTGATAATATTTGGTAGCCTGGCGTGTCGCCACGCAATAACTAGATCCACTCTAAAATCTATATTGAAGCATGTACACTATAAAGTTTTTGATGTAAATCTAAGGGTCCCACACTATACCTATGAGCTTCTTATTGATTTGATGAAAGAATCAAATTTTATTAAGTTCAATGATGATGAGCTTTTTGAAGTTGCCGATTATTTAGGTTGTAAAAATAACTCGATTGAACAGATTATTAGCTTCATAGCAAAAGTAAGTGGCACAGATTCGATTTGTGTGACCAAAGGAGCTTACGGAGCAGTTTTATACACCAAGGGCAATTTTTATTATAATAGTGGATATCGAATTAAAGTTTTGGATACAGTTGGCGCGGGGGATTCTTTCTTGGCTTCTGTAGTTTATAAACTTATGAACGGGGATGGCCCACAGGATGCACTCAATTTTGGTTGTGCTGTTGGAGCTTTAATTGCCGGTGGTAAAGGGGCAAATCCTAAATTATCCAAACACAAGATTTATAAGTTTATGAACCCGTAAATAAAATATCCAGGTAGTGTAAATAGCTGATTTAGAGAATAAATCACCAAGTATAAAAACCTTTTTTTGAAGTGTTTTAAATATTGGTTTTTTTGAATATTATCTTTAATTTGCCTCTTAAGGGACAGAAATAATTACCTCGTTGAAGATATTTACAATTCCATGATTATTTAGAAAAATTAATTATTGCGTTTAAAGCTTCATCAGCGTTCTTATGAATGAAGTTGCCTTGATAACCTATAGTAGTACTTAGATGAGTATGTCGATATAATTTCTGAAGCATTTGTGGAGAAACTTTATCACCGGCTATATTTCCAAAACTATGACGGGCGATGTGATTGGTGATTTTTTTATCGATTCCGGCAAGGTTGGCAATTATGGTTAGATTTGAATTTAGTCTTTTAATTGAGGTTTTAATTCTCGAATAAATAGCTTTTGAATCTTTAATGGGTATGGTTTTGAGTTCTGGAAATATATAATCAGATTTGGTTTTTTTATCTCTTCGATAATATGATAAAATAGTGATTACAGGTATTGGGAGCTTTAAGGAATCAGCTTTGTCATTTTTGCTCATCTTGTAATATAATCTGTCACCCACAATATCTGACCATCTCATTCTTAAAACGTCTGAAATCCTAATTCCCGCTAGATAGAATGAAAATAAAAATACATTTCTAGTATGCCACACGGATGTTCTTGGGTCCAAGTCAAGTTCTTCGATTTTACGAATTTCGGTTTCATCAAGACCTATTTTGATAGTCTGGGGATATTTGATTTTTATTTTGTCTTTACCGAAGGGGTAAAACTTTCTATCTACTAATTTTCTGCTAATGGCCTTATTATAAAGTAATCGAATCATGACGAAGACATTCATAACCGATCGTTCGGATAGTCCGGCAGTAGTGCGGAGATATATTTTCAACTTTTTTAATAAATTTTCGTCAATTTCTTCAAAATCCAAGTTGCGCTTTTTAGCGAATTCTTTTATTCTGTTTAGTTTACTTCTATCAGAGATTGCTCTGTTATGATTATTTGCTTTGATTAAATCTTCGACATGCTCATCGGCAAGTTCGAAAAACGATAGCCTCTTGGTGTTTTTTCTGATGGAGTCTATAATTTGTTTTGCGGAATAATTCTGTTTCGAAGCTTCCATTTCAAATATGATATCTTCAACCTCATCATACTTCTTTCGTATTAGCCTATTCAACTGCTTATGTCTTGAATGGGAAAATTTTACTTTTCCGGCTTTTTCGTCCCAAAATTTCGGGTCTACTTTTTGCCCCAAATGGTAATAACTTCGTTTACGATTTACAGTGAGCCTCAGAGCAAGTCTATAATCTTTGTTTCCTTTTGTGTCGGTTTTCGTGTGTAAAACTGTTTTTAAGGTTGCCATATCTTACCGATTTTTTATAAAGATAAACATTCGGGGTAACACATGGGTAACACATTTTATGGTTTCATATCGATTCAATTGAGTATGAATAAAATTATAAGTAATTAAAAATCAATTATATATATTATTTTGATATGATTTGATATTCTAAAAAGCTGAACTTAGGATCTAGTGCCGCAAGGTGTGAGAGTTCGAGTCTCTCCGCCTGTACAACGAAAGCCTTTCAGGAAACTGAGAGGCTTTTTTTATGGGTAATTTTATTGAATGTTTTTTTATGAAGAGATGAGAAGATGGCGAAGAAGCTATGAACTAGCTTAACGCAAAAGTCAATCACTATTTTAATGAAGCGTATAGAATTGGAAAGGTTAGATTTTCCTAATCAAAGAAGAAAACGTATTAAATCATCGAGACTTTATTATTACGTATATGGAACGGCAGGTTCTTGAACTATTTTAAAATGGCGTAAAAGAATGAAAATTGTGACTGCGTTAAGAAAAAGGTAAAGGACCAAAGTTTCTTCCTATTGTACGCAGGAAAATAATCTATCATAACTAAACTGTTGGTTTAATAATCTTTTGTAGGATTAGATAGAAATCATCAAAATTTAAAAACTTTATAATAAAGAAAATGTATCTCATGGATAATTTGGTGCTTTTTTCGAAAATCTATATAGAGTAGATCAAAGACATTAGCCCCAAAGGTACATGTCGCGATTGTAGCGAATGAAAATTATACGTCGTAAAATATGGGTTACCCTAAAGGACAAGTAGATAGACATTTAAAAACATATGACTAGTTATATGGTCGTTAAATGAGACTTTTTAAAAGAAATTTTAATTGAAATAGCTTAAAGAAGGAATCATTGGTGAATGTTCTCAACTTAGATAAAAAAAGAAATATAATTTATTTAAAATTTTAATTAGGATAAAATTGTCCGAAATAAAAAGGAATATTATCTTTGTATAGAATTTAAAAAATATTTTAAATGTTTTGGTAATTAGATCTATGCGAGCTATGGGGTGGGAGTTAAGGAATGTAATGCGGAAAAACCCTATTTAGTACACGATAAATTTGTTGCCATACGTAACCTAAAACAAATGCTTGAAATTACCACTTTCTTTAAAATGACCTCAGGGTTGGTGGTAGGTCTAACTTGCTTAAAACGATAAAAAATTTGAACATAAATAGGATAAAAATATCCGATTTAATAAATGATATGATATGGAAGTACTGAATAAACCTGAATTGATGCACTTACAAATAGGTGATTCAATGAAAATTTTACAAGTAGCCGGTAGTGCAGGGATGCGAATACCACATCATTACTGTAGCCATGAAGCGGTTATAGTAGTGAATGAAGGTCTTGCCGTTTTGACCATGCCCGATTCGGAACAGCTGTTGGGCGCGGGAGATTCTTTCGTTATTCCGGCAAAAAAGGAGCATACCCTAAAAATCAAAAAAGACTTTAAGGCCTTGGCAATTATGGCCGTAGACTCGGAAATTAATTTTATATAAATACGATCATGGAAAATACCCTAGAAAAAACAATCGGACAAATGGTAGCGGACGACTACCGTATCGCACAGGTTTTTAAAAACCATAAAATAGATTTTTGCTGCAAAGGCAATCGTAGTATAGAAGAAGTCGCCGAAAAATATAGGTTAGATGTTCAAGTACTGCTTGCAGAAATTGATGAGGTGCAACGGCAGAATAACAATGACAATATCGATTTTAAATTGTGGCCCTTAGATTTGCTAGCCGATTATATCGAAAAAAGACATCACAGATACGTGGAGGAAAAAATACCTGTTCTTAAACAATACCTTGCCAAATTATGCAAAGTACATGGCGACAGACATCCCGAGCTTTTTGATATCAATGAGCATTTCAATGCTTCGGCGGGCGAACTGGCCATGCATATGAAAAAGGAAGAACTGCTTCTCTTTCCGTGGATACGTAAAATGGTAAAAGCCGAACAACAGAGAGAGCTGTTAGACAGACCTCATTTTGGCACGGTTAAAAACCCTATAGCCATGATGATGCAGGAACATGAGAACGAGGGCGAACGTTTTAGGGTTATTGCAGGGTTAAGTAACGATTACACGCCCCCGGCCGATGCCTGCAACACTTATCGTGTAGCGTTTTCATTACTTAAGGAATTTGAAGAAGACCTGCACAGGCACATTCATTTAGAAAATAACATTTTGTTTCCCATGGCGGAGATCCTGGAACAAAAATTTGTATCGTAGGGCTTTATGGAAACTAAGCCTATAAAGCGAAATAAAGCATTGCAGGGCGTAAGCCGTGAACACCACCATGGTCTTCTGCTCTGTTGGAAAATACGAACCGGATTTTCAAAGGGAATTTCGGAAGAGCGCATAAAAAAATATGTAGACTGGTTTTATGGTGTCCATTTGCTGCCCCATTTTGAATTGGAAGAAAATCATATTTTTCCAATTTTGGGCAAAGATCATGAACTGGTAAAAAAAGCGATTTCACAACATAAAAGGCTTCATAGGCTTTTTAATGAGACCGGTACGCTTTCAAAATCCTTAAGCTTAATTGAAGAAGAATTGGAACAACACATCCGTTTTGAAGAAAGGGTACTTTTCAATGAAATTCAAAAAATAGCAACCGAGGATCAATTAGGAACAATTTCAAAAATACATAACGATGAAAAATTCAACGACAATATCGATGACACATTCTGGATCTGAAAAAGGGACTCATCCATTTTTAAGAGTATACCAAAGTCTTTTGGCCGAATTTAAAAGAGAACAAACGGGTTATGCATCCATTGCTATCATAGGTCAAAGTTGCCTTGGATCAGCCGCAGCAATGGTATTATTAATGAGTGGCGTTGATCAGGTCATGAACCTGATATTACTTTTTTTGGTAACGATTTTATGCATGGCTTTCAATGGTGCCGTTTTGGCTCAGCTATCGTCGAAAATAACATTTAACCTACTTATACTAACAGTTTTGTTCAGTAGCGTTGTAATTGTAGCCCACTTGTTCTAATACTTGTAAAAGGTGTTGGTTTCATTAATCTTTACTCGATAATCGAGATTTAAATGCTTCGGCGCTTGTGTCGAAATTTAATCTTGATTTTCGTTTAAATACCTCATGGGCTTGCCATAAGGTAGTTGCCTTTTGTATTATTTCTACAGAAAACTGCTTGGTTTTAATTGTCCCATTTAATGACTGGCTTGTATACTGCACTGTTCGCCATACATTTTACGCAAAATTGCGTATCGTGTATGGCTTATGGTGTTGGCAAAATAGTTAAAATTGTATTTGCTTTTATTATGAAAAAAACGGATTGGTTTTTATATTCATTGCTGTTTAGCAAATGAATTTACGCAATGCCATATGGTAAAATTACACTATGCCAGTGTAAGACCAATTATATGTTAGGGATAGGCCTAACATTTTTGCAATGTGCTAATTTTTTTGCTAGCATATTTGCTAGGGATATATTCTGTTTTCAACCTATGTTTTTGTTATGTTTATGAACCGTTTATAATAGTTAGATAAAGCATGACTCTCGCCCATTTCCTCGAAAAAACCTCAAGAAGAATCCTCAACTTCAACTTAGACCCTAAAATCCTAAAAGAAATCGAAGTTAGTTTGGGTCTACTATTTCTGGCCGAAGCCGAAGAAGGCGGTAATGTTTGTATGATTAACAGTCCTGAAGTGCGTTATGCTTATAAAGATACTTTTACGTCTATTGATTTGTTGAATTATATCTATGCTATACAGCTTGCACCCTGGTATAGTGATAAGTACAAAGAATTTTTAGATATCAATTTTCCAAAAGTGCCGTATCCTACCGATCAGAACGTTTTTTGGCAAATGGTACAATTAGGAGGTGAACTGCGTCAGTTGCATTGGTTGGAATCGCCCAAAATAACGGAGTACATTACAAGCTTTCCCGTAGATGGCAATAATAGGGTAGAACGAAAATTTACAAGTTCAAGTCCAGGCTTTGAGCCAAGCAAATCACTGGACCATCAGCATTGCCAAAGGGGTAAAGTATGGATCAACAACACCCAATATTTTGACCATGTACCTTTAACGGCATGGAAAATTTATTTAGGTGTACATCAACCCGCCCAAAAATGGCTTAAGGACCGTAGCGGCCGCATCCTTGATTTCGAGGAGATACTTCAATACCATAAAATCATCGTCGCCCTAACCGAGACACATCGGTTCATGCAAGTAATCAATACTATTAAAATAGATTAATCTTTAATGAATTTTTACATGATTCCTTAGGCGGTAAGACCATTTGTGGTGTTTTGCGACAAATGTTCCCTTATGATAAAATGAAGCATTATTCCGACTATTTTACTTCTAATTAGGCATGTGTCAACCAAAGGCTAAAGTCCATTTTTTAAACTGCTATTCCCTTAGATAATCTCTACACTTAAAAATCTTTGAAATATGACGAGTATCATAATTTAAGGAACTTTGGTATAATATTTTTGCTTTTAAATAATAAAGGACATTAATGTCCTCTTTTTAAAAACGTATAAACCAAATACTGATGAAACAAATTATATTCGCCCCAAAAATGCTGGTAATGGCCACTATTCTGTTTGGCTTGTTCACCTCCTGCAAGAACGAAATTCCTGAAAAGAAGTATGCCAGTAGTATGGATATTCCGGCAACCGTAGAAATGGTGGCCACCTTGACCTCACCACCTAATGTACCGCCTCCAACAGGTAAAAGATTGGCTAAAAAATTAATCGTGGATATGGAGATTCTTGAACAGGAAGGTGAAATGACCAATGGCGTAAAATATGTATATTGGACATTTGGCGGAACGGTACCTGGTAGTTTTATTCGTACCAAGGTCGGCGATGAAGTGGAATTCCACCTCAAAAATCACCCCGATAATAAATTGCCTCACAACATTGATCTACATGCGGTTACCGGCCCGGGCGGTGGTGCGGAATCTTCATTTGTGGCTCCAGGACATGAAAAGGTGTTTTCGTTTAAAGTACTGAATCCGGGGCTATATGTGTACCACTGTGCCACCGCCCCTGTGGGGATGCACATCGCCAACGGTATGTATGGACTAATCTTGGTCGAGCCAGAAGAAGGCTTACCAGATGTGGATAAGGAATATTACATAATGCAAGGCGATTTCTATACCAAAGGGGCCAATGGTGAACGTGGGCTGCAACCTTTTGATATGCAAAAGGCAGTCGACGAAAAAGCCGACTATGTGGTATTTAATGGAAAAGTGGGTGCACTTACGGGTGACAACGCAATTACGGCCAATGTAGGTGAAACCGTACGGCTATATTTAGGTAACGGTGGACCTAATCTTGTTTCTTCTTTCCATGTTATTGGTGAAATATTCGATAAAGTTCATGTAGAAGGGGGAAGTATAATCAATGAAAATGTTCAGACCACTTTGATTCCTGCCGGAGGTGCCGCTATTGTGGAGTTCAAGGTAGAAGTTCCTGGCACTTTTATATTGGTAGATCACTCTATTTTCAGGGCGTTCAATAAAGGTGCTTTAGGTATGCTAAAGGTTCAGGGCGACGAGAATGAAGCGGTCTATTCAGGAGAATTGCGCGACGATATTTATCTACCAGAAGGTGGTGGTATACAAAAAATGCCTGTTACGGGCGAAATACCTGAATCGGAAATTCCTGCGAAGTCAATGGCCGAGCGTATGGAGTTTGGGAAGCAAACCTATATGCAAACCTGTTTTGCCTGTCACCAGGCAGAAGGACAGGGTATACCTAATGCGTTCCCACCTTTGGCAAAATCAGATTACTTGAACGCAGATGTTAATAGGGCAATTGATATTGTATTACATGGTAAAACCGGAGAGATTACTGTAAACGGCGAAAAATATAATAGCGTAATGACCGCACAGACCCTTTCCGATGATGAAGTTGCAAATGTGCTTACCTATGTATATAATAGTTGGGGAAACAAGAAAACTGAAGTTACCCCGGCCATGGTAAAAAAGGTTAGAAATAAATAATAAACAAATAGAGTAATGGAAACTTACGGAAAAACCATAGCCGTGCTTGCTTGCGTTTTGATTTTTCAAACGATACATTCACAAGTGGATATGGTGCAAATTAAGGGAGGAACATATATTCCATTATACGGGGTAGACTCCACAGCAGTGACCATTGACGATTTTTCAATGGACGTTTACCCAGTAACCAATGTTGAGTATCTTGAATTCGTACGTAAGTTTCCCCAATGGCAAAAAAGTATGGTAAAACGTTTGTTCGCCGATGGTAATTATTTGGCAGGATGGGAAAATGATGAATCTTTAGGAGATGCACTCGCCCCCAATGCACCTATAACTAACATTTCTTGGTTTGCGGCAAAAAAATATTGTGAATGCCAAGATAAAAGATTGCCAACTGTAGATGAATGGGAATATGCCGCTATGGCCGATGAAAATATGGCCGATGCTAGAAAGAAAGAGAGTTACAACCAAAAAATACTAGATTGGTATGAAGCTCCTAAGACTTTTGATAAAAAAATCGGTTCTACTTTTAAAAATTATTGGGGCGTATACGATCTGCACGGATTGGTGTGGGAATGGACGATGGATTTCAATTCTGTATTAATTTCGGGCGAATCACGAAAAGATGTAGACAAGGATAGTAATCTATTCTGTGGAAGTGCTGCCGTAGGAGCTTCCGACCTTATGAACTATGCCGCTTTTATGCGCTATGCATTTCGCGGGAGCATGAAGGCAAATTATTCCATAAAAAACTTGGGCTTCCGGTGTGCTAAGGATGGTATTAAAATTTAAAAAATTTTAATGGATCAATGAATTAAAATTCGACTTATGAAGAAAATAACAACATTTATAATATTACTTATTGTATTCGCAAATCTTACTTCCTGTAATGTTAAAAAGAAAGAAGAGTTGGCTACGGTAACCTACCAATGTCCTATGAAATGCGAGGGAGACAAGATTTTTCACGAAGGGGGAACTTGTGCCGTCTGCAATATGGCACTTCAACCTGTTGAACCTAAAAGTAAAGAGATAAATAAAACGGAGGAAATCACGGATCTATCAATTTACAACCTGCCATCGGTATGGACCGACCAAGACAATCATAAAATCGAATTAATAGATTTAAAAGACCATGTTGTAGTTATGGTCATGATATATACCTCTTGTAGGGCGGCTTGCCCAAGACTTGCGGCCGATATGCGAAGTATAGAAGCGCAGATTCCTGAAGACAAAAAAAATAAATTAAAATTGGTATTGGTCAGTATCGACCCCGAGACCGATACGCCCGCACGCCTAAAGCAATTTGCTATCGAAAATGAAATGGATTCAAACCAATGGGTTTTTCTTAGGGGTTCTGAGGCGGATACTAGAGAATTTGCGGCTGTTCTTGCCGTAAATTACAAAAAGATTTCTCCGATGGATTTCTCACATTCCAATATTATTAGTGTTTTTGATCAAGGAGGAGAACTTGCATATCAAAAGGAAGGTCTTGGTGTAGATCATAAAAAAACAGTTGATAAAATCTTAGAACTCATACCCTAGACCCACCTGTTTTTTAATGGAATGAAAATAGCGTTATAATTAGTTTTTTATAACACATTGTTTAAAGATGCAATGGCAGGTTTTTAAGTGTTAAAGTTTATATTTTTTGGGAGCTTTGCTAGTAAAGCCGACGCTATTGATTATCATACCCATGGTGTGTTTAAAAAAATGTCATTTACCGTAGTTGATTGTCGATTTTTTTAAGAAACAGCAAATGTATCGAGAACCAATTGAGTATTAAATTGGTTCTCGATATTTTTTTTACTTCATCACGAAAGATTTTGATTGGTCTATCTTATTGTAGAGCTAGTTAAAAAAGCACAATAGGTTCACCTAAAAATACGAAGGAATGTTTCCTACAGGTAAGGTGGCTGACATGAAAATCAAGACAACATATTATCGATTATGGTAGGTTCATGATCCAATGGATTGAACTGTTTCTAATTATAACCGATACAAATTTTGGGCGATCGGTTTAAAAATGTTTCTGACCTGAAAACTCCATTGCTTCCCCCTTTCCAAAACCAAAACTGATGCCCAGGGTTACAAAACGACCCTGCTGACTAAAATCTCTTAAATAGAATTCTGGTTGCGAGGTAACACTTTCGCGTATTCTAGAAGCAAACACATCACGAATACTCAGATTTACTATGGCCTTCCCCTTCAGTATCTTTTTTCTTGCTCCAAAATCCATAAAAATGTTTTCTGTGATTTCTTGTTGTAAGGTTCTGTATCCTGAACGATAATTTCCTATGAATTCTAAATCAATATCTGCAGGTAATTTAAATTTACTGGTTAGCCGTGTTGACCATTGGTCTCCTTTAAAATCAAAAGAGTTGCCTTCAAAATCACCTTCTCTTGTAAATTGGCTGTAGTTGAAATCGTTTGTGAATGATAACCAGTTTGAAGGAATGTATTTTGCATTAAACTCTACACCAGTAGTATTGTTTATCCCTACGTTTTCAGGCCTTGAGATGCTTACGTTATCTTGAAATTCTACTATACGTTCAACCACATCTTCGGTATGTCTAAAGAAAACGCCAAGGTTCATAGAAACTTTTCCTAATTTATATATACTGGTAATTTCATAACTATTGGTAAATTCTGGTTGTAAGTCGGCATTTCCAGTACTTATGCTAAAATTATTTCTAATATTGTAAAACGGATTAAGATCCCACAATCGAGGTCTAAAAATTCGTTTGGAATATCCTGCCTGTAAAGAAAGATCATCATTAATTTTATAAGATGTGTGTCCACTAGGGAAGAGGTTATTGTATTTTTTATCGTTGCTAACATTTGTATTTTGTAATAGAGTAGCAACATCGGTATCTTCAAAACGAAGTCCAATTTTTAATCCCCATTTATCACTCTCGTACGCTGTAGTACCATAAACACCAAGTACTTTCTGTGTCCATTCAAATATATTCGTTAAATCTGGATTGTCAATAAAATTTACACCATCAAAATTACTAATGGCAAAATCATTTTCTACATCGTTAATTTGGTATTGGGCGCCGGTTTCCAAGGTAAATTTTTCTGCCCAAGGATGGGTGTAATCTGCCTTAAAAGTATATTCGGCCTGGCTAAAATCTGTTCTACTTTGCTGTAACAAATCATCTTCATTGCCAACAGTTGTAGTATTGATGAAATTTGATGTTTGGTCTTTGGCAAAGAGATTTCCAGTGGCACTTAATAACAACGATTGTTCTTCATTACCTTCAAAATCTTTCTTGTATTGTAATTCATAGGAATATTTTGGGTTGGTAGCTTCCGTCAGTTCTTTTCTTCTAAAAGCATCTGTAAGTGAATTATTAGAGTCAAAAGTGCTGAAGATGGCATCTGCGTTTTCCTTTTCCCATTCATAGGCAAAATTCCCAGAAAGTGTAATTACATTTAAATCATTAATATGGTAATCTGTGCCTAGTATAAGATTGAAGAAAGTTTCATTTTTATCATTTTGTCCAAAACTGCTTATGTAAGTATCATCTACTAAATTTCTATTTTCAGTTTCTTCATCGCTTGGGAATGTTCTACGACCAAAGCCTAATTGGCTAAATAGATTAAATTTTTCAGTACGTCTATTTAGGCTAAGTCCTAAACTATGGTTGTTTGGTGTTCCTGTATTTAAAGTTACAGCTCCGTTCAATCCTTTTTTTTCCTCTTTTTTGAGAACGATATTGATGATACCAGATGTACCTTCCGCATCATATTTGGCAGACGGATTAGTAATGACCTCAATGCGCTCAATCATATCTGCAGTTAAAGTGCCTAGAGCATTTCCTTGTTCATTTGCAATGACCGATGGTTTTCCATTAATCAGCATTTGTACGCCTTGACTGCCACGTAGACTTATTTGTCCTTCAATATTTACATTAACAGATGGGACATTGTTCAAAACTTCTAAAGCACTAGCACCAGTACTACTTAAATCTGCGCCTACATTAAAAACGCGTTTGTCTAATTTAAATACTGTTTGGCTTATTTCTCCTTCAACAACAACCTCGTCTAATTGTTGGGAATCTTCAGCGATAACTACGGTACCTAGTTTAATTTTTCCGTTGGTTATGGTAGGGTCGTCAAATCTTTTTGTGGTAAAACCAATGAAGCTTACTTCAATATAGAAATTAGCAGCTGTTGTTTCCAAAATAAAACTCCCATCTTGTAGGGTAGTAGTGCCAACAATTGGCTTTTGATCTATTGGATTGCCGACTAAAACCGTAGCAAATTCAATTGGTTCGCCATTAGTTGTCTCCACTATTTTTCCTGTAATAGTTGTTGTGTTTTGTGCACTGATGGTGTTGATGCCTAATACTACTATTAGGAAGAGTAACGAAATTTTAAGTTGTTTATGCATGATAAAAATTGATGTTGATAATTGTAAAGATGCGTTTTCCTTTTTTGGAATAAAACCTAAATTCTGCAAACGACTATAGCAGTGTCTTTAGTCACCATTCAAAAGAGTTGTTAAAAATTTTATTGTAATTGAAATTAAGGAATTATCGTAATAATTACACCTTTGTTGCTAAATAGGTCTGTTTTACTTTTATCGGTAATTTTGAAAATAAAGTTTAATGTTTTTCATGGGATAATTGACTTTGATTTCAAAGTTAATTACTAGGTATTAAAATACAGTTCATTTTGTATTATAAAGTAAATGTTCAGAGATTGAACAGAATAGTTTGTTTTTAATTATGATATCAATAGAATAGCCTAATCTCTAGTCTTAAATAGCTTATATTTAAATTCAATATACTTTGGTGTTCCCTTAAATGGTTATGAAATCTTTTTCTATAATATTCATATTATTTTCACTTGGGCTTTTTGCTCAGGAATTACCTCCAATTCAGAATTATACACCAATTGAATATGCCGCAGAAAATCAAAATTGGTCAATAGATCAAGCTCATAATAAAAATATTTATGTTGCCAATAATGGCGGACTCTTGGAATTTAATGGTTCTACATGGCAGTTGTACCAATCTCCTTATGGCACCCCTATAAAATCGGTGAAGGTTATTGGAGATAAAGTTTATACTGGCAGCTATATGGAATTTGGGTTTTGGAGCAAAGATAAATTTGGAGATTTAGAATATACTTCTATTTCAAAAAACACAAAAAACGAGCTTATTGAAGATGAACATTTTTGGAATATTTCATCGTTTGAAGATTGGGTATTGTTTCAATCTTTAGATCGTATTTACATTTATGATACACTTAAGAATTCTTTTGAAATTATTGAGGCTAAAACTAATAGAGCGGCAATATTAGAAGTGGAAAATAGAATTTATTTTCAAAAATTAGGGCAGGGGCTTTTTACAATTGAAAATGGTAAACCTCTTTTAGTGTCTAATCAATCTTTTTTAAAAAAGGACAATGTAATAGCTAGTGTTTCACTGAATAACAATAAGGTTCTTATAACAGAACACGGAGAATTTTATTCGCTAAAAAACAATATTGTAAGTAAGTTAAACATTAGTGATGACCCTAATTTTAATGCTTCAAAAATATATAGTGCGTTACAATTAAATGATGGCTCTTTAATTTTAGGAACCATCTCTAACGGAATATATCATTTAGATCAAAAAGGCAAGATAATACAGCATATTAATCAAGAAAAGGGATTAAATAATAATACCATTCTATCACTTTTTCAAGATATGGATAACAATCTTTGGTTGGGTCTTGACAACGGATTAAGTGTGTTAAATTTAGATTCCCCTTTTGCGGAATATATTGATCAATTAGGGGTTGTTGGGGTAGTATATACCGCTGCTTTGTTTAATGATGCTTTGTATTTAGGGACAAACCAAGGCTTATTCTATAAGCATCGTAATGATGAAGCAAGCTTTAAATTAATTGAAGGTACACAAGGACAAGTATGGCTGCTAAAAGAGATAAATGGGACTTTATTTTGCGGACATCATAATGGCACTTATGTTATAGAAGAAAATAAAGCAAAGCATATTTCCGACTTTGCAGGTACCTGGGATATTAAACCAATTGATTCTAATAATAATCTACTGTTGCAAGGTAATTACAAAGGACTGAGTATTCTAGAAAAAACTAATGGTGAATGGAAATTTAGAAACCAAATTGAAGGTTTTGATATTTCAAGTAGGTTTTTTCAATTTATTGACAAACATCAAATTCTTATTAACCATGATTTTAAAGGTGTATTTAGTTTACAAATAGATAATGAGTATTCATCTGTAGTAGAGGAAGAGCATTTTACTTCTAAAGGTACTAGCTCTAGTTTAGTTTTATATAATGGAGACATATTATATTCTACAGTAAATGGAGTCTATAAATATTTGGTAGCTAATGATGATTTTGTAATTGATTCTATTTTAACAAGCAAATTTATTACTAATGAGGAAAGTGTTCATGGAATACTTCAACCTACAGATGCTAATGAAAAACTTTGGGGTTTTACAAATAATAATATTATATGTGTAACCCCAGGCTTGCTAAGTGGAAATCCAAAATATGTTAAGGTTTCGATTCCCAAATCATTTAGAAGAAGCATGGGCGTTGTTGGTTTTGAGTCTATAGTTCAATTAAAGAATGAGCTTTATTTGATAGGAAATTCTAATGGTTATGTGACTTTGGATTTAAATAAAATTAAGGAGAATGAGTTTGAAATTTATATCAATTCTATTACAAAAGAATTTTATGACTCTCCAAAGAAAAAAGTGGAACTTAAAGGAGCAAATGAGTTTAATTTTTCCGATAATAATTTACATTTTTATTACAATGTACCGGAATATGACAAATATACGGAGGTAAATTATCAATATAAGCTTGAGGGAGAATATGACGAATGGAGCAGTTGGTCTTCAACATCAAATGTTTCTTTTGCAAATTTGTCTTACGGTTCGTATAATTTCATGGTAAGGGCCAAAATAGGCAATAAGATTTCTAAGAATACTTCACATTACTCATTTATAATTCATAGGCCATGGTATTTATCAATATGGGCAATTTTAAGTTATATATGTATTGGGATTTTATTTTCAATCCTAGTTCACAAGCTTTATAAAAATTATTATAGACAACAGCAACATCAAATAGTAAAGGAGAACAAGAAGAAACTTAAACGTAAGAAACTTAAAAATCAGAAGAAAATTGTTCAAATAAAAAATGAGCAACTAAAAGGTCTAATAGAAAATAAGAATAGAGAATTAGCAATTTCTACTATGAGCATTATTAAAAAGAATGAGTTCTTGAATGCTATAAAAGATAAGTTGAAGGAGAATGAGAATAATCCTCAAATTAAATCTGTAATCAGGACTATTGATAGAAATATTAATAATGAAGATGATTGGAAATTTTTTGAGAATGCATTTAATAATGCGGACAAGGATTTTTTAAAAAAGGTTAAAATTAAACATTCAGAATTATCAGCAAAAGATTTACGTTTGTGTGCATATTTGCGTTTAAATTTATCTTCAAAGGAAATAGCTCCATTATTAAATATTTCAGTACGTAGTGTTGAGGTTAAAAGATATCGACTTCGTAAAAAAATGAACCTTTCTCATGAAGATAGCCTAACCGACTATATTATGAATTTGTGAATTCCACAACACTTGTAGAATTTACCACAACATTACCACAACATAGGTGTTCATTGCAAGAATTTAATTAGTGTTTTTATTTATTAATTATAGCTGGTGAATTCTGCTATATGTTGGTAATATCTTTATTTTAACTACATAATATTGCTATGTATGTTTTTTGTATGGGTTATTATTTCGGAATTAGCACTTTGGTGATTTAAATTGCAAATGAAATTACTTTGACATAAGACTCTCATAGGATTTGAGCTTATCGCTTAAATCCTACTAACAGTTTTACAACAATTAACTCACTTAATACACTATTAAAATTATGAAAAGCTTAATGTTCATTTTAGTTGCATTTTTTATGGTATTTACAAGCTGTGAAGAGGATGACTCTTTTAATTCGGGCCCACTTTCAAATCTAACGGTAAGTTCGGTGGTTAGTACTAATGGGTCGGGTATAGTAAGTTTTAAATCCAGTGCTTCTGGCGCAAAATCTTATAGTTATGATTTTGGCGACGGAACTACCGGTGAATCCCTTACAGGTTCTATTTCTAAAACCTATGTAGTAGCAGGTATTAATACCTATACTGTGACCATAACCGCTACTGGTTATGATGGGTCAACAAAGACTGAGACGGTACAAGTAACTATAGATATTCCTGTTACAAATTCAGACCTTGTAAATTTAATAACAGGTGGGAATTCAAAAACTTGGTTCTTGGCGGCTGCACAACCTGGTCACTTAGGACTAGGTCCGGCAAGAGAAGGTATTGACGGGGATTGGTGGTATCCTAAATGGTATTCTGCACAGGCTTTTGAAAAATGCGGAAGTGAAATCTCAGATTGCTTTTGTGATGATGAGTTAACTTTCTCCGTTGATAGTAGTGGTGATGTTACTTATGTATTGGATAATAAAGGACAAACATTTTTTAATGTAGGACATAAAGCAGTTGTTGGCGGTACCGCTGATGAAGATTTTTGTTATGATTATGATACATCTGGAGAAAAGGAAGTTACTTTTTCGGCCGTAGAAGGTAATGTTCCTGAAGCTGAAACTACGGGTATGCAAATGGAATTTTCTGATGGTGGATTTATGAGTTATTACGTAGGTTCGTCTACCTACGAGATTTTGTCCATAAGTGATAATTTATTGTATGTTAGAACATATGATACTATGAATCCTGATTTAGCTTGGTATATAAGATTTACTTCTGCGCCAGCAATAGGTGGTGGCGATGAAAGTTTAGAGACTATATATACAAATTTAGTTTGGTCAGATGAGTTTGATATTGACGGAGCTCCTAATCCTTTAAATTGGACTTATGATTTAGGCGCAGGTGGCTGGGGTAACTCAGAAGCACAAACCTATACAAGTGAATCTGAAAATGTTAAAGTTGAAGATGGCGTATTGAAGATAACGGCTATCGCTGGTGTTGGCGAAGCTGCTGTTCATTATTTTGATGATGTAACTTTAATAGCATCAGGTGGCGCAACTGAATCATTAGAAAATTTCGAAGGTACAGCTCCAGTATTTACAGGTTTCGGAGGTACAGAAACAGTCGTTGTGGATAATCCAAATACAATAGGGGACAATACTTCTGCAAAAGTAGCAGAGTCCACCAAAGGATTAGGTGCTGAAACCTGGGCGGGGTCTTTCTTTGACTTAGCAACGCCAATTGATTTGGTAGCGTTTCCAAGTATTAGCATAAAGACATGGTCACCAGCTGTAGGTGCTAATGTTATACTTAAATTAGAAAATCAGGCTAACGCCGATGAGAATGTAGAATTTAGTGTAACTACCGCGACCGCTAATGAGTGGGAGATATTAACTTTTGATTTTAGCGCAGCTCCTGCTGGAACATATGACAGGGTTGTAGTATTCTTTGATTTTGGTGTTTCGCCTTCTGGAGGAATTACTTCTGCTAGAATTAAATCTGAAAATCTTTTTGAATTCACATATGGTAGAGTTGAAATAAGAGCTAAACTACCTTCTGCAGGAGGGTCCTGGCCGGCACTTTGGGCATTGGGCGCAAATTTTGATGAGGTAAGTTGGCCAGCCTGTGGAGAAATAGATATTATGGAACATGTTGGAAATAATAGTAATACCATAAGTAGTGCTTTACATTATCCTGGTAATTTTGGCGGATCAGCTGTAGTTGGTTCAACCTTAGTGCCAACAGCTACATCAGAATTTCATAATTATACGGTTGAATGGACAGCGGATAGCATTAAGTTTGTAGTTGATGGAGAATTGGTGCATAATAGTTTAGTGAACTCTTCCAGCACACCTTTTAACAGTGATTTCTTCTTAATAATGAATGTTGCCATGGGTGGTAATCTTGGAGGTACAATTGACCCTGCGTTTACTCAAGATACTATGGAGGTTGATTATGTAAGAGTTTATCAATAATTTAAAACGATTGTAAAGTAAAGGCCATCGAATTTAAATTCGATGGCCTTTTTAGTTTTAATGAAAAACTATTGTAATTATTAGAAATGAAATTCTTTAAAATGTGTTTGGTATACAATGAACTCATCTTGACATTTTCTTTTAACTACGAATTATACATTATGTACCCTAATTTTGTCATTTTTGAGTTCCGTAGCTATGGCTATGTAAATAAAAAATAACTTCATTACGGCACAAAAGCCATAATTCTCGGTTCCAAACAAAAAGTCAAGATGAGTTCAATGTAAAATTTTAGTTAAGTTTTTTTTTGCTGATTAGTTGCGAACTTATAAATGGGAAATAAGAGTTTAACTTTTAGAAAATGAAATGCCCCTTTTTTACAAGGGGCATTATAAAAGTATTTTTTTAACAATATGGGCTAGGGTTAAAAAATTAAACAATCCCAATAAGGGCTAAAAAAGTACCTACTGCAACTACAGCTAAAAAAGCGTTCATTGCAATGATCAATACAGATAGATAGGTGTCTACCCCTGTTTTAAATGATAAATTATTCATAACATTACATGCTTTAAGGTTACTTTACTAAAGCTAATGGATATTTGCAACATTAAAGAGAGGAATGTTGTAAAATGCTAAAAATATGTTGTTAAACTCTATTTTTGTGTTGTTAATAGCTTTATAGAATGTAACATAGCTATAAAAATGGTATTTTATCGATACTTAGCTAAAGCACATTTGTATAATAAAAATTGTTTGCCATCAATTAGTTTACTTGAATAGTCCAATCCAATCTGCTAAAGCAGCAATTGGTATAGAAATCAGTATTATTATAAGGCACGCGTTCATTAATTTTAAAAAACCATTAAGCACTTTAACTCCTGAAGTAATTTCTCGTTCCATAATTCTATTGTTCTGTTGTTCTATGCTCAATATAAGCATATTGCTCTTAAAGTGCTGTAAAATAGCACTGTAAAATCGACTAAAGGATTATATTACCTATGTAAAGTATAAATTTTATAATCCAGATACCATAATTTGGAAAGTAATTATTGTAGTATTTGAATGAGTGTGATTATATTTTATATCTAAAAAAGGAGTTAATGACGGTCATTATTTTCTCTGTTGCACCTTCTTTAGCTTTTATGTAAGAATAGTTTATTTGACCAGATTTTTGTCTGTGCGTTGCGTCTACAAAACATAGATTCAGTTTGTCCTTAAATTCAGTTGAATCCTTAATTGATATAACCCCTTTTAGTTGTACTAACTCTTCTGCTTCCACGAATCCATCAAAATTAGGCCCAATAATAACCGGTATGCCAAAAATAGCAGGCTCTAAAGTGTTATGCAGGCCAGTTGCAAAACCGCCACCTACATATGCAACGTCAGCATAGCTATAAATTTTAGTTAATAAACCAATGGTGTCAATTAAAAGAACATCATAGCCTTCAGGTTTTTTTACATCTAATTCGGAATAACATAGAACAGGTTTGTTTATGGCCTGTATTATTGTATTTATGTGCTTTGTTTTAATCGTATGTGGGGCAAATACAAATTTTATATGATGTGTGTTTTGATTGATGTAGTCAATTATTAATTTTTCATCTTCAGGCCATGTGCTTCCGGCTACCAAACAAAACATGTCATTTTTAAAATGATTCATAAAATCTAACGAATTGTCTCTTTCTAAAATTTCACTCACTCTGTCAAATCGGGTATCGCCAGATATAGATACATTATGTACACCAATAGATTTAAGCAAGGAGCTTGATTTCTTATTCTGAACAAATATGTGAGTAAAATTCAGTAGTGCTTTTCGCATAAATGAGCCATACCATTTAAAATATATTTGATTTTCTTTAAATATAGCGGAAACAAGAAAAGTAGGAATGTCGTTTGTTTTTAATGCAGCTAAGTAATTAGGCCAGACTTCATACTTAATAAAAATTGCCATCTCAGGATGAACGGCGTCTAAAAATAATCGTACATTTTGTTTAGTGTCCAATGGTAAATAGCAAATTGAATCTGCAACCGTGCTATTCTTTTTAACTTCATAGCCTGAAGGAGAGAAAAACGTAAGTACAATTTTGTGCAAGGGATATTCAATTTTTAATTTTTCCATTACAGGAAGACCTTGTTCATATTCTCCTAAAGAAGCCGCGTGTATCCAAATAACTTTGTCCTTAATTGAAATAGATTTTTTTATTATGGAAAATGTCTCTTTTCTACCTTTTACAAAAAGTGAAAGTTTAGGATTTATTAAAGACAAAACTTTAATAACAAATGAAGCACTTAGGGCTAAAAGATTATATAGAAAGTACAAACTGAAGCTTTTGGGCTAAATTACGTTTCTTTCCATAAAAATACTGTTGTCTGTTTCGTATTTTTGTGCCACTTCATGTAATTTCAAAAGATGAAAAAAATACAAATGGTAGACCTAAGTGGTCAATACCAAGAAATAAAAGATCAAGTTAATACTGCTATTACGCAAATATTAGAAACGTCGGCCTTTATTAATGGACCCGAGGTACACGCATTCCAAAAAGAGTTAGAGGAATATTTAGGCGTGAAACATGTAATACCTTGTGCAAATGGGACAGATGCATTGCAAATTGCAATGATGGGGTTGGGTTTAAAACCAGGCGATGAGGTTATTACCGCAGATTTTACTTTTGCTGCAACAGTAGAGGTCATTGCACTGTTGCAACTGACTCCTGTTTTGGTGGATGTCTATCCAGATACATTCAATATTAACATTGAAGCAATTGAAAAAGCAATAACACCAAAAACAAAAGCAATCGTTCCTGTTCATCTTTTTGGACAATGTGCTAATATGGATGCAATTCTTTCTTTGGCTAAAAAGCACAATTTATTTGTAATTGAGGATAATGCGCAGGCTATTGGGGCAAAGTATCTTTCTAAGGATGGTACAAAGTACATGGCGGGTAGTATGGGTCATGTTGGTGCCACTTCGTTTTTTCCTTCTAAAAACTTAGGCTGTTATGGCGATGGTGGAGCAATTTTCACCAATGACGATGAATTGGCGCATACCTTACGAGGTATAGTTAATCATGGTATGTACGAGCGTTATCATCATGATGTTGTTGGGGTAAATTCACGATTAGATTCTATACAGGCTGCCGTATTAAGAGCAAAATTACCAAGGTTGAATGGCTATTGTGATGCAAGAAGAAATGCTGCAAGAGCTTATTCCAAAGCATTTGAAGGACAAGAACATATTATTACTCCCGTTACGGTTAACACCTGTGAAGGTATTTGCGATGTTTGTGATTGTCATGTTTTTCATCAATATACCTTGAAAATTACAAATGGAAAAAGAGATGCTCTAGTTAAACATTTAAATGAGAATAAAATTCCATGTGGAGTGTATTACCCAATTCCACTGCATAAACAAAAAGCTTATTTAGATGTACGATACAATGAAGAAGATTTTCCTGTAACTAATAAATTAGTAAAAGAAGTAATTTCTTTACCAATGCATACGGAATTGGATGATGAACAGATTAACCATATAACAAAGATGGTTATCGGTTTTGTTAATGCATAAAATAAGAAGTGTCCTATATTTGATTTAAGTTGAAATATTGTAGTAAATGAAAGTATTAGTAACAGGTGGATTAGGATTTATTGGGTCTCATACAGTAGTGGAGCTTCAGAATAAGGGATTTGAAGTGATTATAATAGATGATTGCTCTAATTCTGATGAAAAAGTGCTGGATGGTATTAAGGCCATTTCAGGGAAAAAACCAATTTTCGAAAAATTAGATTTAAAGGAAAAGCAAAAGGTAGAGGATTTCTTTCAAAGACATCAAGATGTAGCGGGTGTTATTCATTTTGCAGCATCTAAGGCAGTAGGGGAAAGTGTTGAAAAACCATTATTATACTACGAGAACAACATTGGAACCTTAGTTTATATTTTAAAAGAACTTTGTAATAAAAATAAAGCAAGTTTTATTTTTAGTTCTTCTTGTACCGTTTATGGACAGGCAGATAAAATGCCAATTACGGAGGATGCCCCTGTGAAGGTAGCTGAATCACCATATGGTAATACAAAACAAATGGGTGAAGAGATAATAGCCGATACTTGCAAAGTAACTCCAAGTTTAAATGCGATTGCATTACGTTATTTTAACCCTATGGGTGCGCACCCAAGTGGAGAAATAGGTGAATTGCCAAAGGGTGTGCCTCAGAACTTAGTTCCATTTATTACCCAAACGGGTATAGGTTTACGAGATGAATTATCCGTTTTTGGTGATGACTATCCTACTCCAGATGGCACGTGTATTAGAGACTACATATATGTAGTAGATTTAGCTAAAGCACATGTGGTTGCTTTGGAACGTTTGCTTAACGGAAAAAATGAATCTAATTATGAGGTATTTAATGTAGGAACAGGTACAGGTAGTTCTGTATTAGAGGCGATTCATAGTTTTGAAAAAGTATCTGGCAGAAAATTAAATTATAAAATAGTTGATAGAAGACCTGGTGATATTACTAGTGCTTATGCGGATACTACGAAGGCTAATAAAGTGTTAGGCTGGAAAGCTGAATATACTTTGGAAGAAGCCATGAATTACGCTTGGATCTGGGAACAGAAAATAC
Source organism: Maribacter hydrothermalis (assembly GCF_001913155.1). GTDB lineage: Bacteria > Bacteroidota > Bacteroidia > Flavobacteriales > Flavobacteriaceae > Maribacter > Maribacter hydrothermalis. Next base: position 2,545,676 of record NZ_CP018760.1, read on the forward strand.
GTGACTGATTTTTTAGGGCATAACACTATATATAAGGGGAAATATGGCTATATTTCCCCTTATTTAATTTAAAGATCATCTCTTATGAAAAATTATTTATTTCTTCTAATGCTACTGGTATTTTCAGTTACAACTGCTCAAGATACATATCTACAATGTGGAAAAATAGTTGATGTTGAATCTGGTAAAATCTTGTCTGAAAAAACAATAGTCATTTCAGAAAATAAGATAAAAGAGATTAAAAATGGTTTTGTTACAGGAAGTGATACGGACGAGGTAATAGATTTAAAATCGAAAACTATTTTACCAGGTTTTATAGATATGCATGTTCATATTGAAAGCGAATCTAGTCCGTCAAGATATTTAGAAGCTTTCACCATGAATGAGGCCGATGTGGCTTTTCAGTCGACCGTATATGCCAAAAAAACCTTGATGGCTGGTTTTACGACCGTACGTGATTTAGGTGGATCTGGTGTAAATATTGCTTTGAAGAAAGCTATAAATAAAGGTACAGTAGTCGGTCCACGTATTTTTACGGCAGGTAAATCACTGGCTACAACGGGTGGCCATGCAGATCCAACAAATGGTAGAAGCAATGAGTTAATGGGAGACCCAGGGCCAAAAGAGGGAGTGGTCAATTCTCCTGAGGATGGTAGAAAAGCTGTGCGCCAGCGTTATAAAGAAGGTGCAGATGTTATTAAGATAACTGCTACCGGTGGCGTATTAAGTGTTGCTAAAAGTGGTCAAAACCCTCAGTTTACTATTGAGGAAATAAAAGCAATTACAGAAACAGCTAATGATTATGGTATGCTTACCGCAGCTCATGCTCATGGGGATGAAGGTATGCAAAGAGCAATTTTAGGAGGAATAAAAACTATTGAGCATGGTACATTAATGTCCGAAGAAACTATGGATTTAATGGTTAAGCACAATACCTATATGGTGCCGACTATCTCTGCAGGACAGGAAGCAGCAAGGTTAGCTAAAATTCCTAATTACTTACCACCTGTAGTAGCTAAGAAAGCTTTGGAAATAGGACCAAAATTAAATGAAACTTTTGCGAAAGCTTATAAAAAAGGGGTAAGCATTGCTTTTGGTACCGATTCTGGGGTATCACCTCATGGAGATAATGCAAAGGAATTCATATACATGAACAAGGCGGGCATGCCTATTATTGAGGCATTGCGCTCAGCTACAATTACCAATGCAATGTTATTGGGGGAAAAGGAATTAGGTCAAATTAAAGAGGGCTTTATTGCTGATATTGTTGCCGTAAATGAAAATCCTTTAGAAAATGTGGAAACACTTATAGATGTAGTTTTTGTTATGAAAGAGGGAGTTATTTATAAGCAATAAACTTTTTTATAGTTTCTGCTAGTTAGTATTAAGATTGGAGTGATTGAACATGAAGTTGAATGTTGAAAGTAGTGAGCAATTAATGCAGGTTGTATTGAATGATTCACTTTTTGATAAATTGATTCAGCAGGTTCAGAAAGATTTTGTACTTGCCAATATACCTCTAAAAATTCCTGAATTACTGGAATATATCGAGTTTGTAGCGCTCATTAAGGAGAAGTTGTATTTCTTGATGATGGATCATTTTGCTGAATATCTAAACCTAATGTACATCATAGATGTACCGGAAAGTGAATTTCAAAACATTGAAATTACAGATACCGTTGATGTAGCGGATCAGGTTACTTTTTTGATTTTAAAACGTGAGTATAAAAAAGTGTGGTATCGAAATCGATATCAATAAAGAGACTTGCAAATAATACTTTTACTTATATTTCTTTTATATCCATTATATAACCAACAAGCCAGCAGGTAAGCATAATCCAAAGAGCAAATAATAGCGAACCATAATAATCACTTGTATTGGCTATGAAAATGTTGTCTGCTATCCAATTGTAAGCAGTTTTTGCTTTCATTGAAATCTTTGCTAAACTTATTGCGAACAGTTTCGATAATAAATATATGAATAAGGTGTTTTACCGAATACCTCCAAGAAATAGGTCTATTTATCAGGTTTCTTAAGGTCTAACAGGTAAATCCAAAGGGCATAAAAATATATCAATACCACTTAGTAAGTAGTACAAATGAGCTTTTCCAGAGTTTTCTATTAAATGGTATAAATAAATCCCAAGTAAATCCTGCAGTTACCAGAATACCGGTAGCCATTATAAGTTCGGCAATGGTTTTAAAATTTTTGTCTCGGTAATAGGTTTTAAATTTTCATAATAAAAAATAAAAACCAGTATATACGATACTCTAATAAGAATAGTATAAAAAACTGCTTTAAAACATTTTTAAGAAATACGCCACTTCCTAATTTTACATACTTAAACTCATGGCATTACCATCAATAAAAAGAAGCATGGAAGAACAAATCTGTAAGTGTAAATCCGTTTCACTGCATGTTTTTAAATTTCCAAAACCAGTTTCGCCGTTACCTGAGGAGTTTACAATGATCATAAAGGTTACACCCATCCCTCTAAAGACATCTTATAAAAAATGGCAGTTATTTAATTTGCTGATTTTGGATGTTTTGCTTTAATGAAAGTTAGTGAATTTTAGAAGTATACCCGTACGAATGGCATAAGGGCATTTCCGTATATACTTTTACTGTCATCAAATAATAAATCGTACCGTAAACCCATGGTTACATTTCTGGTGCTATATCCTGCGCCTATAAAAAACGCTGGAAGCCAATAATTATCCGCTACATCGATTGTTTGCGTTGCTATAGTTCTATTAATTCGCAATTGTTCAAATTCTGCTGAAATTTGTAGTTGGGGTATGGGGTTGAAAAGTGAAAGAATACTACCTCCGTAGGCTAAAAATTTGTCATCGTTAAACTTTGCATAATTAAAACTTAAACCAGTACCTGCGGCAAATTGCTCGTTAAATTCATAAATAGCGCTAGGAGAAATAGAACCATTAAAGCCATTATTGGTAAAACCAAGCCCAAGACCGCCTCCAAATCTAACATTGTTCCAAAAATTAGCTGCATTACTTGAATTTTGAGCAAAAGAGAAAAAGAGGTTTAGGGAGAATAATACTGTATAAATTGTTTTTTTTAAGCTCATTAGATGATTTTGTTTTAAAGTTTCATTTTTTCTAATAATAACGTTCATTCTATCGTTAGATATTGTAAATGTTGTATTTTTGTTAGAAATTTATTCTAAAGATACAGAAAGTAATTCATGGATAAATACTCCTTTTTAAATACCGCACACACCTCTTTTTTTTCGGAGCTGTATGACAAGTATTTAGTAAATCCGGATAGCGTAGAGCCTAGTTGGAGAGCCTTTTTTCAAGGTTTTGACTTTGGCCTAGAAAGCTCGTTAGATGAACTAAGTATTGATGAAAATCGAACTACCGCAATAGTTAACGGTGCAACTAGTGAAATGCCCGAATCTCTTCAAAAAGAGTTTCAAGTAATTCGCTTAATCGATGGCTATAGAAGTCGAGGTCATTTATTTACAGCAACAAATCCAGTTAGAGAGCGAAGACATTACGAACCTTCCTTAGCTATTAAGAACTTTGGCTTAGAGGAATCTGATCTAGCCACTATTTTTAATGCGGGAGATATTATTGGTATTGGACCAAGTTCGTTAAATGAAATTGTAAGACACTTGGAAAGCATTTATTGCGACGCAATTGGTGTTGAATATATGTTTATTCGTAACCCTGAGAGGCTTAAATGGATACAAGATTGGATAAATGTTAATGACAATCATCCAAATTTTAACCCAGAACGGAAAAAGCATATTCTTAAAAAATTGAATCATGCCATATCGTTCGAGACTTTTCTTCATACTAAATATGTAGGTCAAAAAAGGTTTTCTCTGGAAGGGAACGAGTCACTCATACCTGCACTGGATGTTATTGTTGAACGTGCCGCAGAAATGGGCGTTGAACAATTTGTTATGGGTATGGCTCACCGAGGTAGATTAAATGTGCTTACCAATATTTTTGGAAAATCGGCGAAAGATATTTTTAGCGAATTTGATGGTAAAGATTATGAGCAAGAAATTTTCGATGGCGATGTAAAGTACCATTTAGGTTGGACATCTGACCGAAAATCTGACAATGGCAATAAAATTAAAATGAATATTGCTCCTAACCCTTCTCACTTAGAAACAGTAGGTGCAGTTGTAGAAGGCATTGCTAGAGCAAAACAAGATGCCCATTATCAAGATGATTTTTCTAAAGTGCTACCCATAGTAGTTCATGGTGATGCTGCAATTGCAGGTCAAGGTTTAGTGTACGAATTGGTCCAGATGGCAAATCTTGATGGTTATAAAACAGGTGGAACGATACATATTGTTGTAAATAACCAAATAGGGTTTACAACAAACTATTTGGATGCTAGAACATCTACGTATTGTACAGATGTGGCAAAGGTAACTTTAAGTCCGGTGCTACACGTAAATTCAGATGATGCAGAGGCAGTTGTGCATGCGTCACTTTTTGCACTAGAATATAGAATGCGATTTTCTAGTGATGTATTTATTGATTTATTAGGGTATAGAAAATACGGCCATAATGAAGGTGATGAGCCAAGGTTTACACAACCAAAATTATATAAGGCGATAGCAAAGCATAAGAATCCTAGGGATATATATGCAGAAAGATTGATCAAGGAAGATGTTATAGATGATACTTATGTGGCTGAACTTGAAAAGCAATATAAAGACTCTTTAGAAGAAAAATTAGAGGATTCAAGAAAAGAAGATAAGACCGTGATTACGCCATTTATGGCCGATGAGTGGAAAGGCTTTGAAAATGTACGTGAATGGGAGATGATGGATGCCGTTGACACTACTTTTAAGAAGGCTGAATTAACCAAAATTGCTAAAGTACTAACCGAATTGCCTAAGGGCAAGAAGTTTTTACGCAAAGTAGAGAAATTGGTCAATGATCGAAAAAACATGTATTTCGAGTCCGATAATTTGGATTGGGCAATGGGCGAGCTGTTAGCTTATGGTTCACTTTTAGAAGAAGGTTTTGCTGTACGTATGTCTGGTCAAGATGTTGAGCGCGGTACTTTTTCCCATAGGCATGCTGTAATGAAGGTTGAAGAAAGTGAAGAAGAAGTTATCTTGTTGAACAAGTTGTCTGAAAAACAAGCTAAATTTCAAATTTATAATTCACTTTTGTCTGAATATGGTGTTGTAGGATTTGATTACGGGTACGCAATGGCTAGTCCTAATACCTTAACAATTTGGGAGGCACAATTTGGAGACTTTAGTAATGGAGCACAAATTATGATTGACCAATATATTTCTGCTGCAGAAGATAAATGGAAGCTTCAAAACGGATTGGTGATGTTATTACCACATGGTTATGAAGGTCAAGGTGCGGAGCATTCATCTGCAAGAATGGAACGTTATTTACAATTATGTGCTAAGGACAACATGTACATCGCTGATGTTACTACACCTGCACAAATGTTTCATATATTGAGAAGGCAAATGAAGGCTAATTTTAGAAAGCCGTTAATCATATTTACACCTAAGAGTTTATTGCGCCACCCTAAAGCAGTTTCAAAAATTTCTGAATTAACGGAAGGTAGTTTCCAGGAAGTTATAGACGATGAAACTGCTGATGTTAAAAAGGTAAAAAGTTTAGTTTTTTGCACCGGTAAATTCTATTATGATCTATTAGCAGTTAAAGAGGAGCAAAATAGAGATGATGTTGCCCTTGTTAGAGTGGAACAATTATTTCCATTACCTGAGGATAAAATGAAAAAGGTGATGGCAAAATATAAAAATGCAAATGACCTGGTTTGGGCTCAGGAAGAACCTAGAAATATGGGAGCATGGAGTCATTTATTAATGCATTTTAGTGAGGTTCAAAAATTTAGAGTTGTCTCTAGACGTTTTTATGCGGCACCAGCAGCTGGTAGTGCAGTAAGGTCCAAAATAAGACATCAACAAGTAATAGATTATGTCTTTGATAAATCAAAGAATAATATGTTCAAACCCAAAGATTTAAAATAACATATCAAATTATAGAAAGAATGATTCTAGAAATGAAGGTCCCTTCACCGGGAGAATCTATCACGGAGGTAGAAATAGCGGAGTGGTTAGTTCAAGACGGGGATTACGTGGAAAAAGATCAAGCCATTGCTGAGGTAGATTCCGATAAGGCTACTTTGGAATTGCCTGCTGAAGCAAGTGGAACAATTACGTTAAAAGCCGAAGAAGGTGATGCAGTAGCAGTAGGTGCTATTGTTTGTTTAATTGACACCAGTGCTTCAAAACCAGATGGTGGTAACAATGCTTCTGCATCGGCCCCTTCAAAAGAAGAAGCTCCAAAAAAAGAAGTTGAAGCGGAAAAAGCGCCGCAACCTGCTAAAGCTAAAGAAACTTACGCATCGGGTGCGCCATCACCTGCTGCAAAAAAAATATTAGACGAGAAAGGAATAAATGAAGATGTTGTTTCTGGTTCTGGTCGTGATGGTAGAATTACGAAGGAAGATGCTGTAAATGCTGTTCCTTCTATGGGGACACCTACAGGTGGTAATCGCGGTGAAACGCGCTCAAAGTTATCAATGTTGCGCAGAAAAGTTGCAGAAAGATTAGTTTCTGCGAAAAATGAAACAGCAATGTTAACTACTTTTAATGAAGTGGATATGAGTGCCATCTTTGCGCTTAGAGATAAGTATAAAGAAGACTTTAAAAATAAGCATGGTGTTGGTCTTGGATTTATGTCCTTTTTTACAAAAGCCGTAGTTAGAGCTTTAGACATGTATCCTGCTGTTAATTCTATGATTGACGGTAAAGAAATGGTTTCTTATGATTTCTGTGATATTAGTATTGCGGTATCTGGACCAAAGGGTTTGATGGTGCCTGTTATACGTAACGCTGAAAACTTAACCTTTAGAGGTGTTGAAGCTGAGGTGAAGAGATTGGCAATTAGAGCACGTGAGGGCGAAATTACTGTAGATGAAATGACAGGTGGAACCTTTACAATAACTAATGGTGGTGTTTTTGGTTCAATGTTATCTACACCAATTATTAATCCTCCGCAAAGTGCAATATTAGGTATGCATAATATTGTTGAGCGTCCAATAGCAAGAGATGGAGCTATAGCAATTGCACCTATAATGTATGTTGCCGTATCTTATGATCACAGAATCATTGATGGTAAAGAATCTGTAGGTTTCTTAGTTGCTATTAAAGAAGCTTTAGAAAATCCAGAAGAATTGTTGATGGATAATAACGTAAAGAAAGCATTAGAAATGTAAATTTTCTAAAGCTATTAATAGATAAAAACGTTGAGGTAAACTCAACGTTTTTTCTTTTTTATATAAATATACTTTTTGTTATAGTCTATAATTGCTTTCGATTTTTTTAAAATGTCTGCTCCAATAATTCCGTCAACCGGTTCTGCATCGTGTGCGGTTAGCGCTTCGTTTACGTGCTTTAAATCAAAAAGTACAATCTCTAGTTTTTTATACTTCCAAGATTTTAATTCAATAGTATTCCTTTTAGAAACTAACGTTTCCATATTGGTAGCGCCTGCACCTGCAGCTTTAATTGCAGATTCTTCAGAAATCAATTTAAAGTGATCGATACGGTCCATTCCAATACAGGTATTAGAAGCTCCAGTGTCTATAATAAACCGCCCTTCAACTGAGTTTATCTCAGCATTAATTTCAAAATGGTCTGTTGCGGTTAAAACTAGTGGAATACGTATGTAATTTTTATCCTTCAAAAATTTTTTGAGGGTTTTCATGGCTCGTTTTTGTCAAAGATAAGTTTATTTTTGTGGTATGATTATAACCGATACACATACACACTTATATAGCGAAGCTTTTGATGAAGATAGAAAAGAAACCGTACAGAAAGCAATTGATTTAGGGGTTAAGCGGTTTTTTATTCCTGCTATCGATTCTACCTATACAGAACGTATGTTGGCTTTAGAGAAAGACTTTCCCGGTCAAATGTTCTTAATGACAGGTTTGCATCCCACGCATGTGAAAGAAAATTTTGAGGAAGAACTGGCGCATGTAGAAAAAATGTTAGATAACCATACCTATTATGCGATTGGGGAAATAGGAATTGATCTATATTGGGAAAAGAAATACTTTAAACAACAACAAATTGCATTTAGGAAACAAATACAAATAGCGAAAAAGTACAAGTTGCCAATAGTAATACATTGTCGTGATGCCTTTGATGAGATTTTTGAGATTTTAGAAGAGGAAAAGAGTGATGATTTATGGGGAATATTTCATTGTTTTACGGGATCTTATGAGCAAGCAAAAAAGGCTATTTCATATAATATGAAATTAGGTATTGGTGGGGTAGTGACCTTTAAGAACGGGAAAATAGATACCTTTTTAAAAAAAATTGAATTAAAACATATTGTATTGGAAACTGATTCGCCCTATTTAGCTCCTAAACCTTATAGAGGTAAAAGAAATGAAAGTGCATATATTGTTAAAGTACTTGAAAAATTAGCAGATATTCATGGTGTTCCCAATGAACAAATAGCTTTGGAAACAACCAGGAACTCCATAGCGGTTTTTGGTATTTAATCATCATTATAAAATTTTGGATTTGACGGGAGAGAAAAGAAATATTTTATTGATATATACAGGCGGTACCATTGGTATGATGAAGGATTATACCTCTGGGTCTCTAAAAGCTTTTGATTTTTCTCAGCTATTAAAAAATATTCCTGAGTTAAATCAGTTGGACTGTACTATATCTAGTTACTCTTTTGACCAACCTATAGATTCATCTAATATGAACCCTACGCATTGGGTTGCAATTTCAGATATAATTGCTGAAAAATATGATGAATATGATGGTTTTGTGGTATTACACGGTAGTGATACAATGAGCTATACGGCATCAGCATTAAGTTTTTTACTTGAAAATTTATCAAAACCTGTGATTTTAACCGGATCTCAATTGCCCATAGGTGATTTACGAACCGATGCAAAAGAGAATTTAATAACCGCTATTCAAATTGCGGCATTGGAAAAAAATGGGAAGGCTATAATACAAGAGGTAGGACTTTATTTTGAATATAAATTATATAGAGGGAATAGAACAACTAAAATAAATGCCGAACACTTTAAAGCATTCGCGTCATTAAATTACCCTCATCTCATTGAATCTGGAGTTCATTTATCAATATTTAATGAATATTTATTGTCTCAAAAAAGAAATATAAAATTAAAACCGCATCGAAATATGGATAATAATGTTGCTATTTTAAAAATATTTCCAGGAATTAACAAGAATATTATTGATGCTATATTGGGAGCCGAAAATTTAAAAGCGCTTGTTTTAGAAACATATGGATCAGGTAATGCGCCAATGGAAATTTGGTTTTTAGAAAGATTAAAAAGTGCCATAAAAAATGGTATCCATATTATTAACGTTACTCAATGTTCTGGAGGTTCTGTTATGATGGGGCATTATGAAACAAGTTCTAAGCTTAAAAAAATGCAAGTTATTAACGGTAAGGATATTACAACAGAATCGGCAATTACAAAGGCCATGTATCTATTGGGCAGTGATGTCTCGCATGACCTTTTTAAAACAGTTTTTGAAACTTCTTTACGTGGCGAAATGCTTTAAAATAAAGAGTACTTTAATTTCTTAAACTAGATTTTTTTTTGTTATTTGCCCCACCTTATTAAAGGTGAATTTAGAGAGGTGGCCGAGTGGTCGAAGGCGCACGCCTGGAAAGTGTGTATACCCCAAAAGGGTATCGAGGGTTCGAATCCCTTCCTCTCTGCAAGTAAATTTTACTTTTTTTATATTGTTTTTTTTTTATCTTTAACCCTATTAACTAACTAATTTAAGTTTGAAAAAATGAAAAAATTATTCCCAAGCCTGGCAATTGCTGGGGCATTTGTAGCAGGTACAAATATTGTAAGTGCAAAAGTAGCAACAGTGGCCTTGTTAGTACAAGATGGTGCACCTGAAGCAGAAAAAGGATTTACTCAAGTTTTAAAAGAAATGTTTATTACTGGTGGTGCCGGTTTTATGGGTATCGTTCTTTTATGTTTGATTCTTGGTTTGGCAGTTGCTATTGAAAGAATTATCTATTTAAATATGGCAAGTACAAATTCTGCTAAATTAAAACAACAAGTAGAAGATGCATTGGCTTCAGGTGGTGTTGAAGCGGCTAAAGAAGTTTGTAGAAATACAAAAGGACCTGTAGCTTCAATTTACTATCAAGGTTTGGATAGAGCTGGTGAAAGTGTTGAGTCTGCTGAAAAAGCTGTAGTAGCTTACGGTGGAGTTCAAATGGGTCAATTAGAGAAAAATGTTTCTTGGTTGTCCTTATTTATCGCTATTGCACCAATGCTTGGTTTCATGGGTACGGTAATTGGTATGATTCAGGCCTTCCAGAAAATTGCAGCTGTGGGTAACTTAAGTGCATCTCTTATTGCAGGTGATATTCAGGTTGCATTATTAACAACTGTATTTGGTCTTATTACGGCTATTATACTACAAATTTTCTATAACTACATTATCGCTAAAATTGATAGCATTGTTAATGATATGGAAGATTCTTCTATCACTTTAATTGACATGTTGGTAGATCACAAAAAATAAGTATCACTTTTAATACCTAAAAATTATGCAAAAAATTATTAAAATAGCATTAATTGCTATAGGTGTATTAAGTGCTATACTATGGTATTTATTGCCAAGTTCAGATATGCCGGCAGCTGAAGCTGCTCAAAGCGGACCAATGAATTTCATGTTTATTATAACCTACCTTTTATTAGGTATAGCGGTTGTAGCAAGTTTGATCTTTACCTTGAAAAATTTGTTTTCAAATCCACAGGGTCTTAAAAAGACTTTATTTGTTATAGGAGGATTTTTATTGGTAGTTGGGGTTTCATATGTTTTAGCTAGTGGAACGGACGTTGATCCGGAATTTGCGGCTATGACTGATGAAAGCACAGTTAAAAAAATTGGAATGGGATTAAATGTATTTTTTATCCTTACAATTATAGCTGTTGCATCTTTATTGATACCTGCTGTAAAAAATATGTTTAGTAAATAAATAAAATTAAGAAACTATGGCTAGAAGAGCAGGAGCACCAGAAGTTAGTGCGGGTTCAATGGCAGACATAGCTTTCCTATTGCTTATCTTTTTCCTAGTAACAACTACTATTGAAACAGATGCAGGTTTGGATCGTATGTTACCGCCAATGGAACCACCTACAGAGGAACCACCGGTTATTAAACAAAAGAACATTTTTACGGTAAATATTAACCGTAATGGACAATTGTTAGTAGAAGATGAGATTCTTCCAATTGATAAGTTACGTGAAAAGGCTATGGCGTTTTTAGATAACGGTGGAGCAGCACAAGGTAGTCCAGATTACTGTAGCTATTGTAAAGGAAAACGAATTGCTGAATCTTCGGATAATCCAACAAAAGCAATTATTTCTCTTAAGAATGATCGTGAAACTAAGTATAGTACCTACATTACGGTTCAAAATGAATTGGTAGGCGCTTATAATGATCTTAGAAATAGAGAAGCTAAACGATTATTTGGAAAAGATTATGTTGCAATGGAAGCAGAGTATTTAAACCCTGAAACTGATGACTCTGTAAAAGAAGAGTTGAAAGAAAAGGTGACAAGAATACAAGGTTTGTTTCCACAGAAATTATCTGAAGCTGAAACTTCAAGCGAATAATAAATAAATAAAAAGTAACACTATGTCAAAATTTGCAAAGAAAAAAGATGGAGAGGTACCAGCGGTATCAACAGCGTCGCTACCTGACATTGTATTTATGCTTTTGTTTTTCTTTATGACGGTTACCGTTATGAAGGATAGTTCCTTGAAAGTTGAAAACGTACTTCCAAATGCTAGTGAAGTTAAGAAATTGGAGAAGAAAGATCGTGTAATATATATTTATGTTGGAAAACCAACAAGAGAATATGAAAAGACTTTTGGAACCGAACCAAAAATCCAACTAAACGACAAATTTGCTAGTACAACAGAAGTAGGTGATTATATTTTGATGGAGAGAGCTAAAAAGCCTCAAGAACTTCAAAATGTTTTAACAACAGCTCTCAAAGTTGACAAGAACGCAAGTATGGGATTAATATCCGATATTAAACAAGAGTTAAGAAAGGTAAACGCTTTAAAGGTAAATTATACTACCTATGAAGGGGATGCTTTTAATAATCTACAATAGTTAGTTAGTAGTATACAATTTTTCAAAACGCTTCAAATTTATTTGGAGCGTTTTTTATTTCATTAACTTTACTTATGCGTTATGTAATTTTATTCTTTTTTATTGGATTTTTATCCTTTGGACAAACTTTTAATGACGGATCAAATGATGAACGTTATTTTGAAGATCAGTTTTATTTAGGGTTGTCCTATAATTTTTTATTGAATCATCCTGAAGGTTCTAATCAACGTAATTTGTCGTACGGTCTAAGTGCTGGATTGATTAAAGATATTCCCATAAACCCAAGAGGGACATACGCTATTGGAATAGGGGCGGGGATTGCTTTAAATAGTTATTACTCCAATTTGGTGGCAAATTTATCTGGAGATGCAATTGTTTATAGTATTGAGGATAATATAACAAGAAGTAAACTAGAAACACACCTAATAGAATTTCCTGTAGAATTAAGATGGCGTAATTCAACTATTGAAGAATATAAATTCTGGAGAATTTACACAGGTATTAAAGCTGCCTATGTAGCTGGGGCTAGGTCTAAGTTTGTTTCTGATACTGCAAGTGATGGATTTTACAATACCGACTTGTCTAAATTTCAATATGGACTAACATTAAGCTTTGGGTATAATACTTTTAATCTACATGCGTATTATGCACTTACCAATCTTTTTGATGGTAAGGCCTCAGTCAACAATGAAATTTTACAGTATAAACCACTTCGTATTGGTCTTATCTTTTATATTTTATAGCCAGAATTTTACTGTAAATAGTTGTGACAGAATACCAATAAATAGTCCTATGACGATTTCAATTCTAGTATGCGCTTGCAGATAAAGTCGAGCTGTAAATGTAGCACCAGTAAAAAAAATCAATACGCTTATTGCTATTATTAGATTTATTTCGAAATGAATGCTAAGGTTTATGAGATACATTAACAGGCTGCCTACTCCGATAGCATGTAAGCTTGTTTTAAAATTGAAAAACAATAAAAGTATGCAAGCAAATGTAGCCCCTAAAAGCCCTGTAAAGTAAAAATATAATTCGCTAACGTAATTATTAGGTATAACCTTATAAAGAATTAGTAAAATAATTGCCGCTTGAATATACAAGGGGTATTTACGCTCTGTCACTGTTTCTAAAACGACTGAGTTTACTAATCCTAAGTTCTTGAGTATAAAAAAAGTCACAATAGGTATAATGACCGTTAATATAAAGATTGGTAGGATACTTGCGCTCTGTACATCTAATGGAGTATATTTTGGCGTAATAAAAAAATACGCAATTGTGCCGCCAATTGGAATAAAAAGTGGGTGTAAAAGATAAGAGATGAAATTTGAAAAAAGCCTCATTAGATTTCTTTTCTCATTCGAGCAACGGGTATATTTAGTTGTTCCCTATATTTAGCCACGGTGCGTCTTGCTATTGGGTATCCTTTTTCTTTTAATATTGCGGCAAGTTTATCATCTGTCAGCGGTTTCTTTTTTACTTCATTAAGGATAACAGTCTCTAGGATTTTTTTAATTTCCTTAGTGGAAACATCCTCGCCCTGTTCATTCTTCATCGATTCAGAAAAATATTCCTTTATCAATTTAGTGCCATATGGGGTGTCAACATATTTGCTATTTGCAACTCTTGAGACCGTTGAAACGTCCATTCCAATTTCATCAGCAATGTCTTTTAATATCATAGGGCGAAGATTACGTTCGTCGCCTGTTAAAAAATATTCTTTTTGATAATGCATTATGGAATTCATTGTTATAAACAATGTCTGTTGTCTCTGCCTGATCGCATCTATAAACCACTTTGCGGCGTCTAACTTCTGCTTAATGAACATTACCGTGTCTTTTTGGGATTTGGACTTGTCCTTGGCTTCTTTATAGCCTTTAAGCATGTTGCTATATTCTCTTGATACGTGGAGTTCTGGAGCATTTCTTCCATTTAAGGTTAATTCCAATTCTCCTTCCGTAATTCTGATGGCGAAATCAGGAACAACGTGCTCTACAATTCTATTATTTCCGGAATACGAGCCTCCTGGTTTAGGATTTAATCTTTCAATTTCACTAATGGCTTGTTTTAATTCAGCCTCGGTAATGTTATGTTTTTGAATTAATTTTTGATAATGCTTTTTAGTGAAATGCTCAAACGATTTTTTAAGAATTGCAGTAGCTAGCTCAATACTTGGTGTAATGTCTTTACGTTCTAGTTGAATTATTAAACACTCCTCTAATGAACGTGCACCAACACCTGGTGGGTCTAAATCCTGTACAATTGATAGTATTTTTGTGATGGTTTGTTCATCGGTATATACATTTTGTGTAAAAGCTAAATCGTCCATAATGTCGACTATAGGCCTTCTGATATATCCACTTTCATCCACACTACCAACAAGAAATTCTGCAATTGTCCATTCATCATCACTTAGATAAACGGTGTTAAGTTGATTAATTAAATGTTGATTAAACGAAATACCGGCAGCATATGGTACACTTTTTTCTTCGTCATCTGTACTGTAATTATTGGCTTTGGTTCTATAATCTGGAATTTCATCATCACTTAAATAATCATCAATATTGATATCTTCTGTATTGATGGTTTCATTGTCAGAACTATCTTCATAGATATCATCATACTCATCATTACTAGCTTCTAAATCTTCCTTCCCAGTTTCTAGAGCGGGATTTTCTTCTAATTCTTGCTTTAATCGTTGTTCAAATGCTTGTGTAGGCAATTGAATCAGCTTCATCAATTGAATTTGCTGAGGCGATAGTTTTTGTGAAAGTTTAAATTGTAAGTGTTGTTTCAGCATTACTTTTTTCTATACTCGTAAAAGTAACTAAATCCGCTTAGAATTCTGCATTCTGTGGCGTTCTTGGAAATGGTATTACATCTCTAATGTTGCCCATGCCTGTTGCGAATAGTACTAATCGTTCAAAACCTAGGCCAAATCCGCTATGTTCTGCGGTGCCAAATTTTCTTAAATCTAGATACCACCATAATTCTTTCTCATCGATATCTAGTTCTTTGATCTTCTCTTTAAGGACATCTAAGCGCTCCTCTCTTTGTGATCCTCCGACTATTTCACCAATACCTGGAAATAAGATGTCCATGGCTCTAACAGTTTTACCGTCCTCATTTAGACGCATATAGAATGCCTTAATTTTTGCTGGATAATCAAATAATATAACAGGACAGTTAAAATGTTTTTCTACTAGGTAGCGTTCGTGTTCACTTTGCAAATCTGTACCCCATTCTTCAATAGGATATTGAAATTGCTTCTTTTTATTTGGCTTACAATTTTTAAGAATTTCAATTGCTTCGGTATAACTTACTCTTTTGAAGTTGTTGTCAACTACGAATTTTAATTTTTCAATTAATGGCATAGCACTGCGCTGCGCCTGCGGCTTACTTTTCTCTTCGTCTAGTAATCTATTTTCTAAAAACTCCAAGTCCTCTTGGCAATGTGTTAATGTATATGAGATTACATTTTTAATGAAATCTTCAGCTAAATCCATGTTTGCATCTAAATCGAAAAAGGCCATTTCTGGTTCTACCATCCAAAATTCAGCTAAATGCCTCGATGTATTTGAATTCTCGGCTCTAAATGTAGGTCCAAATGTATATACTTTTCCCAACGCCATGGCATAAGCCTCAGCTTCTAACTGGCCAGAGACGGTTAGGTTCGTTTCTTTACCGAAGAAATCTTCTTTATAATTAACAGCACCATCCTCTGTTAATGGAGGTTTTTTTTCGTCTAAAGTTGTTACCCTAAACATTTCGCCTGCTCCTTCGGCATCTGAGCCGGTAATAATAGGTGCATGAAAGTAATTAAAACCGTTTTCTCTAAAATAATTGTGGATAGCAAATGCAAGGGTAGACCTGACACGCATAATTGCGGCAAATGTATTAGTACGTATTCTTAGGTGTGCTTTTTCTCTTAGGAATTCTAAAGAGTGTTTTTTAGGTTGAATAGGATATTCTTCTGGATCCGCAACTCCTAAAACCTCCAAAGCTGTAACTTGAATTTCTACGGATTGTCCTCTGCCTTGACTTTCAACGAGTGTACCTGTTATCTTTAAAGCAGCTCCAGTGTTTACTTTTTTTAATACATCTTCATCAAAATTTTCAAAATCTACAACACATTGAATGGTGTTTAGTGTAGACCCATCGTTTAAGGCAATAAATCTATTGCTTCTAAAGGTTCTTACCCAACCTTTAACCGTTATTTCTTGAAGTAAGTTTTTACTTGATAATAGTTCTTTTATAGTAGCTAAACGCATGATGTTATTTTGAATAATTAAAATCCCAAAGATAGGATTTTGTTAAAAAATAAAAGTTTAAAAAGTGATATATAGTAAGGCTAAAACGAATTTTAACTAGTTGTTGTTTTCATCATGAGGTAGAATATCTATTTGTGGCTTTTTAAGTGTTTGCTTATTGGCAATACTTTTTTCTAATGATAATAATAACGAAGGTAGAAGTATAAGGTTTGCTAACATGGCTAATAACAAAGTGGCAGAAACCAATGAGCCTAACGCTACAGTACCTCCGAAGTTAGAAATTACAAATACAGAAAATCCGAAGAACAATACTATTGAAGTGTAAAACATACTTACCCCTGTTTCTCGTAATGCATTGTAAACAGATTTTTCTATTCGCCAATTATTTGCCGTTAATTCTTGTCTATACTTTGCTAAAAAATGAATAGTATCATCAACAGAAATACCAAAAGCAATACTGAAAACTAAAATTGTGGAAGGTTTTATGGGTACCCCAACAAATCCCATAATTCCTGCTGTAATTACTAATGGTAGTAAATTCGGAATCAACGAGATAACTATCATTCTAAATGAACGAAAAAGATATGCCATAAAAAGTGCAATTAAACCAATGGCCAAAGCCAAGGACATAATAAGATTTTTTACTAAATATTTGGTTCCCTTTAAGAAAAGTAATGCGCTGCCTGTCATGTAAACATTGTAGCGTTCAGAAGGAAATATTTTAGTGATATGTTCTTGTAGACGCTCTTCAATTTGTTCCATTCGACTAGTATTTACATCTTGCATGAAAGTCGTAATACGAGCAGTTTGGCCAGTGCTATCTACAAAGGTTTTTAAAAGATCACTATCGTTAGAAGATTTTCTGGCAACATCCATGATAAAAGTATTCTCTTGACTTGTAGGTAACTGATAGTACTTTGGTATACCGTTATAAAAGGCTTGTTTGGAATACTTCACTAAATTTACGACAGATACAGGTGAAGAAAGCTCGGGAATTTCTTCAATAACCTCACCTAGTTGATTCATGCGTTTTAGAGTAGCCGGTTTTAAAACTCCTTTAGGGCTTTTAGTGTCTACAACAATTTCAACAGGCATAATACCTTTAAATTCTTTTTCAAAGAATCTAATGTCATGGAAAAAATCTGCATTTTTTGGCATATCTTCTATGGGACTTCCAGAGATTCTAATTTGATAAATACCTATAATGCTAATAACTAATAGCGATATAGAAACAATGTAGACACTTATTCTTCTATGTCTTACTATACGCTCCATCCAACTTACAAAAGCGTCTATCCATTTTTTATTTAAATGTTTTAAGTGCTTTGTTTTTGGCAGTGGCATAAAACTATAAACAATAGGGATAATAAGTAGTGACAGAACAAATATCCCTATGATATTTATAGAGGCGACAATACCGAATTCTTTTAATAATTTACTATCGGTAATTATAAAGGTTGCAAAACCAGATGCTGTAGTAATGTTGGTCATTAACGTAGCATTTCCAATTTTAGAAATAACGCGTTGTAATGATAATGCCTGATTGCCATGTTTTTTGACCTCTTGTTGGTATTTGTTAATTAAGAAAATACAGTTTGGTATTCCAATAACAATAATTAAAGGTGGAATCAATGCCGTAAGTACTGTTATTTCATATTGTAATAATCCCAAAAGCCCAAAAGCCCACATTACTCCAATAATTACTACGCACATAGAAATTACAGTTGCTCTTATACTTCTAAAGAAAAAGAAAAATATTAATGAGGTAACACCAAGTGCCGCTAATATAAATTTGCCGATTTCGTCAATTATATTTTGCGAGTTCATAGTTCTAACATAAGGCATGCCAGATATATGAACATCTAAATTCGTTTCTTTTTCAAAATTTGATACTAGTGAATTTAAGTCTTGAAGTATAAAGTCTTTTCGCACTGAGGTATTGACTATATCCTTGTCTAAATTTACTATGGTTCTTATAGTTTTACTTTCTTTATTGTAAAGTAAGTTCTCGTAAAATGGTAGGTCGTTGAATAAATGACTGGTAATACTATCAATTTCTTTTTGCGAATTTAACTCGCCCGTAATTAAAGGTCGCATTTTAAACTCTTGCTTCTCGTTATCCTTTATGAGTTCTTGTAGATTATCAGTGGAAAGCACAAATTCAACTTCTGGAAAAGCAGCTAATTGTTTACTTAATTTATTCCATCTATTAAAATTAACAGGATTAAAAAGAGCGGTATCACGTATAGCAAAAACTACCGCATTACCTTCTTCACCAAACTTGCTAAGAAAATCTTGATATTCTATGTTTACCGGGTGGTCATCTGGCAAAAGGTTTGTTTGCGAGCTAGAGAATCGCATATATTGCCATTGCCAGCCCATGAATACTGTAAAGCCGGTTATTAATAATATGATCAGGATTCTATTTCGAAGAATAATGTTAGCCGTTTTTGGCCAAAATCCTTTAGTAAGTTTAGCTACCATAACTGTTTTTGCAGGTGGCAAAGGTAACTAATAGGTGCAATTGTACCTAAACTGAAACTTTAAAATTAGTATAAATTATAAAAAGCTAACTTATGAGGGTAGCTTAATAACTAAGACCTATAAAAAGCAATTAAACTTTCATAATTTCTGCTTCTTTTTTAGATAAGAAATCATCAATTTTTTTGGTAAAGCCATCGGTTAAATCTTGAATATCCGCAGTAGCATTTTTTTGTAAATCTTCTGAAATATCAAGGTCTTTTATTTCTTTGTTTGCATCTTGTCTTGCACTACGTACGCCTACTTTTGCATGTTCTGCTTCGGCTTTTGCTTGTTTAGTGAGTTGTATTCTCCGCTCCTCGGTAAGTGGTGGAACATTAATTATAATTAAATCGCCATTATTCATAGGGTTAAAGCCTAAATTGGCATTCATTATGGCTTTCTCAATTTCTTGTAGCATGCCTTTTTCCCATGGTTGAACAGAAATTGTTCTTCCATCAGGCGTGTTTATATTTGCTATTTGCGATAATGGAGATTGCGATCCATAATAGTCAACTAAGACTGAAGATAACATTGCAGGACTTGCCTTACCTGCCCTAATTTTTAAAAATTCACGCTCTAAATGTGCTATTGCAGCGTCCATTGCTTCCTTTGTGGAGTCTAAAACAAATTGTACTTCTTCGTTCATAAAACAATAATATTATTTTCTAAAAACATAAACCATACCAAAAATTAAATATTAACAGTTGTTCCAATAGTTTGGCCGTCAACAATTTTAAGTAAGTTTCCTTTTTTGTTCATATCAAAAACTACAATTGGTAGTTCATTTTCTTGACTAAGTGTGAAGGCTGTGGTATCCATAACCTTAAGTCCTTTAGTAAGTACTTCTTGGAAGGAAATAGAATCAAATTTGGTTGCATTTTTATCTTTTTCTGGATCTGCAGTATAAATACCATCAACTCGTGTTCCTTTAAGAATTACATCGGCTTCAATTTCAATTGCTCTTAATACTGCTGCAGAATCTGTTGTAAAGTATGGGTTACCTGTACCACCGCCGAATATAACTACCCTTCCTTTTTCTAAATGCCTCATTGCACGTCTTCTTATAAAAGGTTCAGCTACTTCATTGATTTTAATTGCAGATTGTAATCTTGTTTGTACACCGGTCATTTCTAGAGCACTTTGTAAGGCAAGTCCATTAATTACGGTTGCCAGCATACCCATATGGTCACCTTGAACTCTGTCCATACCTGTAGCAGCACCAGCTAATCCTCGAAATATATTACCGCCACCGATTACAATTGCAACTTCAATGCCTTTTTCTACAACTTCTTTTATCTCTTCTGCATATTCATTAAGTCTGTTTGAGTCAATGCCATATTGCTTTTCACCCATTAAGGCTTCGCCACTTAATTTTAGTAGAATTCTTTTGTAGTGCATCTTTGATTTGTTATTTGTCATCAAAAATAATGAAAATATTTGATGGGTATAGTCAATATTTTATGATAGCAGTATATAATTCTTTCTTAAATGTATATAGTTGTTTATTTATCTTTGGTTTATAAAAATTAACAAGAAAAATACATTGTTTAGCATGAGGAAAATTATAACAGTCTTAGGACTTGTATTACTGTGTTATGCCTGTGGAGCTGGTAAACCTTTAGTGTCTAATGGCAAAAGCCCAATTATTACTACAATTGATTTGGTAAATATAGTGGAGGATAGAGTTCTGGTTCAAATGGATCCCGCTGCTTTTACTTCAGAAGCAATAGTATTTAGAATTCCTAAAACCGTTCCAGGGACATATAGTACCGATAATTATGGTCAATATATTCAGGATTTCGAGGCGTTGGATTACCAAGGAAATAAATTGGAAGTGACAAAGTTAGATGACAATACTTGGGATATTTCAAATGCCACTCAATTAGATAAGGTTAACTATTGGGTAAATGATACTTACGATTCGGAGAAAGAGGTTATCGATGCGGTTTTTTCGCCTGCCGGAACTAATATTTCTAAAGGAAAAAATTTCATGCTTAATCTTCATGGTTTTGTTGGTTATTTTGATTCTTATGAAGAAGTACCATATACCATTCTTGTGCATAAGCCTAAGGGTTTAATTGCGACAACAACACTACCGGTAGAAAAGGATAGAAAACCAGATGAATTATGGGATGGTTTTTCTGCTAAACGCTATTTTGAGGTAATTGATAATCCTATAATGTATGCTAAGCCAAATACAGAAACTTTTGAAATCAATGGTATAACTATTATCCTTAGTGTATTTTCTCCTAATAACATTTATAAGGCTGCTGATTTAAAGGAGAGAATGATGACTATGATGGGGGCCCAAAAGAGTTTTTTAGGTGAAGTTAATAGTACTCAAGAGTATGCTATTTTATTGTATTTGTCAGATGTAAATGTTGATGATGCCCAAGGTTTTGGAGCATTAGAGCATCATACCTCTACCGTAGTTGTACTGCCAGAGGTTATGCCTAAAGATCGTTTAGAGCAAGCAATGGTAGATGTCGTTTCTCATGAATTTTTTCATATTGTTACACCTTTATCGGTACATTCTAAGGAGATTCAATATTTTAATTTCAATGATCCTAAAATGTCAAAACATTTGTGGATGTACGAGGGAACAACTGAGTATTTTGCCAATCTTTTTCAAGTTCAACAGGGTTTAATAAGTGACGAAGATTTTTATGTACGCATGTTAGATAAGATGTCAAATGCTAAATACTATGATGATAATATGTCTTTTACTTTAATGAGCGAGCATATTTTAGAAGAGCCTTATGAGTCTAATTATGGTAACGTTTATGAGAAAGGAGCTTTAATTAATATGGCTTTAGATATTTTGTTGAGAGAGAAAAGTAATGGTGAAAAAGGAGTATTATGGTTAATGAAAGAACTGTCTAAAAAATATGGAACAGATGTCCCTTTTGAAGATGATGTTTTGTTTAATGAAATCGCTTCTATGACCTATCCTGAAGTTGATGACTTTTTTAAACGACACGTTCTGGGAGATATACCAATAGATTACTCAGTTTATTTAAATAAAGTTGGATTAACTACATCAGATGTAGAAGAATCATCTGGTTATTTCTTTAATGGTCAGGTACCATATATTGATGTAGATGTAGAAAATGATAGCGTAGTTTATGTTAGAGAAGGTATTGACTTAAATTCGTTTTACACTAATTTGGATCTACGAGGAGGAGATATCTTTAAAACTATTAATGGTGTAGATGTCAATGTAGACTCCATTAAGGCAATAATAGGCGAAAGTTTTGCTTGGAGTTCAGAGACAGAAGTTACTATCACCATAGAAAGAAATGGTGAATTAGTTACTGTAAAGGGAGAAGTTGGTAGCCCAGTGAAGTCTGTTAAAAAGATAGTGCCGTTAAAAGAAGTAAGCGACGATAAAATATCTTTAAAAAATGCTTGGCTAAAAGATTAGTTTATGAAAATTGCCTAAATAAAAAAACCGTCTACCTTTTACGGTAAGACGGTTTTTTGTTGAGTTAGTTGTATTGTAATTAACCTAATGCAACTCTTTTAAATCCTGTTACCTCTAATTTGGAGTCAACAGATTTTACATATTGAGAAACACTTTGTTTACTATCTTTTATAAAATCTTGATTAACTAAGGTATTGTCTTTAAAGAAACGTTTTAGTTTACCTTTTGCGATATTTTCTAACATTGCTTCTGGCTTACCTTCTTGACGTAATTGATCTTTTGCAATTTCAATTTCTTTGTCAATTACAGATTGATCAACACCATCTTCATTTAGTGCAACTGGGTTCATTGCTGCAGCTTGCATAGAAACATCTTTTGCTACTTCGTCAGCACCTGCAACAGCAGCTGAAAGACCAGTTAAAACAGCAATTTTATTTCCTGCGTGAATATATGAACCTACAAATGGTGCGCTTAATTTTTCAAAACCTCCGATTTCAATTTTCTCACCAATAACGCCTGTTTGCTCAATAAGCTTTTCTTGTACCGTCATGCCTTTGTAATCAGAAGCTAAAAATGCATCTTTAGAATCAAAATTAATTGCTAAATCAGCTAATTCTGTTGCCAATGTTACGAAAGAATCATTTTTAGCTACGAAATCAGTTTCGCAATTAAGTGAAATGATAACACCATTTGTGTTAGCATCATTTACTTTAGCGATAGCAGCACCTTCAGATGAATCTCTGTCAGCTCTTTTTGCTGCAACTTTTTGACCTTTCTTGCGTAAAATTTCAATTGCAGTTTCAAAATCACCATCAGCTTCAACTAAAGCTGTTTTGCAATCCATCATTCCTGCTCCGGTCGTTTTTCTTAATCTATTAACTTCTGCGGCTGTAATCTTTGCCATTTCTTTTACTTTTAGGTACCCGTTTTAAGGGGTTATTCTTAATTTGTTTATATAAAAATAAGGTAGGATACTTATTCTACACCACCTTTAGCATTGTCTTGCCATACTTTAAGCTCGTCCCATTTGCCTTCAGAAGCCATTTTAGCTTGTTTTGGCCAAGATGTAGGATCTAAATGTGCCATTCTAGAGCTAGCGTCATTTAAAATCTCTTTAATTTTCTCAGCATCACCTTTAGATAAATCGGCATAAGTAACTATACCTGCAGCAACTAGTGCTTCAGCGGCTTTTGGGCCAATGCCTTCTACTTTGGTTAAATCGTCTGCTTCAACCTTGGTAGTTTTCACAGCTGGCTTTGCTTCTGATTTTGCCTCTGATTTTGCTTCTGACTTCTCAGCATCTTTTTTCTTAACCTTGTCTTTTTTCTCAGATTTACCTTCAGAATCACCTTTTTCGTTCTTACGTTCAGCAAGACCTTCAGCAATAGCATGAGTAACTTCTGTCATAATAATGTCAATTGATTTTGACGCATCATCATTGGAAGGAATAAGGAAGTCTACATCTCTAGGGTCGCAGTTGGTATCTACCATTGCGAAAATAGGAATGTTTAATTTTTGAGCTTCTTTAACAGCAATGTGCTCTCTCATTGTATCAACAATAAACAATGCACCTGGTAAACGAGTCATTTCAGAAATAGAACCTAAGTTCTTCTCTAATTTTGCACGTAAACGATCAACTTGTAATCTTTCTTTTTTAGATAGCGTAAGGAATGTACCATCTTTTTTCATACGATCAATAGAAGCCATTTTCTTTACAGCTTTACGGATTGTAACGAAGTTTGTTAACATTCCACCTGGCCATCTTTCTGTAATGTAAGGCATGTTAACATTTGCTGCTTTTTCAGCAACGATGTCTTTTGCTTGTTTTTTGGTAGCTACGAAAAGTATTTTTCTACCTGATGCTGCAATTTTGCTAAGAGCCTCATTGGTCTCGTCTAATTTTGCAACTGTTTTGTAAAGATTGATTACGTGAATGCCATTACGCTCCATATAGATGTAAGGAGCCATGTTTGGATTCCATTTTCTTGTTAGGTGGCCAAAATGCACACCTGCTTCTAATAATTGTTTTACTTCGACTCTCGCCATTTTAAATTTAGTTTACGTTCTTATGAATTAGCAATGATAAAGTGGTATCTGCATAAACAGAAGCCTTCATCATTTAGATGCTAAACTAATCTTACCTTCAACTTTAAGAAATTAAAGGATTTTTAATTGTCCGCAAAGGACTTTCAATGAACTTGTTAATAATCTGGATCTTCCAGTGTGATTAAATATAAAAACAGGCACCCAAAAAAAGGATGCCTGGTAATTTTGAAATTCCGAATTAACGTTTCGAGAATTGGAATTTTTTACGTGCTTTCTTCTGACCGAATTTCTTACGTTCAACCATTCTTGGGTCTCTAGTTAACAAACCTTCTGGCTTCAATATAGACCTGTTCTCAGCATCAATCTCGCACATTGCCCTTGACAAAGCTAAGCGTATTGCTTCTGCCTGTCCGGTAATACCACCTCCGTAAACATTTACTCTTACATTGTAAGTGTCTAAGCTTTCGGTTAATGTGAAAGGTTGTTTTACTTTGTATTGTAGTGTAGCGGTTGGGAAGTATACACTTAAATCTTTATTGTTGATTGTAATGTCACCATTACCATCTGAAAGATATACTCTAGCTACAGCGGTCTTTCTACGACCAATTTTATGAATTACCTCCATCTTATTTTACGTCTTTTAAATTAACAACAGTAGGCTTTTGAGCTTCTTGACCGTGCTCAGTACCGGCGTAAACTTTAAGGTTTCTAAAAAGTTCAGCTCCTAATCTATTTTTAGGTAACATTCCTTTTATTGCTTTTTCAAGAATACCTTCTGGATTTTTATCCAATAATTGTTTTACGCTAGTAGAACGCTGACCACCTGGGTAGCCAGTGTATCTCAAATAAGACTTATCTGACCACTTGTTTCCTGTTAGAACAATTTTCTCTGCGTTGATTATAACAACATTATCACCACAATCAACATGAGGGGTAAAACTTGGTTTATGCTTTCCTCTTAACAAATAGGCGACTTTTGAAGCCATGCGTCCTAATGTTTCTCCTTCGGCATCTACCAATAACCACTCTTTGTTTACAGTTGTTCTGTTGGCCGAAACGGTCTTATAACTTAATGTATCCACTACTGCTATTTTTAACTATTATTTTAATCAATCCCTAGAAAGGGGCTGCAAATCTACGATTATTAACTTGAATTGCAAATACTTGTTTCTAAATTTTTTTTATTTTTTTTAATGTGCTAAATGTTGAGTTTAAAAATTTATCGTAATTATGTTAAACTTCATTGTTTTGGAACTAATTTCTGTAACATTGAACTAAATTTTGTGTCCTTCTTCTACTAGTATCCATCAATCAAAGAACAAACCATTATGAATAGGTATTCTTATTTGTGTATATCGTTTTTTTTATTTTTTACCATACTACAAGCTCAAAAAGACTCTTTAAAAATTAGGAAAGCATATACTACGTTACCAATACCTAATAATGAATCCATTATAATAGATGGCCTTTTGTTAGATAAGGCTTGGGAAAATGTTGTTTGGGATGGGAATTTTACTGTCTTTGAACCAGATAACGGTAGTAAGCCTAGTCAATCAACAAAGTTTAAAATTACCTATGATTCCAAATTTTTATATATAGCAATTAGGTGTTTTGATAGTGTGCCTCTTAAAATAGAGAAAAGATTGTCAAGACGAGATAGTTTTGCCGGTGATTGGATAGAGGTTAATATTGATAGTTATAATGATAAAAGAACTGGGTTTTCCTTTAATGTCTCGGCAGCTGGGGTAAAGGGTGATGAGTTTATTTCTCAAAATGGTGATAGTTGGGATTCTAGTTGGAATCCTATTTGGTACACTGCCTCTAATATCGATAACGAAGGTTGGTCAGCAGAAATGAAAATTCCCTTAAGTCAATTAAAATTTGGTTCTGCAAATGAGCAAATTTGGGGTCTGCAAGTTCATCGTCGATATTTTAGAGGGGAAGAACGTTCTATTTGGCAGCCCATTTCATTAGAAGCTCCCGGGTGGGTTAGTGAGTTTGGAATTTTAAATGGTCTTAAAAATATTGAACCTCAAAAACAATTGGAGATTCAGCCTTTTTTGGTCAATCAGTATGATAAATATCCTGCTCAAGATGGTAACCCTTTTCGTGATGGAAAAGATTATAAATTAAATGCAGGGCTCGATGCTAAAATAGGATTAACAAATGATTTAACGCTAGATTTAACGGTTAATCCAGATTTTGGACAGGTAGATGCGGATCCAGGAGCAATAGCTTTAGATGGGTTTCAAATTTTCTTTGAAGAACGACGTCCTTTCTTTATCGAAAATAAAAACATTTTTGACTATGAATTTGCGGACGGCAATGATAATGTTTTTTATAGTCGAAGAATTGGAAGAAGTCCACAAGGATTCACTACTGCAACTATTAATGAGTTTGAAGAATTCCCTACGAATTCCACTATTTTGGGTGCTGCCAAGTTTTCAGGGAAGACAAAGAATGGGTGGTCTCTAGGTTTATTGGAAAGTGTAACCGGTAAAATGTTTGCTGATGTTGAAGATGTTTCTGGCAACAGACGTTCAGAACTTGTTGAGCCATTAACTAATTATATTGTTGGTAGGGTGCAGAAAGATTTCAATGAGCGCAATTCTTTTATTGGCGGAATCTTTACGGCTACAAATAGAAACATCCCAGATAATCTGGATTTTCTTAGAAGTGGTGCCTACACGGGCGGGTTAGACTTTAAGCATAATTGGAAGAATAGAAACTATTATGTTGAAGGTAATGTTGTTGGTAGTCATGTAACGGGTAGTGAAGAAGCTATTGCCCATACACAAACGAGTATAACACATCTTTTTCAAAGGGTAGATGCGGATCATGTTTCCGTTGATTCAGATAGAACATCTTTAACGGGCACAGGTGGCAAACTGGAGATTGGAAAAGCTGGTGGGGGCAATTGGAGGTATGATGGCGGATTCATTTGGCGTTCACCAGAATTAGAATTGAATGATATCGGATTTTTGAGACAAGCAGATGAAATAAAACAGACCGCTTCAATTAGTAGATTATTTATTAAGCCGACCAATTTTTATAGAAGGGCTAATTTAGGTTTTAGTCAATATACCACATTTGATTTTGAAGGTAATTATAATAGGATCCAGTATGAGGTAGAAGGATTCATTAATTATAAAAATAACTGGTGGACCGAAGTTGGTGCTGCCCATAAGCCAAGAATTTTTTCAAATACTGTTTTAAGAGGAGGGCCAAGATGGCGCTGGTCCGAAGAAAATTTTGGATTTCTTTTCTTTGGTTCTGATAATAGAAAGAAATTGAGTTTTACTTTAGGTTATGTTAATAGCCAAGCTGCAGAAAAGAACTTTTCATTGGAACGTTATGTTTTACGGTTAAATTATCAACCTTTTGATGCTTTTAACCTTTCCATCTCGTCGGAATATGAAGAGAATCCGAATAAAACACAGTACGTCACTGAGAAAGATGTAAATGGTGTGCCTAGGTATATAACTGGGAATATTGACCAAAAAACGTTTAGCACCTCTATTCGCTTTAATTATAGTTTAAATCCGAACCTTTCCATTCAATATTATGGGGAGCCATTCATTTCTCGGGGAATATATTCAGATTTCAATTTTGTAAATAATCCTATCGCCGAAAATTTGTCGGAAAGGGTTACGTTGTTTTCAGCTAATCAAATTACATCATCAAGTACTTCAGATTCTTATTTGATAGATGAGAATATTGACGGAATTACGGATTACGAAATAGTAAACCCCGATTTTTCTTTTGTACAGTTTAGGTCTAACTTGGTACTTAGATGGGAATATATACCAGGCTCAGAAGTGTTTTTAGTATGGTCGCAAGGTGTAGTGGGTTCCGCCAACCCCTATGAAACATTGGGTAGCAATTTAGATAGCCAAATACTTGGACAAAAGAAAGATAATACGTTTTTAATAAAAGCAACTTATCGATTTGTACTTTAAATCATTTTAATATCTTATAAAATAATAAGTCTATAATTTCGTTTTAAAAGGTTGATAACCAATTTTAACGATGATGTATAAAAACATTTTAGCAATAATAGGATTTGCTTTTTTACTTGTTTCATGTAGTTCAGATAAAAATGAAGCAGAAGCCGAGGTTGGTGCTTCAAGTATTTTAGGTACTTGGGATGCTACCGAATTAAGAATTGACAATGCAACCGCTAGTGATGATTCCAAGTTTTTAAAAGGAGCCTTAGATTTATTGACGGAAAAAGATTGTTATATAGTTACGCTACAATTTAACGAAGATTTATCTGCAACAGCTACGAATTCGGCTAGCTATGTAGTGCTAGATGTTACTGGTTCAAACTTTAATATTCCATGTCCAACGGAAGCAGATGAGCAATCTAGCACCTATACTTTTGATGGTAAAACGGTCACTACAATTGATAGTGATGGAAATGAATTGGTTATTGATGTTACTATTAATGGAGATATTATGACTGTTGATGCCGCTGATTTGGATATTCCTAATTTTTCAGATGACGGACAGTTGGTTTTTGTGAAACGATAACGAGTAACGAACAAGATATTTTGTAAAAGCCTCTTTAACAATAAGGAGGCTTTTTGTTGTTTTAATAAATTTAAGATTTAAGTATTTGGTGTATCTTTAAATTCAGGAAATAACCTAGTAGCTATTTTGATGAAAAAACTGATTTTAAACTATTTGTCCCCATTATTGTTTTTTTTATTTATAGGCTGTATTGATCCCGTTGAACCTGAGTTTGAGTTCAAAGAAGGATTGGTGTTTATTGAAGGTATTGCAGCCACTGTTGAAGGTGGCTCTTTTGTTATTATCAATGTATCTGTTAATGAGTTCGGTATTGATAAAACAGCTTTTGAATCTGAGGCAAAAGTTTCCTTTTTTAATTCAATTACTGGAGAAACTGTTCAACTTCAAGAGCTGGAAGGTGCCTACGTTCCTTCAAAGGATTTTAAGGTTAATGTTGGGGAACAATGGGAGCTAGATGTCACTTTGGTTAACGGAAAGCAATATCGTTCTCAGCCCGAAACTGTAATACATCCAGTAGAGGTAGAGGATATAAAAGCTACCTATAAATCTGAATTACGATTTAACGATGGTACAGAGTCATTTGAACCCGGTCATGCTATTTCAGTTTCTTTTTTAGATCCTGTAGATGAAGAAAATTATTACTATTGGACATTTAAATCATTTGAGAAGTTAAGAATTTGTAAAACGTGTTTCGATGGTATTTATCGTGATAATATTTGTGGACCTACTACTATTACGGTTCCTGATTATTTTGACTATTTGTGCGACACGGATTGTTGGAAAATTAGATTTCCAGAAAGTATTTCAATATTCGATGATAAATTTTCTAACGGTAAAAGAACTACAGACCTGGTAGTGGCCGAAATACCTCTTTATACCAAAGAAAATATGGTGCTCGAAATTCAACAGTTTTCACTTACACCTGCTGCATATAATTATTATAAGGTACTTAAAGATATTGTAGATAATAATAGCGGTTTTAATGCACCACCTCCTGCAGCTTTAATAGGTAATTTATATAATCCAAATAATTCGGACGATTTTGTTTTTGGAAGATTTACTACAGCGGCAACCTCATCTATCCAAATATTTATTGAAAGAGGTGATATTGTAGAAAACGAAATAGAAAACCAAAGGTCTTTAAGTGTTGAACCAACATTTATGTCGCCTTACCCGCCACCAGCTACAACTGAATCTCCTTGTGAGGAAGGAAGATTTAGGACAGCTATACGACCAGAAGCATGGATAAATTAAAGAAAGTCAATAAACCATTGAGTAAATCTTATAACGTTCTTTTTGTTTTACTTATAACGCTACTATGTTTAGGAAAAGCAGAGGCGCAAGAGTATTTATTGACTGTAGAGGTAATTGATGAACTCTCTCAAGAACCATTAGAAAGTGCAGAAATAAGTATTGAACCTTGTGCTTGTGGCGGTATTACTAATAGACAGGGTTTTTTTTATATCAATTTACCAAAAGACACTTATACTGTATCTGTTAATTATATTGGATTTAAAAGTGATGTAAATACTGTTGAATTAAATGCTAAGCATAAAATAAAAGTTGTTCTTATTGAAGAACAAGAACAACTTTCCGAAGTAATAGTTCATGCCAAGAAAATCAACGATAATTTAGAGCTACCTCAAATGGGTGCATTACAGCTGCAGACACAAGAATTAAAAAAAATTCCATCGGGTCTTGGTGAAGCAGATATTCTTCGAAGTATGACTTTGTTGGCGGGTGTCAATAATTCAGGAGAAATAAGCAACGGTCTTTCGGTTAGAGGAGGAGCGTTAGATCAAAACCTTTTGTTATTAGATAATGCACCTGTATTCAACCCTACTCATCTTTTTGGACTTTTTTCGGTTTTTACACCAGATGTAATTTCAAGTGTTGATTTGTATAGGGCTAATATTCCTGCAAGGTACGGGGGTAGAATAACCTCTGTATTAGATATAAAAGTTAAGAACCCTTATGTGGATAAATTTAAATTAAGTGGTGGTGTTGGCTTAGTATCAAGTCGTTTATCAATAGAAACACCTATTATTAAAGATAAACTAATGATTGCAATAGGTGGTAGAGCAGGATTGACGGATTTTTTATTACCCCTTGTATCCGAACGTTTAAAGGATACCAAGGCTAATTTTTACGACAGTACAATGAAATTATTGTATCTGCCAACCAAGAATGATCAATTAACTTTTACCGGGTTCTATAGTAAGGACTATTATCAATTAGATTTAATTACAAAAATTCAAAACATTAATGCTAAGAATAATCAATACGATTTTCAAACACTGAACGGAACAGTTAATTGGAGGCATTCATTTAACGACGAAAGTAATCTAAGAACTTTTTTAGTGATGAGCGACTATGCTCCTAAAACCATATTTCCCGAGGTTGATAACGCAAATGAGATTGAATTTAAGTCCAGAATCAATTATTTAAGTTTTGCATCTGAATATACCAAAGAGGTCAGTTCCAAGTTTGACTATTATGTAGGCACACAGATAAATAAGTATAGAATAAGCCCAGGGGAATTAAATCCAGGAAATACCAATAGTGTTGCTGCGGTAAACTTGGAAAAGGAAAATAGCTATGAATTTTCAGGTTATGGAAACATCAATTATAATCCTTCAAATAGTTTATCGCTATCTGCAGGTTTACGTTTAAGTCATTATGTACTAATAGGACCCTATAAACAAGCCCAAATAAACGAACTAACTGGCCAATTACAAAATGTTTTTGAGTTTGAAAAAGGCGCAGGTGTTAAAACATATAATGGATTAGAGCCTAGACTTGGGTTAAACTTAAAGTTAAATGAAACAACTTCCATTAAGGCTAGTTACGCAAGATTAAACCAGTATCTGCAAAATGTATATAATTCTACAACTCCCTTGCCAACATCTAGGTGGAAAACTTCAGACCCATTTATAAAACCGCAAATAAGTGATGCATACGGTTTAGGCATCTACAAGAATACAGCCGATAATTTAGTGGAGTTTGGGATTGAAGGGTATTATAGAGATTCTAAAAATAATTTGACTTATAAGCCAGGCGCTGATTTTTTTCTAGAGGAATTTTTAGAGCGGGATGTTATACAAGGACAAGGAAAGGCATATGGTGTTGAATTCAGTGTCAAAAAATCTAGTGGTAAAGTAAATGGTTGGTTAAATTATACATGGTCTAAAAGCTTATTAAATTCAGATAATGAAAATTTGGCAGATAGGATTAACAATAATAAATGGTATGTGTCTGATTTTGATAGGCCACATGTTGTTAATTCGACCATTAATTTTGAGGGTGATAAATATAATATTTGGAGTTTTAATTTTACGGGGCAAACAGGTAGACCTTATACTGTCGCCAACAGTGTTTTTAAATTAGACGATATTGATGTGCCTATATTTATTGAAAGAAACAATGCTAGACTAAGACCTTACCATAGATTAGATTTTTCATGGACTGTAAAATATGGGGAAAAGGTGAATAAGAGATGGGTAGGGGATTGGACTTTTACAATTTATAATGTTTATAGTAGGCGAAATCCATTTAATATTTATTACGCTCAACGACAACCTGATGTAGATGCGGATGTTTTTCTGGGAAGCCCACTTGGGTCTTATGAGTTATCTATACTTAATAGTCCGTTATTTGCATTAACTTATAATTTCGTCTTCCAATAGATTTATTGCTTGTAAAACTTAGCTTTTACATTTTGGTGTTCGGATTGTATGGTAATCAAATACAATCCCTTTTCTAGATTGAAAACTGGAATATTTAGCGCATTTCTTTTAATGTCCCATTGATGATAAATAACTTGTGTGCCGTAGCTATCTATAATCGTAATTGCCGCATTAGTATCATTTTTAAGACCTAAGACATTGATGACATTTATTGCAGGGTTAGGAAATACTTTAATTTTGTTTACAACATCTTGTGCACACAATTGTACAGCAAAAAGTAATGTTAAAAATAATAAGAGGAAAAGGCGTTTCATAAAAAATAGCGTACCCATAAGTGGTGATACGCTATTTGAAAACGTTTATAAAATGTCTTTTCGTCTTCTTTTAAATAAACTTTAACTTTCATAAAAAATGAAATGAGTTCTGCTTGAAGAGGTATTACCTTTACTATCGTATGAAACTATTTCAATCATATATTGCTGACCACTTATAATACTATAAATAGTACTTAAATCAGTTGTGCTCTCCAGAATTAGTTCCATGTTTCCTGTAATCCCAATATATACGTCGTAATTAGCTAGATCATCATCTAAGTCTTCACCAACCCATGATATGGTTACTGTGCCATCATTATTATCGGAAACAGTGATTTCTGCTGGAAAAGGAGCGAAATTTTCAGTGCTAGTCCCTTCTGAATAAAAATTCCAAGAATTACTTTCTAAGGTTTTTTCACCTAAAACTGCAGTTACAGTCCATGAAAACAGCGTCCCTTTGGGTAAATCTATGGCGGCAGATGTTGTATTTACGGTTCTATTATCTGTAGAATTTGTTTCTTGGTTGGTAATTTCTAACTCATACGACGTTGCATTGGTAGATGCCGACCATTGAAATTCAATATTTACGCCATCGGTTCCATTGTCTTCTCCTTCGGTACAAATTAAATTGTTGTCTGGAAAAATAAGATTAAAGGAACCTAATTCTTTTTCTTTAGGTGGAGTTGGGGTATCATTATCTTTGCCGCCGCAAGATCCTACTAAAATTCCTGCTAAAATTAATTTTATAGCTAATCTCATTTTTTTACAAATTTTAAATTGATTTCCTTTTCACCATCAATTATGGTTAACATATATATCCCAGGCGAAAGATTGGAAATATTCATTTCAAGAGTCCCGTTTGTAATTTGTTTGTTTTCCAGTAATACCGTAACTCCATTTAAGTTAGTTATTAGAATTTGAGCATTGCTCATAATTTCTATACCTTCTACTTTTAATCCTTCACCTACTGGATTAGGAGAAAGAATAGCATTGTTCACCATAACGTTATCGTTATAAACACCTTGGCAAATTTTATCTGTTTCTATAGAAATAAGATTTGATCCTTTATCCAAAGGAAAAGACAACTGTTGGTTGCCGTCATTTTCAAACTGAAATGAGTATACGTTGTTATTTACTAAAACCTCATAATTTTTACTACCAGAAACTACAACACTTGCTTTCTTAGCGGTATAATCTATTACCGTTTTACCAGAAGTGAATTCTTCAGGAGTTTCTATGTTTAACGTAAATTCAATACTTGGAGCGCCAACTAATAAGCCTATCTCTGAATTAACTATTATGGTATAAGTTCCAGGTTCAAGATCAGTAACTAGTAACGTGCTACCGTTTTGCTGCGTATAATTGCTAGAAAAATTATTAGGACCAGTAATAGATACTATATGAGTCTGATTTACTTTAAATTCAACAGTAAGTATTCCGTTAGCTGTGTCAGGGCAAGAGGTACTCTTTGCTTTTGCAATTACATCGTCTGGTTTAGGTACTAAAATATCTTGGTAGCTACAACCGGTGTCACCAGTTACTGCTCCAACCGGTGTATTCTTACAAACATCAATATCGTTAGGTACCCCATCATTATCATCATCAATATCTGACAATTGACTTTCTGAACAACCAAATCTATTTACACTTTCACCATTTGGTGTATTCGGGCAAATATCATTTGTATTATTAACCCCGTCATTATCATCATCTAATTGGCTTTCTGTACAGCCATTTTGGTTCACTGATGCGCCAGGAGAAGTATTTGGACAAAAATCATTAGAATTTTTAATACCATCATTATCATCATCACCTTCACCATCAATGCCGTTTATTTTAATGGTAAACGAATTTCGATATAATGTTAAACTTGGTACATTTGGGTTTATTATTACACAATCATAAACTCCGATATCATTTACCGTAGTTGAATTTATAATTAAAGTCGAATTTGTTTCACCAATTAAATTAGTGCCGTCTTTTCGCCATTGAAATTGATTGTTAGAATGGGACAGGCCGGTAACTGCTATGGTTGCTTCATCACCTAAATCTAATTCTATTTCTTCCTCATTATTTAAATTACGCTGTGGATGAATGTTAAATGCAGTATTTACAGAATTTATAATTGAATTATCTAAATCACCGAAGGTTAAGTTGTTGTTTTTAAGTACTACATTTTTTGAAAGGCTTGAGCTGAAAACAGGAACGTTTCCAGATAAGCTGCAATTTTCACATCCAAAAGCTCTTAGTTGTGCTAAATTTCCAATTTCCGTAGGTATACCTCCAGTTATAGTATTATTACCAAAATCGGCGGTACTCAAATTACTCATATTTCCCATTTCACTTGGGATGGTTCCTGTTAATTCATTGGTGTTAAGGATTAAAAGTTCTAATTGAGTAAGGTTTCCTATTTCGGGCGGAATGGAACCAGAAAAATTGTTGCTGCCAAACCATATAGATTTTATTGAACTTAAGTTGCCTATACTTGCAGGTAAGCTACCACTTATTTGATTGTTACTTAGATAGAAATTTTCTAAGGATGTCAGATTACCAATCTCGGAGGGTAAATTACCAGATAGATTATTATCTCGTAAACCAATCTCTTTTAATAGAATTAGATTTCCAATACTTGAGGGGAGACTGCCTGTAAAATTATTATTATCTAGCCTTAATTTTTCAAGTTTCGTTAAGTTGCCAATTTCTTGTGGTAATGGTCCGAAAAAATTGGAACGGAACAAAGCAAGATCTTCTAACTGAGTTAGATTTCCAATTTCTGAAGGTATACTGCCAGACATTTGAGTGTCACCTAGCCTAAGAAAAACTAATTTAGTTAGGTTGCCAATTTCTGGTGGAATTGTGCCCGATATGTTTGTAGAGAATATATTTAATTCTAAAAGTTCGGTAAGATTATAAATTTGAGATGGTATTTCGCCTGTTAAATCATTATTTCCAAGTACTAAACTTTTAAGATTAGTTAGGTTACTTAATTCTTGTGGGATAGTCCCTGTCAGTTGATTGCCGTAAAGGCTTAAATAAGTCAATGAGGTTAAATTACCTAAGAATACTGGTATAGGACCAGATAATTGATTTAAGGTAAAATCCAATTGCTGAATAGCGCTCAAATTGCCAAGTTCTATTGGTAATGCACCGGTAAGATTGTTAGAGTTTAGTAGTAAAACTTCTAAATTTGATAATTTGCCTAATTCACTCGGAACATTCCCCGTTAATTGATTTGTACGGAGATTTAGTCTTTCTAATTTCAACAAATTTCCAAATTGTGCTGGAATTTCTCCAGTAAGATTATTTCGCCCAAGGTCTATCCATTCTAACTCTGTAAGATTTCCAATTTCAGCTGGAATTTCTCCTGTTAAATTGCGACTATCTAAAACTAGAGTCCTTACCCTTCCTTCTGTATTCAATGTTAATCCAGGCCAAGTGCTAATATCAGCATTAAAGTCCCATGAAACAGTCCAGTTGTCTCCATCTGTAGCATTGTAAAGGGCAATTAAAGCATCACGGTCTGGGTTGGTTGTTGCGTCGTCATCCAAAACTTGTAAATTGTCGACTATTATTGAGCTTGCAGGATTTGTATTGGCTCTAAAAATTAACTCAAATGCATAGTCTTCTTCAGTATCCGTATCAAAATCAAAAGTATAGGTATGCCAAGCTCCGTCACTTTCTAAAGGTATAAATTCATGAATATATTGAATGGTATAACTTCCTTCGTCCTTTACGATATCCAAGTATGCACTTAGATTATTACCTGTTTCTGTGCTAATCTTATAATCAAAAGAGAAGGTATGATTTGCATTTGATGTTAAACTTATTACACTGGTATTCCATGTACTAAGTGTGGTTTGGTTTGCTAATGTATTATTTAAACCTAATCCTAGTGCAAAATTACCATCTGTTGCATCGCTGCTTTTAATGATATCATTTGCATTAGTAATACTCCAATTATCGGGTGTTTCAGGATTGCCTGACCAATTTTCAAAACTGAAATTCGTTAAATAGTTTGCTTGTGAAAATCCATTAAGAGAAAACAAGATGGTTGCTACAAAAAGCAGTTTAGTGTAGTTTTTTAGCATAGGTCGGTTTTATTATTTATTTAACGCTAAAATGATAGGCACTAGTATTTAACTGCAATCTTATTCGATATAACACTACATTTTTTTCTTATAAAATTTTAGTAAAACTTATATTCTAACTAATGTGCAACTAGCCAGTTATCTCCTATGCCGACTTCAACATCTAATGGCACCGCAATTTTATATGCGTTTTCCATTTCAGATTTAATTAAAGATTTCAGTTCATCTAGTTCTGGTTTGTAAATATCGAACACTAATTCATCATGTACCTGTAATAGCATTTTAGATTTGTAATTGCCTTCCTCAAGCTTTTTATGAATGTTGATCATGGCAATTTTTATGATATCCGCTGCACTACCTTGTATAGGCGCATTTACGGCATTACGCTCTGCTGCACCACGAACAATGGCATTGCTGCCGTTGATGTCTTTTAAATAGCGTCTTCTGCCCAAAACTGTTTGTACATACCCATTATCACGTGCAAAATCTACTTGCTCGCTCATATAGTTTCGAAGTTTAGGGTAGGTTTTGTAATAGGTATCAATAAGCTCTTTTGCCTCAGACCGAGATAAGTCTGTTTGGTTGCTTAAGCCAAAAGCAGAAACACCATAGATAATACCAAAGTTTACGGTTTTTGCGTTACTACGTTGTTCCCTAGTTACTTCTGCCAATGGTACATCAAAAACTTTGGATGCCGTAGAAGCGTGAATATCTTCACTATTTTTAAAGGCTTCTATCATGGTGGTCTCTTCGCTTAATGCTGCAATAATACGTAGCTCTATTTGTGAGTAATCAGCCGCTAATAAAGTGTAGTTATCATCTCTAGGGATAAAGGCTTTTCTTACTTGGCGACCTCTCTCTGTTCTAATAGGGATGTTTTGTAAGTTAGGGTTATTACTACTTAAACGACCTGTTGCGGCCACGGTTTGCATATAGTCTGTATGCACCCTACCTGTAGAAGGTTCTACTTGTTCTGGCAATGCATCTACATACGTACTTTTTAGTTTGGCAAGACCTCTATAATCAAGTACATTTTGAATGATTTCATGGTCTTTTGCTAAGTAAGACAATACATCTTCTGCAGTGGAATACTGACCAGTTTTTGTCTTCTTAGGCTTGGCTACTAATTTTAATTTATCAAAGAGGATTTCACCTAATTGTTTCGGAGAGCCAATATTGAATTCTTCACCCGCAACTTCGTATATCTTCTTTTCAAGGTTGATAATATCGGAATTTAAATCGGACGAAAGTGAATTTAGAAATTCTTCATCTAAATTAATGCCTTCCAGCTCCATATCCGCTAATACTCGTAATAAAGGAATTTCAATATCTTTAAACAACTTTTCTGTATTCGCTTCTTTTAATTCTGGTCTAAAATGTTGTGCCAGTTGATAGGTAATGTCTGCATCTTCAACCGCATATTCCGTTTGTTTTTCTAAAGGAACCTCGCGCATGCTCAATTGATTCTTTCCTTTTTTACCGATAAGTTCAGTAATGGAAACTGGAGTGTAGTTTAGATACGTCTCTGCCAATACATCCATATTATGTCGCATGTCAGGATTGATGAGATAGTGTGCCAACATGGTATCGAATAAAGGTCCCTTTACATCAATATTGTACTTGTCCAATACTTTAATGTCGTACTTTAAATTCTGACCTATTTTTTCAATTTGCTCGGCTTCAAAGAATGGGCGCAGCTCTTCTAAAAGTGCCTGTGCTTCTTCTTTATTATCAGTGAAGGGAATGTAATATCCTTTGGTGGCTTCCCAAGAGAAAGCAATACCTACCAGTTCTGCCGTTAATGGATTTAACCCTGTAGTTTCGGTATCAAAACAAACCGAAGTTTGTTGCATAAGACTTTTTAGAAACAACTTCATGGCCATACCCGGCGCAACACTTTGGTACGAGTGTGCTACATCGGCAATAGTTCGCCTGCTTGAGTAATCTTTTATTGTAGCACCAGAATCTGCAGGACTTCCAAATAAAGAAAACTGTCCCGATCCGGCATCCTGTATTTCTTTTTTTGCAGTTGGTGCGCTTGATGTTTGTTCTGGAGTTTCCTCGGCTTCTGATGAAAATAATTTTATAAATTGGTCTTTAAGTCTTCTAAACTCTAACTCTTCAAATATTTTCTGAACTTCCTCGGCATTTGGTTCCGACATTTCATAATCGCTGGCATTAAACGTAACATCAACATCCAAACAAATAGTAGCTAATTTTTTAGACAGAAGTCCCAATTCTTTATTTGCTTCTACCTTTTCTTTCATCTTCCCTTTAAGCTTATCTGTATTGGCAAAAAGATTTTCCATGGAATCAAAATCGGTAATAAATTTCTTTGCTGTTTTGTCGCCAACTCCTGGTAGCCCAGGGATGTTATCACTGGCATCACCCATCATTCCTAGATAGTCTATAACCTGTTCCGGTCTTTTTACTCCAAATCGTTTTTGAACCTCAGGAATGCCCCAAATCTCGATTCCGTTACCCATTCTTGCAGGGCGATACATAAATATATTTTCTGATACTAACTGCCCAAAATCTTTATCCGGGGTTACCATAAAGACCTTGTATTCTTCTTTTTCAGCTTGTTTTGCCAAAGTTCCAATGATGTCATCTGCCTCCCATCCTTCTTTTACAACCACAGGAATATGCATCGCCTTTAGAATATCTTGAATATAAGGTACGGCAATACGTATAGCGTCTGGTGTTTCTAACCTATTGGCTTTATATTCTGGAAAAAGGTCGGTACGTTCTGTACTTCCTCCTTTATCAAAACAAACCGCTAAATGATCGGGATTTTCACGACGGATAACATCAAATAATGAGTTCATAAATCCCATAATTGCAGAAGTATCCATGCCTTGGGAATTTATTCTTGGGTTTTTTATAAGTGCGTAGTAACCACGGAATATTAGCGCGTATGCATCTAGTAAAAAGAGTCTTTTTTGGTCTGCCATTTTTCAGTATTGATTGTAAAATATTAAAAGTACAAATTGATAGGGAAACAACAGGTGAGATTGCGCTATTGCTTCTTCAATAAATAAAGTTGAAACCTAATATTAACTTTTTAAATAACTATCAGAAGGATTATTTATATGACCTTCTTTCGTGTAAGTTCTATAGGTAAACCCTGGGTGAATACAGTAGCCGCCTGTTTCTCCTTTTTTATTTATAGCTATAAAACCTATTTGAAAATCTTGTTTGTCTTTATTTTTTGCGATGATGCGTTTTACGCCTTCTTCGCATGCCTCCTGTGGCGATTTTCCT
Organism: Maribacter hydrothermalis; assembly: GCF_001913155.1. Taxonomy (GTDB): domain Bacteria; phylum Bacteroidota; class Bacteroidia; order Flavobacteriales; family Flavobacteriaceae; genus Maribacter; species Maribacter hydrothermalis. Next base: position 2,586,022 of record NZ_CP018760.1, read on the forward strand.
TGGCGCATTAATTCAACAATTAGGAAACTGCCCACCGTTCTAACCACTTCTTCGCCTACACCTGTTGCGGTAGCTCCACCAACTTCGTTATCCACGAATAGTCCGGCACCGATAATAGGCGAGTCACCAACTCTACCTGCCATTTTGTAGGCCATTCCGCTAGTGGTACAAGCACCTGCAATATCGCCATCGGTATCAATTGCTAGCATTCCTATTGTATCGTGATTTTCGATATTAATAATCGGTTTGTACTGTGATGTTTTTTTCCACTCTTCCCAAGCTTGTTTCGATTCTTCCGTCAATAGTTCGGTTTTTTCAAAGCCTTGCTCATAAGCAAACTGTTCGGCACCTTTACCGGCAAGCATGACATGGGGCGTTTCTTCCATTACTTTTCTCGCCACTGAAATAGGGTTTGCAATATTTTGCATTGCCAAAACAGCCCCACAATTACCATCTTTGTCCATAATACAGGCATCTAAAGTAACGTTGCCATCTCTGTCCGGTCTTCCACCATTGCCTACGGTACTATTACTTAGGTCGTTTTCTTCAACCATAACACCTTGGTGAACAGCATCTAAGGCATTACCTCCTTTTTGTAAAACTTCCCATGCTTTGGCAGTAGCGTTTCCAAAATCCCAAGTGCAAATTGCTATTGGAATAATTCCTGCTTTGGTGGTTGCTTTTGTTGCAGGTATTTCTTGGCACGAAGCTAATATGGGCGCAGAAACTATACCGGCCGCTAAGGTGCTAGAATTTCTTAGAAACTTTCTTCTTTTCATGGGTTTGGTTCTTTACTTTTAGTGACCTTAAATATAACAATATGAAAGTAGAAGTTTGTGCAAATTCTTTAGAATCTGCCTTGGTTGCGGAACATGCTGGTGCAGACCGTATTGAGCTGTGTTCAGAATTGGCGGTGGGTGGATTAACACCTTCTTATGGATTGTTAAAAGCTGTAAAAGAACAAGTATCTATTCCCGTTCATGTATTAATTAGGCCAAGAAGTGGAGATTTTACCTATTCTGATGATGAGATGAATATTATGCTCTCTGATATTGAACTTTGTTTAGAATTAGGTTTTGATGGAATTGTATCCGGAGTGCTTTTAAAAGATTTTTCTTTGGATGTACACCGAACTCAAAAGTTAAAGGCCGTAGCGGGTAATTTAAAATTCACGTTTCATAGAGCTTTTGATTGGATTAGGAATCCGTTTGAAGCATTAGCTCAGCTTGAGACTATGCAAGTGGATTATATATTATCCTCAGGTCAACAAAAATCGGCACCTTTGGGAATTGAATTTTTATCCGAATTAAAAAGAAAAAGTAAGACGGTACAAATTATGCCTGGGTCTGGTGTAAATGCTGAAAATGTCACCATTTTTAAGAATAAAGGCTTTAAGGCGGTCCATCTATCAGGTTCAGCTATGGTTCAAACATTACCTGAAATACCTATAATTTCTATGAATTCGGAGCGTTTTTTGAGCGATGATTGTATTGCACTTACCCAATTAGAAAATATAAAAGCAGTAGTAACCAAGGTTAAATAAAATGCAAATAAGCGCATATACCACTGTTATACAGATATCTTTGTAAAAATTTTAATAATGATTCGTTGGTTTATTTTTATCATAGCTTATGTTGCCCTAAGTTTTTATGTTCTTCAGGCATTAAGAACTATTACCAAACAGCCTTGGTGGTCGTGGGTCTATATTGCAGTATCATTATTTGTTATGATAAATTTTATTTATCAATTTACTGTTGGTGAGGAGACTGGTCGTGTTTTAAGTATACCTAAAAGTTACGCATTTGGGTTTTTATTGACCATGCTCACCTTCAATATTATTACGATTCTTTTTCTTTTTTCCGAAGATTTATATAGAATAACTTCTGGGTTGTATCAAAAACTTTTTGGTGAAGAAAAACAATTTGGCTTACCTGCTCGAAGGCGATTTCTTAGTTTAATGGCTTTAGGTATTGCAGCTATTCCTTTTGGTGCTCTTTTATATGGAATGTATAAAGGGAAATATAACTTTAAAGTTTTGAAATATGATTTAGAGTTTGAAGATTTACCCGATAGTTTTGATGGGTATCAAATCACCCAAATATCAGATATACATAGTGGTAGTTTCGATGATAGAAAAATGATTGAATATGGAGTGGGTTTAATTAATAAGCAAAAAAGTGATGTGCTATTGTTTACAGGTGATATGGTGAATAATATGACCTCAGAAATGGAACCTTGGGCAGATTTGTTCAGCACATTGGAAGCTAAAGATGGAAAGTTTTCAGTGCTAGGCAATCATGATTACGGCGATTATATTCCATGGGAAACAGAAGAGTTGAAACATCAAAATTTAGAAGACTTAAAAGCACTGCAAAAGCAAATGGGTTTTGACCTTTTGCTTAATGAACATAGATACCTTCAAAAAGGAGATGATAAAATTGCTTTGGTAGGAGTCGAGAATTGGGGTAAAGGCGGATTTAAAAAAGCTGGGGACCTAAAAAAAGCTGCTTCACAAATTAAAGAGGATGATTTTAAGATATTAATGAGCCATGATCCATCGCATTGGGAAATGGAAGTGATACAAGATGCTTATCATTATCATTTAACCTTAAGTGGTCATACGCACGGTATGCAATTTGGTATTGAAATTCCTGGTTGGGTTAAGTGGAGCCCAGTGAAATGGCGTTATCCGTATTGGGCAGGTATTTACAAAGAAATGGGTCAATTTATTAATGTAAATAGAGGTTTCGGATTTTTAGGCTACCCGGGTAGAGTGGGAATTTGGCCAGAAATTACTGTTATTACATTAAAGAAAAAGGCATTAACATGATTTTAACCTAATTACACAATCACAAATACGTTGCCAAGGGTAGTATTTTAACAATTTTTATTACATTTGGGTAACATAGTAAAGCATTTTTTATGTCCAAATTTGGTGAACTTATAGATTTACAAGTACCCGTTCTTCTCGATTTTTATGCTGAGTGGAATGAGCAGTCTACCGCAATGCATCCTGTTTTAAGAGATGTTGCCGCCGCGTTAGGTGATAAAGGGAAAGTAATAAAAATTGATGTGGATAAAAATAAAGAACTTTCACAAGCCTTACGTGTTAAAGGGCTGCCAACGCTAATGATTTATAAAAAAGGTGAGATGGTATGGCGCCAAAGTGGTGAGCAAGATGCAAATACGCTTATTGGTATTCTAAAAGAATACATTTAAACTTCTTTAAATTTTTTTTTACTTAAATAGAACTTTGGGCTTTCGCCCAAAGCTTATTGTTGTGTAGTAATATCAATGGTATCTTCTAAGATATCTGTTCTGGTGTTGTCCGGTAATATGGTGTCGGATACGGGCATGGTATCCATCATGTCTGGGTCGGACTGTAGCATTTCTTCTCGCAGATCCATATTATCTTCATCTTTATAAAAATGTTGGAACTTATCGATATATTCATTGAAAATCAAAGTTTCTTTCTCCGCAGTTTCTTTAGTGTCGTTTGCAATAATTATATCTATGTTTCGTCTATAGGCTTCCATATCAGCAATTATATCATCAATGCTATTATATTGCTCATCTAAACTTATAGAAGAATAGTAGGTTAGCCGTTCTTGATATTTTGTTTTTATTACTTCAAACAGATCACGAGCTTTTTGACTTTCTCCTACTTTGTAATATCCATCTATAAAAGGTTCGATTAAAGTATAGTAACCAAATTTTTCTACCGGCATATTAGTTAAGGAAATTTCAATAATATCCTTAGCCTTATCCATTTTATTCTCATTGATTAATGTTTCCATTAAACGAGCTAAATTTCCTCTGAAAGATACACTCTGAATACGAGTTTGTGTGTCGTGATATATATCACCGCCTGCATTTCCCCAATCCCATCCTGTAACTATATCGTACATTAGTTCGGAGTCAATTCTACCTAGTTCAAAAGCATTTGGCCTTTCCGTACGAATCGGTACTAATTTGTAAGCTAGACCATCTAATTGTAAATAGTCTTTCATCCATAAATATTCAGCATCATCAAAACTACCTCCAGAGAAATATAAAGGACGTTTCCAATCATTATTAGCCAAAATATCTAGCATCATCATGCTTTTTTTGGTTATGGCTCCTGGTAAATCAATATCTATAAATTCAACTATTTGGTCAGCATCTTTTTCTTTAACCAAGCCGCTGTTCAAGACATTTTGCTTATTTACAGGAACTCTAATTTTATTAGTAGGGTAGTAGACCATATTTTGAGTGTCTTCAGAATACTGACTTAAATCTGCCCCGTTTTGTTCAAATAAATACTTTAGCTTAGTTCTTGGTTTGTCGCTGTCGATCCAATTTATGAAATCTTTTATAGGCCATCTGTTTTCTGTAATACCTTGGTGGTATAGTACATCTCTTGATCCCCATCGGTATTTTTCATGTGAAATTTGAGAAGGTATTGGTGCACTTTCATATGCTGCAACTTTCATTTGATCCACATACCAATCTGTTTCAAAAAGGCTGGTACATACAATACGAACATCTGTTCTGTAATTTTCAATTTCTTGGGCATACCAAATTGGGAACGTATCATTATCGCCAATGGTGAAAAGTATAGCCCCAACATCTTCTTGGCACGAATCTAAATATGCCTTAGCAGATGAGTTAGCAGTAAAACGGTTAGATCGGTCATGGTCATCCCAATTTTGTACAGCCATTACAGTTGGCACGGCTAATAAGGTAATTAAAACAACTGCTGGGGCTAATATTTTAGGAGTAATCCAATCTTTAAAACTATCATAAAGTCCGTAAACTCCTAAACCTATCCAAAGAGCAAATATATAGAACGACCCGACTAAAGAATAATCACGTTCACGAGGCTGAAAAATGCCAGGATTTGTGTAAAACTGAATGGCCAGCCCTGTAAATAGGAAAAATATTAATAATACCCAAAATTGCTTTTTGTCTTTTGATACTTGAAAAACTATACCTATAATTCCTAGAATTAGTGGAAGGAAAAAATAGGTGTTTCTTCCCGGATTGTTTTTTATATCGCTAGGTAAATTTTCTTGGCTACCTAGTCGCCAGCTATCTATAAAGTTAATTCCACTTAACCAGTTTCCATTTTCATTATAACGACCTTGTACATCATTCTGCTTACCAACGAAATTCCACATAAAATATCGTAAATACATATAGTTGAATTGAAATTCTACCATGTATTTAATATTGTCCCAGACCGTTGGTGGTTGAACTTCAATATATTCATCAAATCGTTTTAAAAAACTGATGTATTGATCGGCTCCAATTTCACCATTTGCAAAACCTACTTTTATCTGGTCAGCGGCCTGCCTTAATTCTTGATTTGGTTGCGTGATTCTAAAATCTAAAGCGCCAAAATAGCGCATATAATTTTCTGCATTTTGGGAGCTCCACATTCTAGGTAATAGCCCTTGATGTTTAGGGTTTGGTCCTGGAACGGCACCTTTATATTTGTTTACTATGATATACTTTCCAAGGGTGTAATCTTTTTCATATTTTGGTTTTCCATCTTGGTTTTCACCAGAGGGAGCAAACATATCCGAATAATAAGAACCATAAATAGGGCTATCTACACCTGGATATTGTTCTCTGTTATAATATGCTAAAAGAGCTCTAGCGTCTTCTGGGTTGTTCTCATTTATCACCACTTTAGCATTTGCTCTAATTGGTAACATTAGCCATGAAGAGAATCCTAAGAACAAGAACATTAAGCACAGTACAATGGTGTTACCAATTTTATAATCGTTTTTACGAGTATAATTTAATCCAAAATAAAAAGCAGCGATGAAAACCAGTCCAATAATTATAGACCCTGAATTAAATGGTAATCCAATACTATTAATAAAAAACACCTCTCCCCATCCAAAAAGTTTTAAAACATAAGTAAGCGAAAATTTATAAACCAGCATTAATATTGCTATTACAATGATATTCGCCAACAAAAAATTCTTTACTGTTGTCTTCTTATACGTTTTAAAGTAATATAATAGGCCAATAGATGGTATGGCTAAAAAGCCCATGAATTGAATACCGAATGTAAGTCCCACAACAAAAGATATTAGGACAATCCATTTATTTCCACGCGGGTCGTTAAGATTGTCTGTCCATTTTAAGCCTAACCATAATAACAAAGCCATTATAAAACTTGCCATTGCGTAAACTTCGGTTTCTGCTGCATTAAACCAAAAACTATCTGAAAATGTGAATGCTAATGATCCAACCATTGCGCTTCCAAAAACGGCAATTGCTTTACTGTTAGTAAAAGGGCCATCGTTATCAATTAGTTTTCTGGTAATATTGGTAATGGTCCAAAACATGAACAAAATAGTAAAAGCACTAGAAACCCCCGATACAAGGTTTACCATCTTAGCTACTTGACTATGATCAAATGCAAACATAGAAAAGAAAGCACCTATCATTTGAAGAAGAGGAGCTCCGGGTGGGTGCCCAACTTGAAGCTTGGCAGCAGTAGCAATGTACTCTCCCGCATCCCAAAAACTATTGGTAGGCTCTACGGTAATATAATAGGTAATAAGGGCTATGAAAAATACGGACCATCCTAATAATGTGTCCCACTTGTGGTAGTTCTTTGAAAACATGAAACTTGGGTTAAACCTAAGTGGCGAATTTACTAATTAATAAATAAAGGAATACACTATTTTTATAAACCTTTAACAAGCTGAAAAAACTATTTTTTAATTTTTACATTAAAAAATGTTTGGTGAAACGAAACTTTGTTTTAAATTTGCAGCCTCTTAAAAAGGTATTGGCCCATGGTGTAATGGTAACACTTCGGTTTTTGGTACCGTCATTCAAGGTTCGAGTCCTTGTGGGCCAACTAAGAGAATATAAAATCCCGATATCCTTAAGATATTGGGATTTTTGCTTTTTATCCCACTTGTGTCATATGAAATTGTTTGTTTTTAGATTTTATATAGCGCTTCTGCGAACTGTTAATATGAAGAAATCGTTAATAACAATGTGAGTATTTTTGTACATTTAATCTAATAACGTTACAAATTCATCGGAAAAGAAACCATTTCAGTGTTGTAATGTTATAATTTAGCACCCTAAATAACTTAACCTTATGAATCTTTCTCCAAAAGTTTTAAAAATTATATTAATCGTACTATTGATTTCATTTGGCATAGGTTTTTATATGCAAGATCTGAAACATGAAGAGAGTACGGTTCATGCATGGAAGGCAAATCGATATAATCTAGACCGTTTTAATAAGATTATGGAGTATAATAAGAAAATGAATTCTTCTAACTGGAAAATTTTTCGAGATAGTATTGACCAGCAATTAGACACCTTAATGATACTACGATTTAGGAAGGAAGTTGATAGCATTGGTAATGAGCAACTTGAAGCTCGTAATGATCAGGTTGAGGTGTTTGCCTCGTTTGGTTCTCAATAGTTTTTCTTATTGTTTATTTCTTTAGTTGCGATTTGCTGCAAAACTTTTTTGGTCTTTGTGTTTAGTTTTAGAGCTTGAAAGTAATTGCTGTTTATAATCTGCTTTTTGCTTTTAACAACATTTCGACAATTTTTATGGGTAATTTAAGTTTTGAAAGTTGATTATTTGTTTAGGAGCGGCTTAAATACATTAAACTACAACCTTCAATTTCATTGGTTATTGTTAACTATGGTCTTTTGGTTCATGATTTTAAAGGACGTGTTTTTCATAAAATCCAAACGATTTTATTGTTTATCTTTATACGGGAATCAATTAGCTGTAATTACGGTATTGTAGGAAATTAAAATTGTTGTATATTTGCAATGCTGAAAGGATATAAAAGTATTCATGAGGGGACAATTAGTCCCCTCTTTTATTACTTGTTATTTATGCTAAAGGAAAAAGTTAAGGAATTATTGGAACAAGGTCTTGAAGAAGATCCATCCCTGTTTTTAATAGATTTTACTATGGGTGCTGATAATAGCATACATGTGGTAATTGACGGTGACCATGGGGTTACGGTAAGTGACTGTATAAAAATAAGTAGAGCAATTGAGCATAATTTAGATAGAGAGGAGCATGACTTTTCCCTGGAAGTTGCTTCGGCAGGTGCCTCTGCTCCACTTATTATGCCGCGTCAGTATTTAAAAAACGTTGGAAGAAAACTAGAGGTTGTTACAAAAGAACAGAAAGTTGAAGGTAATTTAACTGCTGTTAATGAAAATTCTATTGTTTTGGAATGGAAGGCAAGAGAACCAAAGCCTATAGGAAAAGGCAAAGTAACGGTTCAAAAAAGAGAAGAATTAAATTTTTCAGATATTATTAAAGCAAAAGTTGTATTAAAATTTTAATTGTAATTACCAATGGAAAATATTGCGTTAATTGAATCTTTCTCAGAGTTTAAGGACGATAAGTTCATAGACAGGGTAACATTGATGGCTATTTTGGAAGATGTTTTTAGAAATGCGCTAAAAAAGAAGTTTGGTTCAGATGATAACTTTGACATCATTATTAACCCAGATAAAGGGGATTTAGAAATTTGGCGAAACCGTATTGTAGTTAATGATGGTGAGGTCGAAGAGCCAAATGAAGAAATTTCCTTGACAGCAGCTCGTAAAATTGAGCCAGATTTTGAAGTAGGAGAAGATGTTTCCGAGGAAGTTAAGTTAATTGATTTAGGAAGAAGAGCAATTTTGGCATTACGCCAAAACCTTATTTCTAAAATTCATGAGCATGATAATACAACGATATATAAGCACTTTAAAGACTTAGAAGGCGAAATATATACAGCTGAGGTTCATCACATTCGCCACAAGGCGATTATTTTGTTGGATGATGAAGGAAATGAGATAATTTTACCAAAAGATAGACAAATACCTTCGGATTTCTTTAGAAAAGGCGATAACGTTAGAGGTGTAATTGAAAGTGTTGAATTGAAAGGAGCGAAACCTACTATTATTATGTCAAGAAGTTCGCCTAAGTTTTTAGAGCAGTTATTCTTTCAGGAGATACCAGAAGTTTTTGATGGATTAATCACGGTAAAGAAGGTGGTTCGTATACCAGGCGAAAAGGCAAAAGTTGCTGTTGATTCTTATGATGACCGTATAGATCCTGTTGGTGCTTGTGTTGGTATGAAGGGTTCTAGGATTCATGGTATTGTTCGTGAATTAGGAAATGAAAACATCGATGTTATAAACTGGACCGCCAACCCACAATTATTGGTTACCAGGGCTTTGAGTCCGGCTAGAGTTTCTTCTGTAAAATTAAACGACGAGAAAATGACTGCACAGGTATATTTGAAACCAGAAGAGGTTTCAAAGGCAATTGGTAGGGGAGGTCATAATATAAGATTAGCTGGTCAATTAACTGGTTATGAAATAGATGTATTTAGAGAAGGAGTGGAAGAGGATGTTGAATTAACCGAATTCTCTGATGAAATTGATGCTTGGATTATTGAAGAATTCAAGAAGATTGGAATGGATACAGCTCGTAGTGTCTTAGAACAAGATGTTGCGGATTTGGTAAAACGTACAGATTTAGAAGAGGAAACAATTGTGGAAGTTGTGCGTATCTTAAAAGAAGAATTAGAAGATTAGCTATATATTAGCACTTAAATAAAGAACGGGAATCAGTATTTATGGCAGACAATGCAAAAATAAGGCTTAATAAAGTTCTACGCGAACTTAATATTTCCTTGGATAGGGCAGTGGACTTTCTTAACGGAAAAGGACATGATGTGGAAGCGAGGCCTACCACTAAAATTTCCGATGATATTTATCAAGTACTGCTTGATGAGTTTCAAACGGATAAGAGTAAAAAGGTTGCATCTAAGGAAGTAGGTGAAGAAAAACGTAAGGAGAAGGAGGCAATTAGAGTTCAATTAGAAAAAGAACAAGAAGATCGTCGTCTTGCCCGTGAACGTAGAAATACTGATGCCGAACAAAATACTTTAGTTGGTAAAGTTGAGCTTGCTGGCCCTAAAATGGTAGGTAAAATCGATCTTAACCCTAAGAAAAAAGTAGAAGAGGAACCTGTGAAGGAAACTCCGAAAGCAGAGGAAAAGGTTGTTCCGAAGGTTGAAGAAAAAACTGCACCTAAGGTAGAAGTTAAAGAAACTAGGAAGGTGGTATTGCAAGGACCTAGGATAATATCTCAGCCTACGCAAAAGCCGGAAGTTAAGAAAGAAGAGGCTAAGGAAGATGCTTCAAAAGGTACTACACCTAAAATTGAAGAGACTCAGAAACCCGATGATAAAAAGGAATCTGGAAAAGTAGAGTCCTCTGCGGAAAATGCCGCTGAATCTGAAGCTCCGAAAACTATTGAGACCCAGTATCAAAAACTTACCGGTCCTAAAATAGCCGGTGAGAAAATTGACTTAAGCAAATTTGAGAAGCCTAAGAAAAAGAAGGAGGAAAAGAAACCAGTAGATAAAGGAGCTGGAGCTGATCGGAAAAAGAGGAGAAGAAGAATTGTTACAAAAAATCCAACTGGACCGGGTCAAACCAGAACAGCTTCAAATACTGGAGATAGAAATAAAGGAAGAGGAAGGTTTGCCCCTGTTGCCAAGGTGGAGCCTACTGAAGAAGATGTTCAAAAACAAGTGCGTGAAACCCTGGAAAAACTTCAAGGTAAATCCAAAAAGGGCAAAGGTGCTAAATATAGAAGAAGTAAAAGAGATCAGCATCGTGAACAGACTGAGAAAGATTTAGAGCAACAGGAACTAGAAAACAAAGTACTTAAAGTTACTGAGTTTGTTACGGCTACGGAGGTTGCAACTATGATGGGTGTTTCTACAACTGAAATAATTTCAGCTTGTATGTCCTTAGGTTTAATGGTAACGATGAATCAGCGCTTAGATGCTGAAACTTTATCTATTGTAGCTGAAGAATTTGGTTATGAAGTTGATTTTGTAACTGCAGATATCGAAGAAAGTATAGTTGAGGTTAAAGATGCACCTGAAGATTTAGAACCTAGAGCTCCTATAGTTACGGTAATGGGTCACGTGGATCACGGTAAAACTTCATTGTTAGATTATATACGTAAGGAAAATGTAATTGCAGGAGAGAGTGGTGGAATTACTCAGCATATCGGTGCATATGGGGTGACTCTGGAAAATGGAGAAAGTATAGCTTTCTTGGATACACCTGGTCACGAGGCATTTACCGCTATGCGTGCTAGAGGTGCTCAAGTAACGGATATTGCTATAATTGTAGTAGCGGCGGATGATGATATCATGCCTCAAACAAAAGAAGCAATTAGTCATGCACAAGCGGCCGGCGTTCCAATTGTTTTTGCAATAAATAAAATAGATAAATCAACAGCTAACCCAGATAAGATTAAAGAAGGTTTAGCTCAGATGAATTTATTGGTAGAAGATTGGGGCGGTAAAATACAATCTCATGATATTTCAGCTAAGACAGGTTTGGGTGTTAAAGAATTATTAGAAAAAGTTTTGTTAGAGGCTGAAATTTTAGAACTTAAGGCAAATCCTAATAAGCTTGCAACCGGTACTGTGGTTGAGGCATTCCTAGATAAAGGTAAAGGTTATGTGTCTACTGTTTTAGTGCAGTCAGGAACATTAAAAATAGGTGATTATGTATTGGCGGGGACCACTAGTGGTAAAATAAAGGCAATGCAAGATGAAAGAGGAAACCTAGTAACTAAGGTTGGTCCTTCTAGACCAATTTCAATTTTAGGTCTTGACGGTGCTTCTCAAGCTGGTGATAAATTCTATGTTTTAGAAGATGAACGCGAAGCAAAACAAATTGCATCACGTAGGTCTCAATTACAACGAGAGCAATCAGTAAGAGCACAACGTCATATTACGCTTGATGAAATTGGAAGAAGAATTGCTTTAGGGGAGTTTAAGGAACTTAATATAATACTTAAAGGTGATGTGGATGGTTCTGTTGAAGCATTGACCGACTCGTTCCAGAAATTGTCAACCGATGAAATTCAAGTAAATATTATACATAAAGCCGTTGGTCCAATTACGGAATCAGATGTGTTGTTAGCATCAGCTTCGGATGCAGTAATAATTGGGTTTAACGTTAGGCCAATGGGTAATGCTAAAGCTATTGCTGAAAAAGAAGAAATCGATATCCGTATGTATTCTATTATATATGCAGCTATTAATGATCTTAAAGATGCAATGGAAGGTATGTTGTCTCCGGTAATGAAAGAGGAGATTTCTGGTACAGCTGAAATTAGAGAGACATTTAAAATTTCCAAAATAGGTACTATCGCTGGTTGTATGGTAACAAGTGGTAAAATCTTTAGAAACTCTAATATTCGTTTAATTCGTGATGGAGTTGTGATTTACACAGGAAATCTGTCTTCTTTAAAACGATTTAAAGATGATGTTAGAGAGGTAGCTAAAGGTTATGATTGTGGACTTCAAATTAAAAATTATAATGACATCAATGAAGGTGATATCGTTGAGGCATTCCAAGAAGTAGCTGTAAAGAAGAAATTGAAGTCAAAATAAGAAACTAGGTGTATACTAGTTAAATAATATACAACAAAAAAAATCGACCTAATTGGTCGATTTTTTTGGTTTTAATAACATTGCGTCAGGATATTTAAGACGCACTTCATTGAATTTACGTTCTGCGTCCAATCTAGATGTAAATCGACCTATGCGCACCCGATAGGTAGGCGAGTCAAAATCAATTTTAGACACTAAATCAGGGAAATCTATTTCTACATTAGCTTTAATACTTTGTGCTTTAGTGTGATCGCCGAAGCCAACTTGTATTCTGTAGTATTCATTATTACTTAATGAAGACTTGTAAATTTCAAGTAATTGATCAATTTTCTGGTCTTGTTGAATATTGACTTTAGCAGATTGAGAATAGTTAAAGTTAATAATGCAGGTAAAAAGAACAATGGTACTTAGTGTTTTCATAAGCTTTTTAAAGTTTTATTTTTGAATCTAGACAAAAGTAAATTATTAAGGATCAAACAAATAAATGAAACTTTATTTAGAATATTTCTAAATTGTAAATTATAAATACATTAACATTTTTCAAATAAAGTCTATGTTGTATTTTTGTCTCCGATTTAGGCATTTGATGGAAAATTAATTGGTTTCATCTATGACCAAAATCATGCCAAGATTCCGATAGAAATATTCGATATATGAAAAAGGTTCCATACCGAAATCAGTTTTCTAAAATTTTAGGATTACCCCTAATACTTTTTTTACTTTTCGCAAATTCATTGATTGCGCAAGATGCTCCTGTGGAAGCAGTTTCGGAAGAGGCTGTTGCTGGTGGAGGAGATGCCGTGAATGGCAAGGCTTTGTTTAATCAGAACTGCGCTGCTTGTCATGCGTTAAATCGTAAAATGACCGGTCCCGCATTGGAAAATGTAGAAAGTAGATTAAGTGAAGACGAAGGCTTAGATAAACAGTGGTTGTACGATTGGATTAAGAATAGTCCAGCTTTAATTAAGTCAGGTGATGCTTATGCTAACAAGATATATGCAGAGTATAATCAGGCTGCAATGACAGCTTTCCCAACCTTATCAGATGGTGATATAGATGATATTTTAGCGTATACTGCTGCTGCTCCAGCTGCTGCGCCGGCCGCTGTGGGGGGTACTGAAGTTGCTGCTGGTGAATCAGGAAGTGCTACGGGCGTATCTAATGAAATTATTCTAGGCGCATTGGTACTTGTGTTCAGCTTATTGGTTATTATGTTGTTGTTGGTGAATAAAACGTTGCAGCGTATAGCTCAGGCAAATGGTATTGTCGTTGAAAAAGAAAATGCTGAAAAAAGAACACCTATTTGGAAAGCATTTGCTCAAAATCAGTTTTTGGTTTTGGTTACTGCCATTTTATTATTATTAGGTAGTGCTTACTATGCTTATGGGTGGATGATGCAAGTTGGTGTTGATCAAGGTTATGCTCCAATTCAGCCAATACATTATTCGCATAAAATTCATGCTGGTGATAATAAGATAGAATGTAAGTACTGTCACTCTTCGGCCAGAGTTTCAAAAACATCTGGAATTCCTTCTTTGAATGTTTGTATGAACTGTCATAAGTCGGTTTATGAATATACTGGTAATCCGGAAGGACCTTCTCAAGAAGATTTGGAAAACGGATACACAAATGAATTTTATACCGGTGAGATAAAAAAATTATACAAAGCTGTAGGTTGGGATGAGGAAAATCAGAAATATACTGGTGAGAGTCAACCGGTAGAATGGGTTAGAGTACATAACTTGCCCGATTTTGCATATTTTAATCACTCACAACACGTTTCCGTTGCTGGTGTGGAATGTCAAACTTGTCATGGTCCTGTAGAGGAGATGGAAATTATGTATCAGTACTCTCCATTGACAATGGGTTGGTGTATTGACTGTCATAGAGAGACAAATGTGAAAGTTGAGGGTAATGAGTATTACGAAAAAATTCATGCAGAGCTTTCTAAAAAGTACGGTGTTGAGAATTTGACAGCTGCCCAATTAGGCGGACTGGAATGTGGTAAATGTCACTATTAATAATAATTTTAAGAAGCTAATTACAGATAATACGTATGGCATCAAACAAAAAATATTGGAAAAACGAAGCGGAGTTAAATCCTAACGATTCCATTGTTGAGGCGCTAAAGCAGAACGAATTTGTAGAGCAGATTCCTGTGGATGATTTCTTGGGTGACAAGGAAACTTTGTCTTCTACAAATACAAATCGTAGAGATTTCTTGAAGTATGTCGGGTTTAGTACTGCGGCTGCTTCTTTAGCTGCATGTGAAGGACCGGTGGTAAAATCGATTCCTTATGTGGTTTTGCCAGAAAATATAGTTCCTGGGGTTGCAAACTACTATGCAACTACTATTGCTAATGGTTTTGACTTTGCAAGTATATTAATTAAAACTCGCGAAGGTCGTCCTATTAAGGTTGAGAATAATACCTTGGCTAAGATTGGTGGTTCTGCCAATGCAAGAGTTCAGGGTTCTGTTCTTTCCTTGTACGATAGTACAAGATTGCAAGGGCCAATTTCAAATGGTGAGGCAGTTGAGTGGGATGTCCTTATGTCTGCGGTTAAAGCTAAGATGGGTGGTCTTAAGGGTTCGGCTAAAAAAGTAGCTATACTTACGCAAACATATGCCAGTCCATCAACAGATCGTTTAATGTTAGACTTGGTTGCGACTAATGAAAATGTTGTTCATGTTACTTATGACGCGATTTCTGAAGATGCGGCTTTAACTGCATTTGAAAATAAATACGGCGAACGTGCTTTAGCTGATTATGATTTTGAAAAAGCTGGACTAATTGTTTCTTTCGGTGCAGATTTTCTTGCTGATTGGCAAGGTGGTGGTTATGATGCTGGATATTCTAGAGGTCGTGTGCCTAAGAATGGTAAGATGTCAAGACATGTGCAGTTTGAGGCAAATATGTCATTAACTGGCGCTAATGCAGATAAGCGTGTGGCTATGAGGCCAAGTGCGCAAAAAGTAGTTTTGGCAAAATTATATGGAAAATTAAATGGTACTTCTGTCGGTGGTAACACTTCGGAGTATGATGTATTGGTTGATTCCATTTCAACTGAAATAAAGAAAGCTGGTTCTAATGCGGTTGTTGTAACCGGTTTGGATGATGTTAATGCTCAAGCGGTTGTTTTAGCTATAAATGAAATGCTGTCTAGTAAGGTGTATGATGCTGCAGCTCCTAAGTATGTTAGAAAAGGTAGTGTAAAAGCGGTTAATGCGCTTATTGCCGATATGAAGGCTGGTAGAATAGGTGCCTTGTTGATGGATGGAGTTAATCCATTGTACTCTTTGCCTAACGCGGCAGACTTCAAAGAGGGTTTAGAAAAAGTTGATCTTTCTGTTGCTTTCTCTACTAACTGGAATGAGACTACCGAAGCAGTTCAATATGTGGGTGCAACAAACCATTATTTAGAATCTTGGGGGGATATTCAAATTAAAAAGGGGCATTATAGTTTAATGCAACCTACTATTAAAGAATTATTCGATACGAAACAGTTTCAGACCGTAGTTTTAGAACTACTTGGTAGTGAGCAAACGTATTATGATTATATCAAAGAAACTTGGTCTTCATCTGTCCTTAACGGAGCTAGTTGGAATCAGGCATTGCAAGATGGTGTTTTCAGTACCGAAACAATGGTAGTGAATGCTGAAGGTGCAGCACAGAATGTAGTGGCAACTGAAGATGTCACAGAGGACGTAACTAATGTTGCTTTAGCTTCTGCTGTTCGTAGTTTGGTAAATACCTCTATCGATGGAATGGAGCTGACTTTATATTCTAAAGTTGGTATGGGAGATGGTCAGCAAGCAAGTAATCCTTGGTTGCAAGAGTTTCCTGATCCAATTACAAGAGTATCTTGGGACAACTATGTTACCATTTCTAAAGCAGATGCTGCTGAGTTAGGTGTAGCGAACGTAAATGTTGCCGATGGTGGTATGGATGGTAGTTATGTGAAACTTACCGTTAACGGTGTTAGCTTAGAGCAAGTGCCGGTTGTTGTTCAGCCAGGTCAAGCAAAAGGTACTGTAGGTCTTTCTTTTGGTTATGGAAAAAAAGTAGGACTGAAAGAAGATATGCAAACAGGGGTTAATGCTTTTGTATTGTATAACGATTTCAATGCTAATCAATCTGTAAGTGTTGAGAAAGTTGCGGGTAATCATGAGTTTGCTTGTGTTCAATTGCATAAAACCCTTATGGGTAGAGGAGATATCATAAAGGAAACTACATTAGAGATATTTAATACTAAAAATCATTCGGAATGGAATGAGGTTCCTATGGTTTCTTTAGATCATCAGGCGGTTCCAGCAACATCTGTTGATTTATGGGATAGTTTTGACCGTACTATAGGTCATCATTTTAATATGTCAATCGACTTAAACGCTTGTACTGGTTGTGGTTCTTGTGTTATCGCTTGTCATGCAGAAAACAACGTACCAGTAGTTGGCAAGGCCGAAGTAAGAAAATCAAGGGATATGCACTGGTTGCGTATCGATAGATATTACTCTTCAGAAGAATCATTTGAAGGTGATAATGTTAAGAAAGACGGTTTTGACGGGTTGTTTGGTGATGCAGGTTCTTTGGGTGGGTTTGGAGAATTAGAAGACCCTTCTGCCAATCCTCAGGTAGCTTTCCAGCCTGTAATGTGTCAACACTGTAATCATGCGCCATGTGAGACTGTTTGTCCTGTTGCGGCAACATCACACGGCAGACAAGGTCAAAATCAAATGGCTTATAATAGATGTGTAGGTACAAGATACTGTGCAAACAACTGTCCATATAAAGTACGTAGGTTTAACTGGTTCTTATATAATAATAATGATGAGTTCGATTTCCATATGAATAACGATTTGGGTAAAATGGTATTGAACCCAGATGTAAACGTTCGTTCTAGAGGTGTTATTGAGAAATGTTCTATGTGTATTCAAAAAACACAAAAGACTATTCTTGATGCCAAGAGAGACGGTCGTGTTATTGAAGATGGAGAATTCCAAACAGCTTGTTCTTCCGCATGTAATAATGGAGCCATTGTATTTGGTGATGTTAATGACGAGAAGAGTAAGATATCAGAATTAAAAGCGAGTGACCGTATGTACCACTTATTGGAACATGTAGGTACTCAACCAAATGTTTTCTATCACGTTAAGGTTAGAAACACCAACGAAGCATAAACAATAGTAGAAAGTAATTATAACAAAAGTCTATGGCGTCGCATTACGAAGCACCTATACGTAAACCCCTAGTAATTGGAGACAAAGGCTACCACGATGTAACTGTGGATATTGCCGCTCCAGTAGAAGGAAGAGCAAATAAGCACTGGTGGATAGTTTTTTCCATTGCCTTAGTGGCATTTCTTTGGGGAGTAGGTTGTATAATTTATACGGTCTCTACCGGAATCGGAACTTGGGGTCTTAACAAAACCGTAAACTGGGCTTGGGATATTACCAACTTCGTTTGGTGGGTAGGTATTGGACATGCCGGTACTTTGATTTCGGCAGTATTATTGTTATTCCGTCAAAAATGGAGAATGGCAATTAACCGTTCTGCAGAGGCAATGACAATTTTCTCGGTAGTTCAAGCAGGTTTATTTCCAATTATTCACATGGGTCGTCCGTGGTTGGCATATTGGGTATTACCAATTCCAAATCAATTTGGTTCGTTATGGGTAAACTTTAACTCTCCTCTTCTTTGGGATGTATTTGCCATATCAACATACTTATCAGTTTCATTGGTATTTTGGTGGACAGGTCTTCTTCCTGATTTCGCTATGATACGTGATAGAGCGGTTTTACCGTTTCAAAAGAAAATATATAGTCTGTTAAGTTTTGGATGGAGTGGCCGCGCTAAAGACTGGCAAAGATTTGAAGAAGTGTCTTTGGTACTTGCAGGTCTTGCAACTCCTTTGGTATTATCTGTACATACTATTGTATCGTTTGATTTTGCTACCTCGGTAATACCAGGTTGGCATACAACGATTTTTCCACCATATTTCGTTGCAGGGGCTATTTTCTCTGGTTTCGCAATGGTGAACACGTTATTAATTATAATGAGGAAAGTGTGTCATTTAGAAAATTACATTACAATTCAGCATATTGAATTAATGAATATTGTAATCATGTTAACAGGTTCAATTGTAGGGTGTGCTTACATTACAGAGTTGTTCATGGCATGGTACTCAGGTGTAGAATACGAGCAGTACGCATTCTTGAACAGAGCAACTGGACCTTACTGGTGGGCTTACTGGTCAATGATGACGTGTAACGTATTTTCTCCACAATTCATGTGGTTTAAAAAATTACGAACTAGTATTATGTTTTCTTTCTTCATCTCTATTGTGGTGAACATAGGTATGTGGTTCGAAAGATTCGTGATTATTGTAACCTCTTTACATAGAGACTACCTTCCATCGTCTTGGACAATGTTCTCACCAACATTTGTTGATATAGGTATCTTTATAGGTACAATTGGTTTCTTCTTTGTATTGTTCTTATTATACTCTAGAACATTCCCTGTAATTGCACAGGCAGAGGTTAAATCTATTTTGAAGTCTTCTGGAGAGAAATATAAAGTATTGAGAGATGCAGGTAAGCCACTTTATCAAATTAGAACGACTAAAGAAGCGGCTAAAGAACCAATTACTGATGATGTTTTAATGGGTGAAGTAGTACCTGCAATAGGTGATAAGGTAGGGGTTTCTGATTTGTTAAGTGCAGTAGGTACTTTCGATTCAACTACGGAAGTGGCGGATAATTTGAAAAAGATTAAAGGTATCGGTCCTCAAATGGAAGCTACTTTAAATGAAATAGGAATTTATACATTTGCTCAAGTAGCTAGAATGACAGAGAGTGAATACAATTTATTGGATTCTATTACAGGTTCTTTCCCAGGTAGAGCACAACGTGATGACTGGGCAGGACAAGCAGCAATTTTACTAAATAACAAAAGATAAATATGGCATCTAAAGTTATACACGCTTTTTACGATGATGATGATGTGTTAATGCTTGCCGTTAAAAAGGTGAAAGCAGCAAAGCTTCATATTGAAGAGGTATATTGTCCTTTTCCTGTTCATGGTTTAGACAAAGCAATGGGGTTAGCTCCAACTAGATTGGCAATAACTGCTTTTTTATATGGTTTAGTAGGCCTTGCGGTGGCTACTTTGATGATGAATTATATCATGATTGAAGATTGGCCGCAGGATATTGGAGGTAAACCAAGCTTTAGTTATCTAGAGAACATGCCTGCTTTTGTACCTATTATGTTTGAGTTAACGGTTTTCTTTGCAGCTCACTTAATGGTTATTACTTTTTATTTGAGAAGTAGATTGTGGCCTTTTAAAGAAGCTGAAAATCCTGATGTAAGAACTACGGACGATCATTTTTTAATGGAAATTGAAATCCATAATAACGAGCAAGAATTAAGAGATTTATTAATGGATACAGGTGCTGTTGAAATTAATGTATCAGAAAAAAACAGTCATTAAATATGAACAGTTTTAAGAATATAGCATTAGTATTTGCATTGGTTGTGTTGGTTACGTCTTGTCAAAACGAGAGTGAGCCTAATTATCAATATATGCCAAATATGTATCAGTCAGTTGGTTACGAAACTTATGGTGCAGTGGATTTTTTACCAAATCAGTCGGAGGCTCTAATGCCTCCTGCTAACACCATTAATAGGGGTTGGTTGCCTTATGAAATTGAGAATTCTCCTGAAGGTAAAGAATTGGCAAGATTACAGTCAAGTCCTTTAGATTCGGCGAACGTTGTAACGAACATAGCAAAAGGAGCTCAATTATATACCATATACTGTGCAATTTGTCATGGTGATAAGGGTGAAGGAAAAGGTACTTTAGTAAAAAGAGAAAAAATATTGGGTGTGCCAAGTTATGCAGACCCTGCAAGAGATATTACGGTAGGGACCACATATTATACAATTCATTACGGATTAAATTCAATGGGTTCTTATGCATCTCAAATGGATACTGAAGAGATGTGGCAAGTATCGGAGTATGTAATGCAATTGAAACAAGATTTAACCAAATAATAGGTAAACAATACTATGTATACGTTTTCAAATAGACTTAAAATAGCTTCCATAATTCTAATGATTGTTGGTGCATTAGGAATCATTGGAGGATTTGTTATGGCTCCTGGAACCATTGCAGAGGCGAAAGAAATGGTTGCAAGTCATGACGATGGTCATGGTGATGCCCATGGAGCGGAAGCATCACACGAAACACAAAAAAATGATCATGCAGTAGCTGGTGAACACGATTCTTCTCATGATCAGCATTTATTGGATCAGTTAAAGAATAGACCTTGGGCCGCATTATATGTTGCTGCATTCTTTTTTATGATGATTTCTTTAGGTGTATTGGCCTTTTATGCTATACAGCGTGCTGCACAAGCAGGATGGTCTCCGTTATTATTTAGGGTAATGGAAGGAATAACTGCTTACCTGGTTCCTGGCGGAATTATTGTATTTGTTATTCTTGTGCTTTCTGTTTTACATATGAACCATTTGTTTATTTGGATGGATGCCGATGTAGTTGCTAAGGATGCACTTTTACAAGGTAAAGCAGGATATTTGAACCCTACTTTCTTTTTAATTAGAGCTGCAATATTTTTAGCCGGATGGATTGGGTATAGAGAATATTCTAGAAAATTATCTTTAGCACAGGATGAGTCTGATAATAATTCTAATTTTAAATTGAATTTTAGAATATCTGCTGGTTTCCTAGTATTCTATTTGATTTCTGAGTCAATCATGTCTTGGGATTGGATTATGAGCGTTGAACCACACTGGTTTAGTACTTTATTTGGATGGTATATATTTGCTAGTATGTTCGTATCTGGTATTACGGTTATAGCAATGGTTACTATTTATTTAAAATCTAAAGGTCATTTGCCAGATGTAAACGATAGTCATATTCATGATTTGGCAAAGTTTATGTTCGGTATTAGCATTTTCTGGACTTACCTGTGGTTCTCGCAGTTTATGTTGATATGGTATTCAAATATTCCTGAAGAAGTAACGTATTATGTTACTAGAATTGCAGATTATAGATTGCCTTTCTTTGGTATGGTGGCAATGAATTTCTTATTTCCTGTCCTTTTACTAATGAACAGTGACTATAAAAGAATAAATTGGTTTGTAATTTTAACGGGTATTGTAATACTTGCAGGGCATTATATGGATATTTTTACTGCTATAATGCCATCTACCGTAGGTAAGAATTGGTATATAGGTATTCCTGAAATTGGGTCTGTATTGTTTTTTGCAGGTTTATTTATATTTTGGATTTTTAGAGCAATTTCATCTGCTCCTTTACAACCAAAAAGAAACCCTTTTATTGAAGAAAGTAGACACTTTCACTATTAATAAATAAGTAAAGTATAACATTTTATATATACGATGACGACATTATTGACTTTAGCTGTTCTTGTTCTTGTAGCAATTGCCATTTGGCAATTGACTAAAATCTTTGAATTATCTCAGCTTAAAACTGAAAATCACCAAATAGCTACTGATAGCGACAATAAGAATAATGGTTATTTGTTATTCGCATTTTTAGTATTTATTTATGGGATTACTATTTTTAGTTTCTGGAAGTATAGCAAATTTTTATTGCCGGAGGCTGGATCTGCGCATGGTGAGGAATTTGATGATTTGATGCTAGTTTCCATGGTAATTATTTTTATTGTACAAACTATTACTCAAGCTTTATTACACTATTTCGGTTATAAGTATAGTGGTAAAAAAGGACAAAAAGCCGTATTTTATGCAGATAACGATCGGTTAGAATTTATATGGACTATTATTCCTGTAATCGTTTTAGCGGGTCTTATTTTATGGGGGCTATATACTTGGACAACTATCATGGATGTTAATGACGAAGATGATCCACTAATTGTAGAATTATATGCACAACAATTTAATTGGACAGCTAGATATGGCGGTGGAGATAATGTTTTAGGAGGTGCAAATGTTAGAATGATCGATATAGATAAAGCAAATGTATTAGGTTTAGATGAGTCTGATACGTATGCTCACGATGATGTTATCGTAAAAGAATTGCATTTACCAGTTGGTAGAAAAGTGAATTTTAAGATGCGTTCTCAAGATGTATTACATTCTGCCTACATGCCTCATTTTAGGGCACAAATGAACTGCGTTCCTGGTATGATTACGGAGTTTTCTTTTACTCCTATTTATACTACAGAAGAAATGAGAGCTAATCCAGACGTTGTGGATAAAGTTAAAAGAACGAATAAAATCAGAGCTGAGAAAGCGGTTAGTACTGGAGAAGCCATTGACCCTTGGGAATTTGATTATATATTACTTTGTAATAAGATTTGTGGAAAATCGCATTATAATATGCAAATGAAAATTATTGTTGAAACCGAGGAGGAGTATAATGAATGGATGAAAGGTCAGTCAACATTTGCCCAAACTGTGATGAAAGATGAAGCAAGTCCCGCTTTTAATACGGTAAATTCAGTTTCAGTAGGAGAGTAATTCTTCTTCAATCAATAAAGCTATAATTAGAAAATTAATAAAAAATAAGATTACGATTATGTCAGCAACAGCACATGCACATGTAGATGATCACGCAAATGACGATCATGGACATCATCATAAAGAAACTTTTGTAACAAAGTATATCTTTAGCCAAGACCATAAAATGATCGCTAAGCAATACCTTATTACAGGTGTTTTAGTTATGGGATTCATTGGTATAGCTATGTCTTTGTTATTTAGAATGCAATTGGCCTGGCCTGGTGAGTCGTTTACAATATTTGAGTCACTATTAGGGAAATGGGCTCCGGAAGGAGTAATGGATGCTGATATTTATTTGGCATTAGTTACCATGCACGGTACCATAATGGTTTTCTTCGTACTAACTGCAGGTTTAAGTGGTACGTTTAGTAATTTATTGATTCCATTACAAATAGGGGCAAGAGATATGGCTTCTGGTTTTCTGAACATGGTTTCCTTTTGGTTATTTTTTGTGTCTTGTGTTATAATGATAATTTCTCTTTTTGTAGAGGCAGGACCCGCAGCTGCTGGTTGGACAATTTATCCACCCTTAAGCGCACTACCTATCGCCCAGCCTGGTTCCGGTTTGGGTATGACTTTGTGGCTAAGTTCTATGGCTATTTTTATCGCATCGTCTTTATTAGGTTCTCTTAATTACATTGTTACGGTAATTAATTTAAGAACTAAAGGTATGTCAATGACAAGATTGCCTTTAACTATATGGGCATTCTTTGTAACAGCTATTATCGGCGTTGTTTCATTTCCGGTACTATTATCTGCTGCTTTGTTGCTAATAATGGATAGAAGTTTTGGAACTTCATTTTTTCTTTCAGATATTTTTATTCAAGGTGAGGTATTGCATTATCAAGGTGGTTCACCCGTTTTATTCGAACATTTATTTTGGTTCTTAGGACACCCTGAAGTGTATATCGTTATTTTACCTGCTATGGGACTAGTATCTGAAATTATGGCTAGTAGTTCACGTAAGCCAATATTCGGTTATCGAGCTATGGTTGCTTCAATACTTGCTATCGCATTTCTTTCTACCATTGTTTGGGGACACCATATGTTTATTTCAGGAATGAACCCATTTTTAGGATCTGTATTTACATTTACAACATTATTAATTGCAATACCTTCTGCAGTTAAGTCATTTAACTGGATAACAACCTTATGGAAAGGTAATTTGCAATTGAATCCTGCTATGCTATTTTCAATAGGCTTTGTATCTACGTTTATCACAGGAGGTTTAACAGGGATAATATTAGGGGATAGTACATTAGATATTAATGTACATGATACTTATTTTGTAATTGCTCATTTTCACTTAGTTATGGGTATATCTGCTTTGTATGGTTTGTTTGCAGGTGTTTATCATTGGTTCCCAAAAATGTTTGAAGGAAAACTTTTAAATAAGAATTTGGGTTATGTACACTTTTGGGTAACTGCCATCTGTGCTTATGGTGTTTTCTTTCCAATGCACTTTGTAGGTATGGCTGGTGTACCAAGGAGATATTATGAGAATACCGCATTCCCAATGTTCGATGAATTAACGGATATACAAGTGTTAATGACAGTTTTTGCTATAATCGCTGCAGCTGCGCAATTGGTTTTTGTTGCAAATTTTATTTATAGCGTTTTCTACGGTAAGGTTGGTCCAAAGAACCCATGGAAGTCAAATACATTGGAGTGGACAGCAGAACAAAAACATGTTCATGGTAACTGGGCTGGTGCCATACCAGAAGTTCATAGATGGGCGTACGATTATAGTAAAGTAGATGACAAGGGTGAATATATAATTCCTGGTCAAGATTACGTTCCTCAACATATTCCTTTGCAGGTTGATGAAGAAGAGATGAATCATTAAAAATATGTTTTGAAGAAAGCCCAACTATTTGTAGTTGGGCTTTTTTTGTTTACTTCATAAGTAATTCTAAAGTTCCTTTTTGAATTACCTAAAATTGAATACCTTCATTTTTTGTTTAAATCATAGATTATGAAAAATATTGTTCTAATTTTATTTGTTTCATTTATATCTTTTCAAGCTTATTCTCAACGAAAGCCTAAGATTAAGGGGAATAAAAATGTAATTGAAGTACGTGAAGATTTGGAATCTTTTTCTGCCATAGAATTGTCTGATGATTTGGATATTGTGTTACAAAAATCTTCTCAGGAAGGATATGCATTAGAATTAGATGATAATTTAATTGATGTTCTAAAGTTTAACGTTGATGGGGGTATATTGAAAATATCATCATTTTATAATATTACGTCTAAAAAGAAACTTAATATTACAATTTTCTTTCAAGAATTAAATTCTGTAAAGATGCTTAATGGTAAAATAAGCATGAAAGATGTAATTTCTACAGATCGGTTACAGGTGTATACCTCTGGTACTTCGAGATTAGAATTAAATGCAACTGCTGATATTATTGATATTACCATGGAGGAAATTAGCTCTGGTGATTTTAACTTAGCTAGTGATTCTTTAAATATTACTTTAAAAGATAGAATTGATGTTAAATTATATTCTACAGGTGCAAATAATAGTATTTATATGTATAAAAACGCTACAGCAAAAATGGAAGGTACTACTGATATTTTAATGGCAAAATTGTACGGTAGTAGTTCTTTAAAGGCTTCTGATTTACAATCAACAGATGTTCTTTTAATATCGGAAGATTCATCTGATGCGGAAATAAGGGCGTTAAGTTCTTTTCAACTAAGTTCTAAAGGTGCTTCAAAAACAAAGCTCTATGGTGATGCGAAGATTACTATTTTAGATTTTTTAGATACCTCGAGGTTAGATAAAGAAAAAAATTAATTTGCAATTGGTGCGCTAAGTAAATAATCTGGAATGCCAAAGCCATCTACTAAACTTGCTAGATGTGGTCTTAATTCTGTACAAAGTCTTTCTACACGTTGTCGTATAGCTTTTGATTTTGTTGAACCTATGTAGCCTTGCTCTAAGTACCATGATGCATCTTTTCTAATTTCATGCAGCGCATATAGTGTGCCCAGTTTTTCAAATAGAGCTTTGTGCTGTGGATCACCTATAGTGTTGTTGTGTTCAATAAAGGACTTATAAGCTAGTTCTGTGCTATAAGCTTTACCCAATGTCATTAAATGTGTTTGGACTTTTAAAAAGGCTTGGTACGAAGGAATTCCTTTTTTTATATAACCTCTGATCCGCATTGCAATAGTATAGGTCAATCTTCTTGTTCTATGTTCAAAAGCATGGACATGGAATTTTTGATTATATAAATGAGCTTTATCGGTTTTGTTCGAGTACAGAGGATTAATAGTAGATAGTTTATCGCTTAATTGCGTGCTTAATAATTTTAATACAGAAGAGAATCCGGCACTATTAAATTCAGCTTTAAAATCTGATAGTACACCTTTTGCGGCTAATTGTAATAAAACATTATTGTCTCCCTCAAAAGTTGTGAAAATGTCTACATCTCCCTTTAGGTCGGCTATGCGGTTTTCTAATAAATAACCCTTGCCACCACAAGCTTCTCTACATTCTTGAATTGTATCGTTGGCATACCACGTAATAATAGATTTTAATCCTGCTACCTGAGTCTCTATTTGTCTTTTGTCTGGTTGTGTTTCATCACAATACAAACGCATCATTTTATCTAAAGTAATATGATATACATAGGCACTAGCCAATAATGGAGTTAATCGTAACTGATGTAACGGATAATCCATCAATAAATCTTCTTGAATTTTTACACTATCATTAAATTGTCTTCTTTTTAATGCATGTTTTATAGCTATAGTAAGTGCAAATTTAGCTCCCCCAAGCCCGGCACGGGCAACGCAAATTCTGCCACCTACCAAGGTGCCCAACATGGTAAAAAACCTTTTATTTGGATTTTTTATTTCGGAATAGTAATCTCCATTAGCTAAAATGGTGCCATACTTATTTAATAAGTTCTCTTTAGGTACAGTTACTTGTTTAAACCATATTTTACCGTTATCTACACCGTTTAAACCTAATTTATAACCATTATCCTCAACTTTAATACCCGATAATAATTCATGGTTTTCATTTCTTAATGGTACAAGAATAGCATGTACGCCTTCATTTTTACCATTAACAATTAGTTGAGCGAAAACTGAAGCTATTGTAGAATGTAAAGCATTGCCTATATATTCTTTATTATCATTATCACCCGGGGTGTCAATTACTAGTGTCCCCGTATTATGATTGTATGTAGCTGTCGTTTTTATTCCACGAACATTAGAACCATGTCCTGTTTCTGTCATTGCGAAGCAACCTAAAAGTTCTGCCGTGCCAGCATCTGTAAGGTATTTGTCATGATGCTTTTTGGTACCTAATTTTTGAATGCTACCTCCGAAAAGGCCAAATTGTACTCCAAATTTTATAGCTAAACTTCCATCTACGTACATTAAATTTTCGAAAATGGCTGCATACCCTTCCATATCATCGGTGCCTCCATATGCTTTAGAGTATGCCATTGCGCCATAGCCTTTCTTTGCTAGAAACGAAACCTGTTCTAATACATGATTTCTAAATTTTTCTTTATCTCTATATATCTCCCATGAAAATATAGGGTCCTTTAAAACGTTTCTAAATCTATCAACTACTTTGGCTTGTTTACCTTTTAAGATTTCATCGATTAATTTTCCGGAATATTGAACTGAATTATTATCAACATCAATATGTACTTCAAATAAATGATTGTAGTGATTTGGTTGTATGCCTAAGTTAATTTCTATCTCTTTAATCTGATCATTAAAAGTAACATTGTTATGATAGTAAGATGCTACTTTTTGGCTAAAGACAGTAAGAGGGTGGGTTTCTTGCTCAACAAGTTTAACACCGCTATTTAAAATTAGTTGTTTCCAGAATTTAAAAAGCTCATTTTTAGGAGGATTTTTAACGTCTAACCAGCTCAATAGTTTTTTTTTATCACTTTTAGTTAAAGAAGTGTCTTCGGAAATTACATTTTCTACAACATTAATTTCTGATGCAGATAAAAGGTCGTCAGACCAAATAATATAAAACACGGGAATATATTGAAGAACTTCAGCAGTGTATTTTTCTTTTGTCATAGTATGAATTTACAAATTTTATAAATAAAACTGTTAGATAAATTAAGTATCATTAAAGTGCTGTTGCAATGGATTTAGATAGTTTTTGAATACAAAAGTTATCCCGTCTTTGTATATCTTTGTTAGCATATGAATGATTACTTAGACCCATCTTCTGAAGGTTTCTCTAATGAGGAATTAGATATTGAAAGAGCTTTAAGACCTATAAATTTTGATGATTTTACAGGTCAGGAGCAGGTGTTGGAAAATCTTAAGGTTTTCGTGGAAGCGGCCAATAGAAGAGGTGAGGCGCTTGACCATACGTTGTTTCATGGCCCGCCAGGTTTAGGAAAAACTACATTGGCCAATATTTTGGCTAATGAGTTGGGTGTAGGTATTAAAATTACATCTGGTCCGGTTTTAGACAAACCAGGAGATTTAGCCGGGTTACTCACCAATTTAGATGAACGCGATGTATTGTTCATTGATGAAATACATAGATTAAGTCCTATTGTCGAAGAGTATTTGTATTCTGCAATGGAAGATTATAAAATTGATATCATGATCGAAACTGGACCAAATGCTCGTTCAGTTCAAATTAATTTAAATCCGTTTACCTTAATTGGGGCCACTACTCGTTCAGGTTTGTTAACAGCACCTATGCGTGCTAGGTTCGGAATACAAAGTAGACTTCAATATTATTCTACTGAATTGCTATCCACTATAGTTGAGCGTAGTGCCGAAATATTACGTGTACCAATTACACAAGAAGCTGCTATAGAAATTGCGGGAAGAAGTAGGGGTACACCTCGAATATGTAATGCACTTTTAAGGCGAGTTAGAGATTTTGCCGAGATTAAAGGCAATGGATCTATTGATATGGAAATTTCAAGGTTTAGTTTAAAGGCTTTAAATGTAGACGCCCATGGTCTTGATGAAATGGATAATAAAATTCTAACCACTATAATAGACAAGTTTAAAGGAGGTCCAGTGGGGATTACCACTTTAGCTACTGCTGTTTCTGAAAGCGCTGAAACTATCGAGGAAGTATATGAACCTTTTTTAATTCAACAAGGTTTTATTATGAGAACTCCACGAGGACGAGAAGTGACGGAATTGGCCTATAAACACCTTGGAAAGGTAAAAGGAGGAATTCAACCTGGTTTATTTTGAGTATCGATATAAAACAAAAATGGACCAATAGTATTAAAACCGAAGCCAAACGCCTCGGTTTTTTATCATGCGGTGTATCAAAAGCAAATTTTCTAGAGGAAGAAGCTCCAAGATTAGAAAAGTGGCTCAAAAAAAACATGAATGGCGAAATGAGCTATATGGCAAATCATTTCGATAAAAGATTAGATCCAACAAAATTAGTAGAAGGGTCTAAATCTGTGATTTCCCTTTTGTTAAATTATTATCCAGAAGAATCTCAAAACGAAGATTCTTATAAAATTTCTAAATATGCTTATGGGCAAGACTACCATCATATTATTAAAGTAAAATTAAGACAATTGCAAGAATTTATTTCGGAAGAAATAGGGGAAGTCAATGGGCGTGCATTTGTAGATTCGGCACCAGTTTTAGATAAAGCTTGGGCAGCCAAAAGCGGTTTAGGGTGGATCGGTAAAAATAGTAACCTTTTAACCCAACAGGTGGGTTCTTTTTATTTTATTGCTGAGCTAATTGTAGATATTGACTTAGAATATGATCATATAGTAACCGATCATTGCGGTACTTGTACAGCTTGTTTAGATGCTTGCCCTACACAAGCTATAGTGGAACCATATGTAGTTGACGGTAGCAAGTGTATATCTTATTTTACGATTGAATTAAAAAATGAACTGCCCAATGAAATGAAAGGTTCTTTTAATGATTGGATGTTTGGTTGCGACATATGCCAAGATGTTTGCCCTTGGAACCGATTTTCGAAACCACATAATGAACCATTGTTCAACCCTAATCCAGAATTGCTGTCCATGACTAAAAAAGATTGGGAAGAAATTACTGAAGATGTTTTTCAAAAAGTCTTTAAAAAGTCTGCGGTTAAACGAACTAAATTCTCGGGACTTACTAGAAATATTGATTTTTTAAAATAAAATAAGGTACTCAATCGTTTGCGAAATCTTTTATTTCCTGTAAAAGTGCTGCTAACAGTTAATTATATTATATTGCTTATAGGTAAATATTATGTAATTCTAAAAATTTTAATCTCCTAGGTAAGAATAGTGTAATTATTAGATCTAGTTTAAGAACCATAAGTGTAAATGAAAATAAATAAACCAAGCCTTAGCTTTTGGCAGATTTTTAATATGAACGTTGGCTTTTTAGGTATCCAATATAGTTTTGGGCTTCAACAAACAGCCATAAATCCAATTTTTCTTTACTTAGGTGCCCCTGAAGATATGTTACCCATTTTAAATATTGCCGGCCCTGTAACAGGTTTAATAGTACAACCTATAATTGGTGCCATGTCAGATAAGACTTGGTCCGCCAAATGGGGTAGACGTAAACCTTATTTTTTAATTGGAGCAATTTTGGGAAGTTTGTGT
Source organism: Maribacter hydrothermalis (assembly GCF_001913155.1). Classification (GTDB taxonomy): domain Bacteria; phylum Bacteroidota; class Bacteroidia; order Flavobacteriales; family Flavobacteriaceae; genus Maribacter; species Maribacter hydrothermalis. The sequence goes on from NZ_CP018760.1 coordinate 2,616,651, forward strand.
TTGTTCGCTTTCCCCACAAGTCCGGTTTTATGGTTTGCTGTAGGATTACTTTGGATATTAGATGTAGGAAACAATATGGCAATGGAACCCTATCGAGCCTTTGTAGGTGATAAATTACCTGAAAAACAACTTAGTTTGGGTTATCAGATGCAGAGTTTATTCGTTGGCGCAGGTATACTTTTGGCTAACGGTTCAATAGTATTATTTCAATATTTATTTGGAGGTGACACCGTAGAAGCAGCAGGTACTATTCCTACTTGGTTGTACTACTCATTTTATATTGGTGCTATTCTTTCTATAACAACTATCCTTTATTCAGTTTTAAAAACCCCTGAAATTCCGCCTTCATCAGAAGAATTGATAGCTATTAATAAAGCAAAATCTAAATCGTTAACTGAGCGTATAGCTTTGCCATTTAAGGAAATTACAGATTCCATAAAGAAAATGCCTACATTTATGTGGAGGGTAGGGGCTGTGTATTTATTTCAATGGTATGCTCTATTTATTTACTGGCAGTATACTACACCTTTGTTCAAATTGACAATGGGTTATTCAACGGGCGAAGCTGCTTCTCAGTCTGCGCAAATGAGTTTAACTTATAATATAGTTACTATGGTAGTTGCCTTGGCTTTGGTGCCCTTGACATTGAAATTTGGCGGTAAAAAAATATATGCATTAAGCTTGTTCGGTACGGCTATCTCTTTATTCGCAATTCCTTATATTACAAATCCAATTATGGTTTTGGTACCTATGGTGCTTTTTGGCATAGGTTGGGCGGCAATGATGGGTATACCTTATACAATGGTATCAAAAGTGGTTCCGCAAGAAAGGCGTGGTGTATATATGGGTATTCTAAATATGATGATCGTAATTCCAATGGGTATAGAGACCCTTACTTTCGGACCAATTTATAAGTACTTGCTTGGTAATAATGCTATAAATGCTATGCTGTTTGCAGGTGTATTTTTTACTATCTCAGGATTTTTGGCATTGCGCTTAAATGTATCAAACAAAGAGAAGGTGGTTTAGTCGTATTAATATAATGGGCTTTTGATTATCAAAAACATCACTATTTATTTTCTTTGTATAAAAACTAATCTGCTTAACACTTTATTGTAGAATACCTTTAAATTTGATGTTTTAATATAGAAGAATATGAGCAAGGAAAAACAAAGAAGGGAAGCCCTTATTTACCACGCTAAACCACAGCCAGGTAAGATTAAAATTGTACCTACAAAACCTTATAGTACGCAACGGGATCTTGCTCTAGCTTACTCGCCTGGTGTAGCTGAGCCTTGTTTAGAAATCGCCAAGGATAAAGATAACGCCTATAAATATACATCTAAGGGTAACTTGGTTGCTATTATTTCTAACGGTACAGCTGTTTTAGGGTTGGGTAATATTGGTCCTGAAGCTTCAAAACCTGTAATGGAAGGTAAAGGTCTTCTTTTTAAAATTTTTGCGGATATTGATGGTATTGATATTGAAGTAGATACGGAAGATGTAGATAAGTTTATAGAAACAGTAAAAATGATCGCTCCAACTTTTGGAGGTATTAATCTTGAAGATATAAAAGCTCCCGAAGCGTTTGAAATTGAACGTAGATTAAAAGAGGAGCTCGATATTCCGGTAATGCACGATGATCAGCACGGTACCGCAATTATATCTGCGGCTGCGTTGTTAAATGCATTGGAAATTGCCAAAAAAAAGATAGAAGAGGTTCGTATTGTAATTAGCGGTGCGGGTGCTGCTGCAGTGTCATGTACTAAACTATATAAAGCTTTTGGGGCAAAAGCTGAAAATATTGTCATGTTAGACAGTAAAGGTGTTATTAGAAAGGATGCCGATAATTTATCACCAGCGAAGAAAGAATTTGCTACGGATAGAAAAATTGATACGCTAGATGAAGCAATGGTAAATGCCGATGTTTTTATTGGACTTTCTATTGCCAATGTCGTAACACCAGAAATGTTATTATCTATGGCTAAAAGCCCTATTGTTTTTGCCATGGCCAATCCGGATCCTGAAATTGCTTACGATTTAGCAGTTGCTACTCGAAAAGATATTATTATGGCAACGGGCCGATCGGATCATCCTAATCAAGTAAATAATGTTTTAGGTTTTCCTTTTATTTTTAGAGGAGCACTAGATGTTAGAGCAACTGCTATTAACGAGGCTATGAAAATGGCGGCAGTTAAAGCATTGGCCAATTTAACAAAACAACCAGTGCCTGAGCAAGTAAATATTGCTTACGGTGAAACAAGGTTAACTTTTGGTAGAGAATATATTATTCCAAAACCATTTGATCAACGTTTAATTTACGAAGTGCCACCGGCTGTAGCAAAAGCTGCTATTGAAAGTGGTGTTGCCAAAGCTCCAATTCAAGATTGGGATAAATATCGTGAAGAGTTAATGCTTCGGTCTGGTAACGATAATAAAGTAGTTCGACTTTTACATGGTAGAGCACGTTCTAACTCTAAGAAAATTGTTTTTGCCGAAGCAGATCATTTAGATGTGTTAAAAGCAGCACAAATTGTTCACGAGGAAGGTATAGCTGAACCAATTCTTTTAGGCCGTAAAGAAATTATTCTTGAGTTAAAAAAAGAACTAGAGTTCGATGCGGATATCACCATTATTGACCCAATGGCAGAAGAATTTGATGAACGTCATATTCGCTATGCCACTAAATATTGGGAAAGCCGTAAAAGAAGTGGTGTTACTTTTTATAGTGCAAAAATAAAAATGCGCGAGCGAAATTATTTTGGAGCTATGATGGTGCTTGAAGGTGATGCCGATGGTATGATATCTGGGTATTCTAGAGCTTACCCTACAGTGGTGAAACCAATTTTAGAAGTTATAGGCCGGGCAACTGGTGTTAAGAAAGTTGCAACAGTGAATATTATGATTACCGAAAGGGGCCCCTTATTCCTAGCGGACACCTCCATAAATATAGAACCAAATGCAGAAGAATTAGCAGAAATTGCGCAAATGACTGCAAATGTTGCTTCTACTTTTGGGTTTGATCCTGTTTTGGCTATGTTGAGCTATGCCAACTTTGGTTCATCAACACACCCTAATGCTAGAAAAGTAAGAGAGGCAGTTCGTATTTTACACGAAACCACTCCCGATTTGGTTGTTGATGGTGAAATTCAAACAGATTTTGCATTGAACAAGGAACTTCATGAAAGTAAATTCCCTTTTTCTAAATTAGCCGGAAGAAAGGTAAACACCTTAATTTTTCCGAACTTAGAATCGGCAAATATCACATATAAGCTACTTAAAGAATTAAATAAGGCAGATTCCATAGGACCAATTATGGTGGGCTTAAGAAAATCTGTTCATATAATGCAATTAGGCGCTAGTGTTGATGAAATAGTAAATATGGCGGCAGTAGCTGTAATAGATGCACAAGAACGAGAAAAGCGTAAAAAAGCTAAGGAAACCAAATAACTAACTTTTAATACTGTATGAATAGGGAAATGAGTAAGCATACTTTATTTCCCTATTTAATTTAAAGTCATATGATACATCACTTAAGAGGTAAACTAGTAGAAAAAAATCCAACCCATGTAATTATTGAATGTGGTGGGGTTGGTTATTTTGTAAATATCTCTTTGAATACATTTTCAAAATTACTAGAACAGGAGAATATCTCGCTATTTACTCATCTTCAAGTGAAAGAAGATTCGCATACATTATTCGGATTTGTAGAAAAATTTGAACGTGAAATTTTTCTATTATTACTATCGGTTTCAGGAATTGGATCAAGTATTGCCAGAACCATGCTTTCGTCCATGTCACCTACACAAGTTAGAGATGCCATAGCTAATGGAGATGTAGCCTCTATACAGGCTGTCAAAGGAATAGGTGCGAAAACTGCCCAACGTGCTATTTTGGACCTCAGAGATAAGGTATTAAAAGTTTACGATATAGATGAACTTTCGCTAACCGCAAACAATACAAATAAAGATGAAGCGTTATCTGCTTTAGAAGTTCTAGGCTTCGCACGTAAACAGGCAGAGAGGGTTGTCGATAAAGTGCTTAGTCAAGATGCTTCCTTAAGCGTGGAGAACATAATTAAACTTGCGCTCAAAAATTTGTAATAAGTTTAAAAATCGGGGCAATTAAAAATCTTAAATCTTTTTTTAAGTATATCTTTCTTTTCTGCTTGTTTTTTGGGACTATGACTTTGGTCGTAGCGCAAGAAACGGAGGAACAAGAAATCGATTCTGTAAAAACAGGATTCGACCTAGGTCGTATTCTACTTGAAAATCCAGATAGTATTGTATCTAAGTATATCTATGATCCTAAATTAGATCGTTATATTTATAATGAGAGTGTTGGTGATTTTAATATAGGATACCCTATTATTCTTACTCCGGATCAATACTTTAAACTTATTGAAAAGGAAGGAATTAAATCGTACTTCAAGGAAAAATCCGACGCATATTCTGGTAAAAAAGAAGGAAGCGAAGAGGCTCGTAAAAACTTACTTCCAAATTTTTATGTAAACAATAATTTTTTCACTTCAATTTTTGGAGGTAATTCAATAGAAATTATTCCGCAAGGTTCTGTGGCAATGGACTTAGGGGTTATTTGGCAAAAAAATGATAATCCTTCACTTTCACCGCGTAATAGAACTAACCTTTCTTTCGATTTTGATCAGCGCATTAGTCTTAGTATGTTAGGTAAAATTGGGGAGCGTTTACAGGTTACTGCAAATTATGATACAGAAGCCACTTTCGATTTTCAGAATATTGTAAAGCTAGACTATACACCTACAGAAGATGATATTATACAGTCTATAGAAGTTGGTAATGTTAACATGCCATTAAACAGTTCTTTAATTACAGGAGCCCAGAGTTTATTTGGTGTAAAGACTAAATTACAATTTGGTAAAACTTCCGTTACTGCGGTGTTTTCTGAACAACGTTCTCAAAATAATACTGTGGTTGCACAAGGTGGTGGAACATTAAATGAATTTTCTTTAACTGCTTTAGATTATGATGAGAACAGACACTTCTTTTTAGCGCAGTATTTTAGGGATAACTATGATAGAGCATTGTCTACATACCCGTATGTACAGAGTCAAGTTCAAATAACGAGAATAGAAGTCTGGGTTACCAACAGAAGTCAACAGACCTTAAATGTTCGTAATGTTGTCGCAATTCAAGATTTGGGTGAACCTAATAGAGATAAAACTAGGGTTGGTCAAAATAACGGAAATAGCGCTGGGTTTTTTAATGGTCCAACCGATTTAAGACCTAGAAACAAAGCCAATGATTATGACCCTTCTTTAATAGGGAATGGTGGGGCATTAAATGATAATATTAGAGAAATTGCAACTGTCGAGAGTGGATTTAATGGAGGTAGTTTTTCTGGGGGATATAATCCTAATCAAGGTTTTGATTATGCACTGTTAGAGAATGCGAGAAAGTTGGAACAAGGTAGAGATTTTGAATATAATACTCAATTAGGCTATATCTCTTTAAATCAAAGATTAAGTAATGATGAAGTTTTAGGTGTTGCGTTTCAATATACTTTTCAAGGGGAAGTTTTTCAGGTTGGTGAGTTTGCTAATGGTGGTCTAGAGGCTACAACTATCTCACAAGGTGCAAATCCTATTATTGAAAACAATACACTTATACTTAAATTATTAAAAAGTAATATCACCAACATCAATGATCCTATTTGGGATTTAATGATGAAGAATATTTATGCTACAGGTGCATTCCGTTTAAGTCAAGACGATTTTAAATTGAATATTTTATATTCTGACCCAACACCTAGAAATTATATTACTCCTATAGAAGAAGGTCCTGGTACTGGTTGGCCAGAAGGGTTAGAGGAGCGTATACTGTTAAACGTTTTTAATTTAGATCGTTTAAATGTCTACAATGATATACAACCTGGTGGAGACGGATTTTTCGATTTTGTGCCCGGACAGACGATAGATGTGCAAGGCGGCAGAATTATTTTTACTAAAGTAGAACCGTTTGGTCAGTTTTTATTCGAAGAATTAGAAAACGGTAATAGTGGGCAGTATAATAATACGTCGGCATATAATGCAAACCAAGAACAGTATGTATTTAGGGATATGTACGAGTTGACAAAAGCGGCTGCATTACAAGATCCAGAAAAGAATAAATTTATATTAAAAGGTAACTATAAATCGGAAGGTAGTAACGGTATTCCAATAGGTGCGTTTAATGTTCCTAGAGGTTCTGTTCGGGTTACCGCTGGTGGGCGTCAATTACAAGAAGGTATTGATTATACGGTAAATTATCAGGCTGGTACGGTTCAGATATTAGATCCTAGCTTAGAGGCTTCAAATGTGCCAATCAATATTTCTGTTGAGAATAACGCGGTATTTGGACAACAAACGCGTCGCTTTACAGGTGTTAACGTTGAGCATCAAATCAGTGAAAATTTTATGCTTGGGGGTACATTGCTGAATTTAAATGAACGCCCGTTAACTCAAAAATCTAATTATGGGGTTGAACCGGTTAACAATACTATATTTGGTCTAAACGGTAATTTTTCTACAGAGGTGCCGTGGCTTACACGTATGGTCAACAAGCTGCCAAATATTGATACGGATGTTCCATCGAATGTTTCTATACGGGCAGAGATGGCCATGTTAAAACCCAATTCTCCGAAAAATGCAGATTTTGATGGTGAAACAACTACCTATTTAGATGATTTTGAAGGTGCACAGGCATTAATAGATATCAGAGCATCGTTAGGATGGTCCTTAGCAAGTATGCCCCTTGAATTTGGTATTGGGGGCAATCAACTTTATGGTAGCTCACCAGAAGATCCAGATAACTTATTAAATGGTCATGGTAGGGCAAAACTGTCTTGGTATACTATAGATCCTATTTTTTATACCAACCAAAGACCTGCAGGTATAAGTGATGATGATCTTTCCATAAATCCTACACGTAGAATTTTTATTGATGAAGTATTTCCGCAGACTGATGTTGCTCAAGGGCAAACACAGGTTCAAGGTACATTGGATATGGTGTATTATCCTGCAACAAAAGGTCCGTACAATAACAATCCTAGTTTTGAAACTGAACTGCCAACTGATAAGTGGGGTGGAATGATGCGTTCGTTAAGCAGCACCGATTTTGAACAAAGTAATGTAGAGTTTATTCAATTTTGGGTCATGGACCCTTATGTTGATGGTATTGCTACAAGTGCGGGAGAATTGGTTCTTAACCTTGGTAATATTTCTGAAGATATTCTGCGTGATGGTAAAAAACAATACGAGAACGGATTACCAGGGGTGGATAGTAATGATTTTGTGGCACCTACCTCTTGGGGAGAAGTGCCTGCAACGCAATCGTTGGTGTATGCGTTTGATGCTAATGAAACGAATAGAGGTTTGCAGGATATTGGATTTGATGGATTAGGAGATGAAAACGAAGGTGCGGTATTTACAAACAATACTGGTGATGACCCTGCCTTGGACAACTACACGTATTACTTAAATAAAGAAGGAAGCATCTTAGAAAGATATATTGATTTCAATAGCCCACAAGGGAATTCTCCGGTAGCCGTTTCTAATACTAATAGAGGTTCAACAACATTACCAGATGTTGAGGATATTGATCGTGATCTAACCATGAATACGGTTAATAGTTATTATGAATATAGAATTGAGATTAAGCCAAATACGTCTATAAACGATAAATATGTAACTGATATTCGTGAGGATGTAGCCAGTGGGACTAGAATACCTAACGGCGATGAAGTAAATTACCGCTGGATTCAATATAAAATTCCATTAAGTGATTTTAGTAATGCTGTTGGTGGTATCACGGATTTTAGGTCTATTAGTTTTATGCGTATGTATATGACCGGGTTTACGAGTCCTACAGTACTTCGTTTTGCTACATTAGATTTAGTGCGTGGCGATTGGCGTACGTATACAAAAACATTACAAGATAAAGACATAGATGCAGATCCATCGGACGACGGTACAACCTTAGATGTCAATACAGTTAATATTGAAGAAAATAGCAACAGAACTCCTATTCCATACGTATTGCCTCCTGGGGTTATTAGAGAGCAATTAAATAATAACAACACTATTATTCGGCAAAATGAACAATCTCTTTCTTTATTGGTTGAAGATTTAGAACCTCGTGATTCTCGAGGAGTATTCAAAAACCTAAATATTGATATTCGTCAATATAAGAAGTTGAAAATGTTCATGCATGCAGAAAAAATTGTTGATAGCGATTATGCAGATACGTCAACACCTTTAGTTGGATTTTTGAGAATGGGAACAGATTTCTCTCAAAACTTTTATCAAATAGAACTTCCGTTAGAATTTACAACATTTACTGCAGTTTCTGATAGTGAAATTTGGCCAGAAGCTAATGAATTGAATATTGAACTTAGCGATTTAAATAAGGTAAAATCCTTGTGGATTGCGGATGGTGATTTAAGTGAAATACGATTTTTTGAGGTAGAGAACGGTGAGGTTATTCCAGTAAATGAATTTGATGTCCGTACACCTGGTCGAGTACGTATTGGTATAAAAGGTAACCCGTCCTTAGGTAGTATACGTACGGTTATGGTAGGTATTAAAAACCAAGATATTTTACCGGCTAGAGGTGAGGTTTGGTTCAATGAACTACGCCTTGCAGGTTTAGATAATAACGGTGGTTGGGCGGCCATTGCTGCAATTGACGCCAATATTGCCGATTTCGCCAATGTGAGTGCCACAGGTAGCAAGAGTACCTCTGGTTTTGGTTCTATTGATCAAATGCCTAATGAACGTGCTCGTGAAGATGCTATTTCTTATGATGTGGTTACGAATGTTAATGTAGGTCAGTTACTTCCTAAGAAATGGGGAATTCAATTGCCTTTCAATTATGGAATATCTGAACAGGTAATTACGCCAGAGTTTGATCCTGTTTATGATGATTTAAAATTAGAGGACAGGATAGCTGCAGAAACTACACAAGAGGGTAAAGATGATGTTCTGGAACAAGCAGAAGATTATACCAAAAGAACCAGTATTAATTTAATTGGTGTTCGTAAAGATCGTGGGGAAGATGCCGATGCTAATTTTTACGATATAGAAAACTTTACGTTTAATTATAGCTATAATGAAACTGATCATCGCGACTTTGAAATTGCGCAATTAAGAGATCAAAGTGTAAATACAGGTTTTGTCTATAATCACAGTTTTGAGCCTTTGGAAGTTGCCCCTTTTGCTAAAAAAGATTCACTGTTTACAGGTAAATATTGGAAATGGTTAAAAGATTTAAACTTAAATTTATTGCCAACTACAATTGGGGTGAATTCTAATATTAATAGGCAATTTAATGCACAACGATTTAGAGATGTGTATCAAGAAAATGAAGATAGAATTCAATTGCCAGAATTACAGCAGCGTAATTATTTGTTTAACTGGCAGTATGCTATAAATTATAATTTAACAAAGTCGTTACGTTTAAATCTTACGGCATCGAACAACAATATTGTTCGTAATTACCTTAATGAAGACGAGCCCTTAGAATCTGCAGACAGAATTAATAACGCATTAGGCCTTTGGGATGGTTTCTTTGATATTGGTGAGCCTAATAGGCATTCGCAACAAATGCAATTGAACTACGAGGTTCCTTTTTCTAAAATACCTGCTCTAGATTTTATTAGTACACAATATACCTACACCAGTAATTTTGATTGGCAAAGAGGAGGTGATGCTATTCTTGCCGTTGTAGGTAGTGATGTAAATACGGTACAAAATGCGAATACCCACACCATTACCTCATCATTGACCTTGCAAAAGTTCTATGATATGCTAGGTCTTAAAAAACGAGACGCGCCAAAAGCAACAAATGCTGGACCTATTAGAAGGGATAAAGCCGGTGTGCCTGCTGAAGATATAGAGAAAATTAAGGGTAAGACAAGTGATATGTTTAATACCGTAGTAGACATAGTTACTATGGTTAAAAGATTAAATTTTAACTATAGCGAAAACAATGGTACGGTACTGCCCGGGTACACACAATCGGTTGGGTTTATAGGCACGGCTAGGCCAACTATTGGGTTCGTTTTTGGTAGTCAATCTGATGTTCGTTTCGAAGCGGCTAGGAATGGCTGGTTAACAAATTTCCCGGAATTTAATGAGCAATTCATCCAAAGAACAAATAAACAATTGAATATTACGGCTACGGCACAACCAACAAAGGATATTACTATTGACCTGGTTGCGGACAGACAATATTCAGATAGTTATCAAGAAAATTTTAGTGTTATTGATCAAGAATATAATGTGCAATTAGGGAACAATTATGGTAGTTTTAGTATTTCTACCATGATGATCGGTACTGCTTTTGGCAAGAGTGATGAGTTCGATTCTGATACGTTTAATCAGTTTAAAGAAAATAGAATTACCATTGCAAACCGTTTGGTTGCTGATAGAGGGCAAGCTGCGGGTACTTTAGATGATGATGGTTTTCCGCAATTATATGGTAAAACACAACAAGAGGTCTTGCTTCCTGCATTCTTTGCGGCATATACTGGTCAAGACGCAGGTCGTGTAAACTTAGATACTTTTAGGGATATTCCTATTCCAAACTGGAGTATAAAATATACCGGTTTAATGAAGAGTAAATGGTTTAAAAAACAATTTAAACGTTTCTCTTTAAGTCATGGATATCGTTCAGCTTATAGTATTAACTCGTACCAAACAAACCTTGAAAAAGTGCAATTACGTAAAGATGGCCTGCCTCAAGTAGATGCAGAGAACGGCGATTTGTTGTCAGACTTAATTTTGAACAATGTGGTACTTACGGATCAATTTAACCCACTAGTAAGAGTAGATTTTGAAATGCAAAACTCCGTTAGTGTTTTAGCCGAGGTGAGAACGGATAGAGCAATGTCGCTAAGTTTTGATAATAACTTAATGACGGAAATTAACGGTAAAGAATATACGGTTGGTTTGGGATACCGTTTTAAAGATGTAAAGTTTGTCACCAATATTGGCGGAAACAAGACAAGGTTAAAAGGAGATTTAAACTTAAAGGCCGACGTTACGCTGCGCGATAACATTACCATTATTAGAAATTTAGATATTGACAATAATCAAATAACATCTGGTCAAAATTTAATGTCCCTTAAGTTTACGGCAGATTATGCGTTAAGCAAGAATTTAAATGCTTTGTTCTTCTATGATCACTCTTTTTCAAAGTTTGCAGTGTCTACCGCATTTCCTCAAACCACTATTAATACTGGATTTACAATACGTTATAATTTCGGAAATTAAAATTATCCATAATAAACTGTAATAGTTTAATGGAGATATATTTTTCAAATCCGTATCAATATTATTTTTTTTGATAAGCTACTTGGAAAACTATACATTTGCCGAAGTAAAAAATAATAAAATACTATAATGAATATTCCAGCTGAATTAAAATATACTAAAGACCATGAGTGGGTAAAAATTGACGGTGATATTGCAACCGTTGGTATTACGGATTTTGCGCAAGGTGAATTGGGCGATATTGTTTATGTTGAAGTAGACACTTTAGACGAGACATTAGATCGCGAAGCTATTTTTGGTACGGTAGAGGCTGTTAAAACAGTTTCTGATTTGTTTTCTCCATTATCAGGGGAAATCATAGCGTTCAATGAGGCCTTAGAAGATGAGCCGGAAAAAGTAAATACAGACCCTTATGGAGAAGGTTGGATGGTGAAAATTAAATTTAGCGAAGCAAGTGAATTGGATGATTTGTTAAGCGATGCTGCATATAAAGAGATAATTGGTGGTTAAAAACCTTAGTTATAAAGTACTTTTCATAAGCTGGATGATGTTTGTAACATTTTTCAGCTTATTTTCTTTTTCGGGGGTAGACAATTCTCGTTTCAATATTCCACATTTGGATAAAGCGGTGCATTTTACATTTTATATGGTAATGGTTATACTAGGTTTTATGGCGTTAGTAAGGAATAAAGAACATATAGATAGCTCCCTTAAGTGGTTGAAGTACATTGTTTTATTTTCAATAATGTATGGCATAATAATTGAGGTTATACAAGGTGTAGCTACGGTTAATAGGCATGGCGATTTTTTAGATGCGTTAGCCAATTTTACCGGAGCAATTATAGGAATGTTGCTTATAAGATTTTGGTTTTTTCGGAATCGGTCGTTAAAATGAAAATATAAATTGCATTTTTATAGAATATTTAGTTAAATTAGCAATCACTAAATTGAATATATATGGAACCTAAAAAGAATCCTAAGGCGGATTTAACAAAGAACAGTAGTCTTTATTTTGTTGTTGGATTGTTTGCAGTAATGGCAATTACGTATTTTGCATTTGAGTGGAAAACGTATGACGAAGTAAACGATTATGACATTTCTATGAATGTCGATGACCTTTTGGATGAAGAGGTTCCAATGACCGAACAGATAAAAACACCACCACCTCCACCGCCGCCAGCTGCACCTGAAATAATTGAGGTTGTAGAAGATGAAGAAGAGGTTGAAGAAACTGTAATTGAATCTACCGAAACAAGTCAAGAAGAAGAAATCGTTGAAGTTGAGGATATTGCTGTTGAAGAAGTTGAGGAAGATATTGATGTTCCTTTTGCCGTAATTGAAGATGTACCAGTTTTTCCTGGCTGTGAAAACGAAAGTGATAAAAGAGCGTGCTTTAATACTATGATTCAGAAGCATATTGGTAAAAACTTCCGTTATCCAGAAATTGCTCAGGAAATGGGTGTTCAAGGTAGGGTAAGTGTTATGTTCGTAATCCAAAAAGATGGTAGCATTGGCAATATAAGAATGAGAGGTCCAGATAAAAATTTGGAGGCGGAAGCTGCAAGAATTATAGGGAAGTTACCTAAAATGACTCCTGGTAAACAAAGAGGTAGAGCGGTACGTGTTCCTTTTAGTATTCCAATTAACTTTAAATTACAATAGTATTTAATACTTTGTTATATTAAAAAAATCCCGAGCATTGTGCTCGGGATTTTTTTATTTCATTTCCAGTGTAAAATAGTCGGCTTTTTTAGTCTTAATTAAAAAACCATTTAAGGTTGCAGAAATATGACTGCGAGGTTATCTTTGCAGATCTATTAAAAGAAATATGAAAACGGCCATTGATTCGACAAAAAGTAGTGCGCTTGCATTAATTTTTGCAGATTTTAAGGAGATTACTAAAGCTAGATTGGCCATTAGCGTCGTTTTTTCATCTATCGCAGGTTACTTTTTAGGAGCTTATGAAATTCAATGGACACATGTATTGCTATTAGCTTTTGGTGGTTATTGTATGGTTGGAGCTAGTAATGCTTATAATCAGGTAATTGAAAAAGATTTAGATGCTTTAATGAAGCGAACTAAAAATAGACCAATTCCTGCAGGTAGAATGTCTGTTAAATTGGCCATGACAGTTGCTATTGTTTTAACATTATTAGGGGTACTGGCTCTTTATTTATTAAATCCTAAAACAGCCATGTTTGGGGCAATTTCAATATTTCTTTATACTAGTGTTTATACCCCGTTAAAAACAATAACCCCTTTGGCGGTGTTTGTAGGTGCCATTCCTGGAGCAATTCCTTTTATGTTGGGTTGGGTTGCGGCTACTAATGATTTTGGTATAGAACCAGGAACATTATTTATGATTCAATTTTTTTGGCAGTTTCCTCATTTTTGGGCTTTAGGATGGATGTTAGATGACGATTATAAAAGCGGAGGTTTTAAAATGCTACCTACCGGAAAGAAGGATGGGGCTACAGTATTACAAATAATAATGTATACCATTTGGATGATGGTTGTTTCGGTAATACCTACTTTTGGCATAACAGGCAGATTGCAACTTTCGGTACCTGCTGGTGTACTTGTTTTTTTAATGGGAGCAGTAATGTTAGGTTTTGCATTTAAATTGTATTCAAATAGAGACAACGCTTCCGCAAGAAAATTAATGCTGGCAAGTGTTAGTTATATAACCCTTATGCAGATTGTTTACGTAATAGATAAATTTTTAAGTTAATATGGATTTAACGCAAGGAACGGACAAAGAAAAAAGTGCCAGAGCAAAAAAAATGATGCTATGGTTTGGTATAGTGAGCTTGTTAATGGGCTTTGCTGGGTGGACAAGTGCATATATCGTAAGTAGTTCAAGGGAAGACTGGGCAAGTGAAGTGTCGTTGCCGCAATCATTTTTATTTAGTACCATTGTTATCATTGCAAGTAGTTTTTGCTACATCTTGGCCAAAAATGCAATTAAAAGCGGAGAGGCTAAAAAAGGCATGCTTTGGTTGTGGATAACTTTGGCATTAGGAATTATTTTTGTAGCATTACAATTTTATGGTTTCTCTCAAATGGTTGCAGAAGGCTATTATTTTACTGGACCAACTAGTAGTATAAAAATGTCTTATGTTTTTCTGATTGCAATGGTGCATATTGTACACGTATTTGCAGGGATGATTTCCCTTTTAGTGGTTATGTATAATCAAAGTAAAGGAAAATACAATACAGAAGATTACTTGGGCGTTACATTAGGGGCAACATTTTGGCATTTTCTGGATTTGTTATGGGTCTATTTGGTGATATTTATGACCTTTGTGAAATAAAAAGTGATTCAAAATAAGTTTTGACTCAAATTGCGCTTTTATATAGTTCAAAAAAATGTAAATTTGCTAAAGTTTTATTAAAACGATAATTAGTATATGGATTCTACGGTGACAACGGGAACAGAAACAAGCGTGTGGGGTGGAGGCAATCAACCCTTAGGAGCAAGCTACGGCAAATTAATGATGTGGTTTTTCCTTGTGTCGGATGCGTTAACTTTCTCAGGATTTTTAGCAGCATACGGCTTTTCAAGATTTAAATTTATAGAAACGTGGCCAATTGCCGATGAGGTTTTTACACACGTTCCATTTTTTCATGGTAATTACCCCATGATCTATGTTGCATTTATGACTTTTATTCTAATTATGTCATCGGTAACTATGGTACTAGCTGTGGATGCTGGCCATAAGATGAAAAGGAATGCAGTTATATGGTATATGTTCGCAACTATTATTGGAGGCGCTATTTTCGTAGGCTCACAAGCATGGGAGTGGGGCACCTTTATTAAAGGTGACCATGGTGCCTTAGAGACTAAAGGAGGAAGAATATTACAGTTTGTAAAGGCAGATAGTGGTGAAAGGGCATCCTTAGCCGATTTTGCAGTATCCTTACCAGGGGAAAGAGTTGTTCATGAAAGAAAGAATGGTCTTTGGTTTTTTAATGAACCCGCTTTAACAAGTGTTACTTTAAACGAGGTAATCGAAGGTGTGAAGGCAGATCCAAATATTTTAATTAGAACAGAGCTAATTAATGAAGAAGGTGAAAAAACAATTTTAGATAGACAAGCTACTTTAGCAAAATTAGCAGATGCTACGCAGGTGGTTGAAGGTGCCAACCTAATTCATAATGAGTACGGAAGTAGATTGTTTGCTGATTTCTTCTTCTTTATAACAGGATTCCACGGTTTCCACGTTTTTTCTGGTGTGATTATTAATATTATTATATTTTTTAATGTTATTCTCGGTACATATGAGCGAAGAGGACATTATGAAATGGTTGAAAAAATTGGATTGTACTGGCACTTTGTAGATTTGGTTTGGGTATTCGTATTCACTTTCTTCTACCTAGTTTAACTTTAATTAATAACAAACAGTATTTCAGTAAATTTTTTATAGATTAAACCAACATGGCACACGAACATAAATTAGAAATTTTCAGAGGACTTGTTAAGTTCAAATCTAATACACAGAAAATTTGGGGGGTATTAGCGTTTTTAACCTTAATTACTGCTGTTGAGGTGGTATTAGGGATTATTAAGCCAGAGTCTTTAACTGACACTTATGTGTTGGGCATGAAGTCAATAAACTGGATATTCATAATTCTTACTTTGGTAAAAGCATATTATATTGCTTGGGATTTTATGCATTTACGTGATGAGAAATCATCCTTAAGAAGAGCTATCGTTTGGACACCCGTATTTTTGGTGTTGTATTTAGTTTTTATACTTTTAGTGGAGGCTGATTATATTTATGAAATATATAAAGATGGCTTTGTAAGTTGGAACTTCTAAACTAGAATTAACAGAATTAAAAGACGGTTTTATAACCGTCTTTTTTATTTTTGTATTGTTCGTATTTAATTGCTTTTTAAAGCTAGTTAAATTTAAGGTGTCTAATAAAATGCCTTTTATAATTATGAAAAAAACCTTCGTTCTTGTTGTCTTATTTGTGCTGCCGATAGTTGTCTATTTATTTTTTGCATCTGGAGTTAACAATTTTGGAAAATTAGCAGAGCTGACTAAAAATGTTACTGAGTTAAATTTATCTTCGGATATTAAATTCAAAAATAAAATTACGGTGTTAGGCTTTTTGGGTTCAAATGTGGAAACGAGAAAAGGTAATGCTTTTAATCTAAATCAGAAAATCTATAAGCGCTTTAGTGAGTTTACGGATTTTCAATTTGTAATGGTCGTGCCTATTGGTACCGAAGAGGAAATTAAAGAAATTAAAAAGGAACTTTCTTCTTTGTCTGAGGTTGATAAGTGGTATTTTGTCTTTTTAACTCCGGCAGATATAAATGCGCTATTTACTAGTTTAAATACAGATATTCAATTAGACGAAAATCAGGGAACTTCATATGTTTTTATTATAGATAAGGATTTGAGCCTTCGAGGAAGAACTGATGATGAAGATGAAGGTACTAAATATGGTTTTAATTCAAATTCTGTTGCCGATTTGAATAATAAGATGATAGATGATGTTAAAATAGTTTTGGCTGAATATCGTTTGGCCTTAAAAAAGAATAATGCTGATAGATCCAAATAATGAATAAAAGGTATACGTACATCTGGGTTTCTTTAATAGTTTTAATTTTCGGTATACTGGTTATTCCGAGTATAGTTGACCGGGTATCTCGGGATACCATTGTAGATAAAGATCGTCATAATGTAGGTAATAAAACTGGTGAGTTAGGGTATATTTTGCTAGATGGAAAGAAGAGAAAAGTACCCTCTTTTGAATTTATTAATCAAGATAGTATTCTAATAAGCGATAAAGATTATTTAGGAAAAGTATATGTAGTAGATTTCTTTTTTACGAGATGTCCAAGTATCTGTCCGGTAATGACAACGAACCTTGTTGATATTCAAAAGAAATTTAAGAATAATAAGGATTTTGGTATTGCTTCCTTTAGTATTACTCCAGATTTTGATACTCCCCAAGTATTAAGAGAATATGTAAAAAAGTATAAAATTCAAGGTAGCAATTGGAATTTATTTACGGGAGATAAAGAAGGGGTATATGATTTGGCAAATGCAGGCTTTAATATTTTTGCAGCTGAAATGCCTGAAGTCCCTGGTGGTTTTGAACACTCTGGATTGTTTGCTTTAGTAGATAAAGAAGGGTATCTAAGATCTAGAAAAGATGAATTCGGAAATCCAATAGTTTATTACAGGGGAGCAATTTTAGAGAAAGACGGTGAGAATGATCATGGCGAAACGGAAGAGATAGGTATTTTAAAAGCCGATATTCAAAAATTATTGAAAGAATAAAAATTTACTTATGCAGAGGAACCCAACAGACGAACGTAAATTTAATAGATTAATACTGGTTGTTTCTATTGTAATTCCAATAGTTGTGGCTGTTCTTTTTGGAGTCAAATTACCAAATGTAGAACCCTTGTCGTTTTTACCCCCAATTTATGCTACGATTAATGGTGTTACAGCACTATTGTTATTAGTTGCAGTTTGGGCTATTAAACAAGGCAAAGAGAAACTTCATCAGCAATTAATGACTACCAATATTGTTCTGTCTTTGCTTTTTTTGATAATGTATATTGCGTATCATATGACTTCAGATTCTACTTCTTACGGAGGTGAGGGTGTAATACGTTATGTATATTATTTTATATTAATAACTCATATCATACTTTCAATCGCATTAATACCTTTAGTATTAAGAACGTATGCTATGGCATATTTAAAAAAATTCGAAGATCACAGAGCTTTAGCCAAATATACATTTCCTGTATGGTTATATGTTGCCGTTACCGGTGTTGTAGTCTATTTAATGATATCTCCTTATTATGTTTACTAAACGTGTATTTTTATTTGCAATAGTGTTACTACTGTTGGCTCCAATAAATGTTGATGCGCAATGTGCTATGTGTAGAGCAGTTTTAGAAAGTGAATCCTCTGGTAAAGCCGCTGAAGGTATTAATAATGGTATCGTTTATTTAATGGCTGTCCCATATATTTTAGTAGCAGGTTTATTCTATTTTATATACCGAAAAATGCGTGCTTAATTATTTTTTTTAATTTTTATAAGAATAGTGTAACATTCTTGGGTTTGGTTAGTCTTATAATTGTGTAATACTTGTATTGCATTCATCAATCAAACCAATCAATCAATCTTATGTTCGATCTAGAACGTTGGCAAGAAATTTTCGATACTATTCGCAAAAATAAATTGCGCACTTTTTTAACGGGTCTTTCCGTTGCTTCAGGTATTTTCATTTTAGTTATTTTATTGGGATTTGGGCAAGGCATGCAAAATGGTATTGCCAAGGAGTTTGAGCAAGATGCTGCTACAAGTGTTTGGGTATGGCCCGGCGTTACTACTATAGAATATAAGGGTATGAACCCAGGTAGACCAATTCAATTACGAAATGAAAACTATGATTTTGTAGCTACCTTATTTGAAGATCAAATAGAAAATAAATCTCCTAGATTATTTGTTAGAAATACATTTGTTAATTACGGTAATGAGTCGTTAGCATATAATGTACAGGGTGTGTCCTCGCAGTTTCAATTTATAGAGAATGAATTTATTACACTAGGTAGATTCCTAAATCAACAAGATGAAGATGCTAAGGCAAAAGTTGCTATCATCAGTAATAAAATAAATAGGGAAGTCTTTCAAGAGCTTGAGAGCCCCATTGGGGAGTTTTTAGATATATCTGGTATATCATTTAAAATTGTTGGGGTATATGGTGATATTGGCGGGGAACGAGAAGAAGATAGGATTTATATACCCGTTAGTACTGCACAGCAAGTTTTTAATGGTTCAGACCATCTTAGTAATTTATCTTATACATTACCACCAGTGGAAGACTTTGATATGGCAGTAGCCCAATCAATTAAGTTTAAGAACGATATTAAATCTTATTTACAAAAAGCACATACGATTTCTCCAGAAGACACTAGTGCCATACAGGTATACAACCCCATGGAAGAAGCTAAACGATTTTATTCGCTTATGGGTGGTATAAAATTTTTCTTTTGGTTTGTTGGTGTGTGTACCATTATCGCTGGGATAGTTGGTGTTAGTAATATTATGTTGATAGTTGTTAAAGAAAGAACCCGTGAAATAGGTATAAGAAAAGCATTAGGGGCTAAACCCTGGTCTATAGTAGGTATGATATTGCATGAGGCAATTTTCATAACTGCCATCGCTGGTTTTAGTGGCCTCATAGTAAGTATGGGGCTGTTAGAGTTAGTTGGTCCACATGTGGAGGTAGATTATGTACTAAATCCGTCAGTGAATTTTAATGTGGCATTGACGACAGTATTTGTGCTAATTTTCGCAGGAGCAGTTGCTGGGTTTTTCCCTGCCTGGAGAGCGGCAAAAATTCATGTCATTGAAGCACTAAGGGATGAGTAATCAAGAATTTAAAAGTGATACAATAATTGATGGCCATTACATTAATTAAGTAATTAACAAGAGGTAACCATGTTCAGCAAAGACCGTTGGAAAGAAATCATAGAAGTGTTATCTAGCAATGTGTTTAGAACGCTCGCTACGTCATTTGGTGTTGGCTGGGGAATTTTTATTTTAATAATCCTACTTGCTGCGGGTAAGGGAATGGAAAATGGCATTAGGGCAGATTTTGGTGATATTGCCACCAACACCATGTTTATGTGGTCAAGAAATACAACAATGCCTTATAAAGGTTTGCCAAAAGGAAGGCGTTTTAGTTTTAAGTTAGAAGATGTACAAGCAATTAACGACAATGTACCAAATCTAAGATTTATCTCTCCTAGGAATCAGTTAGGAGGTTTTAGGGGCAGTAATAACGTTGTTCGAGGTCTAAAAACAGGTGCCTTTAATGTATATGGGGACTACCCTCAAATTATTAGACAAGAACCCATGACTATTACTTCGGGTAGGTTTCTTAATCAGAATGATATTGAGGATAAAAGAAAAATTGCAGTAATAGGTGAGGGAGTGCGAAACGAACTTTACGATATGGGTGAAAAAGTATTAGGTACATATATAAAGATACAAGGCGTAAATTTTATGGTGGTTGGTACCTATCAAAAGAAAAGTGACGGTGGAGGTGAAGAAGGGCAAAAGGAAATATTTGTTCCGTTTACCGCTTTTTCACAAGCATTTAATATGGGCAATGATGTGGGTTGGATGGCAATTACCGCAAATGACGGCAGTTCAATATCTAACTTAAAAGAGAAAATTGTGGGAGTGGTAAAGGAAAATAGAAAAATACATCCAGATGATAAACGTGCTGTAGGTTATTTTGATTTGTATGAGCAATTTAATAGAGTGGAGAGCTTGTTTGGTGCCTTAAGATGGGTAGCTTATTTTGTGGGGGTGTTGGTGCTATTATCAGGTATAATAGGAGTAAGTAATATTATGCTCATTGTCATAAAAGAAAGAACTAAAGAAATAGGAATTAGACGAGCTTTAGGAGAAGCGCCTTGGTCTATAAAGAAACAAATTTTAATGGAATCTATATTTCTTACCATTATATCTGGTATGGTGGGTATTATTTTCGGGGCGGCTTTTATATATGGCGTTAATGCTGTGCTAGACTCCATAGGGCCGGTGGATATGTTTGTTAATCCAAGTGTAAGTTTAGGTGTGGTTGTTAGTGCTTTGGTCATTTTAATATTCTCAGGATTATTAGCTGGCTTCATACCTGCCCAAAGTGCTATTAAAATAAGACCAATTGAAGCGTTGAGAACAGAATAAAATTATCACTAAGAAAATATAATCAATCAAAAAAATGAAAAAGTCAACCACAATTGTTATCCTTCTAATTATAGTTTTAGCGTTCGGTGGATCTATGTATTATTTATATCAAAAAAATGCACAAGACCCTGTAGTGTATTTAACAGAAGAACCAACCAAACAGACCATTATTAAAAAAACTATGGCGACTGGTAGTATTTTACCTTTAGAAGAAGTTTTGATAAAACCGAATATATCTGGAGTAATAGAAGAAATTTTTGTCGAAGGTGGTGATTACGTTAAATCTGGGGATTTATTATGTACTTTAAAAGTAGTTCCTAATTTAAGTGCTTTAAACGATGCTAGAAATACTATTGACGAAGCTAAAATTAATTTAGATGACCAATTAAGAAATCTTGGACGTCAGAAAGGATTGTTTGATAAAGGGGTTATTTCGAAAGTGGATTTAGAACGTGCTCAATTTACCTATGACCAGTCAAAACAATCGTACGCAGCAGCTAATAAAAGGTACGATATTGTTAAGACAGGAACTACCTCTGGCTATGGTAATGCCGCAAATACCCAAATTAGGGCAACTGTTAGTGGTATGGTTTTAGAAGTTCCGGTAGAGGTGGGTAATCAAGTAATTGAAAGTAACAACTTCAATGAAGGAACAACAATTGCCGCTATAGCTGATGTCGATAAAATGATATTTGAAGGCAAAGTTGATGAGTCCGAAGTTGGTAAAATAAAAGAAAATCTGCCATTGGAGATTACGATTGGGGCAATTGAAAATAAAGTTTTTGATGCAGTTTTAGATTATATAGCGCCAAAAGGAAATGAAGAAAATGGGGCAATACAATTCGAAATTAAAGGAACGCTTAAGAAACAAGATACCGTATTTATAAGAGCAGGTTTAAGTGCCAATGCATCTATAATATTAGCGAGGGCAGACAGTGTTTTGGCAGTAAAGGAAGCATTAATACAGTTCGATGATAAAACTAAAAAACCTTTTGTAGAAATACAAAAAGGTGAACAACAGTTTGAAAGAAGAGATATAGAACTAGGTATAAGTGATGGCATTTTCGTTCAAGTAAATTCTGGAATTCAGGAAGGTGACAAAATAAAAGTTTGGAATGAGGTTAAGCCAGATGAATTGGCGGAAAATTAATTAATAAAAAATTTATAAATAGATGTAACAATTTAACCACTAGTTAGTCTAATCCATAGACAGTGCAAAAGATTGTTCTAAATAACAACCAACATGATTCAAATTAAAGATCTTCACAAGTCCTATAAAATGGGCAAAAATTCACTTCACGTACTTAAAGGAATAAATTTTAATGTGGAAGAAGGTGAATTGGTAGCTATCATGGGTTCTTCCGGTTCTGGGAAATCCACTTTATTGAATATTCTAGGTATGTTAGATGAATTAGATGAAGGAACTTACACTTTAGACGGAGTTGCTATTAAGAACTTAAATGAAACTAAGGCAGCACAATACCGTAATAAATTTTTAGGGTTCATTTTCCAGTCTTTTAATTTAATAAATTATAAAAGTGCGGCAGAAAATGTTGCGTTGCCCTTATACTATCAGAAAGTAGCAAGAAAAGAACGTCAAGAAAAAGCTTTAAAATATTTAACTCAAGTAGGGTTGAAAGAGTGGGCCAATCATTTGCCAAGTGAGCTTTCTGGGGGGCAAAAACAACGTGTAGCCATTGCAAGGGCTATGGCAGCAGAACCAAAGGTGCTTTTAGCAGATGAGCCAACGGGTGCTTTAGATAGTAAAACTTCTTACGAGGTTATGGATCTTATTCAAAAGATTAATGACCAAGGGAATACGATATTAATAGTTACCCATGAGCCGGATATTGCAGATATGTGCAAACGAATAGTGCATTTAAAAGATGGCATTATATTGGAGGACAAGAAAATTGAACAAGTAAGGGCTTCGCAATATGTTTAGTAGAGATAATTGGAGAGAAATATTTCAAACCATACAGAAAAATAAGCTTAGAACTTTTTTATCTGGGTTTACTGTGGCTTTGGGAATTTTAATTTTTGTCGTTTTATTTGGTTTTGGTAATGGCCTAATAAACACATTTCAATTATTTTTTGAAGATGATGCTCAAAATATTATCACTTTTTTTCCTGGGCAAACTACAAAGCCATATAAAGGCTATAAATCTGGTCGGCAAATAGAATTCGATAAATCTGATTTAGCTGATATTGAAAAAGATTTTCCTTTATTTTTAGAATATGTTACCCCAAGAATTAGTAGGTCTTACTTAACAAAGTATAAGAACGAATCTAATAATTATTCTACTAGAGGGGTTGCCCCTTCACATCAATTTGCTGAGAAAACCATTATAATGAAAGGTAGGTATCTAGACAAATTAGATATTCTTAAGAAAACCAAAACCGCTGTAATAGGTAGGTTGGTGGAAAGGGATTTATTTGGTCAGGAAGATGCAATTGGTAATTACATAGATGTTGGTGGTAGTGTATTTAAAGTTGTAGGAGTTTACCAAGATGATGGAGGTGATGATGAAGAGAGGAGAATTTATGTGCCTTATACAACCTTACAGTTAATAGAAAAAAATACGGATAAGGTAGACCAAATAATTGTGGCATTTAAACCAGAATTAGGGTATACCGGCGCAATCGCTTTAGAAAAAAGTCTTTCTACTTTTTTTAAAGAGAAAAAGTATATAAACCCTAACGACCAAAATGGTATATATATACGAAACGTTGCAGAGGGTTTAAAACAGACACAGCAATTGGCAAGGGTTCTACAATTGATCGTTTCTTTTGTAGCTTTTGGGACAATTATTGCGGGAATTATTGGGATAAGTAATATTATGGTTTTTGTGGTTAAAGAAAGAACCAAGGAATTAGGAATAAGAAAGGCGCTCGGGGCTACTCCCAAATCTGTAATTGGGACCATACTTCTAGAATCTATATTTATTACTACAATATCGGGTATTTTAGGAATGTTGATTGGGATTGCAATTTTAAGCTCCCTAGATAAAACTCTAGAAGATTTCTTTATTACTAACCCTTATATAGATATGCCAGTAGCAATTTTTGCAACTGTTGTACTAATTATTTTTGGCGGCGTTGCAGGATATATTCCGGCGAAGAGAGCCGCACGTATTAAACCTATTGTAGCACTAAGAGACGAATAATATGGGATTTTTATTTGATAGAAATACATGGCAAGAGATTTTTGGTTCCATCAGTAAGAATAGAACTAGAACAATCATTACCATTATAGGTGTTCTTTGGGGAATATTTATATATATAGCGCTATCTGGTGCTGCTAAAGGTTTGGATAATGGTTTTGATAAGGTTTTTAAAACTGTAGCAATAAATAGCATGTTCGTTTGGGCCCAAAGTACTAGCATGCCTTATGACGGATTTAAAACAGGTAGACCGCTTCAATTAAAATTAGAAGATGTTAAGACCATTCAAAATAGAATACCAGAAGTTCAATATATAGCACCAAGAATTACTCAAGGAGATTTTGGTTCTGAACCTGTTTATACCGTTCGTGGACAAAAATTTGGTAACTATATATTAAATGGAGATTATCCTATTTACACTAAAATATCTACCAAGAAAATTTATGATGGAGGGCGTTTTATTAACCAAGAAGATATTGACCAAGCTAGAAAAGTAATTGTTATTGGCGAACGTGTAGAGCAAGAACTTTATAATAAAGATGAAGACCCAGTTGGTACTTGGATTAGAGTTGGTAGCGTTTATTTTCAAGTAATTGGGGTTCATAAACTTGCGCAAGGTGTAAGTTTTGATTCTGATACCGCTATG
Organism: Maribacter hydrothermalis; assembly: GCF_001913155.1. Lineage (GTDB taxonomy): Bacteria > Bacteroidota > Bacteroidia > Flavobacteriales > Flavobacteriaceae > Maribacter > Maribacter hydrothermalis. The sequence continues at coordinate 2,641,488 of NZ_CP018760.1, forward strand.
TTTATACCTTTTACAACCTATCAAAAATTGTATAATTCTGGTGATAATATTGGTTATATGTGTATTGCCGCTTATGATGATGTAGATGTTGTACAGGTTGAAAAAGATATTAAAACTTTGCTTAGGAATATTCATAGGGTTGACCCTAAGGACGAGCGTGCATTTGGTTCGTTTAATTTAGGAGAAGCATTTTCTAAAACTATGGGTTTTGCGGACGGACTAACATTTATGTCACTAGTAGTAGGTATTGCTACAATATTGGCCGGCGTTATTGGTATTGGTAATATTTTACTTATTTCAGTAAAAGAGCGTACCAAGGAATTAGGGGTAAGAAGAGCTTTAGGGGCAACTCCGGCCGAAGTTAGAAATCAAATTGTAATGGAGTCAGTTTTTTTAACGCTTATTGCCGGTATTTTAGGTATCATATTAGGCGCTGGAGTTTTGGCGCTCATAAATTCGTTTACTAAGGATATAGATTTTCCGTACACCAACCCAACAGTTCCAATACCTTATGTTATTGGAGCATTAATAATTATGGTTGTATTAGGAACGCTAATTGGATTAATCCCTGCACAAAGAGCAGTCAGCATACGACCTATAGAAGCTTTAAGAGAAGAATAAGTAAGAATAATAACCAAATATTAAACGATAAACAACTATTAAAATGAACAAATTTGTAAAATATACATTAATAGGCCTAGTAGTTCTTGGGGCTTTGTGGGCTGCAGTATTTTTTATCAAAAGCAACAGTAAATCATCAATTACCTATGAGACTTCTAGTCCCTTTATTTCAAGTATTGAGAAGAAAACAGTCGCAACTGGTAAGTTAATACCAGAAGATGAAATTGAGATTAAACCGCAAATTTCAGGAATTATTGAAAAAGTTTACTTGGAAGAAGGCGTAGAAGTTAAAGCAGGGGATTTAATAGCTGTAATAAAAGTTGTTCCAAATGAGCAATCTTTAAACCAAGCAAAGGGTAGAGTAAATAGTGCTAATATTTCTTTAAGTAATATTAAAATTGAATATGATAGAAATAAAACCCTTTTTGACAAAGGGGTTATTTCTAGTCAAAATTTCAATGATTTAAAGTTGCGATATGATCAAGCTCAACAAGAACTGCAAAATGCACAAGCAGATTATCAGATAATTAGAGTAGGATCAACAGGTGGTTCTTCTAGCGCCAATACAAATATACGTGCTACCGTTAATGGTACTATTCTTGAAATTCCTGTAGAAGAAGGTGATCAAGTTATTCAAAGTAATAATTTTAACGATGGTACTACAATTGCTACAATTGCGGATTTGAGTAAAATGATATTTGAAGGAAAAGTTGATGAGGGCGAAGTAGGAAAATTAAAAGTAGGCGCACCGCTTAAAATAAACTTAGGCGCGGTTGAAGGAAAAGAACTGAATGCAAAACTACGTTTTATAGCACCAAAAGGTATAGAAGAGACTGGTGCGGTACAATTTAAGATTGAAGGTGATGTAGAGAATACCGATGATATTTTTATAAGAGCAGGCTATAGTGCAAATGCATCTTTAGTATTAGAAAAGAAAGATAGTGTACTTGTTATTCCTGAAGCATTGTTACAATTTGATAGACAAACAGATAAGCCTTATGTGGAAGTTGCTATTGGATCTGTTGAGGAACAAAAGTTTGAACGTAAGGATATTGAAATAGGAATTTCCGACGGAATTAATGTGGAAATTATTTCTGGCTTAACCAAAGAGGATAAGGTGAAACAATGGAACAAAACCGAGCCTGTTAAAAAAGGAGAAGAGGAAGGTGCTGAAGAAGAATCTGTAGAGTAAAGAGTCAATCAAAATAGAAATCAAAACAATCAAAAAATGAAATTTAAAATAACCGTCTTTACGTTTTTGTTAGGCATGGTAGTAACCATGGCACAGCAAAAGAAATGGACATTAGAAGAATGTGTAACTTATGCGGTTGAAAATAACCTTACCGTTGAACAGTTTGAGTTAGATTTAGAGAATGCAAAAATAGATGAGTCTGATGCTTTGGGTGACATGTTGCCAACTTTAAATGCATCGTCAACGGCATCTAAAAATGTGGGGTTTACAATCGTTAGTACCTCCAATCAACCTGTGGCAGGTAACCAATCAACAGTAAGTGTTAGTGGAAATATAAGTTCTAATATTACTCTTTACAATGGCTTAAGAACCTTTAAGCAATTACAAAGGGCAAAATTGAATGCTATTAGTAATCAATATAGGTTAGAAAATTTAAAAGATGATATTAAGTTAAGTGTAGCCAATGGTTATCTTCAAATACTATCAAATAAAGAAGCATTAGCAGTTTCAAGAGCTCAATATGCAATTACAGAACAAGATTTAAAAAGAACTAATGAGCTTGTTGAATCTGGTGTTGTGCCAAGAGGAGATTTACTGCAAATTGAAGCAACCGCTGCGGGTCAAGAACAACAAATAGTTAATAATGAAAGCTTAGTTTTAATTTCAAGAATTAATCTTGCGCAATTATTGCAAATAACGGATTATGATAATTTTGACATCGCTAATGAATCTTTTGAAATTCCACCTTCCGATATTTTAAATAATTCAGCTAAAACAATTTTTGAAAAAGCCTTAGAGTTTAGAAATGATATTAAGTTTTCGAAGTCTACAGTAGATTTGGCCGAGAAAGATTTAGAGATTGCAAAAGGTGCTTACGCTCCTACATTAAGTGGATTTTTTCAATACGGAGCAAGATATTCAGATGCTACGCAACCATTACCTGATGGTAACGGAGGGGTTTTTACCCCTGGTTTCATAGATCAACTATGGATTTTTGATGGTATTTCTTACGGAGCCCAATTAAATGTCCCTATTTTTAATGGCTGGAGTACCCGTAATAGTGTAAACCGTTCGCGTATAAACTTGGAAAAATCCAAACTTCAATTTGAACAAGATAAGTTAGATTTGGAAACAACAGTAAACCAGAGGTATGTTGATGTTACAACCTTTGCAAAAGCATATTACGCTGCGGAGAAAACATTGGAAGCAAGAACTCTTGCTTACCAATATTCCAAAGAACGTTTTGATGTAGGTTTAATGAATGCATTTGATTTTAGTCAAGAACAATCCAGAGTTGATAATGCCAAAGCAGATTTAATTCGTACCAAATATGATTATATCTTTAGATTAAAAATATTGGAATTCTATTTCGGTATACCTATATCGTTAGAATAATATTTAATAAAATTAGTTTAAGGCCTGTAACATTTTAATGATTACAGGCTTTTTCATTTTATAGTAAGTAATACCTTTGCAAAATGGGTATACTATTAAATTTAGAAACATCATCTACCAATTGTTCTGTTTGTGTGTCAAAAGGAGGAGAGATCTTGGCAATAAAAGAACTGAACTCCGCAAACTATTCCCATGCCGAGAAGCTGCATATTTTTATTGAAGATGTATTAATTGAAGCTTCTTTGAAAATAGAGGATTTAAAGGCGGTAGCTGTTAGTAAAGGCCCAGGTTCTTATACCGGACTTAGAATTGGCGTTTCTGCTGCAAAAGGGCTGTGTTATGCGTTAGGTATTCCTTTAATATCCATATCTACTTTGAAAAGTATGGCGTCACAAGTTACAATTAAGAAGGGAGAGGTGTCGATTCCAGTTTTAGATGCTAGACGTATGGAAGTATATTCAGCTGTATTTGATGAAAATCTTAAAGAAATTAGAGAAACGAAAGCTGAGCTAATAGATGAGAATTCTTTTAAAGAGTTTATCAACTCAAAACATGTTCATTTTTTAGGCAGTGGAGCTGAGAAAATTAGAGAATTGTTCCCTTTGGAAGCCATAACATATCATTGTGAAATAGTACCCTCTGCAAAAGAAATGGTACCAATTGCATGGAGCAAGTACCAGCAAAAAGATTTTGAAGATGTCGCTTATTTTGAACCGTATTATTTGAAAGATTTTGTTTTACAGACAAAAAAGAAATAAAATTCTATTATGATTTATAACATGCCTTCATCTTTATTTAAGGTGTTATAATATTCAACCAGCTTAATGATGTCGTGTTTAGAGCGCATATTCAAATCATTATCTTTTATATATTTATTTAAAAGTTTAGAATGATTTGACAAAAAGCCTAAAACTTTTTTCTTGGTCAATTTTATTTCCGTAGCAGGTTTATCACCGTTTTGCATATAATACGTGGAAATATCCAGATACTGGGCAGGACTAAATGTATCATAACCGTTCTCGGGGTTTTCTGCTTGAACAAATTTTTTCTTAGGTTTTACTAAAAGTCGTGTATAGCCTTCATTTAAAGGATTAAAATAGCCTTCTTTAACACTACCTGCAAATTCATATTCCCTTACCATATAAGTTATGTTGTCAATTACAGCTACTATGTTATTTCGTCTTAATAAAGTTCGCACGTTATTATTTTCATTCAATATTTCAATAACATCATGGTAAGCATCATATCTCATTAAGACATCACTTACATTTTTATCGTTTATTATGGTCTGCCCTTTTTTAAATATTTCATCGACATAAGGAGAACCTTCGATGTCTACTTCCCTGAAAGATATACCTGCTTGCGCCGGCGTAATTACCCCACTGCTGCTACCAATACCTTGCACAGTTTGAGAATATGCGGTATAAGTCAGTAAGAATAGTACTAATATAAGATTCTTCATAAGTTGAAATTTTACTCGATAAGCGAGATTTACATGTTCCCACGCTTGCGTCGAAATCTTAATTAAATTTTCAATTCAATTCCTCGTGGGCTTAGCGCTAGGTTGCTTACTTAAATTAATAAAAAATATTCTGATTATCAATTTATTACACAAAAAAATCCCCTAATATATTAGAGGATTCAATACAACTTTTAAATAATGCTAATTTTTCATTTGTGTAACCACACGCTGGGGAAATGGTATTTCAATGCCTGCATTATCAAATCGGTATTTTATTTCTTCTAATACATAAAAATGTGCCGCCCAAAAATCTGAATTATTGGCCCAAAAACGCAAGGTTAAGTTTACAGAACTATCACCTAGCTCACCAACGTAAACTTCAGGTGCAGGTGCTTTAAGTATTGTTTCCTTTTCGTTGCAAATGGACAAAAGAATTTCTTTAGCCTCTTTTATGTTAGAACTATATCCAATACCCACATCTATTTTATCTCTTCTTGTATCTTGCGCATTATAATTGGTAATGGTATTGTTCGATAATTGACCATTTGGTATAATTGCTATTTGGTTGCCGAATGTGCTTACTTTGGTAGTGAAAATCGAAATTTCTTTCACCGTTCCATCTACACCTTGGGCAGATATAAAATCTCCTATTTTAAAAGGTTTAAATAACAAGATCAAAACTCCGCCAGCAAAGTTTGCCAGTGATCCTTGCAGTGCTAGACCAATGGCTAAACCTGCGGAAGCAAGCACAGCAACTAAGGAGGTTGTTTGTACTCCTAACTGGGTAATAACGAGAACAAATAAAATTATTTTTAAAGCTATACTAATGAAGCTTTGAAGAAATGTTTCCAAGGCTAAATCGTAGTCTTTTTTTATGAAGAACTTACGTATCATTCTGTTTATGAATCGTATGAGGTAAGTACCGGCAATTAAAAGAAATATTGCCCATAACAAGTTGGGGAGAACGCCCCATATCCATGTTATTGCATTATCCGCATGTTCTTGTAGATTCATTATTTTCTCCATAGTTTTTTTGTTTAATGTTTTACCCGGGATTTTTAATTCTAGGATTGAAATTTTAAAACTCTGAATTAATTAACTTAAGAGCGGTGTTTGGATCTTCAACAGGCATTTGACAAGTTCCATGTTTGCATACATAAATTAAGGTCTTATTCTTAACGTACCTATTCATTAACAAGGGTAATTCGCTAATTTCAGAGTTGGAAGCTGCAAAGATAACATTTGGCAGGTAGTTCTTTTGTAAGGTTTGGCAAATGAGCTTAAAATTATCACCTATTGAGACAACTTCATAGTATTCCTGACTCATTAGAAGTGATAGATGAAGCCAATTTGCATGATTTTGGGGATTTTCTAAAATAGATGAGTTCATGGTTTTCATCATTTGATGAAGACGAATTTCAAAATGATTTTCTGGAAAATATTTTGACAGCTTATGAAGATTGTGTGCCATTATAGAATTCGAAGACGGAATTACATTATCTGCAACTTCTAATGTTTTTCTAATAAGATGGTCATTATGATTGGGTGTGAAAAAGAAAAGTCCGGTATCGGTATCTGAGAAATTTTTAATTACATATTCTGTTAATTGCAAACTTTGATTAAGCCATTTCTCATCAAAAGAAACTTCATAAAGCTCCAAGAAGGCATTAATAACTGATGCGTAGTCTTCCAGAAAGCCCTCAATAGTACTTTTTCCATTTTTATGATTACGGTATAAGCCACCATCTTTGGTCATCATATTGTTTAGAATAAAATGGGCATTTTTTAATGCTAAATCTAAATAAGTTTCATTTTCTAAATATCTATAAGCTTCAGTAAGTCCCTTTAAGGCTAAACCATTCCAAGAAGTTAGAATCTTGTCATCTAATCTAGGTCTGTTTCTTTTTTCCCTCTCCGCTTTTAATTTAATTAAGCAATTATTAATAGTTTGTTTTAGAATCGCTTCGCTTATAGAATGTTTTTTAGCAATTTCAATTGCTTCATGGTCTCTTATCAATACATAATTATTTTCTTCCCAAAAACCATAGGAGTTTATATTGAAATAATCTGCGAATATTAAATAATCATCCTTTAATATCTCTATTAGCTCATGTTTCTGCCAAACATAAAAAGCGCCTTCTTCTAAATGGTTATTTGCGTTTAAGCTATCTGCATCTAAGGAAGAATAAAGTCCGTTGCTTTTATCTAGTAGTTCCTCTTCAAGAAAAGAAATGCACTTTTCTGCAACATTTTTGTAGAGTATATTTTTGGTAGCAGCGTATGCATTGGCATAAAGACTAATAAGCAGTCCGTTATCATAAAGCATTTTTTCAAAATGTGGTACATGCCATTTCGTATCTACAGAATATCTAGAAAAGCCACCACCTACATGGTCAAATATGCCTCCCCAAGCCATCCTGGTTAAGGTCGTGTTTACGTATTCATTTATTCTTGTGTCTTTCTGAACATACCCATAATGAAGTAGAAAATTAAGATTTACGGGCATCATAAATTTAGGTGCTCGTTTGTACCCACCTAAAAATGTGTCAAAAAAGTTAGACCAATCTGCAACCATTTTATCTATTTCGATTTTCTGAATTAGATTTTGGCTTTCACCAATAGAAATTGAATTTATTTCTGTTAAACCCTGCGCCATATTATTTGCATAGTCTATAATTTTATTAGGGTCTTTTACATAAAGTTGTTGAAGCTGATTTAATACTTGTATCCATTCTTGTTTTTTAACAAATGTGGCACCCCAAAATGGTTTGCCATTAGGAAGAGCAAGTATGTTTAACGGCCAACCTCCACTACCAGTCATCATTTGCAAGGCATCCATATAAATATGGTCAATATCCGGTCTTTCTTCACGGTCGATTTTAATGTTTATAAAGTTACTGTTCATCACTTTCGCAACTTCTTCATCTTCAAAACATTCATGCTCCATAACATGGCACCAATGACAGGCGGCGTAACCAATACTAATTAAAATTAGTTTCTGCTCTTCTTTTGCTTGTTGTAAAACTTCATCATTCCAAGCAACCCAATTTACAGGGTTATGGGCATGTTGAAGAAGGTATGGGCTACTTTCTTCAATTAGTTTATTGGTGTATTTTGGAGATTCAGCCATGAGGATGATTTTAATTTATGGACAAAAAAAAGCGCCAATTGGCGCTTTTAAAATTATATTAATTTTAGTTATTTCACCTCGAATGTGATTTTAACATTAACTCTGTAATTTTTTATTTTACCATCTTCAACGGTAGCACTTTGCTCGTTGATGTAAACCGATTTAATGTTCTTTACAGACTTAGATGCTTCTGCAACCGCTTTTTTTGCTGCATCTTCCCAGCCATTGTCTGAATTTGCTAATATTTCAATTACTTTTAAAACTGCCATAATTAATGATTTTTAGATTCCTTCTAAGATACAAAATTTGAAAGGAATGTTTGGTTCATTTCAAACAATAATTAACCGTTTAAGGCTACTACTTCATTTACTTTATCTCCCATCATATTTTTAAGCATGGTTTCAATACCATTTTTTAAAGTGAAGGTAGAAGACGGACATCCGCTACATGCACCTTGTAAAATTACATTTACAGTTTTGCTCTCTTTATCATATGATTTAAACATGATGTTACCACCATCACTGGCTACAGCAGGTTTTACATATTCTTCTAATATGTCAACAATTTCTTGTGAAGTTTCATCTAATGCAATTTTATTTTCTGCAGAAACTGTTTCAGAAACTTGAGCTTCCGTATGCAAAGACTTAGCATTGTCAGCAACAATTTCTTTACCATCGGCAATAAAATTCCTAATTACGTCTCTTAATTCAATACTGATATCTTCCCATTCGGCCACTTCGTATTTAGATACCGAAACATAATTCTCATCAATAAATACTTGCTTTACAAATGGAAATTGAAATAAGGCAGTTGCCAATTTGGAATCTCTAGCTTCATCTATATTTTTAAATTCGAAGGCAGAACCAACAATTTTTTTACTGGCCACAAATTTCATGGTAGAAGGATTAGGTGTAACTTCTGCATAAACCGTTACAGGAATTGGTTTGTCCATATCCTCTTCGATCACAATAGGCTCACCAGCGTTTAAATATTCTACCAATTGCTGTGCAACTTCATCTTTCACATCTTCCCATTGAACTATGTCATATCGTTCAAGTCCAATGAAATCACCAGATATATATACCGTTTTAATAAAAGGTAGGTAAAATAATTGCTGGGCTAATGGGGAATTTTTAGCTTCATCAATATTTTTATACTCGTAATTTTTGCGTTGAACTAAGAGATGATTAGTTTCGAACTTTAATATATTGGGGTTATTGGTCTTAACGACCGTAATAGAATACTCTTTCATTTTTTAAATAATTTATGCAAAAATACAAAGGAAATCTTAGTTTAGCTGTACATAATAATGTTATGGTTAACCCGTTATACACTTTATAATATCGAAACTAAACCTTAGTTTTAAAGTCCCAAGATGAAATATAACTTTTTACTGATACTAGTTTTACTTTTGGTAGGTTCTAAATCTACGGCCCAAGAGGGTATTCCTGTTTATTTTGATTACTTATCTGATAATTATTATTTGGTTTTCCCTTCTATGGCGGGGATTAGTGAAGGAGGTAAGATTAGGGCTACCGCAAGAAAACAGTGGTTTGATGTTGACGATGCCCCAAGTTTGCAAACCATTAACGCACATTTTCGATTGGGAGATTCGCCAAGTGGTATTGGTGCAATTGTCTTTAACGATGCTAATGGTTACCACTCACAAACAGGTTTAAAATTAACCTATGCACATCATTTAAGAATGGGTAGTAATGATGTTAGGGTGTTAAATCAATTGTCTTTTGGTTTAAGTGCTACTATTTTACAAAGTAGTTTAGATGAAACAGAATTTAGGTCTGTGACACCTGATCCAGCAGTTGCAGGTATTAAATTAAGCGCATCTTATACTAATGTGGATATTGGTCTTTCGTATAATTTTCAAGAATTCTACACACATTTTGCAGTGACTAATGCGTTAACTGGTAGTAAAAGAAATGTTTATTATAGAGATAGGCAAGATAACCCAGATCAATTAGTTATTGATAATATTAGAAGATTTTTAGTTTCTGCTGGGTATGTATTTGGCAGAAACGAATGGCAAGTAGAACCTTCTGTACTTTTTCAATTAACAGAATTTACCAAGGAGAAAACCATGGATGTTAATGCTAAAGTATACAGAGATGTCGATTTTGGACGTATTTGGGGTGGACTTTCATATAGGAGAAGTTTTGACGGTGCCCAATTTCAAAACAACGGTAGTTTTGGAGAACAGCGTTTACAATTAATTACCCCCATTGTCGGAGCGAACATTAATAATTTTATGGTATCTTACAACTATTCATATCAAATGGGTGATATTCGTTTCGATAACGGAGGTTTTCATCAAATTACCTTGGGTTACGATTTTGGACAAACGGAACGTAAATACGATTGTTACTGCCCTGCAGCTAACTAATATAAGGTCTGCCCTTTTAGAGCAGACCTCATAAATTTTTAATTTCTATTCCCAACTATAGTTTTTAGCTGTAGCTTGCTTTTTAATTGCTTGTATCATAGCGTTTTCTAACTCACCAGATTTATTGCTTTTTTCATTATTGGAGATAAAAGCCAATCTCTTGGCGTTGACTTCCTTTATTTCTTTTTGAATTTTTTCACGTTCGTTTTTCTTGAGGGCTATATAGCTTTTTATTTCTTCCTCATTTTTACCTTGTAATTCTTCAGGTAGTTCATCTATTTCAATTTCGCTAATTTCAAAATCTTCATCTTCATAAGCATCAACTAGATCCCAATTTTTATTATTGTAAAGTCTAGAACTTTTACTAACGGCTCTTTTTACGGCAACTGCTTCTTGTAAAGACAGGGCATTTTTATCTTGTACTTCTTGAGCAATTATTTTTTGTTTACCTAAAGAACCATAAGAAATATAGGTTTTGTTTAGTTGTGAGTTTAATTTAATAATGATTTCATCGTAGGGTGTTTTTACATGCACTACTTCTTTGTTATGGTCAATGGCCATGTATTCTCCTCCGGTAAGTGTAGCTCCATTTTTCCAATAGGTATTAATGCCTTGTTCATAATTACCGCAGAATATGGTATTTACTACAACATTTTTTTCATTAGCATTCGTAAGCGCAGTTTTATAGTTATAACGGCCTTGGTCAAAAGGTTCGTTTCCGGCAATAAAAATCATGCGTAATAAATCTGGATCTTTATTCCATGGTAATTGTTGTAAAGAAGTTTGTAATACTTTACCACAATATTCCTCGCCACCGTTAGTCGTCAATGAAAATAGTTTTTCAGAAATTTCATCTAAGTCGCTACTAAAACCTAAAACTTGTTGTATGTATCCTTCATTTGCAGATAAGTTGTCATTACCATATTGATAAAGTGCAATCTGTAATTTAGGTCTTGTCTCATTTCCACATTTTGCCAAACTAAATTCGTTTACAATATCCCAAAGCTGCGACTTTGCTTGGTTTATAAGTCCATCCATACTATTGCTGGTATCTAACAATAGAGCTATTTGTACTGTATTATTGTCTTTAGTTGGTTTTGGGGATTCTGTGGCCTGTGCTAATAGTATTTTTGGGTTTTTCTTATTTTCTAAATTACAAGCAAATAAAGTTGATAGCGTAAGCAAGGCAATTGCCAAGGTTCCAAATTGTTTGATGATTTTCATAGTTTTATTTTTTTAATTTCAAGGCCAAACTACATTCAAAGTATTTCTCATAATAGTTGAAATGAGTAAAGGAGTATTTTCGCTTAGTTAAGTGGTATTTTGAGTTTGTTAACCTAGTAAAATGGGTATAGAAAAGGTGTTCTTGTCGTATTTCCTATTTTTTTGTGCCGTAGAAATCAGCTAAGTTTACAGTAGTTATAGCTCATGAAAAATTTAAAAATATACATATTACTATTTTTTGTTTTTGGAACTTTGTTAGGTTATGCCCAAACTCAAAATAGTGGGGTAAAGTTTAATTTAAAAGGTAGGGTAGAAGTGAAAAGTTCTCGCCAACCTATTTCTGGTGTTTCGGTTTCAAATAATATGGGAGTCATGGTGCTGACAAACGCTCTTGGCGAATTTCAAATAAGAACCAGTATAGGAGATGAACTTACCATTCAGCATAACGATATAGAAACTTTACGGTATTTGGTAAAAGAGAATGATGATGTTCTAATTCTTGTGGAAGATTTTGAATCTTCCACTATAAATTCTAAATCTAAATCCTCGGCAGATATTTCTTTTTCCCATCAATCTCTTTTAGATTCTGCGGATAAATATAAGGCGCAAGATATAGAGAAGAGTATTGATTATGTAGCGCAATCCATTTCTATTTTAGGGAAAAGAGGTAGAAAAAAAGAACTTGCAAGATCTTTATCTAAACTTGGAGAAATTTATCAATACCACAAACAGTTAGATCTAGCTATTGATAATTACGAGGATGCTTTAGATGCCAATAAGACAATTTCTACATCTTTATTATTAGGCAAGGCATATAATTTAACTAATAGGTTTAAAGAAACAATTACATTATTGAATCCGCTTTTAAGCATTAATACAATTCCTCCTCATCAAAGTACACAGCTTTATGAATTGTTGGGAGATGCAAAAAAAGGGGATAATCAAGTAAACGAGGCTATTCAATTATATAATAAAGGTCTTTTGATTGCTGATAAAAATCAGATGACATCAAAAATGACAGATCTAAATTCTAAAATAGCGGATACCTATTCACAAACAAACCAGGCCATGGAGGCTGAGGCTTATTATGATAATTCTCTTCAGTTAGCAAATCAATTAGAACCTAAAAGAGCACTGCAAGAAAAGGAAAAAGTGGCCGATTTCTATAATACGAAAAGCAGGTATAGTGAGGAAATTACAATGCGAAAGAATAGTTTGCAAGAATTGAAAAAACTTAATTCGCCAAAGGCAGGTATAAAAAAAATAGATTTAGGCGATACAATTACTTCGCAACGTATTAATTACAAAATAGCAAATGCATACATTTCTCAGGATAAGTACAACGAAGCTATTCCCTTCTTAGAAAAAAGTATTGTTGAAGCAAATTCAGAAGATGATTTGGTTGTGCAAAAAGATGCTACTAGGAAATTATCTGAAGTATATAAGGAGAAAGGTGATTTTACAAAAGCTTTAGATACCTACCAATCGTATGTGGCTTTGGTAGATTCTTTATATGTCCGTAAAGAACAGGAAATTTCCAGGGCTACACGGTTTAATAGAGAAATTGCCAGCGCTCAAAACAGACTTACAGGTTTAGAACAAGAGCGCGAATTGTCCCAAAGTAAATATGATTTAGCTTTAACTGAGCAAGAGTTAGTCCAAGAAAGTAATAAGCGACAAGAATGGATTATATATTCGTTAATTTTTGGACTATTACTTACACTATTAGCTGCATTTTTCTTTTATAGAAGCAATCAACAACAGAAATTGGCAAATAACTTGTTAGCCTTAAAATCGTTGAGGTCTCAAATGAATCCGCATTTTATATTCAATGCACTTAATTCGGTCAATAATTTTATTTCTAAGAACGACGAAAGAAGCGCAAACAGGTATTTAAGTAATTTTTCTACCTTAATGCGCTCTGTATTAGAAAATTCTGAAGAAGACTTTATTCCATTAGAAAAAGAATTACAGCAGCTGGAATTGTATATACAACTGGAGCATTCTAGATTTGAAGATAAGTTTGATTATAACATTACTGTTGATGAGAATGTACAGGTGTCTAAATTTCAAATTCCACCAATGTTATTACAGCCATATATAGAAAATGCTATTTGGCACGGCCTTAGATACCGCGAATCTAAAGGGGAACTTTCTGTTACAGTTAAAGAAAATTCAAAGAATTCAATAGCCATTTGTATAACTGATAATGGCATTGGGCGTAAGAAATCGGCTTCCATTAAAACGCAGAATCAAAAGAAACAAAAATCTAAAGGTATGGGGATAATTAAAAAACGTGTCGCAATTTTAAACGATATGTATTCCGATAAAGTTGATATTGAAATTTCAGACTTGGAAAAAGACGGGACAGGTACCAAAGTACTTTTTATATTAAAAAAAGAAAAATGAGTTTAAAAGCAATTTTGGTCGAAGATGAGGCCAATAGTAGAGAAATTCTAAGAAATTATATAGCTAAATATTGTCCTAGTATTAATTTGGTAGGTGAGGCTTCCTCTATAAAAGAAGCTTTGGTATTAATAGAGAACAATGTACTTGATATCGTTTTTTTAGATGTTGAAATGCCTTTTGGCAATGCGTTTGATTTGCTAGAGCAACTACCAGATAGAACTTTTGAGACCGTATTTGTTACCGCGTATGACCATTATGCCAAAGATGCACTAAACAATCATGCTGCATACTATTTAACTAAGCCTATTAATATAGATGAATTAATAAATGCAGTAAATTATGTAGAAGGAGTTCGCGAAAAAGAAGCAAGCTTAGAGGGTGAAGTTTTAACGACAAAAACGAAAGGAGTAGAAGGTAAGCTAACCTTGCCTCAACAAGACGGATTTCAAATTTTAAATGTGTCCGAAATCTTATATTGTAAGGCCGATGATAATTATACGGAGATATATTTGCTGAATAAGAAAATTTTAGTGAGTAAAACATTAAAGTATTTTGAAGATGCTTTAACCGAGTTTCCTTTTGCCCGGGTGCATAAATCTTATTTAGTGAATGTAAATGAAGTAGTTAAATATAGAAAAGGTAAAGGAGGCAGTGTAGTAATGTCTAACGGTAAAGAATTAATGGTATCTGCATCTAAAAAGAAAGACTTTCTTGCTTTTTTTAACTAGAAAACTTAAAGGTGAACTTAGAGTATTCCAAACCTAATAATTAAAATATATTCAGGAGCTAATTGTTGAACTCTTAAAAATATAAGAATGATAAAAGGAGTAAGAGGTAAAGAGCCTATAATTGGTGATGATTGTTTTATTGCTGAAAATGCAACTGTGGTAGGTGAGGTAATAATGGGCAAGCAATGTAGTATATGGTTTAATGCCGTGCTTCGTGGCGATGTTCATTTTATTAAAATGGGTGATAAAGTAAATGTTCAAGATGGTGCTGTTATTCACTGTACGTATAAAAAATCACCAACTACAATAGGTAATAACGTTTCTATTGGCCATAATGCCATTGTACATGGGTGTACCGTGCATGATAATGTTTTAATAGGTATGGGAAGTATTATAATGGATGATTGCATTGTAGAAAGTAATAGTATTATAGCTGCGGGTGCTGTACTAACAAAAGGTACGCATGTGCCCTCAGGAAGTATTTTTGCGGGCATGCCTGCTAAGAAAATAAAAGATATTAGTCCAGAGTTGAGTTCTGGTGAAATAAACAGAATTGCCGAAGCTTATACAATGTATTCTGGCTGGTTTAAAGACTCGAAATAGTCACCGTTGATAATATGAACATTACAATCTATCTAAAATACGTATTTTTGACGCACCAAAACTAAAAGTTATGAACGCATATGTTTTTCCTGGGCAAGGTGCTCAATTTGTTGGAATGGGTTTAGATTTATATGAAAAATACCCTATTGCAAAAGAGTTATTTTTAAAGGCAAATGATATATTAGGCTTTGAAATTACTGAGGTAATGTTCAATGGTACTGCCGATAGTTTAAAAGAAACTGAGGTTACCCAGCCAGCCATATTTTTACATTCCGTTATTTTTAGTAAAGTAATGGGTACTTCTTTTAAGCCTAATATGGTTGCTGGCCATTCTTTGGGTGAGTTTTCTGCATTGGTTGCAAATAATACCTTAAGTTTTGAAGACGGATTAAAATTGGTGTCGCAACGAGCTTTGGCAATGCAAAAGGCATGTGAGCTTAAGCCATCTACGATGGCGGCAGTTTTAGGATTAGACGATGCCATAGTTGAGAAAATATGCGCAGAAACTACAGGTGTTGTTGTGGCTGCAAATTATAATTGCCCTGGACAGTTGGTAATTTCTGGTGAAATAGCTGCAGTAGAGCAAGCATGTGAAAAATTAAAAGAAGCAGGTGCAAGACGCGCTTTAATGTTACCAGTTGGTGGTGCTTTCCATTCACCATTAATGGAGCCGGCAAGAGAAGAATTGGCAGCTGCAATAGATAATACAAATTTCTCTAACCCTAGTTGTCCTATATACCAAAATGTACCGACAACTGCCGTAAATAGCCCAGTTGAAATTAAGAAGAACCTTATGCTTCAACTAACTGCTCCTGTGAAGTGGACACAGAGTATACAACAAATGGCAAAAGATGGAGCAACCATATTTACTGAAATTGGCCCAGGTAAAGTATTACAAGGTTTAATAAAAAAAATAGAACCTTCGGTTACAACTCAATCTCCCGAGCTAACAGACTAGCTATTGTTTCCTTAATATGACCATTCAACCCAAAAATCCTTTTTTCAACTGTTTGTGAGGGCTTTACCTTGATTTTTTTGTAATATTGAGGCCCTTATTTTTGGTCTGGAGATAGAAGTTTCCATCTACCGAATTAATGGAATTGAAAAGTACACTATGAAAATGAATTACATCACTAGGCTGAATTCTAAAAGTATTCTTGTCAAATTTTTATACCTGGGATTATTGTTTTTTTCCATTAATATAAGTGGACAATTTGCAACTATTTCGGTTGATAGAAATGGAAGTGAGACTTTAGGGCCAAACAGTACAGCGCGTTTCGAAGTTACTCTCGGGGGTTTTTTTATTCCTAATCAAGATTTTACAATAAAATATGACGTTAACGACCTTTTGACGACTGCTATTGATGGTGTAGATAGGAATGGAACTTCGGGAGAATTGTTAATTCCAACTGGGTCTACATCAGGCTTTATAGAAATTGACGGAATTGTTGATGACGCATTTGTAGAGGGCGATGAGACCGTTACCATATTTTTATTAGATGGAGATGATTACTTTATTATTCCTGGTTCCGCGAATAATTCGGCTACTTTAATAATTGAAGATAACGATTTTGCAACATTAGATATTGCTGACGTTCAGGCGGATGAGGGTGATAATCTAGTTTTTAATATTCGCTTAGACAACCCGGTAGAGTATGACCATACGGTTACCGTAAATTTTGGAGGCGGAACTGCAACAAGTGGCGGCACTGGCTTTACGCATCCAGAAGATTATAACGGTACTCAACGTTTAGTTACTTTTTTAGCTGGTGAAACCATTAAACAAATGGCGGTCACTACAGGGAATGATAATGTCGTTGAAAATGATGAAACTTTTAATGTTACGCTAACTAGTGATTCGAATTCAAATGTAAATGCCGGCGATACTGCAATTGGTACCATTTTAAATGATGACGTTGTTGAAGTAAATGTTGTTGCCAATAGGCCAACAACTAATGAAGATGGGTCTGGACTAGATGGACGATTTAGAATAGAATTAAGTGAAGCAAATAGTACAGGAGGCACTGTTATAGTGGACTACACATTAACAGGCACAGCTACTGAAGGTGCGGCTGCTGATTATATAATTTCTGGTAATGCATCTTTTGCCAATGGAGCTTCTGTTTCCAATATTAATATTCTACCTAATCAAGATGCATTGGTGGAAGGAAATGAAACAGTTGTTATTACATTAAATAGTGTTAGTAGTTCTTCTTATGAAATTGGTCCCTTAAACACAGATACGGTAACCATAGTTGATGATGATCTATTTACAGCTACAATCACGGCAACTGATAATGTTGCAGAAGAAGCAACTACGGTAACCAATACAGGGACGTTTACTATTAGCCTAGATGCTATAAATAATACGGGTAGCCCTGTGGTTGTAGGCTATACTGTGGGCGGTACGGCTTCTTCGGGTACAGATTATACGGCCTTATCGGGTTCGGTTTCTTTTGCAAATGGCCAACAGAGTAGAACCGTTACCATTACTCCAATTAATGACAATAGTGTAGAGAACCCTGAAACCGTAATTGTAAATTTAAGTACAGGAGCTGGTTATGAATTAGGAGCTACCGCTACTAGAACGGCTACGGTTACCATAAATGATACTGATACGTTTACAGCTTCGGTAGTTTCATCAACGGCAACTTCAAATGAGAGTCCGGTTACCAATGGGGTCTTTACAGTTAGTTTAAATTCTACCAATACAACAGGCTCGCCCGTAACAGTGAATTATAATGTTACAGGAACGGCAACTGCAGGTATAGATTATAATACTTTAAGTGGGTCAGTAGCTATTGCAAATGGTGCAAGTACAGGTACTGTTAATGTAGTACCTATTAATGATACAACAATTGAAACTAATGAAACGGTAATCTTAACTTTAGCGACTAGTCCAAACTATACTGTAGGGACACCTAATAGCGCCAATGTTACAATCGTAAGTGATGATGTAAATATCGCAAGAATTACTGCGTCCGATGCTACAGCAGCAGAGAGTAATGGTGCGGTTGCCACAGGCGAATTTACGGTAAGTTTAAGCGCCCCTAATAATACGGGAAGTTCAATAACTATAAATTATGTAGTTAGTGGTTCTGCGGTGAACGGTACCGATTATTCTGCCATTAGTGCAAATGCTGTGAGTATTCCAAATGGATCACAATCTGCACAAATTTTAATAACACCTACTAATGATCAAATACAAGAAGGGACCGAAAATGTTATTATAACATTAGGTACTGGAACGGGTTATGTTTTAGGTGCTACCGCTACACGTACAGCTACCGTTGAAATTGATGATAATGATCAAGCAACTTTAACAGTTTCGAACGTTACTGTAAATGAAGATTTAGCCTCTGGCGAACTTGTTTTTAATGTAGTATTGAATATAGCGGTCGTAGGTGGTACAACTGTTTCTTATTCATTTTTTGATGATACCGCAACTGGCGGTGGAGTTGATTACCAAGGAAATGTTTCACCTAATAATACACTTATTTTTAATGGGACGGCAGGGGAAGTTAAAACAATTCCTGTATCCATTAATAATGATCAAGTATTGGAGAGCACGGAAACCTTTAGTGTTCAATTAAGTTTGCCGACAAATAACGTTCAGCTAGCAAATGGAGGAACAGCAATTGGTACTATAAACGATGATGATAATTGTGTGGCAGCACCCGTATTAGATACATCAGTATCTACTATCTATTGTGTAGAAACCCTAACATCTCCTTTTTCAGCAAACTTATTTGATTATACGAGTAGTGTCGCTCCAAGTGGTACGGTGTTAACTTGGAGTAGAGTTTCTACTCCGTTAACAACTACATCTCATTTAACTTCTGCAGAAGCGCAAAATGTAAATACACCAGCATCATATTATGGTTTTTTCTATGATGAAGCTAATAATTGTGCTAGTGGAACTATAGAAGTACAAATTGTACGCAATGTTATTCCACAACTAGTTACGATAAATGGTAATGAGCGCTGTGGTCCTGGTACATTGTTGTTAAATGTAGAACCTAGTGTCGGGGCATCTGTAAACTGGTATGCTACTATTGATTCAGATACACCTATTTCCTTTGGGGAAACATATACTACGCCAAATTTATCTGCTACTACTACATATTATGTTGAAGCTGTTGAAAATGGATGTGCTACAGAAAGACAACCAGTTATTGCAAGAATAGGATTTCAGGCTGCAACGGGTACGGTACAAAATGGGTCCATATGTAGTGTTGCTGCAAACGGACTTACAAGTTTAGACTTAGATGCTAGACTTACAGAAGCTGATCCGGGTGTTTGGGTCTTTGTGTCAGGACCAGAAAGTAGTGTAAACATAAGCTCTACTAATGTTGTTGATTTTGTAGGTTTTGCCTCAGGCGCATATGTTTTTAGGTTTACTACAACGAATTCTACCACGCCATGTACAAATAATAGTGTTGAGGTTACTATTAATGTAAGTGATTGTGAGTCAGATGAAGATAATGACGGACTATTAGGTGGTCAAGAAGTTGCTTTAGGATTAGATCCTAATAATCCAGATACGGATGGTGATGGTATTGAAGACGGTGTAGAAGTGGGTGATGATTTAGCAAACCCATTAGATGAGGATGAAGATGGTATTATAGATGCTTTAGATTCAAATATAGATGACATAGATAATGATGGTGTAAATGACCAACAGGATCCGGCAAATACCAACCCCTGTTTGCCAAACAGATTTAATGGGTCTTGTGATACTGACGGTGATGGTTTGTCAGATTTAGACGAGCAAACAAATGGATCAGATCCCGATGATCCATGTGATCCTATAGCTTCGCCAAATTGTGATGATCCAATAGATTTAGAGGTTCTTAAAACAGTTGATAATGAAGATGCCTTAGTGGGCGATACTGTAATCTTTGAAGTGACAGTTACGAACCTGTCCGATAGAACCGCCAGAGCTATTGTAGTTGGTGATTTATTGGAATTAGGTTTTGAATTCGTGTCTAAATCTACTACTGATTATGATGAAATTTCAGGTTTGTGGAATATTGCAGAACTAGAGGCAGGCTTGTCTACAACTTTGTCTATAACAGTCATAGTTTCTGAAAATGGCCCTTATGTTAATACCGCTACTTTATTAGAGTCTATTCCATCAGATAACAATCCTGATAATGACGAATCTATGGTTACTCTTAATACAGAAGCACCTGAAGGAATAGATCTTGAAATTATAAAGAATGTTGATAATAAAACACCATTAATAGGAGAGCAAATAACCTTTACTATCCGAGTAGAGAATAAATCTAAAAACGGAGATACGATTACTAATATCGAAATTGAAGATATTCTTCCTACTGAGCCAAATGCTGGTTTTATATATATAAGTCATTTAGCTAGTATAGGCGAATATGATGTATCGACTGGTATATGGAGTATTGAATCTCTTGAAGTTGGTGAGCAAAACGCAGTAACACTGGAGATTACAGTGACCGTGCCTATAGTGGGCCCTTTTAGTAATGTAGCTACGCTTGTAAGGTCATCTCCTGCAGATAGTAATGAACTAAATAATACAAGTACGGTAGAAGTTAACGTCAATGTTCCTACAACGGCTGACCCTGGCTTTCTATTCAACCAATTTTCTCCCAATGGAGATAATACTAACGATGTACTAAGAATTAATCTTAGGGACGATTTAACCAAAGCAGATGCAGGAATAAATTATAAAATTGTAATTCATGACCGCTATGGTAATCGTGTTTTTGAGGGGGGCAGTATAGTTGCTAATAATACGCAAAGAACTGTTGATGTTTGGGATGGTACCTATAAAGGCAAAGAGGTACCTAAGGGCACTTATTTTTATATTATAAATTATAGCATTAATAATGAACCCGCAATTCTTGATAAGGGTTGGATACAGCTTATAAGATAAATTACATTATGGATTATAACTATAATAAAGCGAGTTATACTGTAGCATTTTTGCTATTCTCTTTTCTTAATATAATTGCATATGGACAGAAAGAACCTCAGTATACGCAATACATGTATAATATTGGGAGTTTTAACCCTGCCTATGTTGGTACAGTAGAAACACCCGAAATTGCCGGACTTTACCGTGCGCAATGGATAGATATACCTGGAGCACCACGAACATTGCGCTTTGGAGCCAACTTGCCATTTAAAAATGAAAAAGTAGGCCTAGGTTTAAATATTATTAGTGATCAATTAGGTCCAGTTTCTCAGACTTATGCTGATATATCATATTCGTATCAGGTAATGGTAACCGATGAGACGAAGCTATCTTTTGGTATTGACGCAGGAGGCTCATTTTTAAATGTTGATTTTTCAAAAGGTACTTTTGAAAATCCTGGTGAAAATCTTAATGACGAAATGTTAAGTAAATTTTACCCAACAGTTGGTGCGGGTACATTCTTATATTCAGATAATTGGTATTTAGGGGCATCAGTACCTAACTTTTTAACGGAAGGTGTTTATAATGAGGAACTAGCATCTATTATAGAAGATGAATTACAGTTTAATTTTATTGGTGGGTATGTATTTGAGTTGTCCGATAACTTAAAATTTAAACCTGCATTTTTGATAAATGCTCTTGCAGGTTCGCCCGTTAATGTAAACTTATCAAGTAATTTTTTAATTTCTGATGTAGTCACGGCAGGTGTTTCCTATAGACTAGAAAATGCATTTAGTGGTTTGGCTGGTTTACAAGTTTCAAACTCACTATTTGTAGGCTACTCATACGATTATAACACAAATTTACTTGGTGAATATAATAATGGGTCGCACGAGGTTATTCTTAAATTTTATTTAGGTAGAAGTGGTATGAATAATACAAAGGGTAATAGTGATAAAAATGCAAAAGGTAAGCCAAAACAAATAGATTCACCTCGATTCTTTTAAAGTGCACTAATATGAAATTTAAATTAATCATAGTATTACTAGTTTTTGTTCCATTAATGGGAACAGCTCAGGATAAAAAGTCTAAAGCTGATAACCTATATTATGGTTATCAATATCAAAAAGCTATAGAAGAGTATAAAAGTGAAATGCAAAAAAAACCATTAACTAATGGTCAATTATTGAATCTTGCAGATTCCTATTTTAGTGTTGGTAGTTTTGACGATGCATCAAAACTTTATTTAGACGTAAATAAAAACGACACTATAATGTCGGTAAATCAATTTAATAAGATGCTTCAAAGTCTTTCTAAAAATTCAGAAAGAGATAGAGTTAGAACATTTCTAAGGTCTAAAGAGGCACAATTATCTCCTGAATTATTAGAGAACTCAGAATTTAATTTTAGTCTTTTAGATTTCCCGGCTTCTTTAGATAATGTAGAAATTAATTTAGCGGGTATTAATAGTCCGCAAGGTGATTTCTCTCCAACATTTTATAAAAATGGAATACTTTTTAGTAGTAGTAGAGGCAGAAATTCTAAAAATGTCTACGAACCTACTGGTGAATCTTATTTGGATATCTATTTTTCTAGATTAAATTCTGATAATCAATTAGCTGATGTAGCGTCTTTCAGCGAAATACCTGCTACAGATTTTCATAAGTCTACACCATATTACTCAACAAAATCATCAACCTTTTTCTATATCCTATCTAATACGGAAGATGGTGCACTTAGATATGATGAAAATGGAAAGAATGCATTGGCAATCGGTTCATTGTCAGAAACAGGGAAATTTAGATTTCTATTAAAAGATTTAAGTACTTCCTTTTACTATCCGTTTTTTGATGATAATAGTGAACGATTATATTTTTCGGCAAATTTTGCCGATAGTTATGGGGGAACGGATTTATACTATGTATATACTACCAATGGACAAATAATGTCTGCTCCAATTAACCTTGGCCCAAGAATAAATTCTCCTGGAAATGAAATTTCACCTTATATTTTTAATGGAAGCCTATATTTTTCTTCAGATATTTTTTATGGATTAGGAGGCATGGATGTATATAAGTCAAATATTATATCAAATGATTCGTATACAATACCGGTAAATTTAGGGGAAGGAATAAATTCTTCATTGGATGATTTTGGTTTTATAATTAGAAATGGAGAAAATGGAAACTTTACCGGGTATTTCTCATCAAATAGAAAAGGCGGCAAAGGGGGTGATGATCTTTATGGGTTTAGTATGGCTAATGATCCAGGTTTAAAAACATTTACCTTGCAAGGAAAAGTTGTAAACCTAATAAATAAATCTGGTTTAGATAAGACTCAAGTTAGGTTGTTAAATCATGAAGGTGAAGTATTGAAACAAACATATTCGACAATAGATGGTGATTTTAGAATAGAGGTGCCTTGGGTTTCTCAAATAACGGTAGAAGCAATGAAAGATGGTTATTCCGTTATTTCTACTTCATATTCTGAGGAAGGTATGGAAAAGTTACAAAATCAATCCTATAATATAGGACTTGTAAAAATGCAAGACCTTGTTGTTAATCGAGAAGATAAAACCGTTTTAAAATTAGATAAGTTTTATTTTGATAAAGGTAAGGCAGTGGTAAACGCAGAGGTAGAAACAGAATTAAAGAAAGTTGTAGATGCCGTTACCAGGTTCCCTCAACTTAGATTAAGAATAGAAACCCATACTGACAGTAGAGGAAGCAGCTCTTCTAATAATAGGCTTTCTCAAGATAGGTCCGATGCCATAAAGGATTATTTAATAAAGAATGGCGTATCATCTAATAATATCGTTAAATCTATTGGGTATGGTGAAGATGTAATTAAGAATAGTTGTGTTAATGGTGCATATTGCTTAGACTTTCTGCATAAGCAGAATGAGCGTACTCTATTTGTGGTGGAATAGTCTTAAAAGTAAGATTACACAATAACAATATAAAAATAGTATAGCGAAAACAGCGATAAAAAAAGTATGCCTAGGTAGGTTAAAAATTTAAGACTTTTGTTTGGCCTAAATTCTGGAGCTATATCCTTACTTATTACATTTTTTAAATTCATATAGCCAATTATTGGTGCTACTACAAATGAAACAAATGTAGCCAAAGCTACTAGTTTACCCATATTTGCGCTGAAAGCAGCAATTACTATAAAATTGACAATAGTTAGAACGATAATTCCAAAGGCAAATGCTCGCTTAGAGCTATAGCTTTTGCTCTTTGGGTTTAATAGCGAAATAATATCTAAGCTGACTCTGGCTAGGGCATCATGCGCTGTCATACATGTGCTAAACATAGTGGCAAATGCCGAAATGGCTATAAAAAGATAAGCCCACGCCCCAATATGTTCAGTAAACAAACGTACTACTTGGTCTGCGAAACTAACGGCGTTATTACTTAGTTCTACATTTGTTCCATACAGGGTAAACCATCCAATTATCATAAAAAATATAGCTAAAATTGCCGTAATGCTATAGCCAATATTAAATTCTTGTAATGATTCTTTTAAGCTCGGTTTTTCTTGATTTTTCCACTTTTCAATACTCCATAAGCTAACCCAACTAGAGGCTTCAACAGTTGTTGGCATCCAGCCCATTAATCCTATTAAAAATAGTATACCTACTTCATTAAAAATTGGTGTAGGAGTAAAGTTGGGTAAATGATTTACAGGTCCTTTAAATAGTACAAGAATAGTAGTAACTAAAAGGGCTATGAATAAGATACTAACTACAAACTTTAAACTAATTTCAAGAAATTTATATTTACCGAAAATAAGTAATGAACTAATAATTAAGAACAACCAAAGTGCGACTATTGAAATTGAACTAGTGTTGATGCCAAATAAATTAATAAATAAGCCAGCCGTTACGGTATATAATGCAGCTAAAATGGTAAAAGTTGTAACTAAGGTAATTATAGCATAAAACCACAAATACCCTTTTCCTCTGTTAAGATACCCTTCAATAAGAGTTTTGTTGGTAACACTGGTATAGCGCACACCAAATTCGAAAAAAGGATATTTAAGGATATTAGCTAGAATAATAGGGATTACCATAACCCAACCATATTGAGCTCCTGCTTTAGTAGAGAGTACTAAATGTGAGGTGCCAATTGCCATACTTGCAAATAAAAGACCAGGACCTAAATTTCTTAAAATTGTTTTAAGTTTTTGCATGTTAATGGGATTGGTTGATGCCCATAAATGTAAACTTTTTAAAAATTGTATAGTACTATTTAATTTCTATAGTAGTGCCATAAAATTTGGGCTGCGTGTTTAATAGCATATCTATAAACACTTTTACACGAGCTAAATATTCGCGTATTTGGACTTTGAGACCTTCAGATGTAGGTATATCTTGAGCATTGAAACCAATAGCGTTTAGTCCCTTGCTTTGTGCTATATAAATAGCTCGCTCATTATGAAACTTTTGTGAGATTACGGTCACTTCATCCAAACCAAATATATACTTCGCGCGTACCATGGAGTCTAAAGTTCTAAAACCTGCATAATCTAAAAATATTACCTCATCAGGTATGCCGGCATTTATTAAGTCCTTTTTAATAGTGTTTGGCTCATTGTAGTAAATACTACCATTATCTCCACTTACTAATATAAATTTAATTTTACCCGCTTTGTATAAAGCTATAGTTGCATTTATTCTATTGGTATAATATGGATTAGCAGAACCACTAGTTAAGCGGTTAGAAGTACCTAAAACAAGTCCTACTCTTTTTGAAGGTATAATAGATATATCTGAATAGGTCTTGCCTGCTGTAGTGTTAGAAATTACAATATTGCATATAACTATGGTGACAAGTAGTACAACTAAAAGGGCACTTGCAATTTTGAATAAGGTTCTTAACATGAGTTGAAATTCAAAATTAAAGATAGTAAATACCTAACGACTATAATTTAAAGAGGATAAAAATAAAAAACCCTTGAAAATCAGATGATTAACAAGGGTTTTAGTACTCGAGGCGGGACTTGAACCCGCACGCCCCAAAGAGCACAGGATTTTAAGTCCGGCGTGTCTACCAATTCCACCACTCGAGCATACTTGGCTTTAATAAAAAATGCTGACCGGCAACATTTTCTGAGCGAAAAACGGGATTCGAACCCGCGACCTCCACCTTGGCAAGGTGGCGCTCTACCAACTGAGCTATTTTCGCAAATTTAAGAACGTGCATCTCTTAAAAGATGCGGGTGCAAATTTAATATATTTCTGTAAAAACCAAAGTAAAAATGTACAAAAGAATTAAAAAAATTATGAGGTTGCCTTTTTGTCCTTGGTTAACAGCCTTTTAATCTCATTTAATTTCATCAATGCCTCTACAGGGGTTAATGTATCTATGTCTAAATGTGTAATTTCTTCCTTGATTTCTTCTAATAATGGGTCGTCTAAATTAAAAAAGCTTAACTGCATTTCATCAGATGTGCTTTTAAGTTGATTGCCAATTTCTTCACTAACATGTTTGTTTTCCAACTTTTTCAAAATCTTGTTCGCCTTCTGAATTACTTGTTGGGGCATACCTGCCATTTTAGCCACATGTATACCAAAACTATGCTCACTTCCTCCGGGTACTAATTTTCGGAGAAATAAAACAGTATCCTTTAGTTCTTTTATAGCAACATTAAAATTCTTAATACGATTAAACGTATTGGTCATTTCATTGAGCTCGTGGTAATGTGTAGCGAACATTGTTTTTGCACGTGCAGGGTGTTCATGTAAATACTCTGATATGGCCCAAGCAATTGAAATACCGTCATAAGTGCTTGTGCCACGACCTATTTCATCTAGTAAAACCAAACTACGCTCTGATAGGTTGTTCAAAATAGAGGCTGTTTCGTTCATTTCTACCATAAAGGTAGATTCGCCCATAGATATATTGTCACTAGCGCCTACGCGAGTAAATATTTTATCTATTACACCAATTTTAGCAGTTTCTGCTGGGACAAAACTTCCCATTTGGGCGAGTAGTACTATTAATGCTGTTTGTCTTAGCAAAGCTGACTTACCGCTCATGTTAGGGCCGGTAATCATTATAAATTGTTGGTTGGATCTATCTAACTGTAGGTCGTTAGCTATATATTGCTCTCCTAAAGGAAGCTGTTTTTCAATAACTGGGTGCCTGCCGTCTTTTAATTCTAAATCGGTACTATCGTTTAGCTCTGGGCAGTTGTAGCTATTTTCTTTAGCTAATTGTGCAAACCCACAAAGGCAGTCTAGTTGGGCAATTAAAAAAGCATTGTTTTGTACTGGGGCAATATATTCTTGCATCCATACTACTAATTGAGAAAAAAGCTGCTGCTCTAAAGTTGAAATACGGTCTTCAGCACCTAGAATTTTTGCTTCATATTCTTTTAGTTCTTCTGTAATATATCTTTCTGCATTAACTAAAGTTTGCTTACGGGTCCAAGTTTCTGGTACCTTGTCTTTGTGGGTGTTCCTTACTTCTATATAATACCCAAAAACATTATTTGATGCTATTTTAAGGGAGGTAATTCCTGTAGCGGCAGTTTCCCTTTCTAACATATTGTTTAGATAATTTTTGCCGGATTTTGCTAAACCTCTTAGTTCGTCCAATTCTTCTGAAAAACCCTTTGCAATTGTGCTGCCTTTTAAAATATTAACAGGTGCCTCTTCGCTAAGCATTTCTTTAATTTTTGCTCGTAATAAGTCGCAAGATTGTATTTGATCACCTGTTAAAGCTAGCGACTCGTTTTTAGATGAGGTTGCCAATTGCTTTATAGGTATTAATGCTTCTAAAGAATTTTTTAACTGAACAACTTCTTTTGGATTAACCTTGCCTGTGGCAACTTTAGAAATTAAGCGTTCTAAATCGCCCATTTGTTTTATATGGTGCTGAAACTTTTCTAAAACAACTTCCTCATCATGTAAAAAAGAAACTATTTGTTGCCTTCTTTTAATTTTTTCTAGATTTTTAAGTGGCAAGGCCAACCATCTTTTTATCATACGACCACCCATTGGGGAAATAGTCTTGTCAATTATATCTAAAAGGGTTACCGCATTTACATTCGTAGAATGATATAGTTCAAGATTTTTGATCGTGAACCTATCCATCCATATATAATCATCTTCGGCAATACGTTGTAGTTTTGAAATATGTTGCAATTGACGATGCTGAGTTTCGCCTAAATAATGTAAAACAACGCCCGATGCTATAATTCCACAGGTTAAATGGTCAACGCCAAACCCTTTTAAAGTATTGGTGTTAAAGTGAGAGGTTAAATTCTCTAGCGCATAGTCTTCTTGAAACACCCAATCTTCTAAATAGAATAGATGGTGGTTTTTCCCGAAAACTTCGGTAAACTCTTTTTTGTGGGCTTTCGAAATTAATATTTCGTTCGGAGAGAAATTTTGTAATAGTTTATCTATTTGCTCTTCGCTACCTTCTGAGGTTAAAAATTCACCAGTAGAAATATCTACAAACGCAATCCCTATTTTTTTTCTTCCAAAGTGTACGGCGCAAAGAAAATTATTGGTTTTAGAGTTTAAGATATCATCGTTCATAGCCACACCAGGGGTAACTAACTCTGTTACTCCTCTTTTGACGATAGTCTTCGTTTGCTTGGGGTCTTCTAGCTGATCACAAATAGCAACGCGCTGACCCGCTTTTACCAATTTTGGTAAATACGTGTTTAAAGAATGATGTGGAAAACCGGCTAGTTCTGTTCGTTCGCCTCCATTATTTCTATTGGTTAGGATAATCCCTAATATGCGCGAAGCCTTTACTGCATCTTCACCAAAAGTCTCATAAAAATCACCCACACGAAATAGTAATAATGCATCAGGATACTTGGTCTTGATGGTATTATATTGCTTCATTAAAGGGGTTACCTTTTTTGTCTTATTTTTATCCGCCACTTTATCTTTATCTCATTAATTTTGCTCCTACACGAAAGTATGGTTTAATCTCTTGAAATTTAGTCATTGTTGATATTTCAGGATAAGTTTATAACATACATTACTAATGAAATTGAAGCTTAAGGTATGAGGAAATTAAGAAATGAGGAGTTAGATAGAATTGATGTTGAAGGGTATAAACTTGCAGGTAAATCTCCCATAATTATTGTTCTTGATAATATTAGAAGTTTAAATAATATTGGATCTGTCTTTAGAACAGCTGATGCATTTTTAATCGAAAAAATATACTTGTGTGGTATTACCGCTATACCACCGCATAAAGATATTCATAAGACTGCACTTGGAGCAACTGAAAGTGTAGATTGGGAACATGTGACCGATACTGTTGAGTTGGTTAAAAAGTTAAAAAACCAAGGCTGCCATATTATTTCTGTAGAACAGGCTGAAAAAGCTACACAACTGGACAAATACGTTCCTGCCAAAGATAAAAAGCAAGTGCTCATTTTTGGAAATGAGGTTAAAGGGGTGGCCCAGAATGTAGTTTCCGCTAGTGATCAGGTATTGGAGATTCCCCAATTTGGAACCAAACATTCTTTAAATATATCAGTCAGTGTAGGTGTGGTAGTTTGGGATTGTTGGAGTAAATTAAATGCATAAAAAAACCTGATCGAAGATCAGGTTTTTTAGTGTAGTTTGAGTTAGTTAGTTGCACGTATGCTTGCACAATAAAAGATTTTCTTTTCATTTACGCAAGAAATAATCTAATTTATAATTGTTATAAGTTAGCTAGAGCGAAGTCCTCTATCTTAGTTAAAACGGCTTCATAATCGTTTATATGTCTCACAAAATCTAGTTCACTAACATCTATAATCAATTGATTTTGTTTGGGGTAAGTTTTTAAAAAATCAAAGTATCCACGGTTAATTTTTTCTAAATACGTGAGTTCAATATTTTGTTCGTAATCTCTGCCGCGTTGTTTTATTTGTTGTAATAAACGTTCTGTCGTCTGGTATAGGTAAACGTATATTTTTGGTTTTTTAACTTCCTTGTACATAAAATTGAAAACTTTCCGATATAATTCAAACTCGTTTTGTTGTAAGGTTACCTTTGCGAAAATCAATGATTTATAAATATCATAATCACTTACCATAAAACTCTTAAAAAGGTCAAGTTGGTTAGTGTCTTCGGTAAATTGTTGATAACGGTCAGCTAAAAATGACATTTCTAAAGGAAAAGCATACCTAGCCTGGTCTTCATAAAAATTTGGTAGAAACGGGTTTTCGGCAAACCGTTCTAAAATTAGTTTTGCATTGAAATCTTCTGATATTTTAGAAGCTAATGTAGTTTTTCCTGCTCCAATATTTCCTTCAATAGCAACATATTCAAGGCTAGCAAATAACATGTATCTGCTCTTGTAAAGTTTTTTTACTTGCTTGGTAATATCACTTTTGTCTTTACACTCTTGTAGTAGGTTTCTAGTATCTTTATTTAATATAGGATGATAAAACTGTGGAGATATATCAGCTAAAGGTTTAAGAATAAATTTGCGGTCCTGTAATTTAGGATGAGGTATGGTTAAGGAATCTGTATTTATAATTTCATTCTCGTAATAGATAATATCAAGATCAAGCGTTCTACTTTGATAATTACCGGTTTCATTTCTTTCTCTGCCAAAACTTTTTTCAATACTTAATAATTTATACAATAAATCTTCTGGGGAAAGTAGTGTTTGTATCTCAACGCATGCATTTAAAAAATCTTCGCCATTAAAACCCCAAGAGGGGGTTTCATAAATGCTAGAAACCTGTCTAACATCACCTGCTATATTACCAATTTCAAAAATTGCTTTTTGTAAAAGAATCTCTCTTACTCCTAAATTACTACCAATAGATAAATATGCTGTTTTGTACACTCTCATAATATTAGAGCAAAATAAGTAAAACATATTCACATTAGTTATCTTTGTCGACTATTTAAAAGAAAGATTTGAATGAATTTTTTGAGAAATTTTTTGGCTTCTATTTTGGGTTCCTTATTTGCATTCGGAATCTTGTTTGTTATGTTTTTAATTTTTGTATCTCTTTTAAGTAGTGGAGAAGATACCACTGTTGTTAAGGATAATTCAGTTTTGGAACTACAATTACAACGACAAATCTCTGATTATACGGGTACTAATGAACTAGACCCATTTGCGGGTATTTTTGAGGAATCACAAGGGTTAGACGAAATATTACATGCCATAGAGGTAGCAAAAAATGATGATCGTATTAAAGGGATTAGCATTAATAATAATTTTATAATTGCTGGTTTAGCTCAAACACAAGCTATTCGCCGCGCTTTAGAAGATTTTAAAAAGGAAGGTAAGTTTATTTATGCTTACGCTGATTTTTATATGCAGCGAGATTATTATTTGGCTAGTGTAGCAGATTCTTTATTTATTAATCCTGTCGGGGTGTTAGATTTTAAGGGGTTATCCACAGAGGTTTTATACTACAAGGAGCTTCAAGAAAAATCTGGTATTAAGATGGAGGTAATTAGACATGGAAAATACAAGAGTGCTGTTGAACCTTATTTGGAGAATAATATGAGTGATGCTAATAGAAGTCAATTAACTTCTTTACTGCAATCACTTTGGAACTCCATGATAAGTGATATTTCTAAAACAAGGTCTATTCCCCAATCAGATTTAAATATCATTGCAGATACATTAGGAGGTAGAACTCCTAGTTATGCTAAACTCTCTGGCTTATTAGATGATGTAATTTTTTACGATGAATATGAAAGTAAGTTGGCAAACGCTTTAAATATTGACAAGACAGAAGATATAAATTATAGTACACTAGATGATTATGTAAAGTATTCCAATAAAAAGATTATAAAGTCTGGCGAAGGCAAAATTGCTGTGGTTTTTGCCCAAGGTGAAATATTTTACGGTGAAGGTGGTCCAAATATTATAGGACAAGGGATTATTAACGAAGCGTTGATAAAAGCCAGAGAAGATGATAATATAAAAGCGGTAGTATTACGTGTAAATTCTCCTGGCGGTAGTGCGCTGACTTCAGATATAATATGGCGAGAAGTTGCGCTTACCAAAAAAGTAAAGCCCGTTATTGTTTCCATGGGTAGCGTAGCGGCATCTGGCGGCTACTATATTGCTACTGCTGCAGATAAAATTTATGCAGAACCAACCACTATTACAGGTTCTATTGGTGTGTTTGGTACAGTACCGAACCTTACGGATTTAGCATCTAATATTGGTATTAATGCTGAGCAAGTTGGTACTAATAAAAACGCAATTGACTATTCTTTGTTTGAGCCAATGGAAGAGAGCTTTAAAAATCAAATTCAGGAAAGTATCGAAGAAACGTACCAAACATTTCTTAAGCGCGTTTCTGAAGGTCGCAATATGACCATGGCCCAGGTAGATAGTGTTGCGCAAGGTAGAGTGTGGAGTGGTACTGAAGCCTTAGAAATAGGTTTGGTAGATGAGTTGGGTAATTTAAATGATGCAATTGCCGAGGCTGCTAAAATGGCTTCTTTAGATTCGTACGGGATAAAAAAATTTCCGAAATACAAAAGCGGTTTTGAACGTTTTATGGAGGACTTGGAGGGAGCAAGTTTGCAATTCAAAGACGGATTATTAAAAGATGAAATAGGAGATGAGGCATATAAAGTGCTTAAAGAACTACAATCTTTTAAAAAGCAAGAAGGTATACAGGCTAGAATGCCCTTTGCGTTAGAAATTAAATAGTTTTATGACGCTAAAGGATAGGAAACTTGCACAACGTATTTATTTGTATTTAGGGGCATTGTTTATTACCTCATTAGTAGTTTCTAATCTTATTTTCCAAAAATTTTTTTACTGGAACCCGTTTGGCGACTTTACTGTTTTTGGAGTTTCACTTTTTGAGGTGTCCGTTGGTATCTTGCCCTACCCAATAACTTTTTTAATTACCGACTTGATTTCTGAGATTTATGGTCGTAAAATGGCAAACCAAATAGTAACTGCTGGTATTTTTGCATCATTCTTTTCTATGGGCATTATTTTGTTAGCAGAAATAGCACCTGCTATACCAACTTCCCCTATTAATGATCAAACTTTTACGCAAGTTTTTGCCTTATCGCCAATAGCTGTTTTAGCATCAATGATCGCGTATCTATTAGCGCAGTATGTAGATGTAGCTATCTACCATTTTTGGAAAAAATTGACCAATGGAAAATATTTATGGTTGCGTAATAATTTTTCCACGTTTCTTTCGCAATTTCTAGACACATTTACCGTTGTGGGGTTGTTATGTGTCTTTAAAGTATTGCCTTGGGAGCTATTCTTTGGTTTAGTGGTAAGCGGATTTATTTTTAAGATTTTTATAGCATTTGTGGACACCCCTTTTCTCTATTTCTTCGTATATATTATGAGAAACCGTTTTAATCTAAAACCAAATGAAGAGTTGGACTTGGATAAACTAGAGTAAACTACCACTAGGTAAGCCTGCGAGGAATTTGTAAGAGTTTGGATATGAGTTTTTTAGGTAACACCAAGAACGGTAAAATCTCGATTATCAAGTAAAATTTTAAATAAAGAATTTTAAAAATATACTATGGGTAAGAAAATTTTAAAAATTGTAGGAGTACTTTTATTATTAATCATAGCTGTTATAATTGCAGCACCTTTTTTCTTAGAAGCTAAAATTGGAGACATTATTAAGACCAATGTCAATAAGAATGTAAATGCCACATTAGATTTTTCTGATGCACATTTAAGTTTAGTTAGTAGTTTTCCTAATGCAGAAGTGAACTTTAAAGATGTCGTTTTAATTAATAAAGCACCTTTTGAAGGGGATACTTTGTTTAAGGCAACTTCTCTAGATTTAACAATGGGAGTTATGCAGCTTTTTAAAGGAGCTGAAGATGCAATTGCTATCAACAATATTAACTTAGATGGTGCCTTTATAAACGTTGTAGTGGATAAGGAAGAGAATGCTAATTATGATATAGCCATTGCTTCTGAAAATACCTCAGCTGTAGAGTCCAGTACTACAGAAGGTTTTTCATTTGACCTACAATCTTACGAAATATCAAATTCAAGAATTTATTATACCGACAACGCTACAGGTATTTCGTTTAAGTTAGATGATTTTCAACATAAAGGGAAAGGAGATTTATCATTAGTAACATCTGAGTTGGATACGCATACAGATGCATTAGTTTCTTTTGAAATGGATAGCGTTAATTATTTGAATAAGAATAAAGTACAGTTAGATGCTTTAATAGGCATTGATCTAAATCAGAACAAATATTCATTTTTAAAGAATGAAGCATTAGTAAACCAATTACCATTAGTTTTTGATGGTTTTGTAATCCTTAATGACGATAACCAAGAGGTTGATTTAACCTTTAAAACACCTTCTTCAGATTTCAAGAACTTCTTAGGGGTAATTCCAGAGATTTATTCAAAGAATATTGAGAATGTAACTACTACAGGTGAGTTTATTGTAAATGGTAATTTTAACGGAATAGTAGATGACACGCATATCCCTAAATTTAATATCGAAATAAAATCGGATAATGCATCATTTAAGTATCCTGATTTACCTAAAGCAGTTAAGAATATATTTCTTGATATTCAACTAAATAATAAAACAGGTATTTCAGAAGATACCTATGTAGATATAAATAAGGCTTCATTTATGATAGATGAAGATAAGTTTAACCTTACCGCCAATATTACCGAGCTTATGGGGAATACTCAAGTTAAGGCGCATGTAAACGGTGCAATGAATTTGGCTAATATATCACAAGCCTACCCCATTCCGGCAGGTTATGATTTAAAAGGTTTATTGAAAGCAGATATAACGACGGCTTTTGATATGGCTTCTGTTGAAAAACAACAATACGAGAAAACAAATACTAACGGAGACTTAAGTGTTTCTAATTTTGAATATAATTCTGAGGAACTTGCAAGTCCTGTAAAGTTTAGCAACGCAAGTTTAACCTTTAATCCTAAAACAGTAACATTAAACAGCTTGAATGGTACTACTGGTACCACTGATTTTGATGCCAAAGGAACTATTAACAACCTATTAGGGTTTATGTTTAATAATGAAAAAGTGGAAGGAAACTTCAACCTAAAATCCAACACCTTTGTATTAAACGATTTTATGGTCGCGGAAAGCGTGGTTTCGGAAACTACAAGTGAAGGTGAAAATAAAAGAGGAAGTGACGCTGAAGGCGAAAAAATTAAAATCCCTTCATTTTTAAGTGCAACAATTAATGCAGACGCAAAAAAGGTAGTATACGATAATATTATTCTTAGCGATGTTTCGGGAATACTTAAAATAAAAGACGAAAAAGCTACGCTTAGCAATATGTCAGCGGGCATGTATGGCGGTAAAATAGGTTTTAACGGTGAGGTGTCAACAAAAAATGAAACACCTACTTTTGTCATGAAATTAGATTTGAATCAGCTAGGAATTCAAGAAACTTTTCAATCTATAGAACTTTTTAAAGTTATTGCGCCTATTGCACAAATGTTAAAAGGTAAACTTAGTTCTGATATTTCCCTATCAGGTAATTTAACAGATGATCTATTACCTAATCTATTATCATTAAGTGGAGAATTATTTGCAGATATCACTACGGAGCAAGTAAATACAGAATCAGCACCGCTCTTGAGTGCTTTGGTGACGAAATTAAATTTTATAGATTTAAAAGAGTTAAATCTTAAGGATTTAAAAACATCCTTATCTTTTAAAGATGGTGTAGTTGCCGTTAAGCCTTTTACCATTAATTATAAGGATATTGCAATTAACGTGGATGGTAGTCATTCATTCGATAAAAAAATGGACTATAAGGCTACACTACAAGTGCCAGTAAAATATTTAGGGTCAGAAATAACAAAGTTAATTGCTAAAATAGATGACTCATCTTTACAAGATTTAAAGATACCTGTTGTAGCCAATATTGGTGGTTTATATAATAGTCCACAAGTTACTACAGATTTAACATCTGGGGTTAAGAAACTAACCACAGAATTAATTGAAATAGAAAAACAAAAACTTATTGCAAAAGGAACGGATAAGGCTAAAGATTTAATAGGTGGGTTAATTAGTGGAAGCAATAAAGCAAATGATTCTACTAGTACTGGAGCTACAACTAAATCAAATGCAAAAGATATTTTAGGTGGTATTTTAAATACTAAAAAAGATTCTAGTTCTACCACTGTTAAAAAAGATTCAACCCCTGTGAAAACGGACAAAGAAATTGCAAAGGAAAAGGCCAAGGATATTTTAGGTGGATTTTTAGGAAAGAAGAAGAAAGATTCTACTAACTAATGGTGAATCCTACATAATACCCTTCACTTCCACGGACGTTGAAAACGGTGTTGTCTTCAAAGATTAAGTACTGCCCTTTTATTCCCATTAATTTACCCTCGAAAGTTGGTGTTTTACTAAGGTTTAGGCTTTTAACTTTTGTTGGATATTGTAAAACAGGAAATTCTATCTGGGTCTCTAGATTAGATTCTAAATAGTAGGGCAGGGCTTCTTTAGGGATGTATTGCTTTAGTCTGTTGCGCCAATCTTGAAGGTTCTCATCTACCACATCATTGGTTAACATAGTTCTCCAATTTGTTTTATCACCAACATGGTCTTTTAAGGCAACTTCGGTAATACCTGCTAAATATCTATTTGGCACTTCAACTATTTCAATGGCTTCATGAGCACCTTGATCAATCCATCTGGTGGGTACTTGGCCTTTTCTGGTAACGCCTACTTTAACGTTGCTGGAATTTGCTAAATACACAATATGCGGTTGTAACTGCACTTTTTTCTCATAGGCTAAATCTCTATCCTCTTGGTCTAAATGAGCAGTGCTTAACTCGGGACGCATTATCCAATCTCCTGCCGATGGTATTTCAAAAAAGCAGGTTCTGCAAAAGCCCTGTCTATAAATAGGACGGTCATTTCCGCAATTTAAACATTGATGTTTTATGAATTCTATTTTTAAAGTTTTGTCCAGAACTTGATTAACATTTAAAAAATCAGATTCAAACAGCATATAATATTGAATAGGACTTCCTATTTCGGTCTGCATTTTTTTAAGTACTCCTTCGTATTGCATGTAATTTTGGCTTATTGAATTATCAATTTGAAAATGATAGTTAGATGCGCTATTTTTAACAACACAAAGATACCTATAAATGCCAATTCCCTTATTTAATTCAATTGCTTCTTGGTTACTGAAAAAACGTTATCATCAGATAGAACTTTTTTTAAAGTATCCTGAAGAGGTTCAAGAAGAAGTATTGTTGCAACTCTTAGAGTTTGCAGAAGATACTGAAATTGGAAGATTATATGAATTCGATACCATAGAAACATATAAGGAGTTTAAAGAAAGATTACCTATTGTATCCTATGAAGAAATTGAGCCTATTATAGAAAGGACAAGAAGAGGTGAGCAGAATCTTTTTTGGCCCACTAAAGTGAAGCTTTTTGCAAAAAGTAGTGGTACCACAAATGCTAAAAGTAAATTTATACCCGTAAGTGCCGAGGCTTTGGAGGATTGCCACTATAAATCAAGTAAAGACTTGTTGTGCTTATACTTAAATAATAATGAAAACTCTCAATTGTTTACAGGTAAGAGTTTACGATTAGGGGGCAGTAAAGAGTTATATGAAGATAATGGTTCTTTATTTGGAGATTTATCTGCAATTCTTATAGATAACATGCCTTTGTGGGCAGAATACAGTAGTACACCTAGTAATAAGGTGTCGTTAATGAGTGAGTGGGAAAGTAAGTTAATGGCGATTATTCATGAAAGCGTTCAAGAAAATGTAACTAGTCTTGCAGGGGTACCGTCATGGATGTTGGTTTTAATGAATAAGGTGTTAGAAGAGACAGGTAAAGAAAACCTTTTTCAAGTATGGCAAAACTTAGAAGTTTATTTTCATGGAGGGGTAAATTTTAGCCCTTATAAAGAACAGTATAAAAAAATACTACCTAATGAAAACTTTAGATATTATGAAATTTATAATGCCTCTGAAGGTTTCTTTGCAATACAAGATAGAAATGGGGTCGATGATTTATTGTTAATGTTAGATTATGGTATTTTCTATGAATTTATTCCTATGAATCTGTATGGTTCTTTAGAACAAGAGGCAATACCTTTATGGGAAATTGAGACTGGTAAAAACTATGCAATAATTATTACGACCAATTCTGGACTATGGCGTTACAAGATTGGAGATACGGTTCGCTTTACTTCTAAAAACCCATACCGCATAAAGGTCACTGGCCGTACAAAACACCATATTAATGTATTTGGCGAGGAATTAATTATTGAAAATGCGGAAGAGGCCTTAAAGATAGCATGTGCTGAAACTAAGGCAGAAATAATGGATTATACTGCAGGCCCGGTTTTTATGGTTGATAATAAAAAAGGTGCTCATGAATGGGTAATGGAATTTAGAACCTTACCTCAAGATTTTAATTCTTTTGTTGAAATTTTTGATAATGCATTAAAATCACTCAATTCTGATTATGAAGCAAAAAGACATAATAATATTACCCTAAATTTACCTTTAGTACATATAGCCCGAAAAAACTTATTTTACGATTGGTTAAAAGCAAATGATAAGCTTGGAGGACAACATAAAATTCCCAGACTATCAAATAAACGTGATTATTTAGAGGAACTTTTGTTAATGAACTAGTAAAAACTTCTATACACATCATTTTTTAGTCCAATCACAACATTTTTTTATTTTGGCGCAATTCTTGACATAACTTAGCTTTGGTATGAGAAATTTTTTCGTTTAAGGTTTTTATTCTAAAAAAGACTTGGTTAGGGTGTTTACATCGATAATTTAAGCGAGTAAACAATTAAATGTTGATTTAAGCAGTTAAAGATTCAACTTGCTGTAAGAAAACTTAACCTAAACTATAAAAGACTATTATTATGGCAAAGAAATTAGTGATTGTTTCAGATATGTGGGGAGCCAAAAAAGGAATGTGGATAACTTCATATTTAGGGTATTTACAGCAATATTTCGATATTACCTTTTATGATAGCCAATTTTTGGCCAATCTAGACATATTAATACAGTCAGAAGAAAATGTACATAATGCTTTTATAGAGGGCGGTATAGATACTGCGGCAGCTCACTTGTTGAAAAAAGAAACTGAGCCTTGTTATTATCTTGCTTTCAGTACAGGCGCTACCATAGTATGGGAAGCAGCTAAAAAGGGTTTACCTATTAAATCGTTTTATGGGGTTTCACCTACAAGAATTCGTTTGAAAAATGAAAGACCTAATATTCCTTTTCAATTATTGTACGGGGAAAATGATACTTTTAAACCTAGTAATGAGTGGGCTGACAAATTAGATATTGATATGGAAATAGTATCTAATTATGGGCATACATTATACACAGATGAACAGATAATACAAAAAGTGTGCTTAGAATTATTACAAGAAGTAACACAAATTGAACCACAGATCAAGAAAGTAGTTTAACCATTATAAAAAGTTCAAAGCATAAAAAAAGCGTGGATTTTTATCCACGCTTTTTTGTATTCTATAATTTCTTTTATGAAACGGCCTTTAACTTCTTAATTGTATCATACGATAACATTTCTTCTGCATATGGCTTTGTAACTTTAAATGTTTTTTCTCCCGAACTTGGCATTTCAAACATGGCATCAGTAAAAATAGCTTCACATAGCGATCTTAAACCTCTTGCTCCAAGTTTATATTCTATAGCCTTATCAACAATATAATCCAATGCTTGCTCAGTGATAGTAAATGTTATACCATCCATGGCAAACAATTTTTCATATTGCTTAATTATAGCATTTTTTGGCTCAGTTAAAATAGCTCTTAAGGTTTTCTTGTCTAACGGATTCATATGTGTAAGAACCGGAAGTCTACCAATAATTTCTGGTATAAGACCAAAATCTTTTAAATCCTTAGGAATAATATATTGTAATAAGTTACTTTCATCTAAAAAATTATCGGACTTCGATGCACTATAACCAACAGCTTGCATATTCAATCTTTTGGTAATAGCACGCTCAATTCCATCAAAAGCTCCACCAGCAATAAATAGGATATTCTCAGTATTTACTTCAATAAACTTTTGGTCTGGGTGCTTTCTTCCTCCTTTTGGCGGAACATTTACAACAGTTCCTTCTAATAATTTTAGAAGTCCTTGCTGTACGCCTTCTCCAGAGACATCTCTGGTAATAGATGGGTTGTCGCTCTTACGGGCAATTTTATCAATTTCATCGATAAATACAATACCTCTTTCAGCTTTCTCAAGATTGTAATCTGCCGCTTGTAAAAGGCGAGTTAAAATACTTTCAACATCTTCACCAACGTAACCAGCTTCGGTTAATACCGTAGCATCAACAATTGCCAATGGTACATTTAATAATTTTGCAATGGTTTTTGCCATTAAGGTTTTACCTGTACCTGTTTGGCCTACCATTATTATATTACTCTTTTGAATCTCTACATCATCTTCTTTAGTGGTAGGTTGAAGTAATCTTTTGTAATGATTGTAAACTGCAACAGACATTACCTTTTTAGTGCGGTCTTGACCAATAATAAAGGTGTCTAAAAACTCCTTAATATCTTGTGGTTTTTTTAGAACTAATTCTGAAGAAAGGTCGTTTGTTTTTGTTTGTTTTGATTCTTCAGCAACAATACCATGTGCTTGTTCTATACAGCGATCACAAATGTGCGCGTCTAGACCAGCAATTAATAAATTGGTTTCTGGCTTTTTTCTACCGCAGAATGAACACTC
Source organism: Maribacter hydrothermalis (assembly GCF_001913155.1). Lineage (GTDB taxonomy): Bacteria > Bacteroidota > Bacteroidia > Flavobacteriales > Flavobacteriaceae > Maribacter > Maribacter hydrothermalis. Next base: position 2,682,255 of record NZ_CP018760.1, read on the forward strand.
TAAATTTTCCTTTGCCATTATCTTTCTTCTCTATTCTATTCCTTAACGATCTAAAATCATTTTTGGTTTAAAAATCTTAGTTTATTTAATTTTAGTAGTCGAAATTATTCTTTATCCCTTACTAAAATTTCATCGATCATACCATATTTTAGTGCTTCATCAGCTTTCATCCAATAGTCACGGTCACTGTCGTCACGTACTTTTTCTATATCGCTGCCAGAGTGTTTTGCAATAATCTCATATAACTCGTCTTTAAGCTTAAGTATTTCTCTAGCAGTAATTTCTATATCACTTGCTTGTCCTTGAGCACCACCCATTGGTTGATGGATCATAACACGAGAATGCTTTAAGCCACTTCGTTTTCCTTTTTCCCCAGCACATAATAATACCGCTCCCATAGAGGCTGCCATACCAGTACAGATCGTTGCTACATCTGGACTTATAAACTGCATAGTGTCATAAATACCAAGACCTGCATAAACACTACCTCCTGGAGAGTTAATGTAAATTTGAATGTCTTTCTTAGCATCTACACTGGCTAAAAACAATAATTGTGCCTGTATAATGTTGGCTACTTGGTCATTTATACCGGTGCCCATGAAAATAATACGATCCATCATTAAACGAGAATAAACGTCCATGGCTACAATGTTCATAGATCTTTCTTCAATAATATTTGGAGTCATGCTCGTTGGGTACATGCTGCTCATTATTGAATCGTAATATGTGCTACTGATGCCTTGATCTTTTATAGCGAAATTCTTGAATTCTTTTCCGTAATCCATAAATTGTATGTCTATTTTTTAGAGTAAAAAAAGGTGCCGAAAATTTTATTTCCGGCACCGTAAAGATACTTAATTTATTGTTTGGAATTATCCGTAAACTTCTTTCACGAAATTTTCATAGGTAACTTCCTTTTCTTTAAGATTTGCTTTCTCTTTGTAAAGATTTAATAATTTTTGACTCATCAATTGTTCCGATAGTCTTTTTACTTCATCTTGGTTGCCCAAAACACGTGCTGCAATATTGTCAAGCTCTTCTTCTTTAGGATCTAATTGACCAAATTGAGCCATTTGCGAACGAATAAACCCTTTAGAGAATTCTTTTAATTCATCGAATTGAACTTGTAGATCATTGTCACGAATTATTTTGCCTTCAATAAGTTGGTAACGTAATCCCTTCTCTGATTTTGCATACTCTTCACTAGCTTGCTCCTCAGATAACGGCTCTTCGCCTGTCATTTGAATCCATTTGGTCAAGAAACCACTTGGTAAATCAAACTTGGTATTTTCAATAAAGTATTCAGTAACGTCGTTCAATAATTTTTGATCTGACTGTTGTTCAAATTGTTTTTCGGAATCTTCTTTAATACGTTCTTTTAATTCCTTTTCAGACTTTACACTGTCCGGTCCAAAAAGTTTGTCAAACAATTCTTGATTTAACTCCGCAGGTTCTCTTTCGTTTATTTCAGATATGGTAAAAGTAACCTCAATATCTAAAGATTCTGCTTTTGTCTTATCAATGCCTAAAGCGCTAGAAAGCATATGATCTTCATTAAATAAACCTTTTGTTTGCAACGTTACAACATCACCTACTTTTTTGCCTTTTAAAGCATCTAAAGCTTTTTTGCTTTTCAACTTATCAGTTTCAAGCAGCGTTTTGTTGTCAATTTCTTCAGCTTCGTTGGTGAAAGTACCACTAACTTCATCATTTATGCTTACTGCATCTTTACTAACAAGTTTACCGTATTGCTTTTGAATACGCTCTACTTGCTCATCGATCATCTTCTTGTCGGCAACTATTTTGTATTGTGTAATTGCTTTTTTTGTTTTTAAGGCAACTTCAAAATTTGGTGCTAGGCCAAGTTCAAATTCGAAAGCTAATTCATCTTGGTTCCAATCAAAATTATCTTGTTGTTTTGGTAATGGATTTCCAAGCACATCTAACTTTTCTTCTGTAAGATATTTGTTTAGATTGTCTTGTAGTAACTTATTTACTTCATCGACCAAAACGGCTTTACCATATTGCTTTTTTATAAGACCCATTGGTACTTGACCTTTTCTAAAGCCAGGTATGTTAGCTTGTTTCTTATAATCTTTTAAAATGGTATCTACCTTATCTTGGTAATCTTCTTTTGTGATAGCAACTTTAACTACTGCATTTAAATCGTCTATCTGCTCTTTAGTAATATTCATTCCTTAATATCTATTTGCATGTGTAAAATGGGATGCAAAAATACTATATTTTGCAAAGTCAACCAATTTTTTAAAGTATTGAATTTCAAATCACAAGCAACTATTGCTTGTCATCTTTTAACAGTGAAAAGAAGATAGATTGTAAAAAGGATAGCAAGAGACTAAAAATCAATGCCCACCAAATATTTTCAACGGTAAAACCGTCAATAAGTTTGTCCGCTAATAGAATTATTATTGCGTTAATAATTAATAAGAAAAGTCCCAGGGTTACTATGGTAACGGGTAATGTTAAGATGACCAAAATTGGTTTCACCAAAAGGTTTAGTAAACTTAAGACCACAGCTACTATTACAGCAGTCATGTAGCTGTCTACAGATACGTTAGGTAGTACTTTGGCTAAAATTACAACGGCAATTGCACTTAAAAGTATTCTTAATATTAGGTTCATGTTTGTTGTTTTTATTTGTAATTAATTGTTTTAGTTTAATTTTTTATTAAAAAGGGCAAAGATTTTTCCAGAAATTGCTCTGGGTTCTCTGCATGTAACCAATGACCGGCGTTCTCTATAGTTTCAACCTTAGCGATAGGGAAGTGCAAATTGATTAACTCGATATCATTTTTGGTTATGTATTCTGAACGGTCCCCTCTTAGAAATAAGGTAGGGCCGCTATAGCTATCTGTGCTGCTTATGTTATCCCCAATTTCATCCATCTTTTCACTTAATACTTCTAAGTTAAATTTGAAGCATAATTTTTTATTCTCATCCCTATCGAGATTTTTCAATAAAAATTGACGTATACCTAAGTTTGAAATATATTTTTTCAATTGCTGGTCAGCATCATTACGAGATTTTAAATTGGTGGTGTCTATTGCGTTTAACCCATTAATAATATCCTGGTGATGTGGCGGATAAAATTTTGGGGCAATATCGGCAATCAATAATTTATTTACACGCTCTGGATATGAACAGGCGAATTGCATTGCGGTTTTTCCTCCCATTGAATGGCCAATAACTGCTGCACTTTTTATCTCATAATGATTCATGTAGTTCAATAAATCATCTGAAAGAATATCATAATTAAAATTTGGGGAATGAAAACTTTTTCCATGGTTGCGTTGATCAACTAAATGAACTTGAAATCCATTTTCGGAATAAGAGGTTCCTAATGTTTTCCAATTATCAAGCATACCTAAAAATCCATGAAGAATAATTAGTGGCTTTCCTTCTCCTAAAATTAAAGAATGTAAAATTTGCTTCATTTTAACTTGTGTAAATACATATTTACCACATTATCAAGTCCTAAATATAACGCTTCGCTGATAAGGGCATGTCCTATGGATACTTCTAGTAAATTAGGAATATTTTTTGCAAAATATTCAATATTTTCTAAACTTAAATCATGTCCGGCATTAATGCCAAGTCCTAATTCGTTAGCAATGTTGGCCGCTTTTATAAAAGGGGTAATGGCTTTTTCTTTATTTAGTGCGTAATTAACAGCATAACTTTCAGTATATAATTCAATACGGTCAGTACCAACGGCCTTAGCACCTTTTATCATTTCAGTATCTGGATCCACAAAAATTGAAGTTCGTATGCCGGCTTGTTTAAAGGTTTTTATGACTTCACTTAAAAAATCTTTAAACTTAACCGTATTCCAGCCGGCATTGGATGTAATTGCATTTACCGAGTCTGGAACTAGAGTTACTTGTTCTGGCTTTACTTCAAGTACTAAATCTATAAACTTTGAAATAGGGTTGCCTTCAATGTTAAATTCAGTTTTTACCACTTTTTTTAAATCCCTAGCATCTTGATAGCGGATATGACGTTCATCTGGTCTTGGGTGAATTGTAATTCCTTGTGCGCCAAAATCTTCTAGGTCACTCGAAACCTTTAGTAAATTAGGAACATTTCCGCCCCGGGCATTTCTAAGTGTTGCTATTTTGTTTACGTTAACGCTAAGTTTTGTCATTATGTCGTATTTACCTTTTAAGTGCATCAAAAATACGAATAAGGCACGCCTTTTGATATTATTAATTGTTATTTTGCGTTATATATAAACCTATGCAGATTCAAGAACATATAATTACGAACATTCCGGTATTTGAAATAAAAGCGACTTTTGAAAAAATTTTACAATTTTTTCAAGATACCACGTATTCTCATATTGCTATTGTGGAAGAGGGTAGATTTTTAGGTGTTTTTTCTGAAAATGATGCTGATGTATTGCTTCCTGAAACTAAAATAGAAGAGTTTAGATATGAATTGGGTAGCTTTTTTGTTAGAAAAGATACAAATTGGTTAGATGTTTTAGAGGCATTCGCCAAAAACGAAGCTAATTTGTTACCCATTTTAAACGAAAAAGAAGAGGTTGAAGGCTATTACGATTTAACCGATATTGTAGCAGTCTTTATTGATACCCCATTTTTTACAGATCCAGGTAGCATTTTAGTAGTAGCTACAGGTATTAAAGATTATTCATTTAGCGAAATTGCTCAAATTGTAGAGAGTAATAATGCCAAGCTTATTGGTGGGTTTATTACAGATACCCAAAACGATATAATTCAAGTTACGCTAAAGATTACGGCCGAGAATTATAATAAGGTAGTACAAACATTTAGGCGATATAATTATCATATTCTTTTTGGTAATAGTGATGATGAATTTTTAGAAGAGCTTAAAAGTCGTTCAGATTATTTAGATAAATACCTTAATGTATAGTATGAAAGTAGCTATATATGGACAAATATACCAAGATAATGCTATTGAATATCTCGTAGAATTATTAGACGAGCTGAGAAAAGTGTCTGCCGAGGTTTTTATAGAAAAAGATTTTTTTGAACTTTATAGTACATTAAACTACGCTGTTTCTTACCAAACATTTACTATAAACAAGGGATTGAATTCAACTTTCGATATGTTTGTAAGTTTTGGTGGTGATGGAACTATTTTAAGAGCAACCACTTTTGTTAAGGATTTAGGTATTCCTATAGTTGGTGTCAACACCGGTAGGTTAGGTTTTCTTTCTACATTTAAAAAAGAAGATGTTAGGAAAGTCGTTAAAGAGTTTAACGAAGGAGCGTATACTGTCGTTGAACGAAGTTTGGTTCAATTAAGAACCGAAAAGCTAGATATCGAGTTTGGTGATTTAAATTTTGCCTTAAATGAAATTACTGTAAGTAGAAAAGACACCACCTCTATGATAACAGTAGAAACTTATTTAAATAATGAATACCTAACCTCTTATTGGGCAGACGGATTAATTGTCTCTACCCCAACAGGCTCAACCGGTTATTCATTAAGTTGTGGAGGCCCTGTAATTGTGCCAACTGCTAAATCTTTGGTATTGACGCCAATTGCACCGCATAACCTTAATGCAAGACCATTAGTGATTTCTGATGATACTATAATTCGATTAAAAGTATCTGGTAGAGAAGAAAATCATTTGGTGTCGTTAGATTCTAGAATTGCTTCATTAGAAAATGGAGAAGAAATTACCATTAGTAAAGCTCCTTTTACTATCAAAATGATTGAATATACGTCTGAAAGTTTTTTAAAGACCCTTAGAAATAAGCTACTTTGGGGTGAGGATAGACGAAATTGAGCCTACTTGTAAACAATAAATGACCTTAATTGCTGTTTATCCATTGTGAACATGAAAATTGTTCTGTTTTCTATTGCTGATAGGAGATGGCCGATAATTGTAAAAATTATTTTATGCGTTACACAGCGTTTTTGATATTGTTTTTTTTGCTCTCAAGTCTACAATCTCAGACTTATGAAGTAGGTGTTTTTGCAGGTGGAGCTAATACTATTAGTGATGTTGGGAAGACAAACTACATTTTACCTTCAGATATCGCTTTTGGAGGATTGTTTAAATGGAATATTAGTAAAAGATATGCATGGAGAGGTAGTTTAACATATGGTCAGTTTACTGCAGATGACAATAAATCGAGCTCTACGGCTAGACAACAAAGAGGTTATATCGTAGATAATTCTATTTTAGAAGGTTCGGTTGGTTTGGAATTTAATTTCGTAGAATATAATTTGCACAAGCTTGGTCCAGCCTTTACACCATATTTATATACGGGTCTTACTTATTTTAGATACGATTATCAGTATTTTAATGGCGGTGTTTTGCAAGAAATTGAACAGAAAGATGGTAGTTTTGCAATACCAATGACTGTAGGCTTTAAGTATCGTATTAATCAGTTTCTTATTTTTGGGGGCGAAATAGGTGCTAGGTATACATTTACAGATAACCTGGATGCCAGTAACCCTGAAGGTTCAAACTTTGAAGAATTTCAATTTGGTAATATTTTTAGTGATGATTGGTATGTGTTTTCTGGGTTAACCTTGACCTATACTTTTGGTAGAAAACCATGTATGGATTGTTTTGAGTAAACTGCCTAGTGGCAAGCCCGCGACGCAAGAAAGCGAAATTCAACATTAAAAACAACGTAAGTTTGTCTAACCGGTAGGCGAGCATCAAAGTATTTAAATCTGGATTATCGAGTAAAATAGAAATGAGCGAAGTAAAAGATATCGATAAACACAATGTTCCCAAACACTTGGCTATTATCATGGACGGTAACGGTAGGTGGGCAAAGCAACGTGGCAAACTTAGGGTTTTTGGACATGAGCATGGTGTTAAAACTGTAAGAATAGTAGTTGAGCAATGTGCACAATTAGGAGTTGATTTCTTAACCCTTTACACTTTTTCAACCGAAAATTGGAATAGACCAAAAGTTGAAGTTCAAACGTTAATGCGTTTATTAGTGTCCTCTCTAAAGAAAGAACTTAAAACATTTAACAAAAATAATATTCGCTTAAACACAATAGGTAATATTGAAGCTTTACCTTCAAAAGCATATAAAGAATTGACTGGGGTTGTAGATCAAACCAAGCAAAATACAGGCATGACGCTCACCTTGGCTTTGAGCTATGGAGCAAGAGAAGAGATGCAGTCAGCTATAAAAGCAATTAGTACCAAAGTTAAAAATAATATAATTTCAATTGAAAATATTGATGAAACCATTATAAATAACCATCTTTACACGCATAATTTACCAGACGTAGACTTGCTTATCCGTACTAGTGGAGAACATCGGATCAGCAATTTTTTGTTATGGCAAATTGCATATGCAGAGTTATATTTTATTGATGTATTTTGGCCAGATTTTAGAGAATATCATTTAATAGAGGCCATAAAAAATTACCAGAACAGAGAACGAAGATTTGGAAAAACAAGCGAACAACTCACTTAAAGATATGACGAGGTTCATATCCTTGAACCACATTTTTACCACCTTTTTATTGTTAACTACCTTCTTTGTCGCCGCACAGGATGCTACCTATGAGGATGGTAAAACTTATATTCTTGGAGGTATAGATGTCACTGGACTTCAAAGTTATAATGAGCAAACGGTAAAAACGTACACAGGCCTTAGAGTAGGTCAACCAATTACCTTGCCTGGCGAGCAAATCAGTGAGGTGATTAAAAAGTTATGGGGACTAGAGCTATTTAGCGAAATTGAATTTTACATTACCAATATCGAAGAAAATACCGTTTTTTTAGAATTGAATATAATTGAACGTCCTACCTTGGCCAATGTTACTTTCTATGGGGTTAAAAAAGGAAAAATAGAAGGCTTAATTAAAGATACCGATTTAAAAAAGGGTAAAAAAATTACCGAAAGCCTTATTTCAAACTCTAAAAATTATATTGCTAATAAGTACAAGAAGCAAGGGTTTTTAAATGCCCAAGTTAATATTGCGACGGCTAAAGATACCTCAGATACAAATACTGAGAACATGGTGGTCAATGTTAAAAAAGGAGATAAAGTTAAAATTCGTAAAATAGTTTTTGAAGGTAATGAGCAATTAAGTGATAAAAAACTCCGCAAAGCTTTAAAGAGTACTAAACAGAAAAAGTTAGGTAGATTTTGGAAGAAATCTAAATTTATTCAAGATGATTACGAAGATGATTTAGGCTTATTAGTAGATAAGTTTGCCGAAAATGGTTACCGAGATGCTAGAGTTATTTCAGATTCTGTTATAAAAATAGATGAGAATAACATTGATCTAAGAATAAAAGTTGAAGAAGGTGATAAATATTACTTTGGTAATATAGATTTCGTTGGTAATACGGTGTATACGGATCGTCAACTAAACCAAGTTCTTGGTATTAAAAAAGGAGATACTTATAATGGCGTATTGTTAAGAGAGCGTATTGCTGACAATACTAAGCCCGACCCAACCGATGTAACTAGTTTGTATCAAAATAATGGATACTTATTTTCAACAATAAACCCTGTTGAAATGTCCGCTGCTAACGATACCATTGATTTCGAAATTAGAATTATAGAGGGTAAAGAAACTTTTTTGAATCATGTAACGGTTTCTGGTAATGATAAAACCAACGATCACGTTATTTATCGTGAGTTACGTACTAGACCTGGCCAAAAATATGATAAATCAGATATAATTAGAAGTATACGTGAATTAGGTCAACTAGGCTTTTTTGATGCGGAACAAATAACACCTGATGTTTTAAATGCCAACCCTAATGAAGGTACAGTTGATTTAGCTTGGAGTTTGGTAGAATCTGGATCTAGCCAAATAGAACTACAAGGTGGTTATGGTGGTGGTGGCTTCATTGGTACTTTAGGGCTTTCATTTAGTAACTTCTCTATTCAAAATCTATTTAAAGGAGAAAAATATAAGCCTGTTCCTATGGGTGACGGACAAACATTTGCACTACGTATGCAAGCCAGTAGAACTTTTAGGGTATACAGTTTAAACTTTTCTGAGCCTTGGCTGGGAGGTAAAAAACCAGTTCGTTTTAATCTAAGTTTATCCAGAACACAACAGTTTGCTGCATCTTATGGTAATAATGGTAATGTTGAGGTAAGTAAAGATCAACAATTCTCTATTACAGGTATAACCGCTGGTCTTGCCAAACGTGTGCAATGGCCAGATGATTTCTTTACCATATCACATTCATTGGGATACCAGTTATACGATTTTAGAAATTATAATATCGGACTCTTTAATTTCGGTAATGGTAAGGCAAATTCGTTGGCCTATACTTTTGGGATATCTAGAAACGCTACCGAAGGAGGGCGTATTTTTCCGAGAGGAGGTTCTGATTTTGAAATTACGGCAAAATTTACACCGCCATGGTCGTTATTTAGTAATAAAGATTTTAGAGCACTAAAGAATAGATCTGAAGAATTAGACGATAAAAAGAACACAGAAGGTTTAACAACTTTAGAAAATAATGAATTGCAAGATATCGATCAAGAACGATTTAGATTATTGGAGTATTATAAAATAAAATTTAAAGGTGATTGGTATACCACGCTAGTAGATAAATTGGTTTTGAAATCTAATGCGGAATTTGGTTTCTTAGGTAGCTATAATAGTGCGGTAGGTAATGTGCCTTTTGAGCGTTTTTATGTAGGTGGTGACGGTATGGGGAATTTTACCCTAGATGGTAGGGACGTAGTACGATTAAGAGGATATGACAACCAGTCTATTACGCCATATGCAGAAGGAGCTACTACACCAGATGGTGCCTTAATTTACAATAAGTTTTCTCTTGAACTACGTTATCCGTTAACATTAAAGCCTTCTGCATCTATTTATGGACTTGCATTTTTAGAAGGTGGTAATGCCTTCAACAATTTTCAAGACTTTAATCCGTTTCAATTAAAACGATCGGCCGGTGTGGGGCTGCGAATCTTTATGCCAGCATTTGGTTTGTTAGGTATCGATTTTGGTTACGGATTTGATGAGGATCTTAAACCACAATCTGCAGGACAGGGTCCTAGTGGATGGCAAACTCACTTCATTATTGGTCAGCAGTTTTAATTTTCATTGAAATATAATAAACGCGCTATATGCTAATCCTTTCATTTTAAAAGATTTAGTAACTTTGGCACGATATTTTCTATAGGATTAAACGATATCAATTATGAGTTTAAAAACAAAAGTTCTTTTATTAGTTTCTGTCATTTTTATGACTATAGGTAGTTACGCCCAAAGAGGAGTTAGAATGGCCTATGTAGATATGGAGTATATCTTGGAAAATGTAGATGAATATAGAGATGCAACAGAGCAGTTAGAGACAAAAGTTCAGCGTTGGAAAGTTGAAGTTGAGCAAAAGCAAAGCGTTGTTGCACAAATGAAGAAAGACCTAATGGCGGAAAAAGTATTATTGACGCCAGAATTAATAGCTGAACGTGAAGAGGAGATTCAAATTCTCGAAAAAGAAATGATCGAGTATCAACAAGACCGTTTTGGGCCTCAAGGAGATTTGGTTTTGCAAAAAAGAAGGCTAATACAGCCTATACAAGATCAGGTGTTTAATGAAGTACAGAAAATAGGTGCAAATAAAAAGTATGATTTTATTTTTGATAAATCTGCGGATGTTGTAATGTTGTATTCTGAAAAAAGACATGATATCAGCGATTTAGTTTTAAGGGACATTGCAAGGACTAGAAAAGTAAGCAAGCCTAGTAAAAAAGCTGAGGATAGAAGTAGATTAGATGATTTTGAAGGAGATGATGAGCCAGAAGAGGTTAGTGAAGCTTTACAGGAACGTTTAGATAAAGCTACTGAAGCTGCGGAAGCGCGAGAAAAAACAGCAGCAGATACGAAAGCAGAGCAGTTGAAATTAAGAGAAGAAAGAAAAAAGGCGTACGAAGAAAGAAGAAAAAAATTGCTAGAAGAACGAGAAGCTAAGAAGCAAGAAAAATTAAAGGAAAGAAATAGCGATACCGAAAAAGATAATAACGGTACTATTTAAATAGGTTTATAACCATTAAAATTAACACTCAAATTAGAATTAAATTAACACTCATGAAACAAGTAAAACAAATTGTGATAGCTTTATTCTTGTTAGTAGCAACAACAAGTTTTGTAAATGCCCAAAGTAAGGTAGCTCATATCGATGTTACTCAATTATTATCAGCAATGCCAGAAATGAAGTCTGCAGAAGCTGAACTTAAAAAATTGCAAGAAACTTATAATGCAGATATTCAGGCTTCAATGACCGAGTTGCGTAACAAGTTTACGCAATACCAAAATGAAGCAGCAGCTAAATCTAAAGAAGAAAATGATAAAAGAGCTGTGGAATTACAAGGGTATGAAAAGAATATAGGTGAAGCTCAACAAGCTGCACAACAAGAGTTTCAAAAGAAACAAGCAGAGTTATTTGCACCTATTTCAGAGAAAGCAAAAGCCGCTATCGAGAAAGTTGCCGCTGCACAAGGTTTTGACTACGTTATTGATGCGCAAGCAGGTGGTGGTCTTATAGTTGCAAAAGGTAAAGATCTTTTAGCTGATGTTAAGAAACAATTAGGTTTCTAAATAGACTTTTATAAATAAGAAAAAGCCATCTAAATAAGATGGCTTTTTTTATGCTTTAATTTTTTGACTAATATTTCTCCACCGGAACCTTCTAATAAAAATACCTTCTTCTTCGGTAACAATATAATCGGTTTTGTTTTTGCTAGCTTGTAAAAAACCAACCATATTGTTCCAAAAAGATTTTATAGATTGGTTTTTCCATGCCATTTTTAATGAGGCAATACAAGTTATTGTAAAGCCATATCTCATGGTGTACATGGCTTTACCTTGTAATTTTTTGGCTTTTGTATTATAGGCTTTTCCAGTGGGTCTTAAATGTTTTACCTTTAAAGAAGTGTCTGTCTGTATAATATAGCCATGAAACCTTGCTAAAAGCTCATCTACCGTATCCCATCCCATGACATTTTTTAGCCCGCCAATGGCTTTAAAACAAGATTTAGAATAGGTTTTAATGGCGCCTCGTACATGGTCTTTGTCCATTGGGTGGTTTAGAACCCAATCTCCAGAATTGTTTTTCTCATATATAAACCCACCACAGATACCAATACTAGTGTTATTCTTGAAATGCATTGCAATAACTTCAAAATAATTTTCAGGTAGTATAATATCGGCATCCAGTTTACCTATGAAATCAAAATTATCATCTAATAGTGCCTGTCCTTTGTTAAACGCATTTATCACTTTGCGGCCAGGCATGTGATCCGTTGAAGAAACAATAGTCAATTTTTGAAAAATAGGATTCTCAGTACAATACTTATTGATTATAGTTTCTGAACCATCATAGGAATTGTCATTAACGAGAATTACTTTCTTGGGCAATAGGGTTTGCTTGATTATGCTACTTAAATTGCTTTCTAAATAAGCCGCTTCATTGTGTATCGGTATTACAAGATAATAATCCATATGCGTTTTGGTTTACTATTTTCTTGTGGCGTAAACGATATAATATCTAGGGGTAAATAATCTTAGAAGAGGTCTTAAGCCAATTTTCTTAACGGGGTTTGTCCATTTTTGTGAATCCTGTATTTCCCATCCGGCTTTTTCCAACAACCAATTAAATTGCCAATCTTCAAATTCATGGTAGTGCCTGTCCCATTTATCTGTTCTACTTCTATATGCTGGAGAAAACCACAATCTTAATGGTATACTGGCTACTAATTTTTTTGATTTAATGTTAGATAAAATGTGTAATGGGCCTAGTAAATGTTCAAAAATCTCAAAAGCAGTTACCACTTCGGCATCTGTATGTACAACAGAAGAAAAATCTAAATCTAGGTCTTCACCGATAGTGTTTTCTACTTCATACCCATCTTTTACCATTATTTTGGTAAACGGATTTTCTACACCTAAATCTAAAATTGATTCATTATGGGCTACATGTTTACGCAAAAAATGTAGCGTATGTTTATAGCGTTTATTAGGAAAACTGTTTTCGTACATGTTAGATTCTGTATACCATTGCATTGACGTTCATTCCGGCGCCAACACTTGCAAAGATAACAACATCTCCCTTTTTAATTTCTTGATTTTCTAATTTACCTTGTTTTACCAGGTCAAATAAAGTAGGTATGGTGGCTACAGAACTATTACCTAATTTTGATATACTCATAGGCATAATGCCTTCTGGCATGTCTTTTTTGTATAGCTTGTAAAAGCGCTTAATAATTGCTTCGTCCATTTTTTCATTGGCCTGATGTATAAATATTTTTTTTACTTCATCAATATTTACACCACTTTCATCTAAACAAGTTGCCATTGCTTTTGGTACATGCGTTACGGCAAACTCATAAATTTTTCTGCCGAACATTTTTATATAGTAATTGTCATCATCTATTTCTTTATTGTAGGTTTTCCCAAAAAATAGATAGCTTGCTTCGTCTACGGTAAACGTGGCGGAGTCATGTGCTATAATTTCACCACCGTCCTCTGTTTTTTCTACAATTGCTGCGCCAGCTCCATCAGAATAAATCATAGAATCGCGATCAAAATCATCAACTACTCTTGACAATGTTTCAGCACCTATTACCAAACATTTAGTAGCTATACCACTTTTTATAAAAGCATTTGCTTGTATCATACCTTCAAGCCAACCTGGGCAGCCAAAAATTAAATCGTATGCTACACATTTTGGGTTCTTTATTTGTAGTTGATGTTTAACCCTTGTTGCTAAACTTGGTAATGTATCTCCCTGGGTATGACCGTAGGTTAGGTCTCCAAAATTATGGGCTACGATAATATAGTCTAATGTTTCTTTGTCTACTTGCGCATTTTCAATGGCCTTTTCTGCAGCAAAAAAAGCAAGATTAGAGGTTTTGTGTTCTTTTGTAGCATATCTTCTTTCTTCAATACCGGTTATAGCTTTAAATTTTTCAATAATGACATCGTTATCATGATTGAAAGTGCTGCCGTCTAAGTTTAGAAATTTATGGTTATTGAAGTCTTTATTGGTGATTTTTAAACTAGGAATATAGCTTCCTGTTCCCGTAATAGATATACTCATGGTAATTAATTGGATTGCTGAGGAAATATAATAAAAGATTAAACTTTTTTTATGCGTGCATAGCAAGTATTACGATGTTCAAGAAAGTATCAATAGTATTTAGGTAATTAAAAAAGCCTTTTCAGTTTAATGAAAAGGCTTTATAATATAGGGCTGGGACAGTTATTCTGCTTCCATGTATGCTTCTATGGGTGCACATGTACATATTAAATTACGGTCTCCATATGCATCGTCGACTCTACGTACCGATGGCCAAAATTTATTTTCCTTGATATAAGGTAATGGAAAAGATGCTTTTTGTCTTGTGTACGGAAACTGCCATTCATCTGAAGTTATCATTTCTAACGTGTGTGGCGCATTTTTAAGTACATTATCCGGTTGATCCAAAGAAGCTTCGTCAATTTCAGCTCTTATGGAAATCATGGCATCACAAAACTTATCTAATTCAACTAAATTTTCACTTTCCGTTGGTTCGATCATTACAGTTCCGGCAACAGGAAATGAAACCGTTGGCGCATGAAAACCGTAATCCATTAAACGCTTGGCAATATCTGTAACCTCAATGCCATTGTTTTTAAATGGTCTACAGTCTAAAATCATTTCATGGGCCGCTCTACCTTTTTCACCGGTATATAAAACTTCAAACTTGCCTTCTAATCTATGTTTTATATAATTCGCATTTAAAATAGCAATTTTAGTAGATTGTGTTAGCCCTTGTTCACCTAGCATTTTAATATAGCTATAAGAAATTAGACATGCTAGAGAACTGCCCCAAGGCGCTGCTGATATGGCTGTAATTGCTTTTTCTCCGCCAGTAGAAATTAGCGGGTTTCCTGGTAAAAAAGGTACTAATTGTGGCGCAACACAAATTGGTCCAACACCAGGGCCACCACCGCCATGTGGAATCGCAAAGGTTTTATGTAGGTTTAGGTGACATACATCAGCTCCAATTGTTGCGGGATTAGTTAATCCTACTTGAGCATTCATATTTGCCCCGTCCATATATACTTGACCTCCGTTGTCGTGAATTAATTTGGTAATTTGCTTGATTGAAGACTCAAAAACACCGTGCGTAGAAGGGTAAGTTACCATTAATGCAGCTAGTTTGTCTGCATGTAATTTGGCTTTCTCTTCTAAATCTGCTACGTCTATATTTCCTTTTTCATCGGTTTTGGTAACAATAACCTTCATGCCGGCCATTACAGCAGAAGCAGGATTTGTGCCATGGGCCGATGACGGAATTAAACATATATTTCGCTCGGAATCTCCTCTAGATTCGTGGTAGGCACGTATAACCATTAGCCCTGCATATTCACCTTGTGCACCGGAGTTAGGTTGTAAAGAGGTGTCGGCAAAGCCTGTAATTATTGATAAGTCTTTCGCAAGATCTTTAAGGACAGTTTGGTAACCTTCAGCTTGATCAATAGGAACAAATGGATGAATATTTCCCCAATTCGTCATGCTAAGAGGTAACATTTCAGTAGCGGCATTTAATTTCATAGTACAGCTACCCAACGAAATCATACTATGGTTTAATGCTAAATCTTTACGCTCTAATTTTTTAATATAGCGCATAAGCTCAGTTTCTGAATGGTAAGAATTAAAAACTTTATTCTCCATGAAAGTACTTGTACGCTGTAATTCTGAAGGTATAGAGGTGCCGTTAAGAAGTGCGGTAATTTCTATAGACGTCTTACCTAAGGCTTCGGCAAAAACAGAAATGATTTGATTTAGATCTTTAATAGAAGTTGCTTCATTAATAGCTATTGAAACCGTATTATTGTCAACATATAAAAAGTTGACTTCGTTTTTTTCTGCAATTAATCTAACTTTTTTAGCATCTACCTTAACTGTAATTGTATCAAAATAAGTACTATTTTCTTGGTATATACCTAAGTTTTCTAACGCATCTACGAGAGTGGTAGTGGTTCTGTGAATTTTGTTTGCGATATACTTTAAGCCTTTAGGTCCATGATAAACGCCATACATACCTGCCATTACCGCTAATAAAACTTGGGCAGTACAGATGTTAGATGTTGCCTTATCTCTTTTAATATGCTGTTCCCTAGTTTGCAATGCCATTCGTAAAGCGGGCTTTCCGTCAGTGTCTTTTGTTACGCCAATAATACGGCCTGGGATACTTCTCTTGTATTCCTCTTTAGTTGCAAAAAATGCAGCATGTGGACCACCATATCCTAATGGAATACCAAAACGTTGCGTTGTGCCAACTACCACATCAACACCAATTTCACCTGGAGGGGTTAATAACACCAAGCTCATAATATCAGCTGCTACGGCTACTTTTATGTCTTTTTCTTTGGCTTTTTGTACAAAACTTGAGTAGTCATTTACTTGTCCATATTTTCCTGGATATTGTAAAAGAATTCCATAAAATTCATCCTCAAATTTAAATTCTTCATGATTTCCGACAACCAATTCAATACCTAATGGAGTTGAACGTGTTTTTAATAAGGACAATGTTTGTGGTAATACTTCTTCCGAAACAAAGAATTTTTGAACATCGTTCTTTTTTTGATCACGACTTCTAACTTCGAACAACATGGTCATTGCTTCAGCTGCAGCGGTACTTTCATCTAACAAAGAGGCATTTGCTAATTCCATACCAGTTAAGTCTGTAACTATGGTTTGGAAATTTAGCAATGCTTCTAACCTGCCTTGAGCTATTTCTGCTTGGTAGGGTGTATAAGCGGTATACCAACCCGGATTTTCTAAAATATTACGCTTTATTACTGACGGGGTTAAACTTTCGTGGTAGCCTAGGCCAATGTACGACCTAAAAACTTTATTCTTTTTAGACAATGCTTCAATATGTGCTAAAAATTTATGCTCACTCATTGGGGCGTCTAATTTTAATGGCGCCTTAAGCCGAATGTCTTCAGGTATGGTCTCATAGATCAATTGTTCTAAATTATCAACCCCTACCTTCTTGAACATTGAGTTTAAATCTTCCTCCCTAATGCCGATATGGCGTAAAGCAAACACGTCAGTTTTCATAGATGTTTTGTTATATAATGTACAAAATTACCACTTTTATGTGTGTAAATTATAGTCTTTTGTCGTATGTAATACGAAAGTTTTTAACCAAAACAATGGGTTATAAACACTTTACCTACTTTTGTTGCATGACCATAATCAAAAGAATTTTTGATTTTTATCTTGATGCCAGTATTCATGTGGCTTTGGCCATCTTTAGCTTGGTTCAAGTTACGGCTCTTTCGCTAGGCATAAACGTGCCTAAAGAGTTATATTTTTTAATTTTTTTTGGATCTATTGCGTGTTATAATTTTGTAAAGTACGGGGTTGAAGCAGAAAAGTATATTCTATTGGCAAATAGGTATCATAAAAACATCCAATTTTTTAGTTTTGGGTGTTTGTTAATCGCTTTTTATCAGCTATTTTTTTTATCTGAAAAAGTTATTTTAGCCCTGTTGGTTTTAATGGCAGTTACGGGACTTTATGCCCTGCCAGTTTTGCCTAAACATAAAAATTTTAGAAGTTTAAGTGGACTGAAAATATTAATAGTAGCCTTGGTATGGGCAGGGACAACAGTTGTGTTGCCTGTTTTTTCGCAATTAGATGTACTATCATGGAATGCAAAAGTTGAAACTTTTCAGCGTTTTATGTTTGTGCTTGTACTTTTAGT
The DNA here is from genome assembly GCF_001913155.1 of Maribacter hydrothermalis. Classification (GTDB taxonomy): domain Bacteria; phylum Bacteroidota; class Bacteroidia; order Flavobacteriales; family Flavobacteriaceae; genus Maribacter; species Maribacter hydrothermalis. The sequence goes on from NZ_CP018760.1 coordinate 2,699,987, forward strand.
GCCTTTTGAAATAAGAGATTTAAAATATGATAGTGCTTTATTGAAAACTTTGCCTCAACGCATAGGAGTTAAAGCTACTAAAATTATAGGTGTAAGTTGGATAGCTTTATTTTATTTTAGCACCTTTTTGAAAAATGATATAAGCCAAGTAATTCTTATAACCAATACGAGTCTTGCATTAGTTTTAAGCTATGTAATTTATGTTACTAAGGTGAATCAGAAAAAATATTTTGCATCTTTTTGGGTAGAGGCTTTACCCTTGTTTTGGTATATGCTATTATTTGTACTTAGTAAGTATTTTACTTTGTTTTAGCGCAAATTTCTTTCATTTTCTTTTTATCGTCTTCAGATAAAACTGCTAACCTTGCTTGATCACATAATGTAGTCAATTTTTTATTTTTAACGCTATGTTTAGTACATGTTTTGCACAGGATTAGATGAAACCTTAATTTTATTTTTTCCCAACCAGAAGCCTCTTTATATTGGACTTTATTGCAAATAGTTGCAGCTTTTTCACAAGACATCATCATAATTAAAACCAATTTTGATTTAAACAACCCATTAAACCTGTTCTGGCTCTATGAATCATAACCCAAAGATTAGACGCATTTATTCCAAGCGCATTACAAATATCTTCAGTTTCCATTCCTTCAATGGTTTTCATGATAAAAACCTGAGCCTGTTTTTTTGGTAATTTAGAAATGCAGTTTTGGATTGCTTGCCCTAATTCTTCATTCTCCATTGCATCGTTTTCAAAATTACTGTTAGGGTCGGCAATTCGCTCTTCTAACCAATCTCCTTCGGCATCGGTCTGCGTACTATAGCTCATTCTAACCTCTGCTTTTCCTTTTTTGGAATTTGATTTTCGATAATGGTCAATTACTTTTCGTTTAAGAATTGCAATTAGCCATGTTCGTTCTGCGGCATCACCTTTAAAGTTTTTTGCAGATTTAAGACCAGCAATAAAAGTTTCTTGAACAAGGTCTTTTGCGATTTCGGTATCACTAACTCTTGTAACAGCATAATTGAATAGATAGTCGGCATATAAGTCTACCCAAGTATCAGGATGTAGTTGGTGTGTTTCCATTTTTTATTCTGCCCTTCAAAAGTAATTTAATTTTACCGATTATGATTACTTTTGGGTATAATCGCTAATGCCATGAAAAATTTTTTGCTTTTTGTCCTATTCGTAAGTGTCCAGTTTGCCTACGCCCAAATAGAAACAAAATCTATAAAAGAATTTACAGGTTTTAATAAAGCAACAGAGGTATTGCTAGATGTAAGAACCGTTGAAGAATTTAATGAAGGTTGTATTGATGGCGCTTTAAATATAGATTGGTTTTCTCAAGATTTTAATAAACAAGTTGCATCTATTGATAAGAATAAAACAATTTATGTTTATTGTAAAATAGGAGGTAGAAGTTTAAAATCACAAGCTAGATTAAAAGAACTTGGATTTTTACATGTAATTAATCTTGATGGAGGCTACGATCTATGGTCTAGTGCTAATAAATAAGAAATGTTATGCTATTTAGAATCAGAGCTATATTGAATACGTAACGTGATCATTAAAAAAATTAAATCCGAATTGTTTGTACAGAATTTATTGAGTTGTTCCTTCGATTTCACCCATTGGTTATAGTGGGCTGATTTTCTTTTTAAAATAAGTATCTCCTATTATTTGAATAATAAAAATGAGGTCAAATATTATACGAGCGGTAATAGGTAATGATGGCGCTAAAACGGAAGCTAGTGTCGAAGTTAGAACCGCTTCCAAATTCAAAATTTTAACCATTTACCCACGAGGTATTTTATTCTTTATATCCTAGTTCTTTTTTAGTAATGTGGCGTACTAGAAAATAGTTCGAAAGACCTAAAAAATGTGCTTTTCAAAAGGTGAAATTTTTGATTTTTTTCTAAACTAGCATATCCATTATTATATTATTTTTACAACACAATTAAATTTCAAAGTAAAATAATAAAGGGCGACTATCAGTGATAATCGCCCTTTTAAATGTTGTTTTTAATACTTTAATTTTCTAGTATTAATTTATTTGCCAAAAACAGAATTATTTCTTCCTCTGTAAGTCCTGCTGGTAAGTCATTGTCATAAGCTAACCTAATGATCTCTTTTTCAGTTTCTAGAAAATCATGGTCGTTACTAATGTTTGAGCACATGAAACTATTTTCAGTCTCACACTTTTCTGAATGGCCAAAACCAAGAGCATGTCCTAATTCATGTTTAAATAATATGGACGAAGAAACTGAAAGCCATATTCTACTAGTACTTAATATAGAATTGCTGTTAGAAGTCATGGCATACCCATTATATGTTTTACCATTTATGATGGCGAACATATCTTCCCATAATGCTTCAACATCAGCGGTCTCGCCTAAAAACAAATGTGCATTTGATGCTTCTTTCGTTTCTACAATGGAAATATTGAAATCACTGTTTTCAAAAAGTACATTGTATTCTTCAATAACACCTTCAACAATGGTTTTAAATTCTGGGTTAGATCCATCTAAATATATTTTCATTGGGGCTACCCAACGGCTATTATTTAATAACGCTGTATGGGTTGGAGATTGCCATAATGTCAAATAATTGAAATAGGCTATCGTTTCTTTTTGACTTTCCGATAATAAATCATATTCATTTATATCATTTATTTCTAGTTCAAAATTTTTATCAACTAGTATAGTCCCGTCAAAAACAGAAACTGTAAAAGGTAGTGTCGCCTCTGTTTCAAAATCAAGAATTAAATTACTACCTATGGTAACTTCACCAGTATTTTCGTTGATTTCCAATCCGCTTTCATCATCAATACTATAAGTTAGTTCATTATCATCGCTGTCTAATGCACTTATGGTTCCTATTACTGTTCCTGCTAAAGAATGCTCATCTGCCGAAAATGCCTGTGCATTTATTATTGGGGCATTATTTTCGCCTTCCTCGTTTAATTCAGTGGTTAGTGTTTCAGAATCAGTACTACATGCTAGCGCAAGTAATGTTATTATTGGAAAAATGACTTTTTTCATTGGTATGGTTTACATTTAAGGGTGTAAATTACCTACCCAGCACTAGTGCGAAAATAAAATGTTGTCATCTTTCTAAAATACAATGTAAATACATAGGATATCGTTGTTTGCCATGCACATTGTATTAAAAATGAAAAAGATTAATTACTGCTAGTCAACAACCCTGCTCTTTCTAACAACGCTTCCACTTTAGGTTCTGCTCCTCTAAACCTTTTGTATAATGTCATTGGGTTTTCGGTGCCTCCTTGAGACAATACATTGTCTTTAAAATTGGTAGCTACCTCCTTATTAAAAATACCTTTTTCCTTAAAATAGGCGAATGCATCCGCATCTAAAACTTCTGCCCATTTGTAACTATAGTAACCAGATGAGTAGCCACCCTGAAAAATATGGGAAAACGCCGTACTCATACACGTCTCAGGAGTTTCTGGGTATAGATTGGTTCCTTTAAACGTGTCGTCTTCGTAAGCTTTTACATTGGTAATTCCTGTTGGGTCAATTCCATGCCATGACATATCTAACAGCCCAAAACTTAATTGACGTAGGGTCTGCATGCCTTCTTGGAACGTTGCCGATTCTTTTATTTTTTCAACCAGTTCCATAGGTATGGTTTCACCAGTTTCATAGTGTTTTGCAAATAATTCTAACGCTTCTTTTTCATAACACCAGTTCTCTAAAACCTGACTCGGCAATTCTACAAAATCCCAAAAAACGGATGTTCCCGATAGGCTAGGGTAGGTCGTATTCGCTAGCATGCCGTGTAAGCCATGGCCAAACTCATGGAACAATGTAGTTACTTCATTAAAGGTTAATAGGGAAGGTTTACTTTTCGTAGAAGGTGTAAAATTGCATACGTTAGATATATGCGGACGCACATTCTCGCCATTTCTCTTCCATTGCGATTTGTAAGATGTCATCCATGCACCACCACGTTTACCTGCTCTAGGATGAAAATCGGCGTAGAACAATGAAATGAAATTTTTGTCGGCATCATAAACATTATATGTTTTAACCTCGTCATGATACTTTTCAATATCATAAACTTCTTCAAACTGAAGGTCGAATAAGTTTTCTGCAACTTTGAAAACACCGTTTATAACATTTTCTAATTTAAAATAAGGTTTCAATTTTTCATCATCTAAGTTGAAAAGTTTTTGCTTCAATTTTTCAGAGTAATAACTGCTATCCCATTTTTCTAGTTGGTCTATTCCGTCTAATTTTTTAGCAAAATCCTCTAATTGTTTAAACTCCCGTTCTGCAGCTGGCTTTGCTTTTTCTAACAATTCACTTAAGAAAGAATGAACTTTTTCCGGTGTTTCTGCCATACGCTCTTCTAAAACAAAATTAGCATGAGTTTTATAGCCTAAAAGGTTTGCTCTCTCAAATCGTAATTTTGCTATTTCCAGCACGTTTTCTTGATTATCTAACTTGTCGTTATGAAATGCTCTGCTTCCGAATGCCATTGAAAGTTCTTTTCTCAACTCCCTATTTTTAGCGTATTTCATAAAGGGAATATAACTAGGGTAATCTAAAGTAATCATCCAGCCATCTTCTTTTCCTTTAGAAATTGCCATCTGAGCTGCAGCCTCTTTTTCTCCTTCCGGTAATCCGTCTAAATCAGCTTCATCCGATAAGTACAATTGATATTTGTTGGTTTCGGCAAGTACATTCTCGCCAAAAGTCAATTTTAATTTAGCCAATTTAGCATCTATCTCACGTAAACGTTTCTTTTTATCATCAGATAAATTAGCTCCGTTTCGGCTAAAACTCTTGTACTTCTTATCTAAAAGGGTATTTTGCTCAATAGTAAGGTCCAAACTGTCCTTTTGATCATATACTGCTTTTACTCTTTTAAAAAGTGCTTCGTTCAAGGTAATGTCATTGCCAAATTCTGAAAGTAACGGAGAAACTTCTTGTGCTATTTTCTGAATTTCTTCATTGGTTTCTGCGGAATTCAAATTGAAAAATACACTTGAAATTCGGTCTAATTGTTGACCAGAAAACTCTAATGCTTCTATCGTGTTTTCAAAAGTTGGAGCCTCTGTATTATTTGTTATTGCATCTATTTCTGCTCGTGCATCTTCTATAGATTGTAAAAATGCGGGCTTAAAATGCTCGTTTTTAATTTGCGAAAAAGGAGCAGTATCAAATGGGGATAATAATGGATTCATCTTACTAGTATTGAGAAATTTTATTTGAGTAATGTGGATTGAGCTTTATTAAAAAACAACTACTTGCCATTTACGGCTTTAGCACCATCTAATACTTTTTGTTTTAAACCTTCTTTATATAAAATAATCTTGTCTAAAACACATTTATCTGAGCTTCCAATTATTTGTGCTGCTAAAATACCTGCGTTTTTAGCACCGTTAAGTGCTACGGTAGCAACTGGTACGCCACCGGGCATTTGAAGTATAGAAAGGACAGAGTCCCATCCATCTATTGAATTACTACTTTTTACGGGAACACCAATTACGGGTAATGGAGACATGGAGGCTACCATACCTGGTAAATGTGCTGCACCACCAGCACCGGCAATTATAACCGAATACCCATTGGTGTGGGCATTTTTACTGAAATCGAACAGTTTTTCTGGTGTTCTGTGGGCAGATACAATATCGACATCTACCGCTATATCAAAACCTTTTAAAATATCTATGGCTTCCTGCATTACGGGCATATCACTTGTGCTACCCATTACTACCGCTACTTTGCTCATGTTTTTTATTTTGAAATCACTTTAATTGTTTCCTTTACTTTTTCTGCAATGGCTCTTGCTTTTGCTAAATCATTATTTACAATGGTTACATGTCCCATTTTACGAAATGGTCTTGTCTGTGCTTTTCCATAAATATGTGGCGTTACACCTTCCATTGCTAAAATTTCATCTATATTTTCATAGACAACATTTCCTGTATGCCCTTCCGAGCCCACTAAATTAACCATTACACCTGCAACTTTACTATCGGTGTTTCCCAAGGGTAAGCCCAGAATACTCCGTATATGTTGCTCAAACTGGTTCGTGTAGCTAGCTTCAATACTATAATGTCCACTATTATGTGGTCTTGGCGCTACTTCGTTCACCAATATATTGTCATCTTTGGTTTGGAACATTTCTACCGCTAACAAACCTGTAAGGCCTATTTTATCGGCAACCTTCAACGCCAGTGCACGTGCTTTTTCTGCCACTTTTTCATCTATTCTTGCTGGGCAAATAACATATTCAACTTGGTTGGCTTCGGGGTGGAATTCCATTTCTACAACCGGGTAGGTTTTAATTTTCCCTTTAGCGTTTCTAGATACGATAACCGCTAATTCATTTTTAAAAGGAATCATGGTTTCTGCTATACACTCACCTTTAGGCAAGTCTTTTAAGTCATCTAAACTCCTAACGACTTTTACTCCTTGTCCATCATATCCAAACTGGGCCACCTTCCAAACAAAAGGTAGTTTTAGCCCTCCGTTTGCAATACTATCCTCAATTTCACTTAAATAGGCAAATCTCTGGAAATCGGCCGTTGGAATTTCGTGGTCTACATAAAACAATTTTTGTTTTGCCTTATTTTGAATAATACGTAATGCTTTTGGTTGAGGAAAAACTTTTACGCCTTCATCCTCTAATTTTTCTAAAGCATCGAGGTTTACATTTTCAATTTCTATAGTTAGTATGTCAACACCTTTACCAAAATTGTAAACGGTGTCAAAATCTAGGAGACTACCTTTTACAAATTCGTTACAAGAAATTCGACTTGGAGCTTCATCAGAATTGTCTAAAACTTTGGTGTATATGTCCCATTTTCGAGTTTCATATAACATCATTTTACCTAGTTGGCCACCGCCTAAAATGCCTAATTTAAAATCTGAAGAAAAGTAATCCATATAAAAGTTGCTTTTAGCAGTTGAAAAATGCCCTAAGTGCTACAAAAATACGGTTAAATCTTAGAAACCAATTCCTTTCTATTTAAAAACACAAGGCAATAGCTTATCTTTGCAAACCTTGATAATCTAAGAAAATTGATACAAATTCACGACAAGTTTTTTAAACGCTATTTAAGCGAGTTAGAAATTCAACAAGCCGTAAAATCTGTTGCCGATAAAATTGCTGCAGATTATAAAAACGAGACCCCAATTTTTGTTGGTGTTTTGAATGGGTCATTTATGTTTGTGTCCGATTTAATGAAGGCATATCAACACCCTTGTGAAGTCTCATTTGTAAGATTAAGTTCTTATCAGGGACTAACATCTACGGGTATTGTAGAAACTTTATTAGATGTACCCGAAAATATTGAAGGGCGCAGTGTAATTATACTAGAAGATATTATTGACACAGGACGTACCTTACAAAAATTAGTTCATTTGTTTTCTAAAACCAAGGTCAAAGAATTTAAAATAGCTAGTCTTTTCTATAAACCAGATGTTTATAAAGGAGAATATGCAATTGATTATTTTGGCTTGGCAATACCGGATGATTTTATTGTTGGTTATGGACTAGATTACAAGGAGCATGGAAGAAATTTAAAAGAAGTATACCAACTAAACCAGAAACATATGATTAATCTTGTACTCTTTGGCAAACCAGGAGCCGGCAAGGGCACGCAAGCACAATTCCTAAAAGAAAAATATAACCTTAAGCATATATCCACTGGAGATGTTTTTCGTTTTAATATTAAGAACGGAACAGATTTGGGAACTTTGGCTAAATCATATATGGACAAAGGTGATTTAGTGCCAGATGAGGTTACTATAAAAATGTTACAGGAAGAAGTTGAAAAGAACCCTGAAGCAGATGGTTTTATTTTTGATGGTTTCCCAAGAACAGCTGCACAGGCAGAAGCTTTAGATAATTTTTTGGAATCTAAAGACATGAAAATCAATGCTACTATTGCTTTAGAAGCAAATGATGAAGTTCTATTAGAACGATTATTAGAACGTGGTAAAGTTAGTGGCCGTAGTGATGATCAAGATGTTACTAAAATTAGAAATCGTTTTGATGAGTATAATTTAAAAACGACACCGGTTAAGGAGTTTTACGAAGCTCAAGATAAGTTTTTTAGTGTAGATGGAATTGGCTCTTTAACAGAAATTACAGAGCGTTTAACAAAGGTAATAGAGGCGTTATAATTATTTGCCTTATTAACCAATTACAAAACTCACTTATATGCCAGATGAAGTAATAAGACCTAAAGATGGTTTAAAGAGTTGCATGCTTACAGTGGGTTTTGCCATTTTAACATTTATAATAATTGCCATAGTGTATTTAATTTATGTGTTTTACATAGATGACTCTCTAGATTTTGGCTTATAGCACAACAACTAAGTTTATACATTTGTTAAGTAGATGTGCTACAACGTGTACCCTAAAAATATAGGGTTTATTGAATAATTAATAGTATAGCATGACAGAAGGTAATTTTGTAGATTATGTAAAGGTGGGCTTAACTTCTGGTAAAGGAGGTAAAGGGTCTGTTCATTTACACCGTGAAAAATTTATTACCAAAGGTGGCCCTGATGGGGGTGACGGAGGTCGTGGAGGTCATGTTATTGTTCGTGGTAATGAAAACCTTTGGACCTTAATAAACTTTAAATACACAAAGCATTTTAAAGCTGGTCATGGTGAACACGGAAGTAAAAGCCGCAGTACTGGGGCAGATGGACAAGATGTGTATTTAGATGTACCTTTAGGTACTGTAGTTAAAGATTTCGAAACTAAAGAAATCCTTTTTGAAATTACTGAACATGGTGAGGAAAAAATACTGTTGAAAGGTGGTATGGGAGGTCGTGGTAACTGGCATTTTAGAACAGCCACAAACCAAACCCCCAGATATGCACAACCTGGTATGGATGGTTTGGAAGGCGAGTTTCTTTTAGAGCTTAAGGTATTGGCGGACGTAGGACTGGTTGGTTTTCCTAATGCAGGCAAGTCTACATTACTGTCTGTAATTACTTCTGCAAAACCTAAAATTGCAGATTACGAATTCACTACATTGAAACCCAATTTAGGTATTGTAGAATATCGCGATTTCAAAAGCTTTGTAATGGCTGATATTCCTGGTATTATTGAAGGAGCGGCCGAAGGAAAAGGTTTAGGTCATTATTTTTTAAGACATATAGAACGTAATGCTAACTTGTTATTTTTAATAGCTGCTGACAGTAAAGATATTAGTAAGGAATATGAAATTTTATTAGACGAGCTACGTCGTTACAATCCAGAGTTGCTAGATAAAGAAAGACTTATATGTATCTCAAAAAGCGATATGCTGGATGATGAATTAATGGATGAAATGAGAGAAGAATTGAACAAAGATTTAAATGGTACTCCCTTTATGTTCATATCCTCCGTTGCTCAAATGGGTATTGTAGAATTGAAAGATAAGCTTTGGGAAATGCTTAACGCTTAGTCGAATACCTTTGTAAAAAGTCATTTTAAGCTTTATTTTTCTTTAATTTTAAGAAAAGTCAATATCATGAGAATCTTCTTTTTAAGTATAGTATTAATCGTTCTAGCATCTTGTGGAACAATAAGAGTTAATTATGATTATGATAATAAGACGGATTTTACTTCCTATACTACATACAATTATTTTGGTGATATGGAAACAGGTCTTAGTGAATTAGATGAGAAAAGATTAATGAATGCTTTGGATGCTACTTTAGGCGAAAAGGGATTTATGTTTGCAGAAGAGCCAGATGTTTTCATTAATATTAAAAGTTCTGTTTATAAAACACAACAAAGAAATAATGTTGGCGTAGGCCTTGGTGGGGGCGGTGGTAATATTGGTGGCGGTGTATCTATTGGTATACCGGTTGGCGGTCCAAAACTTAACCGAGAACTTCAAATTGACTTTGTAGACGCCGTAAAAGATATACTTATTTGGCAAGCCATAAGCGAAAGCCCGTTTCGTGAAGGAGATACGCCAGAAGAAAAGTCAGATAAATTGAAAGCAGTAGTTGATAAAATATTCAGTAAATATCCCCCCCAATAATATTACTTTACTTTTATTACATAAGTAGTAATAAGCTTGCTGTCAATGGTAATATGAACGTCGTACAATCCTTTCTTTTCAAAAACCTGGGTTAAACATAGCTCATTATCTGCTCTATTTATAATTGGATTGGGGCTATATTGTACACCTCCTTTATTTATTACTAATTGGATTTCACCGGTAAAATAAATAGGTAACTTTAATGAAAAGCTTACGGATTCTCCCTTGTTTATAGTAGTGTGCATGTTAATTGGCAATACTGGTAGTATTGATGCTGAAAATGCATCTTTGTAAATGACCGGACCTGCCATAAATGATTTTAGACTGTCCTTATGTATAGCCGGAGTTTCATTGCTATTGCTTGGAAAATGATTCTTTGCAAAAAGTTTAGGTTCGGCTAAAAAGTAGCCATCAAAATAGTTAGGTTCAAATCGTGGAATACCATTATCTATAATTGTTTGCCCGGCAGACCATGTGGCATCACACAAATACCATTTGTTATCTATTTCAATACTATTCCAAGAATGATTTGCTGCGCTACTTTCGTCCAATAATAATGTTGGCGTTCTACCATAACCATTAATTATATTGCATTTAAAGCCAGCTAAATTAGCCATTTCTTTTACAAGATAAGCATAGCCCGTACAGGCGGTTTTTCGGTCTTTCAGTAAGGTTTTAAAGACCTTTGGGGTTATGCCCGTATTCCACTGCAAATAGGCTTGCCTTTTATTGACAAGCCTTTTTCTTTTGTTGCTTATTTTTAAATATGAAGAATAATCATTCTCAATATTAGTGCTAATCCAAGTATAGATGGCCCTAAATTTTTCTACATCTGTTTCTAACGTTCTGGTTAGATTATAAGTTAGTACGGGTAAGTTTTCTAGACTTGCTCCTTCATAATTTTTGGCAATACTATCCGCTTTTTTAAAATCTATGTCTTTAAAATCTGAATGCTGCGCAAAACATGTTAATGAAAATAGGAGTATAAAAATTTTAGAAATTCTCATTATCTGAAAAGATCTCCGATCTTTTGAAAAATAGTTCTCTTACTAGTATAGGTGCCACCTATTACAATATCACCCATTAATTCCACATCATACGAGTTAAACGAAATATTTATGTCTATGTTAGTATTTTCACTGGCTTCTACTTTGTAGGTTTTAGTTTCATAACCAATATAGCTAAATACCAAAATGTTATTCGCTTCTAATTGTTGAGGAAATTCAAACTTCCCGTCAAAATCCGTCTGTGTACCAATAGCAGTACCTTTTAAAACCACATTTACGCCAGGTAAGGGCTCATTTGCCTCATCAACTATAGTTCCGGATAAAGTATATTTTTCTTGTAGCACAGCTACCTTACCCAAAATATTTTGATGTTGAAAAGAAACTACTTCAACAGCGGATTCTATACTAGCGGTTTCTTGGCCTTTAACTTCAGTAGCACAAAGGGCTAACAAAGACATGCTCATAATTCCTATTCCTTTTGTTAGTATGGATTTGTTCATGGTGTCTGTATAATTTGTTTCATATGTTTTTAGCTGGGATGCCTTAAACATTCCACAAGATTTTTCATTTTTAGAAAGCAATTGCCGAACAAGTTCTTCATCGGATACTTTTGTAAAATCAATTACTTCTTTTTGGCAGCTCATGCAAAAACCACCTTTTTGGGTTTTACTAAAATTAGTGAATTTTTCTTTGCAAGGATTTTTTACGGCTATAGTTATTGTGCTTATCATAATATATTGGTTTTTATTATTAGATCTAAACTATTGTGAAATATCCTGAAGGAAAATGAATAATGAGTGTATGGGCACTATTAATGAGTTAAACGCCTGTATTTATTTTTTAAACCTTTTTAAGGACTTCTTTATAAGAGTAAAATAGTAGTAATCAAACGTTAATGTTTTAATTTGGATGTTGAATATTACAAATTGAAAGTGAAATCCTGTTATTTTTGTAACAATTCTTAAAAAGTACGTCCTATAACAAACACGTTAAAAAACTAATTCATAACATGAAAAAAATTTATTTTCTAGCTGCCGGTTTGGTAGCCCTTGCATCTTGTAAAGAAGAACCTAAACCTACTGCTGAGGTAGAAAAAATTCCCGGTATTGTTCTAGAGAATATGGACACCACCCAGAACCCTAAGTCAGATTTCTATAACTATGTAAATGGAAATTGGATGAAGTTTACGGAAATTCCTGACGATAGAACAAGTTGGGGAGGTTTTAGTGTACTTAGAAAATCTACAGATGACGATGTATTGAAAATTTTGGCAATGGCTAAAGAAGGTGGAAACTATGCGGCTTCTACTGATCAGGCTAAAGCGTTAGCGATTTTTGATACTAAATTAGATTCAGCATCTAGAAATAAAGCGGGTATTACCCCATTGCAACCTGCTTTTGAAGCAATTGCTTCTGTTAAAAATTTAAAGGATTTACAAACGGTATTAGCTACTAATGCTGCTGTATCTTCTCCGTTTTTAGGAATAGGAGCTGGTGCAGATTTAAATAACAGTAGTATGAATGCGGTGTATTTAGGTGCTAACGGTCTAGGTTTGCCCGATCGTGATTTTTATATGGATCAAGATGAGAAATCTATAGAGATTCGTGAAGAATACAAAAAGCATATTTCTAAAATGTTGCAAAAATTAGGAGATTCTGAGGCAAACGCCACTGCTGCCGCAGACAAGATTCTTGCAATGGAAACGCAATTGGCCGAGCCGCGTTTAAATAAAGTAGAAAGTAGGGATGCAAGAAATTATAACAATCCTAGAACAATTGCAGAGGTCGATAAAATGTTGACTACCATAGATGTGAATAAATTGATTGCCGATTTAGGTATTACCAAAAAATTTGACACACTTTTGGTAACTCAATTACGATATACGGAAGCCTTAGATAAGTTTTTAAAAACAACGCCTATTGAAGATATTAAAACCTTGGTGAGATGGGATACCTTTAATAATGCAGCGGGGAGATTAACTACTGAAATCGAAACGGCTAATTGGGATTTTTATAGTAAATATTTGAGAGGGGCAAAAGAACAACGCCCGGCAGACGAGCGTGCATTGGCGACAGTAAACGGTACTGTTGGTGAGGCCTTGGGCCAGTTATATGTTGATGCCAAATTTCCACCGGAAGCAAAGGCCAAAGCTGAAAAAATGATTGCGAACGTAATCGACGCTTTTAAAGATCGTATTTCTGTGTTAGATTGGATGAGCGATTCTACCAAGACTAAAGCGATTGAAAAGTTAGATAAATTCACCGTTAAAATCGCTTACCCAGATAAGTGGGAAGATTATTCTACAATGGAAGTTTCTGGCGACAAATCTTATTTTGATAATATGACCGCCGTTGATAAATGGGGCGAATTAAAGAATTTTTCAGAAATAGGTGAGCCCGTCGATAAAACGGAATGGGGAATGTCTCCACAGACTGTAAATGCATATTTTAATCCTTTAAACAATGAAATTGTATTTCCTGCAGCTATTTTACAACCTCCTTTCTATAACTATACTGCCGACGAAGCTGTAAATTATGGAGGTATTGGTGCAGTAATTGGTCATGAAATTTCTCATGCTTTTGATGATAGTGGTTCTCGTTTTGATGCTGATGGAAATCTTAAAAATTGGTGGACAGAAGCTGATTTAGCCGCTTTTACAGAAAGAGCTGATGCTTTGGCCGCACAGTACGATAGTGTTATGGTTTTACCGGATGTTTATGTAAACGGTAAATTTACTCTTGGTGAGAATATCGGTGATTTAGGCGGATTGTTAGGTGCTTATGACGGACTACAGAAGTATTATGCTGAAAATGGTCGTCCAGACGATATTGATGGCTTTACGGCGGAGCAACGCTTCTTTATGTCTTGGGCTACCGTATGGAGAACTAAGAGTAGAGATGAGGCTTTAAGAACACAGATCAAAACTGATCCACATTCGCCAGGTATGGTAAGAGCTACACAACCTTTGTTGAATATTCAAGAGTTTTATGATGCTTTTGATATTAAAGAAGGTGATGCTATGTATTTAGCTCCTGAAAAGAGAGTTCATATTTGGTAATTCATAAATTTTAGTATAGTTATAAAGGCGCTACAATGTAGCGCCTTATTTTGTTTCTATTTCATATTGAATGCATTGAGTTTGTTCGAATTTGTCGCATACCTAAGTACTTCACTGTGCTCGAAATTACATTCGGTTTATTTCAATACGTCTTTGCGAGGAACATTTTGGTGACGAAGCAATCTGTAGAAAGTTCGTTGCATATGATTTTTTGGTCAGCCTATAAACAGATTATTTCACTTTGTTGGTAATGAATTTAATTACTCACCTTTACACGAACCCCTTCACTATGACTGCTAAACTCCGGGGCGTACATACTTTGTATGGTAGTAATGCCATTGCTGAAATCTCCGGCATTATTAACCCGAACATCATACTCAAATACATATACTCCTTTTGGTAAATAGTCAAAGAAGAAGTTTGTACTTGCATCTTTTGTGCTTTCGTAATATCCTAATCCATCTTGCCATTTGTATCTGGATATTACATTTAAGGGTTCAAAACCGGCTGCACGCATATCTTTCATATGTACAAATTCCATATCACGGTCGGATCTTAGTTCAATTCTAATCTTAACCAAATCGCCCACTTTTAGAGTAGTATTGTCGGTTACTTCTGAAATCACCTCACCAGTATCAGTATTCTTTTTTAAGAAAATTTTCTTCTTTAATTTCAGCGGTGTCTCTGCACTTGTAATTTTATCCAAGTCCTCAAAATATTGCCAGTATAAAGCGCCCCATGCAATTCCGTTACCTTTTTTACTAATTTGTACTTCACCCATTTTTGGTTGGATCTCAGTTGTTTTCCAGGAAGTTTTGAAATATCCTGTTCCTGCTTCGACTTTTACATCTTCTAATGTAGAAGGGTTAATTTTTTCGCCGCCAATTAAAACTTCCACGGCATCTGTAACCGATAACCAGTCGCTACCTTTTAGTAATAAAGCATAAACCGCTTCTGTAGTTGCTTTTGTTGTACTCCATTGGTTGGTTTGCTTATTTTTAAGCAACCAAATTTTAAGGTTATCTATAGTCTCAACATCGGTAGGGCGAATTTCAGAAAATGCTTCAATCAGCAAAGCTTGTGTTTCTATAGGTGCTTGATACCAAAACCAAGAACTGGTATTGCTCTTCCAGTACATACCCAATTCTTCACTGGTAATGCTATTTTCTTTTAAAGCACGCAGAATTTTGGCAGCCGTTTTTGGGTCGTCCATTCGGTGTAGAACTAAGGCTAACATTCCTTGTGCATACAATCCTTTTTTGGTCCAGTATTTTTGAGATTGCTTTATATAATAAGAAGTTATCTCATCTACTTTCTTTGTGGTTTTAACATCCTTGAAGAAACTACGCATGTATAAATAATGAATCTGATGCGCACTTAAATGATCATCGTTCATATTGGACGTAAATTTCTTCATTTGCTCGTATTCTTTCACAAACTCATCATCTAAATATGAAATTGCCTTTTCAATCATTTCAGATTGGTTGTTGAACGTAGCCGAATTAATTAAATGATTTAGATGTCCCATACCCGTAATAATATGTTGGGTAATAAATCTGTTATCAGGACCGCCATTGAACCAAGACCAAGCCCCGTTCGAATTCTGATTTTGAGCAAGTTTATTTAAAGCAGATTGTTGTTTGCTTTTCATCATATTTAAATTGAACAACAATCCAATTCTTTTCTTTTGTTCTGTTTCAGATTGTGCATCGCGTAACCAAGGCGTTTCTTGGATCAAAAGCGATTTTAATTCCTCGTTCTTTTCTAAATTACTTAGTAACGCATCTGAATTTGCCCACTGGTCAAACACCTCACGAATTCTAGGGTTGCTATTTGCAATATGATTTGCCAATGTATTGGCATAATATCTTGAAAAGATCTGCTCATTACAATCATACGGATACTCCATTAAATAGGGTAGAGCTTGTACTGCATACCAAGCAGGGTTGGAAGTCATCTCTAAGGTCAACCTATGATGGTTTATTGTTGCTGAAGAAGTTTTTTTCAATTTGTCTAAAGTAAATGTCTTGGTTTGGTTACTACGAATCCACATAGGTAGTGTTTCTGTTACCAAAGTTCTGTTTGTTAATACGGGCAACATATTTTGCTCACCATCAGAGAAATCACCTGCTTTTGCAATGATTTTGTATTGGACGGATTGTAATCCGTTAGGGATTTTTAATCCCCATGATACTTGGGTGTTCCCCATGGAATCTACCTCAAAAGCTATTGAATTCGGACCTTTTGCGGAGTCTGTTAATTTATCTGAGATATTAGAACCTGTAACAGCATCTGTCAATTCTAATTTTACCTCACCGGTAAGTAGATTTTTGGTAAGATTAGAAATTTTACCGCTAATGGTTATTTCATCACCCTCACGTAAAAAACGTGGTGCATTTGGTGTTACCATTAATTCTTTTTGCGTAACCGTTGTAAGGTTGACGATACTGCTTTCCAACGTTTTGGTATGTGCCAAGAGTTGCAAATTCCATCGTGTTAATGCTTCTGGAGTCGTGAAATTAAAAGATACGTTCCCTTCTTTATCGGTCTGTAATGTTGGGAAGAAAAATGCGGTTTCTTGTAGATTTTTACGAATTGTAACTGAATCGAAATCTGTTTTTTCATTATCAGCTTCTGGTTCTGTAATTTCTACACCTGCTGCTCTGTCTTTTAATTTATTTCCTACTTCGGCATCATCTGTCATTGCGGATTCCTCTAATTCGACACCATCTGCCATCATTGCAATTGGTGCGGCAGATCTTGACATTTTTCGCGATTCAAAGAAATTTCCAAAAGTAAGAAAGTTCAGTCCAAACGAATCAAACGAATCAAAATAAATGCTAGGATAGATTAAGCTGTTATCATGTGAAAATGTTTGAAAGTCAACAGTTGAAAAACTAGTGTAGGCATTGGTTCTTCTTTGAGAGTAGTAATTAGGCTGGCTTAATGGTCTAAAATACCAAGAATGTGGTCTAAATTGATTTAAAGAGGCATCGTACATACTTGCTAAAAGTTCTGCGCTTACTTTTTCTCCAGCCGCACCTTTTATTTTAAATGACCAGGTTTCATCTACACCTGGCGCTATTTTATCCCTGAAGGTCGAAGTCTCTATTTGTAAATCACTAGATGGGTAGGGTACTAAAATGTTATGATTTTTCCATTGAAAATGATTGGCGTAGGCATAACTGTAGTTAATTGTGAATCCTCCTAAATCATCAGCTGTAACAGGTACTGAAATGGTTTTAGAGTTATTATTTAGCGTAAGTACCTGTTGCTCAAAAACCTTCTGATTTTTTTCTACAATAACGCTGATATTTAGATTTTCAGCACTTGAAAGAAAGGTGATTTGCGCCTTGTCCCCAATTTCATATTGAGCTTTATCCGTCTTTATTTGAAACAATTGGTTGTCGGCTAAGGTGTTTTCAGTACCAATAAATGTAAAAATGGCAATATCTTTTACTTCTTGACCAAATTTGTCTTTTGAAAATAGCTCCATTTTATATTTTCCCGACTCCCAATTTTTAGTTTTTCCAAAACTGATTTCTTTAGATTTTTGAGTATTAAAGTTCGATTGCCATACCATTTTGCCTTTCTTCCAATTAGCTGGGTCGTCTTCATTCTCAAAAGCATCATATGGATATAGCTTTTTAAACTCATCTTTTGCAAAACCTGGATAATCTGGAGCAGTCCATGGTCTGGGTCGGAGAACATTATCAGGTGCCTGTAATTTATATAATTTTACCTCTCCAGTAGCAGCAACAAACATTCCGTTTAAATTTCTACTGGTAATATTGAAGCTCGTATTTTTAAGGGTCTTGTCTATAGATTCTGGCACCACCAAGTTTACGTTTAGGGCATGATACCCAACAGCAACGTTTGTTACCGTACTTCGGGTTTCTCCATTTATATCGGTGACATCTGCTGTAACCTCATAAGTAAACGTAGGTAGGTTTTCTTTATCTATACTAGTATCCGGTATTGCCTTAAAGGTTATTTTATAATTTCCTGATGCATCTGTTTCGGTTTCGCCATGGGTAATTTCTTGTGATGAGCCATTAAAATAGGGTCTGGACCAATAAAACCATCTTGGTAAATTTACGACGCGCTTTACACGGTAAACTACCTTGGCATCAGAAATAGCGCTACCTGCATATGCTGTTGCTTTACCTGTAACCGTTACACTATCATTTACTTTATAGGTTTCTGTAACGGATTCAAAACTGGTTTCAAATTTTGGTCGCTTGTATTCCTCTACAGAAATACTTGTGTATCCGTTTAAATTTATAGTATCAGAATTAGCTCGAATAGAAAATTGACCCGTAAGGCCAGAGTTCGGTAAAATAAACTCACCCGAAATAGACCCATATTCATTAGTAGTTAGGGTGTGTTTTTCTATTTCTTGTCCGTTAACATCACTAAGCGTTATTTCAATTTCGTGGTTTTCTAAAACTTTAGAAATGCCTTTTTCTTGACTAATGGCAATACCCTTAAAATAAACGGGCTGACCTGGTCTATAAATGCTCCGATCTGTAAATAAAAAACAAGTATAATTTATGTGTTCATTATTTTGGTTATAATTTCTATTAATATAATACTCACCAAAATAGGCACTTTCATTTTCTGTCTTGACCGTAACCGTTAGGTTATTCCAACTATCATTATTTTTTTTGATTGTTATAGTACCTGTTTTATCGGTAGTATAGGATTGATGTTTTAAATTATCCCTATAGTTTTTAAGAAAACTTAAGGTTACGGACGCACCAGTAATAGGTTTGCCATTGTTCCTATTAATTATTTGATAGTGCTGGTGTGTATAGGTCTGGGTTTCAATAATGGCTATGTCTGTCGCTTGTACTGCAGTATAGCTAAATATATTTTTTTTATTATCGACAGATTCAGCGGCTATAATATAATATCCATTATCAAGAGCGGGTATTGAAATTTCTGTGCTATGTGTTTGATAGTCATTCTCGGTCTTTAATGTTGCTGACCACGTTTTGGCTGCTTTTAAGTTTTTAATGTAAGATTCCTTTTTAGCATCAGGGTATAATTCTTCTAGGGTTTTAAGTTGTTTTTGTGTGATTTTATAAGCGTGTAAGTTTAAACTTTCCACGTTTTTATAACTGACTAAAAGTCTTCCTATGGTATTGCTTGGTATGTGCTTTTCAGCCGTTAATTGTATATCGTAATCTTGAATTTGCGATTTTAAAACTTGGCATTTTTGGGCACCTAAACTTTTTGGAAATCTGGCAATAACATTATCACAAAGAGCAATGGCCTCTTTTAACTTCCACTGATATTCCACATTGGACTTTGGATTATAAGACTGACCCAATTTTTGATATTGGAGTGCAATTTCATAGGTATATAAACTAGATAATGGACTCGCTTTTATATTTTCAGAAGAATTTTTAAGTACTTCTAAAAATAGTTCGGTCTTATTACTGAACGTGGCATTTTCGTGAATAAATTTTAGGCGCTCAATATCTACAAATACCAACGGATTAATATCTGGATTACCAAAGTGAAAAGCTATCAGTTCTTGATAGATGTTTAATGCTTTTGCCTGTAGGGAAATTGTTTCACTTTCGTCAAATTTTAAAAAACTGGAGCTGTAAGCCTCACATAAAATAGCTTCATTGTCAATTTCAAAAGCATTGGCAGGTTTGCTAATGTTATTTTCGCTCGTTTTATAAAATTCTAAAGCGGTATGTGCTAAGAGATCAAAGAGGGTAGGTCTATAAACTCTATTTTTTTCTTGTGTTTCTAAAATATCATTAAACTGAGAAATTGTTAGTTTTTGGGTTGTCGTAGGGTTTTCTAAAGAGGCAGTAAAGTGTAGATCTATTTCTTTGAATAAGGTGTCAAGATCCCACGTTCTAAAATCTACCGAATCTACTTTGACATCTGTTGTAGTTCTGTTGTAAAATTGAAATCTGTTTTGTTGATAATATTGCCAATATAGTGTGGCCAGGTAACTATGAAGAATTTGTTTGGTAGGTTCATTTGCAATTGCAATTTCAGATTTGAAATCATTTACGATACGTAATTTAGCATCTTCCTCAAGGGTCATGATAAATTGAGATTTGTAAAGAAGCGCCTTAATAATCTGTACTTTATTATCCTCTTTTTTTGCTCTTTCAAAAATGGTTTCTGTTTGTTGTAAAGCAGATTTGGTCAAATTTTGCATTTCAAAATCTAGAACCTTGTCCCATAGTGAATCATAAGAATTTTGCTCTTGGGCATTACCAAATTGTGCGAACATAAGCAGGATTAGAATTAAATATAGTTTTTTCATCATAGTAAAATTACAATACAAAACTGTGCCAATTATAGATTAGATGCAATGAAAAATGAGTAAAGTATATACTTCGGTTAGCCATTGATATCGATATCAAAGATAAACATGTACTTATAAAGCTTAGGTTTTTATTACTAATAGACTTATAATTATTCCTGAATTTAAGTACTAAGTTTTAATTAATAACACGCTATGGCGTTATAGTTTTAAGTATTTATTAGAAGGCGTTGCAGATAAGCTTTCCCTATTGTAGACAAGCAAAATTGTTAATTTTTAAATGCTACTATTAAAGTGTTCTCTTGGTTTAACATAATATTATCTTTCTTTTCAATTCCTGAACTTGTAATTTTTAATTATGCATAACTAGGTATAATACCACCTTCAATTTTTGCTTTGGAAATAAGTTTATTTTTAGAAGAAAGAGAACATATACAATATGTTGTTTTTTTGTAATCGGATTGATTTTTTCTTATAGCTAACGTCCTTGTATAAGGCACGTGGCGGGTAAATTTAATAATTTGGCGACTTTCTAATACGCCTTAATTTCGCTCAAATAACTGAATTGATATAAGTTGTTTACATAGTTGCCTAGCGTTTTTATTCGGTTACTGAACTCCAGTTTTCTCCTATTTTTATTCTGTAAATTTGCATGTCAGATACTCCAAAACGTTTTGCGATCATACTCATTCTATTCTTTTTGTTTTTTAATTGGCGTTTTATAATCTTTACTTTTCCTGCGTTTAATTTACCAATATTTTTGCTCCTTTTTTTAACAACTTCCTCCCAATCCGGATGGCTGAATTGATGAAGCTCCTTTTCTCTTTTTGTAGCCCATTTAAGATTTTCAAGTCGGTTGTCGGTTTTGTCGTAATTCAAATGAATAACACAGATTCCGTTATTTTTTTCAAGAAAGTGTTCCGCAACTAGTTTGTGAACGTATCGGCTAGTTTGTTTTCCGTTTTTTTTTTGCTTGAGGGGCAAATTCTGATATCCATTTATAAAGTATTCTTTGACCAGAAATTCCTTATCAGTTTTACAGTTTATGATTCTTCCGTAATTTGATATTTTAAATTTTTCCTTTTCGGAAATCTTGTCATCAAATACAATCTCCTTCCATTCTTCATTCCTATAATTTCGTATCATTCCTAAATTTATTATAAATGTTGGGTATCGTCTTAGTTTATGAAAAATAGGGTAACTTATAAGCGATTACATTCCTCCAACACTTAGCAAAAGCATTGGGTTTTGCTTTTTCTTTTTTTTCTGAACATAGCAAAATTCCAAAGATTTTGCGGACTTTGTAAATATACGCAAGCCTTCGGATTAAATAGTAATTGCCCTAATTGCTATAACCGGTATTGTTATTTGTTAAGATATGTTCTAATAAACACGTTTTGTTTTTCCTCTTTTTAAGGTCTATCTGCCTCAAACTTTCTGTAAAACACTTGCCAGTATTTTTTAGTTTAACTTTTCAAAAGTCAGTAGTTCCCCTGACGTTGATTCATAGAAATTACCAATCTTAAATTTATTATTTATAATTTTAAAATAATAGTCATTATAACTGGAATTGCTGGATAAAGAATAATTAAGTGATATTTTTTCGTTTAAGAGTTTGTAATTGTAAGGCCCTGAACCATATTTAGGCAGCAAACTTCCGTTTCTAATTTCTTTTCCCCGTGCCAAATTAATTGCCGTCACCTCCTCGAAAACTTCAAAAGTTATGGTGTCCGTTCGAGTTTCTGTTTCTACCCATTTTCCTTTAAGCTCCGAAGAGGATGATTCTTCTACTTCGTTTTTTGAACAGCTTAAAATAGTAAGTACGAATATTAATAGTCCGTATTTCATTAAGCGAAAATTTAAGCCTTTATAAATTTTTATAATGTCAATATAATCTAAGGTAGCTAAATTTTTCATTCAATATACAATTGAATTTAAGGTATATTTTTATCCTAAATGTTGCGAAAATTGTTGAAGGTTTCTAGTAATTGAGGGTTTCTACTAACCTCAGTTCGGCGCTGCACGAAACTACTTTTATCACAGGCGATAACTAAAATATTTTTGTTTCGGTTTAATCTTGTCCCGCGAAAAAGTAAAATCCAAAATATTTTATGGAGTTCGTTGGCACGCCCAGAGCTTTGGTATGGGAATTTAAGCTCGTATTGAGTACAACCGTATTTTCTCCATTGTTGGTTTTCTAAAGTTAAGGTTATTTGTTTTTCTAAAAGATCAATTAGGTTTTTTTAAGTTCAAATAACCTCCGGTCTTGTTCAGTTTTTGAACGTTTTTAAATGCTTTTTCACTTATTGTCCGGGATCTGGATTCGTTTATCTTAATTAATGGTACAATGGAATCTTTTCTCTTGTTACCATCAAATTCTTCGATGAACGAGCCGGTTATTTCTCCGTTCATCGGTTTGCTTTTGCTATCGGTTATAGTGGAATAAATAAC
Organism: Maribacter hydrothermalis; assembly: GCF_001913155.1. GTDB lineage: Bacteria > Bacteroidota > Bacteroidia > Flavobacteriales > Flavobacteriaceae > Maribacter > Maribacter hydrothermalis. The sequence goes on from NZ_CP018760.1 coordinate 2,722,826, forward strand.
GTTTGCGGTTACAAACGAACCGAGTGGTGTGGGATGCAGGTTATCATCTCGATAAAGTTGCCATTTGCTTTCAACGTTCATAATATCCCTCCATGTTTGACTGACGGGCGATAGTTCGATATCCAGTTCTTTTGCGATTTTCATGTATGAATAGTCCAAGATTTCCCCATCAATTTTCGGTACATTTTTTCTTGGATACAATGAAATGATTACTGTCTTGGCACCTTGTTTCTTGATCAATGAATTAAATTCCCTGACGGTTTTATAAAACGACTCGCTTTCTCTCACTCTTTGAAGGCCGTTCACCACATAATTCTCTCCGAATGTACTCTGTTCGTTTAGAACTACGAAGTCCCAGTTTAGGGAATCGAGTGTTTTTTCGACAATCCCTTCGTTTAAGTGATCTCGTAATGTATAACCGCCGAAAGCAATCAATTTTGTCTTTAATTCTTGTCCGTTTTCATGGGCGATTTTTTCGAGCATTTCGGGCATATTATTGTAGTAAATACTGCTGTTGCCTACAAGAAGGACATTTATTGGCTCGTCGTTATTTTGATTACAGGCACATAAGATAGTAACGGTTAACGTTAATAAGGTAATGACGATTTTCTCCTTAAATCCGTTCATTTAATTTTTTTTCTTTAGATGTAAAACGTTTAGCTCACTTCATCTGATTGTATGGAGCTGACATGTTTGGCAACGCGGTCATTACAAGCTTAGCTAACAAATGAATATCATTGAGAAATAAACATCATAATGAGTAAATTATATACCTAACTGCCTGCAGGTAGTTAGTGACTTGATATGTTGGGTTGTTTTCTTCCGTTAAGCGTTGAATTGTGCATAACCATATTTACCAAACGTATTTCCTCGCAAAGAGTCGTATTCTAATTTATCAAAATATTTTTCAAGTCAATTTATGCACAGATTTTCAAATTCTTTGATATTCCAATATTTCGGAAATTAATGTCTTATATTTTTGAATGTCCTTTTCAAATTTCCTCTGAACACCAATCCATAATACAATTCCTAGTGCTAATATTAGTCCTCCAAATATGTACATGGTGGGACTGCTGTTTATTCCCGCAATTATCGCAATCAAAAGACCCAAAATCAAAGAAATATGTGTAAAAACTATTAATTTTATTAGAAAGTGCTGGTTAAAGGAAATTTCTACATCGGTACTATTTTCATTATCTGTCTTTACTAATTTTCCATTAACAATAGTCCAGTTTTGAAATGCCATGTACCAAGCGTAAAGAATCCGTTTACGCACTTTGAATGTTACTGAATTATTTTCATCACAATTTGTATTAAAAACAAATCCGGCAGTTTTAAGTGCGGATTCTAATTTGTTACTAATCTCTTTAGGATTATTTTTTGCTTCAAAATTCCATAGTTTCATAATATGTTTTTTTAAATGTTTTGTAACGAATAATGATAAGAGTAATAGCGACGAAGGAGCTATTACTTCTTACCTAATTTTAGGTATAGTTTTCGATTCACTCAGTTTTTGAAAATATTTTTTTGAAATATTGAGTGCCCTTAGTTCATTTTTTTTCTTAAAGGAATGCCCTTCCATTCTTATTAATATATTTTGAAGAATTTTTATGGCATCATTAATATAAGGTCCTTTGTTAAGCATGACACATTCAGCTTGTGCACCAATGGCCGCATCACTTATCTCAGCTCTTGTTGGTATTCCTGTTTTCGCAAGATTCTCAAGTACCTGAGTAGCCCAAATAACGGGTATATGAGCTGCTTCACATAACCATAATATTTGATTTTGAACTTCTGATATTCGCTCAAAACCAATTTCTACAGCTAAATCACCTCTTGCAATCATTACCCCTATTTTATTTCGCTTCATACCTTCAAATAAAATTTCGGGTAAGTTTTCGAAGGCTTCTTGATTTTCAATTTTAAAAACGACACCGATATTTTTTGCATTATTTTTATCGAGTTTATCATATAGTATTTTAACATCGGCAGCTGTTCTTACAAAAGAATAACCAACAATATCTGCATGTTCACAGACAAACGGTAAATTTTCAATGTCCTTGTTCGTCAATGCTGGCAAATTAAGTGTCGTATTAGGAAGGTTTATACCTTTATGAGAAGATAATTTCGATTTATAACAATCCGTAATAACTAATTCTAAATCTCTTTTATTTTTGCCTACAACTTTAGACTTTATCATTCCATCATCGAATAGTATGGTATCTCCAATTTCAGCATCGTCAATAATCTCATGTAACAAAACAGCTACTTCTGCTTTTTCAAGTTGTTCATTAGCTTCTCCAAATTTTGATATTTTTCCCAAAGTTTCTCTTTTGGTAAGTATGATATGTTCCCCTACTCTTATAGGAATGCTGTTTTTTACTTCACCTTTTTTTTTATGGATTGCAATTGTGGATGTTCTTATTTTTGGTCCAGATAAATCCATGTAAATTTTTACCTTTTGTTTAGTCTCAGCTTTGACTTCGTGAATAATCTTTACCATTTTTTCCCATATACCTATATCTCCATGGCTTAGATTTATCCGTGCAATTTCCATTCCACTCAAAACCATTGCTTTAATAATCGCTTTATCATCTGCAGCTTCATTGGGAAGCGTCACCATTATTTCTGTAAAATGTTTTTTACGACCTTCATTAAATAGATTATTTGCATGTTTTTTTAGAAGTTTTTTACTTTTTTTGTAACCTATTTTTTCAACAATAAAATCAACTTCAAAAGGTTTGTTTTGAAGTATTCTCAAATTTTTTACAACATTGTAAAGATTACTATAAACATATCCTTCAGCAGTTCGCATAGAAGAAATCCCAAGATCAGAAAGAGTATCATGAAATTTTCTTAAATCAAAACTTCTTAATAGTAAATATCTGTAAAGATTTCTTGCACTAAGTTGATAATCTTCATGTATTTCTGACAGTTCCACATTAATGGTCTTTTCAATTTCAACCATTTTATGCAGAATATTAGATAATTCTTTGTCTATTTTTTTTATTGTCATTTTGTTATTTTTTTACTTATACCTAAAGATTTCGCGACAATATAAATATACACAGACCTTTCGGTTTTGCCCATAAGTCCGCATTACGTTTAGCTTTGTTGTAGTGCGTTTTTATCCGTCAACCTTGGTAAACTCCGCTTTCAAATACTTTTCAAATCTCTTTACTCCCTTTCTCATCTTAAATATCGGAACCAACAGAAAAACTAAAAAGACAGGGACTAACATAATCAAAACTCCGTAACTTTTAGTTGAAAGTATATCATTTAATGCTAGTCCAAATATCAATGTCATAATCAGCATGAAAAGAACAATAAACCAATTCCAACCGATAAGTGAAATGTCCAATTCCGTATTGTTTTCTCCACCCGAAATTTTTCCAACTACTTTGGTGAATTGACTTTCAGGAAACAAAGAGCCATTACTCCGTCTTATCTTAAATCCATTATGGTTAATCTTTCCGTAGTATTTCTTTTGCTTTACGTCAAATATGTCGAAGAAAAATAATTGGTCAGGTTTGATGTCCTTTTCCATAAACTTTATGAATTCCGTTTTTCCATAGGTCAATGTTATTTGTAATTGCTTTTTAAGACCTAAAAATTTCAATACTTGGCTCATCGATTAATATTTGGCAAAATGCACTACAACGCAGCGCTATGTGTAGTCCGCGTTATTTTATGGAAATATAGTGAAAACCTTTTTTGGTTTTCGACGTTATTGGGAATAAAATGGCGCGGTCCTTCCGAGCGTAGCGAGCACATGAATACTTATAAAAAGAATAGATCAGCTAATGAATAATGCAACATCCATCGGTTCGTGTATTATCAGTTGCAGACTTTTTCAACGGAAAATGTCCGCTTAAGACTAAAGATAATTGATTCCAGGAAATTCACTTTTTTAATTTCCGAACACAATTAATTATACACCACTTGTAGGTAGTTTTTTATTTTTCATTTAGTTTCTCAAAGTATTTTTTGCGTAACAATTTATTAATGTCTCGCTTTAACTTTCTTTCTTTTAAATCGTCAAATTGTAAATTTGGCGGACTTTGCAAATAGACACGACCCTTTCGGAAAGCCCATATTAGCTATGTTTTATAGCCGTTGTGCCTGTTGCACAAGATATAAAAAATATCGAGCTCTGATCCTTGCCGATCGGACATTTGATCGTAACTTGTTGTATGCAGGGAAAAAAGGAGTACCAGGAGAAGCTTTTCGCTAGTTTCCAACTTAGTGAACGTATACCGAAGAACAATTTTTACAGGCGTTTGGGATCCGCCCTTGATCTTGGTTTCCTCTATAAGTTGACTCGGCCCTATTATGGGGAGAGCGGTCAAAAGAGCATAGACCCCGTGGTGTTCTTCAAGCTTTGTCTGGTGGGTTATCTGGAGAACCTTATCAGCGACCGTAAACTGATTGCGCATTGTTCGATGCGCTTGGACATTCTTTATTTCATAGGCTATGACATTGATGAGGAACTTCCATGGCACAGTACCATAAGCCGTACACGCCAACTGTTTCCAGAGTCCGTTTTCGAGGAAGTGTTCACGAATATTTTACAGTTGTGTATAGAAAAGGGAATGGTAAGTGGTCATACCCAAGCGATAGATTCGGCACCGGTAAAGGCGAACGCGAGTATGGATACCTTGGAACTGAAAGTGCCCGAGGAAGAACTAAAGGAGCACTTGGTGCGGATACGGGCGATCAGCGCCATGGACAGGGAAGTGCCACACCGTAAGTCCAAGGATAATAAAGCGGATAAGGGCGATCGTAGTATTACCGCAAGTGGAAAGGAGCTGAATGCGATAAAGAGCCGTAACAAGAAGTGGGCGAAGGATCAGGATCAAAGACCCGGTGCAGGTAATAAAGGTGCGAAGTACACCAGTAACAAAACACATTATAGCCCAACGGACCCCGATGCCAGGATAAGTGTGAAACCCGGCAAGGCCAGAAAGCTGAACTATCTTTCTCAACTTAGTGTTGACACGGCGCATCATGTTATAACCGACATCAGGGCGTACCATGCAGATGGAAAGGATAACCAGCAATTACAGGATATCGTACAACGCTTGCAAAGAAGATTATGGCAACAAGGTCTGGTATTTGAAAACTGCGTGGCCGATACGGGGTATAGTAGCGGGGAGAACTATGCATTTCTGGAAAACCAAGGGCTAAAAAGTTTCATTCCACCGCATGGCACCTATAAAGGTGGTCCCGATGGGTTTACGTACATCAGGGAACACGACAATTATCTATGCCCACAGGGCAAGGTGATCCCTTTCAAAAAAGTGTTCCTTGACAGCCGGACCAAGACCAAAAAGAAGGCGTACCGCGCGTCGAGCAAGATCTGCAAGGGCTGCTCGATCATGGAAAGCTGCCTTGGAAAGGTCAACGAGAAACAGTTCTCGGTCACGTATTATCGGGCGGAATACGAACGGAACATCGCAAGGGTCGAGAGCCCACAGGGCAGGTATATGAAGGGTAAACGACAAAGCACCGTAGAACCCGTTTTCGGTACCCTCACCCAGTTCATGGGCATGCGCAAGATAAATACGATAGGTCTGGAACAGGCCAACAAGGTGATGCACCTCTCCGCAATCGCCTATAACCTTAAGAAGTACCTGAAATTTGAACTGAAACGTTCAAATAGTGGGCTAGCAAAGCTTGCTTTTAAGGTCTTTATAAAAAGTACTGTCCAAGATATGTTTTCAGTATTCCTAAGGCATCAAAAAGTGACATTCTAATACTGAACCGGTAATAATAAAACCTCTTAAAGAGGCTTTATTATGTTGATTTTATTCAGAATTTAAGCTTGTGCAACGGTTACCGTTGTTGTGCGTAGGCTTTTACGTGACCCTTCCATTAACTACATTTAAAATAGTTAGAAAGTCAATCCAGTATTTTCCATCAGGGACTCTTTCATTTTCTACTATTACAAGGTCTCCAGTTGTAATTCCCGATGTTTTTTTCTTCCATATTTCAATTCTCTTTTTTTTGATAATAGTTTCTTTGTAGGTAATATGGAATATACGTTCAATAGTATTGTTTTTTTGTAAAACCCCTAACAGGGATTGAATTTTTTGTAAGCCATTCCTCGGTTTTTCTTTTGACGAAATAATTTCGTCTCCGACCAAAATGTTATGAGTTTTTTGTTTGACTATTAATTCGTTATTTATAAACTTATACTTTTTCTTGAAGTATATTTTTGAAATTTTCCCGTTAATTAGTTCATACAAATTGTGTTCCGTTTCAAGAGATTTTAGAGAAGTTTTCTCCCCATTTATCAAAACGAGATTGCCAGTTTTTATTTCTTTGTCAAGCGGTTTTCTAACTACTTCAACCTCTGTGAAATCTATCAGTTTTAGCAGTGTAATATTTAAATCTTTTTTTCTAGAGTTTTCTATGTGGGCAATAAATTCATTTTCTGTGAATTTTGAATTATCATAGAATGCATATAATTCGGGGTCTGTTGAATCTTGTTTAAGTATTAATATTTCATTGTATATGAAGTGCTTTTCAAATAATTTTTTTTCATTTAAAAAACTGATTGCAAGGTATTCATTCAAATATTCATATGCTCCATCAATTATATTGCCATTTTGAGAAATAGAAAGAATTCCATTGTTTCTAAAGAACCATTTTTCGGCAACTCCATTCGTCGATAACTTAATCCAAGTTCTGTCCTGCAATAAGGCAATCGTGGTCAATTTATTATTTAACGGCAAGACCTTTTTTAATAAGAAATTTAAATACTCTAACATTAATTATTTATTTCTGTTTTTTTAGCTTACACACAATATTTGAATATGTATACAATTAAACCTATCCCTATTTTAGATACAATGTAGTCAAAAACTTTACAAAGTCAATGAATACACTATTGTAACGGTATTTTAACCGTATAATATACATTGGTAATCGTTTGTTATTGTTGTTTTAAGCTACTAGTTTTATTATAGCGATTTTAAAAGTCCACCATCAATTGGGATATTCGTTCCTGTAATATAAGCAGCATTATCAGATGCCAAGAATGCTGCTAAATATCCATACTCTTCTGGTTTGCCAATACGTTGCATTGCCACTTTAGACTCCATTTCTTTTCTAACTTGGCTGGCTTCAATGCCTAGTTGCTCGGCTTTTTTGGCATTGAGCTGTGTAATTCTATCGGTGTCAAAATATCCGGTGAGAACACTATTAACGGTTATGTTATGTTTGCCTACATCTGTAGCCAAAGATTTTGCCCAAGTTACTACTGCTGCCCTAATTGAATTGGATAATGCCAGATAGGAGAGCGGTTCCTTCACGGAAACAGAGGCTACATTAATAATACGTCCCCAATTTTTTTGCATCATGGATTTTAATGCTAATTCTGTTGTAAAAACTACGGTTTTAAACAAGAGGTCAAATGCTTCTTGATAATCATGAACCTTTATCTCTAAGGCACTCCCGGCACTAGGTCCTTGGGTGTTATTTATTAATATATCAATACTGTTATTTTCAAAGTATCTAGAAATCACCTTTTGGTAGTCTTTGAAATTATTAAAATCTATTGCAAGGTATTGATGTTGCTGCCCTTGGTCTGTAGGCAATTCATTGACTATTTGTTGCAACTTCTCTTCGCTATGAGACATGAGGGTTACACTGGCTCCACTTTCCGCCAATTGCTGTACAATAGCTTTACCTATTCCAGCACTGCTACCACCTACTAATGCTTTTTTATTTTTTAAAGATATATTCATTTCTCAAATTTATTTTAGGTTGGGGGGAGTGAGCGTGGCCGAATTCAACATCTAAAAGCTAACGGTATTCTTCTCTGGTAGGACTAAAAACGTCTAATAATTTACATGGTGTCAAGGCAACACCGCTATGTTTTTTATGCGGAGCAATAACCACGATGTCTCCGGGGCCATACACTTTTGTCGTTTCATCTAAAGTGAATTCAAAATCACCTTCCATAACATGCATAATTTGTTCATTTATGTGGGAGTGTTCTGGAACTTTTGCTCCTTTTTCCACCTCCCAAAAAGCGATACTCATATTTTCTGAATGGACCAATTTACCATGTAAACCTGGCATAATTTCTTTAGAAGTTATATTAGAAAGATTTAATGTCATGTTGTTTTAGTTTAAAAACTAAAGATACTAGAATCACTTAAATTATAAAACAGTAAATTTTGCATAATTGATTTATAGTAGGGCACTAGTTACGCCAATTATTTACCGTATTAATTTAAAAAGGGCGAATACTTTTTGGAAAGATAATTGTAATAAAAACTATATAAATACATAGCTCCTAATTGGTTGGAAAACTTAAATCAATCGCTGTTTTTTACAAATACATCCATAAACCTACAGGGTGTTAGAGCCTTGCCTTTATGCTTTTTATTAGCAGGTATGGTTATTAAATCTCCGGCTTTAGCAATATGGGTATTACCTTCTATGACAATTTCAAATTCCCCTTCTATGATGTGCATAATTTGCTCATGACTATGTAAATGCTCGCCAACACTTGCTCCTTTATCCACTTCAAAAAAAGCGATACTAATTTCCTCTGAAGGAATTATTTTACCATAAAAACCAGGCATAATTTCAATAGCTTCAATATCCAATAATTTAGAAATCATGATGATTTAGTTTTGCTATAAGTTATTTAAATGAAGCCTTTAAATAGGGTTTGCAAGATTAAGTTTATATTAATTTTTATTCGATAATCGAGTTTTATATGCTCCGAACCTTGCGTCGTAATCTTAATTAAATTTTCAATTTTATGTCTCGTGGGTTTGCCTTGAGGTTATTTACTATAGTTCCAACCTATAACAACAAATTCGCATCTACGGTTCCACTCATGGTCTTCTTCTGTACAGGCGTCCTCTGTTGCGCAAACAACTATTGGCTTAGATTCTCCGTATCCTTTGGATACAATTCTGCCCGATTCAATTCCGTTTTTAACCAAGAATTCTTTAGCAGAATCTGCTCTTTTTTGGGATAGATTTTTGTTGTATCCTCCATTTCCACGAATATCTGTATGGGTTCCAATTTCAACGACTATACCTGGGTTCTTCTTCATTACATCAATAACCGTTTGTAAGCGCTCACGAGATTCTCTTCTTAAGTACCACAGGCTATAATCGAAATGTATTTCTTCAGTTTTAATTATAGTACGATCGGTTTCTTTTACTAAAGAACTCTCCGTATTAATGGCATCGGTTATTTTTTTCACCAATGCTTCTTCACTTTTAGCCTTTTCTACTATGCGTTGCTTAGCCTCGCGAGCAATCTTTTCTTCCTTTTGTTTAGCAGCTAGTGCGGCTTCCTTTTTCTCGTCTTCAAGTTTTTTTAATGCTAAAGTTTCTGCACGTAATTTTTCTGCTGCTTGCTTTTCTTGTAGGACCAATGCTGCCGCTTTTTCTTTTTCTAAAACGGAATATAAGTCCATAGACGCATCAATTTCGGCATTACGTTCTTTAGTACTGCGAATGTTTTTTGAATTGCCCTCATAGCCCTCTTTTTCTGCCTTTACCGTATACAATGCTTCACAGTCGATAGTAAAGTTAAAAACACCATTTTCTTTAGATTTCAATGTTGTTATAACCTGGTCGTTTGCATCAATCAAAAGTACTGTGGCACCGGCTAATGGTAGGGTAGTAGTACGGTCTGTTATAATACCAGTGATAAATTGTTGACAATCTTCAATTTGTAATTCTTTAGTTATTTTAAAACTATACATATCATCACTTCCCTTACCGGACGGTCTGTTACTTGCAAAATAACCCGATTTGTTATCAGTATTTAAAATGTATGAAAAATCATCATATCCGCTATTTAGAGGCAAGCCTAAATTATCTGGCTGAAGGAAAGTTCCATTCTTGTTTTTGGAGATAAAAACATCTAAAAGCCCATAACCTGGGTGACCATTAGATGAAAAATAAAGCGAATTGTCATTGGCTATAAACGGAAATTGCTCTTTTTTATCCGTATTAATTACACTTCCTACATTAACAGGTATGCCAAATGAATTATCTGCTTGTAGATTAACTTCATAAATATCAAAAGAACCAAATCCACCGGGTCTATCCGAAGAAAAATACAATTTTGTGCCCTCTGCATTTAAAGTAGGGTGTTCATTAGAAAAATCATCGCTATTAAAAGGAAGTTCGGTAATGTTCCTCCAAACCCCATCTTCTAAATGGGCACTGTAAATTTTAAGATTGGATATTTTTTTATCATCTGTTTTTCGCTTTCCTCCGTTAGAATTGTTACGGGTAAAGTAAATGGTTTTTCCGTTGGATGAAATTGTAAATGCGCCTTCATGTAATTTAGTATTTATAGTATTAGATAGGTTGGTGCTTACACTATCTCCCAATTGAATTTTGTCTATTGGATGCGTGTAAATATCCAAGTAGTTTTGATTGTTCCATCGATAGGTTTTAGAGCCAGTTTTTTTTTGAGTAGCCGTATACCAGATAGCATTACCTACTAGCATAGCTCCAAATTCAGATGTTGTCGTATTTAGCGTACTGTTTTCAATAGCAAAACGGTCACCTATGGCTCGTACATTTTCTAGATATTTGGTGTTATCTTTTACTAGCTGTACTTTGTCTAGGTTGCCTTCTTTGGTATAATAATCTACTAAAACAGTTTCAGCTTCTTGGTATTCACCAATGGCTTTTAAAGACTGATTTAGTTTAAAATAGTAGTCATCTTCTATAATTTCGCCATAATTGGCAATTAAATAACGATACCAACGTGCGGCAGCGTTTAAATCAAAAGTATGGTAATAGCTATCGGCCAAATTTTTAATAACCTGGCTACTTTTATTGCTTGGTAATACGGCCTCATATAAAGTAATGGCATCAGCGTAGTATGCCTTTTCAAAAAGGTCGTTTGCCCGTTTTAAATCTTGTTGCGACCAAGTAGACTGAAATATCCCTAAGAATATAATAAGGTATATGTATATTTTCTTCATTTTAGTAGAATCTAGGAGATTTATCATAACCTTTTTTAAGTCCCCAAAGGTCTAGGTTAAACAGCACAAATATTTCGTGAGAACCGGTGTTAAAAGCGCCTAAATTAGATAAGGTGTAATCGTAAGCATATCCTATACGCAATGCGGGTACTACCGCAATATTGAACATGGCACTTACAGAGTCCTCTAATCTATACGATATACCGCCTTCAAAACGATTATTGAATAAGGCGTTAAAAGAAACATCTGCTGTAATAGGAGCTCCTGAAACCATTTTTGTAAGTATTGAAGGTTTTAGTTTTAAATTAGAATTGATATCAAAAACATAACCGGCCATACCAAAAAGATGAATAGCTTCAGCACCAATTCTTGTAATACCATCTCTGTTTTCTAGATGTTTAGAAGTCAATAAATTTGGGATGGAGACACCTGCATAAAACTTATCTCTGTTATAAAAAGCACCAATACCCACATTAGGAAAGGTATTATTCATGTTTTCATTAAAAGCAGGGTCATCTTGTACTTCTGGTAGTCTAAACCCGTTGAAATTGGTTTCAAAAGTGGTAGTACCTCCTTTTAACCCTAAACTTAGATTACTTTTTTCGTCTAACTTTAGAATGTAGGCGAAGTCTACATAAATATTATTTTCTTTTAAAGAGCCATCACCTATATCATCTGAAATAATTGATGCGCCCATTTCTATTTTTTCCGATAACGGGGTATGCACGAAAAAGGTTAAGGTTTTAGGTGCACCTACCGCATTTTCCCATTGGGTTCTGTATAGCGTTCCAAAATTAAGCATGCCTAATTGGTTGGTGGTATACGCAGGGTTTACCACATTCATGTTATACATGTATTGCGTATACTGTGGGTCTTGCTGACCTTGTAATTTTATAAGGAACAAAAGCATTACTATGCAGATACTCCAACGTGTGTTTTTTAGTTTCATTTGTGTGGGTTATCTATTTAGGTAAAGTCGACCTTGAATAGATTCTGAGTTACCTTTGTTATAATTAATAATGTAAAAATAGACTCCGTTTGGCGCTGTGGCCGAACCATGTTTACCGTTCCATGCAGGTTTTCCTCTATCACCTTTAAATAGTGTTGTTCCGTATCTATTTATAATTTCTAAAGTGTAATTAGGAAATATGGTTTCTATATTCGGAATAAAAAAGGTGTCGTTTCTACCATCTGCATTTGGTGAAAATCCGTCTGGAATAAAGAAATCATAATTTTCAGGGTCACAATTGCTTAAATCTATGGTAACAGGAACACGAGTAGCCGAAGAGCACCCGGTTGTTGGATCGTAATTTTCAGCATAGTAAATGCTATCTGTTACTAATGGAATATCATCTGATAAAGGAGTACCGCCAGTTTCAGTACTAAACCAAAATACATCATTATCAAATTCGTCTACTAAAGTCCTTAGTGTAAGTACAGTAGGATTATCCAATCCACATACAGCCAAGACATCGGCTGACAATTGTGTTGGTGTAACAGAATTAACAATAGGTATAATTGTTAACCGTTCTGAGCTATTGCATCCATTAGTATTTGTTGCAGCGAAATAGGGTTGGTTGTTAATTATCGTGGTTGTTGAGGCTAATTCATTCCCCCCTGTGAGAGCATCAAACCAGGTAACGGAATTACCAATACCAGCATCAATCTCTATATTTGCCAATATTGGGTTCGTTTCAGCGCAAAACTGTGGATTTAAATTGGAACTCGTAGGAGCTTCGGGATTACCAAAACTAACCGTTACTTGAACACGGTCGGTACCTTCACAATTATTTAAAGTATCCGTATTAGAAATATAATAGTCTTCACCATCTATCAAAGCTGTTGAAATAGGTAAAATGTCAGTGTCAGTGTCCGTATCATAAAATAAGATATCACCTTCAGCAGTAACTTCAATGTCCATTAAGGTAGGTCCACCTGTATATTCACTCATGCAAAAATTTTGATTTGCTGCAGCCACTGGCGCTGCGGGAACGCCGCCTATAGAAAAATTCTCATTCTCTTCAAACTCAAAATCTATTCGGCAGGGTGTGGCATCATTTTGAATACTTCGTACACTTGCCGTGTAATTACCTACAGGCAAAGCGTCAACATCTATTTGATACGCTGCCGTACCACCCGTAAAATTTATGGTGTTTGTAGTTAAAACCGAATTAGAAATTATTTCGGTAACATCATACGTAATAGTATAAGTGCCGTTGGGTAATATAGGCGCATCAACAAGAACATCTATTTGTGTAGCATCGCAATTATTATCAACTATTAAATTTAGTTGAATAGTATTTGGTACGGGAGTTACTGTAAAAATATCTGCTATGGGGCAGTTTGTAGCATAAGTATTTGAAATGGAAGGACGTACCTCATATTCCCCTTCAACAATAAAATTACTACCAGATATTGTAAATGCGGCGTCACCATTGGTAAATTCTAAATCAAAAGAAGTTGAAGTTGAGGTACTCCCATCGGGATTTGTTATTTCATAATTGGTAGTGAAATTTCCGTTTGCCAAATTACCGGTTGCGTCAAGGATTTCTGTAATTTGTATCTCGGCATTATTTTCTATGCAAATATCCTGTACATCTGCTTTGGAACTTGCTACCAAAAAAGTGGTTGGCGGTACAATTACTCTTGGGCAAACATCGCGCATTGGGGAAACACTTTCAATACCTATAATTTCAAGGGTAACAGTTCGGTTTAACGGGACTAAGTTTTGATTTACCATAAAGCTTCCACTTCCATTAGTTAATAAAGCAGGCGCAATGTCGGTACTATTATTTATTGTGTATTCAATTAAAAAACTACCATTATGCAGCATGGTATCGTCATATGCTAAATTTACTTCATAATCATAACCTAGGCAGATATCGTCAGCAGTAATAGTGCCAACTAAAACAGGTAAAATATCAATATTAACTGTCGCCTCTCTTTTTTCGCAAACAGGATGACTTGGATAAACTGTATACGTGAAAGAATACGTGCCATAGCCGAAATTAGTATTCAATTCTTCTATGTTTATAAACGAATCGTTTAAATCACTTAATTGACCCGTACCGTTTTCAGACCATGTTCCGTTTGGATCTTCGCCAGTTAATTGCCCATAAAGGTCAAAATTGGTATATGCAGATAAATCATCGTTTGCGCAAAAGGTAACACTGTTTGCAATACCAGGTTCAGCCGGTGGATGAACTTCTAAAACAACAGTAGCGGTTCTAGCAGCGCAACTATTTACTGCGGGTACGGTATACGTAAAAATATAAATTCCTGTGCCTGCAGCTTGTGCATTAAAGGTATAACCTTCCAGTTGGTTGGTCACGGTGCTAGGGTCTTCTTCCCATAAACCATTAAAATCTTGAACTTTACCGTCAACATTACTTCCTAGAAATCCGTGTAAGTTTACACTGTTATCATCTCCGCATGCATTTGCACTACCGTCTATATTATCTTCGCCTGGATAACCGCCAAGGTTAATAGTCACCGTTGCTGTTTGGTTACATGACGTATTGGTATACGTAAAAGAATGTGTTCCGTAATTATTTATTCGCCATAAATCTAAGATTCCAGTGCTTTGATTTAATGCATAGAAATTTTCGGGGTTTGTTGTTGCCCATGTTCCACCAGCTATGGGTGATCCACCAAGCTGAGAAAAGAGATTGTATGAACGATTGGTGTCATCCGAATCTTTATTGCAAATTTCTATAGTGGAATCAGAACCGGCACATTGCCCTTGTACAAAGTTTGAAAAACTAAGTAGTAAGAATGCAATTATGACAAACCTTAATTTTAATTTGTTCATTGAACGGGGGTTGGTTTTTGAATATAATTATTCGGTTTTAAAGGTATTTTGGATTTCACTTCTCAGAAAAATATTGTTGTAAGACATTAAATTTGTAGGGTGAATACTACTAAAATTGATATTGAGTGTTAATAAAAAGTGTATTTCATCGATTAAAAAACAGAAATTGATGGACTAATGATGTCTATTGTATACTGGTATTAGGTCTTTAATATTTGTACAATACGTATCTTTGAAAACTAAAATTTAGGAATGCGAATACATTTTATTGCAATAGGTGGGAGTGCAATGCACAACTTGGCTTTGGCCCTTGAACATAAGGGATATATTATTACAGGTAGCGACGATGTTATTTTTGAACCTTCTAAATCTAGGTTGGCTGCAAAAGGTTTATTACCTGAAGAATTTGGATGGTTCCCAGAAAAAATTACTTCGGATTTAGATGCCATAGTTTTAGGAATGCATGCCAAAGCAGACAATCCTGAATTGTTAAAAGCACAAGAATTAGGTATTACCATTTATTCGTACCCAGAATTTTTATACGAGCAGTCTAAGAATAAAACAAGAGTAGTCATTGGCGGAAGCCATGGGAAAACTACTATTACTTCTATGATTTTACATGTACTTAATTTTCATGATATTGAAGTTGATTATATGGTAGGGGCGCAATTAGATGGCTTTGAACGTATGGTACATTTAACAGAGGATAATGATTTTATTGTGCTTGAAGGAGATGAGTATTTGTCTTCTCCAATAGATCGTAGGCCTAAGTTTCATTTATATAAACCCAATATTGCCCTATTAAGTGGTATTGCATGGGACCATATAAATGTATTTCCAACATTTGAGAATTATGTGGAGCAATTTAAAATTTTTGTAGACAGTATCGTAAAAGGAGGGTCAATTACTTATAATGTTGAAGATAAAGCGGTAAAAGAAGTTGTCGAAGCATCTGAAAATGCAATTCGTAAGCTTCCTTATTCTACACCAGAATATGCTGTAGAAAACGGTGAAACACTTTTAGAAACTTCAGAAGGGCCTATGCCTATAGAAGTATTTGGGAAACATAATTTAAGCAACTTGGCCGGTGCAAAATGGATTTGCCAAAACATGGGGGTCGACGAAGATGATTTCTACGAGGCAATTGCCTCTTTTAAAGGCGCATCTAAACGATTAGAAAAAATAGCTGAAGGAGCTACAAGTATTGCGTATAAGGACTTTGCACATTCGCCTAGTAAAGTAGCGGCAACTACTAAAGCAGTAAAGGAGCAATACCCAGAAAGAAAATTGATTGCTTGTTTAGAACTACATACGTATAGCAGTTTTAATCCAGAATTTTTAAAGGAATATAAAGGTGCCCTAGATGCTGCAGATGAAGCAGTAATTTTTTTCTTGCCAGAATCGGTTGCAATTAAGAAATTGGAAGCCGTAACTCCACAACAAATATCTGAAGCTTTTTATAGAGATGACTTAAATATCTTTACCGATGCAAAATCTTTCCATGAGTATTTAGAAAATCAAGACTACAAGAATACAACCTTGTTATTAATGAGCTCTGGAAATTATGGAGGTTTCGATTTAAAGAAATTTCAAGAGTTGATGAGTTAAGGTGGTAGAACGAAGTATTAAGTACAAAGTACAAAGGTGGAATAGAGGAAAGAGTATTAAGTAAAAGGTACTAAGTCTTTTTGAACATGAATTTGAACTTATTTTTTTTCAACAGACAACAAGCCAACAGCCAATATTTTATACACCAAACTGAGTTAAATGATGGTCAAGATGTTTATACTGCATTTGTCCCCACTGTTCTTTCGTAAATGTACCAAATGCGGGATGCGGGTACCAATCTTCTCTATCACGAACGGCATAAAAATCGTTCACTAAGGTTTTAAGAACATCGTGTTCAATTTTAAAATCTTTGTCTTCCCTTGTTTTTAGTTGAGGTGCTGTGGGTAAATTTTTTCGCCAAGCTTTATCGTTATATAACGACTTCTTAAAAAAAGTTTTTACAAACCAATTTCCTTTAGAGGTATTAGGTTTGTTAGTAATTGCAAGTTTAAGTGGATATTGGCAATGCCATACCATTTGGCCAACAGTCATTTTTCCCCAACCTCTTTCTGAGTTTTCGCTTAGTTGTTCTATTCTTCCCTTAATTTCTTGATACGCTTCGTCGGTTAGTAATGATTTCATGTTTCGTTTTTAATTGATGTATAAATTTACCATAAAATAATTAGTTCTGTATCTTTAGCCAATGCAGCATAAACCCACATCGTTTTCTATAAAGAACTGGTCAGATGATGATAAGCCTAGAGAAAAACTGGTTCAGAAAGGGCGATCCGTATTATCCGATGCAGAATTGATAGCTATTTTAATTGGTTCTGGAAGTAGATCGGAAAGTGCTGTAGAACTATCTAAACGTATTTTAGCATCCGTAGATAATAATTTAAATGATTTAGGAAGACTTTCTATTAAACAACTAATGACTTTTAAAGGAATTGGTGAAGCAAAGGCGGTTAGTATTGCAGCTGCTTTGGAAGTGGGTCGCAGAAGAAGAGGGGAAGATGCTGTAAAAGTTGATAAAATAGGTAGTAGTAAAGATGTCTACAATCTTTTACAACCAATTCTTGGCGATTTGGAACATGAAGAATTTTGGATTCTCTTTTTAAATAATTCCAATAAAGTATTACATAAAGCACAACTAAGTAAAGGGGGTATAACAGGGACTTTGGTAGATGTTCGTTTGGTAATGAAACAAACATTGGAATTAGGTGCGGTTGCAATAATTTTGGCGCATAACCACCCATCAGGTACTTTAAGACCAAGTACGGCCGACAAACAAATTACTCAAAAAATAAAAAATGCCTGTGAAACTTTAGATGTTAAGGTCTTAGATCATTTGATCATTACTCAGAAAAGTTATTATAGCTTTGCCGATGAAAAAATTCTATAAATGTTATTAATTTATACGCATAAAATTACACCAAGGCTAACCTATATAATGAGGCATGTCTTTGTAAATATTTTGGGTGTTGAGGTTGATTTTACGACCAAAGTTGAGGATTTTATAAAACATTCCGGACCAAAAATAACATATACAAAACAACCTTTACAGAACGAATTTTTTATTCGTAGTAATGAATTATTGTTTGAGCAAAGCATTAATGATATTGAGGTAAGTATTGCCGATTGGGAGGGAATTCCCTGTTTTTTTTCTACAGGCGAACGGAGTAATCTTCCCTTTGATATTTTTGCGGCTAGTTTTTTTTTAATTGCCAGATACGAAGAATATTTGCCCCATGTAAAAGATATTCACGGTCGTTTTTCGCCTAAAGACAGTATTGCCTATCAAAACGGATTTCTACAAAAACCTGTCGTAGATATTTGGGCTTATAAATTTTTAAATGTTCTAAAAGAACGATTCCCTGATTTGGTATTTAAAGCCAAATCATTTGACTTTATTTCAGTTTTAGATGTAGCTACTTCTCATTGCTATGCCAATAGAGGTGTAGTACGTGGTGTTGCCGGTTTATTGATGGATTTAGGGACATTTAAGTTAAAGCGGGTAGTAGACCGCATTTTAGTAGGTTTAAATAGGCAAAAGGATCCTTACGACAATTATGAAGAATTAATTTCATTGCACAGGAAGAATAACATAAAATGTAATTTCTTTTTTCAGTTTGCCGACTACTCTAAATACGATAAAAATGTTTCTACAAATAGTATAAAGTTTAAATCGCTCATAAAATATGTGGCCGATTATGCTCCAGTATCATTAGCAGCTTCGTATAGTTCATTTTCAGATTTAGACTTGTTGAAAAAAGAAAAAAGAAACTTAGAAGGGATTATTAATAGACCCGTAACTAGTTCTAAAATGCGCTATAATAGAGTAGATGTTCCAGAAACATATAGAAATTTAATGGCGGCAGAATTTACTGATGATTATACTATGGGGTATACTTATGAATTGGGGTTTAGAGCAGGTACATGTACTTCTTTTCAGTTTTATGATATTCCTTTGGAAGTTAAACAACCCATTAAAGTTCACCCTTTTGCAGTTCATGATTATGCTTTATCGAAAATTAAGAAAGATGAAGTTGTACTACAGCAAATAAAAATGCTGGCAAATGAGGTGAAACACGTTAATGGGACTATGATAGTAATGTTTTCAAATGAACTGTTAGGGAATAAAGAAACACGCAATTGGCTGTCTCTATATACCGATATAATTAATGAACATCATGTTTAAAAATAAGATTACGGATATTTTTTTTGATTTGGATCACACCCTATGGGATTTTGAGAAAAATTCGGCATTTACATTTCAAAAAATATTTAAAGAACAGGAAATTAATTTAGAGATAGAAGATTTTTTACGAGTTTATGTTCCTGCTAATTTGAAATTTTGGAAATTATATAGAGAAGAAAAAATTTCGAAAACGGAATTGCGATATCAACGATTGAAATCTGTTTTTGATACTATTGGTTACGATGCCACAGATACTATTATAAATACCTTGGCAGAGGAGTATATTAATAATTTATCCTCTTACAACACTCTTTTTCCAAATACTATAGAGGTTTTAGATTACCTACAGCCTAAATATAAGCTTCATATCATTACCAATGGATTTCAAGAAATTCAAGAGAAGAAATTAAGAAATTCTGGTATTCATAAATATTTTAATCAGATTATAGATTCTGAATTGGCAGGTGTAAAAAAACCAAACCCAATAATATTTAATCTGGCCTTAAATAAAGCCGGGGCATTACCCCACAGTTCTTTAATGATCGGTGATAGTTTGGAAGCTGATATTCTAGGGGCAAAATCGGTTGGTTTTCATACAATTCACTTTAACGCACATAGAGAAGAACATCATACCATAGCCCCAATTATTTACGATTTACAAGAAATAAAATCACTTTTATAGAGTTTATATTACTATAAGGTCAGCCCTGTATTAATATTTAGTAGTAAAAATGAAATGTATTCGTGCTTGTATAGCAATACTTTTTGGAGTTCTATTGGTTACCGCATGTTCTGAGGAACAAGATTTTGACCAACTAGATGATTTAGAAATTACACCTAGTTATGAAACAGGCATTTTCTATGTAAAGGCACAAGAGAGTTTAATTAATAGAGTTTCTGGTCTAAGTTTTTTTTCTCAGGATTTTAATTTTGATGCTTTCGAAGAACCCTTTTTTGCTAACAGAGTACAATCGGGTGTGCTAAGTTATGAATTGGAAAATACGACGAGCAAACCCATAGAAATTAGACTAGAGTTTTTGGATGAAAACGAAAATGTTATAGATACAGAAGTATTTAGAATGGACGCTGAACCTACTTCTACATTAATAAGAAATGTGGCATATGGCGCAACAGGCAAAAGCCTTGATATTATAAGAAATACTTCAAAAATTAGGTTGTTTGCTGCTAATTTAGGAGATAATAGTAGTACTTCTAGTCTTCCTGATCCTGCAATTGTACTACGTTCAAGTGCTAAATTTACATTAGAGTTATAATGAAGTTAACCCATTATCTTTTTATGGGCAGTTTATTGCTTACTATTGGAGCTTTTTCCCAAAATAAGCAACTACTTTACGATTTTAACGAAATTCCACAATCCCTTACTATAAACCCTGGTGTAGAAACAGACTTTAAATGGTATGCTGGCGTTCCTTTACTGTCTGGTGTTCATGGTTATGCGGGCTCAAATGGTATATCGGTAAACGATATTTTTGCATCTGATGGTGTTGATATCAATATAAAGTTTAGAGAAAGAGGACTAAATAATCTCACACCAAGAGACGAATTTAGTTCTACAGTACAATTAGAGTATTTAAATGGTGGGTTTAGGTTAAATAATCCTACTATATTTTATTCTTTTGGTGGGTATATGGAACTAGACAATATTGGTTATTGGCCGCAAGATTATGCTTTTTTAGTCTTTGATGGTAATGCGGATCAACTAGATAGAAAGTTTGATTTAGGAGATCTAAAAGCTCGAGGGTCCTTAATTAATGTGATGCATTTTGGAATTAATAAAAAGGTCGATAGAAATTTGACGATTGGCGCAAGAGGAAAAATATATTCTGGTATTGTTGATTATAGTTCAACATCTAACAATGGTTACTTACGAAATACAGCGGGTGTAAATAACCGAATAGCAACCACTTTAGATGCAGATTTAAAGTTGCGAACTTCTGGTTTTCAAGCGTTGGATGAAGCAAATGATTCGGATACTGCTACAAACGAGATTGTAAAAAGAGCCTTCTTTGGCGGTGATCTTGGTCTTGGTATAGATGTTGGTTTTACATATCATTTATCTGAACGTACCATGTTAACCGGCAGCTTAATTGACCTGGGGTTTATTTACCACACAAGCGATCCTAAAACCTATAGTCTAAATGGTAAGGCAACGGTAGAAGGTATACAAATTGATGTCTTAGAAGATTTTGCGAATTTAAATAGAGATTTTTGGCAAGATTTAGTGGACGACGTGGAAACACTGGTACCCTTTGATACGGATACAAATAGTTATCTAACATTTAGACCAACTAAATTATATGCTTCAATTCGCAATGATTTTGGTGAACCCGTTGGCAATAGCGGCGGTCAACTAAATTGTGATTGCACTGCGGGATCTATGGCCGGGAGTGAGCTTCGTACAAAATATCGTAATTCGGTCGGGGCACAGGTATTTATGATTAATAGACCTAGAGGTCCTCAAATGGCCCTTACGGGTTTTTATACACGAAGAATAGGTAATTTCTTAGCTTTTAAAGGTACGTATACTGTAGATAAATTTAGTTATACCAATATTGGCCTAGGCATGAACTTACAAGCCGGACCTGTCAATTTTCACATTATGGCAGATAACTTACTTTCTTACCAAAATATAGCCGATACCAATTACGCATCTTTTCAACTAGGATTGAATATTATTTCGTGGGGACGCAATAAATAGACTATCTTCTTCTGCTAATTTTATTTTTTTGGCATGCTTTTTTCATATATTACCATGAACTTAAAATTTTTATGTTTTGAAAACAATTATTGCCATATTGGTTTTTTTTATAATGGGCTCTACTTTTGCCCAAGCAGATTTAAATGATTATAAATATATCATTGTCCCAAAAAAATTCGATGCTTTTAGAAATGTAAACGAGCACCAAACAAGTACATTAATTAAATATTTATTTGCCGGAAAAGGATTTAATGCTGTGTATGATGATAGTTTACCCGAAGATTTAAAATTGAATAGATGTTTAGGGGTAGTTGCTAGCCTTCAAGATGACAGTAGTATGTTTACTACTAAAACTATTGTTAACTTAATAGATTGTAATGCAAAAACAGTTTACAGCTCTATGCAAGGTTCTAGTAAAGAAAAAGAATATAAAGAGGCCTATAATATAGCCATTCGCGAATCTATGCGTTCTTTTAACAATATAGATTATGCTTATAATGGTACTAGTTCCAAAAGTGAGCCTATAACAGTAAGTTTTAAAAATGATGTAAAAAAACTAGATGAATCTAAAGTAGAAAAAGAATCTGAAGTAGAACAAGTTAAAGCTGATGTGCAGCCGAGTAATAATGCTGTGGTTGTTGAGGAAGCGACAGAATCTACTCAGTATTATAAAAATAATGCCCCTGTAGATTCATCAATTAAAAAAGCAGAAAAAGAAACACCGGCTTTTAAGAAATTGGAAATAAATAAGTCCATAGTAAATGATATTTGGTACGCACAAGCTACCAGTAATGGTTTTCAATTGGTTGATAGCACGCCAAAAATTAGAATGAACCTATTAAAGAGTTCTACCGATAATGTTTTTATGGCAAAGACCGATGCAAAAAACGGAATGGTTTATCAGAAAGATGGTAGTTGGATTTTTGAATACTATGAAAATGATAAATTAATACAGGAAGAATTAAATATAAAGTTTTAAAAATCGTATTTATTTTTCCATCTGTTTTTAAGAAAATCACTTAAAGCTTTTTCTCGGGCATTACTTCCAGGTTTGTAAAAAGTAGTGCCCGTTATTTCTTCGGGTAAAAATTCTGCATCAACAAAGTTATTTTGGTAATCGTGGGCATATTTATATTCCTGCCCGTAGCCTAGATCTTTCATCAATTTTGTTGGCGCATTTCTAAGAGGTAATGGTACAGGTAAATTGCCTGTTTGTTTTACGGTTTGTTGTGCTTTTCCAATAGCCATGTAACTAGCATTACTTTTTGCAGATGTTGCTAAATAAATTGCGCACTGGCTAAGTACAATTCGTGCTTCTGGATACCCAATGGTTGTAACTGCCTGGAAAGTTGTATTGGCCATGACTAGGGCCGTTGGGTTTGCCAAACCTATATCTTCAGAAGCGGATATGAGCATTCTACGAGCTATGAACTTAACATCTTCACCACCTTCAATCATACGTGCTAACCAATAAACAGCTCCATTTGGGTCACTGCCGCGAATAGATTTTATAAAGGCAGATATAATATCATAATGTTGCTCGCCGGTTTTATCATATAACACCGTATTTTTCTGAACTTTTGAAAGTACAAGCTCATTGGTAATAATTACATTGTCACTTGCTTCTGAGTTTACTATTAACTCAAAAATATTCAATAATTTTCTGCCATCACCACCAGATAGGCGCAATAATGCTTCTGTTTCTTTAAGCTGTATTTTTTTCGATTTAAGCAATGAATCTTTTTCCATTGCTCTTTTAACTAGGTTTTCTAAATCTTCTTTGCCAAAAGCATTTAAAATATAAACTTGACAACGGGATAAAAGCGCTGGGATAACTTCAAAACTCGGATTTTCAGTTGTTGCGCCAATTAGGGTTACCCATCCTTTTTCAACAGCTGCTAAAAGAGAATCTTGTTGGGATTTACTAAATCGGTGTATCTCATCAATAAATAAAATAGGGTTTTTTGCAGTGAATAGGCCTCCAGCTTGTTTTGCCTTGTCTATTACTTCTCTTATATCTTTTACACCACTATTAATGGCGCTTAAAATATAAAAGGGTCGCTTACTTTCGGTAGCAATGATATTAGCTAAAGTTGTTTTTCCAGTTCCGGGAGGTCCCCATAGAATAAGTGAAGGAATAATTCCTTTCTTAATTTGATGCGTTAACGAACCCTTTTCACCCACCAAATGGTGCTGACTAATATACTCGTCTAATGTTTTGGGGCGTACGCGTTCTGCTAAAGGTTCGTTCATAATACAAAAGTATGATAATCTTACATGTGAAGAGAAAAGTAAGGTGCCAATTGATACTTAGGTAAGGATTGGAATGACAATTTGACCAATTTGTATTCATTGGTCGCATATTTGTAAATTTAATAACAAAAGAAACGCATGTCGGAAATAGGACATTTTAAGTTTTCAAATAGGGTTTTAGCTGTTCCGCTGACTGCTATGATAATTATATGGGGTGTGTATTGGATAGAACTTGCTTTAGAAGTTAATTTTAATGAAATGGGGGTGATGCCGCGAACTTTATTAGGATTACGCGGAGTAGTATTGAGTCCGTTTATTCACGGTTCGTTAGAGCACTTATACAACAATACTATTCCATTGGCCATATTACTATCTGCACTTTGGTACTTTTATAGAGATGTTGCTTGGAAAGTAGTTCTGTTCGGTATTCTTTTATCTGGTTTAATAACTTGGCTCATTGGTAGAACATCTTACCATATTGGTGCAAGCGGACTCATTTATGTGCTAGCAAGCTTCATTTTTTTTAAGGGAATATTTAGTTCCTACTTTAGGCTTGTGGCACTTTCACTAATTGTTGTTTTTATTTACGGAAGTATGCTTTGGTATATATTTCCTGTGAAGGAAGGTATGTCTTGGGAAGGACATTTAGCAGGTTTTTTAACCGGATTATTTCTTGCAAAAATGGTAAAAGCACGTATTCCTCAAACCAAAAAATATGACTGGGAAAAAGAAGATTTTAAGGAAGAGGATGACCCATTTTTACAACATTTTGATGAAAACGGAAACTTTAAAGAAATCTCAAGTGACGAGGATGGTAATGAAGACGAAAACCTAAAATTTAACTATGTCTTTAAGAAAAGTCCCAAAAGTGATTTGGACAAATAAATGTCAATTATAAACGTTGACGAACCGCTTCATATAAAAATACGGCACAAGCAACAGATACATTTAAAGATTCAATTTCTCCAAGTAAAGGAAGCTTAGCTCTATAGTCTGATGCTTTTAAAATAGAAGGTGTAATACCACGATCTTCAGCACCCATTACTATTGCTATGGAATTGGTAAATGGAACATCATATACCGAGTCATCAGTTTTTTCAGTTGCAGAAACTATTTTAATGCCAGATGCTTGTAAATAAAAGACAGCATCTTTTAAGTGATCTACTTTCGCAATAGGGACTCTATATGCTGCGCCCGCAGATGTTTTAATAGTATCTGCCGTTACAGGAGCAGCTCCTTTTTTTTGTACAATAATACCATCTACCCCTGTGCATTCTGCGGTTCTTATTATTGCACCAAAATTACGAACATCAGAAAGTTGGTCTAAAAGCAAGAATAGGGCGGGACCCTCTTTTTTATTGACCTTTTCCACTAAATCTTCAAGACTATGAAATGATATAGGGGATATGTTAGCAACTGCACCTTGGTGATTGCTTTTGGTAAGGCGATTTAGTTTTTCAACAGGCACATAGACCATATTGATTTCATTGCGGCGCAATAAACCTTCTAATTCTTTCATAAGGTCGCCTTTTAGCCCTTTTTGAAGAAATACCTTGTCTATCTCCTCGTTAGCGTTTACGGCTTCTATAATGGCTCTTAAGCCATAAATTTGAGTGGTTTTTTGCATGGGGCAAAGGTAAATAAAAACCGCCCAATTATTGTTGGGCGGTTGAAATTAATAAAAGTATATTTTAAAGCTCTAAAGCAAGAATAGCAGGGTCGTCCTTGGCGTAATGGTATGCCCTCCAAAAGAATCCTGGTGCAGAGAACTTCCAAACAACTTCGCTTTCCTGTGTTACTTCCCATAGCCCAAAATCACCTTCGGTTATTAAAGTATTTCCGTTTGGTAACCGAACAGCTCCGGATACTTTTGGCGCAAATAATTCAGGATCGGTAAAACTCCATAAAATATCGGGTTGTGTAATAGCAGGAATACTCTTTTGATTGAGTGCGGCAGGTAATTTTAGCTCATAAACAGTAGATTGTTCTAGCTCACCTCCATTGGTATATATTAACATTTTACCGGGTTCAAACAGATTTGGATAATGATTGTTTATGAATAAACGTTCCGTAGTGTTGTCGTTTAAGGTAGTAGGGTTTCCGAACCTATAAATTAAATCACCGCCTCTGTTAAAGTTTCCTCCAGAATGGGAAACGGCTTCAAGACTGGTCGTAGAATGGTCTATAACCCATACCTCGCTAAAATAATTTACGCTAAGATAAATTAGGTCATTAACCTCGTCATAGCTTATACCATTGGCGTGCATTATATTTCCTGTGGTAGTTTCAACATAATTAAGGTCTATTAATTGCGGATTGTCCTCAACACTACCGTAATTAAGTTTTGTTTCATCAAAATTTTGTATTAAATGGTCTTTGGAATGCCACTCCCAAACAATTTCATTAGTAGTTGGGTTTACTTCTATAATTGATTCTGGGTAAATGGGAGTGTCCAATTTGTAACCATTGGCAATTGCTTCTTCAGCGGTCATTTTCTCCCACGCAATTGCCAATATGTTGCCATTTGTTAAAAGTTCCACATCATGGTGGGATCTATGTTCTGAATTCGAATAATCGAAATTCCATAAAGCTTCCCCATTTTTATCTATAATTTGAATTATGCCACCTTGTCCTCCAAATTGAAAATCTGGATTATCAGATTCTAGTGAAGCTAATAATGTTCCGTCATTTAACAATAGTACATCATTACCTATTATACGATCTCCTAATGGCCATTGATAAATTAAGTCTGCATTTTTATCCATTAGATATACACTGTTTGCAGCCGCATCATTTACTAAAATATAATGATCTTCGACTAGGGCTTTATTATAGAAGGTAACAGTGCCTAATTCCCCTGTTGAGGTCTGTGCAGAATCAATAGGAATTTCTTCCTCAATAATTTCTTCGTTGTCAATTTCTTCCTCTTCTGAGATTTCAATACTGTTGTTATCGCTAGAACATGATGCGAAAATAATACAGAGTAAGTATAAGAGTCCACTTTTTATACCTATAGAGTTTAGTTTAATCATGGATTATTTTCTTTTTTGTGTTAAAAATGAAGAATTAGAATGTAATTGTTTGTAACCTACGAATCATGAAAATGATTAATTATTTATGTTCCATCTTTTCAGGAATCTTAAGGTAAGATTTTGCTTTGGCCTTCTCCATTGTTTGTAATTGTTCCTTACCAAATTCAGATTTATTTCCATTGAAAGTAACTTTCCAAATTTTTCCTTGTTTTGATTCTGAAATAAAAAGTGATCCATCAGGACCTTCGGCAAGTCCCATTGGTCTATATTTTGCATCTGGCATGGCTACAATGGTATCTAAACCTGCAAAACCATCTGCAAAGACTTCCCATTCGCCTGTTGGTTTCCCCTGGTTAAATGGAATAAATGCCACGATATAGCCAGCTTGTGGATAAGGGGTTCTATTCATAGAACCATGGAAAGCAATGAATGCACCGTCCTTATACCGCTCCGGAAAAGCATTGCCTT
The DNA here is from genome assembly GCF_001913155.1 of Maribacter hydrothermalis. Taxonomy (GTDB): domain Bacteria; phylum Bacteroidota; class Bacteroidia; order Flavobacteriales; family Flavobacteriaceae; genus Maribacter; species Maribacter hydrothermalis. The sequence continues at coordinate 2,750,333 of NZ_CP018760.1, forward strand.
TATAAAAAAGTAAATCGTTAGGTGCCCAATGCGCGGGAAGTCCTATAATCGGTTTTTTATAGTCTGTGGCTTCTTTTTTACCATCGCCACCGTATTCTGGTGCAATTAATTTTTTGTTTTGGAAATGATCATAGTAACTGTAAGGCCACCCAAAATTATCCCCTTCTTCAATTTTCATAAATTCTTCCGATGGTAAAACGGCTTGGTCCCATTTACTAAAATATTGTGGTGCATGATTATGTAGATAATCACGGCCGTGTTGTAATCCATAAAGACTATTGTCTTTATCGTTCCAAGAAATAGCTACCATACTCCGTATTCCTGTAGCATATAATTGTCCGTCTTGCTGAGATTGGTTTAATTTGTTTTCATCAAATCTCCAAATACTCCCTAAAACTTCAACACCTGGGCAAGGATTCATGCCTTTAATTTGGCCAACAGAATTAGGGTCTTCGCATGCATTTGTTGGTGCGCTAAAGGTAACATACATAAATCCTTTTTTATCAAATGCTAAAGATTTAGCATTATGCCACCTTTTAGGAAAATAATCAGTTAATATTACTTCTGGGCTGCCTTCAGGTATTAACTTGTCTTTAGTGAGTTTTTGTCGGTAAATAACTTGTTCCGAACTAAAATATAGGTATTCATTATGAATTCGCATTTCTGTTGCAAAAGTGCCATCATTAGGATAGTTGCCAAATCGGGTTTTAATATCGGCAATGCCATTACCCGTAGTATCTCGTAATGCCATGTTGCCATTTGTTCCTTCAGGTTCTCTTAATTTGGCATAGATGTCACCGTTTGTATTAACGGCTATGTGCCTTGACGGTCCAATACTATCTACAACTACTAGCGCAGAAAAGCCATCTGGAAAAATTAAGCCTCCATTAATTTCATGTTTTATGGGAGTTGATTTTGTTTCTTTGATTTTGGTATTGGGCTCTGGAAGCTTATTATTTGTTGGTGTGATTGTTTTGTTTTCCGTGCTGTTTTTACAGGAGAATAGTATTAATGTAAAAATTAAAAGTAAGTATCGATTCATTTTGTATGAAATAGTTCCTTGTTATGGTTATTGAAAAATTCGTATATAAAATATTTTGTTAATCAATATAATATAAAGGTATTGAATTACTTAAAGAGATAAATTAAAAAAGGGCGTAAACAATGTTTACACCCTTTTTAAAATTACATGATTTTTCTTATAAATCTAAAGGCAAGCAGAAATCAAATAGGCTTTCCCCAGAAGTTGGAGATGGACCTAAATCTAACACTGTATCACCGTTTGCAGAAATTACTTGGAAATTATTCTCCTCATCGTAAGAACCACTGTTATACACAATTTGAATTTCTACAGTTCCAGCTGGTACAGTAAATGTATGTGTAGTAGAACTACCATCAGCGTGCGAATAATCTGTTGAAACTCCATCTATAGTTACTGATAGCGAAGCACCATTCCATGAATCTCCATAGCTATCTTGAAGTTCAAGTGTCCATTCACCTGCTGTAGGAGCGATAGGTGGGCAAACTAATGGTATAGTATAAATAAACGGCGATCTAAAGTAAGATCCGCCAGATACAGTACTATTTAAGTTATCATTAGAAAATGATCTACCATCTGTTAAGTTTAACACATATCTAATAGTAAAACTATCTCCTCCAGTATAATCACTTGGTGATAAACCTAAAGCTGATGCCAACTCTCCCAGAGTGGTATTAACCGTAATTGAAGGTAAACCAAAATCGTTAGCAGAAAATGCCGAAGCTGGTAGTGTAGTTACTAAAGCTTCACTTGAAGAAGTTCCGGCTACCGCATCATTGAAACTGGTGTATACTTCAACATCTTGTAAAAGCGCACCTTGTTCATGATCCTCTACTTCAAAAGTCACAGAGTATGTTGATGAAGGGTCATCAAAGTTAAAACTTTGTGCTGCTACATCCGCAGCTGCTGTAGTTGATCTAAAAACAGCTCCACGAGTTACTTCAGCGAAGACATCATCAATTGTCTTGTTGCTGGACTCGCAAGCAATGAAGCCTGTAGCTACCAGCGAAAGTATCATTATGTTCTTAATATATTTTTTCATTTTTTCTTTTTTTTAGTTTGATAATGGAAAACCAGCATCAGGATTGTTGTCCCAGAAAACTTTAGTAGTCACAGAAGTTTTTTGTGTAACAGTATTGTTGTTATTCGCATAAACTGCTGGATATAGGAAGGATCTAATATATGCACCCGGATCTGGTTCAAGATTTGGTTGTAAATCATTTGGATATCCAGTTCTTCTATAAAAGTTATAGGCATCTATACCGTTACCATAAAGTGCAACAAAAAATTCCTTAGCTATTAAATTAAGCTTTTCATCGCCTACTGCTGCTTCGTAAAGTGTGTCAACTTCATCAATATAATCGGTAACATCATCATCTGTTGGTGCTAAAGATAAATCTGCACCACTATCCAAATCACCGAATGCTAATGTTTTGTCCATTGATTTTTGAATTCCACTAAGTAAAAATGCTTTGGCTCCAGCAGCGTTATTGTTCGCATATGCCATTTCAGCTCTAAGGAAATCTACAGTTTGCGCTAAGAAAATTGGCATAATACCAGCGCCACCGCCACCTGTTCCTAAATTAACCGATGCAAACGTACTGTCATCGAATTCGCCACCTGCAGGGTATACACCGTACGTAGTCTTCAATTGACCATCTGGAGGAGTACCATCATCATCACCGTGATCTCTACCCCAATACCCATTAGGTAAATAGCAGAAAGTGAAACCGGCCATATGTGCTGGTGCAGGTTCTACACTACAAGATAAATTCTGTTGATTAGGACCATCTGAATCACTTGCACCTGGTGTAATAGGAGCTTGTCTGTAATAGTAGTATCTAATTCTTGGATCACTGATAGATTTATCGTTATCCATATAATTCATCAACCAGTTACTCATATAATCTTCAGAACCTTGCGGTGTGTAATTGTCAATGTAATTCGGATGTCTTGAATCAGGATTCACAACATTTGTTCCCCAAGTAAATTGAAAATCCTCATCAACAGAAGTGATATAATTACCGCTAGTGATAATAGCATTAAAAGCACCTGTAGCTCCTGCATCAACTAATCTGCTTTGAGCATAGATCTTTAACTTTAATGAGTTGGCTAATTTTGTCCATTTATCCCAATCACCACTATAGTAGTAATCATTGTCTGGATCTGCAGCATTATCGGTTGTCGTGAAATTTACTTTTGCAGCATCTAATAATTCTAATGCAGCAGCATAAATTGAAGCACCGCCATCTTGTGAAGGATTTAAGTTTTCTATTCCTTGTATCGCATCTGAGTAAGGTACATCACCATAAAAATCTACAAGAGTAACAATGGTAAAGGCTTGCATTACTTGACCCATACCAATGTGTCTTTTAAAATTAGCTTCATCGGCTAATGCATTCATAGCATTAATATCCGTAAGCATAGATGAATAAGCAAATCTCCATTCTGCATCTTGTGAAGCAGGTGAATAGGCTTGCTGATACAAACGAGTTCCCATTTGTTCTATGCGGGTAACTTGAGACCCGTTCGTTCCAAAGGCATCGTTAAACCTTGCAAATTCTTCTTGAACACGATTTAAATAAAAATCTGGTGTTGCTTGATCAGGACTAACCGCATTAGGGTCAGTAATCAGATTAAGTTCAGTAGTCTCACAAGAAAGGACAAGCCCCGCTGAGAAAAGTGTTAGAACTAAGTTTTTAATAAATATTTTCATTTTTCTTTTTTTTAAAATGTTGCTTTTATAGACATACCATATCTTCTAGAACCTGGACTGTTGATAAAGTCAAATCCTAATGCATTACCTACACCAACTCCAAGATTTTCTGCATCAAAATTAGTTCCTTCTGGAACATTAAGACTTTTAAACCAAAGATTTTGACCACTTAAAGTAAAACTTAGAGATCCAAAAGGTGTTTTATCAAGAGCTTTACTAGGTACAGAGTAACCTAAGCTAATTTCTCTTAAACGAAGTGTACTACCATCGTAAACCTGTAATTCCGAAGGTCCAAAAGCGACATTGGTGAAATAATAATCAGAATTGTTTATTTGTATCGTATTCACGGCACCATCAGCGGTAACTCCAGGAAGAATGAAAGTTGAAGCTCTATCTTGTACATCAGTAGTTAAACCTCTACCTACAAGAGCGGAAATCGTATTAGAATAAACATCACCACCATGTCTGTAAGAGATGTCAACGTTAAAAGAGAAATTTTTATAGTTAAATCCGTTACTTACGTTAAGTCTCCAGTCAGCATTTGGATCACCAATTTCAAATAAACCATTTTCTTCTACATAATCACCAGTACTGGCAACAACTTTGTTTCCAGCATCATCTCTTAAAACTCTACTACCCATAATAATACCGAAAGGTCTATTAGGTACAGCAAAGTTAGAAAGATCGGAGAAAAGACCACCTATGTTGATGTTGTCCGTATCTTGGCCTAAATCTACAACTGTAGATTCATCTGCAGTAAAGTTGGCATTTACATTCCAATTGAAACCTCCAGGGTTGTCATTTCTAAATAAGGTTACCCCTAAATCTGCTTCTACACCTTTTACTTGAACCTCTCCAATGTTTGTTACTGTACTGGTATATCCGGTTGAAGGATCTAATGGTTGTTCAGATATTAAATCAGTCGTATTCTTTTTGTAAACAGATACGTCTAAAGAAACCCTATTGTTTAAAAATCTAGACTCTACTCCAAATTCTAGTTCTTTTAATAACTCTGGACTTAGACCTGGGTTGGCCAATTCGTCATCCACTCTAATCGAGGATACCAAAGTACCATCCTTTAAGAATTCTCTTGTATCTAAGGATGCAGTTGCAGCTACAGGATATCCACCAAAGAAACCTGCAGAAGTACCGTAACCAGCTCTTAATTTCAAGAAATTAAGTCCGTTTTGCGATTGTAAACCGTCGATAAGGGCGGTTGGTAAAATTGACAAACTCGCAGATGGGTAAAATATTGAATTTTCAATGAAGTTAGAAACCCAATCATTTCTAGCCGCTAAAGTTAAATATGCAAAATTGTCATATCCAAATTCTGTTTGCGCATATACACCAATGATATTTTGAGTTTCATCTCTTTGTAAAGGATCAGTTCCATTAAGAGACGATTGCGAGGCAAAATTGTAATGCTTGAATACACCAAATATAGATTGTTGATCACTCGTAACCCCTTGTCTAGAAAATTCTGTTCTTCTAGAAGTAGCTCCTAAGTTAACGTTCATATCTAATTTTTCGGTCAATTGCCACATACCATTTAATTGTGCGGTATGATCCCAAATCGTGTTTTTGTTGTCATATGTTTGGTATCTACCTTGAATATACCCTTCTGCTCCACCTTTGTTCTGGCCAATTTCGTTACGTTCCGTATAGAAATCTAAACCAGTTCTCCAAAATACGTTTAAGTTATCGTTAATTTTGTAAGAGAATTGTGAGCTACCAAAAACCCTATTTGTCACCTGATTTGCAAAAGCATTTTCAGCAGTCCATCTTGGGTTTTGAATATCGTTACCACCTCTATAGTAAACACTTCTACCATCTATAGGGCTTTGGAATGGTAATCCCATTAAATCAACACTTCTTGGTGTAAAGAATAAATGACCAAAAACAGAAGAACCGTCACCTGTAGAACCATTACCTAAACTTGCAGCAATTGGTGGTGATTTAACATCACTTTTAGTAAAGTTCATTGTACCGTTCACAGTAAATCTATTACTTAATTCAGCTTTACCACCAACACTTATTGTTGTTCTTTGTAATTTGTTGCCAGGTGTAAAACCTTCGTCTCTTAAGTTACCAAAACTAGCACTGTAAGACACTTTACCATCCTCTGAAGCACCTGTAGCATTTACAGAGTTATTTGTTACCGTTCCCGTACGGAAGAAATCTTTTACACCATCATAAGGCTTGTACTCGTATGTCTGTCCTTGATATTCTGGAAATGCAGCACTAACACCTGCATTGTTAGAATAAGGGTGCTTTATTAAGATTGTACCTTGAGAATTAGTTCCTCTATATTTTGAGCCAAAACTATTAGCATCAGGAATATTAAAATCAGGACCCCAGTTACTGAAAAATTCACCATAAGCCTGATCAAACCCATTACCATATTGATCTTGATAATCTGGTAATGTAGAAATTTGGTTGTAGAAAAGGGAAGAAGTAACCGTTATTTCAGATTTTTTCTTACCACCGCCTGTTGAACCAGCTTTAGTAGTAATTAAAATTACACCGTTTCTACCTGCTGTACCATATAAGTTAGCCGCAGCTAAACCTTTTAATACGTTAACATTGGCAATGTTGTTCGGATCTAGATCTAAGAATCTACTTGAACCTACGTTACCATCAATAGCATCACCTTGTGCATTTGTGTCAGATGAAAAAGGAACACCATCTACAATAAAAAGAGGTTGGTTACCTCCAGAAATAGATGTAAAACCACGTATGATAATGTTCGTAGCAGAACCCGATACACCACTGGCAGCATTAATTAATACCCCAGATGCTTTACCGTTAAGTACTCTACCTACATCACCTTCTGCTTTTTGTTCTAAATCTTCTTCACCTACAGAAGAAACAGCATATCCAAGAGATTTTTTCTCTCTTTTAATACCTTGCGCCGTAACAACTACTTCTTCCAATGCTTGTGCATCTTCTTCCATAGCTACATTTACAGTGTTTCCTGCTCCAACTGCTTGGCGAACTGCTTTTTGTCCAATGTAGGTAAACAATAATGTTTGTCCTTGAGCAGCGGAAATTGAATAGTTACCATCAAAATCGGTCTGTGTACCAGTAGTGGTACCCACGACTACAATGTTAACCCCGGGCAAAGGAAGCCCTCCTTGATCAGTAACCGTACCGGATACTGTTTTTTGTTGTGCAAAAGAAATATGCACAACTAACGCTAGTAGTAACGTTAACAATCCATTTAGTTTTGTTCTCATTTTTAAATTATTTGAATTAGCTAGCGACAAACTTCATAATAAACTGTTAATAATGCAAGAGAATTTTAATAAAACTTTAAGAAGATGTTATAAATCGCGAAGTTACAGATTAAACACTGTCTATATTTATTAGTAAATAATATAACAGCCTTTGTTTTATTAAATTCATAATTTTTTAAAAAATATGGTAAAATCTTATATAAAATTTAAAGTTGTATTGTTTGGAGATAAACTATAAGGTTGCTTTATGGTACTTGTTTTTGAATGCGCGATTTCGACTGTTTTTAAAAAAAAATAAAAATAAATCGATTAGGATTTGAATTACTGTGATTTATTACTACATTTGCCGACCCTTAAAGTAGGGGTAATTTTTATATATTATTTAGTATGCCAACAATATCACAATTAGTACGAATAGGAAGAGAGACGATTACTAAGAAGAGTAAATCGGCTGCTTTGGATTCGTGTCCTCAGAGAAGGGGTGTTTGTACACGTGTTTATACTACTACACCAAAGAAGCCAAACTCAGCTATGAGAAAAGTAGCAAGGGTTAGGTTGACAAATGGTAAAGAAGTAAATGCTTACATTCCAGGAGAGGGTCACAATCTTCAAGAGCACTCGATAGTATTAGTAAGAGGCGGAAGAGTTAAAGATTTACCAGGGGTTAGGTATCATATTGTACGTGGTGCATTGGACACAGCAGGTGTGGCCGGTAGAACACAACGTAGATCAAAGTATGGTGCAAAAAGACCTAAGAAGTAATTAAACTTGTTTAAAAGGAAGTAATGAGAAAAAGACAGGCAAAGAAAAGACCACTTTTACCAGATCCAAGATTTAATGATCAGTTAGTGACGCGTTTCGTTAACATGATGATGTGGGATGGTAAGAAATCAGTAGCTTTTAGTGTATTTTACGATGCAATCGATATCGTTGATGCAAAAAAGACCGATGATGAAAAAACAGCTTTAGAGCTTTGGAAAGATGCATTAAGTAATGTAATGCCTCACGTAGAAGTAAGAAGTAGAAGAGTTGGTGGAGCTACGTTCCAAATTCCAATGCAAATTAGGCCGGACAGAAAAATATCTACTGCCATGAAATGGTTAATTAGTTATGCTAGAAAGCGTAATGAAAAAGGTATGTCTCAGAAATTAGCAGGTGAGATTCTAGCAGCGGCAAAAGAAGAAGGTGCGGCGGTTAAAAAAAGAACTGATACTCACAAAATGGCAGAGGCGAATAAGGCATTCTCTCACTTTAGATTCTAATCGGAAATGGCAAGAGATTTAAAATATACAAGAAATATTGGTATTGCAGCGCATATTGACGCTGGTAAAACTACGACTACCGAACGTATTCTTTTTTATACAGGGGTAAGTCATAAGTTGGGTGAAGTTCATGATGGCGCTGCTACTATGGACTGGATGGAGCAAGAGCAGGAGAGAGGTATTACAATTACTTCTGCGGCTACTACATGTGAATGGACATTTCCAAAAGAAAATGGTGAGCCTACCGAGGACGCTAAGGGTTATCATTTTAATATTATTGACACTCCGGGTCATGTTGATTTTACCGTAGAGGTTAATCGTTCGTTACGTGTATTGGATGGATTGGTGTTCCTATTTAGTGCGGTTGATGGTGTTGAGCCACAATCCGAAACTAACTGGAGACTGGCAGATAATTATAAGGTGCCAAGAATTGGTTTCGTTAATAAAATGGATCGTCAGGGTTCTAATTTTCTTAATGTATGTAAGCAGGTTAAGGAAATGCTAGGTTCCAATGCTGTGCCAATTGTACTTCCTATTGGTGATGAAGCTGATTTTAGGGGTATTGTTGATTTAGCAAAGAATAGAGCTATAGTATGGCACGAAGAAGGTTTTGGTGCTACTTTTGATGTTATTGACATTCCAGAAGATATGAAAGCAGAAGTTAAGGAGTATAGAGCTGCCTTAATTGAAGCTGTAGCGGAATATGATGAGGAGTTAATGGAGAAATTCTTCGAAGATGAAGATTCTATCACGGAGGAGGAAGTTCATGCTGCTTTAAGAGCTGCTGTTATGGATCGTGCGATCATACCTATGGTTTGTGGTTCTTCCTTTAAGAATAAAGGTGTTCAATTTTTATTGGATGCTGTTTGTAGATATTTACCTTCACCTGTGGATAAGGAAGCAATTGAAGGTACAAACCCAGATACTGGTTTAGCTGAAAAACGTAAGCCTAGTGTAAAGGAACCGTTTGCTGCGTTAGCTTTTAAAATTGCAACTGATCCGTTTGTAGGTAGATTAGCGTTTTTTAGAACCTATTCTGGTCGTTTAGATGCAGGTTCCTATATTTTGAACAATCGTTCAGGCAAAAAAGAACGTATCTCCCGTATTTATCAAATGCATTCAAATAAGCAAAATGCTATCGATTTTATTGAAGCTGGTGATATTGGAGCTGCTGTAGGATTTAAGGATATTAAGACTGGAGATACCATGTCTGATGAAAAGCATCCTATAGTTTTGGAGAGTATGAATTTTCCAGAACCAGTTATTGGTATTGCTGTTGAGCCTAAAACTAAGGCTGATGTGGATAAATTGGGTATGGCTTTGTCAAAGTTGGCTGAAGAAGACCCTACTTTTCAGGTAAAAACTGATGAAGCTTCTGGACAAACTATTATTTCTGGAATGGGCGAGCTACACCTAGATATTATTGTAGATCGTTTAAGAAGAGAGTTTAAAGTAGAGGTTAATCAAGGTGAACCTCAGGTTGAGTACAAAGAAGCATTGACTAAGACGGCTTCACACAGAGAAACTTACAAGAAGCAATCTGGTGGTCGTGGTAAGTTTGGTGATATTGTATTTGAAATGGGTCCTGCTGATGAGGATTTTACAGGCGAAGGATTACAGTTCGTAGATGAAATTAAAGGTGGTCGTATTCCAAAAGAATTTATTCCAGCGGTGGAGAAAGGGTTTGCTGCAGCAATGCAAAACGGACCTTTGGCCGGTTATGAAATGGATACCATGAAAGTAGTTCTTAAGGATGGTTCTTTCCACGCTGTGGATTCGGATGCGCTTTCTTTTGAGCTGGCTGCAAAAATGGGTTACAAGGCTGCGGGTAAAGCTGCAGGTGCTGTGATTATGGAGCCAATAATGAAACTAGAAGTTATTACTCCTGAGGAAAATATGGGTGATATCGTAGGGGATTTAAATAGACGTAGAGGAACAATTGGTAATATGAGCGATAGAGCGGGTGCTAAGGTCGTTAAAGGTACTGTGCCATTATCTGAAATGTTTGGTTATGTAACTTCTTTAAGAACATTATCTTCAGGTCGTGCGACTTCAACAATGGAATTTTCACACTACGCAGAGACGCCTTCCAATATTTCAGCGGAAGTAATAAAGGCAGCAAAAGGTATAACAGCATAAATTTAAGACATGAGTCAAAAAATTAGAATAAAACTAAAATCTTACGATCATAATTTAGTAGATAAATCTGCTGAGAAGATTGTAAAGACGGTAAAGACTACTGGTGCTGTTGTAACAGGACCAATTCCTTTACCAACACATAAGAAAATTTTCACGGTTTTGCGTTCACCTCACGTGAATAAAAAATCAAGAGAGCAGTTTCAATTAAGTTCTTACAAGAGATTGTTGGATATTTATAGCTCTTCATCTAAAACTATTGATGCACTTATGAAGTTAGAACTTCCAAGTGGGGTAGAAGTAGAGATTAAAGTATAATTTATTATCTATCTCAATTTGGGGTAGAGGACATGTCCGGAGCTGCGTGCGAAGGAAAAATGGAAAAGATAATTTAGGGTTAAATTATTTTGACCCTATTTTTTTGAAAAGTATTTAAATAAGTAATAATTAATATAAATAAGTATGTCTGGGTTAATAGGAAAGAAAATAGGCATGACTAGTATATTTGACGAAAATGGAAAAAATATTCCATGTACCGTTATTGAAGCTGGACCATGTGTAGTTACCCAAGTCAGAACCGAAGGGGTTGACGGGTATAGTGCTCTTCAGCTTGGTTTCGATGACAAGGCAGAAAGTCGTGCTAATAAGGCTGAATTGGGCCATTTTAAAAAAGCAGGAACTTCTCCTAAGAAAAAAGTCGTTGAATTCCAAGATTTTGAAGGTGATTTTAAATTAGGAGACACCATTGGTGTTGATGTTTTTGTTGAAGGCGAATTCGTAGATGTTATTGGTACATCTAAAGGAAAAGGTTTTCAGGGTGTTGTAAAACGTCACGGTTTTGGTGGGGTTGGTCAAGCAACACACGGTCAGCATAACAGACTTAGGGCTCCAGGTTCTATTGGTGCTGCTTCATATCCTGCAAGAGTATTTAAAGGTATGAAAATGGCTGGTAGAATGGGTACGGATCGTGTAACGGTTCAGAACCTTAGAGTTTTAAAAGTAGTTCCAGAAAAGAATCTTTTAGTAGTAAAAGGTTGTGTTCCGGGCCATAAGAATGCTTATGTAACTATACAAAGGTGGATGTAATGAAAATAGCAGTTTTAGATATTAACGGAAAAGACACAGGTAGAAAGGCAAACCTTTCTGATGATGTTTTCGCTATAGAGCCTAATGAGCACGCAGTTTACTTAGATGTTAAGCAATATTTAGCTCATCAAAGACAAGGTACGCACAAGGCAAAAGAAAGAGCAGAGATTGCAGGTAGTACAAGAAAGATTAAAAAACAAAAAGGTACTGGTACGGCCAGAGCTGGTAGTATTAAATCTCCTGTATTTAGAGGTGGTGGTAGAATTTTTGGACCAAGACCTAGAGATTATGCTCAAAAACTAAATAAAAATTTAAAGCGTTTGGCAAGAAAATCGGCATTGACTTTAAAGTCTAAAGAAAATGCAATTTTGGTAGTTGAAGACTTTGATTTTGATACTCCTAAGACTAAAGATTTCGTACAAGTTTTAAAGGCTTTTGGTCTTGAAAACAAAAAATCTTTAATAGTGTTGGGTGATTCAAATAAAGGTGTATATTTGTCTTCGCGTAATTTTAAAGGTTCTGAAGTTATAACTAACTCAGAATTAAGTACTTACAAGATTCTTAATGCAAATAGTGTTGTGTTGTTAGAAGGCTCTTTGGAAGGAATTGAATCGAATTTAAATAAATAATAAGATCATGAGTGTGTTAATAAAGCCAATTATAACGGAAAAGATGACTGCTGATAGCGAGTTGAACAACCGTTATGGATTCGTAGTTAACCCTAAGGCAAATAAATTGCAAATTAAAGATGCAGTTGAGGCTACTTATGGTGTTTCTGTGAAAAAGGTTCGTACAATGAATTACGGTCCTTCAAGAAAATCCAGATATACAAAAACTGGTGTGCAGCACGGTAAGACAAATGCTATTAAAAAGGCAATTGTTGATGTTGTAGAGGGAGATATAATCGATTTATATAGTAATCTATAAAGACAAGAAATGTCAGTTAGAAAATTAAAACCAATCACTCCAGGACAGCGTTTTAGAGTAGTAAACGGATTTGACGCCGTTACTGCTGATAAGCCGGAGAAGAGCTTGCTTGCTCCGTTAAAAAAGTCCGGAGGTAGAAACAGTCAAGGAAAAATGACCATGCGCCAAAAAGGCGGAGGTCATAAGAGAAGGTATCGTGTAATAGATTTTAAGAGAGACAAGCAAGATGTGCTTGCTACTGTTAAAACCATAGAGTACGATCCTAATAGAACTGCATTTATTGCTCTATTGGAATATGCTGATGGGGAAAAGAGATATGTTGTTGCTCAAAATGGTTTGCAGGTTGATCAGCAAATATCATCTGGTTCTTCTGTAGCTCCTGAAATCGGGAATGCATTGCCGTTAAGTGAAATTCCTTTAGGTACTATTATTTCGTGTATTGAATTAAGGCCTGGTCAAGGTGCTGTTATGGCGCGTAGTGCGGGTACATTTGCTCAGCTTATGGCAAAGGATGGTAAATTTGTTACTGTTAAAATGCCTTCTGGTGAAACAAGATTAATTCTTTCTGGGTGTTTAGCAACCATTGGTGCTGTGTCTAACTCTGATCACCAATTATTGGTATCAGGTAAGGCAGGTAGAAGTAGATGGTTGGGTAGAAGACCTAGAACAAGACCGGTAGCAATGAACCCTGTTGATCACCCAATGGGTGGTGGTGAAGGTAGAGCTTCTGGAGGTCACCCAAGATCGAGAAACGGAATACCTGCTAAAGGATTCAGAACTCGTTCTAAGACCAAGAGCACCAATAAGTATATAATAGAACGTAGAAAGAAATAAAAAAGTAGAAAGAAATGGCACGTTCACTAAAAAAAGGACCTTACGTTCACTATAGTTTGGAAAAGAAAATCCAACAAAGTGTTTCATCCGGAAAAAAATCCGTAATAAAAACTTGGTCAAGGGCTTCTATGATAACTCCTGATTTCGTCGGGATGACTATAGCGGTTCATAATGGAAAACAATTTGTACCTGTTTTTGTTACAGAAAACATGGTGGGACATAAACTTGGAGAATTTTCACCTACTAGATCCTTTAGAGGTCATGTCGGTGCAAAAAACAAAGGAAAAAAGTAAGCTATGGGAGTTCGTAAAAAACAGATGGCCGAAAGAATTAAGGCAGAAAAGAAGAAGGTGGCTTTCGCAAAGTTGAATAACTGTCCTACTTCACCTAGAAAAATGCGATTAGTTGCAGATTTAATTCGTGGTGTTCAAGTAGAAAAAGCATTAGCTATTTTAAGATTTAACCCTAAAGAGGCTTCAAGAAAGTTGGAGAAATTATTACTTTCTGCTTTGGCTAATTGGCAAGCTAAAAATGAAGAGGCAAGTTTAGAAGATGCTGATTTGGTTGTAGCTGAAATTAGAGTTGATGGTGGTGCAATGCTTAAAAGATTGCGTCCAGCGCCACAAGGAAGAGCACATAGAATTAGAAAACGTTCAAACCATGTAACTTTGGTTTTGGGGTCAAAAAATAATACAGAAAACTAGGATGGGACAGAAAACAAATCCAATAGGAAATCGTTTAGGAATCATTAGAGGTTGGGAGTCTAACTGGTATGGTGGAAACGATTACGGAGATAAATTAGCTGAGGATGATAAAATACGTAAGTATATTCATGCCAGACTAGCTAAGGCTAGTGTTTCTAGAGTTATTATTGAGCGTACTCTTAAATTAATCACTGTTACTGTAACAACTGCTAGACCAGGTATTATAATTGGTAAAGGTGGACAGGAAGTTGACAAATTAAAGGAGGAGTTGAAAAAAATCACCAATAAGGAGGTTCAAATCAACATATTCGAAATAAAAAGACCTGAGCTTGATGCTAATTTAGTTGCAGCTAGTGTAGCTCGTCAAATTGAAAGTAGAATTTCCTTTAGAAGAGCAATTAAAATGGCAATCGCTGCAGCAATGCGTATGAATGCCGAAGGTATAAAGATTCAAATCTCTGGAAGATTGAATGGTGCTGAAATGGCTCGTTCTGAATCATATAAGGATGGTAGAATTCCATTATCAACTTTTAGAGCAGATATTGATTATGCTTTACAAGAGGCTCAAACTACATATGGCAAACTTGGTATTAAAGTTTGGATTATGAAAGGTGAGGTTTATGGTAAAAGAGATTTATCTCCATTGGTAGGAATGCAAAAGGATTCTCCTAAGGGTGGTAAGCAAGAAGGTGGAAGAAAACAACGTCGTAGAAAGTAATTTTTTAAAGAACTAAAGTAATGTTACAACCGAAAAGAACAAAGTTCCGTAAGATGCAGAAAGGCCGTATGAAAGGCCTAGCTGGAAGAGGACACCAACTTTCAAATGGTATGTTCGGTATAAAGAATGTTGATGATGCTACATTTTTGACTTCTCGTCAAATAGAAGCTGCTCGTATTGCAGCTACTAGATTTATGAAAAGAGAAGGGCAATTGTGGATCAAAATATTTCCAGATAAACCGATTACCAAAAAACCTTTAGAAGTACGTATGGGTAAAGGTAAGGGTGCTCCTGAATATTTTGTAGCTGTTGTTAAGCCTGGTAGAATTATGTTCGAGGTAGCTGGAGTTCCAATGGAAGTAGCAAAAGAAGCTTTAAGATTGGCGGCACAAAAACTTCCTGTTAAAACAAAATTTATTGTAGCTAGAGATTTCGAAGGCACAAATTAAACGTAAGGAATAATGAAAAAACAAGAGATTAAAGAAATGTCTGTGGAAGGACTTACGGAGAAATTGGCCGAGTACAGGAAGCAACATTCGGATTTGAAAATGGCACATTTTGTAACCCCGTTAGAAAATCCACTTCAAATTAGAAAAGTAAGAAGAACAGTAGCAAGATTAGCCACTGAAATTACTAATAGGGAAAACCAATAATTGGTGGGCTTTATGGAAAAAAGAAACTTAAGAAAAGAGAGAGTAGGAGTTGTTACTAGTAATAAAATGGAGAAGTCTATTGTTATTGCAGAGGTAAAAAGAGTAAAGCATCCTATGTACGGTAAATTCGTTTTGAAGACAAAGAAATATGTTGCTCATGACGAAAAGAACGATTGCAATATTGGTGATACGGTAAAAATCATGGAGACTCGTCCTATGAGTAAAACTAAATGTTGGAGACTAGTAGAAATCTTAGAAAGAGCTAAATAAGTTATGTTACAGCAAGAATCTAGATTAAAGGTTGCGGATAACACAGGGGCAAAGGAAGTTTTAACTATCCGTGTTCTTGGTGGTACTAAAAGAAGATATGCGTCTATAGGTGACAAAATTGTTGTTACTGTTAAAGAAGCTACTCCTAATGGAGGTATTAAAAAGGGAGCAGTATCAACTGCTGTTGTAGTTCGCACAAAAAAAGAGGTAAGAAGACCTGATGGGTCTTATATTAGATTTGATGATAACGCTTGTGTTTTATTGAATCCTGCCGGAGAAATGAGAGGAACTCGTGTTTTTGGACCTGTAGCAAGAGAGCTTAGGGATAAGCAGTTCATGAAGATTGTATCATTGGCCCCAGAGGTATTATAATATAACGGACAAGATGAAAAAGTTAAAAATCAAAACAGGAGATACGGTAAGGATTACAGCTGGTGACCATAAAGGTACAGAAGGTAAAATAATGCGTGTAGATCTTGAGAAAAATAAAGCCATTGTTGAAGGTGCTAATATGGTATCTAAACATGAGAAGCCTAGTGCTAAGAATCCTCAAGGTGGTATTGTAAAAAAAGAAGCTTTAATCCATATATCTAACTTGGCTCTAATCGACAGTAAATCTGGAGATGTAACTAGAGTTGGTTATGAGATAAAGGATGGTAAAAAAGTTAGGGTTTCCAAAAAATCCAATGAAGTAATTTAGTTATGGCATACGTTGCAAGATTAAAGAAAGAGTATAAGGAGCGAATAGTAGCGGCCCTTACCGAAGAGTTTGGTTACAATAATGTAATGCAGGTTCCTAAGTTAGAGAAAATAGTAATGAGCAGAGGTGTAGGAGCTGCCGTTGCTGATAAAAAGCTTATTGACCATGCCTTGGATGAAATGACTATGATAACAGGTCAAAAAGCAGTTGCTACATTGTCTAAAAAAGATGTTGCTGCTTTTAAATTAAGAAAAGGTATGCCAATTGGTGCAAAGGTTACTCTTAGGGGAGAGCGTATGTACGAGTTTTTAGATCGCTTGGTTACTTCTGCTTTACCTCGAGTACGTGATTTTCAAGGTATCAAAGCTACTGGTTTCGATGGTCGTGGAAATTATAACCTAGGTGTTACTGAACAAATTATATTTCCTGAAGTAAATATTGATAAAATCAATAGAATTAACGGAATGGACATTACTTTTGTTACTTCGGCAGAAACTGACAAAGAAGCGAAATCATTATTAACTGAATTAGGTTTACCTTTTAAAAAGAATTAGTATGGCTAAGGAATCAATGAAAGCCCGTGAAAGAAAAAGGGAAAGAACTGTGGCAATTTATGCTGAAAAAAGAAAGGCTTTAAAAGAAGCTGGTGATTATGAAGCACTTCAGAGATTGCCTAAGAATGCATCACCGGTACGTTTACACAATAGATGTAAATTAACTGGAAGGCCTAAAGGTTACATGAGAACTTTTGGTATTTCAAGGGTAAAGTTTAGAGAAATGGCAAATGCTGGTTTAATACCTGGTGTTAAAAAAGCTAGCTGGTAAAAATTAGAATTATTAATGGAATCAGGTTTGGCCTAAATGCTGAAAACCGTTTCCGAATTTTATATAAATGGTAACAGATACTATTGCAGATTACCTAACGAGAGTTAGAAACGCGAGTAGAGCGGGTCACAGGGTTGTTGAAATTCCTGCGTCGAATCTAAAAAAGGAAATAACTAAGATTTTATTCGACCAAGGATATATTTTAAGTTATAAGTTTGAAGATAATAAGGTTCAAGGTTCTATTAAAATTGCCTTGAAATATGACAAACTTACTAAAGAGCCAGTCATTAAGAAAATTCAACGTATCAGTAAACCTGGTCTTAGAAAGTATGCTGGTAGTGAAGATTTACCACGTGTATTAAATGGTTTAGGTATTGCTATTGTATCAACCTCACATGGTGTGATGACTAGCAAACAAGCAAAAGCAGAGAATGTTGGTGGTGAAGTTTTGTGCTACGTTTATTAATTGATTTAAAGATTTAGAAGATGTCTAGAATAGGTAATAATCCAATCGCAATTCCTGAAGGAGTTACAGTTGAAATCAAGGAGAATGTCATTTCTGTTAAAGGAAAGTTGGGCGAATTGACTCAAGAATTTTCTGATGTTGCGGTTAAAGTAGAAGATGGACAGGCTTGGGTGACAAGACCATCAGATTCTAAGGAGCATAAAGCTAAACACGGTTTATATAGATCACTTATAACTAATATGGTTGAAGGTGTCTCTAAAGGATGGACTAAAGAATTAGAATTGGTAGGAGTTGGATATAGAGCAAGTAATCAAGGGCAAAAACTTGATTTGGCGTTAGGTTTTTCTCATAATATAATCTTTGATTTAGCTCCGGAGGTAAAAGTTGAAACTATATCTGAAAAGGGTAAGAACCCTATTGTGAAGTTAACTTCACATGATAAACAATTAGTTGGCCATATTGCTGCAAAGATTAGATCTTTCCGTAGACCTGAACCATACAAAGGGAAAGGTATTAAATTTGTAGGTGAAATATTAAGAAGAAAAGCTGGTAAGTCAGCTTAATATAAGGGTATTATGGGATTATCAAAAACACAAAGAAAAACAAGAATCCGACGTAGAATTCGTAAGGTTTCTTCTGGAACTGCAGCAAGACCAAGGTTGTCTGTATTTAGAAGTAATAGCGAAATATACGCTCAAGTTATAGATGACGTAAAAGGAATCACTTTAGTATCTGCTTCTTCAAGAGATAAGGATATTGCTAAAGCAAAAGGAAATAAAACAGAGATTGCTGCATTGGTTGGAAAATCAATTGCGGAAAAATCCGTAAAAGCTGGCTTGGATAAGGTCGCTTTCGATAGAGGTGGTAATTTATATCACGGAAGAGTAAAATCTTTGGCGGATGGCGCAAGAGAAGCAGGATTAAAATTCTAAAATACTAGTATGTTCCAAAAATATAAAAACGTAGAAACAGTTAAACCTGGTGGTTTAGATTTAAAAGATAAATTAGTTGGTATACAACGTGTAACTAAAGTAACAAAGGGTGGTAGAGCATTTGGTTTTTCTGCTATTGTTGTGGTAGGTGATGAAAATGGCGTTGTAGGTCATGGTTTAGGTAAATCTAAAGAAGTTGCTACGGCAATAGCTAAGGCTATAGAAGATGGTAAAAAGAACCTTGTGCGTATTCCCTTAAATAAAGGTACTTTGCCACATGAGCAAAAAGGTAAATTTGGTGGTGCTAGAGTGTATATTCAACCTGCATCTCATGGAACCGGGGTTATTGCTGGTGGTGCAGTAAGGTCTGTATTAGAATCTGTTGGTGTACATGATGTACTTTCAAAATCTCAGGGTTCATCCAATCCACATAATGTTGTTAAAGCTACTTTTGATGCGCTTTTACAACTTAGGGATGCAAAGACAGTTGCAACACAAAGAGGTGTTTCTTTAGAAAAAGTATTTAAAGGCTAAGAGTAGAATTATGGCAAAGATTAAAGTAACACAGTTAAAAAGTGGAATTAAGAAACCTCAAAATCAAAAAAGGACTTTAGAGGCTCTTGGTTTAAAAAGAATAGGACAGGTCGTTGAACATGAAGATACGCCTAATATTCTTGGAATGATAAATAAAGTTAAACATTTAGTTTCCACTGAGGAGGCTTAAATATAGAATAAAATGGGTTTACATAATCTACAGCCTGCAGAAGGTTCAGTGAATAGAGATGGAAAGCGTCTTGGAAGAGGTCAAGGTTCTGGAAAAGGAGGAACTGCTGCAAGAGGTCATAAAGGAGCAAAATCAAGATCTGGTTATTCTAAGAAAATAGGTTTCGAAGGTGGTCAAATGCCTTTGCAACGTCGTGTACCTAAGTTTGGTTTTACCAATATTAATCGCAAGAATTACCAAGGTATCAATTTAGAAAAGTTGCAAGAACTTGTTGATAATAAAGTTGTTACAAATGAAGTGTCATTAGATATTTTAATTGAAAACGGTTTGGTTGGTAAAAATGATTTAGTGAAAATTTTAGGTAATGGTGAATTAAAATCACCGCTAAAAATTTCTGTACATAAATTTACAGTTTCAGCTAAAGCGGCTATAGAAGCGGCTGGTGGTGAAGCAATAAGTTTGTAAGCATAAACGAGAGCATGAAGAATTTTATTGATACATTATCCAATATTTGGAAGATAGAAGAACTAAGAAATAGAATTCTTATAACTTTAGGACTTTTGTTGGTTTATCGTTTTGGTTGTCAAATCGTACTTCCAGGTATTGATTCTACACAATTAGGTGGATTAACGGATAGTACTGACCAAGGTATTTTTGGTCTTTTAAATGCATTTACCGGAGGGGCATTTGCTAATGCTTCTGTTTTTGCATTAGGTATTATGCCTTATATTTCTGCTTCTATTGTTGTACAGCTAATGGGTATTGCAATTCCTTATCTTCAAAAATTACAAAAAGAAGGTGAAAGTGGTCGTAAGACTATCAATCAAATCACTAGGTGGCTAACTATTGGTATTTGTATAGTGCAAGCTCCTGCATATTTATATGGGTTAGAAGCCTTTGGTGTAAGGGATAGTGCTTTCTTATTAGGAAAAGGATTAGATTTTATGGTTCCTGCGGTAATTATTTTGGTAACAGGTACTGTATTTGCTATGTGGCTAGGGGAAAAAATTACTGATAAAGGAATTGGTAATGGTATTTCTTTGTTGATTATGATAGGTATTATTGCTACAATGCCGCAATCTTTTGTTCAAGAGTTTATATCTAGAACAACTAATAATAACGGTGGATTAATGTTTATATTAATAGAAGTTATTATTTGGTTCTTAGTAATATTGGCTTGTATTTTATTAGTAATGGCTACAAGACAAATACCTGTTCAGTATGCAAGACGTACTGCTTCTGGTGGCTATGAAAAGAACATTATGGGGTCTAGACAATACATTCCTTTGAAATTAAACGCTTCGGGAGTAATGCCAATAATATTTGCACAAGCTATTATGTTTGTTCCTGGTATGATTGGTGGAGCATTTGATGATACCGCTTTTGGACAGTGGATGCAAGTACAGTTTAGTGATATTTTTGGTTGGGCATATAATTTATTGTTTGCAATATTGATTATAATTTTCACCTATTTCTATACTGCAATAACAGTTCCAACGAATAAAATGGCCGATGACCTTAAAAGGAGTGGTGGTTTTATACCTGGAATACGTCCTGGAAAAGAAACTGGAGATTATTTAGATAAGATTATGTCTTTAATAACGTTACCTGGATCTATTTTCTTAGCTTTGCTGGCTATTTTACCAGCTATTGTGGTTAAATTAATGGATGTTCAAGCAGGATGGGCATTGTTTTATGGTGGTACATCACTATTAATTATGGTTGGTGTTGCTATCGACACTGTTCAACAAGTAAATTCTTATTTGTTAAATAGACATTACGATGGTTTAATGAAAACCGGTAAAAATAGAAAAGTAGCATAATTTATGGCTAAGCAGGCAGCAATAGAACAAGATGGATCTATCATTGAAGCATTATCTAATGCAATGTTTCGTGTAGAGTTGGAGAATGGACATGTGGTAACGGCGCATATATCAGGTAAGATGCGTATGCACTATATTAAACTATTACCTGGAGACAAGGTTAAATTGGAGATGAGTCCGTATGACCTTACCAAAGCAAGAATTACATATAGATACTAAGATACAAGATGAAAGTAAGAGCATCAGTTAAGAAGAGAAGTGCCGACTGCAAGATTGTTCGCAGAAAAGGCAGGTTGTACGTAATCAACAAAAAGAATCCTAGATTTAAACAAAGACAAGGGTAATTATGGCAAGAATCGCAGGTATAGATATACCAAAACAAAAGAGAGGCGTAATCGCCTTAACCTATATTTTTGGAATTGGCAGAAGTAGGTCACAAGAAATTTTGAAAAAAGCCCAAGTTAGTGAAGATACTAAGGTTTCTGATTGGAACGATGATGAAATTGGCCGTATAAGGGAAGCTGTTTCAGGTTTTGTAATTGAAGGTGAATTACGTTCTGAAACTCAGTTGAACATTAAGCGTTTAATGGACATTGGCTGTTACAGAGGAATTCGTCATAGATCAGGTTTACCTTTAAGAGGTCAGCGTACTAAGAATAACTCTAGAACAAGAAAAGGAAAACGTAAAACAGTTGCTAACAAGAAGAAGGCAACTAAATAATAATTAGGTATGGCAAAGGCAAATACTAAAGTTACCAAGAAACGTAAAGTTATAGTAGATTCTGTTGGGGAGGCTCATATAAGTGCTTCTTTCAATAATATCATTATATCTTTAACAAATAAAAAAGGAGATGTTATTTCTTGGTCATCTGCTGGTAAATTAGGTTTTAGAGGGTCTAAGAAAAATACACCATATGCGGCTCAAGTGGCTGCTGAAGATTGTTCTAAAGTTGCTCATGAAGCAGGCTTAAGAAAGGTTAAGGTATATGTAAAAGGACCTGGAAATGGTAGAGAATCAGCGATAAGATCTATACACAATGCAGGAATAGAAGTGACAGAAATTATAGATGTTACACCTATGCCTCATAATGGTTGTAGACCTCCTAAAAGAAGAAGAGTTTAAATTAATTACTAATATATTTCACGGAAAGTGTAGTTACGATTATCGAAGGATAAGCCTTAATTCATAATCTCACTTTCAAATTAAAAGAAAATGGCAAGATATACAGGACCAAAATCAAAGATTGCTCGTAAATTCGGCGAGGCAATTTTCGGAGATGATAAATCTTTCGAAAAGAAAAATTACCCTCCAGGGCAACACGGAAATAATAGAAGAAGAGGTAAAAAGTCTGAATACTCTATTCAATTAATGGAGAAACAAAAGGCTAAATATACTTATGGTATTTTAGAAAAACAGTTTAGAAATTTGTTTCAAACTGCTAAAAGAAAAGAAGGTGTTGCTGGTGAGATTTTACTTCAATTATGTGAGTCACGTTTAGATAACGTAGTTTATAGAATGGGAATTTCCCCTACTAGAAGCGGAGCTAGGCAATTGGTTTCTCACAGGCACATTACAGTAAACGGAGAGTTGGTAAACATACCATCTTATTCATTAAAGGCTGGTGATGTTGTTGGTGTAAGAGAAAAATCAAAATCACTTCAAAGTATACAAGATTCATTAACTGCTAGTAGTGCGGTTTATGAGTGGATTTCTTGGAATAGTGAAAAGAAGGAAGGTACATATGTTTCCATTCCTGAAAGATTACAGATTCCAGAAAATATCAAAGAACAATTAATCGTGGAGTTATACTCTAAATAAACAACACCGATCCAATTATGGCATTATTTAATTTTCAGAAACCCGATAAAGTAATAATGATCGATTCCTCTGATTTTGAAGGGAAGTTCGAATTTCGCCCTTTGGAACCTGGTTATGGATTAACTGTTGGGAATGCATTAAGACGCGTATTGTTATCTTCATTAGAAGGTTACGCTATTACGTCTGTAAGAATAGATAAGGTAGATCATGAGTTCTCAGTAATATCTGGCGTTGTAGAAGATGTTACAGAGATTATTTTGAATTTGAAACAAGTGCGTTTCAAAAAACAAATAGAAGACTCGGAAGCTGAAGTTGTTTCAATTTCAGTAAGTGGTAAAAATCAATTGACCGCAGGTGATTTTCAGAAATTTATTTCTGGCTATCAAATATTAAATCCTGAATTGGTAATTTGTAATATGGATGCTAAAGTTAGTATCAATATGGAAATTACTATCGAAAAGGGTAGAGGTTATGTACCAGCGGAAGAGAATAAAAAATCTGGAGCTCCATTAGGAACAATAGCAATTGACTCTATTTTTACACCTATTAAGAATGTAAAATATAGTATAGAGAACTTTCGTGTTGAGCAAAAAACGGATTACGAAAAATTGGTTTTTGAAATATCTTCAGATGGTTCCATTCATCCTAAAGATGCTTTAACTGAAGCTGCTAAAGTACTTATTCACCACTTTATGTTATTCTCTGATGAGCGTATTACATTAGAAGCTGATGAAATTGCTCAGACAGAGACTTATGATGAGGAGTCTTTACATATGAGACAATTGTTGAAAACTAAATTAGTTGATATGGACCTTTCTGTTCGTGCACTAAACTGTTTAAAAGCAGCTGAAGTTGACACTTTAGGAGATTTAGTTTCTTTCAATAAGAACGACTTAATGAAGTTTAGAAACTTTGGTAAAAAATCTTTAACGGAACTTGAAGAACTTGTAATTAACAAGGGGTTAAGTTTTGGTATGGATTTATCAAAATATAAATTAGATAAAGATTAAATAATCATATTTTGCTCCTCGTTCTATCGAGTTTGGTAGCAAGATGATAAAATTAAAACATGAGACACGGTAAAAAAAATAACCATTTAGGTAGAAAAACTGCTCATAGAAAAGCGATGTTAGCAAACATGGCTTGTTCTTTGATCGAACACAAAAGAATCAATACAACTGTTGCTAAAGCGAAAGCTTTAAAACAATTTATCGAGCCTTTGATTACAAAGTCTAAAGCTGAGAATAATGTTAGTGCTGAGAAAGGTACTCATAACAGACGTATCGTTTTTAAAAATCTTCGTGATAAGTATGCTGTTACAGAATTGTTTAGTGTAGTTTCTGAAAAGGTTGCCGATAGACCAGGTGGTTATACTAGAATTATCAAATTAGGTAATCGTTTAGGTGATAACGCTGATATGGCAATGATAGAATTGGTTGATTTCAACGAGTTATACAATGCTGGCAAGCCTAAGAAGAAATCTACTAGAAGAAGTAGAAGGTCAGGTGGTAGTGATGCTGAAGTTGTTTCTGCAGAGAAAGAAACAAAAGTGGAAGAAGCTCAAACCGAAACAGAAGCTAAGACAGATGATTCTAAGGAATAAAATTGTCGATAAATATTAATAATGAAAAAGGATAAACTTTCTAGTTTATCCTTTTTTTATGTTTTTTTGTTAACGAATAAATTATAAGACTAAAATGAAATATCAAGCAAAGAGAAAAGCTATTATATTACTTGCAGATGGTACCATCTTTTATGGAAAATCTGTTGGAGATAAAAAAGGTACTGCTTTTGGTGAAGTATGTTTCAATACAGGAATGACAGGTTATCAGGAGATATTTACGGATCCATCTTATTTCGGACAAATAATGGTAACTACCAATGCCCATATTGGTAATTATGGCGTTAATAAAGATGAGATAGAATCTGAGTCTATAAAAATTGCTGGATTGGTTTGTAGAAATTTCAGCTATGAGTATTCAAGACCTTCCGCAGATAATAGTTTGCAAAATTTCTTAGATGAAAATGAGCTGTTTGCTATATCAGATGTCGATACGCGTGCATTAGTTAGCTATATAAGGGACAATGGTGCAATGAATGCTGTAATATCTACTAATATTGAGAATATAGATGAGTTGAAAAAACAATTAAGTGAAGTGCCAAGCATGGAGGGTTTAGAATTGGCCTCGAAAGTTTCTACTAAAGAACCATATTTTGTTGGTGATGATAATGCAACGTTTAAAATTGCAGCACTTGATATTGGAATTAAAAAGAATATTTTAAGAAACCTGGTGAAGCGTGGAGCTTACGTAAAAGTCTTTCCTTATAATAGTAGTTTTGAAGAAATGTCTTCTTGGAATCCTGATGCTTTCTTTATTTCTAATGGTCCTGGTGATCCAGAACCATTAGTGGATGCAATTACTGCGGTTAAGAAAATGATCCAAACAAATAAACCCCTTTTCGGTATTTGCTTAGGACATCAAGTTTTGGCATTGGCAAACGGAGTTTCTACATACAAAATGCATAATGGGCATAGGGGTATAAATCATCCTATTTTAAACTTAATTACAGGGAAAGGAGAGATTACTTCGCAAAATCATGGCTTTGCCATAAATAGAGAAGAAACAGAAGCTAACAGTAATTTAGAAATCACGCATACACATCTTAATGATAAGACCGTTGCAGGTATTCGTATGAAAGATAAAGATGTATTCTCTGTGCAATATCATCCAGAAGCTAGTCCAGGTCCTCACGATGCAGATTACCTTTTTGATGATTTTTTCAAATTAATTGAGAAAAGTTCAAAACATAACGAAATAGTTTAAATAAACATTAATTAATTGGGAAATCTTGGGTTTAAACAAACCCATTGATTTCCCTGTTTTGTATCTTTACTTTTTTAAACAACTAATAAAAAGATTAAAAATGAGTATTATATTAAATGTTCACGCAAGACAGATTTTAGATTCTAGAGGAAATCCAACTGTTGAAGTAGATGTGGTTACAGAAAATGGTGTAATGGGTAGAGCTGCAGTTCCTTCAGGAGCTTCTACAGGTGAGCATGAAGCTGTTGAACTACGTGATGGTGGCAAAGCGTTCATGGGTAAAGGCGTAAGTAAAGCTGTGGATAACGTAAACAGTATTATTGCAGAAGAAATTTTAGGAATGAATGTTTTTGATCAGAATCTTTTAGATCAAACAATGATTGATTTAGACGGAACACCAAATAAATCCAAATTAGGCGCTAATGCAATTCTTGGTGTTTCACTAGCTGCTGCAAAAGCTGCCGCTAATGAACTGGGTCTTTCGCTTTTTAGATATATCGGTGGGGTAAGTGCAAATACACTACCTGTGCCAATGATGAATATAATTAATGGAGGTTCTCACTCCGATGCGCCAATCGCATTTCAAGAGTTCATGGTAATGCCAGTGAAAGCAAAAAGCTTTACACATGCAATGCAAATGGGTACTGAGATTTTCCATAACCTTAAAAAAGTATTACATGATCGTGGACTTAGCACAGCAGTAGGCGATGAAGGCGGATTTGCACCAAACCTAGCCGGTGGTACTGAAGATGCTTTAGACACTATTGCCAAAGCTGTGAAAAACGCAGGTTATACTTTAGGTGATGATGTAATGATCGCTTTAGATTGTGCAGCTGCAGAATTTTTTGTTGATGGAAAATATGACTACACTAAGTTTGAAGGCGAAACGGGTGTAATTAGAACTTCTGAAGAACAAGCTCAATATTTAGCTGATTTAAGTGCTAAGTATCCTATTATCTCTATTGAAGATGGTATGGATGAAAACGATTGGGATGGTTGGAAGTCCTTAACGGATAAAATTGGCGATAAGGTTCAATTAGTAGGTGATGATTTGTTTGTTACTAATGTGGAACGTTTGGCAACCGGAATAGAAAGAGGTATTGCGAATTCAATTTTGATAAAAGTAAATCAGATTGGTACGTTAACAGAAACAATAGCGGCGGTTAATATGGCGAAAAATGCAGGTTATACTTCTGTTATGTCCCACCGTTCTGGAGAAACAGAGGATAATACTATTGCAGACTTAGCAGTAGCTTTGAATACAGGTCAAATTAAAACTGGATCTGCATCAAGATCTGATCGTATGGCTAAATATAATCAACTTCTTCGAATTGAGGAGGAATTAGGAAGTACGGCATACTATCCACAGAAAAAAGCATTTAAAATAGGATAATCCTTGTTTGTGATGATTAATTAAGCCTTTCTTTTCAGAAAGGCTTTTTTTTTTGGCGTACATCAAAACTTTAACTACCTTTTGAGAATAAACCATTAAAAACCCCACTTTGTTAGCGTATGAATAATTTTCTTTTTGTTTCCGCAGAGAACGATGCCATTCCTGATTGTAAAGCAGGTGGAATGGGTGATGTAGTTAGAGATGTACCAAGAGAGATTTCTAAACGAGGTGATAAAGCCCATGTTGTAGTCCCTTCATATTCTAGATTGCATAAAAATGGTATATTCAAGACAAAGCTTGAGTTTAGTCTAAGAGGTATCCCATATACCGCAGAGTTATATGAAGTAATTCCAAAAAAGGTTGATGTAAATATTACACATTATGTCATTCATCATCCTGAAATCCTTGAAGGTGGTATAGCTCATATTTATCACGATGATCCCACAGAACCCTTTTTTAATGATTTTATAAAATTTATTATTTTTTGTACTGCGACTGCAGAGGCTATAAAAATAGGGGCTTTTGGGGATTTAGATATTGTTCATATGCATGATTGGCATGCAGCCGCATTATTGTTTATAAAAAAGTACCATCCCAATTATCAAGATTTAAAAAAGATGCGTTATGTATATAGCATCCATAATTTAGCAATTCAAGGAATAAGACCATTTTATAATAACCATGCATCTGTTAATAATTGGTTTCCTGAAATTCAGCTAGACCATAAAGCCCTAATGGATTATCGTTATCAAGATTGTATTAATTTAATGGCCGTGGGAATTAGATTGGCCGATGCTGTACATACCGTTTCGCCTTCTTATAAAGATGACGTGCTTTTGCCAAGTAGAAGACCGGAATTTATTGGAGGAGAAAGTTTAGAAGTAGATTTGCAAAAAGCAGATAATGAGGGCAGGCTATTTGGAATTTTAAATGCAAGTAATTACGGTAATATTCGAGTAGCCGAAAAAGGATTACTGTATAGAAACACAGTTAAAGCCTTATTTAGATGGCTTCAAGATACATCAAAGAAGTATAAAGCTGATTTTTTGGCTCATACCGGCGAGAAAATTATGCAATATGTAGGTAATAGACCAAAATTCATTGTGTCTAGTGTTGCCAGGTTAACTGAACAAAAATTCTATTTTTTAAAACGATCACCAGAAGCTTTTGAGAAAATACTTGTAAGACTAACTAAGGTAGAAGGGATCTTTATGTTGTTAGGAACCGGGGACCCGGATTATGAAGAGTTTTTTAGAGAAATGAGTTATAAGCATAAGAATTTTATATTTACAAATGGTCAGTCAGAAGACCTTATTGATTCTATGTATTTAGAAACAGATTTGTATTTTATGCCTAGCTTATTTGAGCCATGTGGAATAAGTCAAATGCTGGCAATGAGAAATGGGAACCCATGTCTTGTACATCATACAGGTGGTTTAAAAGATACAGTTGCTCATATGAAGACGGGGTTTGCTTTTAGCGGCGAAACTTATGATCAACAAATTAAGAATATGGTAAATAGTTTTGATGAAGCGCTAACTCTTTGGGAAAACGATAAACCTGCTTGGAAAAAAATTCAAAACAATGCTAAAAAGGCTCGTTTTACATGGGAAAAGTCTTTAGATGAGTATTATAAATCATTATATCTGTTGTAAGTGATGTAGTTGATAGAACTTATTGTTAATTTTAGCCCAAACAGAATTTTGAAATTGTTAAAACAATCCTGTTTTGTTAACTTTACGAGAAGTATTTAAAACGTAAAAATAAAAATGTCAGATAAAGCTATTTTAGAATATAATGGTCAAAAATATGAGTTTCCAGTTATTAAGGGAACCGAAGATGAACTTGCAATCGATATCAAATCATTGCGTTCAGCAACCAAAGGAATGATAACTATTGATCCAGGTTTTAAAAACACGGGATCTTGTGAAAGTGCCATTACATTCTTAGATGGAGAAAAAGGTATTTTACGTTATAGAGGTTACTCAATTGAAGAATTAGCTGAGAAAGCCGATTTCTTAGAAGTAGCTTATGCATTGATTTTTGGAAACTTACCGAACAAAGAAGAATTGGCTAAGTTCCATAAAGATATTAAAGATGAGTCTCATGTAGATGAAGAGATGAAAAAGATATTGGATGGTTTTCCAAAATCTGCACACCCTATGGGCGTGTTGTCATCCTTAACAAGTGCCTTAATTGCATTTAACCCTTCAACTGTTGATGTAAGTTCAGATGAGGCAATGTATCATGCTATTGTACGTATTCTTGCCAAATTCCCAGTTCTTGTAGCTTGGACATTGCGTAAAAAGAAAGGCCTTCCGTTAGATTATGGTGATGATAGTTTAGGATATGTTGAGAATATTCATAAAATGATGTTCAAGCGTCCAAACCAAGATTATAAAAAGAACAAAGTTGTAATTGAGGCTTTAGATAAGTTATTGATATTACACGCCGATCATGAGCAAAACTGTTCTACGAGTACGGTACGTATCGTTGGTTCTTCTCATGCTGGTTTATTTGCATCGTTATCTGCAGGTATTTCTGCGCTTTGGGGCCCGCTTCATGGAGGGGCTAACCAAGCGGTATTGGAAATGCTAGAAGCTATCGAAGCTGATGGTGGCGATACCAAAAAATATATGGCGAAGGCAAAAGATAAGGAAGATCCGTTTAGATTAATGGGCTTTGGTCATAGAGTATACAAGAACTTTGACCCGCGTGCCAAGATTATCAAAATGGCTGCCGATGAAGTATTGGCAGATTTAGGAATAAATGATCCTATTTTGGAAATTGCAAAAGGTTTGGAGAAAGAAGCATTAGAGGATCAGTACTTTGTGGAAAGAAAACTATATCCTAATGTAGATTTTTATTCAGGTATTATATATAGAGCTTTAGGTATACCTACAGAAATGTTTACAGTAATGTTCGCTTTAGGTAGATTGCCAGGGTGGATTGCTCAGTGGAGAGAAATGAGATTGAATGGTGAACCAATAGGTAGACCAAGACAGGTTTATGTTGGTGAAAATTTAAGGTCTTTTGTCGAACTGGACAAGAGGTAGATTGCTACCTTTATTAAAAAAACAAAAAGCTCTTTTAATTTTAAAGGAGCTTTTTTTTGTGCCAAATTTTAATTCATTTTAAAATATTAGTTATGTTACAATTAAATATAAATGACGAAATATCACCACTAAAGGCTGTTGTTTTAGGTATTGCAAAAAGTTCTGGACCTATACCTACAGTTGAGGAAGCTTATGACCCCAAATCTTTAGAGCATATTAAGGCCGGTACATATCCAAAAGAAGAAGACATGATTCAAGAAATGGAGGCATTTAGAAAAGTGTTTGAAAAATATAATGTAAAAGTTTTTCGTCCTGAAATTTTAATAGATTGTAACCAAATTTTTTCTAGAGATATCGCCTTTGTAATTGGTGATAAATTGATTAAGGCAAATATATTACCGGATCGTGAAAAAGAAGTTGAGGCAATACTGCATGTCTTGGATAAGATTGATGATAATCATATTCTTCATCCACCAGATAACGTTCATGTTGAAGGGGGCGATGTAATGCCATGGAACGATTATATTTTTGTGGGTACATATACTGCACCCGACTACTCAGAATTTATTACGGCTAGAACGAATAAAGCGGCAATAGACTACTTAAGAAAACAATTTCCTGATAAAAAAGTAAAATCTTTTGAACTTAGAAAATCCAATACAATTGCTCAAGATAATGCCCTGCATTTAGATTGTTGTTTTCAGCCATTAGGTAAAGGGAAAGCTATTTTACATAAAAATGGATTTTTGGTTGAAGAGGAATATCAATGGTTGGTTGACTTTTTCGGGAAGGAAAATATTTTTGAAATAGATGCTTTAGAAATGTATAACATGTTCAGCAATGTCTTTTCTATTTCTCCTAACGTGGTTGTGTCTGAGCGTAATTTCACGCGATTAAATAATTGGTTGCGCGAACATGGTTTTACGGTTGAGGAAATACCGTATGCTGAAATTTCTAAGCAAGAAGGGCTATTGCGTTGTAGCACATTGCCTTTAATAAGAGAATAATATTTAGGTCAATTTTTAATAACTTATCAATAATGCAAATTACTAATACCATACTCATGATTCGTCCTGTTTCATTTAGAATGAACGAGCAGACGGCAGTTAATAATTATTTTATGGAAGATCTTGATATGAAAAATCAAGCCATAAATGAAAAAGCACAAGAAGAATTTGATGTTTTTGTGGATGCCTTAAAAACAAAAGGTGTAAATGTAATTGTGGTTGAGGATACAAAAGAGCCAGATACTCCAGATAGTATTTTTCCAAACAATTGGATATCGTTCCATTCAAATGGTACGGTAGGCGTTTATCCTATGTATGCAGAGAATAGAAGAAATGAACGAAGAGAAGATATTTTAGAAATTCTAGAAAGTAAGGGATTTAAAATTAATGATGTTGTAGATTATACTTCTGCAGAGGAAGAAGGATTATTTCTCGAAGGTACCGGAAGTATTTTGTTAGATAGGGTCAATAAAAAGGCTTATTGTGCATTATCTGAACGGGCAGATGAAGATTTATTTATTGAATTTTGTGAAGACTTCGACTGTTTTCCCGTAATATTTACGGCAAATCAATCAGTAAACGGTAAACGATTACCTATTTACCATACCAATGTAATGATGGCACTTGCCGAAAATTTCGTGGTTATTTGCCCTGATACAATTGATGATAAAAAAGAAAGAAAAAATGTACTAGACCATTTAAAAAAAGATGGAAGGGAGATTATTACTATCACAGAAAAACAAATGCATCATTTTGCAGGTAATATGTTACAAGTTTTAGGAAGCGAAGACAAAAGATATATGGTAATGAGTTCGGCAGCATTTAATAGTCTTACTTCTCAACAAATTTCACAAATTGAAAATCATTGCCCTATACTTCATAGTTCATTAGATACTATTGAAACATGTGGTGGTGGTAGTGCTCGTTGTATGATGGCCGAAGTATTTCTTCCCAGAAACTAAATATAGCTTGAAATAAGAATAAGTTGATTGAAAAACTGTTTAGGATTTTATATTCTGGACAGTTTTTTAATTTTTCTGATGGGCAATATTCTTGATCATTCCGCCAAAAATAAAATAGTGGAATGGCACAATGCTGTACCAATATAACCTACCGCGTAAACCACGTGGTCTAAAAGTCGCTGTTTGGTGAAGTATATTATCATCGTCAATCTTAAATTCTAACCAAGCTTCGCCTGGTAGTTTCATTTCAGCAAACAATAATAATCTTTTTGCTTTTTTATCGGCAAGTAGAACTCTCCAAAAATCTAATGAGTCACCTGCGAATATTTTATTTGCATGAGTCCTTCCACGACGTAAACCTACACCGCCAGAAAGCTTATCCATAAACCCTCTAATTTTCCAAAGCCAGTTCCCG
The DNA here is from genome assembly GCF_001913155.1 of Maribacter hydrothermalis. GTDB lineage: Bacteria > Bacteroidota > Bacteroidia > Flavobacteriales > Flavobacteriaceae > Maribacter > Maribacter hydrothermalis. The sequence continues at coordinate 2,782,861 of NZ_CP018760.1, forward strand.
TAATACCATCCGGTTTCACCGCCAATGCTCCAAATGCGTTCTAATACTTCCTCAGGATTCGAAATTTTAAGTTGTTTGTAATCCTTCAGAATACCATATTTTGGAACTTGTATATGTTTCTCTAAGTTTTCAACAAAACGACCGCTGATCATACTATCTTTCCAGCTACTGACCACTAAATTTTGTTCTATTTTTTTAAAAGCTAAATCTATTGCTTCTTTGTAAGTGTGTGGAGTTATTCCAAGTATATCTTGCAAGCGAGTATCTTTGGCTACCACTTCAATCTTCATACTGTCTACAAGATTCAATGCTAGTTTATAAGAGGTAGAGGTTACAAAATATAACCAATAGGAAGATAGTTTAGGAGTCATAATCGGTACGGTCCAAATCCAGTTTTTGAATCCTCTTACTTCGGCATACTTATGCAGCATTTCTTTATAGGTGAGTACATTGGGTCCTGCAATATCGAACGAGTCGTTGTACGTTTTTTCATTTCCTAAAACTCCCGTTAAAAATGCGATAACATCACGTATGGCAATAGGTTGAGTCTTGGTTAATACCCACTTTGGAGTAATCATAACAGGTAATTTTTCACATAAATCGCGGATGATTTCAAATGAAGAACTTCCAGAGCCTACAATGATTCCGGCTCTTAAAACAGTTAGGTTAAAATCACCTTGATAAAGAATATCCTCCACATTTTTTCGGGACTGTAAATGCTTTGAAAGATTTTCATCATTAACTATTCCGCTTAAATAAACCACTTGTTTAATTTTTGTTTGAGAAACATACTTATTGAAATTCTCAGCGGTTTTCGCCTCCATGTCATCAAAGTCCTGTGTAGAAGAGCTCATAGAGTGAATTAAAAAGTACGCTGCATCAATATCCTGTGGAACTACATTTTCTTTTGGTTCCTCTAAAAAATCAATTTCAATAACTTGAATCTGGCTTCTAATTTCTTTATCTACCGAAAGCCTAGTTTCATCGCGTACAGCACAAACTATCTCATGACCCATTTCTAAAAGCTGCGGTAAAAGTCGCATACCTATATAACCATTGGCACCTGTGAGCAGTATTTTCATAAATCTTCAATTGACGTTGGTGCGTTATCCGCTTTATAACCCATAATTTTTTTAAAGAACTTCTGCACAGCTTTGGTGTCAGATTCTACTTTTATAAAATGATGGTCTTTATAAATAGAATATACAGATGCTTCTCCTTTGTAAATAGTGAGTTTATAGTAGGGGATCACCAATGCATACGATTCTAATAATGACCTAAACCCAACTATGATTCCCTTTGGTCTCATTTCTATATTACAAGTATCTCTATTATTGTCTAAAATCAGCAAGTTTCTTATTTCTATGCTTGTTTCGGTAATCATAAGTTTCGGAGAACCAATACCGTTCAATGCCCACCTTTCTTTTAAAGTAAAAGACTTACCCACTTCGGTGTTAATTTTGCTTGAAATCTCTTTGTTATTATACGATACGTTTACGAGCATGGTAAATTTGTTGCGCAGTTTACATTAAAGTTAACGAAATGCCGAATGAATGCCGAATCTGTTCATCTTAAAGCGTAAAAAATGATTAATTTTGCAGCCTTAATTAAACGTTTTGGTGAATATTCAAGAGGTACTATCAGATAAAGTTAAAGAAGCGGTAAATTCTATTTTTGACAAGGAATTGCCAAATGTAGAATTTCAGCCTACACGTAAAGATTTTGAAGGAGATATCACGATTGTGGTTTTCCCAATGTTACGTGTGGTAAAAGGAAATCCTGTTCAAATTGGTGAACAAATTGGTGCTTACTTACAGGAACATGTAGATGCCGTTGCCGGCTTTAACGTGATCAAAGGATTTTTAAATATCGCTATTAACGATGGTTTCTACCTAGATTTTTTCAATTCTATTACGGCTACTGAAAATTACGGTTACGTAAAAGAATCTACCGATGCGGTAATGGTAGAATATTCTTCACCAAATACGAATAAACCATTACACTTAGGGCATATTCGTAATAACTTATTAGGTTATTCTGTTGCTAAAATTTTAAAGGCATCGGGTAAGAAGGTGTATAAAACTCAAATTATTAATGACCGTGGAATTCATATTTGTAAAAGTATGGTGGCTTGGCAGAAATTCGGAAACGGAGAAACGCCAGAGTCTACAGGGTTAAAAGGAGATAAGCTAGTTGGTAATTATTACGTAGCTTTTGATAAAGCGTATAAAGAAGAAATAACAGAATTGGTTGCTAGCGGTAAAGAGCAGAAAGTTGCTGAAAAAGAAGCTCCAATTTTATTAGAAGCACAAGAAATGCTTTTAAAATGGGAATCTGGGGATGAAGAAACTGTTGCGCTTTGGAAAACTATGAACGATTGGGTATACCAAGGATTCGAAGTTACTTATAAGAATTTAGGGGTTGATTTTGATACCTTGTATTATGAAAGTGACACTTACCTTTTAGGAAAAGATGTTGTAGCCGAAGGATTGAAAAAAGGTGTTTTTTTCAAAAAAGAAGATGGCAGTGTTTGGATTGATTTAACTGATGATGGATTAGATGAAAAAATTGTACTTCGTTCAGATGGTACTGCGGTTTATATGACCCAAGATATTGGTACTGCCATACAACGTGTAAAAGACCACCCAGATGTTAACGGAATGGTTTACACGGTAGGGAATGAGCAAGATTACCACTTTAAAGTATTGTTCTTAATTCTACAGAAACTCGGTTTCTCTTGGTCTAAAAAACTACATCATCTTAGTTACGGGATGGTAGATTTACCTAGCGGAAAAATGAAAAGTAGAGAAGGTACTGTTGTTGATGCCGATGATCTTATGGCTGATATGACACAAACTGCTGCAAACATTTCTAAGGAACTAGGTAAGCTAGAAGATTACGACGAAAAAGAAAAGCAGGCACTGTATCAAATGATTGGCTTGGGTGCTTTAAAATATTATATTTTAAAAGTGGATCCTAAAAAACGTATTCTCTTTGATCCTGAAGAATCTGTAGATTTTCAAGGAAATACGGGTCCGTTTATTCAATATACCTACGCACGTATTCAGTCTATCTTAAGAAAGGCGGAAAGTATGGGTATAGATATTTCTAAAGATGCCAAGGTCACGGAATTACATGCGAAAGAAAAGGAATTGATCAAGCAACTGCAGTTGTTCCCAGAAACTATTCAATTGGCTGCGGATAATTATAGTCCAGCATTGATTGCAAATTATACTTATGATTTGGTGAAGGAATTTAATTCGTTCTACCAACAGGTTTCTATACTTGGCGAGTCTGACGATGAGAAGAAAGTTCTACGTGTGCAGTTGTCCAAGAAAGTAGCTGAGGTTATACAAGATGCCTTCAAGTTATTGGGTGTTGAAGTGCCTGAACGTATGTAAATCTAAAAATTGATTCGTACGCTGGCATTGGGCGTAATACCTAATGATAAGCGTTCAATAGTTTCAATGGTATTATCATTTTGCAACCTGTAATAGGTGTTTAATGTGTTGCGTCTATTGGTGAAATTCAATACTGATACGCCAAAAATAGCGTTCATGGTATCACCCATTTTCAGCGTGTAATTTGCTGATGCATCCGCCCTAAAATATTCTGGTAGTCTACTGCTATTTGGATCCTCGTAATTTATTTCAGTGGGGAAAACAGTTTCATTTATAGGCTCATTTTCATCTGGTCGTGTAAAAGGTTTTCCAGATTTGTAATTTATACCCATTCCTATTTTAAGGTCTCCAAGGGTATAGTTTCCTGCAAGGGTAATAGCATGTCTGACATCTAAGTTGTTCGGAAATGTAGATGGTTCTAAAACATCAAACGTATAATCGTTTTTGTTGAAGGTGTAGCTCAACCAAGCGCTATAGTCGTTATTCTTCGTGTTGATTAAAAATTCGGCTCCCTTAACTGCGTACGAGCCAATCTCACCATCAAATTGATTCTGATTTTGGAACCCTTGGGTGTATACATTAATACCATTTACTTCTTTGTAAAAAGCATCTATGCCTACATATAATCTATTGGTATCAAAATTAAAGCCAAAAGATCCCTGCTTACTTTTTGTAATAGGTAGGGCATCGCCATCAGAAAGTATCCATCGTCTTTTTTCAATGCCTAGAAAGTTCTGTTCTAAATCGATAATCTGATTGGTAACCTGACTTTTATATTCCCCCAATACCTCTACTTTAAAATTAGAAAGCAGCTCATAGCTAATATTTATACGAGGTTCAAAGATGTATTCTTGAAACGTATCTAGATTTTCTATATAGTTCACACGACCACCAATAAATCCATTTAATTTCTCATCTTCTGAGCTATAGGCAATTTCGCTGAATAACCCGTGTTTACGAATTACGCCTTTTATATTACTTGTAAATGGTGGCTGATTAACATTGGTGGTGTTTTCAATTCCTGTTTCTGTAAATTCATAACCGTTCATCCAAACCAAGTTTTCTCTTAATTTGTAATTGGTAGTTAATTTGATATTAGATTCTTTTACAAGGTTGTTTTGTTCTAACTGCTGAGCATCATTGTTAGATATGGATAGGGCATCCAAATCGTATTGCGTGTAATAGAAGCTAAGTTGAGATGAAAAATAATCTGTCCATTCGCTTTGTAATTCGCTACCAATTGAAAAATTATCTTGATTCAGATTACTTCTATTTGGCGCAAGGCTGTCATTGGCAGTTTCCAAATAGTTCAGGTTATTACTCATGTTTATTAAGCTCACACTTGCTTTCTGATACGGATTGATTTCATACATAAACTTCGTTGTGAAATCATAGAAATAGAATTCGCTCTCACTATTTACTTCGGTATCTTGAAATGCCTTTTCTGAGAAGGTAGTATACGTGGGCGTGTTTAAAAAATCGGTATATGATCTACGCGCAGATACTTGTAATGCCATGTTATTTTGAATAGGAATTTCGCCAAAAACATCGCCAGAGATTAAATTGAATCCGCTGCCGCCATTAAAATTTAGGGGTAATTCTTCGGAGGTACGCATACTCAATGTACCACTAACGCCACCACTATACATGGCAGATGTGCCGTTTTTTATGATGGTTACTTTTTCTGTTACATACGGATTGAATGCAGATATTAATCCGAAGAAATGTCCGGTTTGGTACATTTTAATTCCGTCCCATAGAATAAGATTTTGGTCATTTGTACCACCTCGTATATTGATGTCAGATACCGTTTCATCAACACTCTTAATTCCCGGTAAAGCCTGTACGGTCTGTAAAATATCTGGTTCGCTTACTCCTGGTAGAATTCCGAATTTCGAGGGACTCAATTCAAAACCTGCGTTGTTAAGTTTATATAATCCTGTGGTAAGAAACTGCGTTACAATTACTTCATCTAACTCTTGGTAGCTGAGTGCCATGGCAATAGTTTTGCACTCGTTGGTTTTTAAAAGGACTTTTGCTTCAATAAAAATGGGCCTATACCCAAGGTGTTTTATGTATACTAATGAATTTATAGGGACATTTTCAAAATTGAAAGAACCGTTTTCATCTGTAACTCCAGAGAGGTTAGATTCGTAAATTTCAACAGTAGCACCGGGTATATTGTTTTCTTCAAAGTTATCAAGCACATAACCACAGATAGAGATAGTGGTGGTTTTGGTTAGGGTGTAGTAACGATCATTTAATTTGTTGATGGTAATACCTGTAATATCGCCTAGTTCATTCAGAATATCGTTTAGAACATTGGATGTTGGTTTTGTGATGTATACAGTATCGACATCAGTATCAGCATAAGAGAATTTAACATCAAACTTAGATTCTAGTTCTGATAAAAAATCGCGTAGTGCTACACTATCTTTAGTTTCAGTTTGGGCATAGCTCGCCCCACTGAAAATCAGTAAGAAAAATAAGGTGATAAGAGTATTAAGGTGCTTCTTCAGCATAGAACAGCACTTTGTTCCCATCTAAGTTAAACTTAATTTGTAAAGGAACGCTTATGCTTTTAAGGGCAAGGTCTAAATTTTCATTGCTAAAAGACCCAGTAAAAAGCTGTGCGGTGTCAATATCCTTTGCAGTAATCTCAACATTGAATTGTCGTTGCAATTCATCCAAAACATAATGTAGTGGAATACTTGTAAAAGAACTTTCGTTTGACAACCAAGAAGGTTTGCTATCTACGATAGCTTTGGACATGGTGCTTTTTCCATTTATTGCAAGCAAAGAATTACCTGCAGGTAATTTGGTTTCTTTACCGTTGATGGTAACACTTACCAAGCCTTCAAAACAGGTAACTTCAAAATAGTCTTCCCTTGTTTCTACATTAAACTGAGTTCCTAATACGGTAACCAATCCTTCAGCCGTTTCTACAGTGAATTTTTTTCCTTTTGCTACTTTGAAATAAGCTTCTCCTTTAAGATCTACATTTCTATTGGAATCCCATTTTTTCTCATTAAAAGTCAATTCAGATTCGGCATTCAATATAACTTCAGAAGTATCTGGTAGTGTAATTGATTTGTTCTCGGCGTATTCCGTTGTATAAGATTCTTTCAACGTATTTAAATAAAAGAACGACGCGGTAAGTAATACGGCAACAACCGCAGCAACGCGAAGAAACTTCTTGAACGGTGAAAGTATAAATACCTTTGGGTCGTCTACGGTCTTCGTTTGTTCAATAGATTCCCATGCTTTGTCCATATCAAATTCAGGAGATTCTAGCTGTGCCGCCGACTCCTTAATTTTCCGATATGTTTCATAAGCTTCCGACTTCTTAAACTCCGCCAGTTCGGCTTCGGTCAATTCATCATTAAGCCATTTTGCTAAGTAATTGTCTTGCATGTTTTTAACTTTGTATAAGTATAACAACTATGTAGAGCAATACCCTACTTTTTTATTTTTGTATTAAGTATTAAGTAGTTATGTTGTTTAATTGAAATTTAAATAGTTTTTTAACTCACTAACCTATATCCCATCAATTTGCTCTCTTAAACTTTTCAGTGCCAAATGCATCCGTTTTTCTATCGCTTTGACGCTTACATCTTCCATTTCTGCTATTTCGGCATATTTTTTTCCATCTATCCTATTTAATAGAAAAGTAGTGCGCTGGTTTTCTGGTAAACTATTTAAAGCGTTATCCAATTTTTCCTTGAACTGATTTTCCACCATAATAAACTCCGGAGATTCATTGGTAGTCTTTAAAGTAGCATCGGCATACTTTAAACGTACCTTTTCAGCCTTAATAACATTAAGGTAGAGATTATTGGCAACCGTATATAAATAGGACTTTGCTTTTTCTGGTGCCACTTTGGCGCAATTCTCCCATAGCTTAACAAACGCCTCTTGTACGGCATCGTTTGCTTTTTCTTCATTGCCAAATTTGTAATAAATATAATTGAAGATAGTTTTAGACGTTTCGTTAAAAACCCTTTTATATATCTGCTCTTCGCATACATTTAATTGTTGGTCTACTTTCAATAGATTGCTTTTTATCAAAGATATTTGAAAAAAAATTAAAAAGGAGGTAGGGTATTTTAAAAGTCGGTTGTTTTAGAAGTATAATAACAAACAATACCAAGTCATTATGAAAAAGATTTTTAATTATGCAATGTACGTTAGCCTACTAACAATTGCTTTAAGTTTTACAGGGTGTCAAGATGAGTTCGAAGAAATTAATAATGGAGATGAGCCTACGGCAATATCTGCTAATTCTTCAACGGCAGATTTAATTCAACGTACCAGTTCTAACGATGGTTCTTGCGACAATATCGTTGATGGTACCAGTTGCTTCCAAATTAAATTTCCATACACGGTTGAGGTAAACGGAATAACACTTACCATTGAATCTGAAGATGATCTTGAGCAAATAGAAGAAATTTTTGATAGTGTTGATGATGATGAAAACCTATTGGATATTATTTTTCCTATTACGATTACTGCAGGGGATTTCTCTGAAATTACTATTAACGGATTAGAAGAATTACGCGAATTGGCTGCAGATTGTAAAGAAGGCGGAGAAGATGATGATATAGAATGTATAGATTTTGTATACCCTATAACACTTTTCACATTTAATGTCAATCTAGAGCAGACCAGTACTATTGAAGTTACAAGCGACCGTGAACTACGTTTGTTCTTCAAAGATTTGGGCGACGATAACTTAATAAGTTTTGATTTTCCTGTTACTTTAAAATTATACGATGAAACTACTATCACTGTAGCAAGTAATCAAGAGCTGGTGGCTGCTATTGAAAATGCAAAAGATAATTGTGATGAAGATGATGATGACGATTATAACGATGACGATTTTAATATAGATGAATTTAAAAACGAATTGGTTGAATGTGTATGGTTTATTACTGAATTTAAAAGAGACAATATAGATCAAACTCCACAATTTGTAAATTATATTTTAAACTTTAAGGAAGATGGCACCGTTGTAACAGGCTTTACAGGAGCAACAACTAATGAGGGTACTTGGAGCACGACTGTAAGTGATAATGGAGCAAAATTGACAATTGAATTCGATTCCTCGACAGATTTTAACCTAGAGTGGAATGTCTATGATATTGGAGACGACAAAATAAAGTTATATAACGGCGATAGTAACCGTGTTATAATGAAACAATTTTGCGATGAAGATTTACATGAGTTAACTACTGAGGGTGTTAGTGAAATTTTGAGAGATTGTTCTTGGATAATTAAAAGCGTGAAGAACAATGGAGATCAGATTGATAGATTATTGGGTGGCGCGTTAGAGTTTCAACCGCAAGGTGTAATAACCCTTACCAATAATGCTATGGTTTCTCAAGGTACATGGGCAATTACAACAAATGCACAAGGTCGTTTTGTAGTAGCTATTTCAATAGGTGATGAAGGTGCTGTAAGTTTTGAGTGGTTGTTGAGCGATTTAAAAGATAGCATTGTAAAGTTCAATGTAGAAGAGACTTTCTATGAATTGGTAATCGTTAAAAAATGTATGGATGATGACGATGAAGATGAGGATATCACATACGTTAAAAATATTTTTGATAATACGGAATGGAATGTTGCTTTGTTCTCGGAGAACGATGACGAGTCTACAGATCTGTATGTGAACGATACTTTTTACCTGGCAAATGACGGTACTTTAGAAATAAGAAATCCTAATGGGGTGGTTTTAAGTAATGGCACATGGTTTGTGTATAGAAATGCATTTAGCGGTAAGTTAGAAATGATTATTTCTTTTGAAGAGGGTAGCAACTATTATCCTTTTGCAAATGACTATCAAATTTTAGAGATAGATGAAACAAGAATTGAGCTTAAGCACGAAAACGATACTGGTTTATATGACCATTTGGTTTTAGAAAGAGCGTAAAAGTAAGGCATCCAGAAATATACCGTCAACAGTAAAGAGTTGGGCCTCGTTGGCGGTATTGATGGAGGTTTTAGTTCAGGAGTTTATGAAAATGTAATTCCTTTTTTGCCCCACAAGCATCATTAGAGCATCCATTTATAGTGGATGCTCTTTTGTTTTGTTTATTTTCTAGTTCTTGCTACCAATTTTACATTGATATTATTAAATTTGTAACCCCTTAAAAAAGAAAAGATGTTCGATAATTTAAGCGATAAGCTAGACAAGGCATTACATGTACTAAAAGGACATGGTCAAATTACAGAAATTAATGTTGCAGAGACTACCAAGGAAGTACGCCGAGCTTTATTGGATGCGGATGTTAACTTTAAAATAGCCAAAGAATTTACCAATAGGGTAAAAGAAAAGGCATTGGGGCAAGATGTATTGACAACTTTACAACCTGGTCAGTTAATGGTCAAGATTGTAAAGGATGAGCTTACTCAATTAATGGGTGGTGAGTCTGAAGGTATTAACCTATCTGGTAATCCATCCGTAATATTAATGTCCGGTTTACAGGGTTCTGGTAAGACTACCTTTTCTGGTAAGCTTGCTAATTTCCTAAAAACAAAAAAATCTAAAAAGCCATTATTGGTTGCTTGTGATGTATATCGTCCTGCAGCAATAGATCAGTTGCACGTGGTTGGTGAGCAAATAGGTGTGCCTGTATATTCTGATAGGGAAAATACAGATCCTGTTTCCATCGCTCAAGCAGGTATTGCTAAGGCCAAGGCAGAAGGACATAACGTGGTTATCATAGATACCGCTGGTCGTTTAGCGGTTGATGAGAAAATGATGGCAGAGATATCTGACATCCATAAAGCAATACAACCTCAAGAGACTTTGTTCGTTGTAGATTCTATGACGGGTCAAGATGCTGTGAATACGGCAAAAGCCTTTAACGATATCTTGAATTTCGATGGGGTTATCTTAACTAAGTTAGATGGTGATACCCGTGGTGGTGCAGCTATTTCTATTAAATCGGTCGTTGATAAGCCAATTAAATTTATTGGTACGGGTGAAAAGATGGAAGCTATTGATATCTTCTATCCTTCACGTATGGCCGATCGTATTCTGGGTATGGGTGATGTTATATCACTTGTTGAAAGAGCGCAAGAGCAGTTTGATGAAGAGGAAGCTAGAAAGATTCAAAAGAAAATCGCCAAAAATAAATTCGGATTCGATGATTTCCTGAGCCAAATTCAACAAATCAAGAAGATGGGTAATATGAAAGACCTTATGGGGATGATTCCTGGTGCAGGAAAAGCCCTAAAAGGTTTGGATATTGATGATGATGCCTTCAAGCATATTGAAGCTATTATTTATTCAATGACTCCAGATGAGCGTTCTACGCCTTCTAAATTAAATGCAAGTAGAAAAAAACGTATTGCAAAAGGTGCGGGTAGGGAAGTTCAGGAAATTAATCAGCTTTTAAAACAGTTTGACCAAATGAGCAAAATGATGAAAATGATGCAAGGCGGTGGCGGTAAAAAGATGATGCAGATGATGGGCGCGATGAAAGGAATGAAATAACAACCGAACAACACAACTTAAAAGAAGCGGATATGGAAATATTGGATGGTAAAAAAGTATCCAACGAAATAAAGGAAGAAATCAAGGCAGAGGTTGCCAAGATGAGAGAACGTGGCGAAAAAGTGCCGCATTTAGCAGCAATTATTGTTGGTAATGATGGGGCTAGCTTAACCTACGTAGGAAGTAAAGTACGTTCTTGTGAGCGTATCGGTTTTGAGTCTACCTTAATTCAAATGCCTAGCACCACTTCTGAGCAAGAATTGTTGAAAAAAATAAAAGAGTTGAACGTTGATGACGATATTGACGGGTTCATTGTTCAATTACCATTACCAGAGCAAATTGATACCCAAAAGGTAATTATGGCCGTAGATCCAGATAAGGATGTGGACGGATTTCACCCTACCAACTTCGGTAAAATGGCTTTGGATATGAGTACGTTCATTCCTGCTACACCGTTCGGTATTCTTGAATTATTGGAACGTTACAAGGTAGATACCAAAGGTAAACACACTGTAGTAATTGGCCGTAGCCATATTGTAGGTAGACCAATGAGTATTTTGATGGGTAGAAAAGGATGGCCTGGTAATTCAACAGTAACGCTAACTCATAGTCACACTAAAAATATTACACAGATTATTTCACAAGCTGATATTGTGATTTCTGCATTGGGAGTTCCAAACTTCTTAAAAGCGGAAATGGTAAAAGATGATGCTGTTGTAATTGATGTAGGTATTACTAGAGTGCCAGACGAAACAAAAGAAAAAGGATATTATATTACTGGAGATGTTGATTTTGAAAACGTATGTAAAAAAGCATCTTTCATTACTCCGGTTCCTGGTGGAGTTGGTCCTATGACGATTGCAATGTTGTTGAAAAATACATTGTTAGCTCGTGAAAGACATAGAAGTAGAAACTAATACCAGTAATAAAATAGTTTTAAAAAGCCTTGCAATGAATTTTGTAAGGCTTTTTTAATTGGGAATATTCTTAGGAGCAGCACCAGTTTCTGTACTGTCGTTTGGTGTAATAAAATCTATGTCATTACTGTCATCATAATCGCAGCTGGCAATACTTATAACTATACCAAATACAATTGATATTAAAAATAGCTTTTTCATAACAGGTTTTGTTTAAATCGTCAATATGTATGTGTTATTATCAAACGTTTCTAATTATAAATTGGTATTCGTAAACATTTTAAAGCGGAATTAATTCCTTTTATGTTTAATTTTTTTACATCTTTTCATCAAAGACTTCCGATCCAATTAGTTTAAGAACCTTATTAATTTAATGGTCAAAGAATAGTAGTTGCTTTTTTTGTCTATGTTTATTGTCATTATACGTAGTTTTATCTTACATAGATTTGTAGTATTTTTTAAGTTTTTAATTTATAATCTTATATATGAAAAACCATTTTTTTGATTCTTCAATAGATATGTTATGTATTGCGAACTACGATGGTTATTTCGTTGAAATAAATCCTGCTTTTATAAATTTATTGGGGTATACCAAAGAGGAATTGATGTCAAGGAAAATAAATGATTTTGTTTTTGATCATGACAAAGATTCAACTCAAAAAATTAGAGCTGGTATCCATGAAAATAAAAAATTAATGAGCTTTCAAAATAGGTATGTAAGCAAGACCGGAGATATAGTTTGGCTGTCTTGGAGTGCTGTTCCAGTGGATGAACAAAAATTAGTATATGCTATTGCTAGAGATATAACGGACGAAATGAATCATACTAATCAGCGTATACTTGAATTTGAAAAACTCAAAAATGTCAATGAAGACCTTGTTCGGCTAAACTATACTACGACACACGATTTAAGAGCGCCTGTAAATAATTTAATTTCTCTTTTTGAACTGTTAGATTATTCTGTGATTAATGATCAAGATACTGTGCAGATTTTACGATATATGGAGGTCTCTGCCAAAAATGTAAAAGAATCTTTAGAGAATTATTTGATTTTAATGGAGAATGCTAGTAAGGGTTTAAACACTCTTACTGAAGTATATTTCGATACTATTCTAACTAAAATAAAAAGTACCTTAAGTTCTATTATAAAGGGCTCTAGCACCCAAATTAATTCTGATTTTACTAGGTGTAAGAGTGTTTTCTTTGATAATGCCTACATGGAAAGTATCTTTTTAAACTTAATTACCAACTCCATAAAATATACATTACCAGATGAGCCTCCTAGAATGGAAATTAGAACTTATATAGAAAATGGTAAAAAGGTTTTGGTCTTTAAAGATTATGGACTAGGCTTTGATATGAAGAAAAACGGAGATAAGATTTTTGGATTAAATCAACGTTTCAATGATAGTAAAGAAGGTAAGGGGGTAGGGTTGTATTTAATTAAAAACCAAATAAATAGTTTAGGTAGTACAATATCGGTAGAAAGTCAACCAAATAAAGGTGCTATTTTTAAGATTACCTTTTCTACTTAATCTTCATATAATATTAATACTTTTCTTTCGTACAGCTTTTGAATATTATTATTGATTTAAACTTCACTAGAGTAGTTTCATTAATTATCTTTAATTATAAATTAATAATTGCCATGAAAAAACAATTGATCGGTATAGCATTAGCACTGGGGCTTTTAACAAGTTGTGAGAAAGTGGTAAAGCCAGTTCATGAAATAAAAGTCACTTATAATACCGGTGTTAGTTCAGAGCCCATAGATGGTCGGCTTTTGCTCATGTTATCTAATGATGACAGTGAAGAACCAAGATTTCAAATTAATGACGGACTCAACACCCAACTAATCTTCGGAATAAATGTGGAGAATTGGGCTAAAGATTCTGTTCTTACTTTTGATGAGACAGTTTTTGGGTATCCATACGAAAGTTTAAAGGATGTACCTCCAGGGGAATATAATGTGCAAGCACTTTTAAACGTGTATGAAACTTTTAACTTGTCCACAGGTCATACGGTAAAGTTACCAATGGATAATGGCGAGGGACAACAGTGGCAGAAATCTCCCGGTAATTTATATAGCAAGCCATTTAAAATTAGAGTTGCCAGTAACGGATTTGAAAATGTGTCGGTCGAGTTAGATCAAGTAATTCCGCCAATTGAGGAACCTGAAGATACCGAGTGGATAAAACATGTAAAGGTAAAGTCGGAAAAGCTTTCAAAGTTCTGGGGTAGAGATATTTTCTTAGGAGCACATGTACTTTTGCCAAAAGGATTTGAAGAACATCCAGAAGCTAAATATCCATTAATGGTATTTCACGGACACTTTCCGTCAGATTTTGGTTCGTTTAGAACAACTCCACCAGATCCAAATATGAAGCCGGAGTACTCTGAACGTTTTAATATAGAAGGCTATAATATTATTCAGCAACAAGAAGCTTACGATTTTTATAAACGATGGAACGAACCGGATTTCCCCCGCTTTATTATCATCGAAATTCAACACCCAACGCCATATTATGATGATTCTTATGCGGTGAATTCAGCTAGTCAAGGACCATATGGTGATGCTATTACCTATGAGCTTATTCCTGAAATAGAAAAGCAATTTAGAGGAATGGGCGAAGGATGGTCTCGTTTTCTTTATGGTGGTTCTACAGGTGGTTGGGAAGCATTGGCGGTACAAGTAAAATACCCTGAAGAATATAACGGATGTTTTGCAGCATGCCCAGACCCTATTGATTTTAGAGCGTATACCTTAACAAATATCTATGAAGATGAAAATGCTTATTATTATCCTAGTGCTCATAAAAAGTTAGAAGTGCCATCGCATCGTAATTACTTAGGGCAAATTCAATCTACCTTAAAACAAGGCAATCACTTGGAATTGGTGTTGGGTGATAAATCTAGATCCGGTCAACAATGGGATATTTGGGAAGCTACATATTCACCTCAAGGTGATGATGGATATCCGGTAAGAATATGGGATAAAAAGTCAGGTGATATAGACCACGAGGTGGCAGAATATTGGAAAGAAAATTTCGATTTAAGACATATTCTTGAACGTGATTGGGATAAGTTGGGTGATAACCTAAAAGGTAAAATTCATATCTATTGTGGAGATATGGACAATTACTACCTAAATAATGCGGTGTACTTAATGGAAGATTTCTTGGAAAGTACTACAGACCCTTATTACGAAGGCGAAGTTTTATATGGAGATAGAGACGAACATTGTTGGAACGGAGATCCAGACCAACCCAACGCTATAACTCGTTTAAGATACAACAGTATGTACGTACCCAAGATAATGGAACGCATAGAGAAAAGTGCACCTAAAGGAGCAGATTTAACAAGCTGGAGGTATAAGTAATTCTAATTGTTAGGTCAGAATAAGGATGTCACTTCGAGTGAATCTTAAGGCACGAAAAATTAGTATGGAAAAGCGTCTAAGTATACAATGCTGCTTGTTGCTATTTAAAATATGTATAATAATTATAGTAAAGATTTAATGAAATACAGAAGATTCGGAAGAACAGATTGGCAAGTGAGTGAGGTAGGATACGGAATGTGGGGAATGGCCGGTTGGACAGCCAGTGACGATGCCCAGTCTGCAAAATCGTTGGATTTGGCAGTTGACAACGGAGTCAATTTTTTTGATACCGCTTGGGGTTACGGAGAAGGACATAGTGAGGAGTTATTGGGAGAGTTGGTAAAAAGACATCCTTCTAAGAAGTTGTATTCGGCTAGTAAAATTCCGCCAAAAAACTTTCAGTGGCCAGCAAAACCAGAATACGCTTTTGAGGACTCTTATCCTACAGAACATATTATGGAATACACCCATAAGACTTTAAAGAATTTAGGTCTGGAGCAAATAGACCTTATGCAATTTCATACATGGGATGACGGTTGGAGTAACCGAGAAGAATGGCAACGAGCTATTGAAGATTTAAAGACATCGGGTAAAGTTGCGGCAATGGGTATTAGCATGAACCGTTGGGAACCGGAAAATGGAATAAAAGCCTTAAAAACAGGATTGTTAGATGCTGTACAGGTTATTTACAACATATTTGACCAAGCGCCAGTAGATAGCTTATTTCCACTTTGTAAAGAGTTGGATATTGCAACCATAGCTCGTGTGCCTTTTGATGAAGGAACATTAACAGGTACTATGACCAAGGACACTACGTTCCCTAAAGGCGATTGGCGTGGCACCTATTTTGTGTCAGAGAATTTAATTTCTTCCGTAGAACATGCAGATGCTTTACGCCCTTTAATTCCTGAAGGTATGACCATGGCAGAAATGGCTCTTCGTTTTATACTTATGAACGATAATGTTGGGACAACCATACCCGGTATGCGTAAACAACGCAATGTATTGGCAAATACTGCCACCAGTGATGGTAAACTGCTAACTAAAGAACTGTATAAAGAATTAAAAAAGCATCGTTGGGATAGAGTTCCGACTTCTTGGTCGCAGTAAAATTATGATTATGAATTCCAGAGATGTGTTGTTATGCTTTTTTAAGTAATTATTTATAAAAATAAAACATCTATTAGAAGTCAATTTTTCGAACATTAAACCGTGTAAATTGCATAAATATATAATTCTATTATTCTTAATTATAAGCTGTAATAAAAAGGAAAAACTGATTTATGAAGATTATAATGATGAGGATTTTCTACCAGTTCAAGGAATTATAACTAAAGTTTTTAAAAAAGGAGCAATAAATAATTTTATAAAAAAGGACCTTCATTTTATTTATAATTTGGAAAAAGAAAATCCTTCAAAAGGCTATGAAATAAATTCTCCTTACATGCTTAACGAAGGTGAGCCTGTAATTATATTGGTTCACAAAAATAATGATAGTATTAGTTTTTTCGGTAGCAGAGGTATAATTCAAAAGGAAATTTTATTGAACTACTTAGAAAAATGTGACTTGGATAAAAGAATTTATTACGGTGTAGAATATTGAGGTAATTGGAGTTATTTTGTCTATATACCAATTTTTGGTATATTTAGAATAAATTCAATTAAAATGAATAAAAACACATCTATATCCCTCGGAAATTATTTCGACCAATTTGTGCAAAACAGCATTCGTGAAGGAAGATTTAAAAATGTTAGCGAAGTTATTCGTGCAGGATTACGACTTTTAGAAGAGGAAGAAAGTAAAGTTATTGCCTTGAAGCAGTCAATTCAAGAGGGAATTGATAGTGGTGTAGCGCACGATTTTGATTCCAAAGAGCATTTAGAATTTCTGAAAGCTAAAAAGCGCCCAAATGGCTGAATTTAAATTGACCAACAAGGCAATTGAAGATTTATCAAGGATTTGGGAATATACTTATGAAGTTTGGTCAGAAAAACAAGCAGATAAATATTACAATGAACTGATTTCTAGTTGTAAAGAAATTGCTGAAAATCCCGATATAGGTAAAAATTATAGTGTAATATCTAATAAGCTTCTTGGTGTAAACAAAAATCGACACATCATATTTTATAGAACTGTAGATGAAAATTTTATTGAAATAACTAGAATACTACATGAAAGAATGGATTTGAAACATAGGATTACGGAATAGAAATTACCTATATAAAAAATCATTAATAATATTTAGCTTAAATAAAACGGAAAGATTTTTCAGAGTCATTGCATAAAAACAAAGACTACTTTACCCTTTCATTATTAGTAGCCAAAATGATAGATATTTTGAAGAAACAATTACTTCGCAAACAATTGCCCCATATCTTTAAAAGCTTTAAACTCTAAAGCATTACCTGCGGGATCATAGAAAAACATCGTTGCTTGTTCACCAACTTTACCTTTAAAACGAACATAAGGTTCAATAACAAATGTTACACCTTTAGATTTTAGCTCTTCAGAAAAGCTTTGAAACGTATCCCAAGGTAACACTACGCCGTAATGGGGTACTGGCACATCATGACCATCAACCGGGTTATGATGTACACTTTCGGTCTCGGACTTCGGTTTGTAATGTATCACCAATTGATGTCCGAATAAATTAAAATCTACCCAATGGTCGCTACTACGGCCTTCTTCACAATTTAAAATTTCTCTGTAAAAAGTTCTGCATTCCGCTAAGTTATGAACGGGAATGGCAATGTGGAAAGGTGTTACGTTTTGCATAATTAGTTGTTTCTTAATGCTGAAATTAACTCTTTTTTGCTCATTTTAGAACGTCCGTCTATACCAATTTTTTTGGCTTGTTCATAAAGTTCCTTTTTGGTTCGCTCTTCATAGGTAGAAGCCTTACCACCTTTTTTGCCCGCGTTATCGGTATTTGCGATTCTTGCGGCTTTTTCTTTACTATATCCTTTATCTACTAAAGCTTCGTATTGTTCTTCGTTCTGTATTTGTGGTATGTTATTTGACTTTGCCATTTTTATTTTAAAATTATATAAAAAGTGACTTTTAAGTGTGTTGTATACCACAAGAAATTATCCTTCTAAGAATGAAATTATTTTATCATTTACCTCTTCTTGGTGCATAGAATGGCCTAAACCTTCCGTACTGATGAATTCACTGCCTTCCCAATGTTTATGCACATCTGCAGAAGCATGGTAGGGAGCTATTTTATCGAATCTGTCATGAAAAAGTAGTCCTTTTTTAGTATTGGTTAAAACGAATTTAGCACTTGAAAAATCTGTTGTTGTAAATCCAAATTTAGCGTAAACGTACCCTTCTACCTTTTTAATCACTTTTGTACTTAAGCCTAACAGGTTTTTATAATGCGAAAGAATTTCATGAAATTCTGAAGGTGAGCCAATAGTCACCATTTTTTCTGCAATTTCATTTGGGTTGTTATACTCATTATATAACAATGTCATACCACCCATAGAATGACCAATAATTGTTTTAGGTTGGTGCTTTGCTACTATTGCATTTAAAGTTTTGGCATATAAAGGGGCATGAAGTATTTTGCCAGACGAGTACCCATGTGCAGGGGCATCAAAAGCAATGATATTAAAATTGGCTTTCTGTAATTTTTCAATTAGCTTGTGCCAACGCCAAGTGTTGCTTTCCCAACCATGCACAAGCAATACCGTTTCTTTATTTCCTGACCAGTTGTATAGTTGAATATCATTTTCACCTACCGTTATAATTTCCAATTTTGCCTTGTCCAAATACTCTTTTTGGTTCGGAAGTACGCGACCTTTACGCACGGTGCAGAATACTAAAAAAGCTTGTTTAGCGACTGTTTTAGGTAAAAACCAAACTAAGATATTAAAGTAAAAACCGTATAGTTTTGGAATTATTTTTTGAAATAGGACTGGCACGGGCTACTATTTATAATATGAATTTAAAAAAGTGGTTTAATATGCTTGGGTAAAGTGACTCATTAATCCCAGCCAACCATCATATATTTTACTTTAGCATTATCTGGTATTTGAACCTCTTCTATTTTGCTATTGGCGTTATATCTAAGACTTTCGGGCAACTCTTTTTTGTCTATAGTAAAGTAGAGGTCATTATCTTTCAATAAAACGACCACATTATTTAAAGAGCTTATTATTTTTTTAATGGGGTACGTGTCTTTTATTTCTTTGAAGGTGCTTATTTTAGAAATGCCTTCTTCTGTCACAAATCTATCATCGTTTATTAGAATGTTCTGTATGGTTGCAATGCTGTCGTTGTTTGGTGTTAGCGTTAATAATAATTCACCTCCTTTTTCGTAAATCTTTATTTTACTGGCACCATTGCCAAAATTTAGCTTTACAGTGTCTTGAACTACGGAATCTTTTGCGAAAATTAAGTCAATATCTCTAGCTAAACTCTGTTTAGTAAGTTTTCCTACTTGATTTCCAGATATTTGAAAATCAGTATTTTGTTCAGTAGTGCAATTTACTAACATGCTACAACTGAAAACAGCCAATAGTATATATTTAAACTTCATATATTATCTCATCACTTTTTTTAATACGCCTAGTACGCCTCTAATAAACGTAGCACTAGTTAATACTTTAATTACCGGGTTTTGCCTTGTACTTGATCTACTAGATGTTCTTCTGGTAGTTGGTTTTTTTCTTTCTTCTTCTGCTAATTTTTCTGCATCCTCAATTTTCTCATTTAATATTTCATATGCACTTTCTCTGTCAATTACTTCATTATATTTTTTAACCAATGAAGATTTTTTAATAACGTCTTCCAATTCATTTTCTGTCAATACGTCCATTCTGCTCATTGGTGCTCTTAATAAGGTGGCTGCTAATGGGGTTGGTCTTCCTTTTTCATCTAAAGCAGATATTAAAGCTTCTCCAATACCTAAAGAGGTAAGTACTTCCTTGGTATCGTAGTATTCCGATTCAGGATAATTCTCGGCTGTTAATTTTATAGCTTTTCTGTCCCTTGCCGTAAATGCCCTAAGTGCATGCTGAACTTTTAACCCTAACTGAGATAATACGTCATTAGGTACATCTGTAGGGTTTTGTGTTACAAAATAAAGACCAATTCCTTTAGAACGTATTAACTTAACAATACTTTCTATCTGATCTAACAATGCTTTGGAAGCTTCTTTAAAGATAAGATGTGCTTCATCAATAAATAAAATTAATTCTGGCTGGTCACTATCGCCTTGTTCAGGAAAAGTTGCATATATCTCGGCCAATAAACTTAGCATAAACGTGGAGAATAGCTTGGGTTTATCCTGTATATCCGTTAATCGTAAAATACTGATATAACCTTTTCCTTTTTCATCAATACGGGTAAGGTCATTTACATCAAATGATTTTTCTCCAAAAAATAACTCAGCACCTTGTTGTTCAAGCTCAATTATTTTTCTAAGAATTGTGCCAGTGGAGCTTGTAGATATTCTACCGTATTCTTTTGTAAATTCAGCTTTGCCCGCTCCAGTAGCATATTGTAGCACTTTTTTAAAATCTTTTAAATCTAATAAGGGCATTTTTTGGTCATCACAGTATTTAAATACTACAGCAACAATACCTTCTTGTGTTTCAGATAGGTCTAATATACGTGATAACAATACCGGTCCAAATTCTGAAACGGTTGCTCTAAGTTTAACACCATCCTGTTCTGATAATGATAATATTTCTACAGGGAAACTACTGGCCTCAAACGGAATGCCAATTTTAGCATGGCGTTCATCAATTTTAGCATGTCCCGCACTAGGTTGCGCTAATCCACTTAAATCTCCTTTTAAGTCCATTAGTAGAACAGGAATACCTTTTTGAGATAAGTTTTCTGCTAATACCTGTAATGTTTTTGTCTTACCTGTACCTGTAGCACCTGCTATTAGACCATGACGGTTTAAAGTTTTTAACGGGATTTTTACAAAGGCATCCTTTACAGCTTCACCATTTAACATGGCCGAACCCATAATAATGTAATCGCCTTTGGTAGTATATCCTTTTTCTATATGATTAAAAAAATCTTCGGTACCGGCCATTTTATATATTTTCGATAAAAATAGTGGATTTTTAACCAAACAAAAAGGCATCACCTACCTTAAATAGTACTTATTTTTCAACATATACTGTGCTATTTGTGATTGGTTTAATACTGTAAAGCCTAACCACTACTTATTAAGGAATTTAGGAACTAAAACGTATCTTTGCCGAATGAAAAATGAGGAGGTACTTGAGAAAGTAAATAAAGGGGTGTATTTACCTTTAATGGAAGAATTTTACACCATTCAGGGTGAGGGATTCCATAAAGGAACTGCAGCTTATTTTATACGCGTTGGTGGGTGTGATGTTGGCTGTCATTGGTGCGATGTAAAGGAAAGTTGGAATGCAGAAACGCATCCGCCTACTGCTATAGAAAAAATAGTCGATAATGCTGCCAAGTATTCCGATACTATTGTTATTACTGGTGGTGAGCCTTTAATGTGGGATATGAACCCGATAACCAAAGCGTTAAAAGTAAAAGGACTTAAAACACATATTGAAACTTCTGGTGCATATGCCTTAACAGGTAGTTGGGATTGGATTTGTCTTTCTCCAAAGAAAAATAAATTACCGGAAGGAAGAATTTATGATGAAGCCCACGAGTTAAAAGTAATTGTGTATAATAAGCACGATTTAATTTTTGCGGAAGAGCAAGCAGCCAAAACGAATGCTGACTGTATTTTGTATTTGCAGCCAGAATGGAGTGTTCGTGATAAAGTAGTGCCTTTGATTGTGGATTATGTAATGAAAAATCCGAAATGGAAAGTTTCATTGCAAACACATAAATACTTGAATATTCCTTAAAGTTATACTCTATAATGGAGAATTAAATGCTCCAAGGCTTGCCTCGAAATGAAAATATTTCATCCTTTAAATGGCTCATGGGTTTGCCCTGAGATTATTTACTCAATTAAAAGAGGGTAGAATGCAAAATTAGCGACCACCATTAGCTTTAATGTCTAAAATACATTCTGGGTCTAACCCAACAACAGCAGACCCCTTGGCAGATTTATTTTGTAATAAACTCAATGCACTTGTTCCAGAAAATACGCAACCGGCCTTTAGCCCATTTGTGTATTTGGTATTATTAGGGGCTAGGTTAGTTTTGCCCGTAGCTCCACCAAATTGTAATTCTGCGCGCATAAGGCAACCATTTTGATTACAATGATTGTCGCCCACCAATTGTCCGTCACTATTTTCAGATTGAGATTGATGGTCGTTTACCATGTCGGTACCCAAGTCTACTAAGCCAAAAAGATGACCAAACTCATGATTTAAAGTAGTCGTTTCTACATCAGATTCACTAATGGTAATACTTCTAGAGGCTAAATCCCTAACAGTAACTTCATGTATGATCATGGAAGTATTGCGGTAAACAGCTCCTAAAGTAACCAGGCCGTCTTCTGGTTCATCGCCTTCTGCTGGTGCATCTGCGAAATAAATATAGATAGCCAAAGTACTATCGGTAGTATAAACTGTTCTGTTTTTAGTCTCTAAATCTGCAATTTCTTGGAGTGTAAGTTCATCTTCAACCGGACTAGGGAGTTCATTGTAAATAAGCGTTATGTCTTCCTTAAATGTATGGTCTTTAAGATAATCGGTAAACTGTGTTATAGCAGATTCAGTAGGTTTAAAACCTTTTACATATGCTATTTCTATAGAAAGTTTATCGAAAACATCATTAGAAAGTATATCGTTTGCAGAATCTCCTGTAGCCAGTAAATTAGCAGTTTTGTCAACAGCTTTGGGAATGTTGCCATCTGAGTCTGAAGAGCTTTTTGAGCAAGAAACAGTAAAACAAATGATGCCCACTACTAATAAATACTTTAATAAATTCATAATCTTTGGTTTGTCTAATAGCATAACGATAAAAATAGAACGCTATTATTTAGCAAGTGTCAATCGGGCTAAATAGTCGTAATGCTCGCCTTCCGTAACAAGTTCACAGTTTAGATTGTTATAATTGGCTGCTCGCTGTAATGTATTGTAATCTACGTACAACCATGGAAAAGGTTTGCTTTTATTATTCTTATACTTCATGGTAAAACTTACTTCGCCATAATAAGTTACGTCTTCAGGAATCCAATAACCGCCATCATCATCATTTTCAAACATGTAAATAATGTCGCTAGAGTCTAAGAGTATTTGCCCATTTTTATTTAAGAGCGATTTTAATTTAGAGAAAAATTTTTCTAAACCATTTAATGTTCCCGCAAGCCCAACACCATTCATTAAAATTAAAATCGTATCAAAGGTTTTGCTTTCATAGGTTAAAATACTTTCGTTGATTATATTCTTTAAACCTCTTAATTTACAGACTTCAATAGCTCCAGCTGAGGTGTCTAGACTGGTGACAGATAAGCCATTATCTTGAAGATATAAACTGTGACTGCCAGCACCGCAACCGACATCTAAAATTTCACCCTTGCATATTTTTAATGCCTTCTGCTCTAGTTTGGGCATTTCTTTAAATGACCTAAACATATAGGGAAGTGGTATGGTATCTTCCTCTTCTAATGAGGAGTAGGTTGTAATATCTTCGGTATAATTGCCTTGCTGATAATCTAAAAGTGCATGGCCTAAAATATCTTCTTTCAAAATTCTTGTATTTCTATATGCAAAAGTCTCGCTTTTTGGTGCTACTTCCCTAGTTTTGAAGAATTAATTTCGCACATGGAAGAGGTTTTACGGGAATTGCCACAAAAGGCAAAAGAAAAACATAATGAGAATAAAAAGTTCTTTACTAAACTAAAAAAGAAGGCACCCAAGAATTTAGACTATATCATGCAAGAATTGCACGATGCGGAATTTAAGCGAACGGACTGTCTTACTTGTGCTAATTGCTGTAAAACTACAGGTCCTCTTTTTACCAATGCCGATGTGGAGCGTATTTCAAAATCGTTTCGGATGAAACCACAAAAATTCATTGAGACTTATTTACGGGTTGACGAGGAAAACGATTTTGTTTTGCAACAAACCCCTTGTACTTTTTTAGGAGCTGATAACTACTGTTCTATTTATGATGTGCGCCCAAAAGCATGCCGCGAATTTCCGCATACCGATAGAAAGAAGTTCCAGCAAATAAGTAATCTAACCCTTAAGAATGTAGCTATTTGCCCTGCTGCTTTTAATATTGTTGAGGAGATGAAGAAGGTGATTAAATAAATTGTGATCGTAGCAACTATACTTATCTTTTATTGGCACCGCCAAAGGGTATAATACCCCGAGGCTTGCCTCGAAATTAAAAGTTCGTTTCGGGCGAATGCCTCGTGGGCTTGCCCCGAGGTAGTTTACTTTTAAATAAAACACTTTCCGTTATACTAATCTGATAATTATTTTAAAACTTATAATCGAATGAAATACCTATCTATTTTTCTTATTTTAATTCTAATTGGTTGCAAGAACGATACTAAGAAAGAGCTAATGACCGATAGTGAAATAGATCCATCAGTTTACAAAATGTGGGCTAGTTTTGTGGAGTCTAATCCAGAGAATACTATAGATGAACTTCCAGAATCGTGGTTTTTTCACGATAATAAAGTAGATGCCGATAGATTAGCAGCATTGACCTTGAATGGAAAGAAAAAAGCTACTACCTCTGGCTTGTATAATTGGTATGTTGAAGCGAAAGCCGATTTACCCCAAATAGGCACAAAACATATTGTTACCGATTTTAATGGTAAAGCCAAAGCAATAATAGAAATAACAAGTGTAGATACTATACCATTCAATCAAATGACAGAATCGTTAGCGGCCTTGGACATGGGAACGGATACAGAACCGCTGGGAAAATGGAGAAAAGCACATTGGAGCTTCTTTAAAAGTATAATGAACGAAAACAGTGAAGAACCTACAGAAGATATGCTTATCGTTTTTGAAAGATTTGAAATGATTTGGAAAATGAAATGAAATGAATGTTTCAACTCATAATTATAAAATAAAAAATTTTGAGCATAACAAATTATTTATTCCTTAACCATCAACGAAAAGCCATCAACGAAAAGCCATCAACGAAAAGCCATCAACGAAAAGCCATCAACGAAAAGCCATCAACGAAAAGCCATCAACGAAAAGCCATCAACGAAAAACCATCAACGAAAAACCATCAACATTTTACTATATTTAATGCATGGAACAAATTATCACCTATTTCGAAAGTATACCAGCTGCACACCGCTCGTTAATTTTAGTAGGTGGAATTATTTTTTTTTGGATACTAGAAGGCATTGTCCCACTCTTTAATGGAAGCTATAACAAATGGAAACATTCCGTTCCTAATTTCTTTTTTACACTTACTACGATAATTATCAATTTCCCTTTGGCATTTTTACTTTTAAAAACATCAGATTGGGCGGTAGCCAATAATTTCGGAATCATTAATTGGTTGCCAGAAATGCCATTATGGGCATACGTATTTTTGGGTATTGCTTTGTTAGATTTAATTGGCGCTTACACGGCACATTTGGTAGAACATAAGGTAAAACCTTTGTGGATGGTGCATTTGGTGCATCATACGGATCATAATGTGGATACCACTACGGCAAACAGACATCACCCGTTAGAAAGTGTCATTCGCTATATATTTACTTTAATTGGTGTTTTTGTGGTAGGTGCACCGGTGGGCATTATTATGCTGTATCAAAGTCTGTCGGTAGTATTGTCACAATTTAACCATGCCAATGTTAAACTATCTAAAGGAGTAGATAAGGTAATAAGTTATGTGCTTATTTCACCGGATATGCATAAGGTTCACCATCATTATGTATTGCCCTACACAGATAGTAATTACGGAAATATATTCTCGTGGTGGGACCGTCTTTTTGGTACGTATTTGTATTTAGATAGGGAGAAAATTATCTACGGCGTAGACACGTTCCCAGATAAGGTTGCCAATGGTCAAATTAGTTCGTTGTTGAAATATCCTTTTGTTGGGTATAGAAAACCAACAACGGATTCTTCTTTAATAAAGACTAAAGATTAAAACGACTCTTATTTCGAAAAGTTCATTGTTGACTTCATCTTTATTTTCCTATAAATTACTCAGAATTTATTACGAGATAAAATAGCAATTCTTTTTCAAGTTATATTCATATTAAATGTACATTAGTATGGTTTTTAGGTTGCGATATTGATTATTTACTTCTTTTAGAAATGTGGGTAATTCTCTTGTGCTGTTGAAAGGGCAGCGTATTTATCAGTTAGATTTGTTTCGGTTTTTAGCGGCGTTAAGCGTTGTTTTTTACCATTACTTTTTTAGGGGCCAGGCTGCTGATGATTTATCGGGTTTGCATTTTTACGAATTTGGGACTTACTTTAAATATGGAAACTTAGGTGTTGACTTATTTTTTATAATAAGTGGATTTGTAATTGCAATGTCTATTAGCGATTTGTCTGTATCTAATTTTGTAATTTCTAGAATTGTTAGGCTGTATCCGGCTTATTGGTTTGGGGTTTTATTTACTTTTCTAGTAGTCTATTTTTTTGGAATGCCACACTTTAATGCCACAGTCAATCAGTTTCTTATAAACCTAACCATGCTTGAAGGTTTTTTGCACGTAAAGTATTTAGATGGCGTGTATTGGACTTTATCGGTAGAACTTAGATTCTATTTTCTAGTAATAGTGTTGCTCGTGGTTCGGAAATATTTTAAAAGAAGCTTTGAAATAGGGGTGATAGCTTGGCTTTTGTTATCTATATTTTACGCTTTTAACGCTCATACTCCTTTAATAAAATTATTAAACCTTTTCTTTATTTTAGAATGGTCTCCTTATTTTATTGCTGGTATTATGTTTTTAATGGTCTACGAGAAGACTGCAAAATATTATCACTACTTGTTTTTGGTACTTTGTTTACTGCTTTCTATTATCAATGCTATTTATAGAATATCCGAAAATGAAATGCACTATCATTTAGCGTTTTCACCATATGTAATTGGCCTAGTAATTTTATTCTTTTATATATTGATGTTTTTGGTAACCAGTAATAAACTAGGATTTTTGAACTCCAAGAAATGGCTTGCGTACGGAGCACTTACCTATCCGTTGTATTTAATACACCAAAATGTGGGCTACATTATTTTTAACCATTTTGGCGATGTTATGAATAAATATGTAGAAGTATTTGCAACAATATGTAGTATGCTTTTAATTTCATTTGCAGTAAACCGTTGGCTTGAGATTCCTTTATCGAAATGGTTAAAAGCAAAATTAAAAGGGTTGAAAGAGAGCTATATAATTGCCAAAAACTAAGGCAATAAATGCTGAACATTAGTAAAGTAGATACTTCTCTCTAATTTTTTTAAACGTATCAATATCCGCTTGCCAAGTTGCTTTTATTTCGGCATTACCGGCCCCTGCTTCAATTTGCTTTTGCAGCCTGTCATTCCCTGCGTGTTTGGTGAATCCGCTGGTTAAAAAGAATTTACTTTTATCTATCGAATTGGTGTACGCATCTATAATGTAATCCATGGTAACCTCGCTCATACGTTCTGTTGCAGAAAGATCTTTTCCGTAACATAACTTTCCTTCTTCTTTTGGGTATTTAGAACCAAAATTTGGCTTTGGCGTATAGGTGAAATCATAAGCATTAGCATCTAAAAATGAAGCTCCGTAGCGTTGAAATTGAAATTCCGTTCCGCGACCTGCATTAACATTTGTGCCTTCAAACATTCCTAAACTTGGGTAGAGTGTAATAGACGTATCATTAGGTAAGTTCGGTGAAGGACGAATAGGTAGACTATAAAAACTTTCATGTTTCCAGTTTTCTAAAGGAATAACCGTTAAGTCTACTTTTTTACCCCCATCTAACCATAGTTCATCATTGATCATATTGGCATATTCACCAATAGTCATTCCGTAAACCAATGGAATTTTAGTCATGCCAAGAAAAGAAGTATGTGCTGCTTCCATTGTTGGTCCGTCAACGTAATGCCCATTAGGATTAGGTCGGTCTAATACCATTACTGGAATTCCTTTTTCGGCACAGGCTTCCATGACCAATTGCATGGTGGCAATGTAGGTATAAAAACGCACCCCTACATCCTGTATATCAAACAACACCAAATCTAAACCTTCTAATTGCTCTTGGGTAGGTTTTCGGTTTTTACCATGGAGCGATATTAATTCTAGTCCGGTTTTTTTGTCAGTACTATTATTTACATGTTCCCCTGCATCGTAATCACCTCTAAAACCATGCTCTGGAGCAAATACATGTTGTATATCGATGTCTAGCGACAATAAAGAATCCACCACGTGTGTATGGCCGTCAGACTTAAAAATAACACTGGTTTGGTTGGCTACAACTGCTATTTTCTTTCCTTTTAAAAGGGGTAAATAGACATCCGTTCTGTTAGCGGCAACTATAATTTCCTTTTCAGCTTCTTCTGTTGTTGGCTGGCTAAAGGGTTGGTCAGTAGTGGCTACTTCTTTGGTTTCGTTTCCGCAGGTTGCCAATACTAAAAACCATAATAAAACTGTACTTTTGAAATTGGATAAAAATAACATCATTTGAATCTAGAATATTTTATCGCCAAACGGCTTATAAAAGGTAAGGAGCATAAAATTAGTATATCCGCACCAATAATAAAAATAGCCATTGCAGCAATTGCAATTGGTGTGGTTATGATGTTGATTGCCATTGCTACCGGATTAGGATTAAAAGAGAAAATCCGAGAAAAGATAACTGCATTTAATGGTCACGTTCAAATATATAATTACGATAATAATAATTCTGAGGTCTCTGTAGTACCCGTAAGTACGGTACAAGATTTTTACCCAGAATTTAAAAGTGTGAACGGTATTGTTCACATACAAGCGGTCGCTACCAAAGCTGGCATAATAAGAACAGAAGAAACTTTTGAAGGGATTATAGCTAAAGGTGTCGGTAAAGATTATAATTGGAAACCGTTTAATGAGTTTTTAATTGAGGGTGTTTTGCCAGACTATTCGGGTGATTTGAATTCTGATGTGCTGATTTCTAGAATAATGGCTAATCGTTTAAACCTTAAGGTTGGAGACTCTTTTTTTACTTTTTTTCTGCGGGATGATACGATAGATAAATTACCAAACCAACGCAAATTTACAATAACCGGTATATTCGATAGTGGATTTGAAGAAATTGATGAACTCTATATTTTTACGGACATACGCCACATACAGCGTATGAATAAATGGGAAGATACCGAAGTTGGTAGTTTTGAAGTCTTTCTTAATAGTTTCGATGATATTGATGAAAAGGATATTGAAATTAGGTCAAAAACATTTTCAACATTAGATAATAGAACAATTAAAGATAAGTATTACAAGATTTTTGAATGGATAGGGTTGTTCGATTTTAATATTGCCCTTATTATAGGAATCATGATTATCGTAGGTGGTATTAATATGATAACAGCCTTGCTGGTACTCATATTAGAGCGTACCCCAATGATCGGAATTTTAAAAGCATTGGGAACTACAAATTGGAGTATTCGTAAGGTGTTTTTGTACAACGCGGCCTACCTTATTGTTATTGGCTTATTCTGGGGGAACGTTATTGGACTGGGTATTATTTTTATGCAAGAAAAGTTTCGAGTATTCAAATTTCCAAACCCCAAAGAATATTATATTGAGTACATTCCGGTAAGTATAGACCTTTGGACTATTCTACTTTTAAATGCGGGTGTATTGTTATTGTGTTTATTGATGCTTTTGATTCCATCATATATTATTACGAGAATTACTCCTGTGAAAGCTATTAGGTTCGAGTAGTACTTTTTCGACAGCTTATTTCATATTTAATCTTTGTTTAAACCCGTTTTTGGTAAATTTGATGTAAAACAAACCACATGCATCAAAAATTACTACTTAGCTTTTTTACCCTGTTTTTATGTACAGGTATCAATGCACAGAAACTTTCAAAAAATGAAAAGAAGGTGGTGAAATCCATTGAACAGAATAATGCCGAGGCAATTTCATTTTTAGAGAAAGTTGTAAATATTAACAGCGGTACATTAAACCTAAAAGGAATTGAAAAAGTAGGGAAAGAGTTTGCTACTGCATTTGAGGATATAGGTTTTGAAAGCACTTGGACCCCTATGCCCGAAGAAATGAATAGAGCCGGACATTTATTTGCCGAAATAAAAGGCACAAAAGGCAAGAAGCTATTATTAATAGGTCATTTAGATACGGTTTTTGAAGAAGATAGTCCGTTTCAAACTTTTGAAATGGTGAACGATTCCATCGCTCATGCGCCAGGGGGTAATGATATGAAAGGGGGAGATGTTATTGTTCTTTACGCTTTAAAAGCCTTAAAAGAAAACGGACTTTTACATGACGCACAAATAATAGTTGCTTTTACGGGTGATGAAGAAAGCACTGGAAGTCCTTTAGAGAAAAGTAGACATGATTTAATTGAAGCTGCTAAAAGAAGTGATATAGCTTTAGGTTTTGAAACTTCAACGGGTTTTAATTATGCCACAGTAGCTCGTAGAGGTTCGTCTGATTGGAAAGTTGAGGTAGCAGGAAAAAGAGCTCACTCGTCGGGTATTTTTAGCGAAAATACAGGTGCAGGTGCCATTTTTGAAATGTCAAGAATCTTAAACGGTTTTTATACGGATGTAAAAGGGGAAGACCTGTTAACGTTTAACCCAGGAACATTGCTCGGCGGTACTTTTGTAGAGTTTGATGAAATGACCAGTAAAGGAACTGTTTTTGGTAAAACGAATGTAGTGGCTCAAAAAGCTGAGGTTCGTGGCGGTTTACGTTTTATATCTGAAGAACAAAAAGAGCGCGCGCGCGATAAAATGAGAGAAGTGGTTTCGAAAAATTTACCGCATACTTCTGCAACGGTAACTTTTGAGGATAGCTATCCTGCAATGCAACCTACAGAAGGTAATCACGAATTACTAAAGAAATTGAACAAGGTAAGCTTAGATTTAAATCAAGGAGAGGTTATAGCTTATGACCCCGGCAAAAGAGGCGCTGCAGATACATCGTTCGTTGCGGAATATGTAGACTGCCTTGACGGCTTAGGAACTATGGGTAATGCGGCCCATACTCCAGAAGAGACCGTTAATTTAAATACCATTGAAGCACTAACGAAAAGAACGGCACTATTAATTTATAGATTAATAAATGAGTAAAATATCCATATTAAAAGTTGGAAATCACCAAGTAACAATTGAAGCGGGAGAATTGGTGGGTTACCAAGTTTCAGGTCATGAGTTTATGCACCAAAAAGGGAATCCCGGATGGCGAAGTGTAGATACCGAAATGTTTCCAATTATTGGTCCAACAAACGAAGCTGATTTTAAAATAAACACACCAAAAGGGTTTGCTACTCAAGACCAACATGGCTTACTTAGGGAAATGAAATATTCACTAAAGGAAAGCTCAGCTAATAAAGCAGTTTTTGTAAAGACATATAAGGCTAATACTACGGTTTTAAATTCAAAGTATCCGGCTAAATCCACCGAAGAAAAATTGAGTTGGCCATATAATTTTGAATTTGTAAAGTCATTCGAATTAAAAGATAATGCCTTAACGGTTACGTTTTCAATTACAGGGGATAAGGGTATGCCCTTTATGTTAGGGTACCATCCAGCATTTATGCTACATACTACAAATGCAGTGATTTCAACCGAAAATAAAGATATCTCCATTGATGAGGTTATGGCTGTTGGTAGTAGAGCATTATATGTGCCTAATACCAATGTTATTACGTTAAACGATGAAAAAAAACTTCAAATTTCCACCGTAGGGTTTAATCATTTTATGCTTTGGACAGAAGTACCTAATATGGTTTGTATAGAACCCATAACTTTTTATCCGTATGCTGTAGAACAAAAAGATTTATCTGAAGGGTTTTTAGCGTTTAAGAATAATTCAACAGCTTTTAAAGTATCCTTAAAGCCTATGTAATTTCACCGTTAATAAAGTTTAAAATGCTTGTCGGATATTTTCTCTTTTAATTTTTAAAATAAATGTGTTACGATATTAAGGCCAGTTTAGAGGCGCAATTAAAACGGGCGCAAAAAAATCAAGATTTAAAAGCAATTGAGGAGATTATTGAAAAACTAGCTCCGCTTACAGACTTGCCATTGCATCATGTTTCAGGATTTTCACACCCCGATGTTTTAATGTATACCAGTGAAGACCCTTTTTATCCTGTGGTAGCTACATGGGGTTTAATTCCGCATTGGGTTAAAAGTGAGGAGCAGCAGAAAAAAATATGGAACAGTACGCTGAACGCACGGGTAGAAACCATTTTTGAAAAACCTGCATTTAGGGAATCTGCTGCTGAAAAAAGGTGTGTTGTTTATGTTGATGGGTTTTACGAACATCACCATTTTAATAATGATACCTATCCGTTTTTTATCCATCAAAAAGATAATGTTCCTCTAGTATTAGCTGCTTTGTGGTCGGAATGGATAAACCCAGATCATGGCGGAACAATCCATTCTTTTTCAATTGTTACTACCGTAGGTAATGGAATGATGGCTAAAATTCACAATAACCCTAAATTGCAAGAACCTCGTATGCCTTTACTACTTTCTAAGGAACAAGAGGAGCAATGGCTGGCATCCAATTTAGACTTTGAAAAGGAATTGAAAGAACTATTGAATGCCAACCATAAAGTCGATTTGCAAGCACATACCGTGGGGAAACTAAGAGGTAAAATCTACCAGGGCAATGTAGAAACAATTTCAAATGAAGTTGTTTACAAAGAACTGGAAAAACATAATTTCTGAATAATGGCATATAGCGAGTATTTGGCAGATAGGGTAAGACCACGTTTAAAGGGAAAAGGCGAATTGGAGGAGAAAAAAATGATGGGCGGACTCATATTTATGGTAAATGGTAAAATGTGTTTGGGCATTATGTTCGATAAAAAAAGCGAAGAAGATAAGTTGATGGTGCGTGTTGGGAAACTCAATTATGAAGTATTGCTTACTAAAACAGGTAGCAAACCAATGGATTTTACGGGCAAGCCCTTACGTGGTTTTTTATTTGTTGGTCCTGACGGAATTGATGCCGAAGATGATCTTGATTTTTGGGTTGAGAAAGCCTTAGAATTCAACAGACTTTTAAACCAATAAGGGTTTGGGGCAAAAACTGATTTATTGCCCTTTTTAATGATTAAATTTACCGTGTGAAAAACATTTTTCCTTTTTTAGAATGGGTTTCTACCTATAAGAAAGCTTACTTCATAAAAGATTTGTTGGCCGGCCTTACCGTGGGTATTGTATTGGTGCCCCAAGGTATGGCGTATGCAATGATTGCAGGACTACCACCGGTACACGGATTATACGCTGCTTTATTTCCTGTGCTTACCTACGCATTTTTAGGAACGTCTAGGAAAATAGCCGTTGGTCCTGTAGCAATGGATTCTTTATTAATTGCCGTTGGTCTTGGCACCTTGACCATTACCGGAATTGAGAATTACATTAAAATGGTAATGGTTTTAGCACTTATGGTAGGTGTTATTCAACTACTGCTAGGAATACTTCGTATGGGGTTTTTAGTTAATTTTCTTTCCAAGCCGGTTATAAGCGGATTTACTTCCGCAGCTGCAATTATTATCGTTCTAAGCCAATTGAAGCATATTTTAGGGATATCGGTTTCAAATAGTAATAAAATTTATCAAACAATACGTTATGTTTTTTATGAATTGGGAAACGTTAATTGGTTTGATTTTGGATTAGGTATACTGGGTATTGTTTTGTTAGTTGGGATTAAAAAATGGAATAAAAATATTCCTGGTATATTAATAATTGTGGTCTTAGGCATCTTAGCGGTTTACTTTTTTAAGATGGAAAGCTATGGGGTAAAATTAGTTGGGAGTGTTCCTAGCGGTTTACCGTCCTTAGTAATGCCAACGGTAGATTTTGAAGATGTGCGGCAATTATGGCCCATTGCATTAGCTTTGGCACTTGTTGGTTATTTAGAGGCTATTTCTATTGGCAAAGCAATTGAGGATAAGACAGGAGAAGATACTATTAAAGCAAATCAAGAATTAATTGCTTTGGGTTCTTCAAATATTGTTGGTTCATTATTTCAAGGGTTCCCGGTTACGGCAAGTTTTTCGAGATCTGCAATAAGCTACGACGCCGGGACTAAAACTAATTTATCGGCAATGTTTAGTGTTGTTTTAGTGGTGCTTACCCTACTATTTTTAACTCCGGTTTTTCAATATTTGCCTAATGCAATTTTAGCTAGTATTATAATGGTTTCAGTGGTGAAATTAATTGATGTGCAGTATTTTAAAATTTTATGGAACAATAGAAAAGATGAGTTTTTTATATTGCTTATCACCTTTTTCATTACCCTATTTGTAGGGATTACGGAAGGTATTTTAATTGGGGTATTATGTTCATTATTACTAATGGTGTATAGAACTTCTAAACCCCATTTTGTCGAAATTGGTAATATTGGCGATTCAGATTACTACAAAAATGTAATTCGATTTGCAGATGAGGTTATCGTACGTAATGATTTATTAATTGTTAGGTTCGATTCGCAATTATACTTCGGTAATTCAGCGTATTTTAAAAAGCAGTTATTAAAACATATAAGAGCTAAGGGGCCCCAATTAAAAGGGATTATTTTGAACGCAGAAGCAATTAATTATATAGACGCCACTGCAGCAGATATGCTTTCTAAGCTTATTCATGATATTCGTGAAAGAGGTTTGCAATTTTATATTGCAGGTGCTATAGGGCCTACAAGAGATATTATTTTTAATACAGGAATTATAGAAGAGTTACAGCGCGAGTTTTTATTCGTAAAAACGAAAGAGGCTGTTGATTTTTTCGATAATCCTAATGAAGTTTCATTATTAGCAGCCAAAGTTGCTTATGAAAATAGTATAACGGCACGTCAAAAATTAAAGTTGAATTAATCGGGCCTTGATTTAAGGTTTAGTTAAAAATATAAAAAAAGGTGTTTTATGAATATAGAGCAAATATATACAGGGTGTTTAGCGCAAGGTGCTTATTATATAGAGAGTGATGGTGAAGTAGCAATTATAGACCCGTTGCGTGAGGTTAGCCCTTATTTGAAAAGAGCTGAAAATGATAAGGCGAAAATCAAATATATTTTTGAAACTCATTTTCATGCCGATTTTGTTAGTGGCCACGTTACACTCTCTAAAGAAACTGGTGCGCCTATTATATATGGGCCTACGGCAAAACCTACTTTCGAAGCTATAATTGCTAAAGACGGACAAGAATTTAAACTGGGTAAACTTACTTTTAAAGTATTGCATACCCCAGGGCATACGATGGAAAGCACTACCTATTTGTTGAAAGATGAAAATGGGAAAGACCATGCCATATTCTCTGGTGATACGTTGTTTTTAGGCGATGTTGGGAGGCCAGATCTAGCTCAGAAATCTGCGGATATGACACAAGAACAATTAGCAGGAACCTTATTCGACAGTTTGCGAACTAAAATTATGCCGTTGGCAGATGACGTAATTGTATACCCTGCACATGGTGCAGGTTCTGCATGTGGTAAGAACATGATGAAGGAAACAGTGGACAGTTTGGGTAATCAAAAAAAGATGAACTACGCGCTTAGGGCAGACATGACTAAAGAGGAGTTTGTTAAAGAAGTTACCGATGGTTTATTACCCCCACCAAAATATTTTCCTTTAAATGTGAAAATGAATAAGGAAGGTTATGAAGATATCGATGATGTGCTAGATAGAGGTAAACAAGCCCTTTCTCCAAACGAATTTGAACTTGCAGCCAATGAAACTGAAGCATTGGTGTTAGATGTTAGACACCAAGACGATTATGTAAAGGCACATATTCCTAGATCCATTTTCATAGGCCTAAACGGTGATTTTGCACCTTGGGTAGGCGATTTAATTGCCGATACAAAACAACCTCTTTTATTAGTGATTCCTGAGGGGAAAGAAGAAGAAGCCATTACAAGATTGTCAAGGGTAGGGTTCGATGCGGCTATTGGGTATTTAAAAGGGGGAATTAAAGCATGGCTTGATGCCGGTAAAGACATTGACCAAATAACTTCAATAACAGCATCTAAAGCTACGGAGTTGATAAACAAAGATCATCTTCCTGTTTTTGATGTCCGTAAAGATAGTGAGTACCAAAGTGAACATTTAGTTGGTGCCGAACACACTTCATTAAGCGAGCTGAACAAGCATTTATCGAAATTTCCTGAAGATG
Organism: Maribacter hydrothermalis; assembly: GCF_001913155.1. GTDB lineage: Bacteria > Bacteroidota > Bacteroidia > Flavobacteriales > Flavobacteriaceae > Maribacter > Maribacter hydrothermalis. Next base: position 2,819,282 of record NZ_CP018760.1, read on the forward strand.
GAGACTTTTTAGTGCATTGCGCAGGGGGCTACCGTTCCGTAATTGCTTCTTCTATTTTAAAAAGTAGAGGCATTCATAATCTTATTGATGTAAAAGGAGGGTATGGTGCCCTTAAGAACGAAGATTTAGAGAAAACAGCTTATATATGCCCTACAACCTTATAATTACTTATAGGTAATAAATTAAGTTATGTTTATTTATTCATATATTTAAATTCCTTCAAATTTAGATATGTTTAAGAATTTTGTAAAACGAATTGGATTAATGAATATTATTATGCTTGTTGTAGTAATATCTATAATTATTGTTTCTGAAATACTCTTTTTATCGGGCAAAAAACTTGATGCAATTTTTATTGCATTTTGGGCGCCGACTATTCTTGGTTTTATGAATTACCTAAAGTATAAGAAGTAATGGAATTTGTTTTGCTATACTCAGTCTTAGTTTCCATTGTTTTTATTGCATGGTTGCTTTTTGTTATAAAAATGTATAAGAAAATGAATGAGTAATCCGTAATAATCATTTAATTACTAGGTAACGTAGAAAAGTGAATTTGGATTTTTTCTAAGGTAGCTCTCAACAATACGCTGCGTTTCTAAAGTGTTTTTCTGGGGAATAATAAATAGTTCTAGGTCTTCAATGTGTTCTATGGTATTTTCTGTGGGAACAAATCCGTAACCGGAATAATTGTTTTCTTTAATCATTACAAAAGCATGCTCGTCAGTTGTACGGCCACTTGTTTTAATAACTAGGGTAGATTGAACTTCTTTTGCATCGCGTAATGCATTAGTAACACGTTCGTTATATTCTTTAACATAAGCTAAATCAGAACAAACTCCAATACATTGTCTTATTTTATAATGGGAACAGGTGGTTACGTTTTCTTGCAAGTGACAATATTTAGGGCATAGTTCAAAAGCATCACACATGGTTTCTAAATACTGTCTTGCTTCTGTAGGACTATAGCAAATTGCAACCGGATTGGGTGTTAATTTTAGTTTATTAAAAGCCAAATGTATAATGCCATTACGATCTACATAACTGAAAATACCATATTGTTGAATAGTCCTTTTTTGAGCACTATTGTATTTAGGATAATGATGTTTTATTTCGGCAGATTCTTTTAATAACGCAATAAGTTCGTTTCCTGTTTCTTCATAATCTAAAGACGTTGTTTCCGCACAAAGGGAAATCTCTTTTGTTTTTTTGTCATAAAAATGACCTAAAACTCGTTTTTTAATGTTCTTTGCTTTCCCTACATAAATAATTTTTCCCTTTCTGTCCTTAAAATAGTATACTCCAGCTGTTGTAGGTAATTTTTTATATTCCTCTTTTGGTAGCCCTGGAGGAAGGGTTGCTTCCTGAGATTTCGCATGTAAAAATTGCTTAAATACGCTTTCTGCATTTTCTGCCCGTAATAGTTTGTGAAATAGTAATACTGTGGCATGGGCATCTCCTCTAGCTCTATGTCTGTCCGTTAAAGGTATACCTAAAGCTGTTGTTAATTTTCCTAAACTGTAAGAGTTGTAGCCAGGTAGTAATTTTCTAGATAAACGTACGGTACATAGTTTTGTTCTTGAGAAATCGTGACCAAGAAGTTTAAATTCGTTTTTAATGACGTTGTAATCAAAATTGACACTATGGGCAACAAAAATGGTGTCCAATGTTATCGCTACAATCTCTGGAATAATTTCTTCAAGAAGCGGTGCATTACGTACCATATCATTATCAATACCTGTTAATCCGGTTATAAAGGCCGGTATTTCACATTCTGGGTTTACCAAAGAAGTGAATTCGTCAACAACGTCATGACCATCATATTTAAATATGGAAATTTCAGTTATTCTATTTCCTTTTATACCGTTTCCGGTAGTCTCTATGTCAATAATTGTATACAAATGCGAGTAATTATTTAAGGTTGGTAAAGTTAAGTATTTACGTAGTTTTTTTGGGGCAGCTTGGTGTATCAGTAGGTTTTAATTAAGAATGAAGATAACACTTGGGCCTATTAAAGAGCGTGTGATATTGTTTTATAGATAACCCGCTTGAATTTGTAATCGAACTCATCTATAAAATAAGTGGTCCAAGTTTTTAATAGTGTACATATATTAAATTGCATTATATCGATTAACCAAATGGTATAGGGGATTATACCGAACAACGATTTTGCTTGCATCACAACGATAGAACCTAAAATTTAATGATTTACGTATTAATTTTAACTTAATAATTGGTTTAGAGCCTTTTGTTGTCCCAAATTTTACATGTTCATTAATTAAAATATTTAGAACCAAACATAAACCAATTTCATATAAATCTTAATGGTGATTTTTATGATAAATTAATTATTTACTAAATGGATTCCATCCAAGAAATGCTTTACAGTTTACCTTTTTTAACTGTTATTTCGGCAATTGTAGCATTTGTAATGGCAACAAGGTTTAATTTGTATCCTGTCATTATTTATGTTTCAAAAACCAAAAACCTTATGGACGAACCAGAGGAAAGAAGGGTGCATACCAATAAAGTTCCTAATTTAGGTGGGATGGGGTTGTTTATAACATTTTCCTTGACCCTTTTGTTATTTGTTCCTTTTTTAAATAATACAGTTTCAGATTTAAGCCATCTACTTTCATTGCTTTCTGCGACCATTATTTTATTGTTTTTAGGTATTAAAGATGATTTGGTCTTAATGACACCAAAAAAGAAATTGGTTATTCAATTGATTGCGGTTTCTATGGTTTGTGTTTTACAAAATATTAGAATAACCGATTTTCATGGTTTATTGGGTATAGGGGAGTTAACTTCTTTTGTATCGGTGTTTTTTACAATTTTTGTTTTTATTTTAGTTATAAACGCAGTCAATTTAATTGACGGAATAGATGGTTTAGCAGCTTCAATTTCAATTTTGGCCAGTTTAGGGTTTGGTATAGCTTTTTTCATGGCAAATAACTACATGATGACTTTATTATCGGCTGTTTTAATTGGGTCTTTATTTGGTTTTTTAAAGTATAATTTTTCAAAAGACCATAAAATATTTATGGGAGATTGCGGTTCGTTGATAGTAGGTTTTTTATTGGCCTATCAAGGAATAAAATTCTTGAATATTAATCCGAATGTTGTTCAAGAGTATAACTCCGAAAATTCATCGATTCTATTGTTGGCTATGTTATCCTATCCTTTATTCGATTTATTACGTGTTTTCATTGTGCGGATAAAACTAAAGAAAAGCCCTTTTGTGGCAGATAGTAATCACATTCACCATCGCTTATTAAGACTAGGGCTTAATCATAAACAAGCAACTTTGCTGCTTGTAGTAAGTAACATTACATTAATTACAATAACATTTTTAACCAATGGACTACCAATTAATTTACACATAATAGTTGTAGTTGTTTTTGGTTGCTTGTTATATCTTTTACCTTTTTTAAGTGTTTTTGAAGAATTTAAAGAAGAAAATTTAGATGCAGAATTACAAAATTTAAAAACGAATACATATTCGGGAACTAAGCTTACACCTAATGGTAATGAGCAAGAAGGGCGTGTTATAAATTTAATGAGATCAAACACTAAAAATGAATCTCATACTTCCTTTAATAACCAAACTCTTGCGAAAAACAGAAGTACAAAATTGAAGTTTTTGGCGAGTGACAAAAATAATAGCGTTACTAATGACGCTTCCAAAATACAATTGGACACTAACGAATTAAATACCAAATAATAGTTTTAATTAAGCCATTTCATGGTAATGTTGTTGCTGTAAAAGCAAGGAATATAGTAAAAGCAGCAAGGCATTCAATATTTATAATTGGTATAAAACGTATAAAGTGACTCAAAATAGTAGTAAAAATAGCTATAGACAGATAATGAAAGCTACGTCCATCTTTGGTGGGGTACAAGTTTTTAACATTATCATATCAATAGGACGTTCTAAAATTTTAGCCATACTATTAGGTCCGGCCGGTATAGGAATTCTAGGGTTGATCATGTCTACCACCAAATTAATAAGTTCATTAACCAACTTTGGATTGGGAATAAGCGCAGTTAAGGAAATTGCAGTGGCTTTTGAATTAGGGGATGAAAAACAGTTATCTAAAACCATAGTTATCGTTAAACGGTGGATTTGGTATACAGGTATTTTTGGTGCTATTTTAACTATAATACTTTCACCATTTCTAAGTGAGCTGACCTTTGGTAATAAAGATTATACCATTGCCTTCGTTTGGTTATCAATAACTCTTTTATTAAACCAATTAACTAGTGGGAGCTTTGTTTTTTTACAGGGTCTTAGAAAACTAAAGTATTTGGCAAAAGCAAATGTAATTGGAGCAGCATCGGGCTTATTGGTTTCAGTGCCTATTTATTATTATATGGGCGTTGATGGTATTGTACCGGCAATGATTTTTACGGCTATTCTAGGGTTTTTAGTAGCTTTTTATTTCACCAAAAAGGTAAAAACCACTCCGGTTCCTGTTTCTTTCAAGGAAACTAAGACAAAAGGTAAAAGCATGCTAATAATGGGTTTTATGCTGAGCATAAGCGGTATTATGGTTTTAGGAGTTTCTTATGTAATTAGAATATTCATTAATAATAATGGCGGCGTTGAAGATGTAGGTTTATATAACGCGGGTATCGCAATTATTTCAACTTACGTAGGGTTACTCTTTACGGCAATGGAAACGGATTATTTTCCAAGACTGTCCGCGGTAGTACACGATAATGAAAAAGCGGTGGATTTAATTAATCAGCAAGCCGAAATAGCTATATTAATTTTAGCCCCTGTACTTATTGTATTCCTCGTATTTGTAGATTGGATTATAACTATTTTATATTCCTCTGAGTTTATACCCATTAAAGAAATGATTTATTGGGCGGCCATAGGTATGTTTTTTAAAGTGGCTGCTTGGGTAGTAGCCTTTTTCTTTATCGCAAAAGGAGCAAGCAAACTATTTTTTTGGAATGAGCTAGTAACGAATATCTATACCTTAATTTTAAATCTGGTGGGGTATTATTATTGGGGCTTGGCAGGTTTAGGGATTTCTTATCTGCTCTCTTATTTTGTATACTTAATTCAAATTTATACCATTACTAAAAACAAATATAATTTTAATTTCACCCCTTCCGTAGTAAAGATTTTCCTATTACAATTTCTACTTGCAATTGTTTGTTTACTAACAACTAAACTATTTTCTCCAGTTTGGTCTTACAGTATTGGTAGCGTTGTTATACTTATTTCCATGTATTATTCGTTTATAGAACTGGATGCGAGATTAAATCTTAAAGATCTAATGGCAAAATATCTTAAAAAATAAGAATGATAAGCGGTTTGGTACCTAATTACATAGAACGAGTTAGAAGAAAATAGAATAATTGATGAAATTAATTAAGCTACTATATCCATACCTTATTCTATTTCTATTGATCTACTTGGGTCCTGTGAAAGTAGGTCCAATTACATTTTCACAAGTATGGAAAATTCCGTTATTCGTATTTCTTTTTTGGCAGGTACTTATTAAGAGAAACGACAAAAAACTGGCAATTATAAAATGGTCGTATGCAAGAGCGGCAAAAAACTTGGTGACAGCTAATTTTTCGGTTAGTTTTTTCTTTGGTGTGGTTGACTTTATACGTTACATGATGTTTCCTTTAATGTTTGAGTATGCCTATAGGAACATTAAAAATATTAGAAAGCTAGATAAGTTGTTATTGGGTTTTGCTCAGTTTGTTATTATTTCGGGAATACCTTTTACCTTTAAAATATTGCAAAGTAAAGCTAAGGATGTACTAAGTTTTGAGGATTTCGATAGTTATTCTGGGATGTTTCAAAATTCGCACGGGGCAGCAATTACTACGACTACTGCAGTTCTAATTTTGCTTGCATACCTAAAATCAAAATCTACTTTAATTCGTTTTCCAAAACTTAATTATCTGCTGTTATTGTATGGTATATATCTTATTTACCTTACCTATATACGAACAGGGTATTTAATGTTTGTTATTGGATTAGTGTTTTTGTTTTTGCCTAAAAAATTGACCTTTAAGCAAGTTTTATCCGGTATTGGGATGGTACTTATTATAGGTGTTGGTTTTTATGTTCTTTTAGAAACCAACGAAGCTTTTTACAATAGAATATTCGATATTAGAAATGGTAAACAAACGGCTGCAGGATCTGGTAGACTTTTGTTTTGGATGGCTTCTTTTGAATTGTGGTTTAACGGTAATGTTTTTGAATTGTTTTTTGGTCACGGTTTTTATGATCTTATTATGCATATGTACCAAGAAACAGGCCTTCCGGTTTATGCACATAACGAGTTCTTTACACAATTAGGGCAAAACGGATTGTTGGGTATTATATTTTTTATTGGATACCTAATATCACTGTTTAAATTTATTTTAAAACGTAATATGCTTCCTTCGTATAGGCTTGCCATGGCAATCTTTTTTCTATACGGGTCATTGATGATGACACAAGGGGGTATGTGGTTTGAACTGGATGTTTTTATGGTATTGGTATTTGTGAAATTGGAGTTCGAGAATATTCTCCGTAAAAGAATGATGAAGTATGACTAAGGATATTATCGTAACCGTACCTAAATTAAATTTGCCCGGTGGTGTCAGTGCCTTTTGGAATGCTCTTTTACCGGAGTTTCATAAAATGGATGAGGTTCGCTTTAGAACCTTAGAAATAGGCAGGCACGGCAAAAATGTATTTGGACCTTTAGTTGATATTTGGAATTTAAGGAAAGCAACCAAAACCAATACAGATCTGATCCTATTAAATCCATCGTTAGGTAGTCGTAGCTTCTTTAGAGACGCTTTTTTTGCAAAGTACCTAATTCGTAACAACATACCGTTTGTGGTTTTTTTTCATGGTTGGAGTTTGGAATTCCAAGAGAGAATAGATAAAAAATATATTTCCTTTTTTCAATCGACCCTAGGTAAGGCAAAGAAAATATTTGTGTTATCTGGCGATTTCGAAACTAAACTGAAAGCTTGGGGCTACCAAGGTGAAGTGGTGGTCGCTACGACAACGGTAAATTCTCAACTTTTCGAAAATCAGGTGCCGGCTACGGACCATACTCCAAATCCAGAGAAGATTAAAATTCTATTTCTTTCAAGATTAATAAAAGCTAAGGGAATCTATGAGACCATTGCCGCTTTTGAAAATCTTAGAAAAGACTATAAGAATATTCAATTAATAATTGCCGGTAGTGGCGAGGAGTTTACTGATCTACAAGAACTAATTAAAGAGAATAAGGATATTACCTTAACCGGACACGTAGAAGGGCAAGATAAAATCAACTTATATAAAGAGTGTTCCCTTTATTGTTTACCTAGTTACAGTGAGGGTCTGCCCACATCGGTATTAGAAGCAATGGCATTTGGCAAGCCTGTTATTACGACGCCGGTAGGTGGGTTAAAAAGTTTTTTTCAAGACAAAACCATGGGCTTCTTTGTAGAAACTAAAAATTCTTCCGACTTAGAAGCTAAACTAAGAACCATGCTTCAAGAGGATGGGCTAAGAGAAAAAATGGGCAGTTTTAATTACAATTATGCGCATCAACATATTATGAGTGACAAGGTTGCTCAAAAAATACTTGATGAAATAACTCCTTTTTTATAATTTTTGGATAGTTAAAGCAGAAGATTTTTCCTTTTTTCATTCGCTTTGTAATACATGGTTTTCGCCAAAGTATTAACCCCTGTATCAGTTCTCTTTTAATCGGTATTATTTCAACTTTCTACGACGATTTTAAAAGGTAAATTATGTTAAACAGCCTATTATTGTTGATGTCATGAGCATTTTTAAGCATCTCTCCGAATGTTAATGTAGTTAATCGGCTTTCTTTAGAAACCACCATAGCTAACTTTAATTTAGCAATATGTAATGGAAATCTAACTACGTGTGGCACACTAGTTAGCGTTTATGTTTTACATCTAAAATAGACTATGTCAACAATCGTTAATTCGTTTTTAAAACTAAAAGGCTACTGCGAAAATGAGCAGTATAAAGGCTGGGATCCTTATGATGGATTAAACTCTAAGGTATTTAATGCAACACCATTAAAAAAATGGAATTTTGCACGTTTAGCATGGATACAAGGTTTTAAACGCTCTCCCATAAATTTTAGAAAATTGTTACTGGTACCTAAGCAACATAATTCTAAAGGCTTGGCACTTTTTTTATCTGGGTACTGCAATCTATACCATATAGCCAAAACAGGGAACGAAAGTTTTGGAACAACTAAAGAAATAGAAGCAGCTATAAAAGCATTGGCAGATCTATTGTTAGAACGCCAAGACACACAACATAGTGGTGCTTGTTGGGGGTATAATTTCGATTGGCAGGCGAGACTAATATTTTTGTTTCCAAAAGAAACGCCGACAATAGTGGCAACATCATTTTGTGTTGATGCTTTGTTTAAAGCTTATGAAATTACCAAAGACGAACGCTACTTAAAAACAGCTATATCAGCAGCAAAATTTGTAATACACGATCTAAATAGAAGCGAACTAAAAGAAGGCTTTTTGTTTTCGTATTCTCCATTAAATGGAAATAATACGGTTATAAATGCTAGTCTTTTAGGTGCTAAAATACTTAGTCAAGTATACCAATATACCAAAGAGGAGGAGCTTAAAGAGTTAGCACATAAAACAATCAAAGCTTGTTGCGAAATTCAAACAGAAGAGGGTTCGTGGGTATACGGACTTATGAATGTGCAAAGCTGGATCGATAGTTTTCATACGGGTTATAATTTGGATGCTATACAAACCTATCAAGAGATTACCGGTGATGAAAGTTTTAAAAACAACATAGAATTAGGCTTAACGTATTACCTAAAAGTATTTTTCTTAGAAGATGGTACGCCAAAATACTATCACGATAAAACCTACCCAATAGACATTCATTGTCCCGGTCAATTATTTGTTACCCTTTCAAAAACTAAAACATTCGATAGTAATAAAGACCTGGCAGATAAAGTCATAAAATGGACTTTGGATAACATGCAAGATGCTAAAGGCTATTTCTATTACCAACTAAAAAAAGGGGTAAGTTCCAAAATCTCCTATATGCGTTGGAGCAATGCCTTTATGTTCAATGCTATGTCCCACTATTTTAAAGAAGTAAACTAAAATGAAATCAGAAAAAGTAAGTGGTGTTCAAATCTTTATTCCAGGTTCAAGAAAAGAGCTTATGGAGTATGCTTTTGTAAATAAGAAAATTCTTGTTGCGGTAAATGGCGAGAAAATTCAACATGCAAATGAACGGACCAGAGCAATTATTAATAGAAATGTAGGGTACTCCGACGGTATTGGTGCAGTCTGGGCCTTACATAAAAAAGGACACGACGAGGCTATTAAAATTCCTGGTTGTGAGCTTTGGTTAAATATTATTGCGGAGTACCATAAAACCAAAACTTTTTATTTGGTAGGTGGTAAAGAAGAAGTAATTCAACGTACCGTAAAAATGTTACAGGTGCAGTTTCCTTCAATGAAGATAGTGGGTCTGCGTAATGGATTCCTAACGGAGACCAACGATACAGAAAATCTAATCAATGATATTGCCAAAAAAAAACCAGATGTTGTTTTTGTAGCTATGGGCTCACCTAAACAAGAATTGTTAATGGAGCAAATGTATCAAAAGCACCCTGCTGTTTATCAAGGGTTGGGAGGTAGTTTTGATTTGTATATAGGTAACACCCATAGAGCGCCAAAATGGTGGTTACAACATAATATGGAGGGTGTTTATAGAACGCTTGTTGAACCTAGAAAACGAATAATGAGAGACATTCGATTGATCCCTTATTTTTTCAAATTATTAGCGAACAAGCTTTAACCCGGCATTAAAATTTCAAACATTTTATTCACCATACTAGAATATAAAAATGCAATATCTTGAAGAATGTGAAAATATAGGATTATGGAATAATTTTCTTGAAAAGGAGAAGAATAGCCAAATAATTACCATTGCTCATAATCCATGCTTAGGAGGTATACTCTCTAAGACATTTGGATATTCCTACAAGAATTATTTTATAAAAGATAAAGAGAAAACTATTGGCGTTTTGCCAACGGTAACAATAGGAAAAAAAATAATTTCCATGCCTCATTTTTCTTATGGTGGTCCAATTTTAAAAAATAGTTTTGACCAAAATGTTGAAGTCTCCTCTTTAATTAAAGATTCTAAATATGAGTTTAGGAGTTTTACAAAACTCTCAAAATTTACTAATGAAAAGAAGTTAACTTTTATAGTGTCACTAATAGAATCTGCCGATGAAATATTTAAGGGTTTTTCTTCAAGATTTAGAACAAAAATCAGAAAATCCAAGAAGTATGGTTTTACTATAAAAACTGGGGGTATTGATATTCTGGATGACTTTTATCTTTTATATTCAAAAAGAATGCTGCAGAAAGGATCACCACCACTTGGAAAATCGTTCTTTAAAAATTTATTGGAACATTATGAAAATGGTAAAGCTGAAATAACCACTGTGTACGATAAAGATAAACCTGTGGCAACCGGGTTTTGTTTATCATATCTAAATTTCAAAGAATTTTGTTGGGGAAGCACAGACCATGAGTATAACAGGCATAATGTAAATGCCTTACTTCTTTGGAATTTAATTAAAGGGTCTGCTTTAGATGGATATAAATACTTTTCATTAGGAAGATCAACTCGTGATAGTAATAATCATGGTTATAAATTACAATGGAATCCTATTGAATTGCCTTTGTATTTTAATTTGTCTGAAGCGTCCTCTGGGTCAATTAAAGATTTAGATTTTTTAACCAAAATCTGGAAACACCAGCCTTTAAAAACTTCTCAAATACTCGGGCATTACGTGTCTAAATATGTGTATTAAAAAAAATAAATAAAAGAATAATGAGAGGTATTAAGTTGATCTCTTGTAGCAAAACCTAATATTCAATTAATAACAACAACCCAAATTCGATTTAATGTTTTCATTTATAAAATGTGATAATGTACAAGTTTGGAATAATTTTCTTGAAAAGGAAAAGGCCAGCCAAATGGTAACCATTGCTCATAACCCATGTTTAGGAGGTATTCTTTCTAAAACATTTGGGTATTCAGCACAGAATTACCTCATTAAAAAAGAAGACGAAATAGTAGGTGTATTGCCAACCGTAACTATTGGCAACAAAATGGTATCAATGCCTCATTTTTCTTATGGCGGACCTATTTTAAAAGAACATTCCTTAGATAATTTTGATATGTCTTTATTTTTTAAGGACGGTAAGTATGAAGTACGAAGCTTTAATAAATTATCCAAACACTATAGTGAGGAAAAAATCAGCTGCATTTTAGAGCTTAAGCCTACTGAGGACGAAATGATCATGACCGTTCAAAAGAAATTGCGCCAAAAGATTAGAAAGGTTGCAAAGATGGACTTTAGAGTGGTTTCTGGTGGAGCCGAGTTGTTAGATGATTATTACAAGGCCTTTACGACGCGGATGTTAAAATTTGGTTCACCTCCATTAGGACGTCAATTCTTTAAAAATTTATTGGAAGAATACGAGAATGGAGATGTACAAATTACCATCATTTACGACGGGGATAAAATTATAACTGCCGGATTTTCCATTTCATATTTAGGATTTAATGAATTGTGCTGGTCGGGTACTGATGATGAGTATAACAAGCATAATGTAAATGCGTTGTTGTTCTGGGAAATGATTAAAACATCCATAGAAAAAGGCCATAGGTACTTTTCTTTTGGCAGGTCAACAAAAGAAAGCTCCCAACATTTTTTTAAAAAACTATGGAGCCCTATAGAGATGCCTATTTATTACAACTTATCCCAGGCGCCGGGAACTTCTATAAAAGACATGGAATTTTTAACGAAAATTTGGAAACACCAGCCATTAAAAACATCACAAATACTTGGGCACTACGTGTCTAAATACGTGTACTAAAAAAACCAAACAAAGAATGAATATTTTAACGTTCGACATAGAAGAATGGTTTCATTTGTTAGATCACCCAACGACTAAAACGGAGCAGCAGTGGTGTACTTACGAATCTCGTATTCACAAGAATATGGAAACCATATTTGGTATTCTTGAAAGGCAACAAGTTTCTGCATCATTTTTTGTTGTGGGGTGGATTGCCGAAAAATATCCCGAAATAGTTAGAAAAATACATGAAAGAGGCTATGAAATTGGCAGCCATACACATACACACCAACTTGCACATGAGCAGGATAGAAAAACATTTTACAATGATGTAGAGAAATCTATAAAAACTATTGAAGATGTAATCGGTAAAAAAGTGGAGCTGTTTAGAGCACCTGGTTTTTCTATTACCGAAGACAATAAATGGGCTTTTGAAGCGCTGTACGAATTAGGTATTACTACAGATTCGTCCGTGTTCCCTATTGATCACGCTCATGGTGGATTACGAGGCTACCCTTCAAATATACCATCGCTCATTAAATATAATGGGATCACCTTAAAAGAATTTCCAATAAATGCGAAATCTGTAATAGGTAAACAAATGGTTTTTTCCGGTGGGGGCTATTTTAGATTATTACCGTATTCTTTCATTAAAAAGGCAACATTAAAATCGGATTATGTCATGGGCTATTTTCATCCTAGGGATTTTGATTTTACCCAGCCAGTATTGCAAGATTTATCTTCTGTTAGGCGGTTTAAATCGTATGTAGGCTTAAAAACGTGTGAGCCTAAACTGGAAAAATGGCTTGGCGAATTCAATTTTGTAGATATAGCCACAGCTGCGGAACAAATTAATTGGAACGAAAGAAAAGTATCTGTTTTAGATTAAATACTATGAAAAAAATTACTCTTATTGCTGGCGCAAGGCCAAATTTCATGAAAATTGCCCCTATTATTCATGCCATTAAAGCTGCACAAGCAAATGGCAAGGAAATAGCGTATCGTTTGGTACACACAGGGCAACATTATGATAAGAAAATGTCCGGCGATTTTTTTGAACAATTGGATATACCTACACCAGATAAAAACCTAGGTGCAGGCGGTGGTTCCCAATCAGAGCAAACGGCTAGTATAATGCTAGGTTTTGAAAAAGAACTTTTAGAAAATCCGGCAGATTTGGTAATTGTTGTTGGTGATGTAACTTCTACTATGGCATGCGCTATTGTCGCTCAAAAGTTACATACAAAAGTAGCCCATGTTGAAGGCGGAATACGGTCTAATGACTGGACCATGCCCGAAGAGATTAATAGATTGGTGACAGACGCGATCACCAATTATTTCTTTACAACGTCTAAAGTGGCTAATGAAAATTTAATTAAAAGTGGTGTTAAACAAGAACAGATTTTTTATGTGGGTAATACCATGATAGATACTTTAATGAAGCAACGCCCTCGCTTTAATAAGCCAGAAATTTGGGACGAGCTTCAACTTAAAGAAAAGGAATACATGGTTATGACCCTTCATAGGCCTGCCAATGTAGACCAAGAAGAACAGATAAAATCTTTAATGGATGAAATTATCGCACATTCTAAAGAGGTGCCTTTAATTTTTCCAGTTCACCCACGTACAGCTAAAATTTTAAATAGTCTACAAATTAGTCACCCAAGATTACACATGGTAGAACCATTAGGCTATTTGGAATTTAACTATTTGGTAGAAAAAAGTAAAGCCGTAATTACAGATTCTGGCGGAATTACGGAAGAAACTACCGTAATGGGAATTCCTTGTATGACCCTTCGCGATAATACGGAAAGACCGGAAACGATCACCGAAGGTACTAATGAACTTTTAGGAACCGACCCTAAAGCTATTGAGCCGGCAATGAAACTACTTTTTAGCGGTAATTGGAAAACAGGTAGCATTCCTCATTTGTGGGATGGCAACACGGCTACGCGTATTGTCGATGAAATATTGAAGTTGAAAGAAATATAAGTAAATAAAATCCTGTAATTACTATCATTGCAGGGAGTTATAGACATATTTAGGTCTAAAAATATACTAAATACTGTAAAAAATAGGTTTACATAAATAGGTAAACATACTAGTTGAATAATATTGAATTTTCTCATGAACGAAAAAACATACGTATTAGATTTTGAAGAGGAAAAAGAATCGTACGATTTAAACGAAACCGTATCTAGGTATTTGAGATATTGGCCTTGGTATTTGGGTATGGTAGTGTTATTTACCGCTATTGCTTTTACCTATTTAAAATTGGCTCCCGTTATCTATAAAACAGAAGCCAAAGTTAAAATACTAGAAGATGCCATGAAAACTAGCGTGGTTAAAGATGTTATTTCTATAGCCAACGCAAATCCAAACAACAGACTTTTAGATATTCAAAATCAGATAAAGGTGATACAGTCGTATCGCCTATTAAACAATGTGGTGGATGAACTTCATTTAGATGTAGAGTATTTCGAAAAATCCCAATTCATCTATACCCAAGTTTGGGAGCCACCATTTATTGTACGGAAAAATATTTCTGAAGACAAGATTACCGAGCCTATGAAATATGAGGTAAAGTTAACCGATGTTGGTTTTAATGTTGTGGATAGCGAGGGAGTTAATACCGTTGTTCCTTATGATGCCGCTAATACTTCTGTGTACTACCTGCCCTTTAAAATTGAGCTTGTAGAAGCGATTAATACGATCGATAACTATAAGAATGTTACCTATAAGGTGGTGATGGATTCTAAAATAAAAACGTCGTTAAAATTAGCGAAGAAGCTAACTATTATTACCGAAGCCAATAGTGAGGTTTTAAATTTATCATTATTAGGGGAAAGCAAAGAGCGTTCGGAAGAGGTGTTGAATTCAATTATTAATAACTTTAACCAAGATGGTATTTTAGACAGACAATTGGTGTCTAGAAGAACATTAGAGGTTATTGAGAAACGTTTTGTGTACTTATCGCAAGAGTTGGACTCTATTGAAGCGGGCAAACAAAACTTTAAGCAAGCTCAAAATATTTCGTATATCCAGTCAGATGCTGGGGTTAACCTTCAAAGAAAAACCGATGCCGAAAGCGAAGCGCTTAAATTAGAAACCCAAGTTTCTTTATCTGGTTTATTAAAGAAAACGGTCGCCAATGAGGCGGAATATAACTTATTGCCTGCAGATATTGGTTTGGCCAACAGTGGTTTAAATGAAATGGTCTCTAACTATAATGAAATGGCCCGGGAACGCCAAAAACTGATTACATCGGTAGGGTCCAATCACCCAACTTTGGTGAAATTATCTAAGCAGTTAGAACTTAGTAAGTTGAATATTTTAAGTAGTGTCAACAACTATGAATCCCAGTTAACACTTTCTTTACGAAGAACCAATCAAGAAAAAAATTCGGCAGGTTATAAGTTCTCTAGACTTCCAGAAACGGAACGAATGTTGAGGTCTATTGAAAGACAGCAGAGTATTAAAGAGAATTTATACTTATTGTTATTACAAAAACGTGAAGAAGCTACCATTGACTATGCTTCTACGGCACCGACTATTAAGGTTATTGAATATGGTTTAACCAATATAGAGCCGTTATGGCCAAAGCCTACTGTAGTATATCCTGTAGGTGTTTTATTGGGATTATTGTTGCCGTTTTTGGTATTCTTTATTCGTTTTTCTACCGATAATAGTATTCATGATCGTTCGGAAATCGAGAAATTAAATCCAGAAATCCCTGTTGTAGCCGAAATTCCTTTCTTTGAAAAAGAGAAGAAATTTATTAGTGAAAACGATAGGTCTGTATTAGCGGAATCGTTCCGGATATTAGGCGCAAATGTTACGCATTTGTTAGCAATGGATGAAAACGATAAAACAGGAAAAGTCATCTTCGTCACATCGGCAATTAAGGGTGAAGGTAAGTCCTTATTGGCGCTTAACTTGTCTCTCGCTTACGCTAGTATTGGCAAGCGCGTTTTATTAGTGGGTGGCGATTTAAGAAATCCTACCTTACAGTCCCATTTAAATGTAGATAAAAAGGCTGTAGGCCTGGCAGATTACCTTTCTGGTAAAATGGCAGATTTTAATAGTCATCTTTTCGAAGGTTTTAATGATAACCCTGATCATAAAGTGTTGTTTAGTGGGGAAGTGCCATCAAATGTACCGGTTTTACTATCGGGTAGGAATTTTGAGCAGTTTATTGATGAGGCTAAGAAAGAATATGATTATATTATAATGGATACCGCCCCGACCATGTTGGTAACGGATACCTTGTTGATTGCAAAACATGCAGATATTACCTTATTTGCTGTACGTGCAGGTGTAACGGATAAAAATGTTATGAATTTTTCTAAAGAACTAAATAAGTCCAAGAAAATTAAAAACATGGTGTATGTAATGAACGCTGTTGGTCAAGTACATACCAGTAAGCTAAACTATGGCTATGGCTATGGGTATGAAATGGACCAGCCTAATTCGTCAAAAAAGTGGTTCAAAAAAAGCTAGGCACGAGTTTATAGTGCCCATATGCTACTAATTTTAAATCCATTGAATGAATATAGGCGTTCTTATTAACTCTATTGAGCAATTAGACAATTGGCAACTACGGGTACTTAACCAAATATACCAAGACCCACGGTTTGAGTTGATTTTGATCGTCAAGGAAAAACTGACACCTAATTGGCGTTTAAATGCTACCGTAAGTAACACCGCCTTTTGTTCGGAATTGTCTGGCCTTGCTGGAGCGCTACTAAAAGTTCAATTTTATATAGAGCACAACTACTTGTTTAAAAGTACACATGCGCTTAGTAAGGCGAAATTTAATAGGTATAAACAGGAGTTAATTACCTATAGTTTACGTGATGCAGAGGCTAAAGGTGAAAGAGGGTACGATAAAAATGTTTCTAACGATCTTAAAAATTTAAGGTTAGGCCTAATTTTAAATTTGGGTTTTGCATCTATAGACAACATGCTTTTTACGGTTTCTGAACATGGGGTTTGGGAGCTTTTGTTTAAGGATGTAGGATTGCAAAAAAATGGACCTGTAGGTTTCTGGGAGGTATTGAAAAAGAAACAGTCCATCGGAGCTACATTATTACACACCTGTGTAAATCCTGCTGAAAATGAAGTGCTCGCTACTGCCTTTTTCAATAGGCATTGGTCCATGACAGAAACGGCTACTATGGTTTCCGAAGGTAGTGTGTCACTTTTATTCAAGCATTTAAATAGGTTGGATAGGGGCGAATTAAAAATTGCAAATTTATATGTCGATAATCCTAATTATGATAAACCTACATTATTAAATGTTCTAGCGTATTTGGTTTTATTTTATTCGGAGTTCTTGAACAAGCTTATCGAAAAGTTCAGGGCCAAGTTCTTTAAGCGACGTTATGAATGTTGGACAATTTTCACGGGAAAATCGGGTTTTTTTGAAGATATTACGTCGGCTGCGGTACCATTAAAAATGCCAAACGACGAGTTTTGGGCGGATCCCTTTTTGTTTCATCATAATGAAAAAGACTACTTGTTTTTTGAAAACTATTCCTATAAAACTAAAAGAGGTAAAATTAGTTGCGGTATACTCCATAATAACGAACTAACACAGGTTATCGATGTGCTCGACTTTACTTTTCACTTGTCGTTTCCGTTTATTTTTGAGGAGGATGGTGATATTTTTTTAATGCCAGAGGGCAGTGAAAATAAGAAACTTGAAGTTTTTAAAGCGGTAGATTTTCCATCGAAATGGGAATTGTATACAACTGCTTTTGAAGGTGAAGTCGTTGGCGATGCTTTTTTTCATGTAGATGATGACCGGCAAAAATGGTTGTTTTTAAATAAGCAGGCCGCTAAAACCGCACCTATGAATAGCGAGTTGTTTATTTATAAGGTAGATGCTTATAAAATGAATGTACTGACTCCTCATAAACAGAATCCCGTTATAATTGATGCTCGGGTTGCTCGTAATGGCGGTGCTATTTTTAAGCATAACAACCAACTATACAGGCCATCGCAACGTAATGTAGATGGGGTTTATGGCAGATCCTTAAATATCAATAAAATTGAAAAATTAACCCTAGAGGAGTATAAAGAAACCACGGTACAAATTATTGAGCCTAGTTTTGATAAAAGATTAATAGGGCTTCATCATTTGCATCAACACAATGGCACTTTTGTTTTTGATGCCGCTTATCGTAGTAAACGGTAAGTTTTTGGAGGATTAAAATAGGTGTTAATAAGGTCTTCCTTCCCAAATTTCAACATCATCTACCCATTGGTACATCGGGTAATTGCTGCCATACACTTGGGTGAGCATTATAAAATCCAAATTATCATTTTTAGATGTCGTAACGCCAAAATGCTCTCCTATAAGCTGTCCGTTGACTTTCATTGAGGCATAACCGTCTGCGCCATTACTCCATTTAATATGGTACTCTACTTTAAACCATTCGCCCAAAATTAAAGGAATTTCTTTATTGCGCACTTGCCAAATTGGGTTTTGTGGGCTGGTATCGCCTTGTAACATCCAATACGAGTCCCCTCTTATATCGGTGGCCATAAAAGCGATCATTCTAAATCCATCGGTATAGGTGGCGTATTTATCCGTTTTGTATTCCCAGATAGCACGCCATTGGTCAACGCCTTGTAGCGATTCCGCATCGGTTTTCATCCAGTAAGAAATATACAAATCCTCTGGGTTTTCTTGTATATCGTTAATTTGATACGGCGCTTGGGTTACTTGTACATCATAATTTACACGTTGAAACAAAGTGCTGGTTTCAGTACCGTTAGGACCGGTTATCGTTTCTATTCTATTATCGATCGCATTGCCATTGTCATCACTAATATTATGGATACCACTGGGTTCGTTATTTATGGCAGAACCTAAAATATCTGGTGGCCAAAAAAATCCGGTTTCGGTATCCTTGCCTATAATGTATTGATATTCGTATTGTGTTTCTGTTAAGCTAACGCCCTCGAAGCCCGATTTAAAAAGAAGCGTAGCCTCCTCTGGCGAAATAATGGTTCCGGTTTCCGTTTCGGGAGTGACCTCAGGGGTGGGTATGATTGTGGTTTCCAGCATCTCTTTGTCCTTACTACAGGATAGTAGAAATAATATGGATATTAGAACGGGTACCATCTTAAATTTTGAAATTTCAAGTAGGTTCATTGGGGCAAGAATTTGTATTAACTGTAAAGATATACGGAAAAAGGCCTTAATTGGTTTCCGGCATTCGTATATAAAAGCGTTAAAGTTTAAGAATTTACGCGATAAGCGAAATTTAAATACATCTACAATGAAATCTTTCTAAAATTTTCAATTCAGCGCCTAGCGGAATTGCCCCAAGCTTGTTTACGGTACTATTTAAAGAGCATCATTATTTTTCAGGAAGCCCGTCCCAAATTTCAATATCATCGACCCATTGGTACATGGGGTAATTATTTCCATATACTTGGGTAATCATAATAAAATCCAATGGGTCGGCTTTTGAGGTTGTTGGGCCATGGTGTTCCCCAATTAACTGCCCGTTTACCTTCATGGAGGCATAGCCATCTTCACCGTTACTCCATTTTAAATGGTATTCTACCTTAAACCATTCATCGGTTAGTAACGGAATATCGTAATTTTCTATGCGCCAAACGGGTTGTCGTGGGCCAATATCGCCTTGAAACTGCCAGTATGGGGTACCTCTAATATCGGTTGCCATAAAAGCGATCATTCTAAAACCGTCTTTATAACTGGCATAATTTTTAGTTTTATATTCCCAAATGGCACGCCAAATATCTTTTCCTTTTAAGGAAACATCATCGGTTTTCATCCAATAGGTCATATACAGCTCCTTGGGGTTTTCTTTAATATTGTTTATTTGGTAGGGGGTTTGCGTTACTTGTACGTCATAGTTAACGCGTTGAAAAAGGGTAGTGGTCTCATTGCCTTTTGGGCCGGACACGGTTTCTAAAAAGTTGTCTATGGCAGGTCCGCCACCATCATTTACGGTATGTATGCCACTAGGCTCTTTGTCGGTACTAGCGGAACCTAATAGGGTAGGTGGCCAAGAGAAACCGGTAAACGTATCCGTACCGGTAATGTATTGGTAATCGTATTTGTTTTCGGAGACTTTAACACCTTCAAACCCAGAACTAAAAAGCAATTTGGCGGCTTTTTGTGGCTGGGGTAGGGTAACGCCTGTATTAAAAGTAATTGCGGTATTCGTATCTACCGCAATATGCCCTACTTTTTTTTTACATTGTCTTCGGTAACGGCGTTGACAACGGCAACACCTAAAGTGTCGTTGTGCTCTATGTGGTTCAATTGAATTTTTTGGGTAGCATCACGTATAACATATTCCGATACAAGGTCGTAGTCCTTGCCGCAAGATGATAAACTTAATAGAAAAATAATAGCTAGTGTGGGGACGAAAAAGGTTTTTGATAAATGCAACTTCATGTAAATACTACTAATAAATTGTGGATTGAACGACTAACGCGATCCGAAAATATTTAAACTTTATTCATTAACGACGAAAAGTTCAATTTATTCGATGAAATGCATAATAAAGTTATTAAGTAGGGTTGTTAATAACATTTTGGCACTTTTGTATTACGGTATTCGCTTATGTGTTATGGGAATAAAGTGGCTGATTTTATTGGCACCGCCAAAGGGTATAATACCCCGAGGCTTGCCTCGAAATTAAAAGTTCGTTTCGGGCGAATGCCTCGTGGGCTTGCCCCGAGGTAGTTTACTAAAAAACCAAGCCCTTCATTTTCGTTGCCGCTCTCGTTCCCCCGATTTTGATTGTCAATTTCCATGAAGGGCTTGGTCTAAAATTGATTCAGTAAATTATATAGCGCTTTGTCTTTAGAAGATGAACTTTTTTGATGCAGACGTATAATTACGGCTAACTCCGACTCCGTAAGTTCATAGGCCGTTTTAATCGATTTTATTTTTCGCTCTCCTAATTGTGCTAAAAACTGTAGTTCTTTTTGTTGGTGGCTTTGCATGTGGTTTTCGATTAAAAATTCGCCCTTTTGTAGGAAGGGCGAATTCTATACAACAATCATCTAAATAACTCAAAATAATAGTTTGGCTATTTGGGTTAAAACTAGGGGTAGCTAATCAGTTCAGCAATACCCAGTTACGGGTATATTTACAGGCAATTCACTTTGATTCGTGCCGTTTTTTTAGTTCTTTAAAGAATATACCTACTATTAGGTATGTAAACCGGCCATTAGTTAATGCATTTTTGAGAACCGAACCAAAATTAAAATAAACTATTATGAGAGAAGCTGTAAGATTAGAAAACATAAAAGAAATAGAATGTAATATTTATTTACAAACACCAGATAGGGACCAGCTTGTATACGCAAGTCAGTTGTATGGTACTTTTTTTGCCGTTAGTGCGTGTTTAAAATTATCGCAGGATGGAAAGTATTTAAATTCCATGACTTTAAGCTTAATTAATTATAAGGGCTTACTGAATATTGGAATGTTAGATGAGACCAAAACAAGTTGGAAATTTGAAGCTAAAACGGGTATGGGTTCTATAGTGCTTTTTTTAAAAGCAATGGAGGGTAGTCATGGTCATAGTAAGTCAATCGAAGTTGATTGTAAGAATGTAGAGTTAAAAAATTTTAAAAATTTATTGGTTTCAAGAAAATTAAGACCATTTGGTGAACACCCAACGTCCAAAACCGCTCATTTAAATGAATCTTGTTTTGATGAAGAGTTTTATGATAGGGACGGTGCTGTAATTGGGGAAAGTGAAAGATTGGATGATGCTAAAATTACAATTGAAAATAATAATAAAGCGTCTTTTACAACAAATTCAGGTAGGTGCCAAACCACTATGTCAAAAATAATACACTAAGTGATAAGAAAAGCTATTTTATTTTTCAGCATTTTTCAATGTCTTTTTAGTTATTCAAATGAAACTTTGGAACGCTATTTTCTGGCATTAAAAATGTTGGACTATAATAAGGCAAACACAATAGCTTTAGAAATAAAAAATGAATCTGTTAAAGTCCAAACTCTTGATTTACTTAAAATAGTAGCGCAAAGAACTTCAGATGTAGAAAGTAACTATTTAGAAAGTAATACTCCAGAAAATAAAACTAAGTATAATTTAATTTTAACCCATTTAATTGAGGGTTATAAGGAGTTTTATTCAGATGAGTATTCATCCATAAAGGCATATCAATCATTTTCTGATGCCTTAAGTTTATCCTATGATACTGAAAATGTAGAACTTGTAAAATTTTGTCTTATTAGTATTCTTAATATTTTACGTACTGAAATTTTTATTGGAAGTAAACAGTTTAATATCTACTTAAATCATTTTAAGGAAATAGCAAACTCCAAAGATGATCAACTTTTAATAGCTTTTTATAATGTAACTTTTTCATCTAAAGAGGATGAGAATTTGAGTGTGAGTTTAAATTATGAACAGGCTATGGATGCGCTTGATCGGTTATTTTTTAATCTCCCCAAATCATATCCTTACATGTCATATTATTTATTTGAAAAAGGTATTCAAGCTAAATTAGATGGTTCTTACAATAATGCTGTAGCTTATTTTGAAAACGGATTAGAGCTGTGTGATAAACCACATTTAAATAGTTTAGCAAATGTTTTGGCATGGCAATTATCTCATACGTATCTTAAAAAAAAGGATTATGAGAAATCGGCGTATTATTTAGGAATTTCAAAGGAATCATCACGTGGATTAAAAAAGAAGTTCTATAATGAACGTTTAAGTGCATGGTATTTTCAAGAATTAAACGTGTTTGATTCTGCCTATTATCATCTAAATAGGTCTATTGAATTAGAATACAAAATGGGTGCGAAAAATAATTCTTTAGAAACAGCTCTTCTGTCAGTTCAAAACCAAACCGATAAATTAAAACTGGACAAGCTAGAGTTAGCAGCATCGAACACTAAAAATAGAAACCTGACCATTTTATTGGCAGTCCTGCTGGCGCTAGGTTCGGTTATTGGGGTATTGATCAACAAAAACTCGCGCCGTAAACAATTATTGGCGGAACAGGAACAAACCTTGCAAAAACAAAAAGTAACCAGTCTCCTTAAAGAACAAGAGCTTATTACTATTGATGCCATGGTCCAGGGTCAAGAGAAAGAACGCCAACGGGTAGCCAATGAACTTCATGACGATTTAGGAAGTCTTATGGCGGCGGTAAAGCTTCAGTTTAATTCCTTGGAAGCATCGGACAAAAAAGGAAACTTGGAAACTTTTGCCAAAACCGAATCGCTTATTAATGAAGCGTATGGTAAAATTAGGGCCATTGCCCACGCAAAAAATTCCGGCTTAATTGCCAAGCAAGGATTACTGCAAGCGGTAAAACAAATGGCAGAAAAAGTGTCCGTCGCCAGTAACATTCACATATCGGTGCATGACCACGGTTTGGATAATCGGTTAGAGAATAGTTTGGAGCTTACCCTCTTTCGCATTGTTCAAGAATTAATGGCAAATACCATAAAACATGCCGAGGCTACCGAAATGAGTATACATATTACCAACCATGGCGATAGCTTAAATATTATGGCAGAGGATAATGGTAGGGGTATGGTGTTGGGCAGCGGACGAACAGCGCACGAAGGCATGGGGTTAAAAAGTATTGACAAACGTATTACCCACCTAAACGGTACGATGAATATGGAGTCGGAAATGGGAAAAGGAACAGTAATTATCTTAGATATACCTATATGATACGATTGGCCATTGCAGAGGATCACCAAGCCCTAATCGACGGATTGGAGCTGCTACTTAAATATGAAGATAATATTAGTATTGTAGGTACGGTCAATGACGGCGAAGCATTACTAAATTTGGTACGCTTAAAAGAACCCAGTGTAGTCATTACCGATATTCGTATGCCAAAGATGGACGGTATACAGGCCACTGCTAGTATAAAAAAAGAATTCCCGCATATTAAGGTGTTGGCATTTACCATGTTTGATCAAGAGGAGGCCGTTTCGCAAATGATAGAAGCCGGTGCAGATGGCTATATATTAAAGAATACCGCGCTAAAAGAAGTCTTGGAAGCCATACGGGCAGTGGCCGATGGTAAAAAATACTACGACCCTACCATAAATGTGACCGATGCCAATACTAACCAAAGTAAATCTACTAACAGTGTTTTAACCAAAAGACAAACAGAAATTCTACATTTAATAGGTCAGGGAAAAACCTCAAGAGAAATAGGGGAAGAGCTGTTTATTGGTATCCATACGGTAGATACCCATAGAAAAAACATGGCACGTATATTAGGATTAAAAGGGAAAGGGGAACTGTTGCGCTACGCTATGGAAAAGAAATATAAATTTTAAGCTTGCCCGTATTTTTGTACTTGGTGTAGGTTTAACTATTGTTTTTGTGCTATATATGTATAATACACGTAGCGTTGAGGTTGCTATTTTTTTAATGGAAAGCGAAGTGCTGCATGGGCAACTCGTAAACAGCCTCAGGGCAAGCCCATGAGGTATTTATAAGTAAGAACTATTTTCATTTCGAGGCAAGCCCCGGAGCATTGAAATCTCGATTATGAGTAAATCCGTTTCAATTTAAAGTTACCTTAATGTTTTGGTAAACTTCAACTTAAAAAATGAAGTCATCTTTGCAGCGAGTTAGTATAAGTTTGAGTTAGTTGAGTAACCGATGCATCTTCATAAATGTGTCGGTTTTTTTTGTTTTATGTGATAAACGAGATTTAAATGCGCCAACGCCTTTGTACCGGTCGGGCAAGCATGTGTCGTAATCGTGTAAAACTTTCAATTTAATGCCTGGTGGGTTTGCACCCAAGGTTGATTACTGGTATGGTGCGCGACTAAAAGAAAAGAATTTCTAAAAAACCAATAGTTACAAATTAACCTTGATCTCATTGATTTTAAAAAGCTGTACCCGTAGTAGATTTTGAAAGATATGAACAATACGTTCTTGGTGTTCTTCGGGAATACGACCACCTATAATCCAATTATTCTTAATGAATTTTGGACTTTTTAATTGAAACTCTGTCATAAGCAGGTCTAGAGCCTCTTGGCGAGTATCGTCGTTCATTTTACTGAACAGCTGTTTTATATTCTCGGTCATTTTGGTATTGGTCGGCATCAAAAATAATTAAAAAAGCGATTAAAAAAACGAATACTTATCCTTAGATATCACCAACGAATTTAACAACGTAATAGCAGGCTGATTTTTACCGAATTACAAAATCGCATACCGTAATAAAAATAAAACTTAATAGGAAATACTTTAAAATACGCCGG
Organism: Maribacter hydrothermalis; assembly: GCF_001913155.1. GTDB lineage: Bacteria > Bacteroidota > Bacteroidia > Flavobacteriales > Flavobacteriaceae > Maribacter > Maribacter hydrothermalis. Next base: position 2,844,471 of record NZ_CP018760.1, read on the forward strand.
CATCATTTAAGGTAATTAACGTGCGTGTAGAACAAAAAAAGAGGTGTCCGGCATAAAAAACGGATGTAGGAAAAATAATTAATGTTCCAAGTTTACCTTGTATAGTAATGGAGCTAGGTTTTTATAAATGTTAATTTCCGTGGAATTGCACCATAGTAACACTATTAAAAAGAGCTTGGTTTATATTATACGCAGTTTATGGTTTATAATTTAAGTATGTGTTAATAATTTGTCGTTTTTTTGCCAATAACATCGTAAAATAGATTTATTGTTAGTGATAGTTCATATTCGATGAAATGCACTTTTTCGGTTTCGGTATAATTTTACTGTTTTTTAATAAGCAGTATCTTTGAAAAATAATCACGAAATACGAATACTACATACAATGAAAATTTTGTAATTTATGTAGGAAAACATCTAGTAAGTTAATTTTGGTACGTAAGTGTGCCCTATGAGCTTTACCCAAATCCCCCGGTGTATAAGTAACGTGTAACACTATGTAGGCGTCGTTTAATGTGTAAATGACAAATACCGAGTTGCACCTGTTTTTTTGATTTTAAAAAGAAAGACTTTAATAGCCAATTAACCATGAGTATCCTAACCAGTTTATTTGAGAATCACTACCTACTGGCCATTTTTGCCATTGTTGGTGCCTATGTGTTCTCTATTCGTGTATATCCTACCTTAATTTATTTATCGCATCAAAAAAATTTAATGGCAGAACCTGTAGAGCGCAGTTCCCATACCCAAAAAACACCCACAATTGGCGGTGTAGGTATCTTTATTTCATTTTCATTGGTGCTTATAGGTTTTGGGATTTTTGCTGATTTCCCAAAAGAAGATTTAATACAACTGATCACCATACTAGGCGCCTCTATACTTTTGCTTTTCTTAGGCTTAAAAGATGACCTTTTGGTGATGTCTCCAAAGAAGAAATTTATAGGGCAATTAATAGCTTCCTTACTGGTAATTTTAGCGACGGACGTGCGTATTGTTTCCATGGAAGGTATTTTGGGGCTGTATACGCTGCCCTATCTAGTATCGGTAGGTTTTACCCTATTTGTATTTGTGTTAATTATAAATGCTTATAATTTAATAGATGGTATAGATGGTCTTGCAGGTGGTATTGCCGTAATGGTGAGTGGTTTTTTTGGCATATATTTTATGTTGAACGACCAGCTTTTTATGGCCTTACTTTCTTTTGTGCTTATTGGGGCGCTATGTGGCTTTTTAGAGCACAATTTATCCAAAGAGCAGAAACTATTTATGGGAGATTCTGGGTCGCTATTTACGGGCTTTTTATTGGCTTACCTTATTATAGAGTTCTTAAATTTTAACCTTACTTCGGAATCCGTCTATAGATTGGAGAATGCACCCATAATAGCATTGGCGGTTATTTCTTACCCCTTGTTCGATACCCTTAGAGTATTCACCGTACGTATGCGCCAAGGCAGAAGCCCCTTTTCGGCAGATAAAAACCATATTCACCACCGTTGGTTGGTAAAAGGTCTGTCCCATAGGGCGGCTAGTTTTGTTATTGTATTGTCCAGTATACTCGTAGTTATTATTTCGGTAATGCTAAAAAGCCTAAACATACATATGCAATTACTGCTATGTGTTGGTTTTGGGGTTTTAGGGTTTTTGGTGCCTTTTATATTGAGCATTAAACATGCGGAAATTTTAAAAACCAATGAATATAAAGTTCAGGACTCTTATAGGAACAAAGAAAAGAATTCGGCTCCGTTTAAGCCTATAGATTAAAAATCTCTTATCATTTCTCGAAATATATCTTACTAGTTTGAGTATAAAATAACTTATATCAAATAGCTATAGCGAATATAAAGTTATAGGTTGTAGTTTGTTTTAAATGATGAGTATTTTCAAAATAAAATATAGTTAAAGTAAACCTTTTTAATTGATCAAGTTCGGTGAGTGTTTTTGCAAAAATTAAGAATTCTAAAGAGTTACCTAAACTGATTAGTGTTTTGGTGGATCAATTCTTTATGAGTATTATCACTTTCGCTACCACTATAATTTTAGCAAGAACTTTTGATGTATTGATTTATGCTGATTATGTACTATTAGTAACTTTGTGTGTCTTTTTGCTGGGCTTTCAGAGCGCAATTATATCTAGGCCTTATGCTATTTGTTTTAATGACTACTCTAGCGTTGATAGTTTAGATTATTTTCAGTTTAATATGAATAGTAAGTTAGCTTTAAGCTTTGGTATTGCCATAGTTTTACCCATTGCTTGCTATGTTGGTTATGATGAATTAACAATTATAAACATAGCAGTTATCACATTGTTTGTCCTTTCTTATACCTTCTATCATTTTATACGTGAAACACTTTTAAGCGAAAGGAAAACAAAAGAGAATTTATTTTATGGATTATTTTGTACAGTGTTTTTTGTAATTCTATTAGTTTATATATGGTTTGAAAAGATTAATGATATTTATTTTTATTTGTTTTTCTCATCTTTAATTTATTCCAGTCTAGCTTTTTACTACTTTGTTTTAAATTATAAAGTAAATTTTTTTCTAAAAAAAGTTTACTTGAAGTTTTTTAAAAAAAACTGGGAAGTGGGTAAATGGCTTGTTGGAAATAATATGTTGTTTCATATAGCAGCTAATATATATCCTTGGTTATTATTGTATTTGACTGGAAAGGAAGATGTGGCAGTATTAGGAGTTTTATTAAGTATAGGGAGTATTATTTCGCCTATTTTAAAAGCATTAGGTTCATATTTACTGCCATTATTCGTAAAATATAATAAAGATTTTAAAAAAATTAGTATTCTAGTAAATAATTCATTTTTGTTCTTTGGTTTTATGTCCGCTATTATTGTGGTAGTAGGTTATTTCTATGGAGAAGAGTTAATGTCTTTGTTTTTTGGCAAAAAGTATTCTGATTTAGGGGTTTTAGTTATTTTTCCATTTCTAATACAAGCATTAGTAATATTTTTTCA